>NZ_CP118605.1:0-1200000 GCF_029869925.1 Microbulbifer bruguierae | reverse complement strand
CCGAGTTGTCGCTCAACCCGCGCACGCAGACGCTGGAGATCAGTCATCGCTTCTTCGTGGCGGATATCGAGCGTGCGCTGCAGTTGAGTGCGAGCAAGGAAATGAAGGATGCGAAGGCGCAGGCGGAGTCTTATGTGAATGAACATTTCCAGATCCAACTGGCAGATGGCTCACTGCTCAAGCCAACGTGGGTTGGTATGGAGTCCGACGTGCACGATGTGTGGATTTACCAGGAAATCCCGCTGGCGGAAGTTGAGGGAAAACAATTTCAGGTACGGCAGTCGATGCTGATGGAAATTGAGCGGGACCAGGTCAATACCCTGAACCTGACCCGGGACGGCAAAACCGAGAGTTTTACCCTCAAGCCGGGCGCGAGTCAGGTTTCCATTCAGCTGTGATACCGGCTTTGTGAGCGCTCGCTTATTTCGTCAGCCGCAACTGCAGCAGCGACGGAGCTTGTCGGTCTTGCCGATACCGGGGTTGAACGTGTTCGTGGGGTCCAGCTGTTCGAAGAAGAGCCGTTGGGCTTCCGGGGCATGGTACATGTGCCCCACGTTGTGCTCTGCAGGGTAGCGGGCACCGCGCTGGTCGAGTAGTGCCAGCATGGCCTGCTTGACGGCGTTGGGGTCTGCGTCTTTCTTGAGGATGTAGTCCTGGTGGAATACATTGCAGAGAAAGTGGCCGTAATACAGCCGGTATTCCAGCTGTTCGTCGATTTCCGGCGGCAGCTGTTCCTCCCAGTCCTGGTCGTTGCGGCGCAGGGCAATATCCAGTGGCAGAAGTTCGCCCACCTCGCGGAAATGCACCGATTGATAGCGCATGGCGGCGCCGGCGGAAACAAACCGGTGTAGCATCGCCTTGCGGGCTTCCTCGTCGTTACAGGCAAAAAATGCCCCCGAATTTTCCGGCCGCTGGAAAAATCCTCTCAGCCACTCCTGTGCTGGTGCAATGCCGTCGTCGGCCATTTTTACGATCAGGTGATGCTGGTATTTGCTGCGGTATTCGAGCATCCGCTTCGGCAGGTGCTGCGGCAGGACTTTACTCAGAGCCTGTAATACCCGCTCACTCAGAAAGCGCGGCAGGAAGGCGCGCTTTTCCAGCCAGGCGTCCAGGCGTCCCTTGAGGCTGAAAAACGCCGGCATTCTACGGGTGCCAAGTTTTTCAATAGTGTAGAAACTGTCTTTTCCATATTCGGCCGCCAGGTCGAACATATCCTTGTGCAGGTATTCCCCGAGTACCGGTAACTGTGGCAGTTCACTCAGCAGGCCGCGGCGCAATCGCGCGAACACGTTGGGATCATTGCTGCCGATATAGAACGTCTGGATGTGCGTCGGGGTCGGGAAGGTATCCAGGCGCACCGCGAACACGGCGACCTTGCCGGCGCAGCCACTGGCTTCAAACAATCGCCTGGGGTCGGCGTTGAAGCGCGCCGGTGTGTCTGCATCCACATCGCGGATACGTTCCACATATTCGCGATCCGATGCCATACGGGGTCTGTTACTGGTGTGGTTTGCCTCGACTATTTGGAGAAAGGTCCCACGTTCCAGATTGGTAAGTATTTCTTCGCTGCTTTTGCCGAGGTCGATGCCCAGATGGTTGATCAATTGCAGTTGTCCGGACTCATCAACGCGGGCGTAGAGTGCGAGTTCTGTATACGCGGGGCCCCGTTGGCACAGGGCGCCACCGGAATTATTAGCGATGCCACCGACGATGGAGGCACCGATGCACGAAGAGCCGATTTCCGAGTGGGGCGCACGTTTTAGCGGGGTGAGCAATTTTTCCAGGCTGTGCAGGGTGGCACCGGGAAGTGCAACCACTTGCTTGCCGCCATCCAGCAGATGGATGGCGTTCATTTTCAGGGTGTTGATCACCACCAGTGGCCGATCGTAATCGGAGCCGCTGGGGGTGGAACCCTCGGTAAGGCCGGTATTTGCCGCCTGCAGGATAATGCCCGCTCCGGCATCAACGCAGACTTGCAGTGTTTGCCAAAGCTGCAACAGTTTTTCTGGAAAAACCACCGCAAGGGCATCGCCCTCACCGGAGCGAAACCCTTTTCGGTAGTGTTCGTTACGCTCTGGGTCGGCAATGACTCTGTCGGCGCCGAGTACTTGCTCAAGCTGTTGGAGTAACGTCTGATTGCCGTCGTTATGCAGGGTGTTCAGTCCTTGTCTTCCTTCATCTGCAGGATTTCCCCGCTGTTGGGGTCCACTTCAAGATCGTATTTTTTGCCTTCCTTGTAGGCTTCCACCTCCCAGCGTCCCTGTTCCAGGGAAACATCCACCACGGGGGTGTACCCCTGTTGCTCCAGCTTCGTCAGCAACATGGAGAGTGCCATGGCCCCGGGTGGGGGCTTTTCATCTTTGGCGTTTGCCTGGGTACTGCTGAGGGCGGCAAAGCCACCGAGTGTAATGGCGAGCAGAGAGTTTTTCACATTTTTCATCGAATGCTCCCGGTTATTAGCTCGTTTACTGGTGCAGTGTTTCAGTCGGTGTTACCGAGTCGTTGCTGCATCATGAAGCACCACTCATCACTGCCACCATCCGGGCCGTGGGCGCCGTCGCCTCCGGTCAATTTATCCACTGCGGTAAACCACTCATCACTGCCGACGTCAGGTAGCCCGGTGGGGTATTGCAGGGCAATGGCTTCACTCTGAGTGCTCATTACCTGTTCGTTTACCCACTGGAACCACTCCGGGGTGCAAATCAATTGCCCCTCGCTATTGGGGTTGTCGCCTGTTGAAGAGGGTGATGAATTTTCCTGTGCTCTGACTTCCCTCTTTGTTTCGGCCTCGGTCGTGGCGATGTCCTCCATCGCCAGTGTTGCCGCGTCCGGCGTGTGGTCCGGATCGTGAGTATCTGATTTGCGGCCGCATCCGTTGATCGCGATGGCGGTAACCAGGCCCGTGAGTAGCGTGGTGAAGAGTAGGGGGCGAATCATGGGAACTCCTTTTAGCTTCCAACTTTAGCTTTCAAGTTTGACGCCAAATAGCTTGGTACTTTGGGAGTAAGAATAGGTGGGATTTGGTGACTTGCACGAAGGGCCCCTGAGGGAAGGGCAGATGCGGCAACCCTCTTCGGCGGCGGAGCGTTACATTGCTGATGGAGGGTTACATTAACGTTGCGTCAAACAAGCTGTATCAAAGCGCCGAAGCGGATCCGGCAGCCTCGGCTGCAGGCACTTCCGCCAGAGCTTCACCATCGTCATTGGCGGCTGCGGCGGCCAGGCGCTGCTCTTCGATACGGTTGTTCCAGGTCAGCAGCGCCTGGTAGTGGCGAATGTTCTGCACGTAGGTCACTGGTTCCCAGCCGCGGGCATAGCCGTGTTTCAGGTGCTTGTAGTACTGGCGCTTTGCCAGTAGCGGCAGGTGGTCCCTCACATCGGCCCAGCGGTCGGGGTTGCCACCCATTTGCTGGGTAAGTATCCGTGCATCTTCGAGGTGGCCGTAGCCAACGTTGTAGGCGGCCAGGGCCATCCAGGTGCGATCCGGCTCGCGGATGCGCTCGGGGATCTTGTCGCGCACCTGTAAGAAGTAGCGTGCGCCACCGTCGATGCTCTCCTGTGGGTCAAGTCGATTGACGCCCATTTCGCGGGCGGTGGCCAGGGTCAGCATCATCAGGCCCCGCACCCCGGTCGGGGATTTGGCGCGAGGGTTCCAGTGGGATTCCTGGTAGCTCAGGGCTGCCAGCAGCTCCCAATCCAGTTCGTATTTGTCCGCGGTGCTCTGCATTTCTTCCCGCCATTTGGGTAGGCGCTCTCTGGTCAGTTGGGCAAATGTCTGGGCGCCGCCCACGTTCATTTTGCTGACATGGCCGAAATGTACTTCCCGAAGCTCTGCCACCAGGCCGCTGGTATTTGCCCGCAGCATAAAATTGCGTGCTTTGCGGTAGAGAGTGTCGTCATCGCCCTTGGGAAAGGCCCAGGAAACCGGCTGATACTGGGTCAGGTTGAAGGCAATATTGGTTTTTGGATAGATGCCCCGGTGTACCGCATAGGCATTGGAATCGACAACTGCGTAGTGGTATTTGCCCGTGTGGACCAGCTCCACCAGTTCCAGCGCGTCCACATCGGAAACCTCTTGCCAGGTGAGGTCGAGGTCAGGATAACGCTGGGCGAGTTTGCGCAGCTGCTCCGCGTGGGCACTGCCGGCGATGACGGCGATATTCTTGCCGGCGAGGTCTTTGACTGTGCGTGGGCGGCTTTCACCCAGGCGGTAGATGACCTGCTGGCGAATCTCAAAATAGGAGGGGGCGAAGCGGACCTGTTCGCGGCGCTCGGGAGTTACCGTGAGGCCGGCAGCGGCGAGATGGGCCCCGGATTCCGGATTTGCCAGTTCATTGAACAGGTGGCCGAGGTCGTGAACGTCACGGATCTCCAGCGTTACCCCCAGCTCGCGGGCAAACGCCTTGAGCATGCCGTATTCAAAGCCGGTGTAGTTGCCGTTGGCATCTTCGAAATAGGTGGTGGGGCCGTTCTGTGACAGTACGATCAGTTTGCCCGAGGCTTTGACCTTTTCCAGCAGGCTGGGAGGCTTACTGGCTACCAGCAGAGAAGCACAACAGGCCAACGCCGCAACCTTAAACAGGCGGCGGCTGTATCGCAGCAGTCGGCTTTTCATGATCATAGACAGCTCCCTCGAGTCCGTTCTTTGCTTTATTTTCGGCGCTCTTTATAGGGGAAAGCGTGTAGCTGAAACTTTCCCGGATGCACCGTTTTCTGCGGGTGGTAACTCCATCACACCCGCTCGCAAAGCCTGGTTGTACGTTTTCTGTGCAGGCTTGGGTCAAAAGCGCGGCAATTCTACCCCAAACCCCTGTGCACTGACCAATTTTTATCAGTGGCGTCTTTTACTTTGTGACTGGCCGGCTTGTTTTGGCCGTACAAGTGTAGTAGATCGCGCCGCAAATGGATAAATTCAAGTCCTTTTTGACGTCGTTCAGGGTGCCAGTCTGGATTTCTCCCACGACTGCGGGCTGGTCGCAGCGGTTCCCTTCATCTTTACTGCATTTGTGGCAGTGTTGGAGTGGCGAAGCTTCGGGTACAATGCGCGCGCTCACGACACCCCTCGTTCCTGTACGGCCCCCGTAGCGTCACTTTCAACAGCTGACTGCTTCCGCCCACAGGTACTCATATCCAGACAAGAGGCAAACTCCCGCGATGCTAGTTCTGCGTGGTGCTCCCGCACTGTCGAAATTTCGCCATCACAAACTCCTTTCCCAACTCCGCGCTCTGCAGCCCGCTATAGCGGATGTATACGCAGAGTTTGTGCACTTTGCCGACAGCAAAAAGCTCGGCAAAAAGGATCAGGCTCTGCTGGAGCGGCTGCTGCAGTACGGTCCCACCGAAGAAAAGCACCAGCCGGAAGGCGAGTTGCTGCTGGTGGTGCCGCGCCCGGGTACCATTTCGCCCTGGGCCTCCAAGGCCACCGACATTGCGCACAATGCCGGCCTGACCCAGGTCCACCGCCTGGAGCGGGGAGTTGCTTACTACATTACCGGGGTCAAATTAACCGAAGCTGAACGCAATCTGCTGGCGGCGGAACTCCACGACCGCATGGTGGAATGCGTGTTTTCCCAGCTGGAGCAGGCAGAGCAGCTCTTCCAGGTCGAAAAGGCGCGCCCAATGGGCCGCGTCGACGTATTGAAAGGCGGTCGCGAGGCGCTGGCGGAAGCCAATGTCAGCCTTGGCCTGGCCCTGGCGGAAGATGAGATCGATTACCTGCTCACCAGCTTCGAAGAGCTGGAGCGCAATCCCACCGACGTAGAACTGATGATGTTCGCGCAGGCGAACTCCGAGCACTGTCGCCACAAGATCTTCAACGCCAGCTGGACCATCGACGGTGAAGAGATGCCGAACTCCCTGTTCGGCATGATCAAGAACACCTATCGTCTGGGCGGTGAGGACGTACTTTCCGCCTATGCGGACAACGCTGCGGTGGTGGTTGGCCATAACGCCGGCCGCTTCTACCCGGATCCTGAGACCAAGGAATACGGTTTCAGCCAGGAAGCCATCCATCTATTAATGAAGGTGGAAACCCACAACCACCCGACTGCGATCGCCCCGTTCTCCGGTGCCGGTACCGGTGCCGGTGGCGAGATCCGCGACGAGGGCGCGGTGGGTCGTGGCTCCAAGCCCAAGGTGGGCCTGACCGGCTTCACCGTGTCCAACCTGCAGATCCCCGGCAACCTGCAGCCGTGGGAAGTGGACTACGGCAAGCCCGAGCGCATCGTCACTGCACTCGACATCATGATCGAGGGCCCCATCGGTGGTGCCGCGTTCAACAACGAATTCGGCCGCCCGAATATCTGCGGTTATTTCCGTACCTTTGAAGAAGACTTCGACGGCGAGCGCCGCGGTTACCACAAGCCGATCATGCTGGCGGGTGGATACGGCAATATCCGTGAAGAACATATCGAGAAACCGGAATTCCAGCCCGGCGCCAAGCTGATTGTGCTCGGCGGCCCGGCGATGCTGATCGGCCTCGGTGGCGGCGCAGCCTCCAGTATGGCCAGCGGCTCCAGCTCCGCGGACCTGGATTTCGCCTCCGTACAGCGCCAGAACCCGGAAATCGAGCGTCGCTGCCAGGAGGTCATTGACCAGTGCTGGCAGTTGGGTGACAAGAACCCCATCGCCTTTATCCACGACGTGGGTGCCGGTGGTCTGTCCAACGCCTTCCCGGAACTGGTGAAAGACGGTGGTACCGGCGGCAAGTTTGAACTGCGCAATGTGCCCTCCGACGAGCCGGGCATGAGCCCGCTGGAAATCTGGTGTAACGAATCCCAGGAACGCTACGTGATGGCGGTGATGCCGCAGGACCTCGAGCGTTTCCAGCAGATCTGTGAGCGTGAGCGCGCGCCTTTCGCGGTCGTGGGCGAGGCCACCAGCGAG
This sequence comes from Microbulbifer bruguierae, assembly GCF_029869925.1. NCBI lineage: Bacteria > Pseudomonadati > Pseudomonadota > Gammaproteobacteria > Cellvibrionales > Microbulbiferaceae > Microbulbifer > Microbulbifer bruguierae. Next base: position 1,193,115 of record NZ_CP118605.1, on the reverse strand, counting down.
AAGCACCTGACCCTGAACGACAAGCAGTTTGACGCCAAGCCGGTAGACCTGCCCATGTCCGTGCTGTTCGGCAAGCCGCCGAAGATGCACCGTGTGGCAGAGAAGCGCGAGGCCAACACAACTGCGTTCGACACCAGCAACATCGACCTGAACGAAGCCGCCGAGCGCGTACTGCGCCTGCCGACCGTCGCCAGCAAGAACTTCCTGATCACCATCGGCGACCGCACCGTAACCGGTCAGGTGTCCCGCGATCAGATGGTCGGCCCCTGGCAGGTGCCGGTGGCGGACTGTGGTGTGACCACGGTGGCCTACGACAGCTACGCCGGTGAAGCCATGTCCATGGGCGAGCGCACCCCGGTGGCGCTGCTGGACGCGCCTGCTTCTGGCCGCCTGGCGGTGGGTGAAGCCATCACCAACATCGCCTGTGCGCCGATCAAGCAGCTGTCCGACATCAAGCTCTCCGCCAACTGGATGTGTGCCGCCGGCCACCCCGGTGAAGAAGAGAAACTGTACCGCACCGTGGAAGCCATCGGCATGGAACTGTGCCCGGCGCTCGGCATCACTATCCCGGTGGGCAAAGACTCCATGTCCATGCGTACCGCCTGGAACGACGGCGGTGAAGACAAGGCCGTTACCGCGCCCCTGTCCCTGGTGATTTCTGCGTTCAGTCCGGTCAGCGACGTGCGCAAGGTAGCGACGCCGCAACTGCGTCGCACCAAGAAGGGCGAGAGTGAACTGATCCTGGTCGATCTGGGCGCGGGCAAAAACCGTCTTGGCGGTTCCTGTTTGGCTCAAGTGTACAACCAGCTGGGTGATAAACCCGCGGACCTGGATGATGCCCGCCGCCTGAAAGGCTTCTTTGAAGTCATGCAGGAATTGCTGGAAGAAGAGAAGGTCATTGCCTACCACGACCGCGCCGACGGTGGCCTGTTCGCTACCCTCGCGGAGATGAGCTTTGCCGGCCGCGTGGGGATTGATGTGGAAGTGTACGACCTGGGCGAAGATGCGATTGCCGCACTGTTCAGCGAGGAGCTGGGTGCCGTGCTGCAGGTGCCGGCGTCCGAGGCGGAAATGCTGGTTATGCGCTTCGCGTCCGTGGGCGTGCCGGCTCATCAGATCGGTGAGCTGAACGACAAAGAACAGCTGCGTATCACCCGTAACGGTAAAGAGCTGTTCAACCGATCCCGCGCCGAGCTGCAGCAGATCTGGTCTGAGACCAGCTATCGCATCCAGGCCCTGCGCGACAACGCAGACTGCGCCAAGCAGGAATTCGAAGCTATTGCCAAAAACGCTCAGGAAGATCCGGGTCTATCCGTAAACCTGAGTTACGACATCAACAAGGACATCGCCGCACCCTACATTAAGAAAGGCGTGCGTCCGAAAGTGGCAATCCTGCGTGAGCAGGGCGTCAACAGCCAGGTGGAAATGGCGCACTCCTTCCATCGCGCCGGCTTTAATGCGGTCGATGTACATATGAGTGACATCCTCGCGGGCCGAGTGGAGCTGGATCAGTTCAAGGGTCTGGTGGGCTGTGGTGGCTTCTCCTACGGTGACGTACTCGGCGCCGGTGAAGGCTGGGCCAAGACCATCCTGTTCAACGACCGCGCCCGCGACCAGTTCGAAGGTTTCTTTAATCGCGAGGACACCTTCGGTCTCGGCGTGTGTAACGGTTGTCAGATGTTCTCTGTGATCAAAGAGCTGATTCCGGGTGCAGGTCACTGGCCGCGCTTTGTGCGCAACCTGTCGGAGCAGTACGAGGCGCGTTTTGCGCTGGTTGGCATTGAAGAGTCTCCGTCAGTGCTGTTCAAGGGTATGGCGGGTTCCTATATGCCGGTAGCGGTTGCCCACGGTGAAGGCCGCGTGGAATTCGCAGACCAGAAAGCGCTGGAAGTCTGTGAAAAATCCGGCACCATTGCCATGCGTTTCCTGAACAACAACCAGCAGATTACCGAAACCTACCCGGCCAACCCCAACGGTTCGGTCAACGGTATTACCTCGCTGTGTTCCGAAGACGGCCGCGTGACCATCATGATGCCGCACCCGGAGCGTGTCGCCCGCGCCGTCAGCAACAGCTGGCACCCGGATGACTGGAAAGAGGACTCCGGCTGGATGCGCCTGTTCCGCAATGCGCGGGTTTTTGTCGACTAAGACGACCCCGAGCAGTAGGAGCCTGCCTGCAGGCGAACCAAAAAGCCCCGATTCTTCGGGGCTTTTTGCGTTTGCTGGGGTGTCAAATACTCAGGGCTATCCCGGTGGAGGCGCATCACTGGGCTGTGAGCTTCGACAAATGTCTTTTCAATGCTTGGTTATCCATTTGCCTAACAGAAACCTTCATCCCTATACACACGCCTCGCTAGAGAAACCGAACACCCAAAACCCCGGCGATTTTCTTATTCTTGTCTACACTTAAAACAATAACGGCAATAACTTTTCACGCATGGCTAAGATTCCGCAATTGCTTGCTGAATATTTGTCACCGCTTCCACCGAAACGTGAGCGGGTTCAGGCGTTGCGCAAATTTATTGTCGCGCAGTATCCCGAGGCACAGTTTTCCTCAAAATACAAAATACCCACCTATAAGTACGGCGGCGGGGTTTCAGTGGCCCGTCAAAAGCACTATGTCTCGCAGTGCATCTGCGCCCGGAAATATATCCAGCCCTATATCGAAGTCGAAGCTCACCCTGACGTTAAATTCGGCACCGGTTGCCTGTACTTCCGTGGCAGTGACGCTATCCGAGAAAAAGATCTGATCCTGCTTCTGCAACCTGCCTTTGGGAGCGGAGAGCCGGGGTCTGCAATTGGGGGCTGAATAGGCAAGGACTGTTAATCAGTAAGGAGACGGTGATGGGTTACAGCAAAGCACTCGCAGATAAGGTTCGGTACCTGCTCGGGCAGAATGATGCCCTGACGGAAAAACAGATGTTTGGCGGCCTGGCTTTTATGCTCAATGGCAATATGGCCTGCGGTGTCGTTGGTGAAGAGTTGATGGTGCGGGTCGGGCCGGAGAATTATGACGAGGCCCTCAGTGAGCGCTATACCCGCCCCATGGACTATACCGGTCGACCGTTGAAAGGCATGGTATATGTGGAGGAAGACGCGATTCAGCAGGATCTGGATGGCTGGATCACCAAAGGAGTTGAATTTGCGGGTTCACTGCCACCGAAGTAAACGCAAGAAAAAGCGCTCGTTCATACCGCCGGGCAGGGCGTCTAGAATGTCAGCAGCCCGGCTGGTATTCCAATTAAGCGGATGTATTCAGTTGCCCCGGATCATCCAGTTTCGAAGGTGCAGCGATACCGTCAATTTCGATGGTTAGGTGAAATACACGCGGGCACCGTTTTTTCAGCTCGGCTTCCAGTTCATCGATGACCTGTTCCGTGGCTTCCAGTGTAGCCTGAACGGTAGCGCGGGTTTCCGCATATTCAACCACCGCCTCTGTGCGACGATGTTCTGGTACCCGATCCAGCAGTTCTTGCTCGTGTGCTTCGATGCGCTCGCGCATGTTGCGCATCAGCACTTCCTCCCGCAACTCGATTTCCGCTACAACCACCGTGTGAGTGTCGTCAACAATCACCGAGCGCAGGTCGTGGTAGCGCTCGATTTCCCGATGACTTTTTACGATGTCGTGAAACGCGCGCTCCGCACCGGGATCGCGCACACTGGTGAGATAGCGCATATTAATCTTTCCGAGAAAAATAGCCGTGAACCCTAGCATCAGTGCGATCAGCACAGAGAACCCTATATCCCATTTGGGGTTGCCGGTAGAGTAAGTCATACCGATACCAGTAGCCGCCAGAATCACACCGGTGACGGCGATAGAATCTTCCATCAGTACCGCGAGCAGGGTCGGATCATCGGCCTGCATCAGGTAAGCAAACGGATTGCGTCGACCCGCAGCGCGCATACGTGAAAAGAACTCCTTACTGGCCACCATCAGCACATACCCCTCCAGTAAAAATGCGATGACCAATACCGCTGCGGATATCCATACCGGTGCTATTTCCAGACCCAGAATGGAAATCGATTCCGGTGGTGTGGTGTGCCCCAGCCTGTGCCAGGAGTGCCAGGCGTGCGCCAGACCCAGGCCGCAGCCGATAGAGAAGAGTCCAATGGCGCTCCACAGGTTCCACAGATACTTTTTCTGCCCATGACCGAAGGCGTATTCCTCATCGGCCGGAAGTCCGCCGCGCTTGAGACCGATCAGTAGGAATATCTGATTCAGCGTATCCATCAGACTGTGCACCGCCTCGTTCATCATCGCGGCGGAATGGGTTGCCAGTGCGGCTACGGTTTTCAACAACGTAATAATGGCGTTGACACAGATCGCGTAAAGAACGGCTTTCTTCGACCCTTGAGCCATGATTCCCCCCGGGTGCTGGAATACTTCGGATTACTTTTTTTGAATCTTACGTCTGCGCGCCAACCGGGAAAGCTGTTGCGCGGGGACAAAAGAGTATAGAAAACCATGGTTAATTCCATCCCTGAGATTAAATAAATTCTCCTGCGCCAATCCGGCCAGCAAAAGATACCGCATGCCTATACTTTCGGTGGCCGAATGCCGACACCACTGATGGCTTCGTCTTTTAAGTATGTGGAGCTTGTTTATGACCGGGCTATATCGATTTTTTGTAGGCGTTGTATTGCTGTTTGTCATCTCTTTGGCCAATGCAGCAGACAAACCAAATATTCTCATCATCTGGGGCGATGACATCGGCATGTGGAATGTCAGCGCCTATCACCGGGGAATGATGGGGGGATCAACGCCGAATATTGATAGCATTGCCAAAGACGGCATGATTTTCATGGATCACTATGCACATGCGTCGTGTACCGCAGGGCGGGCGTCTTTTATTACCGGCCAGTATCCCATGCGTATCGGTCTCAGTACTGTGGGGCTGCCCGGTGCTGAGCAGGGGCTGAAAGCAGAGACCCCAACCCTGGCGGAAATGCTCAAGCCTCACGGCTATGTCACTGGGCAGTTTGGCAAAAATCACCTGGGCGACCGGGATGAGCACCTGCCGACGGCACACGGGTTTGATGAATTTTTTGGCATCCTCTATCACCTGAATGCGGGTGAATACCCCGAGCAATACGATTACCCAAAAGATCCGCAAGTGCAGAAGCAGTTTGGGCTGAAAATGCGCGGTATTATCCACTCGAAGGCAATGGCCGATGGCAAGCAGAAAATCGAGGACATGGGCGCCTGGGGTAAGGAGCGGCAGCGCAATATCGATCAGGAAGTGCTGGAGCAATCCAAGCGTTTTATTACCGATGCGGTGAAAGCCAAAAAGCCATTCTTCGTTTGGCACAACACAACACGCATGCACTATCGTACCAATCTGAGCAAGGAATATGCGGGGAAAAGTGGCTATGGCATCTACGCCGACGGCATGATGGAACTGGATGATGACGTCGGCGAGCTGCTGGATCTACTTGACAAGCTCGGCGTGGCGGACAATACGCTGGTCATGTTCTCCACCGACAACGGCGCAGCATCGAATTCCTGGCCGGATGGCGGCAACCAGCCGTTCCATGGGGAAAAAGGCGTTGGTGGCTGGGAAGGTGGTTTCCGTGTGCCGATGCTCGTGAAATGGAAGGGGCGCATCCCGGCTGGTGTTTCTACCGGCGAATTTATGGCGATGGAAGACTGGGTCCCCACCATCATGTCCATTGTTGGTGACAAAGACATTAAAAAGAAACTGCTGTCGGGAACCAAGATCGGCGACAAGAGCTTCAAGGTGCACCTGGATGGCTATGATCAGACCGACATTCTGCTGAAACAGGGTAAAACCAAGCGTAAGGAATTCTATTACTTCACGGAAACCACCTTCCACGGTATGCGCTACGGCGACTGGAAGTTCCTGTTTATCGACCAGGAAGAGTGGTTCCGGGCCAGCCAGATACCACTGACCACACCTTATATCATCAACCTGAAACTGGATCCGTTTGAGCGCTTCATCGATGCGCGCGGCTACGATGAGTGGGCCGAAAACCGCAGTTGGACATTGGGCCCGGCGGGTGGCCAGATCAAGCAGTTTGTTAAAAGCTTTCAGGAATTTCCGCCTGTGCAGAAGAGCTTTTCTGCGCAGGTTGGGGAGGTCAGCACCCTGATCAATTCACTTGCTGGTCAGCAACGGTAGCAGCATGTAGGTTGATAACGCACTAAAGGCGTAATTTCTGCCCCGTCACTGTACGCGATTGCCAATGAATCTGGCGTTGCCGACAGTGCGGGGCAAACTTCTTTAAGCACACGGTAAATATCGAAGGCCGGCATGAATAAGCAGGGATGGAGTTTTTCGGTTCTCGCCGCGGTCATTGCACTCTCTGCCTGCAGTGGAGAGAAGCACGACAAGGCCACGACTGAAGTCGAAATTACAAAAGAAACGACACGGGCGGAAGGGAAGCCTCAGGTTGATTCTGAGGCGCCGCCTGACGCCGATAATTCGACGAAAAATGAGCAAATCATTGGTGAAGAGCTTGGCTCTGATACAGCCGAAGTGAATGCAAATGGCAGTGCCAGTTCCAGCTATCCAGTCCAGGCTTATTTCGGCGATACCCATGTACATACAGGCTGGTCTGCGGATGCCGGGATGGATGGTGCCATTCTCACACCGGAAGATGCCTACCGTTTTGCGCTGGGTGAGGAAGTAAAGTCGAACAGCGGACTGAAGGCCAAGCTAAGCCGACCCTACGACTGGTTTATGATCACCGACCACTCCGACGGTATGGGGGTCATTAACGAGTTGGTGGCAGGTAACCCGGAAATGATGGCGAACCCGGTCCTCAAGGGTTGGAATGAAGCGCTGAATTCCGGTGATGAGAAAAAGGCTGCCGCAGCCAAAAGTGAACTGATCGTCATGCAGTCCGAAGGCAAATTGCCCAAGGAAGTGATGGATCCCAAGTGGATGAAATCCGCCTGGGAAAAGACTGTGGACGCGGCGGAAAAATTCTACAAGCCAGGCGAGTTCTCCACCTTTATTGCGTACGAATGGACGGTGAATGCGGACGGCGGCGACAACCTGCATCGCAATGTAATCTTCCGTGACGATGCCAGTAAAACCCGCAGCCTTTTGCCGCTCACCACTTTCCAAACTCAGGACCCTGAGAAACTCTGGGCGTGGATGAAAGCCTACGAAGACAAGACCGGCGGCCGGGTGCTGGCCATTCCCCACAACGGCAATATGTCCAATGGCCGCATGTTCGAAGAGAAACGCTTCGACGGTTGGCCCATGACTAAAGAGTGGGCGGAAATGCGTGCCCGCTACGAGCCGCTTTATGAAGTCACCCAGATCAAGGGCCAGAGTGAATCCCACCCGAACCTGTCGCCCGAAGATGAGTTTGCCAACTGGGACCTGTGGGATCGCGGCAACCTGATTTTGAAGCCGAAGCCGCCGGGCTCCTTCCCCTACGAATACTGGCGCCCCGCGCTCAAGGCAGGGTTGCGTCTCGAAGCCGAACTGGGTACCAACCCATTCCAATACGGGGCTAATGCCGGCACCGATACCCACACCGGGTTATCCACCGCGGACGACGATAACTTCTTCGGTAAATTCAAAACCCTGGAGCCGAGTAATAAAACCCGCTGGGATTTCCCGCTGTTGAGTGGTCCCACCGACACCTATATGGGCTGGGAAATGGCGGCCTCCGGTATTACCGGTGTCTGGGCCGCAGAAAACACCCGTGAAGCCATCTGGGACGCGATGATGCGTAAAGAGACCTTTGCCACCACCGGCCCGCGTATGACGGTGCGCTTTTTTGGTGGCTTTGATTTCGACGAGTCAGACGCGAAAGGGGATCTTGTTGCTGCCGGTTATGGGAAGGGTGTTCCCATGGGGGCCAAGTTAAGCGGCGCTAAAGAAGGGCAGAAACTCAAGTTTCTAGTCGCCGCGATGAAGGACCCGGAGGGTGCCAATCTCGACCGGTTACAGATCATCAAGGGCTGGGTAGGTGGAGACGGCGAGACCCACGAAAAAATATTCAACGTCAAATGGTCCGGTGATCGAACGGTAGATGCGAAGGGTAAGCTCCCGCCCGTGGGCGACACGGTGAACCTGGAAACAGCCGAATACAGCAACGATATTGGTGATTCTCAGCTGATCGGCTATTTCGAGGATGCCGAGTTCAACCCCGAGGACAAGGCGGTGTACTACGTGCGGGTTCTGCAAATTCCCACGCCGCGCTGGACCCTGTACGACAAGGTGCGAAACAAGATCGAAATGGACAAGAAGGTACCCATGGTTCAGCAGGAGCGCGCTTTCTCCAGTCCCATTTGGTACACGCCCTGAACGAAAGCACACGCTAAAAATCCGCTAAACGAGGACTCGCCATGAGATACATGATCTGCTTACTGACGGTGGTTTTGTTAACTGCGTGTGGTAATAAATCGGAACCCAAAAACGTGGAAACTGAGGGCGCGATCGGGCTGGATGCCACGGCGGAGGTCGAGGATCCCGAAACGGCGGAATCGGCTACCACCCCGATACCGGCAGACGCCACGACGACCACGGCAGAGAGCACTAGTGAATTCCCCACGAATCCTCTGCGCGACGCCTACTTCGGCGAATTGCATATCCACACCGCTTACTCGCTGGATGCCTTTATCTTTGGGAATGCGCTGAACGATCCCTTTCTGGCTTATCGTTTTGCCAAAGGCGAGACGGTGAAATTGCCCACCGGTGTGGAGAAAAAGATTGTGGCCCCCCTGGATTTCGCCGCAGTGACCGATCATGCGGAAGCGCTGGGTGAGTACGAGATCTGTACCAATCCGGAAATGAAGGGGTACAACACGGAAACCTGTAAAGGGATGCGTGCCAACGAGATCAAGTATTTTCAGGAAGTGTTTGCCGGCATCGCCAAGTCGCCGGCAAAGCGCCTTGTGGAAATCTGCGGTGAAGATGGCAAGACCTGTGTGGACGCGGTAACCGGTCCCTGGGGGCGTGTTCAGCAGGCGGCCGCAGAAAACTATGAGCCGGGCAAGTTCACTTCCTTCGTCGCATTCGAATTTTCCGCCAATGCGCCGGAAGGCGGTGGCGGCATGATGCACCGCAATGTCATTTTCCGTAGCGCCAAGGTACCGGATACGGTGTTTTCCGCGTTTGAAGGTACGGGTGAAGAGTTACATAAATGGCTGGAAACCAATTGCGACGGCGAATGCCAGGTTTTGACTATTCCCCACAACCCGAACTTTTACTGGGGACGACTCTACTGGGGTAAAAACAGTGATGGCTCGGAGTGGACCCAAGATATCGTCGAGCGCCGCGAACGCATGGATCGCCTGGTGGAGGTGATGCAGGTAAAGGGCAATTCAGAATGCCAGACCGGGATCATGACCACGGATGAAGCCTGCAACTTCGAGATGGTATTCCAGAAATGTACCGGAGATAACACCGTTGGCTGTACCAACGAATATGGACTGGTACGCAACGGCCTGAAGTACGGCCTGCGTCACCAGGCGGATATGGGGGTAAACCCGTTCAAGCAGGGCATCATCGGCTCTACCGACAACCACAACGGTACGCCCAGCGATACCACCGAGAGCGATTTCGAGGGCCACTACGCGAATAATGACGGCGCGCCAGAAGTGCGCTTGGGCCTCAAACCCAACCCCACCGCGCTGGCCATGGGCCTGAAGGCTGAGGACGATCCCACCAAGCTCTACAATCCGGGCGGTATTGCCGGCGTATGGGCCGAGAGCAATACCCGCGAGGGCATCTGGGATGCGCTGCATCGCAAGGAAACTTTCGGCACCAGTGGTACCCGCACCAAGATCCGCCTGTTTGCCGGGTACGATTTCCCGGCTGACCTGTACACCAAAGATAACTGGGTAGAAGTCGGTTACCAGAGCGGTGTGCCTCAGGGTGGCGATCTCGGTGCGGCGCCAGAAGGCAAAGCGCCGACATTAATGGTGTGGGCGCAGCGCGACCCGAACAGTGCGCCGCTGGCGCGGCTGCAGGTCATCAAGGGCTGGCGCACCTCCGACGACCAACTGGAAGAAATGACCTACGACGTCGCCTGCTCCGATGGCGCCACACCGGATGCGAAAACCCACCAGTGCCCGGACAATGGCGCCACCGTCAATCTGGACGATTGCTCCATCAGTACCGACAAGGGCGATGCACAACTGGCCGCCACCTGGACAGACCCCGATTTTGACCCGGCAGAACACGCCTTCTATTACGCCCGCGTTCTGGAAAATCCGGTATGTCGCTGGAGCATGTACGACGCAAAGAAAGCTAACGTGGAGTATCCCAAGGAACTCAAAAAGACCATCCGCGAGCGAGCCTGGTCTTCGCCGATCTGGTATACGCCCTGATTCACGTTTGACTGAGGGTATGAAGCGATGCGAGAGAGGAATTTCATCACAAAGTGTTTTGGTGTCGCGGTATCGGCACTGGTAGTTTCTCTGTCGGTCGGTGGTTGCTCCCGGGAGGTTGCGCCACCAGCCTCGAAGACGGAACCGCCCGTGGTGGAGGTGATCAAAGAAGCGGAACAGATTACCCATTCCGATAAAAAGAGTCTGGCGACAACCACGGATAAATCCGACGGCGGTTCCTGGCCAGATCGCAACAACCTACCTAATGACCTTTCGCCCTTTGAGGGCAAGATTGGAAAAACCTACAAGGACTCCGAGGCCAGTTGGCAGCAGGTGCCCACGGCACCAGAAGGCGCGCCCAATGTCATCGTTATTCTGCTGGACGACGTCGGCTTCGGTCAGACCTCCACCTTCGGTGGCCTGATTCCCACGCCCAATCTGGACGAGCTGGCCGCGCAGGGGCTGCGCTACAACCGCTTCCATACCACCGCCATTTGCGGGCCCTCTCGCGCGGCACTATTGACCGGTCGCAATCACCATCAGGCCGGCAGCGGCTTCCTGATGGAGTGGGCTACCGGTTTCCCAAGCTATTCCTCTTACATTCCTAAAAACACCGCGACGATTGCCGAAGTACTGAAAGACAACGGTTACAGCACCTGGTGGTACGGCAAAAACCACAATACCCCGGACTGGGAAGCGACGATCTCGGGTCCCTTTGACCGCTGGCCTACCGGGCTGGGCTTTGATTATTTTTACGGCTTCAACGCCGGTGAAACCCACCAGTACTATCCCGTGCTGTTTGAAAACACCATACCGGTGGAGCCGGACAAGTCGCCGGAAGAGGGCTACCACTTCATGACGGATATGACCGACAGGGCCATAGCGCGCATGAAATTCGCGAAATCCGTGGCCCCGGAAAAGCCGTTCTTTATGTACTTCGCCCCGGGCGCCATGCACGCGCCTCATCATGTTACCGCCGAGTGGCGTGACAAGTTCAAGGGCAAGTTTGACATGGGCTGGGACAAATACCGTGAAGAGGTATTTAAGCGCCAGAAAGACATGGGCATCGTGCCGGCCAACACCGAACTGACGAAGAGGCCAGACTGGGTGCCCGCCTGGGACTCCCTCAATGACGAGCAAAAGAAGGTCTACAACGCACTGATTGAAAACTTCGCCGGTTACTTTGCGTTTACGGACCATGAAATTGGTCGACTGATCGACGCGGTGGACGAACTGCCGGACGCAGACAATACCCTGGTGATCTATATCGTTGGCGACAATGGTGCATCGGCCGAGGGCGGCCCGGATGGCACCCTTAACGAGATCAAGAATCTGAGCGGTTTCCCCACATCGCTCGACGAGGTTCTGGAAAACCTCGACAAATTGGGCGGGCCGGAATCCGAACCGCACTATCCCGTAGGTTGGGCCTGGGCCGGCAATACCCCGTTCCAGTGGGTAAAACAGGTGGCCTCACACTTGGGCGGCACCCGTAACCCGATGGTGATCCGCTGGCCAGCAAAGATACGGCATGACGACCAGCCTCGCGACGCCTTCCTGCACCTGGTCGATGTCATGCCCACCATTCTTGAAGCGGCCCACGTTCCGATGCCGGATACGGTTAACGGGATCAAGCAGAAACCACTGGTGGGCCAGTCATTTCTGGACAGCTTTGCCAACGCGGAATTCACCGGGCGCCCGCAGCAGTACTTCGAGGTATTCAGCAACCGCTCCATGTACGCGGATGGCTGGAAGGCCAATGCTCAGCACACCTTGCCGTGGAGGCAGGATCTGGCGCCGGGTAACTGGGAGAAAGACCAGTGGGAGCTCTACAACCTCGATGAGGATTTTTCCGAGGCGAACGATCTCTCCGTAGATAATCCGGACAAGCTGGCAGAGTTAAAGAAAAAATTCGACGAAGCCGCGGAGAAAAATGACGTCTATCCACTGGATGACCGCGGCGCAGGCCGGCTGGCAATACCCAAGCCGCCGGTACCGGGCTCGAATCCCAAGTCGAAAACCTACACCTACTATGCCGGTGCCACTCGCATACCGGAAGTGGCCGGGCCTTCGATGAAGAATGCCTCCTGGACCCTGACTGCCAATGTGAAAGCCGATGGTGCCAAGACCGAAGGCGTAATCCTCGCCGTGGGTGGCGTAGCTGCGGGTCTGGTGCTGTATCTCGATAAGGGTGTGCCGGTATTCGATTACAACTTCTTCGAAGATCACACCGTCCTAAAAGGCAGCAAGCCGGTTTCCGGGGATGCCTCCATCGAGGTGGATTTCGACTATATGGGTGACAAACCCGGTGGACGCGCAAACCTGACTCTCAAGGTCAATGGCGAATCCGTGGCCACCGGTGAAATGGAGCAGACCATTGCAGGTCGATTCGGGATCGATACCTTTGGTGTTGGTGAAGACACTGGACAGCCGGTGACACCGAAATATCAGTCGCCGAACAAATTTACCGGTGAGATTGAGAAGGTCGTGGTTGAAATGAAGTAAACCAGTCCGTGGTGAAAAAGCTCCAGTTTGATAGGGTGTGTTGCAATGTACTGTTATGAAAAGGACTGTCATGAAAAAAAGGAAACGCATAATTTCGACCACGTTAGCGATATGTGCGTCGAGTTTACTTTTATCCAACAGCTGCCTGGCAGATAAGAGTGTTTTCGACGAGACCGTCGTCGAGCGGAAAAACTTTGAGCCTGCGATTCCCAGACCGGAACAGGAAAAATTGGCGGCAAAAAAACTCGCGGATCTTCAGTCAAAGACCGGGCGTAAACCTAATATCCTTATCTTCCTCGTCGATGATATGGGCTGGGGCGATCCAGGAGCCTTCGGCGGTGGTGTCGCCATTGGTGCGCCAACACCGCATATAAATAATCTGGCGAGCCAGGGTTTGAAACTGACTTCAATGTATTCTCAGCCAACCTGTACGCCTTCTCGGGCGGCATTGACTACTGGGAGACTCCCGGTGCGGAGCGGGTTGGTCAGACCCATCCTCACCGGCGACAAAGTCAGCAAAAACCCCTGGAAAATTGAGCAATCCAGCGGAAAGATGCTTTCTGCCGCCGGCTATAGGACCGCGCTTATCGGCAAATGGCATGTTGGTGAAGCCGAAGGCATGCTGCCCCACGAAGTCGGTTTCGACTATTTTTACGGGCTTCCGTCGGTGCAGTCTGACTACACACAATTTCTGGTAAGCCGTCAGTACTCCGACATGATCAATAATCCGGCGCTGCATAAAATGGCGTTCACGCTGCGCCCGGAAGGTCTTATTGAAGGCAATAAGGGCGGCCCAAGAAAGGTGGCTTACCCGATAAACAGCATTGACGAAATCCGCATGGTCGATCAGGTATTGCGTGACCAATCGGTGAAATTCATCAAGGAAGCTGCAAAGGACTCAAAGCCGTTTTACCTGATTCACTCGTTTTCCAAGCTTCACAACGATTCATATGTTGCGCCCCAATATATTGGCAAAAGCCCGGCGGCAATGCCCATAAGAGATGCACTGGTCGAGCTGGATGACATCGTTGGAGAAATCATGAAGACTCTGGAAGACACCGGGCAACTGGACAATACCATTGTGTTTTTTACCTCGGACAACGGTGGTAACGAGGATGTGTGGCCAGATACAAGCTACCATCCCTGGCGCGGAGGTAAAGGTACTACTTGGGAAGGTGGTGTCAGAGTTCCGGGTATCGTTTATTGGAAGGGTATGATTGAGCCCGGGCAGGCAAGCAATGAACTGGTGGATCTGATGGATCTGTATATGACGTCATTGCGAATGGCTGGTGTGCTTGATGATCTCCCCGATAATCTCTATTTCGATGGGATCGATCAAACCGCATTTTTTCTGGCTCCCAATGGTCATTCGCGCAGGCAGGTCGTCTATATGTGGAACCGCAGTGATTTTTGTGCGCTGCGCTGGAGAGACTACAAGGTGCACTTCAAGATCTTTGACATAAAGGCGCCGCGGAGAAATATCGATGCAGCATTGGTTTCAGATATTGGCACTGCGCCCTGGGTGTTCAACCTGAATGTGGACCCCAAGGAAATGTCGAGTACCGGGCACCAGTTCTTCGAATGGGGATTACCTCAGGCATTACGTTTTTCCATGCAGCACCAGGCGACGATGAAGGAGTACCCTAATACGGATATTGGACTGGGGATTTAAGTCGATTGTTGGGGCTCAATATGGGCGGCCGAGTGTCCCAGTGCTAAAAGGTGGTAATGAAGTTAAGTTCTGCCGATTTCCCGCCTGTGGATGAAAAAGGAATTTTCATATGCGTGCGCTATTTTCTCTCTTGCTCCTTCCGCTAGTCATCAGTGGATGCGGTGATGGAGGTGTGGACTCCGGAACCAGAGCCCGGCTACCGGGGGTTGCCGTTGCGCAGGCTGCGCAGCAATTGGAAGAGTCGGTTTCAGAAACTGAGCTAGTGCCGGAACCAGAACTGGCTCAGTCCAACCCAGTTACCGTCGATACCACGAGCACCAATGCCAGTGGCAAGCCGAATATCCTGCTGATCGTGTCGGACGACACCGGCTATGGTGACCTGGGTCCTTACGGTGGTGGTGAAGGTCGCGGCATGCCGACACCGAATATCGACCGTATGGCAGAAAATGGAATGACCTTCTTTTCATTTTATGCTCAGCCCAGCTGCACCCCGGGGCGCGCGGCGATCCAGACTGGGCGCATTCCCAACCGCAGCGGTATGACTACGGTTGCGTTTCAGGGCCAGGGTGGCGGCCTGCCCAAGGCCGAGTGGACGCTGGCATCGGTATTGAAAACCGCGGGCTACAAAACCTACTTTAGCGGCAAGTGGCATCTGGGTGAGTCGGATTATGCGCTCCCCAATGCCCAGGGCTACGACGTGATGAAGCACGCCTTCCTCTATCACGCCAATGCCTACACCTACGCCGACCCCACCTGGTTCCCGGATATGGACCCGAAACTGCGGGCTATGTTCAAACAGGTCACCAAGGGATCTCTTTCCGGTAATGCGGGCGAAACAGCGAAAGAGGACTGGAAGGTAAACGGCCAGTACGACAACACCCCCGGCAAGGGTGTGGTCGGCCTGCCGTTCGTGGACAGCTATGTAGAGAAGTCTGGGATCGAATTTCTTGAGGACGCGGCGAAAAACCCCGGGACACCGTTCTTCATCAACATCAACTTTATGAAGAACCACCAGCCCAACATGCCGGCGCCGGAGTTCAAGCATACGTCGATGTCGAAATCCAAGTACGCCGACGCGGTAGTAGAGTTGGATACCCGTATTGGCCATGTCATGGACAAACTGCGGGAGCTCGGGCTGGATAAAAATACCTTGGTGTTTTACACCGTGGACAATGGTGCCTGGCAGGATGTGTTTCCCGACGCGGGCTATACGCCATTCCGCGGTACCAAGGGCACAGTGCGAGAAGGTGGTAACCGGGTGCCGGCGATCGCGGTGTGGCCCGGTAAAATCAAACCCAATGTACGCAACCACGATATTGCCGGTGGACTTGACCTGATGGCGACCTTTGCCTCGGTTGCCGGTGTGACGCTGCCGACCGAAGATCGCGAAGGCCAGCCGATTATTTTCGATAGCTTCGATATGACCCCGTTACTGACGGGAAGCGGCAAGAGTGAGCGCACCTCCTGGTTCTACTTTACCGAAGATGAACTATCACCGGGTGCCGCACGGGTAGGCAACTACAAGGCGGTGTTCAATCTGCGTGGCGACGATGGGGCGCATACCGGTGGCTTGTCTGTGGACAGTAACCTGGGCTGGAAAGGGCCATCAAAGTATGTTGCCACAGTGCCGCAGGTGTTTGATTTGTGGCAGGATCCGCAGGAGCGCTACGATCTGTTTATGAACAACTTTACCGAGCGTACCTGGACCATGGTGACGATCAGTAAAGAAGTGGAGGATCTGGTGAAAACCTACATAAAGTATCCGCCGCGCAAGCTTCAGAGCGAAACCTATACCGGACCTATTACGATTAGTGGCTACCAGCGTTTCAAGTGGGTGCGCGAGCAGTTGGAAAAAGAAGGGGTAAGAATTCCACTGCCAACGGGAAACTGAATAATACGCCTCCGCAAATAGTGAAAAGGCCCCGTATCGCGGGGCCTTTTTTTTGTACCTAGTGGGTTACACCCTCGGTGCCCCTCTGTAGCTGTTCCTCGATTTTTTTCAGGTTGAAGGAGCCCGGTGTCTGACTCGGGGGATATTCCTGCATGGTTTTCAGGAACTGGCCGGCCATCTGCTGCAGGGGTACCAGAACGAACGCGCGGTCCATTAGCCAGTTGTAGTAGCCGTTGGCGTTGTGTTGGGCGCGCTCCATGGGATCCCGGCGCAGGTTGAATATCAGCGGCACACGCAGCTCAGTGAAGGGTTCCATCCACACGCCGAAGGCCTTGCCGCGGTTCTCCAGGAAGACGGCTTTCCAGGCGTCGTAGCGCATGGCCACAATATGGCCGTCATCATTGACGTAGATGAACTGTTTGCGCGGTGATTCGTCGGTTTTACCGGTGAAGTAATCCAGCATGTTGGTACCGTCGATATAGTTGCGGTACTTACGGCCATTCAGGTTTACACCTTTGAGTAGCTGATCCTTGATGTTGGTGTTTCCGGCCACGGCGGCAAAAGTAGGCAGCCAGTCCTCATGGCCGACGATACCGTTCAGGGTTTTACCCGCGGGAAATTTGCTCGGCCAGCGCACGAATGCTGGAACACGATAAGCGCCCTCCCAGTTGGAGTTTTTCTCGCTGCGGAAAATAGTGGTGCCCGCATCTGGCCAGGTATTGAAGTGGGGGCCATTGTCGGTGGAGTAGAAAACAATGGTGTTGTCCGCAATTTTCAATTGGTCCAGGAGATCCAGCAGCTTCCCTACCTGCTGGTCGTGTTCCACCATACCGTCGGCGTACATATTACTTTGCGGGCCGGCCAGGTTTTTGTGCGCGTCCTTCACATAGGTGGGGAAGTGCATGCGCGTGGCATTCCACCATACAAAGAAGGGTTTGCCGGCATTGACCTGCTGCTTGATAAAGTCCATGGCGGCAGCGAGGGTTTCCTCATCGACGGTCTCCATACGCTTCATGGTCAGCGGTCCGGTATCTTCGATCTTGCCGTCAGCGCTGGCCTTGATCACGCCGCGGGGGCCGAACTTTTTGCGAAACTCCGGACTTTTCGGATAGTCCCGGTTTTCCGGTTCCTGCTCGGCATTCAGGTGGTAGAGGTTACCGAAGAACACATCAAAGCCGTGGTTGGTGGGCAGGTGTTCGTCGCGGTCACCAAAGTGATTTTTGCCGAACTGGCCGGTAGCGTACCCCTGGCTTTTCATGACGGTGGCGACGGTGACATCGGTCTCCTGCCAACCCTCTTTGGCGCCGGGCAGGCCGACTTTCGTCATCCCGGTGCGAATCGGTACATTGCCACCCACAAACGCCGCGCGGCCGGCGGTACAGGACTGCTGGCCGTAGTAGTCGGTGAACGAGAGGCCTTCTTTGGCGATACGGTCGATGTTCGGCGTCTTGTATCCCATCATGCCCCGGTTGTTGAAGCTGATATTCCACACACCGATGTCGTCGCCCCAGATCACCAGAATATTGGGTTTGTCCTGAGCCTGGGCAGCACTGTTGCCGAGGCACATCAGGGCGACGGAGGTAGCCGCGATCGGCACTCGTAGTAAGCGTTTGAGGGAAGTAGGAAGCATTTTTTCCTCCCGGAGGAATACATCAACAGGTTTTCAGTGACAGGGTTACTGCTTGCTTGGAGGGAAGACGGTTTTCCAGTCTTTTTGCATGTCGATGACGGTCCAGCCTTTTTTGCTGGCATCGTCGAGGCCCTTGTTTAGTTGGCCGATGTGAGAGTCACGATCATAGGCCCACTCGCGTTTGGCATCTGTGTGATGGAGGATGATGCCGAAACGCGGTCCCTTACCGGCGGTGGCCCATTCGAGCATCTGGTAATCACCATCGGAATTGCCAGCGACAAAAATGGGGCGCTGGCCGATGTACTGGTGAATACCAACGGGCTTGCCTTCCTTGTCATCCACCAGATTGATTTCCGGCAGTTTGACGATCACCGGTTTGCCGTCGCGCACTTCGTATTTGGCCTTGAGACTGGTGCCCACCACCTGGTCCGGGGGAATGCCGTACGCCTGCTCTGCGAATACGCGGATAAAATCTGCACCTCCACCGGAGACGATAAATGTCTTGAAACCATTCGCGCGCAGGTAGTCCAGCAGCTCGAGCATGGGCTGGTAGATCATTTCAGTATATGGACGGTTGGTTTTCGGGTGACGTGCGGTCTTGAGCCAGTCGGCTGCGTTCGTGCGAAATTCCTCTGCGGTCATATTGGCGTGGGTGGCGGCGATGACTTTCATCAGGCCTGCCTCGCCACTCGCCAGCACCTTTTTAGTGTCGCCCTTGAGAATGGAAGCAAAGGGCTCCTCTGTTTTCCACTCCGGATGCTTGGGGGCCATTTTCCTGACCTGATCCCGGCCATAGATGAACTGGAAATACAGCGGTTGTTCCGACCACAGGGTACCGTCGTTGTCGAAGACGGCGATGCGCTGGTTTTCCGGTACGAAGTCCGGGGATTCTTTCCTCGTCACTTTTTCCACAAATTCGACAATCGCGGATTTGGTCGGCCCTGTGTTCCAGGAGGGCAGTGGATCTGCGGCCTGGACCGCAGAGACGTTGGCCAGGCACAGGAAAAACAGGATGGCGACGAGCCATGAGTGAATCTTGAGTCGATCAATCATGATGGTTCCTCTATACAGCATGAGGAGTTGGCGGATATAGCCTTGCTTCTATTTACCCTAGACGGAATTTTCGACTTGCGTGTGTAAAGTTGCGCAAGGAATTTCGGCGCATGTATCTGTCAGGGGTTCAGGGGAGGGAGTGCGGTCTGACGGTGATGGATCGCAGCGGGCTTCAGCGCGTCAATGGCCTGCGCCAGTTGTTGCCAGGCCGCGTCAAGGTTCGTGTCCGTGGAGACCTGGCGAAACTGCGCTGCGCCCAATGTTAGCAGGGCGGGCTGCAACGTTCTCGCGGAAGCCCGCTGGTGTACTTTGTATTCGGACAGCGCCTGCAGTACTGCCGGATAGTCGCGCGCGGCGCAGGCGCTTTGCAGTTGTTGCCAGGCGCGTTTGCCGGAGGTTCTGGCGCGCTGCTCACGCTGCTTTTGCAGGGCATGAATTTTCGGTCGCGCCCATTGAAATAGTAGCCAGATGGCGAGGGCCGCGGCGAGCAGGATGAGAAGTTTTTCCCACAGGCTGGTTCCCGTGAGTGGCCCTGGTCCACGGGCGTGCACTTTGACGGCTTCCACACTGCTGGTTTTGATGGTGCCGTCGTCCAGGTCGTACCAGCGCAGTGTCACCGCGGGCAGTGTGCCGCGCACGCCGCTTTCCGCTACATAGGTGACGCGCTCGCTGCGGATACCGGTGGTCTCATCCGTACTGGTGTCAGTTTTGTCTTCCGCCTTGTGAGCGTCGGCATAGGCGGCGAGACCTTCCGGACTGCGAGAATTGAGCAACCGGGGAATAAACATCACCGTCGACCCCTCGATGGTCGCGGTGACGGCGCGGGAAAAGGCATCGCCCGCGCGCAGCTTTTCTGGTTCCCCTTCTATTTCCTGGGTAAGGGTAAGGTCACGGGCGGCGATAAACGGATTCAATCCTTCCGCACCTTGCGGTGCGCTCACAACAATTGGCGGCGGTGCGAGCTTAAGCGTGGTCTGCAGGTCGTCGCCACCGTCGGGATTTTTGTAGGCTACCTTGATGTCCCCGGCGGGGAGACGGTAGCTACCCGGTGCCAGCGGTATGATCAGGTATTCGCGGGTGACCCCGGACCAGGTGGTGCCGTCGATGACCTGGCTGACAGCCTGTGACGAGCGGGACGGCAGGGTGACGGAAAGATTCGGTTGGTCGAATTCAGGAAAATCCGCCGGTTGGGTCATCCAGGTCGGGACCAGTATGGTGACGAACAGGGAAATGGACTGGCCCGGCACCGCTTTGTCGTCTGACAGCTTCGATTCAATCCGGGGTGTATCCGCGGCCACGACCTGTGTACTGGTAAACAGGCAGAAAGTAAGCGAGAGAATCCATCGTTTCACGGGCGATTCTCCCGGGTATTTTCGTTACGGCTATTCGCACTGCTGGCTTCCGCGGCAAAGCGCTGTTTGAGGTACTCGCTGGTACTGGTGTCGAGGGTGGACATCCACTGGTCTTCGCTGACCGGTTTGTCTTTTTTTGCCTTGTCCTGTTCCTGCTGCTCCTGCTCGGGCTGTTCCAGTTCGGATTCTTCGCCTTCATCGTCAGATTTGGTCAGTTCTTCGTCCTCCTCGCCGCGGGTCTCTTCCATATAGGCGAGAATTTTTTGCGTCAATGCCAGGTTTTTCTGTGCGCCGGGAAATTCCGGGTCCAGTTGCAGAACATGCTGAAAAGCGGCGATGGCGCCCTCGTACTGTCCGGTTTTGGCCAGTGCCATACCACGGGTGAACACGGCTTCGGGGGTGTTCAGTTCGGCGAGGGCCAATACGGCATCCTCAAACTGCCCGGCCTGGTAGAGCGCGTAGCCTTTTCGATATGAATCCTGAAAACTACTGGCAGCGCGGCGATAGTCTTTGCGAAAAGTAAACCACTGACCCTGCTGGTCCGGCGTGAACAGCCACCCGAGCAACCCGCCGCCCCTGGTACTTGTTTGTGCAATGGCACTGTCGGGGGAAAACTGCAGGCACAGCATAATCAGAATCAGGCTGGTGCTGACGGGGGCGGCTCTTCTGGACATGGCCCAGCCGCGGCGGAACCACAGCAGGGCCAGTAACGCCGCTGGCCACGCCAGCCACCAGCCGCGGTCTTCCCACTGCAGGTTTTTGTCGGACGCCAGTGCCTGGCGGAAGGCGCTGTCGAAATAGCGGTTGAGTGCAAACAGGTCGCTTTGGTTGGGCGTCACTCTTTCCACCCTGGCACCGCGCACTTTGGAAACCGCACCGCCATTCGCATTACCGGGCGCCACCAACAGAAAACCGAGGCCGTTTTTCTCACTCCGTTGGGACATGGTACTGGCATCGCCATCGCTGAGAGTGTCGAGCAAAAACAGGATGCCACCGGGCGTCTCGTCCTTGGCGAGTATCTGTTCTGCGAGCTTGAGTGCCGCAGCGGCGTTTTCTCCTGTTACTGGCATCACCTCGGGACTCAGTCCGTCAAGATAGGGGCGCAACAGGGCCGGGTCGTCGGTGAGGGGCACCACACGGTGGGCACTGCCGGCGTAGGCCACCAGTGCGGTGGGCGCACCGTCGCGGGTTTCCAGCAGGTCGAGTATTTTCTGTTTGGCGCGGGCGAGACGTTGAGGGGGAACATCTTTTTCCAGCATGCTTTCGCTGACTTTCACCACCACCACCAGCGGCGTGGTTTTTGCCATCAGTGGGTCGGGCAGGCGGGTCCAGCTGGGGCCGGCGGTGCCGAGGGTCAGCAGCGTGAGCAGCAGGGCAATCAGGTCCACCGGTTTGAAATGGCGCTTGATGCGATCACCAACCGTCAGGGCTTTGGCGAGGTGCGGGGCGATCTGTTCGCTGGCTTCGGCATCGCGGCGACCATCGCGACGCAGGTACCACCAGAGCAACAGAATCAGTGGCAACAGCAGCAGCCATACCGGGCGCAGAAAGTGGAATGCGGACAAGCCCGCGAACAGGTCGCTCATGGTGCCGTCCTGCGCTGTCCGGATGCGCGCCAGCCCGCGCGCGGCAGCATACGGCTGGCCAGTCCGAGCAGGCTTAGTAGCAGGGCGAGCCCCATGGGCCAGTGCGCCAGGGAGTGATGAGGACGGTAGGTTTCGCTGTCGACCATTTTCGGCGCCAGCTTGTCGATCTGGTTATAGACCCCGGCCAGGGCCTTTTCGTCGTTGGCAAAAAAGAACTGGCCACCGGTGCGTTTGGCGATGGCCTTGAGGGTGTCCACATCCACCCGGTTTTCTTTTTCTTCGCTGTTGGGGTCACCCACACCGATAGTGAGAATCTTCACCTTGCGCTGGGCGGCAATGGCGGCGGCATTGACCGGGCTCATGGTACTGGCGGTATCGCGGCCGTCGCTCAGAAGGATCAGCAGGCGCTGTTCCACTTCACTGCTTTCAAACTGGCGGATGGCGAGGCCGATGGCATCGCCCAGTGCGGTGTGCGGGCCGGCCATGCCCACGTCGGTTTCCTGCAGTAATTCCAGCACGGTATCCAGATCGGTGGTGAGGGGCGCCTGCACAAAGGCCTTGGTGCCGAACACAATCAGTGCCACACGCTCGCCTTCGCGGCCTTCCAGAAACGGCTTTAGCACCTGTTTGACGCCGTCGAGGCGCTGCATTTTTTTGCCATCACTGGCAATGAAATCTTCCTGCTCCATAGACCCGGAAATATCCACGGCGACGATCAGGTCCCGTGCCGGTTTCTGCAGGCTCACCGCATCCCCCTCGTATTCGGGGCGCGCCAGCGCGGTAACGATCAGTGCCCAGATCAAGGCGCCCAGCAGCCACTGCCAGCGGCTGCGGTCGAGCACCACCGCGCCGGAGCCGGGCTGGATACCGATGGCGGCTACCAGCTGTCGGAAAAACGGCACGCGCAGGGCGCGCACCCGTTCGCGGTGGGCGGGTGCAAATTTCCACACCAGAAACGGCAGGGGCAATATTAGAAAGGCCCATGGTGCGGCAAAGGTAATCACGGGGTTTTCTCCATCGGCTCCGCGGCCTCCACGACGTTTCTCCGAAGAAACGAACTGAACAGCGTCGGGCGGGTAACCCTGTGCCGGCGAATCCAATCCCGAGCGGTCCGTGCCAGTTCACTGGATTGTGCCGGGGCGGCCTTGCGGTAGGGCGCCTGCAACAGGGTACGGCCCACCTCACCGCTAAACGCATTCCCCGGGTAGCTTTGGTTGAGAAACGCGAGCCAGTCGTCTCCGGTCAATCCAGCCACTTGCTCGCGGGGGTAGGCGGCCAGCGCGGTGCGGCGCAGTATTTCGGCGACCTGCGCGGGATCGTCCTGTGACTTCACCAGTTCGGCGAGGGCGGCGCGGCGATAGGCGTTGGCGCGATAGATCTGTATTTGCCGCCAGATAAGCAGCAGCAACAGCAGGAGCAGTAGTGCACTGAGACCCTTTGCGGCGGGTGTTACCGGCCACATGGAAACCGCCGGTGGCGCCGGCGGTGGTACCAGCTGCGCGAGTATATCCGGCAGTGTTTCCTCCCCGGCGGCGGGGTTTGTGTTTGCGGGATCGGTGTTTGCGGGATCGGAGTTTGCTGGATCGGTGTTTGCCGGATCTGGGCCCGCATCGGTTTCCTGCGGGGGAGATTGGGGCGTAGGCTCCTGCATCTGCGCTCAATCCTTTCCGGCTTGTGCGGAGCGGGGAATCAAACCCAGAAGCCGCTGCAGCTGTGGCAGGGTGTCTTCGCCGCTGGACAGTTGCGCTACCGGTATGCCATAGCGCAGGTGCCAGTCGTGAATGATCTGGCGGCGCTGGCGGTTGAACTGGTCCATGGCTTGCTGGGTGCCGGTGCTGCGGGTATCCAGGGTAGCCTGCTGGTCGCCATCGGAAATGGCGCTCACCAGTGACCTGGGTACCGTCTCACCGCTGGGGTCGACCACCGGTACCAGAATCACATCGTTGTGGCGGGCGATACCGCTCAGCAGCCGCTCGGTGCCGGGGCCCACCACATCGAAATCGCTGATCAGCAGTACCAGGTGATCGCGGCGGGCGATATTCGCCACTGCCTGCAGCACCTGGTCGAGGGACGTGGGCTCGGCCACCGGGGCATCGGCATTCAACGCCTGATTGGCGAGGGCCAGTTCGGTGAGAAAGCGGGTGAGGGCGCGGCGATTGCGCTGTGGGCGCTGGCGCAGCAATTGGGTGTCGGTCACCACAATGCCGCCCACACGGTCGTCCTGTTCGAGAATCGCAAAGGCCGCCAGTGCGGCGGCTTCTGCGGCGGTAACGGATTTCATCGCGTGACGGGTGCCGAAGAACATGGACATCCGCTGGTCCACCACGATCAGCGCGGGGCGGTCGCGCTCTTCGGTATATACGCGCACATGGGGCTCGCCGGTGCGTGCGGTTACCTTCCAGTCGATGGTGCGCACATCGTCCGATGGCCAGTACTCGCGCAGTTCCTCGAAGTTGAGACCGCGGCCGCGCAGGGACGACCCGTGGCGCCCGCTCAGTACGCTGCGGGCCTTCTGGCGCGGCAGCAATTGCAATTGGCGCGCGCTGGCTTCGAGGGACTGCAGGTGTGCCAGATCCACATAAATGCGCCGGTCCTGTCCGGTGTCCTGCGCCTGTTTCGGCAGGACATCGGCGCGGGCACGATTGCGGAAGCGGTCGTAGAGGCTGAACATAACTTACAGCAGCACCACAGGTTTAGACGGAGCGGTTCAGGGTAAGGCGACGTGGCGCAGCAACTCGTCGATGGCGTCGTTGGCACTGATGCCTTCGCCCTGGGCTTCAAAGGTGAGCCCGAGTCGGTGGCGCAGCACGTCGTGCGCGATGGCCTGGACATCCTGCGGGTCGACATAGTCGCGTCCTTCCAGCCAGGCGTTGGTGCGGCCGCATTTGTCCAGTGCGATGGAACCGCGCGGGCTGACGCCGATATCGATCCAGCGCGCGAGGTTGTCGGAGATGTCCGCCGGCCGCCGGGTGGCGTCCACCAGATCGGCCATGTAGCGCACCATGGCATCGGACACGTGAATGGTGGCGATTTCCCGGCGGGCATCGAAGATCGCCTGCTGCGCAACCACGCTTTCGGGCTCGGAGGTGGCACCGGTCTGCGCGGCATTCTCTGCTGCCAGCACTTCCTCTCCGCGCACCAGGTTGATGACGTCCACTTCGTCAGTCACCGGCGGATAGGTAATCAGCACATGCATCAGGAAGCGGTCCATCTGCGCTTCCGGCAGGGGATAGGTGCCCTCCTGTTCGATGGGGTTCTGGGTTGCCATCACCATAAACAGCGGCGGCAGCTTGTGGGTTTTGCCGGCCACGGTAACCTGCCGCTCTTCCATTGCTTCCAGCAAGGCGGATTGCACTTTTGCCGGCGCGCGGTTGATCTCATCCGCGAGCACCAGGTTGGCGAAAATGGGACCGGGGTGGAAGCGGAATTCTGAACCGGACGCCTCCTTGAACAGCACATCGGTACCGGTGACATCCGCCGGCAACAGGTCCGGGGTGAACTGGATGCGGCTGAAGTCCGCCTCCAGGTTTTTTGCCATGGCCTTGATGGCGCGAGTCTTGGCCAGCCCGGGCAACCCTTCCACCAGTAAATTGCCGTTCGCCAGCAGACCGATCACCAGCCGGCGGATGACATCGCGCTGGCCGATGATCGCCTCGCCGATATTGGCTTCCAGTTGCGCTATTTGTTCCCGTGCGGACATGCATAAACCCCGGAAAATAATCGGATGTCACTCATAAAAATTAGCAGAGCGAGGGCACAAAGGGGCTTATAAAGGACTGATGTTGAAGTCCGCGACGCAGAGGCTGATACCGGCGAGAGATGTGACGACACATAGCTATACTCAAAGACCGCTACGGAACCTGCGGGCGTCCCCGGCCCGTTACGATAAATGAATAACAATGTCTGGACGCCCTATGCGCAAACTGTTGTGTTTCATGCTGCCCGCACTGTTGTTACTTGGCTGTGATAAGCAGAGTTCAACTTTCGATAGCGGGGCATCCGAAAACCGTGCATCGGTTGAACGTAAAAAAATTCTGGCACCTGTGGCGGAACACACACCGGCATTGGCCAAACGTACCAAACGTACTTATGCAGGGGCTGAGGCCTGCGCTGGTTGTCACACCGAAGCGTTCCAGTCCTGGCAAAACTCCCACCACGATATGGCGATGAAACGGCCAACGCCTGAAACGGTAATGGGGAATTTCGATAATGCAGAATTTGATTACTTCGGCACGGTTTCGCGCTTCTCCCGCGACGGAGACAAGTACATGGTGCGCACCGATGGAGCGGATGGAAAACCTCAGGATTTCTCAGTTGCCTACACCTTCGGTGTCGAGCCGCTACAGCAATACCTGATCGAATTGCCGGGTGGCAAGTTACAGGCGCTGTCCGTGGCCTGGGATGCCCGCAGCAAGGAAGCCGGCGGTCAGCGCTGGTTTCATTTGTACCCGGATGAGGAGATCAAACCCGGTGACCCTCTGCACTGGACCGGGCTGAATCAGAACTGGAATTTCATGTGCGCCGATTGCCACTCCACCAACTTCCAGAAAAATTACGATACGGCGTCAAAAACCTTTGCCAGCGAATGGTCCGAGATCAATGTAGGCTGCGAGGCCTGCCATGGCCCGGCGTCCCGGCATGTGGAGTGGGCCAATGCACCGGAAGACCAGAAAGCGGTGTACGGAGAACATCTCGGACTGGAAGTTTCCTATCGGGACCGACTCAAGGGTGCCTGGCAGATGAATTTGGAAACGGGTATCGCGCAGCTGGTAAATGACGGGGGCAGTGCGAATATCCAGAAAGAAATCCAGACCTGTGCCCAGTGCCATTCCCGCCGCAGCACCGCATTCCCCGGTGCCCATCCGCAGAGCAAATTCCTCGACCATTTCAATCCTGCACTGTTGAGCGACGGTCTGTATCACGCGGATGGCCAGATCAACGATGAAGTTTATGTCTACGGCTCCTTCCTGCAGAGCAAAATGCACGGCGCGGGGGTGACCTGCAGCAACTGCCACAACCCACATACCCTGAAAATCCGTGCTGAGGGCAATGACCTGTGCGCCCAGTGCCATCTGCCGCAAAAGTTTGATACAGCAGAACACCACTTGCACAAAACCGGAGGCGACGGCGCCCTGTGCGTCAACTGCCATATGCCGGAGAAGACGTATATGCAGGTGGACGCGCGCCGGGATCACAGTTTCCGCGTGCCGCGCCCGGACCTGTCGATGTCCATTGGTTCGCCCAACGCCTGTACCGACTGCCACACCGACCAGCCGGCGAGCTG
This sequence comes from Microbulbifer bruguierae, assembly GCF_029869925.1. Taxonomy (NCBI): domain Bacteria; kingdom Pseudomonadati; phylum Pseudomonadota; class Gammaproteobacteria; order Cellvibrionales; family Microbulbiferaceae; genus Microbulbifer; species Microbulbifer bruguierae. Next base: position 1,165,833 of record NZ_CP118605.1, on the reverse strand, counting down.
GGCGGCAAACGTGCTGGAAGAGAAATTCGGCAAGCCGGAGCCCCATTACGGGGAGGCGCTGTTTGCGGGACGCTACGGGCTGCCGGACGCGGAAGGCCGGTTGCTGAATGTGGTTATGGACGAAGCGCAGCCGGAGATAGTGCGCGCTACCGCGGTGTCGCTGCTGCCGCGCTACCTGTCCCAGACCAGCGCCCAGGTACTGCAGGTCATCGCCCAGGGCGACGACGCGCTCTTGCATCTGGGGCTGGCGCAGGCGCTGGAGAATGTACCGCAGCGGATTCGCCCGGCGGTGGCGATTCCACTGTTGTATGAAGATGAAAAGGTAGTTACTGCACTGGCTGCCAATGCCATGGCTGGGGCGCCGATGGAGCAGTACCCGGAAGAGGTGCGTCGACAGTTCAATACTGGCCTGGAAAATTATCAGATCTCGGAAATTTTCAACAGCGATCGCCCCGAGTCACTGGCGAATCTAGCTGGCATGTATTTTCAGCAGGGGCAGTCGGCAAAGTCGGAAAAGTATTTCCGCGATGCTATCGATCTTGAACCGGGCTATAGCCCGGCGTACATCAACCTGGCGGACCTGTATCGCGCAACCGGACGCGAACAGGAAAGTGAGCAGGTGTTGCGCGATGCCCTGGTAACGGTTTTCGACAAGACTCCGGTGGAACACTCGCTGGGCCTGTCCCTGGTGCGTCAGAAAAAAATGTCGGAAGCACTGGGATTTTTACGCGCTGCAGCCCACAGCGATACGGCACCGTTGCACTATGTCTACGTGTATGCCATCGGTTTGAATTCACAGGGGAAACCGCAAGAGGCGATCAAGGAGCTTGAACAGGCGCTGGTGCGCTTTCCCGGCGACCGGCAGATTCTCTCGGCACTGGCGTCGATCCATCACGAACAGGGCAATGAGGAGGCCGCGCAGCAATATCAGCAGCAGCTGCGATAGTCGTTCGGGGAGTACACATAAAAAAAGCGCGGCCAGTTAGCCGCGCTTTTTGGTTCCAGCGTAAAGTGGAGTTAATGGTTTTCCTGCGTCTGCATTGCCGCCTCAATCGCCTTGTTGATATTGAGCGATGCAGATTTATGCCGTGGTGGGAACTTTTTAAAGGTGGCCAGATGCTCGTTCAGGATCTGAATCGCCGGCTGGAACACCCAGCTTTTGCGCATGATCTGGTGGAAGCCGGTAATGCCGTCGTAGTGCTCCAGTGGATCTTTGCGCAGGTTGAACAGCTTGGGCATGGTGTGAAACACCAGATCGCCAAAATATAGTCCGTCGGGTTTGGTGGCGAAGTGCATTTTCCACGGGCCCACGCGCAGTGCGGTCAGCTGTGATTCGTAGTAGTAGAAGATTTTGTTGCGCGCAGATTCCTTACTTTTCCCGGTCCAGTAATCGAGGTTGTTTTCACCGTCGATATAGACCTTGTCGGATTTCATAAGCTTTTCACGCAGATTCGGCTCTCCCAACGCTGCGGCGATGGTGGGGAATACGTCTTCGTGGGAAGAGATACCGTTCAGTGCAATGCCGGCTGGAATATGCCCTGGCCAGCGCACCAGGAAGGGTACGCGTACACCGCCTTCCCAGGTCGTCATTTTTTCACCGCGAAATCCGGTGGTGCCGGCGTCTGGCCAGGTGCTCTGCTCGGGGCCGTTGTCGGTGGTGTAGATGACGATGGTGTTATCGGCGATACCCAGCTCGTCCAGCTTGTCCAGCAGTTTGCCGACCTGGGCGTCGTGCTCGATCAGGCCGCTGCCGAAGAGGTCGTCTTCTGAGCTGATTTTGGTGGCCAGGTGACGGCTTTCCGGCTTCAGGTGGATATACACATGCATACGGCTGGTGTTGTGCCAGATAAAAAATGGCTTGCCGGCCTTTTTCGCCTTCTCCATAAAATTCACGCTGCGCTGAAGGATTTCCTCGTCGAAGGTTTCCATGCGCTTGCGGGTCAGCGGGCCGGTATCCTTGATACGGCCGTCCGCATAGGATTCGATCACGCCACGCGGGCCAAATTTCTTTTTGAATTCCGGGTCTTTCGGGTAGTCCTCCTGTTCGGGCTCCTCGGACACGTTCAGGTGGTAAAGGTTGCCGTAAAACTCATCGAACCCGTGTTTGGTGGGCAGGTGCTGATCCAGGTCACCCAGGTGGTTCTTGCCATACTGTGCAGTCATATAGCCCTGGGCTTTCAAGAATTCTGCCAGGGTGGGATCTTTTTCATCGATACCCAGCGGATTGCCCGGCTGCCCGACTGTGGCCAGTCCCGAGCGCACCGGCAACTGGCCGAGAAAGAAGGCTGCGCGACCGGCAGTACAGCTGGGCTGTGCATAGTGGTCGGTAAACAGCGCGCCCTCTTTGGCGATACGGTCGATATTGGGGGTGGGGTAGGTCATGCCGTGGGAGTAAGCGCTCAGGGAGAGTGAGGCCACATCGTCCACCATAATGGCGAGAATATTGGGTTTCTCGGCCGCCTGTGTTACTGCCGCGGCGCCGAGCCCGGCCAGCAGAGCGATGGAAGCGAATTGCTTACGTAAACTGCCCAAAGGATGTCCTCCTCTATTGGGTAAGGGATTTCACTATCGGTGATGTTTTTTAGCATAGTTGAGGAAATCCAGAGATTTGGAAAATTGCGCCGAGAGTAGGCTAATAATTTTGGGATCGGCGGAATGATTTCCTATAAGGCAGAGTGGCGCAGTATGGAAATTTGGAATAAAAGAAGGCAGCGTAATCGTGATTTTTTCTGGGGATTTAAATTACGATAACGTCGCAGAGAATAAATGGAGGAATGGCTTGCTAGCCGAAACCTTTGTACTGGCGGCGTCTTTCGACCATCGATGGTGGTATTCCAAACCAGCGCCGGAAACTCCGGCTGAATACCGCGAGATCCGCATAGCCCAAATTGAGCGCGATACTGGTGAGGGACATGCTGCTTTTGTATACCGCGGTTTCCGCGACTTCCCTGCGTGTTTCCTCCAGCAACATGCGAAAACTGGTGTTGGAAGATTCCAGCGTACGCTGCAGTTTTTTCGGGTGCATGTCTAGGCACAATGCGACGTTGGTTTTACTGCAGTCTCCGGTGGGCAACAGACCGAGGATGGCGTGTTTCACCAGGGGCGTCAGGTCATTGTCGGAACTGGTTTTTATCTGTTCGAACTGACTGAAGATAATTTCATTCACCAACCCTTCCAGGGCACGAGGTTTTTTCCTCAGTGTTTCGCGGTCGATATAGAAACCGTCGTGTTCCGCATTAAATTCCACGGGGCAGGAAAACAGCTGCGTGTACAGGTCTTTACCCTTCTCTGGCGGTGGGTGTCGGAAGAACACCCGACTTGAATGCCATTGGTGGCCGGCCATATCGCGAATAAGCTGGTAAACCAGCCCGATGCTCAAAGCCATCAGTTGAGGAAAACGGCCAGTCTGGGCGATCAGAATATCCAGCTTGAGTTCGGTATCGCCCGTTTGCGTGGGCTCCATAGTCAGTATTGCGCCCTGGGCGTGCAGGTGGGTGTGCTTACTGCCCACGGCAAGAGCGTTTGTAATATTGTCCTGACGGGACATGTAGGCGCCGAACAGCCCGAGTATACGCAAGCCTTGGCCGATACCGAGCCGCAAACCGAAGGTTTGAGCGGTCTCGCGGGCAGTGAGCTCCATCAGCTTGCCGAGCTTTTCATAGGGGATCAGGTTGTCGGGATCGCGCAACTGGCTGGAGGGTAATCCAACGGATTTCTGTAACTGCACCGGGTTGGCACCCATTTTACGTGCGAGTTCGTCATATCCATTGAGGGATCCAGCCCTGACAAATTCAGTCATGCTCGTCTCTCTCATCGCTTGATTATTGTTATTAGGCGCTATGTCCGCGGTCTGTCGCCGCTTTTTGCTTCACGTGGCACTAGGCTTGGCTACGTCTAGCTCGCATCGTGGCACAACTTTGGTGTCACGGGTGACGAGCTTATCCCCTGTGTCCCGTTTTGCAAAGTGGGTGTCTCAAAAAATCAAACCGAAGATCGCGGCCTCCATTAATCTCGGCATCGTTCCTATAGCAGCACATGGGCAAGACCGGCATCAGACCGGCGAGACCCGAACCTATAAAAATAACGCTAAACGAGGACGCCTAGCGATGATTCAGTCACATCTCAGTACAAAACGTACGATTCTCAGCAGTCTGATTTTTACCCTGATCCATATGCCCGCACTGGCGCAAACCACCGCCGAAAGTGACGAACGGGATAATAATGGTCGTGTTCTCGAAAACGTGACGGTAACGGCGCAGAAGCGGGAGCAGTCCCTACAGGATGTGCCACTGTCGGTATCCGCTATGACCGGAGAGTCCATTCAGGAAGCGGGTATTGAGCGTTTCGAGGATTTCTCCGCGTACATTCCCAACATGTCGGTTACCAAGAGTTCCATTTCCGACAAGATCAATATCCGCGGTATGCAGTCCGGTGAACAGGCCGGGTTCGAGCAATCCGTGGGTACCTTCGTCAACGGTATTTACCGTGGCCGAGCGGCGCAGTCGCGCTTCTCGTTTGTAGACGTGGAGCGTGTGGAAGTACTGCGCGGGCCGCAAAGTATTCTGTTCGGGAAAAACACCGTGGCTGGTGCATTGAATATAACCAGTGCGCGCCCTACCGAAGAATTCACCGCAAAACTGAGTGCCGGTTATACCCCGGAGTTCGAACAGACCGAGCTGGAGGGTATGGTGTCTGGCGAACTGGCCGATGGCGTGCGCGGCCGGCTGGTAATACTCTCCCGAGAGATGGACAAGGGCTGGGTACACAACGAGTTTTACGGTACCGACGATCCCCGCAGCGACGAGATGATGGGACGTGCGACACTGGAGTGGGATGTTTCCGATCGCACGGTGATTACCGCGATTGCGGAAAGTGCGGACTTTGACATGGGCGCCTTCCCCCATGCCACGAGAGAGGCTGGTCCGCTGGCGGCGCTGGGCGCAATCGAGGGCACCGACGTCACCAGTATGGGCAACACGAACCCCGTGCTGGACTTCGGCTCCACGCAGCAAATGACCGGTAGTCATAACGAGTTCACTGTCATGAGTGAAACGGAGTTTGAATCCGGAACATTGAATATTGTTGCCGGTCACTCCGCTTACGATTACGAACGCTATCTGGACGCAGACTATTCCCCGCTGGACGGGCTGCGATTTGATGATACCGAAGACTTCTCCCAGAGCAGTCTGGAAGTGCGCTTCAACGCGAGTGTCGGCGATAGCTTTGAATATATGACCGGGCTTTACTGGCAGAAGCAGGACATGACGGTAGATGGCCTGTCGCTGTTCAACATTCCGGTATTGCAGCAGGTACTGTACGGCGGCTGCGCCGCCGGCGTGGGCGCGATGGGTGGCGACCTGGCTTCCATTTATGTTGGTGGTGATGCCGTGGCGACCGGTGTGGGTGTAATTGGTCTCGGCGGTCCAGCGGGGCTGGTGAATGCCTGCGGTACTGCCGCTGCGTTTGATGGTGTTCCCGACGGTGTGGGCCGCTATGCGCGCCTGGACCAGCAGACCGACACGCTGGGCGCCTTCGCTCAGGGTACCTGGAATATTACCGACAGTTTCCGCACCACCCTCGGCCTGCGTTTCACCAGCGAAGAAAAGTCTGCTTCCAAGGCGACCTATGCGGTCGACTTTGCCGAGCGCAATACCACACCTTCCGAGGTGGCCTGGGTAAATGCGGTCGCTACCGGAGTAGGGGAGTTCACCAGCCACACTTTCACACCCGATGACCCGGGTATGACCCGCAAGGAAAACAGCCCCACCTGGTCTGTGAACCTGCAGTATGACCTTAACGACAGTGTCATGACCTACGCTACGGTATCCACTGGCTTCAAAGCCGGCGGTTTCAACTCCTTCTATATGCGCAGCCCGACCCGCGGCAATGGTGCTTTCTCCGAGGACGTGAGTTTTGAAGAGGAAAAAGCCACCTCGTTTGAAATTGGTCTGAAGTCAACTCTGCTGGGTGGCGCAGCAGAATTGAATGTGGCGGCCTTCCAGACCCGCTTCGAAGATTTGCAGGCGGCGATCTTCAGTGGCAATACCACCTTTGAAGTACAGAACGCGGCGGAGGCCACTTCCCAGGGGATCGAAATCGATGGCCGCTGGCTGGTCACTGATAACCTGACCTTGTCCGGCGCGCTTGGCCTGCTGGATTTTGCTTACGACAAGTTCCCCAACCAGGCGTGTACCAGTCCGCAGTTTCTGGGTGAGCGCGAGGCATTGTTCCAGGCGGCGGGTGCGGCTGGGGATATCGCCGGCCAGTTGGGCGCGGCGCTGGGTTACAACAATGCGCTGTGTGCGGCGGCCGGCACCAACGATCTCTCCGGTCGCCCCGCGGCCAATGCCCCGGAAACCACTGCGTCCCTCGCAGCCAGTCATTACCTCGCTCTGGGCGAGTACGAGTTGAAATCCAATCTGGCGGTCAACTACTACAGTGACACCTACCGCTCTGATGATCTGGATCCCATCAGCCTGGAGCAAGGTAAAGCGTTCCTGAATGCGGGCTTGATCTTTATGCCGACGGACGGAAGCTGGCAGCTCGCCCTGACCGGTAAAAACCTGACCGACCGGGATCACTTCAACTATATCAACGACGTGCCGCTGTTTGCCGGTGCTTACAACTATATGCCGCTGGCTGGCCGCTCGTGGACGGTTAAGTTCGCCTACACCCTGGGTAATTAATCACTCCCGCGGTAACGGTGCCTGCCCGCATTGTTGCCGCGGCAAATCGCTTCATCATCAACGATAAAAATAGAGCGAGAACAATCTATGCAAACCATGCAATCGGTAGTGCTACGCAATGGCAGCATCGAACTGGAATCCGTCGCTATCCCGCAGCCGGGACCGGGCCAGGTATTAGTGAAATCCCTCGCCTGCGGTATTTGCGGTTCCGACCTGCATCTCACCCGTCACTCAGGCGAAGTGTTCGGCCTGTATAAAAAAATGGGACTGATGCCGGCGGATCTCGCAGTGGACCCTGACATCATGTTAGGGCACGAGTACAGTGCCGAAGTGGTGGCTTATGGCTCTGACACCAAAGGTGCATTGCCCGTGGGAACCCGGGTGACCAGTGTGCCGATCCTGATGTCCCAGAACGGCGCCGGTATCGGCGTGACCCCGGGTGTCAATGGCGCTTACTCGGAATATTTCCTGCTGGACGAAGCATTGATGCTGCCGCTTCCGGAAGGTGTTTCTCCTCAGGCAGCGGCGATCACGGAACCGCTGGCAGTAGGCCTGCATTCGGTCAATCGCTCAGACATCGGCGAGAACGAGGTGGCACTGGTAGCGGGCTGCGGCCCCATCGGACTGGCGGTGATCGCGGCGCTGCGCCTGCGCGGTGTGCGGAATATCGTCGCCTCCGATCCGCAGCCGTCGAGCCGCGCCATGGCACTGGAATTCGGTGCAACCGAAGCCGTCGATCCAACCCGGGAAGATGAGGTGGCGAAGGCCGCGACACTCGCCGGTGAAAACCGTGTGGTGATTTTTGAATGCGTCGGTATTCACACCCTTTTGACCAGTTTCATCCAGCGCGCACCGGCAAAGGCCCGTCTTGTAGTGACCGGTGTTCACACCACGGAAACCCCGGTGAACTTTGCCTTTGCCCTGGTAAAGGAAATGGATATCCGCTTCACCTACTACTACACCCCGGAAGAATTTGCTGAGTGTCTCGACCGCATCGCCAAAGGACAGGTGAACTGGAAAGCACTGTGGACCGGCACCGTCGGTATCGACGGCGTACCCGCGGCCTTCAAGACCCTGATGCAGCCCAATTCCCATATCAAGGTGATTGTCGAGCCTTGGCGCTTCGGCGAATTGGAACACGCGGAATAACCCGAGGTAATCCGCTATGAAAAATGTTTTTGTTACCGGCGCCGGCGGCTTTATCGGCCGCCATCTGGTCGCCCAATTGCTTGCGCAGGGCTGCAATGTCACCGCGCTGGTGCTGCCCGGTGAGCCTGTTCCGCAAGCATGGGCCGGGCGTGTGCATACTGTCACCGGAGATGTGCGCAAACTGGATGTCGTCAGTGAAGAAATTGGTCAGGTAGATACCATTTTCCATCTGGCGGCGGTGGTGAGTGACTGGGGGTCGCGCCAAGAGCACGTGGATATCACGGTGCATGGTACCGAGCAGGCGATTCTGCTGGCGCTCAAGTGGAACGCCCGATTTGTGGTGACCACCAGTATTGCGGCGTTCGCCAGTGCCATGGGTACCGGCAGATTGAGCGAGTCCACCCCGCGCGGTGCGCCGGCTTCCAGTTATGAATATGCGAAGCAGTTGCAGGAAGACGTGACCCTGCAAGCGGTGCGCGAACAGGGATTGCGCGCGGTGATTATCCGCCCGGCCAATGTGTACGGCGTGGGCAGTGTGTGGGTGAACCGCTTCCGCGAATTTCTCGCCGAGAAAAAGCCGTCCCTGATGGGCAGTGGCGACTGGGATGCAGGACTTGTTCATGTGCACAACCTGATCAATGCCCTGACACTCGCAGGTGCCAATGGGGACATCGAAAGTGGAGAAATTTTTGTGATCTCTGACGGTCACGGGGTGACCTGGAAGCAGTACCTCAATGCGCTGTCGCAGACGCTTGCCCTGCCGGCGCCAAAAAGTATTCCCAATGTTGTGGCGTGCGCGCTAGCGCCGGTACTGGAGTTTTTCGGTAATCTGTTGCGCCTCAAAAAGGCGCCACCGGTAACCCGTCTCGCGTATCGGCTCACGGGCGTCGAGAGTATTTTCGATGCATCCAAGGCACAGCAGATTCTCGGTTACCAACCCACCGTAACCCTTGATGAAGCCATGCAGGAAATTCGTCAGGCTTACACACAATCTTGATAACAATTACGCAGAAAGACAGTGAGAGGAAAATAACATGGTACTTCCAATGCCGATTCACCCGCAGGATTCCCTGCTGACCCTGGACACCAGCAAGTTGCCCCTGATCAAGAATGTATTGCCGGGTGTGCACGTCTATCCCTGCTTTCTGGATCCCGAAAATGGTGTGTGGGTTTTACGTGTGCTGTTTGAACCGGGCGTGACCCTGCCCAAACATTTTCATACCGGTGCCGTGCACCTGTACACCATGACCGGCAGCTGGCACTACATTGAGTATCCGGACCAGCCGCAGACCGCTGGTAGCTACCTGTACGAACCGGGTGGTTCCATCCATCAGCTGCACGTGCCGGAGAGTAATACAGAAGTAACCGACACCTTCATGATGGTGACCGGGGCGAACATCAACTTTCATGAAAACGACGAGTTCATGAATGTGATGGATGCGGGCTGGATTGAAATGATGATCCGCGAAGCCGCCAAGACCCAGGGCATCATCCCGCGCTATATAAAGCCGGCTTCCGGTGCAGGTTACTCGGACGAGTGATGCGCTAGTCGCAAGAGTTATTTTCGCGTCGTCAATATTTGCGACCGGTTTCTGCCAAGAAGCGGTCGCATTTTTCTATCCGCGGCGACTCGCATAATAAATTTATCCAGTAATAACTACTAACTAACGAGAGAATACGGATGCGACATATTTCTGGAGCCTGCCTATTGGCCCTCGGCCTTGTAGGTTGTGGTGAGCAGGTGGCGAACGATAAGCAGCAATCAACAGCAGCAGAGGTTGTCGAGCAAACAGCGTCAATCGAGAGCAGTGAAATTTCGCCCGGCTCCAGCGAGGCCGCGGGCGATGCGCGCTTCGCAGAAAATGTCTACTTCGGGAATTTTCACGTTCACACCAGCTATTCTTTTGACGCCCTGACCAACGGTGCCAATACCACACCGGCCGATGCCTATCGCTGGGCGAAAGGCGAGGCGATTCCCGCCGCGGCGGCTGCAGGCGCAATGCAGATCAAGCGCCCACTGGATTTTTACGCGGTTTCAGACCACTCGGAATACCTCGGTGTTTTCAAAAAAATGCAGGACCCGGAAAACCCGGCCAGCAAATTACCCATCGCCAAAGAAATTCTCTCCAAGGACAAAAAAGTTGCGTTCGATGCTTACGCGCGTGTTCTGGATACCATGACTCCGGGCATGGAGGACCCAGCGCTGGCGGACCCGGCAATCATGAAGCCGATCTGGCAGGAAGTGATACGCACCGCTGACGAATATTATGAACCGGGAAAGTTCACTACCTTCCCCGCGTTCGAATGGACTTCCACTCCGGCGATGCGCAATTTGCACCGAGTGGTAGTATTCGAGACCTCAGTTGGCGTACCCGAGTTGCCCTTCAGCACCAATGAATCGGAAGATCCACAGGATCTGTGGAAATACATGGACCGCGCCCGCGCCAATGGTGCAACAGTGCTGGCGATTTCCCACAATGGTAACGCCAGTGATGGATTGATGTTCCCGACCGCCACCGCTGACGGCGAACCGCTGTCGGCAGAGTATATCGAGGCGCGCATTGCTAACGAACCGCTATACGAGGTGAGCCAGATCAAGGGATCCTCTGAAACCCATCCGTCGCTGTCGCCGAATGACGAATTCGCCGATTTCGAATTGTGGGATTACCTCTTGGCTGCGAGCGTTGCGGCGGTGCCGGAAAACAAGAAGGGCGGCTATGCCCGTCAGGCGTATCTCGACGGTTTGTCGATGGCGGATGCTGGTCGTTCCAATCCGTATAAATTCGGTCTGATTGGCGATTCGGATACCCACAACGCAGCTGCCTCGGTGGAGGAAGATAATCACACCGGCAAGTTCGGCTTCGAAGCCACTGCGCAGAAACGCCTCGACGGCCCGCTGCCTGGAGACGAAGTCAACAACCGCCGCGTGCGCGAATTCAGCTCCGGAGGCCTCGCTGCGGTGTGGGCGCCGGAAAATACCCGCGAAGCCATTTACGCGGCGCTGATGCGCAAGGAAACCTACGCAACCTCCGGCACCCGTATGAAACTGCGCTTCTTTGGCGGCTGGAATTTCAACGAAAACAGCCCCGGGAACAGCGACTGGGTCGCACAGGCCTACCGTGACGGGGTGCCCATGGGCGGCGACCTGCCGGCGTCTGAAGGAGGCAAGGTACCGGTATTCCTGATCAGCGCGATGAAAGACAGTGCTGGCGCCAACCTGGATCGGATCCAGGTAGTGAAGGGTTGGGTGGCGAACGGCGAACAGCATGAAGAGATCTTCGATGTCGCCCTGTCGGACGGCCGCACCTTGGGTGACGATGGCAAGGTGCCGCCGGTAGGCAATACCGTCGATCCGGAAACCGCCACCTACACCAACGATATCGGTGACAGCCAGCTAACGGCGGTATGGCGGGACGACAGCTTCAAACCGGATCAATACGCCTTCTACTACGTGCGCGTGCTGGAAATTCCGACCCCGCGCTGGTCTACCTACGACGCCAAGGTCCTGGGGCGCAAACCCCGCGAGGACCTGCCCGTATCGATCCAGGAGCGTGCCTGGAGTTCACCCATCTGGTACACGCCAGAGTCCAGGTATTTCACTGACGCATCGGTTGGTGGCGAATAAGTGGCAATTAAGAGTTTGAAAAAAGTCCCGCTGCTGCGGGATCCCCTGCTGCACTTTGCGCTGATTGGCGGCCTGCTGTTTGCGATCGACAGTTTGTTCAATACAGAAGGCGGCAGTGCAGAAGACATCGTGATTACCCCCAGTGGTGTCGAACACCTGGCCTCGGTGTTCGAGCGTAACTGGCAGCGCCCGCCGAATCGCGAGGAAATGCAGAAGCTGGTGGACAATTATGTGCGCGAAGAAGTGCTCTACCGCGAAGCATTGAAGCTGGGGCTGGAAGCGGACGATACGGTAATCCGCCGGCGTCTGCGGCTGAAAATGGAATTCTTCGCGCGGGATCTGGTGGATGGAGTAGAACCGGCGCCAGAGGTACTGGTCCAGTTTTTTCATGACAACCACGCACGCTACCGGGTTCCGGCACGTGTCAGTTTCCGTCAGATCCTGTTCGGCAGTGATCACCGTGCAGCGCCGGCAGAGGATGCTCGTAAATTACTTGCGACATTGTCGTCGGGTGCCGTTACTGACGGAGAGGGTGACAGCCACCTTCTGCCACGACAATTTGCCCAAGCGTCCGCGGAGGAGGTGGATAAACAGTTGGGGGAAGGGTTTGCGGAACAACTAGAGCCGCAGCCTCAAGGGAAGTGGGTTGGTCCCATCCGCTCGGAATACGGCGAGCATCTGGTGTTTATCGATGCCTACCAGCGGGCAGCGAATGCGGCCTTTGCCAGCGTCAGGTCGCAGGTACTCCGCGACTGGCAGGCGGAACGGCACAGCGACATGCTCGAACGCCAGTATCAACTTCTGCGTGAACATTATCGGGTGCGTATGGAGGGGAGCGTCGGCGATCCGCGCGATGATTCCGCGTCGGCGCGAGAGGTTGTCGGGCGATGACGGCGAAGATGATCCGTGCTTTTTCCTTGCTCATTCTTTTCACCGGGAGTTTTTGGGGCAGTCATGCCTTCGCCCACGAATTGCGCCCCGCCTATCTGCAAATCACCGAGGACCGCGCGGGGGAGTTCAACGTGGTGTGGCGGGTGCCGGCCCGCGGCCAGATGAAACTGTCGCTGGATGTCGGTTTTGAGGGCCCGGTGTCTGAGCTCGACAGTGCCGTGGGCCGGCTGGCCAATGGTATGTACACCGAGAGCTGGCGCATCCGCAGCCCGACCGGATTGTCCGGTACCACCGTGGTGGTCAAGGGGCTGGAACAGACCATGACCGATGCGCTGATGCGTGTTGAGTGGCTGGATGGCACCGAGCTGGTGGGGCGCCTGGTGGCGGAAAACCCGCGCTATACCTTTACTGCCGAACCCAGTGCCGACGGCTGGCTGAAGACCTACTTTGTTCTCGGAGTTGAGCATATTCTCCTCGGCATCGATCACCTGCTGTTTGTGCTGGTACTGCTGTTGCTGGTGAGTGGCTGGCGTTCGCTGGCGGTTACTATCTCCGCGTTTACCCTGGCACACAGCGTTACTCTGGCGCTCTCGGTGCTCGGCCTGATCTCCGTGCCCCAGGCACCGGTAGAAGCGGTAATTGCACTAAGCATCGTGTTTGTGGCGAGTGAAATCCTAATGATACGGCGCGGGAATTTGACCTTGGCGATCCGGCGGCCGTGGCTGGTGGCGTTGGGATTTGGTCTGTTGCACGGCCTCGGGTTTGCCGGTGCGCTGGCGGATATCGGTGTGTCACAGTCGGCCATTGCGGGTTCGCTACTGGCATTTAATCTGGGGGTGGAAGCCGGGCAGTTGCTGTTTATCGCCGCGGTGGCGTCACTGGTGGTGCTGGTGCGCAAGGTTCTGGAAAGCAGCAACCTGGCAGAAGCCCGCGTGGGGGGCATCGGCGCGACAGCGACCATGTTGGTGGTTTACGCGATCGGCGGAACCGCGAGTTGGTGGCTGATCGATCGCACCGTCGTGCTGGTTTCATGAGGTTTTGCCGATTTTTCTCCACTCACTCGGGGACATGCCCGTCCAGCGTTTGAAATTGCGGCTGAAAATGGCCACATCGGCGTAGCCGAGGTTGAGCGCCAAGTCGGTCACGCTGAGCTGGCCGTGTTGCAGGTTGCGTTTGGCAACTTCCGTGCGGGTCTGCTGCAGCAGTTCGCGAAAACTGAGATCGTCCTGCTGCAGTTTTTTCTGTAATACCCGCGGGTGCAAATTCAGCGCCGCAGCCACGCGCTCGATATTGCACTCCCCGCTCGGCAGCAGGTTGCCGATGATATGGCAGACCTGGGCCTGCAGATTGCCCGGGTAGATGGACTGCAGCAGCCGGATACGCTGCTGGAAATGCTCCCGCAGTAGCTGCTCGTCGTATTGCGGCTTTCGCGGCAGCCAACTGAGCGGAAAACTGATACCGGCAAAGTTACTGCTGTAGAGAACGTTGTCTCTGTAGGACGTGGGGGTGTCGGCACCCGTCGCTGGAGCTGATTGTGGCAGGTGCAGTTTCAGGGCGCTGCCGGTGTTGAGCACCATCTGCGATACCAGATTGAACGCCTGTCCGGCGCTCAGTTGCATCAATTGGGTGAGCCCGCTGGGATTCGAGAAATCGAAGGTCAGTTGCAATTCGAGTGTATCCCCGCGGGGATTCTGTTGAACATGCACACCGTAAGCGTGGAGGCTGATGTGCTGGTTGGAGTAAGTGAGGGCGTCGGCCAGGGTCTGCTGCTGACGAATGGAGAGTGCGATTTCTCCCAGCGCCAGTACGCTCTGGTCCGCGGCCAGATTCAGGCAGAATAGTGGGTCACCGCAGGCCAGGGCGGTGGCATCCAGCAGGTCGGCTAGACGCGAGTAGGAGACATAGGTATTGGGGTCCCGCAGTTGAGCACTGCTAAAGCCAAATTTTTGCAACAGCACGGCGGGATTCTGGCCATACTGGGTGACCAGGAGTTCATAGCCTTCGATGGCACCACTGCGGATCAGAAACATGGCAAGTTCGACTATTGTCTAAATTGAAGATTCGTAAATAGTCAAATTTGGTTCGTAAAAAGTCAAGTTGGGTCTGCGTCATCTTCCCTAGACTGGGCAGATTCCTTCGCGCCTGCGAACAGGTTACGAGGGCAGGGGGAAGCACAATAAAAAATACCAACTCAACTACTGCTCAATGACTGGAGAATGGCGATGAGTGAAACAAAGACCCCGATTCTGGAAATGCTGGCCGCGATGCAAACCGGCGGCGTTGTATCCCGCGATCACGCCCGTGAGGCGATTCTGATTCAGGAAGAGGACCTGCCGTGGGTTCCGCTTCCCGATGGTTCCCTGCTTCAGGTACTGCACGTAGATCTGAACCAGAACCTTTGGGTGATCAAAAACAAATTCAAACCCGGCTTCTGTGTTGATACCCACTACCACACCGGCCCAGTATTCGCCGTGACCACTGCGGGCGAATGGTTCTACAAAGAGTACCCGGACAAGGTCAACAAGGCCGGCTCCTACCTGTTCGAGCCTGCCCATTCAGTACACACGCTAACCGTTTCCGACGACGCCACAGAAGATGCGGAAGTCTGGTTTGCGGTGTTCGGCAGCAACGTCAACATCGACGATGACGGCAACGTTACCAGTGTGCTGGACGCAAAAATGGTGATGACCGTGTACCGCGCTCTGTGCGAAGCGGAAGGCAAGACTTGCGAACACATGATTGTTGTTGGCGAATAAGCCGCATATATCAGACGAGGTCGCAATGAGCACTTTGAACACGGCGTTTGTTACCGGCGCTGGCGGCTTTATCGGTCGCCATCTGGTACATCAGCTGCTGACGGAAAACGTACGGGTCGTTGCCCTGATGATGCCCGGCGAGCGGGTGCCAGAAGAGTGGGCGGCTTGGGGTGATCAACTGCGCAGCGTCATCGGTGACGTGCGTACCCTTACAGGTCTTGCGGACGAAATCGGTCCGGTGGATGCGATCTTCCATCTGGCCGCGGTGGTCGGCGACTGGGGTGCACTTCAGTCCCACGTGGATATCACCGTACACGGTACCGAGCAGGCCATTGAACTTGCCCAGCGCTGGGGATCCCATTTTATTGTTACCACCAGTGTCTGCGCCTATGCCAGCGCGTTGGCGAAAGGCAAGCTGAACGAAGAAAGCCCGGTTGGGAAACCTTGCTCCCCGTATGAATTCTGCAAGCAGGAGCAGGAGCGGGTCACTCTGGAAGCGGTTAAACACGGCGGCCTCAAAGCGACCATTGTGCGCCCGGGTAACGTGTTTGGTGTAGGCAGTGGCCCTTGGGTAAACACCATGCTGGAGCTGTTGCGTAGCGGTCAGCCCTGCCTATTGGGTAAGGGCGACTGGGATGCCGGTCTGGTCCACGTGAAAAATCTGGTGGCCATGCTGATCGCGGCTGCGCGCTCCGACGCTGACGGTGAGATTTTTGTCGCTTCCGATGGCTACGGGGTTACCTGGCAGCAATACCTGCAGCGTCTGGCAAGCCTTGCCGGCACCCCGGCACCGAAATCTGTTCCCAACTTCCTCGCCCGAGGTCTGGCCCCGGTGCTGGAATTTATCGGCCACCTGCTGCGGCAGGAACAGCGACCGATGATTACCCGGCAGTCCTTCCGCCTGATGGGCGGTCCCAATGAATTTTCAAATGAAAAAGCCCGTCGCCTGCTGGGGTACGAGCCAGTAGTCACTTTCGACCAGGCTATGAACGAGCTGCAATCACATTTTCAGTCGTCCGCCACCGCAGCGGCGACCGCATAAACAGAGTGTTAGAGAAGCTATGAGCAATTGGAAACACGGTGCACCCAAGGTGGCGTTCGTATCTGGTGGTGGCAGTGGTATCGGTCTGAACCTGACCCGCGCACTGCTGGCTGATGGCGCTTCCGTGGCGATTTTTGACCTGAGAGTCGAAGATGCGCTGCTGCATGAGCTGCGTGGGTTATGCAAAGGCGACGCGCGAGTCGAGCGCTACCTGGTGGACATTACCGATCACAAGGCCGTTGAGCAGGCTATGGACGAAGCCGCCTCGACCCTGGGGGCACCGGAGTTCGCGATCAACTGTGCGGGTATCCTGCGCACGGCGGTATTTACCGAAATGCCGTACGAGATGTTTGACCAGAGCCTGCGTGTCAACCTGTATGGAAGTCGCAACTTTGCTGCGGGTGTGCTGAAACACATGCGCAGCGGCGGCCACCTGGCCCTGATCGCTTCACTGGCAGGTATGTGCGGCAGTTACACACACGGTGCTTACGCCACGTCGAAATTTGGCGTGGTTGGCCTGGCGGAAGTGCTGCGCACCGAACTGAAACCGAAAGGTATTGACGTATCCGTGGTGTGCCCGGGCGAAATCCAGACGCCGATGCTGGAAGAAGAGCGTCGTGTAGGCAGCAAGGTCACCGAGTTCTTGAACGAATTTGCTGGGGTGTTGCCGGTTGACGTCGCTGTACAGGGAATTCTGGATGGACTGCGCAAGCGCACCTTTATGATCACCCCGGGGTTCAAGGCAAAACTGACTCGCTATCTTGTCCGCAGTCACACCGGGTTGTTCCGTTGGATTGTGGACACAAAAGTGGCCAAGGCACTGAAGATATTTGGTGACCGGGCTCAAGCCTAACGTTTTGTTGTCACAAATGGACTTGATGACAGGCTTGTCAGAGTAATAGGATGGGCCCCGCTGCGCTTCTTGGCGCAGGTTTTAACTAAATAGTAAAAACAATAATCGCCTGAGTGCTGATGGAGAGCTGAGAATGAATGTATGCGAGTTGAGCCAGGGTTCCGCTAACCTTGCTGAGTATATCGGCGGCTGCCTGGATAAGTTTCATGATAAGCCCGCTTATCACTGCCTGGGGCAGACGCTGACGTTTGGCGACATTGAAGAGAAATCCCGTCATCTCGCCCAGTGGCTTCAGCACGAATGTGGTCTCGAGGCCGGTGACCGCATCGCCATCCAGCTGCCTAACATCACTCAGTTCCCGATTGCCGCCTATGCTGCGCTCCGCGCCGGACTGGTGGTGGTCAATACCAACCCGCTGTATACACCGCGGGAAATGCAGCACCAGTTTTCCGACTCCGGCGCCAAGGCGCTGGTAATTCTCGCGGACTTCCTGGGCAAATTTGAAGAGATCAAAGAGTCCACCGAGATCGAACACGTCCTGGTGACCGGTCCTGCGGATCTGCTGGGCAAGGCGGTAACGGCCCCTGAGGGTTACCATAGCTTCATGTCTGCGATTGAGCGCGGCGCGGCCTGTGGCGAACTGCGGGCAAATACGGCGGTTCGTGAAGATATCGCGGTGCTGCAATACACCGGTGGTACCACAGGGGTAGCCAAGGGTGCCTGCCTGAGTCACGCCAATCTGCTGGCCAATTCGGATCAGATGCTGGAGCGCATTACCCAGCGCGGCAATGAGGGCGAAGAAATCTTTGTGTGCCCGCTGCCGCTCTACCACATCTACGCATTTACCGTGAACATGCTTGCCCTGTTTGGTCTGGGCAGCATGAATATCCTGATTCCGAATCCGCGGGATATCGACGGCTTCGTGAAAACCGTGTCTCCGTTCAAATTCACCGGCCTGGCCGGAATCAATACCCTGTTTGTGGGTCTGTGCCGACACCCGGAATTCCAGAAACTGGATTTCAGCGGGCTGAAAATGACGTTCTCTGGTGGTACCGCGCTGACCACCAGTGCGGCAGAACTCTGGCACAAGGTGACCGGTTGTCCTGTAACCGAGGGTTTTGGCCTGTCGGAAACCTCGCCGGTGATCTGCCTGAACGAGTTCGGCAAACAAGAAATCGGCACTGTGGGTACGGTATTGAAAGACACCGAGGTTCAGGTCTGGGATGCGGATGGAAATGCGCTGCCGCAAGGGGAAAGCGGTGAGCTGGTTGTTCGCGGCCCGCAGGTGATGCTGGGCTACTGGAACCGCCCCGAAGAGACGGACAAAGTGCTGCAAAAGGGCTTTTTCCGCACCGGTGATGTGGGCCTGATTCAGGACAATGGCAATATCCGTATCGTTGACCGCCTGAAAGATATGATCATCGTATCCGGCTTCAATGTGTACCCGAATGAAGTAGAAGATGTGCTGTGCCGTCACCCTCGGGTGGTTGAAGCCGCTGTGATTGGTGTGCCCAGTGAGCAGACTGGTGAAGCCGTCCGCGCGCACCTGGTGGTGGATGGTGATGTGGAAGAGGCCGAGCTTATCGACTACTGTCGTTCCCAGCTGACCGCGTACAAGGTACCCAAGCAAATTGTTATTCAAAAAGAATTGCCCAAGTCCACCGTGGGTAAAATCCTGCGCAGGGAGCTCAGGGTTGAAAGCGCCTGATTTCGCTTGTTGAGTCGATAAAAAACGCAGCCCAGTGCTGCGTTTTTTATTGGCGATCTACTAGTCTCTTAGTCATCCTCCTGAATTCGATTGACGCCGGATTATCCGGCAAGCCGCCGGTGGTGTCGGATCACCCTGGCGCGCTCGGGGAATAGTGATGGCCGCTGCTCAAGAATCATCAGAACAATCTCGAAAGCAATCTGTCAGTCTTCCTCCCGCCACGGATTCACCCTTGGCGATGGAGGTTCAAAAGGCATTAGCTCAGCATCGGCCGGAGGCTTCCGGGTTTTACCTCCTACAGGATGGCCTCTCCGCCTTTGCTGCGCGGGCGGCGCTGATCGAGGCGGCCAGCGTTTCCCTCGATCTGCAGTACTACATCTTCGAGGATGACACCGTCGGGCGCATACTGCTGAGTCTGCTACTCAACGCGGCCGATCGCGGCGTGCGTATTCGCCTGCTGGTGGACGATCTCGGTACCCGGGTAGTCAACCCGGTGGTCCTCACCCTCGACGAGCACCCATTGATTGATATTCGGGTATTCAATCCGGTGCTCGGGAGATCCGGTATCCGGCGTACCCTGGAGCAGGCGCTCAACTTTGGTCGTATCAACCACCGCATGCACAACAAGCTGTTCGTGACGGACGGCCTGTTGCTGATTACTGGTGGGCGTAATATTGCCGACGGCTATTTCTCGCGCGCGGATGTGGAATTTCTCGATGTGGATGTGATGGCACTGGGCCAGGTATTACCGCAAGCGGCACAGATCTTTGATGATTACTGGAATAACCCGGTGTCGGTGCCGGTTACCGAGTTATCTCTGGAGAGTGCGGATGATCGAAATCTGGATGAACTGCGCGGCGAAATAAAGCGCTTTCTTGAGCAGGAGGCAAAGACAGAATTTACCGAAGCGCTGCGGGAATCCAGGCTGGCGGGAGAAATCATTGCCGGTGCCATTCCGTTCCAATGGGGGTGGGGTACTCTGTTTGCTGATCCCCCGGAAAAAGCGCTGCACAGGGAGCGTATTCCTGTCGAGGCATTTCCCGGATACAAGCTGGAAAAAATCATCCGCAACAGTCGCGCAAATCTGCGCATCAGTGCTGCGTATTTTATCCCGGGCAAGGTGGGAACCAAGCTGTTCAGCAATCTGCAGGGTGCTGGGGTGAATGTGGATATTCTCACCAATTCCCTCTCCAGCAATGATGTCGCCATTGTGCACGGTGCCTACGCACGCTATCGCAAACAATTGTTGAAGCTGGGGGTGGATATCTGGGAGCTGCGCAAGGCACCCGGTGAGAAAAGGCACAAACATTGGTTTCAGGGAAAATCCAGCGCGACACTGCACGCAAAGACTTTTGTGATAGACGATGGCCTCGGTTTCGTGGGTTCCATTAATCTCGACAGCCGCTCGATACTGCAAAACACCGAGATTGGCCTGTTGATGGAAAGTGAAGCTATTAATCGAGAGCTTAGTGCGCTGTTCGACGACTGGGTTGCGGGGGATTCCGCCTGGTACCTGTCATTGACGGAGCACGGACAAATTCGCTGGCGTGCGCGGGACGATGAGGGGAGGGTGCTGCTCGAAACCCGGGATCCGGAAACGACGATCTGGCAGCGCTGGCTGTGCTGGCTGTTGTCGTGGCTACCGGTGGAATCCCAGATCTGAATTTCCTGCGGGGTGCTTTTGCGAAGGCAATAAAAAGGCCCTCCATTGTGGAGGGCCTTTTTATTGCCGACAGCGGCGATTGCGGGAAAATCAGAACTCGAATTGTACCGAGCTGCCGAGAAAATGCAGCGCGCTATCTTCATAGGTGCCTTCGAGTCTGGGGCTGAACGGCGGGCGACCTTGCTGATCGATGTCGATATCGCCGAGGGAGCCGTAGTTGTAACCCACATCCAGGGTGAGGCCGGGACAAAGTTCCTTGCCGGCGCCCAAGCCGAAGGTCCAGGACTTGTTGGTGATGGTATCTGCGGTGAGATTGGATTCGTTGGTCATGCCGCTTTCCAGCGCTATCCCGGTGGATAGATACCAGCCGCCGAGCATGCCCTGGCTGAATTCGTGGCGAACACCGACGGCAAAAGCGCCGGTATCCTGATAACCGCGATCCACCTTGACCGACGCCTGCACCGGGCTTTCGAGGGCCAGAGTTACACCAGCATAATCCGACCAGTCCTGCCACGCCAGATTGACGTACAGCGTGGTGGCGTCGGTCAGCGCCTGTTGCAGGCTGGCAGTGATGGTGGCAGGGACATTGATGTCGACTTCGGTGCGCGTGCCATTGAGTTCGTCAGCAACCGCCTCAAGTGGTGGTTCGAAATTGCGGAGTTTCAGCAGGTCGGTGAATTCAAGCTCTACCTTAGAGGTATAGGTAATACCAAAAGTGGTTCCGCTGACGGGGCGGTAGATGACGCCGAAGTTACCACCGTAGGCGTTTTCCAGATCCTTGAAGCGCATATAAGCGTCTTCGTCCACCAGTCCCGCGCGCGGCGCAGACTGGAAACTGAAATAGGCGGCCATGGCGTTTAGTCCGAGTCCGACAGACAGGCAGTCGTTTACCTGCCAGCTGAGAGACGGGATCAGGCTCATACCCAGAAGATCCACGTTCTGTACAAAGCGACGGCCCTGCCAGTCGTCGTGATAGTCGAGGCCGAGGCCGAAGTTGCCGGCCATGGCAAAGCCCCAGCCGATATTGTCGGTGATTTTTCCCGCAGCGAAACCGCCCATACCAGGGAACCAACCGATCGGATTGCCGCCGTCATTGCCGGGCACATTACTCAGGCCATCATCGGTAAATTCCACATCGCCATAGAGGATCTGGGCGGCCGCGCGCACTTCCATCTTGTCGCGCCATACCGTACCTGCGGGGTTGGTGAAGGCGGTAGCGGCATCTTCCGGCATCGCGGCCCAGCCGGCACTGGCAGTGCCGAGGGTCGGTGTACCAATTTGCCACAACATGATGCCGCCAGCCTGTGCCGCTGGCGCTGAAAGCGCAGCGATGAATAAGGGCAGAATTTTTTTTAAGTTGAGTAGGCGTTTGGCGCACTGGTACTTCATAACCCGGTCCTTCTGGGAATGATGGTGGCTGAAAAATTCAGCAGGAATTGATACGACTGCAGACTATTGTGATTTGGGGAACAACATCACCCAGGCGAGCCTGAAGCCCCAGTCCTGGCTGCCTCCGTCGGGACTTTCCGCGTAGTAGCGCGGGCCGGCCGTTATCTGATAGGTCTGTTTACCTACCTTGAACACTTTTCCCACCGTGAAATGCACCGGTACATTCCACTGCTCCGTTTCCCAGTCGTAGGTGGATTCCGTCTGAATGGTAAAGGTCCAGGATTTGGGGGTGTTGTAGGCCAGGAATGGCTGAATAAAGGTACTGTTTACGTCAGCGCGGTTATCGTTGCCAGCAAATGACCAGATATGGTTGGCAAGGGTGCCTATGGTCCAGGGGCCGGCTTGCTTCAGCACGACGCCAGTGGGGCCGGCGCCCCATTTTTCCGTTCCCAGCAGGGGTTCTGTCCCGGTAGGCAATAAAAATACCGGGCCAGCACCCCAGATCACACCGCCTGCGGTGGGTTTTTTGGGAGAAAAAAATGCACTCTGCACCGTATCGCTGAGGCCTGTCTGCTCACCGCTGCCGGGAAAAATAGCTTCCTGGTTAATCACTGGCAGAATGGTCCGGCTGATCAGATTCCAGTCTTCGCTGATGGAAAAGGGAATTACCGGCTGGATATTCAGGGTGTACTTGCGCCCGCCTTCTACCGGGCCCACGCGATTGTCCCAGTTGTGCTGGAAGGGAACGCTGATCAGGCTTGAGACGGGGTTGCTGAGCTGTTTGGCGAGGTCTGAATCTGCCAGTGCGTTGAAACTGAAAAGCGCAAAAAACAGGGCAATAAATGCGGCGAAATTTCGGTACATCTTTTTCACCAGATAGTGGAAGTCAAAAACTGCTTTCCTCAGTCTAGCGGTACCTGATAGTGATTGTTCCAATGCGCCGCGATACTCAACGCGGGATAAGTTAATGGATGCAGGCTTGGCAGAATACCCCGGCGACACCTGCTGGTGTCGTCCGGGTAGTTGGGTGGAGTTCTGTGAGAGTTGGCCGCGAGTTACCTGGCGGCGATTGCCAAGGCTACGGTACCTGGACCCAGGTTGATACCACCGGAAAGACTCATCACGGAGCGATAAATCTTCACTTTATGTTGTTCGGCAGTTTTTAGCAGCGAACTGAAGCCGGGTGTCCGCTCCAGGTCTTGCAGTGGTCCCGCAATACTCACCACCACTGCCGGCATCAGCAGATCTCCCGAGCGCATTTTGTCTTCCGCCAGTTCGAACAGGCGTCGGGTGCAGCCTTCGTAGGTCTTTACGGTATCAGCGACGGTTGAGCCCTGGTAGGTCATTGAAACAATGGGGTGCAGGCTCAGGGACTTGGCCATAAACGCTTTCAGCCAGCTCACACTTTTTTCATTTTTCTGGCGCCCGCGCTCACGCAGGTAATAGACGTCCTGGATAGCGGCATAGCCGACAATTTTGCGCCCGAATTCTTCTGTGCGGGACTTGATCTGCGCGCCGGTTAACCCTTTCTGTATCAGTGACAAGGTATAGAGGGCGAGTAACCCCTGACCGGAAAACAGTGTGTGGGAATCCACCGGGTGGATCTGTACCCCGTCACTGCCAAGTTTGTGGGCGACGTTTTTCACATTGGCAAAGGTTGGGCTGTTGGCGGCGTTAATGGTCTGTACCACTATATCCGAGGCCCCATTTCTGGCGAGCTTGCTGAGGATCTGCTCGATATCCTCTTCGCTGGCCGGGCCGGAATTGACCTGGCGGGATCTGTCCATCAGGGCCAGTGAGTAGAAGTGACTCATCTGCGCGGGATTGCGCTGGTCGCCGAAGGAATCCTTGCCAACGTTCACGTTGTGGGGCAATACGGGGATATTGAATTTCCGCAGAAATTCATCCGGAAGATCGCAGCCGGAGTCGACGACTAGCTGAACCATAGGGTTCCTCGTTATTCGTTGATCGAGTCAATGTCGGAAGAGTTCGATGCCAAATTTAGCACTTTGCTGCACGTTGGGACAGGTGATTACCGGCGTTAATCCGCACTGATGCTGACCGTCGGGTTTCCGGGGCGGGCTGGTTTTGACTGGCTTTGAGTAAATGATTGACTACTCAGTCGCTCCACTGCGTGCGATTGAGTAGCCAACTATTGGGTGGTCAGGGTCTTGATGCCAACTCGATCTGTTGGCGAGTGAATTCAAGTAGTGCCGCCGACCCCGGGCGCAGCTCAATATCGTCCGGAATGGGGTGGACCAGCCAGTCCACCGTCCAGTCAAGCACTTCCCCTGTCAGCAGGTTGCGGGCGGCGCTTTGCACCTCCAGCTCCAGATAAGGCTTTTCTCCGCTGAGATACAGTTCGATATCTCCTTCACCGGTAGCCATTTCTCCAGGGGCCACCTTTGGGTAGACCTTCAGGTACAGCAAACCGTCAACGGCGTAGGCAAGCCAGCCTTCGGTACCGTTGGCAATGACCTTGCCTTCCACCAGTGGAGCGTTGGCTGCCATCGGCAGCCACAGGATGTCATCCTCCAGCTGATAGGCCATCTGGCCGCGTACCGTTTTTACGGTGTCGGTGGTGACCGGAGCAAACGCCAGTCCGCGGTTGGGCACCCGGGTAATTTCCCAGGCGGCAATTTCGGGGAAGTCCTTTTCCGCGTCGATGCGGTACTGCACTCTGGCGCTGTTCGCGCCATTTACGATGACGGTTTTATGCACTCGCGCGCCGGCGGCGTATTCGCCGGCGAGGGAAACCCTGTGTTCTCCCTGTTCGGAAATCCGGTAGGGGGCGGAATCGTGCGCTTCCACCGGAGGCCAGTTCCACAGACTCTGGGGGCTCAACCAGAAAGTCGAACCGAAATTGTTGCCGCCGGGTTCCGGCAGTTCCAACAGGTCTTTGTCTCCGAGGCGCAACTCGGTAATGCGACCGCCGTAGTTCGGATCCAGCGCAATACTCAGTGACCCCTTGCCCAGACGGACCAGGTCTTCCGCCAGCGCAGTTGCTGAAAACAGCAGTGCGGTAAGGCACGGTGCAGAAAAAATCAGAGTGAACGATTTTCGTGGCGCCAACATGATTCAGCTCTCGCAGCGAATGGCGGCCCGCTCTGCGGCGCCGGGGACAAACTTGATATTGGCCACTGCCATCGACAGCTTGCCTTCACTGCGGAACGACAACCCCTGGGACACCCGGGTGAAGTCAGTGCCGGCTTTGGCAAAACATTGAAGGTCGATGGAGATCTGTGACCAGTCGCCCTTGGGTAGCTCGTTCAGTGCCTGTTGCAGGGGCAGGGCGCCATTGCAATCGTCGCCGTCACAGGCGATCTGTGCAAATACTGGTGCTTGCGGCGCCTGATCCACACGGATGTCCATGGTGAGGGCCGCGGCTTCGTTCAAGTAGCGGCTCATGTCCTGGGGCTTCTGGGTTTGCAGCAATACACTGCCGGCGCGGAGCCCCTTCCAGCTCAGCGCACGGGCATCTTCCTGTGACAACATGTCGATGGAAGCAACGGTGATATTGTTATCCGCGCTGCTGGCGAGATTGCCACTCACCCAAAGTGGCTCCTGCTCACCATCGGCAATAAACAGTTTCCAGGGGGCTTGTGGGCGCGACACCATCAACCAGGCATCTTCCAGGTTGCCGTCAACGTATGACTCGCCGTCTTCGTTCAGGTTGTTGGCCAACTGTACATCGCTTGAATAGTCGAGGCCGTAGCCGTAGGAAAACAGCGGCGCGTAATTTTCATCGTTGCGGTTAATGACGGTCTGGTGAACTTGCTCCGGCCAGCTGAAAGAGAGGCGACCGGTAAAGTCGTAGCGCTTGTTACCTTCGTCGTCGGTGAGCAGTACATCGGCAACGCCTGCGCCTTCGGAGCCTGGCAGCCAGGCTGCCACAAAGGCGTCAGACAGGTTCAGCTCCTTGTTCACCCACAGCGGGCGGCCGGAGAGGAACACGCTGACGACAGGAATCTTGTGTGCTTTGAGTTTTTGCAGCAGCTCCTGGTCTTCCTTGCTGCCCAGCTGGAACTCGATACTGGCGAGGTCACCATGCCACTCAGCGTAGGGATCTTCACCGTAGACCACGATAGCAATATCCGGCTTCTCTCCATTGAAGGCATCGGCAGCGAGTTCGCCGTTCTCACTTAGCAATACTGTGCCGCCAGCAGCGTCTACCGCCTGTTTGATACCAGTGAAAATTGAGGTCGCACCAGGAAAATCTTCCGCAGTGTTGCCGGTACCCTGCCAGGAAATTGTCCAGCCTCCACTTTGTTTGGAAATATTATTGGCGCCATTACCAGCGACCAGAATATTTTTGCGTGCGTCGACGGGGAGCAGCTGATCGTTGTTTTTCAGCAGTACCAGAGATTTGCGCACGGCCTCGCGAGCGATAGCGCGGTGTTCAGCGCTGCCCAGAACGCCGGATTTGCCCGCAAGCGGGCGGTCGCGCTCAAACAGTCCGGCGCGGATTTTTACCCGCAGGATACGGCTTACCGCGTCGTCGATCCGGCTCATCGGGATCTCACCGCTTTCTACCTGGGCGATGGTGTTTTTCAGCAGTGCTTTCCACTCGGCGGTAATCATAAACATGTCGAGACCGGCATTGACGGCATTGGCACAGCTGTCCACCGTACAGCCATCTACAAAGCGGTGGCCGTTCCAGTCGCCCACGACAAAGCCATCAAAGCCCAGGCGTTCTTTCAGTACATCGGTGAGCAGATATTTGTGCCCGTGCAGGCGTTTCCCATTCCAACTGTTGAAGGAGGCCATTACCGATTGCACGCCGGATTCCAGTGCGGTGAAGTAACCGGCCGCATGGATCTCGGCCAGTTCCTTTTCGCTCACCTGGGTATCGCCGCGATCGATTCCGCGGGTGGTCCCGCCATCGCCTACAAAGTGCTTGGCGGCGGAGACCAGGTGTCGGCCATCGAGGAACTCTTCTGTGTTTTTATCCCCCTGGATACCTTTGATCATCTCGCGGGCGTAGGCGGCGACAATATCGGGGTCTTCGGAATAGCTCTCGAAGGTGCGGCCCCAACGGTCATCGCGCACCACCGCAATGGTGGGAGCGAAAGTCCAGTCCACGCCGGTCACCGCTACTTCGCGGGCGGTGGCTTCGCCAATGCGGCGGATCAGCCCTGGATCGTGGGCGGCGCCAAGGCCGATGTTGTGTGGGAACAGGGTCGCACCAATCACATTGTTGTGACCATGTACTGCATCGCTGCCCCAGATGATAGGAATGGCTACGCCACCGTCGGAGGTATCCATGGACGCGGCAAAGTAGTCGTCCGCCAACTGGCGCCAGTCGTCCGGAGTGGCGAACTTGTCGTTATTCGGGAAGGTACCACCGCCGTTCAGGATGGAGCCGATGTGATACTGCTTCACTTCTTCCGGGGTTATGGATTTGATTTCCGCCTGCATCATCTGCCCGACTTTTTCTTCCAGCGTCATTTGCGCCAGCAGGCCGGCGATGCGGACTTCCAGTGCTTCGTCGCGGGGCAGGGCGGGTTGCAGGGTCGGCCAGTGTTCGAGTGAGGAGGCCGCGGTGCCAACCTTGGCGGGGGTTTCCGGAGTAACCTCTGGCTCGGCCGTGGCTTGCGTTTCTCTGGACTCGCCACAGGCAGTCAGTCCGACGGCGAGTGCAATGCAGGCGGCGAGGCGTTTGACGTGGCGTTCGGCAAGGTTACCGGTGAAATAAGTCATGGTCGCTCCGGTGGTCGTTATTCTTGAGCAGCGAAAAAAGCGGGCGCTCCCGAGAAAGGGTATAAGCGGGAGCGCCCATGAAAAAGCCAGGATTCGGTTGGTGTGGCGAGCAGCTAAGCAGCCTCACTTCCCCGCCATTAAGACGCACGAGACGTCTGAAAAAAAGCCCCAGTGGTGGGGAATAGAGAAAAAAGCATCCTTGCAACGGCAAAGCCATCCATTGGCCTACAAGGTGCGCTCTGAGAGCGGGCAAGGGGGAATTGATTCCCCCTTTTTTGGGTGAAAGGACGTGCGAGAGGGTGGGAATCAGCCGCGCATTTGCTCCAGTTCCAGGCCTTTGGTCTCGTGCACCATGTACAGCACAAAGGCCACGGACAGAAGCGCGAACAGGGTGTAGATACCGTACGCACCTGCCAGGCCGATACCGGTGAGCATGATCGGGAAGGTCATAGTGATGCCGAAATTGGCCACCCACTGGGCCAGGCCGGAAACTGCCAGGCCAGAGCCGCGGATCTGGTTCGGGAACATTTCCCCCAGCATGGTCCACATGGCCGGCCCCCAGGAACCGTTGAAAAAGAATACATAGGCGTTGGCCGCGACCAGTGCCAGCAGGCCCATGCTTTCGGATAGCTGTAACTTGCCATCGACCAGGGCGGAGTTGGCAAAGGCGAACGCCACCAGCCCGAGGGTCACCGCCATACCGATGGAGCCCCCCAGCAGCAGCGGTTTGCGGCCGATCCTGTCGATAAGCGTCATGGTGATCAGGCAGGCTGCGATACTCACACCGCCGGAAATGATATTAATCAGTAGGGCATCGGATTCGGAAAAGCCCACCGCTTGCCACAGAACCGCGCCGTAGTAGAACACCACATTAATGCCCACCAGCTGCTGGAACACCGCGAGGCCAATGCCGACCCACACAATCTTGCGTAACTTGCCCACACGCTGGCCGGCGCTTTCCAGCAGGTCCGACATGCGCGGACGGTGATCACCAGCCACGGATTCGCGGATGCTTTCCAGCTTGTCGTTGACCGCGGACTCGCCATAGAGCTTGCGCAGTACTTCGGTGGCGCGGGAGGTCTGCTTGGACAGCACCAGGTAGCGCGGGCTCTCCGGGATCAACAGCAGGGCGAGAAAGAACAGTGCCGCCGGCGCGATTTCGATCCAGAACATCCAGCGCCAGGCGCTGTACCCCATCCACCATTCGTTCACCGCAGAACCTGCGGTATTCGCCAGCCAGTAATTGCTGACAAACGCCGCGAACAGTCCGGAAATAATCGCGATCTGGTTGATGGTGATCAGGCGCCCGCGAATCGCCGCCGGGGCGATTTCACTGATGTAAGCCGGTGACATCACGCTCGCCGCACCCACCGCCAGACCACCGAGAATACGGTAGAACACAAACTCCGGGGAGCTACTGGCAACACCGGAACCCCAGGCGCTGATCACGAATAGTACTGCCGAGATCAGCAGCAGGGTTTTTCGCCCCCACAGGTCCGCCAGGCGGCCGGCGAAGAAGGCGCCCACGGCACAGCCGAGGAGCATGGACGCCACGTTGAAGCCGGTACCGGCCGTGTTGGAATTGAACGCCTGCTGCAACCCGGTGACGGTGCCGTTGATCACGCCACTGTCAAAACCGAACAGAAACCCGCCGATGGTGGCGACACCGCAGATCAGCACGATAAAGGGGAGTGGTGGAGCGTCTTGACGGCTCTGGGCAGCGCCCTGGATACCATCGATGGAGTTCTCAATCGCTTGCATGATTGACTACCTGCATTTTTATTGTGGGTGAACGGGCAACGGGGGCTCGCCACGGTCTATGAAGTTGTTGTTTTACTTGTGCGCACAGATGTACTGCACAGACACCCGCACAGGGGGAGTCTCTATGGTGACGTTCGGTCGATGGAAAAGCGTCCTACTTTGGGAAAAATCCTAAAGTTGGACCTGGAATTTGCGATCAGTCCGTCCCAGTTTGTGTGGGAAGCGGGAAATAGGTGGGACATCCGGCAGAGAGGGATGCCCGATCCGCTGCGCGAACCGGGCATCGGGTATTAAGAGGTCGTAGAGTTTATTGGCCCAGCAGTGCCTCGGCTACGCCATCAAACGCTGCCTTCTCTTCATAGGGACCATTCGCTGGTCCGCTGAACAGCAGCGGCCAATCGTCCACGCCCTGGCGGTTGCTGAAGTCCAGCAACCAACTGTCACCATCCCACAGCCCCCACACTGTTATACCGCCGCGCAGATTTGTCGGAACCACGTCGAGATAAGCCTCGACGATGGATTTGTAACGGGCTTTCTGCAGCGCTGCCACTTCGGTGGTGTAGCTGGTGTACTGGGGGAAGGGTGTAGAGGCGTAGGGGTTGTTTACCGGGACATCCAGCTCGGTGATTTTCACCTTGAGTCCGCGATCGACGATGGCCTGGAAGGCGGTGCGCATCTGCGACGTGGAAGGCCAGTCGATCTGCACATGCATCTGGAAGCCCACGCCGTCGATGGGCACGCCGTCCGCCTGCAAGCCGTCGACGATCTGTAGCAGGCAGTTCAGTTTGTTGCTATTGCCGCCTTCGGTGTCGTAATCGTTGTAATAGAGGTCGGCATTCGGGTCTGCGGCGTCCGCGGCGCGGAAGGCGTTGGCGATATAACCTGCGCCGGCTCGCTGGTAGAACAGGGAGTTGCGATAGCAGCTGGACTGGTTTTCATCGATAGCTTCATTCACCACGTCCCAGCTGTCCACGCTACCGGCGAAGTGGTCGGCGATGGTGGTGACATGGTCGTCCAGCATCGCCTGGAAATCGCCGCTGTAGCTCTGCATCCAGCTTGGGACCTGATAGTCCGAATGCCAGATAAAAGTGTGACCATGGATGCCGATGCCGTTGGTTTCCGCCCAGTTCACCATCTGGTCCGCATTGGCGAAATCGTAGGTGTTTTCCGATGGGTGCAGATAACTCATCTTCATGATGTTGCCGGCAGTAAGCTGGCTGAAGTGCTGGGCGATACTGGTCTGTTTTTCCGCAATGCTGAGGAAGCTGCGGTTCTCGTAGCCGGCAGACACCGCCACGCCGATGGGGAATGGTGCAAGGCTGTACAGGTTTTCCGCGGAGGCGCCAGATGAAGAGCCGCTGGAAGAGGAACTGCCAGACGAGCTCGAGGAGCTGCTGGAACTAGAAGATGAACTACTGGAACTAGAGGAAGAGCTACTGGATGACGAGCTGCTAGACGATGAGCTGCTTGATGTAGATCCGCCAGAGGAAGAGCCGCCATCGCACAGCAAACCGGTCACCTGTGGCACTTCCGCGGGTCCACTTGCGGTGCCCTGAAAGCCGAATTCGGCGGTCTGTCCCGGCTGCAGACTGCCGTTCCAGGCCGCGTTGCTGGCTGTGTAGGGGTTGTTGCCGCTGATGTCCGAGCTCCAGTGATGCACGATGCGGTTGTCGCCACTGTATTGCCACTGCACCTGCCAGCTATTCACCGACCCGGCGGTGTCATTGGTCACGCGGACACTGGCAACGAAACCGCTACCCCAGTCACTGTTGATATTGTATTCACAGCTTGCGAGCGCATCACTGGCGCTCGTGCCGAGAATGATGAGTGCGAGGGTACCGCTCGCTCGGCGGAACAGCAGTCTGGAACGCTGCAACGCTAATGGGAAGTTGAACGTTTTCATCGCTATTGTGTTCTCTTATTTTCGATGGATTGAATTTCTGTGCTCCCGGGACCCTGGGACACATCAATGGGACGTGCCGGCCTTGCCGGCTGGAATACGCGCAGGCCCGTTTTGTGCGCCATGTCTACCTTGTGGTCGTCTGGACTATCTTGTGTGGGTGGCAGGCGCCACCGCTGGCCCGTGAGCGCACGGGCATGGGCGGGTATACTCCCGGGCAAACGACCGCCGGACTAAATGCGTGACAGCCGTTAGCGAAAAACTCATCAGCTTGCTCGGGGATGCCCTGAAGCGTCACCCGGCGCCTGGCCGCCTGTGGTTGGGGTATTCCGGTGGACTTGATTCCACGGTTCTCCTGCACCTGCTGTGCCGTGTGCAGGTGCCATTTGGCGCCGTACATGTAAACCATGGTCTCAGTGCACGGGCAGACGAATGGCAGGCCCATTGTGAGGAAGTGGCGGGCAAACTGGGGGTGCCTCTTGTCGCGCGTAACGTTGAGGTGCGCCGCAAGGAAGGGGGGCTGGAGCAGGCCGCACGGAAGGCCCGCTACGGCGCGTTTGACATGGTGATGGCTCCGGGTGATCAGTTGCTACTGGCTCAGCATGGTGATGATCAGGCCGAAACCTTTCTGTTGCGCCTGCTTCGCGGCGCCGGAGTACTAGGCCTGGGTGCGATGGCCGAGTGGCGATCTGTGGGCGATCCCGACGAAGGCCGGAGCCTGTTGCGGCCACTGTTAGGGGCAAGCCGCGCGGAGCTGGAATGTTACGCACGGGCATCCGGGCTGGAGTGGGTCGAAGACGACAGCAATTCGGACCTGGCGCTTGATCGAAACTATATTCGCAAGCAGGTGGTGCCTCCGCTGGCCGCGCGCTGGCCGCTGCTGGAACGGGTCTCCCGGTCGGCAGAAAACCTGCGCGAGGCGGCGGGTCTGTTACAGGACCTGGCGGGTGAGGACTTGCAGCGCTGCGGGGTTCGGCGGGAAAGCTTCGGCTTGAGTATCGACCTCGCCGCCTTTTTGGCGCTCTCCAACGCCCGACAAAAAAACCTGCTGCGCGGTTGGTTGCATAATTGTGGGGCGCCGATGCCCGAAGCCGCGCATTTACAGCAGGCTCTGCATCAGGCCCAAGCTGTGGAAGATGCGATACCGGCAGTGCCTCTCGGCGGGATGGTATTGCGTCGCTATCGTGATCGCCTGTTCCTCACACCACAATTACAGCCCCGGGAACGATTCGATGAGGTTGAGTGGCAGTGGGATGGGGTTCACGAGTTGAAGTTGTCGGAAGGATGGATACTGGCTCCTTCACCAGACTGGCCCGCGGCGGACTACATGGTCCAATTTCGCCGTGGCGGCGAAAGGGCCAAACCGCGAGAGCGCCATCACTCCCAGACCCTGAAAAGGCTGCTGCAGGAGTACGCGCTTCCGCCCTGGTTGCGAGATCGGGTGCCCCTTGTCTTTCGCGGCGAGACTCTGGTCGCGGTTGGCGACCTTTTCGTCACCGTCGACGGCCCGGTATCGCCGCCAATCTGGCGGTTTTTGGATTGAGCAGAATCTGCCTTTCTGGTAGTCTGGCGTCCCATCTCAATGGCACCGGGTTGCGCGAGGCTGCGCGCCCCGAGCCAGTCCCGCACGCCCGAACCCGTCGGGCATTCAACTGACCAAGGTTTTGCATGACGCGCTACATTTTTGTCACTGGCGGCGTGGTTTCCTCATTGGGGAAAGGTATCGCCTCCGCCTCTCTGGCCGCTATTCTTGAAGCCCGCGGCCTCAAGGTCACGATTCTCAAACTCGACCCCTACATCAACGTAGACCCGGGCACCATGAGTCCCTTCCAGCACGGTGAGGTCTACGTGACCGAAGATGGCGCCGAGACGGATCTGGACCTGGGCCACTACGAGCGCTTCATTCGTACGCGCATGTCCAAGCGCAACAACTTCACCACCGGTCGGGTATACGAAACCGTGCTGCGCAAAGAGCGCCGCGGTGATTACCTGGGCGGCACCGTGCAGGTGATCCCGCACATTACCGACGAAATCAAGCGTCGTGTGATCGAAGGTGGCCGGGATGTGGACGTCGCTATCGTCGAGATCGGCGGTACCGTAGGTGACATCGAATCCCAGCCGTTCCTGGAGTCCGTGCGCCAGCTGCGCGTAGAGATGGGCGCGAACCGCGCCTTGCTGATGCACCTCAGCTACGTGCCATATATCGCCACCGCTGGCGAGACCAAAACCAAGCCGACCCAGCACTCGGTGAAAGAGCTGCGTTCCATTGGCTTGCAGCCGGATATCCTGCTGTGCCGCTCCGAGCGCGCCATCGATGATGACTCCCGCCGCAAGATCGCGTTGTTTACCAACGTGGAAGAGCGCGCGGTAGTGCCTTTGCCCGACGCCAAAACCATTTACGGTGTGCCGCGTATGCTGCACGAATACGGTCTCGACGAGATCGTGGTGGAAAAACTGCAGCTGGAATGTGCCGCGCCTGATCTGTCCGAGTGGGACGAGGTGGTTGATGGCAAGCTGAATCCGGAGCACGAAATCAAGATTGCCATGGTCGGCAAGTACATGGAGCTGCTGGATGCGTATAAATCCCTGATCGAATCTCTGGTCCATGCGGGCATCAAGAACCGCACCAAGGTGAATATCGACTTCATCAACGCCGAAGATGTGGAAGGGGAAAATGGCCTCGACCTGATCAAGGATGCCGACGCCATTCTGGTGCCGGGCGGTTTCGGCGAGCGCGGTCTTGAAGGCAAGCTTGAATCCGTTCGCTATGCCCGCGAAAACAATATACCGTTCCTCGGTATCTGCCTCGGCCTGCAATCGGTAGTGATCGAGTACGCGCGCAATGTTCTTGGCCTTGAAGGCGCCAACAGCACTGAGTTCAACACCAAGACTCCGCACCCGGTCATCGGCCTGATCACCGAGTGGATCGACAGCGAAGGCAAGGTCGAGAAGCGTGACGAGAAGTCTGACCTGGGCGGTACCATGCGTCTCGGTGGCCAGGAATGTCGTTTGGCCAAAGATTCCAAGGCGCGCGAAATCTACGGTAAAGATGTCATCGTCGAACGTCACCGTCACCGTTATGAAGTGAACAACAACTATGTTGATCGTCTGCAGAAAGCCGGCCTGAAAATCGGTGGCTGGTCCGCAGATGACACTCTGGTGGAAATGGTAGAGCTGCCGGAGCACAACTGGTTTGTTGCCTGCCAGTTCCACCCGGAATTTACTTCCACCCCGCGCGACGGTCACCCGCTGTTCGAGAGCTTTGTTGCCGCAGCACTGAAGTACAAGCGGACATAAAATAACCGGTTGCGGGCAGGTGGTTGGCCTTGGTCATCACTTGCCCGGGCGGAAAGAACTGCAGCGATGGCCAGAGGATATCTGGCTCAGGAAGCGTCTGGCTCAGGAAGAAAAAGAGTATGAAAACCATCGAAGTGGGCAATCTGCAGGTTGCCAACGACAAGCCGTTCACCCTGTTCGGTGGCATGAACGTACTGGAGTCTCGGGATATGGCCATGAAAGTGGCCGAGCACTATGTGCAAGTGACCGAAAAGCTCGGTATTCCCTACGTATTCAAGGCATCCTTCGATAAGGCCAACCGTTCCTCCATTCATTCCTATCGTGGACCGGGAATGGAAGAAGGCCTGAAAATTTTTGAAGAAATCAAAAAGACTTTCGGTGTTCCGCTGATCACTGATATTCACGAACCTCACCAGGCTGCGCCGGTGGCCGAGATAGTCGACGTTATCCAGCTGCCGGCATTCCTCGCGCGCCAGACCGATCTGGTTGCCGCGATGGCCGCCACTGGTGCCGTTATCAATGTGAAAAAGCCCCAGTTCATGAGTCCGCCGCAGGTCAAGAACGTGGTTGAGAAATTTGCCGAAGGCGGCAACGAAAAAATCATCCTGTGCGAACGCGGCGCCTGTTTTGGCTACGACAACCTCGTCGTTGATATGCTCGGTTTCCGAACCATGATCGACGCCTCGGGCGGCGCCCCACTGATTTTTGACGTGACCCACTCGCTGCAGATGCGCGATCCGGGTGGTGCCGCTTCCGGTGGTCGCCGCGCCCAGGTCACCGAACTGGCGCGTGCCGGTCTCGCCATCGGTATCGCCGGTCTGTTCCTCGAAGCGCACCCGAATCCGGAAAAAGCGCTGTGTGACGGACCCAGCGCACTGCATCTGGAAAAGCTGGAGCCGTTCCTGGCACAAATGAAAGCTGTCGACGATCTGGTAAAAGGCTTCGAGTCCCTCGATACCAAGTAGCCGGATTGTAAAAACGAATAATCACAAGAGGCGGCGCGGGTAAGCGCCACTGAACGTTAACCTGACAAACTCACTTTATCTCTTAACAAGGAGCCCGTTGTAACGATGAGCAAGATTGTTGCTGTAAAAGCTTTTGAAGTATTGGATAGCCGCGGTAACCCCACCGTTAACGCCGATGTGATTCTCGAGTGTGGCGCGGTTGGTTCTGCCTGTGCACCATCTGGCGCTTCCACCGGCTCTCGTGAAGCCCTCGAGCTGCGCGACGGCGACAAAAGCCGTTACTTGGGCAAAGGCGTACTGAAAGCCGTTGAAAACATCAACGGTGAAATCGCCAAGTTACTGGTAGGTATGGATGCTACCGAGCAGCGCGCGCTCGATCAGGCCATGATCGATGCCGACGGCACCGAAAACAAATCCAAGCTGGGCGCCAATGCCATTCTGGCCGTATCCCTGGCCGCTGCCAAAGCTGCCGCGATTGCCAAGGGCGTTCCCCTGTATCAGCACATCGCCGAAATCAATGGCACTGCAGGTCAGTACACTCTGCCAGTACCGATGATGAATATCCTCAACGGTGGTGAGCACGCCGACAACAACGTCGACATTCAGGAGTTCATGGTCCAGCCGGTAAAAGCCAAGACGTTCGCCGAAGCGCTGCGCCAGGGTGCCGAGATCTTCCACTCCCTCAAGAAAGTGCTGTCTGCTCAGGGGCTGAACACCGCTGTTGGCGACGAAGGTGGTTTCGCTCCGAATCTGCCGTCCAACGAAGGCGCGCTGAAAGTAATCGCCGAAGCCGTCGAAGCTGCCGGTTACAAACTGGGTGACGACATCACCCTGGCCCTGGACTGCGCTTCTTCCGAATTCTACAAAGGTGGTAAGTACGTACTCGCCGGCGAAGGCAAGGAATTCGACAGCGAAGGTTTCGCCTCCTATCTGGCAGAGCTGTCCGAGACCTATCCGATCATCTCTATCGAAGACGGCATGGACGAGAGCGACTGGGACGGCTGGAAAATCCTTACCGACAAAATCGGCGAGAAAGTACAGTTGGTGGGCGACGACTTGTTTGTTACCAACACCAAGATCCTGAAAGAAGGTATCGAGAAGGGCGTGGGTAACTCCATCCTGATCAAGTTCAACCAGATCGGCTCCCTGTCCGAAACCCTGGATGCGATCAAGATGGCCAAAGACGCTGGCTACACCGCCGTCATCTCCCACCGCTCCGGTGAGACCGAAGACACCACCATCGCCGACCTGGCGGTTGCAACTGCTGCGGGCCAAATCAAGACCGGTTCCCTGTGCCGCTCCGATCGCGTAGCCAAGTACAACCGTCTGCTGCGCATCGAAGCCGAGCTGGAAGGCAAGGCGCCTTACCGCGGCATCGCTGAGTTCAAGTAATTCGGCAAGCCCGGTAAACTGGCTGAGAGTCGCATCGAGGCTCGACAAGCAAGACTCTGATGCGAAGGCTCCGACGCCGGTAGTTGGCCGCTAGACCTTCTGCGACAGGGATGTCGCGGAAGAGCCCCCAGGGATGGGTTGAGGGGGCGCTTAGCCCGTGTCTAGCGAACAACTACCGGCGGCGGAGCCGCCACGGACCAACTACCGTGCGGACCTCAAAAGCCGGAAGAGAACAACAGAAATGAAATGGCTGCTGGCAATTCTTACCGTCTTGCTGCTCATGACCCAGTTTCGACTCTGGGTGGGTGAGGGCAGTTTTGCGGAAGTGACACGGCTGGAGCGGCAGCTCAACGAACAGCAGCAGAAAAACGCGGCTCTCGAGCGGGAAAATCGCCTGCTTCTTCGCGAAGTACGCAGTCTTAAAGAAGGCACCGACGGCGTGGAAGCCAAAGCTCGCTATGATCTCGGTCTGATCAAAGAAGGCGAGACGCTGTTTATCTTTCTCGATCCCAAAAAGCAGAGCTCGCGTGGCGACAAAGAGCGCCAGAAAGAATGACCTCCTCGCAGAATCTGACTCCTCGGCCTGAGGATGGTTTTTGGGCTGTAGTCCCCGCTGCCGGTTCCGGCAAGCGCATGGGGGCAGATAAGCCCAAACAGTACCTGACGCTGGCCGGCATACCGCTGATTGCCCAGACCCTGAACAACATTCTCAGCTGGCCCCGGCTCGCGGGCATTGTCGTCGCTATTGCTGCAGACGACACCGAATTCCAGAAGCTCCCTCAGGCCAGTAATCCCAAGGTTCACACCGTCGCTGGCGGCAAAGAGCGGGCCGATTCTGTACTTGCAGCCCTGGATTATTTGAGTGGGGTAGCTGCGCCGGACACGACTGTGCTGGTGCACGATGCGGCCCGCCCCCTGGTCAAACCGGCGGATATAGAAAAACTGTTGGCAGCAGCGCCCACAGCACTGCTTGCGCAGCCAGCCAGTGACACCATCAAGCAGGCAACAAGCGCAGAAGGACAGGCGAGGGTAAAACACACCCTGCCCAGAGAAGAAATCTGGCTCGCGCAGACGCCGCAGAAAGCACCACTGGAACTGCTGCGAAAGTGCCTTCGCCGGGGAATGAGCAAATCCCCGGCGCTCATTACCGACGAGGCCAGTGCACTGGAGTTGGCCGGCTACCAGCCCGAACTGGTGGCCGCCTGCCGCAGCAATTTCAAGGTAACCCATCCAGCGGACCTGATTCTCGCGGAAGCCTTGCTGCAGTATCAAAGTGAACAAATTCAATCAGGAACAGAGACATGAGTTTCAGAATTGGCCAGGGCATTGATGTGCATGCCTTTGGCTCCGGTGATCACGTCGTCCTTGGAGGCGTCAGTATTCCCCACGACCAGGGGTTAGTCGCCCATTCTGACGGCGATGTTCTGCTACATGCATTGGCGGACGCCTTACTTGGCGCGCTGGCCCTAGGGGATATCGGCAAACACTTCCCCGATACCGACGCGGCCTATTCCGGGGCCGACAGCCGCGGTCTGCTTCGCCATGTCGTGAGCCTGATTCATCAGCGCGGCTATCACCTGGTCAACGCCGATGCCACCCTGGTCGCGCAGGTACCGAAAATGGCTCCCCATATCGACAAGATGCGGGAAAACATCGCCATCGACTGCCAGGTAGATATCGGCAGGGTTAGTGTCAAAGCCACTACCAGTGAAAAGCTGGGGTTTACCGGCCGCAAAGAAGGCATCGCTGCTCAGGCAGTGGTTTTACTGGAAGCTCTTCGTGACTGACATATCGATTACATCTCCCGCCCCTCACTCTCGCTGGGATCTCGACTGGCCGCGGGCACTGGGCGGTACCGCCATTACTGGCGATTTCCGCACCGAACCGGAAGACTTCGTGGTGGACGAACTTGCCGCACCCCAAGCGGGGGAGGGTGAACACGTCTATCTACAGATCCGCAAACGCGGTGCCAACACCGGCTACGTTGCCCAGCAGCTGGCCAGGTTGGCCGGGGTCAATTCCAACGATGTGGGTTTTTTCGGTCTCAAAGACCGTCATGCGGTTACTACCCAATGGTTCAGTGTGTGGCTGGCACAGAAGCCTGAGCCGAACTGGTCCGGTATTCAGAGTGAAGAGATTACATTACTTCAGCACTTTCGCGGTCCGCGCAAACTGCGGCGTGGGGAGCATATAGGCAACCGTTTTAAAATCACCCTGCGCAATGTGCGCGGTGATCTCGCGCGGGCAGAACAGGTACTTGCCCTTATTCCGCAAGGGGTTCCCAACTATTTCGGTGAGCAGCGCTTTGGTCGTGACGGGGGTAACCTGGATTTGGTGGACCGGGTTGTTGCCGAGCAGGTTGCCGGCAAACGTCAGCGTCTGCCGCGGAATCAGAAAGGGTTTGCCCTTTCTGCCGCTCGCAGCTGGTTGTTCAACCAGGTGCTGGCTGAGAGAGTGCGTCAAACTAACTGGAAACAACCCCTGGAAGGTGAGTCCGAGCACTATAGTTCCGGTCCCCTATGGGGGCGGGGCAGGAACCTTGCGGCGGGTCAGCAGTTGGCCCTGGAAGAGGCTGCCATGGCGCCCTGGCAGGGCTGGCAGAACTGGCTGGAACACAACGGACTGAGCCAGGAACGCCGCTCACTGGTTTTGGCTCCGGATGGCTTTCGCTATCAGTGGCACGAGCAGGGCCTGATCCTGGAATTCGCTCTGCCACCGGGTACCTTTGCCACCGCGGTATTGCGCGAAGTGGCGGAGCTGGCCAATCAGTCCGCCGGGACCATAGAATAAAGAGTATATAAACGACAACAAACTGTGACCGGTGACGCATCAGCGTCTTCTGTCCATCGCCGGAAGACGTTGTAACTGGGGATCGGCGAACGGCTTTCAGGGAGACCGAGGGTCCTTATGGATCGATTGAGACATGAAGGGCTGGGCATGACGTCCCAGCGCACCCGCAACCGCCTGATTCAGCGGTTGCGCGAAGAGGGAATCAGCAGTGAAGAAGTGCTGGACGTGATGGGGTCAACGCCCCGTCACCTGTTTCTGGATGAAGCGCTTGCCATTCGTGCCTACGAAGATACTGCTCTGCCAATTGGATACGGCCAGACCATCTCCCAGCCCTATATCGTTGCCAGAATGACCGAATTGTTGCTGAGTAGGGCCAAGTCGCGAGCCCGTGTGCTGGAGGTCGGCGCAGGTTCTGGTTACCAGACAGCGATTCTCGCCCGGTTGGTCGACAAGCTGTACTCCGTCGAACGCATCGCCCCATTGCTTGAAAAAGCGCGCCAGCGTATGCGCGAGCTGGGGATTTTCAATGTGGAAATGCGCCTCAGTAACGGCGGCTTTGGCTGGCCGGAGCAGGCGCCATTCGACGCCATTCTCTGTGCCGCCGCACCAGCCTCCATTCCCGATGAATTACGCGAGCAATTGGCCCCCGGCGGCGTATTGGTGATTCCGGTAGGTAGTGATAGCCAGTATCTGACCATAGTGACCCGCAGTGAAGATGGCAGCCGATTTGACGTGGAGAAGGCCGAACCCGTGCGCTTTGTGCCCCTGCTAAGTGGAGTGGTGCGCTAATGTCTGAAAAAATCTTGAACAGTCGCTACTGGGGTATTGCAGCACGTGGCCTGGCGATGGGCGCAGCAGATGTCGTGCCCGGGGTATCCGGCGGTACCATCGCCTTTATTACCGGTATTTATCAGGAGCTGCTGGATTCAATCAGTCGGATTGGCCCGCGCACCGTGACCACGTTGTTTCGGGATGGTATCGCGGCCGCTTGGCGGGAGATTAATGGAAGCTTTCTGCTGGCGCTCTTTACCGGCATTCTCATCAGTATCTTCAGCCTGGCCAAATTGATCAGCCATTTGCTGGAGCATTACCCCATTGTGGTCTGGAGTTTCTTTTTTGGTCTGATCCTCGCCTCGGTTGTGCCTATAGTCCGGCGGATACCTCGTTGGTCCTGGCATTGCTGGCTGGCATTGGCGGTCGGCATCGCATTAGCCATTCTGGTTAGCGAAATGCGACCCCGGGAAGTCAGCGCAACGCCTTATGCTCTCTTTTTCTCCGGG
The DNA here is from genome assembly GCF_029869925.1 of Microbulbifer bruguierae. NCBI lineage: Bacteria > Pseudomonadati > Pseudomonadota > Gammaproteobacteria > Cellvibrionales > Microbulbiferaceae > Microbulbifer > Microbulbifer bruguierae. The sequence goes on along the minus strand of NZ_CP118605.1, from coordinate 1,124,986 downwards.
GCTCTGGCGATTTGCGCGATGATTCTGCCCGGTATATCCGGTTCTTTTATTCTGCTGATGATCGGGATCTATCCCCGGGTAATCGCCGCAGTCCACGAACTGCAGTTTGGTGCCCTGGGATGGTTTGCTGCCGGCGCTGCTACTGGCTTGCTACTGTTCAGTCGCCTGTTGTCCTGGCTGATGCACCGCTTTCCCGCGCTAACCCTGTCTTTCCTTGTGGGAATTTTGCTGGGTAGTTTGAAAATTGTCTGGCCCTGGAAGTTGGCCTCCGATACCACAGGGGATCTGCCGGGTAATAAATTGGCTCCGATGCTGTCGAATGTGTTACCCGATCATTTCACCCTGGTATCTGGGCAGCCTTCTTATGTATTGGGCGCGGCGGTCTCCGCCTGTGCCGCGGTGGTCCTGGTGCTGGGCGTAGAATGGCTGCATTGGCGCCATAGTGGGAAAGTTGTCCAGGGGTGATTGGCTGAAAGGTTGTCCCTGCATAGTAAAAAGGGGGGGGGAATCTTTCGGTTTTAATGGGTTTTGAGAGGATATTTTTCCCTGTAGCGGCGTTGCTGATCGGTTCTGAAAGCATCAGAAATTTTTGCCGTCAGCAACCTGGGGGCATTGAATTTCTTTAGACACTTTTTCCATAAATGCTTTTCGTTGATGTAAAAAGAGAATAATGGAACGGCATAAAAATCGACTTTTTTCAGGTGGTAACAGAAAATTTTTCTGTGGTTTTATGCGCCATTGGTGGGCTCTGTTTGTCAGGGTAATGAGTGTTTTGTTGTTTAGCCTGAGTGTAGTTTCTTGCGCCAACAATCTGGCTCCCACTTCTTCCCTGACGCAGCCGCCCAGCCAGAGAATTCAGCATCACATTGTCAGTAAAGGTGAGACTCTGTATTCGATTGCCTGGAGATATGGTAAAGATTTCAAAGAGTTAGCGGCAATTAACGGGGTCCGTTCACCCTACCAAATTTTTCCTGGGCAGCGCCTGAAACTGGCTGGTCGGGTATCTTATGAGACAGTGCCAACACCGACGGTTCCTGTGAAAAAAGCAGTCTCTACCGCGCCAACCAAACGTAAAACCGCTACTTCCTCGGCGCCGAAAAAAATCTCAAAAACGTCAATTTCGGACAGCAACAAAAATGACATAAATTGGCGCTGGCCGGCTCAGGGCAGGGTCATTTCCAAATTTCAGCCCAACAACCCCCTCCGTAAAGGTATTGATATCGCCGGGAAAAAGGGGGAATCTGTTCTGGCAGCGGCGGATGGCACAGTGATTTATGCCGGAAGCGCACTGAGAGGTTACGGTAAGCTTTTGATCATCAAGCACAGCGAGGTCTTCCTCAGTGCTTACGCCCACAACCACAAACTCCTTGTGGCTGAGGGGGCGAAGGTCAAAGTGGGGCAACGGATAGCGGAAATGGGTTCAAGTGGTACCGACCGCGATATGCTCCACTTCGAAATTCGCCGGAACGGTCAGCCGGTAGACCCTGCGGTCTACTTGCCTTGATCGGCGCAATTGTCTGCCAGCCTTTACGCTGCTGTGTAATAAAAATGGACTTTTATTGATAACCACTTGAGGTAGTCACCGGGATCGGCAGTAACTGCCCTGCAGTGACCTTACTCACCATTGGAGGTGAGTTGCCGGGAACGGAGACTGTCGCATCGGCAGTGACCGGTTCAGCAATCGCAAGCTGTCAATGCGGCTGACACAGGCAAAGTACAAGGAGTTGGGGAAATGGAAGCGCAACGTCACGATCACCTGGATTTCAGTGCCAGATCAGATCATTCGCCCGAACCTATGGATGATGAAGTATCCATATCTGAAGCAGTAACTAGCCGCACAAGGAAGAAGTCGGCAAAAAAAAACTCTGAAGTATTCTCCAAAGAAGAAAGTTCTCAAAAAATAAAAAAAACTGCCCCTCAAAAAGTAGCCATCCGCAAGCTGGATGATACCCACGGGCAGAAAAACCTCGATGCAACCCAGTTGTATCTCAACGAAATCGGATTTTCTCCCCTGCTGACCGCAGAAGAAGAAGTTTACTACGCTCGCAAAGCCCTGCGCGGTGACGCGGCAGCGCGTAAGCGCATGATTGAAAGCAACCTCAGGCTGGTTGTCAAAATCGCCCGCCGTTATGTCAGTCGCGGTTTGGCTCTGCTGGATCTTATCGAGGAAGGTAACCTCGGGTTGATCCGGGCTGTAGAGAAATTTGATCCCGAACGCGGTTTCCGCTTTTCTACCTACGCCACCTGGTGGATTCGTCAGACCATTGAGCGTGCGATCATGAACCAGACACGCACAATTCGTCTGCCGATACATGTGGTCAAGGAACTCAATGTTTACCTCCGTGCATCTCGTGAACTCGCCCAGAAGCTCGACCATGAGCCATCTGCAGATGAAATCGCGAATTTGCTGGAAAAACCGGTGGAAGATGTTGAGCGGATGCTGGGCTTGAATGAACGGGTAACGTCTGTCGATACCCCTATAGGGCCATCATCTGAAAAAACCCTGGTGGATACCATTCCTGACCAACAGGAGTCTGATCCGGCGGAATTGTTACAGGATGAAGATCTGTTTGACAGTATCAACCGTTGGTTGGGTGAATTGCCGGACAAGCAGTGTGAGGTGGTCTCTCGCCGTTTTGGATTGCGAGGCTATGAAGCAAGCACGCTTGAAGAGGTAGGGCGAGAAATTGGCCTTACTCGCGAACGTGTGCGTCAGATTCAGGTAGATGCTCTGAAGCGCCTTCGTGAAGTGATGGAGTCACAGGGACTGGATGGTATGTCACTGTTTGCGAATTTGTAACGCGACAGGTTGGCCCTTCTCCCTTAAACAAAAACCCGCAACGTTGATTGTGGGTTTTTTTTATCGACCGGATCCAGTTTCTACTGTGGCGTATAAATGGCACAGCAATATAAAGTCTATTTCTGTTTCCAGCGCCCCAGATTGTCTTGGTAATACTCTCCCTTGGACAGGCGGGCCTCAAGCTTCTCTGCGGCGCGGGCGGCTACCTGGCTGATGTCGATGTTGTTGCGCTTGGCGATAGATGCGTATTCCTGCTTGCGTTTGTTGTTGACTTCCACAACCAGCTTTTCTACCTCGGGGGTGCTCGCATTGACTACAGCGATATAACCACTATTGGCTTCCCCTACCAGTCCCTGGGTCTGGGCCTGCTTCAGGGTGATGGCACTGGCGGGGACGGCCGCGAGAAGGGTTAAGGAGAGAAGGCCGGAAATGAACCGTTTCATTACATGCTTCATCGTCATAGTAATCGTGTCCTTGGCTGATTCGGTATCAATAGTCTGTTGTCACTGACCCGGTTGCCTCCTGTAAGAAGGGGCAGGGTACCATCAGTGTCAGAAAATTCCGTCTTTGTCTTCAAACAGATCGTCCAGTTCCTTGTCTACTTTCACACGGATTTCGTGCTCGATTTTGACGTTGAGGTTTACTGTGATCGGTTCGCTCGGCGCCTGCACTGCCACTGTGGGTGTGCACGCAGAAAGGAAAAATATACCCGCCACCAGCACAAATGTTGCGCCGGCTCTCGTGTAAATTCCGGTTTGGTTCACTGATAACTCCTGTGTCTCTCGGGTTGCTCAGGTTGTACAGTATTGGAGGTGGCGAGACTCGGTGCTACCTGCTCCATTGCCAACCCGGGGACTGTTATTGATTACTATAGGACGTGCAGATTAACCGTAACTGAACAATATCTTTCATTTGACCAGCGGGCGCGTTACTTCACTGTACCTGCTTTTCCAGAATGTCGGTCAGGTCCCGGCTCGCCTGCAGGGAGCGCAGCATGCTCGGCACATTATTTTCCAGATTCAGATTGATGATCAGGTCCCGGTTGGCATCAATTGCGGTGCTGCGTCCGGTGAGTTTCAGTTTCAGCTTCAAGTCGCCATTCAGTGGATAGGTCACGGTACCGCGAATATCTCGATAGTTGTAATCCTCCAGAGCGCCCGCCAGTAGTTTCAACTGAGGATTACTGCCGAGCATAGCGGGCGAAAAGGCGCCGTAGTACCTCAGCCGCCCCCCGGGAGGTCGTGACTGTAGTGTGCCGCCTTGAACTGTTATGCCTTGACTGTCGGTGGTCAGTGGGATGGTTGCATCCAGCAGTCCGCTGGCGACAAAATTCTCCGCATTCATTTCTCTGGTCAGCGCTCGCAGTGAGATGCCCGTAAATCGTACCTCAGACTGGCGCTCCTTACCGCGGAGGTTCCAGTGCAGGGCGTTAGTAGTTAGCGCGCCTTCCAATAGTTCGCCGGAAAAATCCTTCAGTGTGACATCTCCCATCTGGCTTATGGTCAGATCGAAATGCAGGTTGTTGATGGCAATTCCCGTGTCTACAGCCTGAATGGACACCGGGGTGGAAGCTTTGGTCAGCCACATACCGTCGCGCTCAATCAGCTCCGGGGAGGCGGTGATCCCGACGGCAAAACTGTCGTTGTATTTAAGTGCCGCTTCGCGGAGGTTTAATTTCACCCAATCCAGGTTCCCCTGCGGCCAATACAGCTTCAACTTGGCAGACAGGTTTCCTCCCACTATGTCTGCAGGTAGTCCCCGAACTGCTTTGCCCAAGCTGTTCTGTTCGGTGAAGCTGGTGTCAGGTAGTGTCAGGTTGATCAAACCCCTGTTATTTGCAAGTTCGTGTTGCCACTCGGACTCCATTCGTACATGGCCGGCGGAAATTTCGCTTTTTCCGGTAATCATCCCTGCTTTTACTTCAAATTGTCCTTGAACGGCGATTCGTCCATCAAATTGCTTCAGGGCTGAAACTGACAGGCTGTCAGACCGGAAGTGTGCACTGGCAGTCAATGGGGTTGGTGCATCCCAGCGGTTTTCAATCTGTATATCTTCAATAAACAACACGCCGTTTATGGAGAGATCGGGCAGATTGAAGGGAGCTACATTGGTCGCTATCTGTTTGCTACTGCACGACATTGCGGTGTCCGAAATCAGGCACGTGGCATCCTGTGCAAATGCTTCTGGATTGCTAATGACGATGTCTTCAGACGACAGCTGGGTTGCAGAAATGGTGGTTGAAGACAGTGTGACCTGTATAGCTTCTTTATCTGGGAGCCGCGCAATATCGGCGGTGAAATCAGAGCTGAGTTCGATCAGGGTCGTCGTGTTGTCAACTGTTAGTGATGAAAGGTTCAGGCTTGATTGCACTCGGCAGCGAACGCGAAGTAGATCCTCACAGGAAAGTTCCTTGATCTGTCCGGTCAAATTCGGGTGAGACTTCGGATCCCTGGATTCACTGGCGTCAATAGAGAGTGCACGCATCTTCAGGGTAAGGGGGCCGGGCCATTTGCTAGCACTGATCGTGAGTGGCCTGTCCGTTATCACAGATGTCTTTATTTTTTTCCAGCCGAGAGCATCCAGTGGATTCTTTTCAGCGGGCAACTCCAGCTCCAATTGAAGCTTCCCAACCGGGTGTATCGCTAGTGATAGCGTGTCGGCCAGATGTTTTTTTTCGGGCATTGAATCCTGTGACGGCAGGTAGAATTCGCCGGAAAAATTGCTGTTGCCATGAATATTTGACAATTTATAAGAGGTAAACCACTGCTGCCATTTCGAGGCGGAGAGCAACGGGCTAGCCTCTGTCAGATTCGCGTTTCCGGTAAATTTTACTCGGGGTTTTTGTTGTTCGGTTGTCAACGTGATTGTGCCGGAAAGGATGGGATTGCTGGCTTTTGTGCTATCCGTGTTATTGGCCAGTTCGTTCGAAAGCGTCATCTCCACCGCCAATTCTCCCACGATTTCCTGCACTTTCAGAGGTGACAGGGATGTGATGTTCAGTTGCACGGGCTGTGTGCTATTAACGGAGCTTGTCAGAGAAATGCCGGCCACGGAATCCGGAATTGTCAATAAAAGTCCTTCGGTAGAGAGTTCCACTGAGACTGAATTGATTTCCTTGAGCGAGGCTAATTTTGCCGGGAGCTCACCGGTAAATTGCAGTTGAATATTGCCTTCGGCACCATCGAGAACTGACTGCCAATTTCCGTTCGCCGAGGTGGTCGTCTTATTGGTGTTGAAGCCGATTGATTGGAGGAAGGCTGCGAGCTTTGCAGTATCGAGTTTCAGCTGAGAGCTTAAAACCCAGGGAGAGGTGTCTGCGGCTGGCTGCCGGGTTGCATGGGGATGTTTCAACGTGGCTTCCATGCTGGAAATGGTGTCCTGGCTCTGGTCAAACCGTAATTTGAGTCGTGCCTCAGAGGTCTGATTTTGCAGGTCCAATTTCAGTTGGCAGTGCTTACACCGGGTGCTTTCTACCTTGCCAGTTATGTTTTCCTTGTCGTTAATGACTTGAATTGCCAGGTCGCCCTTTATTTGTCCGGGCCAGGAAAGCCGTTTTACGGTGAGCTGTCGAATCGGCAGGTTTCTCAATGTCTGTAAAAAAGAGCTGATATTGAACGCTGCGGGCTCCCTGATGGTTGTCGGCTTATCGCCGCTGGGTGCCTGTGTCTCTATTGGCGGAGCGGCGCCAGCACCCGTCTCTGTTTCCGCTGCTTGAGGCGGGTTGTGGGGGACCTTTGGGCTGACAATACGGATATTTTCCAGCGTAAGGTCGGCACTGGGTAGAATCTCGCCATTGTCAAATAGTACCGAGCGTAGAAGGGCAGTAACATGAGTCACCTCGATACCGCGAAGCTCAATTTCCGTGGCATCCCCATGCAGGCGCAGGTGATCGATGGTTGCATTTATCCCGCTATCGCCCGGTGCCAGTGAAACGCCTTCCAATCCGACAATCTGGAATCCATTTAGCCAATGATTGGCCATAGTTGGGATCCATAGGTGACGTGCTTGCCATCCGATTGTCCCCACCAGCAAAAGCAGCACAGTGACACCAGCAATAGCTTTTAGCACAGGGGAGATGAAGTGCACAGAAACCTCGGTTGACGGACTTGAGTATCCGCTACTAAATGTAGAGACTTGTGAGAATAACGACAGGGGGAGTAATTGTGAAATTAACGCTGACAGATTTACCTGGCCGGATCGGCTATTTCTTCAATGGCGCGAAAGGGGTTGCGCCTGGCGGCCGCACGCTGGCGGTAGCTATTCTGACATTGAGCACAACTCTGTGTGCGGTAATGGGCGCCCGCGCTTACGACCGGGTGAACGGTGAGGGCTTCGCCAGTCGATCCCCGGTACTGGCCACTCGTGGTATGGCTGCTACCAGCCAGCCACTGGCAACGCAGGTAGCGCTGGATATTCTCAAACAGGGGGGCTCTGCAGTGGATGCCGCCATTGCGGCCAATGCGGTACAGGGCCTGATGGAGCCCACTGGCAATGGAATAGGCGGTGATTTGTTCGCGATTGTCTGGAGTGCCAAGGACAAGCGCCTATATGGTCTCAATGCCAGTGGCCGTTCACCGAAATCACTGCCATTCAGTTACTTCGCCGACAATAATCTCGGAAAAATTCCGGCGCACGGCCCATTGCCGGTTTCCGTGCCCGGTGCGGTGGATGGTTGGTTTGAACTCCATGAAAAGTTTGGCGCGCTGCCCATGAAGGATCTGCTGGCGCCAGCAATTCACTATGCCAATGAAGGTTTTCCGGTAACACAGCTCGTGGCCTACTACTGGAATCGCTCGGTACCAGTGCTGGAAAAGTACCCCGGTTTTCGCGCGACCTATATGCCCGGTGGTCGCGCCCCCAGAGAAGGTGAAATATTCAGTAACCCCAGGCTGGGGACGACTCTGCAGAAAATCGTCGATGGTGGCCGCGATGCCTTCTACAAGGGTGATATTGCCAGAGAAATCGACCGATATATGAAGGCCAATGGCGGCTTCCTTTCCTACGATGACCTCGCCAGCCATACGTCCGATTGGGTTGAACCGGTGTCCACCAGTTACCGTGGCTATGATGTGTGGGAGCTGCCGCCGAACGGGCAGGGCATCGCCGCTTTGCAGATCCTGAACATTCTGGAAGGTTACGATCTGGCAACACTCGGGCGGCAGAGCGCCGAGTATGTCCATCTGTTTACGGAAGCAAAGAAGCTGGCGTTTGAAGACCGGGCGAAATACTACGCGGATCCTGCCTTCAACGAATCGCCGGTAGAGGCGTTGATCTCAAAGTCCTATGCGGACAAACGTCGCAAGCTGATCAACCCGGAGCGGGCCGCGAAACGCTATGATGCGGGCACGGTGGCACTGCGCCACGGCGATACCATCTATCTGACCACTGCTGACAAAGACGGCAACATGGTGTCGCTCATTCAAAGCAACTACCGCGGTATGGGTTCCGGAATGACCCCGGGTGAACTCGGCTTTATGCTTCAGGATCGCGGGGAAATGTTCAGCCTGAAGGAAGGACACTTCAATCAGTACCAACCTGGCAAACGACCGTTTCATACCATTATCCCGGCATTCGTGACCAAAGATGGCGAGCCGTGGATGAGTTTTGGTGTAATGGGCGGCGCCACACAACCCCAGATGCACGCCCAGGTCATCATCAACATGGTGGACTTTGGCATGAATGTGCAGGAAGCCGGTGACGCGCCGAGAATCCTGCACAGCGGGTCCAGCCAGCCGACGGATGAGCTGATGGAAGACGGTGGATACCTGAGCCTGGAAGATGGCTTCCCCATGGAAACCCGGCGTCGACTGGTGCAGATGGGTCACCAGATTCGATTTGAAAGCGGCCCTTACGGGGGCTACCAGGCCATTCTGAGAGACGAGAATGGCGTGTATCAGGGCGCCTCTGAAAGCCGTAAAGACGGCCAGGCTGCCGGTTATTAATACGAGACTGTATCTGATGAAAGACAACCAGCCACGCACCATTTACCTGAAAGACTATAAGGTGCCGGACTACCTGATTGACCACACCGAGCTCACCTTCGATCTCGACCCCCAGGCTACCCTGGTGAAGTCGAGACTGAAGGTGCGTCGCAATCCGGCGGCGGACCCGGGAGACAGCGGCTTGCCGGCACTGTGGCTGGATGGTGTGGATCTGGAGCTGCTCTCGGTATCGATAAATGGAAAGTTGCTCCCCGCGCAGCGCTACCAGGAAATGACCGGAGGCCTGTTGCTGGCAGTTGAGACACCCGAGTTTGAATTGGAAGTGCAGAACCGGATCGCCCCGGAGTCCAATACCTCCCTTGAAGGGCTTTACCTGTCCAATGGCATGTACTGTACCCAGTGTGAGGCCGAGGGATTCCGTAAAATCACCTTTTACCCGGATCGCCCGGATGTAATGTCGATTTTTACCACCACTATTGTTGCTCCGGCTAGCTACCCGGTTTTGCTCTCCAATGGCAACAAGATTGACAGCGGGACGACACAAGACGGCCGCCTGCGGGTCACCTGGGAGGACCCCTTCGCCAAACCGGCCTATTTGTTCGCTCTTGTCGCCGGGGATCTACAGTATGTGGAAGATACCTTCACTACCAGTAGTGGTCGTGAGGTGAAATTACAGTTGTTCACGGAAGCGCGGAATATCCGTAAGTGCGAACATGCGATGGTATCCCTGAAACATGCCATGCGCTGGGATGAGGAGGTCTACGGGCGTGAATACGACCTCGATATTTTTATGATCGTTGCCGTGGATCACTTCAATATGGGGGCCATGGAGAACAAGGGTCTCAACATCTTCAACTCCGCCTGTGTGCTGGCAAGCCCGGAGACGGCCACCGACGCAGCTTTTCAACGTATCGAGTCCATCGTCGCCCACGAGTATTTTCACAACTGGTCCGGCAACCGTGTAACTTGCCGCGACTGGTTTCAACTGAGTCTCAAAGAGGGCTTTACGGTATTCCGTGATGCGGAATTCTCAGCGGATATGAATTCCCGCGCGGTCAAAAGAATCGAAGATGTGACGGTGCTTAGAACTGCGCAGTTTGCCGAAGACGGGGGGCCCATGTCCCACCCGGTGCGCCCCGATTCTTATATGGAAATTTCCAATTTCTATACCCTGACGGTCTACGAAAAAGGTGCGGAGGTGGTGCGTATGATCCACACCATTCTCGGTCCGGAAGCCTTCCGTCGTGGCAGTGATTTGTACTTTGAACGCCATGACGGCTGTGCCGTGACCTGTGAGGATTTTGTGGTGGCGATGGAAGATGCCAATGATGCGGACCTGAAACAGTTTCGCCGTTGGTACAGTCAAGCCGGAACCCCGGTGCTGGATGTCGAAGATCGCTACGATGAAGATAAAGGCGAGTACACGCTGAAGATTCGGCAGCATACCCCGGATACCCCAGGGCAAAAAGATAAGCTACCGCTGTGTATTCCAGTTACCACAGCGCTGCTTGGTGCCGATGGTAAAGAGCTGCCCCTCAATCAGGCGGGTGCAACAGAAACCACGTTGTTGCTTACCGAGGCGTGTCAGGAATTCGTGTTTGGAAATATCAAAGAGCGCCCGCTACCTTCGCTATTGAGAGGCTTCTCTGCACCGGTAAAACTTCGATACGATTACCGCGATCATCAGCTCCAGTTCCTGATGCGGCACGATTCCGACGAATTCAACCGCTGGGATGCGGGCCAGCGTCTGGCTTTGAATGCCCTGGCTGCATTGCAGGTACAATTTCGTGCCGGCGAGGCACTGCGAACACCGGACGCACTGATTGCTGGATATGCCAGTGTGCTGGGGAACGGAGCACTGGATCCGGCGCTGGTTGCCAAAATGCTGGCTCTTCCCAGCGCACAGGAGTTGGCAGAACAGGAAGGAGAAATCCACGCGGCCGCCATTATTGCTGCCAGGGAATTTGTTCGCAATGCCATTGCCGATGCGCTCAAACCTGAATTTCTTGCACGTTACCGGCAGCTCGATCAGCGGACTCCTTATTCGGCGGAGGCGGCGGATATCGCCAGGCGCAGTCTGAAAAATACCTGTTTGGCGTATCTGTGTGCCACGATGGATGACGATGCGCTGGATCTTGCCCGTTCCCAGCTGGCACGGGGAGAAAATATGACCGATAGCGCGTCGGCACTGGGGGCACTGGTAGAGTTTGGACCGGTAGAGGATGCGGAGCAACATCTGGAAAGCTTCTACCAGCAATGGCAACAGGATACGCAGGTAGTGGAAACCTGGTTTGGTCTGCAAAGTACCAGCGCCAGTTACGGAACCCTGGAACGGGTACAACAGCTGTTGGGACATAGCGCATTTGAGCTGACTAACCCGAATAAAGTTCGCGCAGTCATTGGCGGTTTCGCCATGCGTAACTTCAAGCAGTTTCATAAAGAGGATGGCAGCGGCTACGAATTTCTGTCAGATCAGGTCATCGCGCTGGATAAGCTCAATCCACAGATTGCCGCGAGATTGGTTACTCCGCTCACACGCTGGAAGAAATATGCCGCGAGTGACGCAGGATTGATAAAGAGTGCACTGCAACGGATTGCGGAATGTGGGTCATTGTCCCGGGATCTTTTCGAGGTTGTCAGCAAAAGCTTGAGTGAATAATCGCTTTCCCGTGGTAGTGAGGTGAGATAGTTGAGCGAAATAAAAAAGGCCGAATTCGGCCTTTTTTATTTTTCAGGTTTTCTGTTTGGCAATCGCACTACTGGATCAGGTTGCCAATTCCCAAATCCCGCCCAAGCTCAGTCAGTTCGAGCTGGCCATCTTTTAGTGTTATACGTGTTTGTGATGTGTAGTCCGGACGAAATTGGGTGACCTGGTCGTTACCGCGGATGGCGGCCACGACAGAATTGATCACCATAAAGTGACAGAACACCAGTGAGGTGTGGTGCTCACCTGCGCTCTGCTCCAGCTCTTGCAGAAAATCGATAAATATCTCGCGCCAGCGGACTTGTGCTGGTTCGAGATCACTCCACTGTCGCTGTAACAAAGAGCGAATCCACCTCCCCCGATCTGCAAGCGCGAGACCTTCCGGCGAGGGAATTTCGATGGCCTTGGGCTCTTCCGCGACCACCTTTTGCCATTTAAGGGCGACTGGAACTGCCGTTTGTCGCGCGCGCGCCTTGGGACTGCTGATCAACCGAACGCCTTTTCCTGCAGGAAATCGCTGCTGTAGCGCCGATGCCAGCTGCTCCGCCTGATGCCGTCCGGTCGTTGTCAGTCCGGGATCGTCATTGATTGGGCTTTTTGCCGCCTCGCCGTGGCGGATAAGTAATATCTGATGCAACGCTCTGGTGCCTGTTTTTTGCGAGTAGCCATTTTAACCCAATCAGACTTCTCGTTAACCCGGTGGCTTTGCGATAACCCGGGTGCGTCGGCACAATTGGCGATCAGAGCAAGCAGCGCAGTTGGTGGTCGTCCAGCGCCTGCCACAGATGGTTCAATGCGTATGAATCCAGTGTGCTGACTTGATCGTTGCCGAATATACGGCTGTGGCCCTGCTCGAAGCCCGGCCAGTCGTCACCCGGGCAGCCACTTTCTGCGAAGCTTAACCAGGCCTCGCGCATCCTTCGACTCAAGCAGTGTGCATCCGTGTTGCCACCGTACAGGTGCCGTAAGCGGGCGTCTTCGTGGGTGCCGAAGACGTAACCCAATTCGGCCGCGTGGCAGGCTCCCAGCAGAGGGTGTGCATTCAGCGGCTGGGCAAAGTGATAATGGTACTTGGGGCCTGTATGGGCCTGAAGAAGTCTCAGCCCAGGTATGGTGAATACCATGTCCGTCAGCATCAGGTTCCAGGTACGCGCCCAGATGGGCCAGGGATTGTCCACCAACATTTCCGCGCGCAGGCGATAGTGTTCAAGTAGATGACTGAGAAGTTGCTCGGGGATCAGCGGGCGCAAGTATTGGCAGACCTGCAGGTGGTCCAGGCGGAAACTTTCCGGGCGCGCGGCACTGAACAGGTTCCACTCATCGCGGTTGCTCCCGACGATCATTGCCACTCGGGAACTGCTTCCACTTTGCAGCGCTTCCATCGGCAAGCGCTTGAGAAAATCACCGTCCATTACGGGTTTGAAAGGTAAGTGCCCCCAGTTTCTTTCGGTATCCGGGTCATTCAGTAGCTGCTCCTGCGCTCTTAGCAGCTCCCGAGTAGTTGGCTGGTGTGGAAGCCGTTTGCTCTGTCCGCAAACATTGTCGAGATGATCGAGAAACCGGCGACTCAAGCGTGAGGCTTTTTCACAACTGTGGAATACACCGGGATTTCCACTTTGTACGATGACTTTGTGGAAGAGGTGGCCAGCGAGAAGTTGGTCGTTCGCATCAGTGGCGGCCAGCAGTGTGGCGATACTCATGGCACCGGCCGACTCCCCGAACAAGGTAATGTTCTGAGGGTCGCCCCCAAACGCGGCGATATTTTCCTGAACCCAGCGCAGCGCGCAGGTCTGATCCAGAATGCCTTCATTTCCACTGGCGGGGATATCGGATATATCTTGCAGACGCAAAAAGCCCAGTGCCCCCAGGCGATAATTCAGCGTAACCACTATGGCCCGCCCACTGGCAGCCAGAGCCCTGCCATCGTATAGGGGCTGGCACCCGGACCCGAGATAAAAGGCCCCCCCGTGAATCCATACCATCACAGGCAGCTGTGGTTTACACGGCTTGGCCGGCGCGTAGATATTCAGGTAGAGGCAGTCCTCGTCCTCGGGTTCCTGACCGTTTGGGCCGCGAATATCAAACAAATGATTGGGGTTTTGCGGTGCAGGCATACCGGGTTGGCTTGCCTCACGTAATCCCGTCCACGGGGGAATTGGCTGTGGTGGTTGCCAGCGAAGTTCGTTCACTGGTGGGCAGGCATAGGGTATTCCCAGAAAAAGTCGGACTCGCTCCTGTTGGTCGAGTTTTCCTCTGACTGGGCCACAGGGCGGAGTGACAACCAATGAGGGCGATCGGGGAGCCGGCGATGATGGAGGGAATGATGACGGCAATTCTGAATCTGTGTGATCAGGCGAGTGCGCCTGACGTTTCTTCGACATCGCTGGCTAGTTCCTATTTCCAGTGCGGTCTGTAGTTGCCTACTCGCCGGAATCCTTACTGACCTTTCATCATCAAGTATAGAAGCTGTCATATTTCCTCTCCGGCAGGATTTATGTGACGAATTGGTTGCCAGGTAAAAAATACGCAAATTAAATAGATTCCGGCTTGCATAGAATAAACAGTCAGATATGATTAAAGCGTTACTGTCCCGTAGATTAAATTTGTCGCAATGAACACCTTTATCAACTTCCACATCCCAACCGTCTGCCGGGGTCTCATGGCTTCTGTAGTTGCGCCTGTAGTTGCGCCTGTAGTTGCGCCTGTTATGGCCTGGTGTGAGAAGTGCGGTGATTGGGGTAAGTGGCGTGCTGTCTCCGTCGCTTTGTGTTCCGTGCTATATGCGCATACTTCTACCACTATGCAGCCTAAATCCGTTGCAATCCGAGTGCGTAGAATGACTACCTGACAGCTACCTGTATAACGTGCTGGAGGGTTTCATCAAGACCCTCCCCAAAAAACCCGGAGGGCCTTGGCCTCCGGGTTTTTTTTTTGCCGTTAAATGGGAGAAATCGGCGATGGACAGGCAATGGTGGCAATCACTACACGGCTTACCGCCTTTAATATGGATAACGTTGATCGGGAGTTTCTTTGGTCGTGGTACCTATTTTATGGTGTGGCCATTTCTCGCCATTCTTCTGCATGAAAAATTTGCACTCGGGCCAGGTACTATCGGGCTGATTCTCAGTGTGTCAGCAGTGGGCGCGGCAGTTCTCGGCTTTTATGCTGGCTCGCTGTCGGATCGATTTGGCCGGCGCAATATCCTGGTATTGGGGACGGCGATCAATGCCTGTGCCTTTTTGATGCTGGCGTTTGCTGAGGGCCTGACTTCTTTTGTGGTTTCCATCGCATTGTGTTCCGTTGGAAGGTCAATCTGGGAGCCGCCTGCGAGCGCCATGATTGGGGACCTGGTTGCGAATACGAAAATGCGGGAATTTACCCTCCAGTTTCGCTACTTCCTGATCAATTTGGGTGCGGCACTTGGGCCTATTGTGGGTGTATGGGCGGGAATCACTGCACAGCAGTCGACGTTTGGACTGACGGCATTGAGTTATCTTTTGCTCTGCCTGGCGTTTTTGTGGGCTTTTCAGTATACGGTCGCTGGTAGAGCGGCCA
Source organism: Microbulbifer bruguierae (assembly GCF_029869925.1). Classification (NCBI taxonomy): domain Bacteria; kingdom Pseudomonadati; phylum Pseudomonadota; class Gammaproteobacteria; order Cellvibrionales; family Microbulbiferaceae; genus Microbulbifer; species Microbulbifer bruguierae. The sequence goes on along the minus strand of NZ_CP118605.1, from coordinate 1,109,985 downwards.
ATCAGAGAAAAAATAGCGGAACCAGTTTCGCCAGCACGTTAGCTGTGTTGCGTGATGATCGGTTTTTTCTGATCGTGATTTTTGCCAATATTTTGACGCTGTTCATTTATGCGCACATGGATTCCAGCTTGATTCAGTACCTGAATCAAAAGCAGATGCCGGATCTGGTGGCGCTTATTTCCAGCATGATTCTGGTAAACGCATCAACCATTGTTTTATTGCAGTTTCCATTGTTGAGACTATTGAGTGGCTTTGATGTCAACCGCCGAATTGGAATTGGCATCGGGATTCTCGCCCTTGGACAAATCTGGTTTGCAACCAATCCGATTCACTGGTTTAGCGGGTGGCTGGGAGCGACATTCGTTGTCAGTATTGCCGAAACCATTCTGTTTCCGACCATGAGTGTTCAGGTAGACCGGATGGCACCTGAACATTTGCGAGGCAGTTATTTTGGTGCTGCGTCATTTTACTCTTTGGGGTGGTCAAGTGCGCCGCTTGTCGGCGGTGTTGTGATCGAATGGTTTGGAGGCCCGGCGCTTTATTGGTCGATGTTTTTTTTATGTGGCGCAGTACTGGTTTTGTATCGGATAGGTGGACGATTCCAGAGGCCGGAAATTATCGAAAAATCCGTCGTGGAGACCACCGGGAGCCTCGAAGTACAGGAGGCTAGCTGAATAACCCTGGGTGGGTATTATTGCGAAAAATAATTTGTGACTCTTTAGTTAGGCCCTCGCGAAGAGGGCCTTGCTTTATATATCGGTAGCTAGAGAAAAACATGGGTAGGCCGCTGTTGGATTTGGAAACTCACCGCGAGTGATATCCGATGACGCCAGGACAAATCTGACGTACTTCCATGACCTAGCACGATTTTCTCAAACTGTTCCACTTCCCTTGCAAATTGTGAACGGCTCGGCCATACCAAATTATGTATGGTTAAAACTTGACCGTTGTGGGTGATATTTGGTCGCTTCAGGTTGAGTTTTGCGGCACCCGTTTCGTTAGCTGTTCGTCGACGGACGATTTGAAAAGGTAGGCAGGATGCTAACCCAGGTAGTTGATAAATCCAGTGGCACTCTGAGTTCGTTTGATTCCTCACACGTGGTTTTGAACTCCCCGGGGTTCGTAAAACTGGGGTTGGCACAGGAAGACGTGTTGTCTTTTTCCCGGTCCGGGGATGATTTGGTCATTCGACTGGCGTCTGGGGAAATAGTCACTATTGAGAATTTTTATCTCGCCGATGCTTCAGAGGTTCAGAGCGACCTTTTTCTGGAAGCGCCGGAAACCGGCGAGGTGCTGCTGGCTCAACAGGGCATCGATGGTTCCATCTTTTCCATGGCGCAGGTGAGTAGTGGTAGCGGCCTGGCCGGCATACTTCCAGCGGGTGGATGTGTTTGTCCCTGGGTATGGGCTGGGCTTGCTGCACTCGGCATTATCGCAATTGCCGATGCGGTGGATGATGACAATCACAACCCGGACAGGCTCCAGCCGCGACCTCCTGAACCTGAGGAACCGGAAGAGCCAGGTGGCGGTCCGACGCCACCTGGAGGGGGCCCGACACCTCCGGGAGGTGGTCCGACTCCACCAGGCGGTGGACCAACTCCACCCGGAGGTGGCCCGACTCCACCGGACGGTGATGCAGATGCGGACTCCGATGCAGACGCCGACGCCGATACCGTTGCGGACGCCGACGCCGATGCCGATGCCGATGCCGATGCGGACGCCCATGCCGACGCTGATGCCGATGCCGACGCTGATGCCGACGCCGTCGCCGATGCCCATGCCGACGCTGATGCCGATGCGGACGCCGATGCGGATGCAGACGCGGATGCGGATGCCGACGCGGATGCCGACGCCGACGCCGATGCGGACGCCGATGCGGATGCGGACGCCGACGCCGACGCCGACGCCGACGCCGATGCGGACGCCGATGCGGATGCCGACGCCGATGCGGATGCCGACGCCGATGCGGATGCGGATGCAGACGCGGATGCCGACGCTGATGCCGATGCCGATGCCGATACCGATGCCGATGCCGATGCCGATGCCGATGCCGACGCTGATGCCGACGCCGACGCCGATGCCGACGCCGATGCCGACGCCGATGCCGATGCGGACGCCGATGCGGATGCCGATGCGGACGCCGACGCCGATGCGGATGCCGATGCGGACGCCGATGCCGATGCGGACGCGGACGCCGATGCCGATGCCGATGCCGATGCTGATGCGGACGCCGATGCCGATGCCGACTGCGATATAAAAGTGGATATCGACATCGATATCGACTTCGATTGCAAAGACGATTACGGCTCAGGTTGTGACTCGGGCTGTGGAGAGTACGGGGGACATGGCCACGATAAGGGCCACGATAAGGGCCACGACGGCAAAGACGGCTATGGGCATTACGATATGGATGTCGAGGTAGATATCGATATCGACAAGTCCGGCTCGTCGCATGGCGATTGCGGAAAGGGCTGTGAAATCAGTGTTGATATAGACATCGATATAGATATTTCCTGTGACCCGTATCCCTCCGATGGCTATCCATCATCGGAATGCGAAGCTGATCGCTATGGTGTGGTACAGGGAGAACCAGGCTCAAACTACGGTGGCGGTTACACTGGAGAGCTTGTCGCTGATGCGCTGGTGAGTGTGATCGAGCTTCCGGAAATACGCAGCGTGGATGACGACTGTGGTTGTTCGGGTAGTGCCGGCTATCCCGGTAGTACCCTCGCTGACAGTGATTCCGGTGAGAACCTGATGGTTCAGCTCGAGGACCTGCTGGATACCAATCCCGCCAGTGACCTGCTGGCTGACCTTGGGTTGGGCGCTGACCCTGCGATAGAGCAACTCGCATTGTCGGATCCACTGCTTTTGCAGGAAAGTTTGCCGATGAATATGGATGACCCCATTGGTGACCTGCTGGCACAGAATGGAAGCCACGACATCTAGTTAACAGGACTCGATTTGCCCTGTCTGTTTGGGCGCCACAAGCACCGGGCCAATAACCCGGTGCTTTTTTATTGAACTAGACTGCTCTCTGCATAAAGGAATAACTTTTCGCACATGGCTTTACCGAGGCGCTCGGGCCGCAACAAAGTGAATAACAGTGAGTCAGCGATACGCGAATCTGAAACTACGGATGGCCGCGCGTAGAGATGCCTGTCCAGCCAATATTTTTACGATTCTGTTGGCGCTGTGCCTGGTGACGGTGGCCGATCACGGTTTTGCCGGTGATTCAGCTGATGCCGAATTGGAAGTCATCAGCCCGAGCCGGCTGCAGGCTGATATGGCCACCAGTCCTCTATATTCAGCGCAACCACTGCATCCCGGTATTTCTGCCAGCGCCGCCAGTATCCAGGTTGGATTGTCGGATGCGGTGCAGCAGGCGGTTTCCTGGCACCCGATCATCGGGCAATCTGTCGGCGAACTGAACCAGCAGCAGGAAAATATTCGCGCGGCCAGAGCCGGATATTTTCCTCAGGTCAGTGTGAACCTGTTGGGAGGATACGATACCGAAACCCGGGGTAATCATGAGGGACATGCGGTTCAGCTCTACGTGTCCCAGGTTATCTACGACTTTGGAAAAATATCCAGCGGTGTGGACAGTGCAGCAGCGAGCGCGCGGGCCTCTCAGGCCCGGGTTTTACTGCAGATAGATAATATTGCAAGAGATACAGCCCAGGCTGCGTTGGAGGTCCAGCGCTACCAGGCACTATTGAATTCGGCTGAAACGCAGATCGAAGGTGTATCCGCTATCTCGCGGCTGGTAAATATTCGTAGCGAGCGGGGCGCGAGCACACGATCCGATGTGCTGCAGGCGCTGTCGCGCATCGAGTCGGCGCGCGCCAATCGGCAGCAGACACTGGCGCAATTGGATCGCTGGCGCAGTGTGCTGCAGAATTTGATGGGGGTTGCGCAACCGGTTCTGTTGAAGGCAGGGATTCCCGAGTCAGTACGCAACGGTTGCCAGCTGGATCCCATGATGGCTAATGCGGCTCCGACGGTATTGGTGGCAGAAGCGCAGCGCGCGGAGGCGGTGGCGCAGTTAAAACAAGCGCGTGCACAATCCTGGCCGACACTCTCGCTGGATGGCAGCGTCAATAACTATCTGGATGAACAATATGCCGATGCCAATGCGCTGAATGAACATGAGGGTGCAGTCTTCCTGAATCTTTCCATGCCCATCTATCAGGGTGGCCGGATTTATGCGAACAGAGACGCGGCGAACTTTGCCATGCGCTCGGCGGAAGCGGCCAAGGACAACGCGCGGCTCGAAGCTGTGCGGGACTTGCGCATTGCGCAGAGCCAGAGTCTGGGGCTGCAACAAAGTCTCTCGATTCTGGATTCCCGCCTCGGGGCAATTACCGAAACCCGTGACCTTTACCGTAAACAGTATTCATCACTTGGCACGCGGACGCTGGTTGAGCTACTGAACTCAGAAGAAGAAGTGTATTCCGCGCGTATCGAAAAAAATAATACCGAGTTTGATTTGTACAGGTTGCAGGTGGACTGCCTGTATACGGTAGGCCAAATACGTGACGCTTTTGATCTTCAGGGACGGAATATTCAGGGCGTTGAGGTTTTGCCCTGAGTGTTACCGGTAACGTTTCAGTGAATGGTTGGGGGGCTAAAGGAGTGGTTGATGGAACAGCCCCAAAAAGAGCGGGATGTGGATTATTCGCCCTGGTTAGCGGCAATTCTTGTCGTGGCCAGGCATTATCGGCTGGAGATTTCAGAAGAAAACGTCCGCATCGCCGCCAACCTTGGCAAGGCGGAGCCGGTAGAAAATGTTGTGCGCAGCATGGCGCGACAGGCCGGTCTGGTGGCAAAGTTCACGGACTTCGATCCTTCCATGTTGAGCCCCTGGCGATTGCCTTTGCTGGTACAGTTGCAGGGCGGTCAGGTCGGCGTGGTGGAAACTACCGATGGGGAAGGGCAATTATCCGTCGCCTTCAGTGGTGATCGAGGCGCCTCATCTCGGGTAAAGGCCGCTTCTCTGATGCGCCATATCGCTTCGGTCGTTGTGCTAAGGCCGGCCAGTAATGTGGCGGATGCGCGGGTTGACGACTACATAAAGCCGCAGGAAAAACACTGGTTTCGCTCGATTATTTTGCGAGACCTGAAACCTTACGGGCATGTGATGATTGCCACCACCGTGGCAAATATGCTCGCTCTCGCCGGTATATTATTTTCTAAACAGGTCTATGACCGGGTAATTCCGGCGGAGTCCATACCCACCCTGTACGTTCTGTTTAGCGGCGTCATCATTGCCATACTGTTCGACTTCGTTATGCGTGTGAACCGCATACGGATCACCGATTTGCTGGGAAAACGAGCGGATATCCGTGTGTCGGATCTGGTGTTTGGCCATGCGGTACGCCTGCGCAACAGTGCAAGGCCAAAATCTACCGGAGCCTTTATTTCCCAGATCCGGGAGCTGGAACGGGTCCGTGAACTGGTGACCTCTACCACTATTCTGGCGATGGCAGATATGCCGTTTTTCTTTCTGTTCCTGGCGTTCATGTGGTACATCGCTGGACCACTGGCACTGGTGCCTCTGACGGCACTACTGGCTTTGATCCTGCCTGGACTACTGGCGCAGTCGAAACTGGCGCGTCTCGCGGGGGAATCCATTCGCGAGTCGTCTCTGCGCAATGCCATGTTGGTGGAAACAGTGCAGGGTATTGAAGATATCAAGGCGCTGCAGGCGGAGCAGCGATTCCAGCAACAGTGGAATCACTACAACGCGGTAACCGCCGAATCGAATTTACAGTTGCGCGGGTTGATTGGTCGACTGGTGACCTGGACCCACAATGTGCAGTCATCGGTATTCGCTATCATCGTATTGTTTGGTGCGCCCATGGTGATGGCCGGGGATATGACAACGGGCTCGCTGGTTGCTGCGTCGATTCTTGGATCGCGAATGATGGCGCCCATGTCGCAGATTACCCAGGTGCTCAGCCGCTGGCAGCAAGCCAGGTATGCGCTCAAGGGGCTCGATCAAATCATGCAGCTGCCGGTAGATCACCCACAGGACAGCCGTCGTGTACACCTCGGGTCCATCGGTGGCAATTACCAGCTGCGTGACGCGAGTTTTAAATACGGCAGCGAGTGTAGACTGCCGGCCCTGACGGTTTCCGCACTGGATATCCGGGCGGGAGAAAAAATCGCAATCCTTGGGCGCAATGGCGCAGGAAAATCCACAATGCTGCAGGCCCTCTCCGGTTATCTGGAAGCGAGTTCCGGTGAGATCACCCTGGAGGGTATCAGCCTGCAGCATATTGATCCGGCGGATACCCGTAGGGACGTGGGGTTGTTGACCCAGAATGCCACCCTTTTTCACGGCACGCTGCGAGAGAATGTAACCCTCGGTGCGCCCGGTGCCACAGACCGGGAAATCATTGCCGCCCTCGATATGTCCAGTGCTCTGGAGTTTGTACAGAAACTGCCAAAAGGTTTGGACCATGTAATTCTGGAAGGAGGGCTCGGGCTTTCCGGTGGTCAGCGCCAGTCGCTTTTGCTGGCGAGGCTGTTTATTCGCAATCCCCAGGTGGCGTTGCTCGACGAGCCAACTGCGTCGCTGGATGACCTCACTGAAAAACGATTTATCAACAAACTCCAGCGCTGGGCGGTGGGTCGAACACTGATTCTCGCAACCCATCGCAGCAGCACTCTGCAGTTAGTGGACCGTATTCTGGTGGTTGAGAATGGACGACTGGTACTGGACGAGCCAAAGTCCATTGCCCTGAAAAAACTGGCGGAAGCCAAGGTGTCTGAAGCGAATCCGTCGGGCGCAACTCCGGGAACTGCTACCGGAACTATTAAAAGTAGCGCACAGGATACCGCAGTAGCTTCCGCGCGGAGCAAGGGAAAAGTACAAAGTCAGGCGGCACAGACGCGGTTGGCTGGCAAGGAAATGACGGCTGGGAAGGAACGGATAGACAGGTGAACGGATGGCGAAAGCGAATCGAACAGTTGCAGCTTCATCTCCGGTGCAAGCACCCCGCGCTACTACAAGTGAACAAAACAGCGCCCAGGGAAGAGCGGCGACGGAACCCAAAGTTGCGACGGCACAGCACGAATCGGCAATCAGTAGCCGCAAGTATGTAGCGGGTGCGGCCGCCAATGTGGCCATGCTGGAAGCGGATTTTCACAATGCCGGCTCCCATTACCGTGAAGAAGCCGATGACAGTGCGCTGTCCGGATCCAGTCGCGTAATCTGGATACTGTTTCTATTGCTGCTTTGCCTGCTGGGCTGGTCTTACTTTGCCCGCGTCGACGAAGTATCCAAAGGGTCTGGAAAAGTCATTCCTACGTCCCGAGCGCAGGTTATCCAATCCCTGGAAGGGGGGATTCTTACCCGGCTGAACGTGGCCGAGGGCGATATTGTTGAGAGGGACCAGATACTGGCACAACTGGACCCTACGAAAATTCGCTCCAATGTAGAAGAGAGCGAAGCCAGGTACCGCGCGGCACTGGCCAGTTCCGCTCGTATCAGCGCCGAAGTAAACGGAACTGAGCTGCATTTTCCGGAAGAACTGTCACAACATAAGGAATTACTGGCGAAGGAAGAAAAGCTATACCAGACCCGCCAGCAGAGCCTGCAGGATTCTCTCAGCAGTTTACGGGAGTCGCGGGATCTGGTTCAGAAGGAGTTGTCGATTACCCGCTCGCTGGTTGCTTCCGGTGCGGCCAGCAATGTGGAAGTGCTGCGGTTAAGCCGGCAAAAATCCGAGCTTGATTTGAAAATCAAGGAAGCGCAGTCCGAATACATGGTGCGGGCCAGAGAGGAACTGGCCGGTGTCAGCGCGGAAGTCGAGGCGCTGAGTTCGGTAATCGAAGGGAGAGCGGACTCCCTGACTCGCTTGACCCTCAAATCACCTGTCCGCGGTATCGTCAAGGATATTGAAGTGACGACAATTGGCGGTGTCATTCCACCGAATGGCCGCTTGATGGAAATCGTGCCGCTGGATGACCGCCTGTTGATTGAGGCAAAAATCTCTCCGCGTGATATTGCATTTATTCATCCGGGGCAAGCAGCCAAGGTAAAAATCACCGCTTACGACTACTCGATATACGGTGGACTCGATGGCAAGGTGACGACCATTTCACCGGATACCATTCAGGATGAAACCAAGCCGGGCGAATACTTTTACCACGTGCTTATCCTCACGGACTCACATGCTCTGATCAATAGTGCGGGAAAGGAGTTTCCGATAGTGCCGGGGATGGTGGCGACGGTGGACGTGAAAACCGGTTCGAAAACAGTCTTCGATTATTTGATCAAGCCTTTCAATCAGGCGGGGGAGGCGCTGCGAGAGCGCTGATTTCTTTGGCGAAAAAATAGCTTGATTGTCACGAGGTAGCTGGAATACCTGTAAGTGACTTTGGCCTCAATAGTTGGAAGTTTAACGTAGTGGCTATATCAACAAGTGACCATTCCCGTTAGCCCAATGAGAAAAGTAGACGTTTTGCGCTCCTGTTTATTTTCCTGTATTTACGCTGCTACCACTCTCAGTGGCTGTGCTGGTACTTCTGGAACGTCGGGCGAGGATCTTTCTTCGGCGGTCCATCTCGTCACGGCTTACGACTATCAATTGCTGGATTCATCACACCGTGCTGTTTCACTGGATCTGCTTATCGCATCTCTGAGTAGTGCGGATGTGGTGTTTATCGGCGAATATCATGGTAACCAGGCATCACACCTGCTGGAGGCCCGGGTGCTTGCCGGCCTTCACCGCAACAATCACCAAATGAACAACAGCAGGCGAGCGACCCTTCTGAGCATGGAGATGTTTGCCCGGGACCAGCAGGGGATTCTGGATCGTTATGTTGCCGGTACAGTGGGGGAACGTTATCTGGTTGACGAGGCCCCCGCTTGGAAAAACTATACGGGAAGTTACCGGCCGCTGGTTGAATACGCCAAGCGGAATGGCATACCAGTGATTGCCGCCAATGCGCCGGGGGATCTGGTGCGCTGCATCGGTCGCCAGGGTGATGACTACTTGCACAAGTTGGATGACGAAGAAAAAGGCTATATCGCACAGCAACCTTTTGCCGACATTGCCGGCTACGACGAACGCTTTTACCGCCTGATGGGAGGGGCGGAGGAGGTGCCGGGCGAGCATCAGCGTCAGGCCTACCTGGCGCAAATCACCCGGGACAATACCATGGCAGAATCCATAGACCGCGCGCTGGCGCAGTTTCCTGGTGGTCAGGTGATTCATGTGAACGGCAGTTTTCACAGTGAGGGTCACCTCGGAACCGCCGGCGCACTGCAGCGTATGAATCCTGAACTTACTATCCGGGTCATTACGCCGTTGCACCCGGACGAGTTGCTGGCATCGGAGCAGGCGAGAGCCGCAGGTAAGCGCGGCGATGATTTTTATTACCTGCTCAATCCCCTGCCGCAAGAATTTGTGGATGGGGACTATATAGCGAAGGTTCGCAAAGCGATGTTCGCCACGTCGAGAGAAAAGGCAAAGCTTTGTAAATAGCATTACGGCTCAGGGATGTTCGAGGATTTCCCGGGGCAAACGATTCAATATCCCGGGTTACCTCGCCGTCGCAGCCACTGGCTGAAGCTGTCGACGGCGAGTACCAGCATCAAAATGGCGAGAATCACTGTCGCTGCCTGGGCCTGCTGGAACAGGCTGAGATGGATGTATAGCATCTGCCCCAGACCGCCGGCACCCACGAAGCCGAGCACGCTGGACATGCGGATATTGTTTTCCCAGCGGTAAAGGGTGTAGGCCGCCAGCTGTGGCCACAGAGCGGGCAGGGTGCCGTAGCAGAAAGCCTCGCTGTGGGATCCGCCGCTCAGGCGCACTGCCTCGGTGGCCGTGGGTGGAGTATTTTCCAGAGCTTCCGCGAACAGGCGTCCCAGCACACCGGCGGTGTGCAGCGCCAGTGCCAGAGTGCCGGCATTAGGGCCGAGTCCCGCCGCCAACACCATCAGTGCTGCCCACACCAGTTCGGGAATGGATCTCAGGACATTCAGTAGTCCCCGGCTCAGCTGTTTTGCCAACCAGCCAAAATACCCGGCGGCCGGCAGTGCCATCACAATTCCACTCATTGCTGCCAGCAGCGTGCCGGCCACGGACATAGCCAGAGTTTCTGCCGCGCCGCGGCTTAATGCCAGCAGGTGTGGTGTCGAAATATCCGGGTGCAGAAACTCGGCAAGATAGCCGCCCATTTGTCGTAGGTTCTCGCTCGCCGTCAATGCGGAAAAATCCAGCTGGAGGTATCTGAAAGCGGCAACCACGATCAATAACAGAATCACCAGCAACAGGAGATTGCCGATGGGGCTCGGGTAGCCTGAGTGCTGCCGTGTGCTTTTTTTGCTGTTTGGTTGCGTCATGTAAGCCGTACCCGCAGCACCCGGCTTAAACTATCTGCCAGCAACACCAGGAATAGAAACACGAGCAGAATGGTCAGCACCTCACTGCCGGCAAACATACGCAGGGACAGTTCGAGTTGTTGGCCGAGCCCGCCCGCACCGACAAATCCCATTACCACGGAGGCACGCAGGGCGCACTCCCAGCGATATACGGTATAGGAAATCAGCTCGCCGCTGGCATTGGGAAGAATGCCATACAGGAACGCGCTGACCCGGGATGCGCCGGAACCGAGCAGCGCCTGCGCCGGTCGCTGGTCAACGGATTCAAAAATCTCCGCATACACCTTGCCGAGCATACCGCTGTAGGTGATGGCGATAGCCAGTACTCCGGCGGTTGGCCCCAGGCCCACGCCGCGCACAAACAGCAGTGCCCACACAATCTCCGGCACGCTGCGCAGCAGGATCAGCAGTGCGCGCATCGGCCATCGCAGGCCGCGGCCCAGTAGCGATGGCGCGCCATTACGTTCGAAGGCAGTGCGGGACAGCGCGCGAGTCGCAAGCAGTGAGGCGACCGTGGCAAGCGGCAGCGCGAGTGCAATTCCCGCTACGGCAATGGCCAGAGTCTCCAGTGTTGCTGGTCCCAGCACTGCGAGAAAGTCCGGCGTGTGTGCCGGAGGCCAGGCGTCGGTGAGCAGGGCACCCATGGCCCGGGTACTGTCGCGATCAAACAGTACCGCCAGGTTCAGCTCGCTGAAATACAGGCCGGGCCAGAGCAGTAGTATTGCGAGCAGGGTGATGAGCAGGCGGGGGACCGCGGCCGGATCTCGCGGGCCGGTATAGGATGACGCTCTGTAGACGTCGGACTTTTGCGGGTTGGTCGCAGCCTTGCGCATGGTGTTAGCAGCGGGACCTGTTATCGGACCAGGCTGCGGCATGAGCAACTGCCGTCGGGCGCAATTGTTCGTTGGCGTAAAGTGCGTCCAACTCATGTTGGCTGATTTCCGCCGCCGCCTTGTCGAACTGGATGCGCCCATGGCGCAGGCCGATCACCCGGGGAAAGTACTTGAGCGCGAGTTGCAGATTGTGCAGGCTGACGACCAGAGTGGCATTGTATTGCCGGCATTCCCGGTTCAGCAGATCCAGTGTGTGTTCAGCCAATACCGGGTCCATAGCGGATACCGGCTCGTCCGCGAGGATGATTTCCGCGCGCTGGTAAAGAGTGCGGGCGATGGCGGCACGCTGCAACTCCCCTCCGGAGAGCTGGCCGCAGCGCTGGAAAATCTTGTCACTCAGGTCCAGCTTACTGAGTTCCCGCGCAATGTTTGCCATATCCAGGGGATAGGCAAGGTTGGCCAGGCTTTTCCACAGCGGCCACTGCCCGGTGCGGCTGGCACTAATCGCGGTAACTACCCGCTGGCGCGGCGGCAGTGGTGGGGACTGCTGAATCAGTCCAATACGGGTGCGCAACCGCTGACGCGCGCGTGTGCCGAGTCCCCAGGGATTGCAGTCGGCGAGCGTGATATAACCGGCGGAAGGTCGCTGCGCGGTTGCAAGCAGCCGCAGTAAGGTACTTTTGCCTGCTCCGGAAGGCCCTATGATGGCAACATGCTCGCCGCCCCGCAGCGCGAGATTGATCTCCTCCAGACCTCGCCCCGGATCTCCACCTGTGGATGCGGGATAAGCTACCTGCACATTGCGCAGCGTTGCGATCACTTCAGCAGTCCTACCGAACGCGCCGCATCTTCAATGGATTGATAATTCTCCGGTGCGGTTTCGATAAAGCGCTCCGCCGCTTGCAGCTCGAGGATTGTTTTGTGCTGTGGTATTTGCGGATCCAGCGCAAGGAACGCGGCCTTGATTTTCGCAGTCAGTTCCGGAGCGAGGTCGCCGCGTACCGTCCAGTTGTAATCGAAGTAGGGCGGGGTTGTGGCGAGTACCCGTACCCGGCTGGTATCTACTTTGCCACTCGCCACCAGTTTGTCCCACACTGCGGCATTAAGTACGCCGGCATCGGCCTTGCCAGCCTGTACCCAGGCAGCCGTGGCATCGTGGGCACCGGAGTAGGCGACGCGGCTGAAAAAAGTTTCCGGTTTTATGCCGTCTTTCGCCATAAAGTAGCGGGGCATCAGGCTGCCAGAGGTGGAGGAAATGGAACCAAACACAAAACTTTTACCCTTCAGGTCCTGAAGGGTTTTTACCGCAGGATCAGCACTGATGAATTTACTGGTGAAGTTTCTGTCCCGCTCCCGCTGTACCAGAGGGATGGCATTGCCGGTTTGCAGGCGAGCCTGTACAAAAGTGAAACCACCCAGCCAAGCCAGATCGACTTTGTCGGCGGCCAGGCCCTGCACAACCGCGGCGTAATCGGTGACCGGAACGAATCGCACCGCCATGCCGAGTTGTTGTTCCAGATATTGTCCCAAGGGTTTGAATTTTCGCTGCAGTTCGGTGGGGGCTTCATCGGGAATGGCGGAGACGCGCAGAACTTGCTGCGATTTTTCTTCACCGGTGATTTCTTCGGCAATTGCCGCAGAGCCGAACAACAGTGTAATCGGCAACAGCAACAGGCTGGCAAAGAAACTGGCGCTGCGGTTTCTGCGGCGGGGGATTTTTGTTTGCAGTTTCAAAAGTGTTCTCCAGATCAATGTGGAAAAATCGGTATCGGTTTGTTTCAGCCTTCTTCGTACTGTGCCCGCAGAAAGGCAACAACGTCCCGCTGATTGCCGCGGAATACAATGCGATCGCCTTTCTGCGCCAGCTGGTAGACGTACATGGGGTCGTAGTAGTCCCGCAGCAGGGCGGTGATCCAGTGGCGGTGAAGATCGACGGTGTCGTGGGCCAGTTGCTGCTTCAACGCATCCTGCATCATGGAATCCAGTTCGCGGAAGCGCTCGCCTCCCAGTCGCCTGGTAATGTTGGCCAGGTTCTGGCGCAGGGTGACGGCAAACAGTTGCCGGCCTTCCACTTCGCCATGTAGCGAGACAAATTCGGCGCAGAGGTCGATGACGTAGTCTTTCAGAATTCGCTCAATCCGGCTTTCCAGTGCATCATCCAGCCACACCAGAGGGTAGGTGCGCATGCCCTGGTGCAATGACAAAGGCAGCGAGCAACGGCCGATCAGACGACTTTCGTCCTCCAGTACAAATTGCTGTTGCCCGGCGTTGCGACGTTTGAGAAAGTCGATGGCCAGAGCATTTTCAAACCCGATTTGCGATGGCTGCGGAGTGGCTTTCTTGCCGAAGCTGGAGCCGCGGTGATTGGCATGGCCTTCGAGGTCTACCGCGTTATCCAGCTGTGCCAGCACTTCGGTTTTCCCGGTGCCGGTCATACCGCCGACAATGGTAAACCGGCACTCGCGCACGGCACTCTCGATTTCCTCGATCAGAAAAGTGCGCATTGCCTTGTAGCCGCCGGATATCCTCGGATAGTCGACTCCCGCCTGTGCAAGCCACTGTTGACTGATCCGGGAGCGTAAGCCGCCGCGGAAGCAGAACAGGTAGCCTTCGGGGTGGGCGCGGGCAAATGCTGCCCAGGCCGCGACACGCGCATTTTTTATTTCACCACTCACCAATTCGTGACCGAGGACGATGGCTGCCTGCTGGCCTTTTTGCTTGTAGCAGGTGCCCACTTTCTGGCGCTCGACATCGGTCATCAGTGGCAGATTGACGGCGTTGGGAAAGGAGCCCTTATTGAACTCCACTGGTGCGCGGGTATCGATTAGCGGCAGGTCGTGCAGAAATATTTCCCGGTAGTTGGCGGTGTCGCTCCGGTTGCTGTTGTGATCGCTTTGATTGTTCGCGTCGTCTTCACTCATGTGACGATTACCGCAACGTCTCGCTCGCCGCCATTGCGCGCAACCAGTTCACCAATGGGTGACAGCTGCAGGTCGAGTGCGCGCGCTGCGGCGAGAAATTCTGCTTCGCCGTCCGGCTCGACGGCGATCAGCAGACCGCCGCTGGTCTGCGGGTCCGCAAGCAGTGGCAGGTAGGATTCATCTGTCAGCTCTACTCGGTGGCCATAGCTGGCGAAATTACGCCCGGTGCCTCCCGGGATACAGCCGAGTTCGAGGTAGTGCTCCACGTTGGCGATGCGCGGTACCGCTCGGTAATTGAGCCGTGCAGTGAGGCCGCTGCCGTCCGCCATTTCCACCAGATGACCGAGCAGGCCAAAGCCGGTGACGTCGGTCATGGCAGCTACCGCAGATATGCGGGCGAAACGGCTGCCGGGACGGTTGAGGGTGCACATCAGGTCGCGGGCGGTACCGGTATCCTCTTCGCGCAGCTTGCCTTGTTTCTCGGCCGTAGTCAGAACGCCGATCCCCAGCGGTTTGGTGAGATACAGGCGACAGCCTGCGCTGGCTGTGTCGTTGCGTTTGAGCCAGCGCTTTTCCACGACACCGGTTACCGCAAGGCCAAAGATGGGTTCGGGTGCGTCGATGGAGTGACCGCCAGCTAGCGGAATACCCGCCGCGTCACACACCGCGCGGCCGCCGCGAATGACTTCCCGCGCTACTTCCGGCGGCAATACATTCACCGGCCACCCCAGAATGGCGATCGCCATCAGCGGATCGGCGCCCATGGCGTAGATGTCGCTGATGGCATTGGTGGCCGCGATACGGCCGAAGTCATAGGGATCGTCGACGATGGGCATGAAAAAATCGGTGGTCGATACGACGCCACGCTCATTGTCCAGCGCGTAAACCGCGGCATCGTCCCGCGAGTCGTTGCCCACCCAAAGTCTGGAATCAGACAGTTGCGAGCCGCTGCCGGCGAGGATCTGATCGAGCACTGCCGGGGAAATCTTGCAGCCGCAGCCGGCACCATGGCTGTATTGGGTCAGGCGGATCGGTAAGGTTGCTTCGGTGCTGGCGTTCATGGTCGTTTCCGGAAATAGGGCGGTGAATTCTAACAAAGTCGCGGAATGCGTTACGAGACAAGTCATAGGAACTGGCGATCACTGTGTGCCCTGGCTGTCTCAGTTGCTTCATCGCTTTCCGCTTTTTGTCAGTTTCTCCTGATCTATATGCCTGTGCCAGTGCCTTTACATTCGTTTTTCGGACGGTGTGCGATCACGGTTGGTTCAGCAGGTGGGCGCGGAGCGCACGGGGCGTGGTGCCGAACCAGTCCCTACAGGCCCGGTTTAGCGCGGATTGTTCTGAATAGCCGAGCAGTCCGGCAATCTGGCTGAGCTTAAGATTCGTTTCTGACAAATAGTCCCTGGCCAGTTTCTGTCGCTCTTCTGCGAGCAACTGTTCGAACGTGGTCTTTTCCCCGGCGAGTCTGCGCTGCAGGGTGCGTTTGTGCATCGACAGGGAGGCGGCGACGGCATCACTGTCGCACTGACCGGTGGGCAGAAGACCTCGGATCAACCGGACCACATCTTCCGTAATTGTGCTCGCGTTGGGCGTCTTCTGTGAATTCAGAAAGTGTTCCGCCAGTTGCCAGGTCTGGTGATCAACGCTGGACAGTGGAATCGAGTACACAGAGGCAGGCAGGTAAAAACCGTACCAGACCTGATGGAAGTGGACCTGGCACTGGAAGATTTCTCCGTATGTCTGCTTACCTGCCATGGGCGCGTGCATCAGGAAAACACCGAGCGGCGCGAAATCTTCACCGCACAGTAACTTCATCACCTGCATCGCATTGGCGAGGCCCAGTTCGTAGGTCTGAACACCGGTGCCTATCTCATCGTCATTGATGCTGTAATCGAATTTGATAACCCGTTGATGGGGAGCGCCTTCCAGAGTCCGGTTCAGTGCCAGCGCAGGGCAGTGCAGATGGAGATAGCGCGCGATGCTCTCGAGAGCGGTTCCTACGGTGGATGAACTGCGGGCGATCACGGAAATGGGTCCGAGGATATCCATGCCCTGGAATTCCGCCAGCTTCAGGCCGAATTCAGGGTAGCCCAGCGTCGCCGCGGTGTCCTCGAGCAGCGCGGCCATATCCCGGAAGATCAGGAATGACTCGTCATCCCGGAATTCCGCTGGTGCTATCCGGTGTCTCCTCAGCAGTGGCTGCGGGTCGCCACCGCGGATTCTCACCAGATCATCGTATCCCCACAGGTTCGTTGCGCGGATCAGCGTGCTCATGTGCCCTCTGGAGGTGGGTAATTGCGTAACGCGGGTGAGGCCATGGCACCCGTGCGCTCGAATGAGCTAAAAATTTGTCGCGGTTTGTCAAAAATATGTCGTGATTCGTCAATAATGTCAATTGGGGATGAGGAAATATCGCGCTTTCAAGGTCATCGATAGCGATAAAAAAGAGGCCAATATGTCAGCGATGCATAGTGAGATCATCATCATCGGCGCCGGGCTATCCGGCATTGGTACTGCCTGCCATATTGCGGCAGAGCACCCGGATAAAAGCATTGCCATTCTCGAACGCCGGGAAAATATGGGCGGGACCTGGGATCTGTTCCGCTACCCGGGTATTCGCTCGGACTCGGATATGGCGAGCTTCGGTTTCAACTTCAATCCCTGGTATTCCGACAAGGTGTTGGCCAAGGGCAAAGACATCCGTGAGTACGTCGCGGATACCGCGCGGCAGTTCGGCCTCTACGACAAGGTGCGCTACGGCCTGAAAATAGTCAGCGCTGACTGGTCCGACGCCGACCAGCGCTGGACCCTGAAGGCGCTACATGAGGCGTCAGCAGAAACCAGGACCTTTACCTGTGATTTCCTGGTGAACTGCGCTGGTTATTACAATTTTGACCAGGGATACCGCCCGCGTTTCGACGGTGAGGAAGCCTTCAAGGGCGACATCGTGCACCCGCAACACTGGCCGCAGGACTTCGATTACACCGGCAAGAAAGTGGTGGTTATCGGCAGCGGCGCCACCGCCATTACTGTGGTGCCGGCGATGGCGGAAAAGGCGTCGAAGGTTACCATGCTACAGCGCTCACCCAGTTACATCATGGCGGTGCCGGATACCGACAAACTGTCCATTCTGCTGAATAAATTCCTGCCCAAAAAATGGGTATTCAAATTGACGCGGTTGCGCAATGTATTGCTGCAGCGTGGACTCTATCTGGCGTGTCAGCGCTGGCCCGACGCCATGCGCAAACTGTTGTTGTCGCAGGTGCGCAAGCGGGTGGGCCCGGATTTCGACATGCGCCATTTCTCCCCGAACTACAAGCCCTGGGAGCAGCGCCTGTGTGCGGCGCCGGATGGCGATTTCTTTGATGTTCTCCGTTCGGGCAAGGCCGATATTGCCACGGACCATATCGACCACTTCACCGAAAATGGCATTGTGCTGAAATCCGGCCAACACCTGGACGCGGATGTGATTGTGACTGCGACTGGTCTGGATGTGCAGCTGATGGGTGATCTGCAGGTGAAGCTGAATGGCAACACCGTCGATCTGCCACAGAAAATGACCTACAAGGGCATTCTGATCGAGGATATCCCCAATTATCTGTGGATTTTCGGTTACACCAACGCGCCCTGGACCCTGAAAAGCGATATCGGTGGCCGCTACTTCTGCCGACTGTTGTCGCATATGAAGAAACGTGGATTCTCCGTAGCGCGTGCGGTGGACCGCGAAAACAACGGCACTGGCACCGGTATGCTGGACGCCTTCGCCCCGGGTTATATCAGCCGCGCCAGGGATCGCATGCCGCGACAGGGGCGTGGCGGTCCGTGGAAGGTGACTATGCACTACGGCCAGGACAAAAAAATGCTTACCCAGGATGCGGTGGACGATGGCGTACTGCAATTTGAATCGGCTGCAGCGGCTGTTCCGGCGCAGGAACCGGATCTCAAGGCGATTGCCTGATTCCCGCGGTCATTACTCGACGAGCTGTCGTAACGGGGATTTGTAGTAACTGGGATTTGTAGTAACTGGGAGTTGCCGTGAATAGAAAAGACAATCTCAAACCGCCGGTGCTGTTGATCCACGGTATGTGGGGCACCGCAGAAGCGATGCGCGAGGTGGGTGCGGCATTTTCGGCGGAAGGTTATGTGGTTGAGGCGCTCACGTTGCCGCATCACGCCGCCAAATGCGGATACGACACCGCCGCGAGGGCACGGCTCGCGCGCACCAGGCTGCAGGACTATGTGGACTTCATCATCGCCAGGATAAAAACACTCGACGCTGCGCCGATCCTTGTAGGGCATTCCATGGGTGCGCTGCTGGCGCAGTTGGTGGCGGCACGGGTGCCCTGTGAGAGGCTGGTACTGTTGTCCTCGGCAGCCCCTGGCGGTATCAACAGCTGGAGCTGGTCCATGATCCGCACGCTGGGGCGTAATCTGTTGCTGTTTCCCATGTGGCTACGGGTTACCGAATTGCGCGCGGACAATATCCGTTACGGGGTTGCCAACTCCCAAAGTGCTGCAACCCAGCAGCAGATTCTGGACATGTCCACCTACGAATCGGGTATGGCGACATTCCAGATTGGTGTTGGCGGCTTGTTGCCCGGCGGCTTTTCCCGGCTGGATACCCGGGCGATACAGTGCCCGATACTAATCATCGGCGGCAGTGAAGACCGTATAACGCCTCCAGGGATTCAGCGGCGTATTGCGGCCCTTTACGGCGGGCGCGCGCGCCTGGTGGAAATTCCTGGCGCCTGTCACTGGACCATCGGCGGCACACATTTTCCGGAGGTTCGTGCGGCGATATTCGGTTGGCTTGCGAGCGATTGAATGGTCTGGGTCACCGCTTGTGGCCTCAGCCCGGTGGATTGAAATTGCTGAATTGTTCCACCTGACGCTGTGCGATCATTTCTGCGGCCTTGGCCGTGTTGTAGTCCATCACCAGCTGTGGTTCATCGGTAAACACACCATCCACGCCCATCGCTGCCATCAGGCTGAGGTCGTGAGCGTTATTTACCGTGTAGACGTAACTCTTGAGACCGCGGCGGCGCCCATCAGCGACGATTTCCGGGCACACGAAGTCGAGGCTCAGGTGCAGCGAATAGGCTTCTAGCGGCTCGGCGCAGGCGGCCAGGTCCAGTGGCACACCATCGATCAGCACACCCCTGCGCACCGGGGGAATCAGCTTCAGGCATTCGTAGACCTGGCGGTGGTCGAAGGACGACAGAATGTATTGCTCGTAACAGGCGCCGCTGTCGCTGATATAGGACTCCAGCTCCCGCGCTGCCAGAGCTGCGCAATTGGGACCTTTCAGTTCGATATTGAGCTGTACATGGTTGCCCACCAGTTCCAGTACTTCCCTCAGGGTTGGCACCTGTTCGCCGCCGGGCAACAGCATCTGGCGCAGTATCGCCGGGGCCATGTCAATCAGCAGTTCCTGGCCGGCGAGCAGGCGTCCGAGACGACGGTCGTGCTTGACCAACAACTCCCCACCCACATTCCACACGTCGATCTCGATGCCATCGATATCGAATTCCAGTGCGTGGGTAATGGCCTGTAGGGTGTTTTCTGTGGCCCGTTTGGGGTAGCCGCGGTGGGCGAAACAGAAAAGGGTGTCAGTACTGTACATTTCGACGTCCACGGTTGCGGAAGCCTCCACAGGGTGTACCAGAAGTATGACGTTGAGGTGACGGTGGCGCCAAGAATTCGCCGCAAATTCTATATCGATTGAAGCGGGATTAGGGTGTTTATATAGCGCGGGGTATTGAGAGGTATCGGCCGGCGTTATTCGCCGGCCAGGGCGCGGTAGCGACCGCGATGGAATACCAGGGGTTCTCCGCCGCTGGCGGCGAATTCCAGTACTTCTGCGAGCAGGATGGTGTGGTCACCGCCTTCGATATTCTGGGTGCGGCGGCAGTGGAACAGGGCGGCACAGTCGTCCAGCTGTGGGATGCCGCCGGGTCCGCTGTGCCACTTCACCTGGCCGAACTTGTCGGCACCGCGGCCTGCAAACAGATTGGATACATGTTGCTGGTCGCCCTTGAGCACATGTACGGCAAAGCGCTCACATTCGGTGAATGCGGTGTAGCTGAGAGAGCTGCGGTCAATGCTCCAGAGAATCAGCGCCGGATCCAGGGAGACGGAATTGAAACTGTTGACGGTCATACCCACCGGCTGCCCGGCGGTATCGAGCGTGGTGATGACGGTGACGCCGGTAGCGAATTGGCCCAGGGTGTCGCGCAGTGCGCGGCTGCGCTCAGCGGGAGACTGGGTCGCGGTGTCTGAACTGGCTTCAGTGGCGGCGGTGGTGGGCTTGTGGGATACCGTCATACTTCGATCAAAATGTGTGCAAAATTTGTACTGGCGGCCATTTTACGGGAAAACCGCGGCGCCTGCCTGATTTTCTTCTTGTAGCCCGGCTATCGCGTGGATAGCCGGGCTTGATGACCGGGCCTGAGGGTCAGGTTTGGTGATTGCCAACAGCCTGGTTCAGTCCATCAGCGGCAGACATCGGCTGCTGAGGGTTTCCCGTTGGGTGATGGCGCTGCCGGTGAGAGCGAAGCCCCGCAGGTTGCCGTCGGCATCGACGAACTCCGCACTCACCCCATCGCTGTTGGCACTCACCTGCCACGCGCCTTGCTGGCCTGGCTTTGGCGGGCAGACAACGGTGGGGCGCAGGGTGGTTTTGACCGCAACCGGCAGGCAGCCGTAGCGTACCGGGGTGGGAGTACCGCTCAGTGTCTGTGCCAGGGCGCGGGCACTCTGGGTGAGAGGGGCCACATAGTAGAGGCTATGACCGTCTACTTCAGCGCAGTCGCCCAGTGCGAAGACGTTGGCATCGCTGGTCTGAAGCGTGCGATCGGTGACGATGCCACGATTGACGGTAATACCGGCGGCGGCAGCCAGTCCGGTATTTGCCGCCAGTCCCAGGGCGGCGAGGGCAATATCGGCATCGATGCTGCTGCCGTCGGCCAGCTCCGCCTGCAGACCTGTTGCGGTGCGGGTGAGACGGGATACGCCGGCACCAAAATGGAAGCGCACCCCGGCCTGTTCCAGGCGCTGTTGCAGGTCGCGCCCAGCGGCTTCCGGCAGCAGGTTTGCCAGTGGCCACGGCTGCAGGTCCACTACCTCTACCTCCAGCCCCGCCTGGATCAGGTCGTTGGCAAATTCGCAGCCGATCAAACCGGCACCGATCAGCAGTACCCGTTTACGGTTGGTCAGTGCAGTGCGGAAGCGGTGGTAGTCGCTGAGATTGTTGATCTGGAACAGGCGCGCAAGGCCATCGCCTTCGATCGGGGGAAGTGAGGCACAGCTGGCACCGGTGGCAAACACCAGGCGGCTGTAGCGCAGTTCAGCACGGATGCCGCCGCTGTCAGACACCAGGGTCAGCAGTCGCGCGTCGCGCTCCAGATTGGTTACATGGGTGTGCACCAGTATTTCCGCATTCAGCTCCCGTGCCATGTCTTCGGCGCTGGCAGTGGCCAGCTGTTGCGGTGTCTTGCCGTGGGCCAGGGAGGCGGAGAGCAGGGGTTTGGAATAGAAGGTGCCATCGTCTCCGGTGATGATGGTGATCGGCGTGCGTTGGTCGAGCTTGCGGAATTCTTTCGCCAGGTGGTAACCGGCGAGGCCACTGCCGATAATGACCAGGGGATCGGTGTCATCCAGTTGTACCGCTGCGGGCGATGGCGGGGCAACCGCTTGCGGCTGGCTCACCAGCACCATATCGAAATCTTCCTTGCCCACGCCACATTCCGGGCAGGTCCAGTCCTCCGGGATGTCTTCCCAGCGGGTACCTGGGGCAATGCCTTCTTCCGGTGCACCCTTGGCCTCGTCGTACACCCAGCCACACACCATACACTCCCAGATGCGACTGGCCGTGGGCTGAACTGGGGACTGGGTTGGCGTTTCTACTGGCGTACTGCCGCGGTGATTGCTGCTCTGGTCTGCGTGGGCGGGCGCGCCGCCGGCAATCGCGAGCATCTCGAATTCACCTTTGCTGGCGCCGCACTCCGGGCAGTTCCAGTCGTCGGGAATATCTTCCCAGCGGGTGCCGGGGGGGATACCGTCATCCGGAGAGCCTTTGGCCTCATCATACAGCCAGCCACAGATCTGGCATTCCCAAACGCGAAACTCGGACATGGTTACCCCTGGATACTACTTGGTTCTTTGTGCATTTTTGCGGTGGTGGAGTTTAGGAAAAAACGCGAGGAAAGTTAACTTTCGGCGCCACTGCCGAAAGGCAAGTGGCGCGGCCTGCTCAGTCTTTATTGCGTTGCGCGATATTGGTCAGGGCGCGGTGATAAATGTCCTGTATCCCCGCAGTATTTTCCACGGTGATCTGCAGGTCGTTGACCAGGCCGTTGGAAAGGCCGTAGACCCAACCGTGTACAGACAGGGGCTGCCCATTTTCCCAGGCGTCCCGGACCGATGCGGTCTGGCAGACGTGGACCACCTGTTCCAGTACATTGAGCTCACACAGCAAATCAACCCTTTCGTGTTCCGGGAAGAGCTCAATCAGGGTATGGTGTTTGTCGCGCACATCCTTGATGTGGCGCAACCAGCTTTCAATCAGGCCCAGGCGGGTGTCTTCCAATGCGGCTCGAACACCGCCACAGCCGTAGTGCCCCACCACCATAATATGCTTGACCTTGAGTACCTCGACGGCGTACTGCACTACTGACAGGCAGTTCAGGTCTGAATGCACAACCACATTGGCGACGTTGCGGTGGACAAACAGCTCGCCTGGCAGCAAATCGACGATCTGGTTCGCGGGTACACGGCTGTCAGCGCAACCGATCCACAGGTATTCCGGGAATTGCTGTTCAGACAGTTTGAGGAAAAAGTCGGGTTTGTCGCGCCGCGTGGCCTCGGACCACTGGCGGTTTTTTTGAATCAGGTCTTGGAGTTGTGACAAGTCAATCATTCCGTCGGTTGGCGTTGATGGGCAGAATAACGCGTTTGCCAAAGCCCGCCAACGTAAAATGCCCCGACGGATTTCGATGGTAAATTTACGCCCTGAAAACCTCCGTGACATCTGCTACGCTGCGGCGGCCTGTTTCCACTCAGACCCTGATACGTGCAAAGGATGGTCTTATGGGGCTCCGCAATTCCGTTATTCGCCGCCCACGTCGGCTCAATAAACACAATGCCACTCTGGCCCGGCGGCGCAAGAAAGTACGTTGGCTACTGGCACAGCGATCGAGAGTGCGCAGTTACCGCCGCTTCTTTCGTATTCAATGTGAGTTGGGCGACAAGGCGCGGGAAGAGCAGCGAAAGGCTGCGGGCAACCCGAAGTGAGGCCTGAAGTAAAGACGACAGTAACCGTCGATGAAAGAACTTGTTAGAGCACACATGACGAATCAAGCAAACTCTCTGGATCACCCGGATACGGCGGCCGTCGATATCCTTATTGCGGACTACCGCGACGCTCGCCACGGTGCAGACCTGCTGGCACTGATGGACGCCTACGCGCGAGATCCCTACGGCGGCGGTGAACCCCTGGCGGAGGTGTGCCATCGGGAACTACTGGAACGCCTGGCAGCGTTTCCGGGAGCTTTTTCGGTATTGGCCTACCGCGATGGGCAGGCGGTCGGGCTGACGAACTGCTTTATGGGTTTCTCCACATTTATGTGCAGACCCCTGGTGAATATCCACGATGTGGTGGTGAGCGAGGCGGCGCGGGGCGCAGGTGTGTGTACGCGGATGCTGGACAAGGTCGCCGCCGTCGCCCGCGAGCGCGACTGCTGCAAGGTCACTCTGGAAGTGCTGGAAAATAACCATCCCGCCCGAGCTGCCTACCGCAAGTGTGGTTTCAAACCCTATGCACTGGATGAGGAGTACGGCCAGGCGGAGTTCTGGCAGAGGTATCTCTGAAATTTAGAACGATACTCCGTACTTGATACGGAGTTGTCGATACGGGGGTAAGCCTTGTGAAACACAACGTGGACCCTTCCATGGCGCGGTGTAAAAACATCCTGTTTTTGACGGTCTCACAAGGCTGACCCCGGTAGATGCACCGCCGGGGATGCCTCTACGAAGTACCTTAAACTCAGCGGTTCAGCAGGCCCTTTACTGCGTGCGGTAAATCGGCGGGGAAGATCAGATTCTTGGCATTGTCGGAAGTGGACAGTTCTTCCAGCGCGTTGATATAGCGCTCGCCCAGCAGGTACATGACCGGCAGCTCTTTTTCGCCAATGGCCTGGGTTACCCGTTCGATGGCTTCACGGCTGGCGTCCGCCAGTACTACCTGGGCTTTTGCGTCCCGCTTGGAGGCTTCCAGACGGCCGTCGGCTTCGAGGATTGCCGCCTGCTTCTCCCCTTCTGCACGGGTTACCGTAGCGCGGCGCTGGCGTTCAGCGGCCGCCTGTTCTTCCATGGCTTTCTGCATGGTGGCGGACGGGTTGATGTCCTGAATTTCCACGGTTTTCAGATTAATTCCCCAGTCGGCGATATCGTCGGAAATGGCCTCTTTCAGTTTTGCCTTGATCATATCGCGGGAGGACAGTGCCGAGTCCAGTGACATTTCGCCAACGATGGAGCGCAGGGCGGTCTGCACCAGGTTTTGAATTGCGATTTCATAGTCCTCAACGCCGTACACCGCTTTTTCCGGGGAGACGATATTGATGTAGGCCACGGCGTTGGCAATGATGGTGGCATTGTCCTCGGTGATGACTTCCTGGGAAGGGATATCCAGCACGATATCCTTGGTGGTGATCTTATAGGGTACCTGGTCTACATAGGGAATGATGATATTCATGCCCGGGTTCAGTGTGCTGTGATATTTTCCAAGCCGTTGCACGATATGTTTCGAGCCCTGCGGCACAATGCGAACGCCCATGCCGATGGTAATGATCACCAGAACCACGAGCGCCAGTACTACAGATAATCCTTCCACGTAAATTCCCTCAATAAAGTGATTGGTAATATTTGATTTGTTATTGCCGCCGCACTCAGTGCGGGCTGACCACCAGCGTGTTGCCGGAAATGTTGATGACTTTCACCCGCACACCCACGGCGACTTCGCTGGTGCTCATGAACTGCCACTCATCCTCGCCGAGGATCGGTGCCGGAAAGCGCAGGCGACCGCGGGAACGGCCAATATTGGACTCGATCACCGAGCCCACCTGTCCGGTCAGGGCTTCCATCGCCATACCTGAGGTGGTGCGGTCTTTCCAGTTGGGTCGGATGTATTTCAGCCAAAGGACCACCAGTGCGACGGACAGGCCGGCCCAGAATAACAGCTGCAGGGTTATCGGCATGCCCACCGCCAGTAGCAATACCCCCATAAACAGGGCGGCCAGGCCAAACCAGAACAGAATAAAGCCGGAAACAAATATTTCCGCGGTTATCAGCAGTAGCCCCAGTACCAGCCAGTGCCAGTAAGCGATATGCGTGTTGAGCCATTCGAGCATGATGGCCTTTCTCCTTTTAGCGAATAATCCTGATTGCGAATGCTCCGGGATTATGCCCGAAAGTGGCTGCCGGCGCGCGGCGGCGTGTACCGGGCCGGCCAGCAGCGGCGTTGACGGGTAGGGCCCCCACGGTATGGGGGCAAATTACCGCGATCGAAACGGGAAATATTCAGCTGCACAAAGTTCCCGAAAACTTCATAAATTCGCAGCAAAACTGTACCCGTGTGCAATACTTTTTGCAGGCAAGAGCGCAGATACCATGCATCAATATTGTGCATTTGCACCCTCCATACCACTCGGTGCATCAAGTGATATCACGGACGAAGATCTTATGCGATTAACTGCTAACCTCGCCCAGGGGCGCTACCAATACAGTTGTGATGGCCGGATCATGCCGGTTCAGGACGACTGGCAATTGGGTCGCGACGAGCTTGGTCGGCAGCTCTTGATCAGTCGCCGGCTGGTGGGTGAGCAGGGGCACGGTATCGAAGTGCGTGCGCTGATGCTCGCCGGTCTGGTGAGTGAGTGTCGGGTGACATGGAAAGACGAGGTGGACCAGGTAAATGCCCACTATCGTCTGCGACCGCCCGCGGGTGCGCAACCGCAGATGGGCAACCCGGTTGAAGCGGAATGGACCGGTCCTAACGGTCTGCAACAAAGTACCCTGGAAGGACACAACCGCCTTTTGTTCCCGCTAATGCGTATCTTTATGGGGCCGCTGCTGTTGCGACTGTGTGATATGGAGTTTGGTTGCGAGGTGGTTGCCCCGGATATTGTTGATCCTTCCCAGCGGGGCAAGCTGCTGGCGCCCCGTGTGAGTCACCGGCGTGCGTCGATCGTGGCGAATGATGCCCATATCCAGGGAGTGCACGACCTCGGGCCCGATGTCAGTGTGTTTTCCTACCACGGGGATGAAGCAGAGCGCGATGCCCATTGCTTTGTGGACCAACGAGGGCTGTTGGTGGGTTACGATTGGCCCAGTAGCACCGGCCGCCTGTGGCAGGTACGCCTGCGCGACCTCGAGTGGTCTCCCGAGCTGGCTTCCCTCTGCTGAATCCCGCGGCAGATTGGTGGCGACAGATTGGTGTAAGTTGCGCCATTTCCCGGACCTTGCGCACGGCTCTCCTTTCCAGATTGTGTAAACTGGCGCCCTGATCCGATTCAGGAGCGCATCCTTGTCTGTATACCGTCGATGTTCACCCCCGAAGCGTCCCGCTTCCGCCCGCAGGCCAAACACCCTTGTTACCGGATGGGTGCTGGCGATAGCCTGTATTTACTCATCTGTAGTATTTCCCCAAGTCGAAGAGGAGGCGACCAAGCAGCCTGGCTTTGGTGAAATTGAGCTGTTGCAAATGGATGACAGCCTGCAAAGTGAGGAGCAGCGGCAGGAAAACTGTCTACGGGAACAATTACTCACCGCACCGTCGAATATTACCCTGGAAGAAATGCGCATCCGCTGCCATCTGGAAGTGATTCGCACCCCGCAGGAATTACAGACCAAACCGGTATTCGCGACGGTGCCGGAACCCGAGTCCCGGGCAGCGAGTGTATCTGTGGGCAGTGAACGCGTGATGGCGATCCGCGAAGCAGCCAGCAATCCCTTTACCCTGGCTTCGCACAAGACCAATTACCTGTTGCCTCTGGTATACAACCCGTCGCCCAACAAAGCCGGGCACGAAGTCGACGAAAACCAGAGTGACGAGTACAACCTGCAAAAGGCGGAGGTGCAGTTTCAGCTGTCCGTGCAGGTGCCGGTGTGGCGCGGATTTCTCGGCAAGGCTTCGTTCATGAGTTTCGCCTATACCAACCGCTCCTTCTGGCAGGCCTACAATTCCGATGAATCGGCGCCATTTCGCGAGACCAACCACGAGCCGGAGCTGATCATGACCTGGCTGAACGACTGGACCATTTTAGGGTTTCAGAATGCCGCCAACCAGCTCGCCATCAACCATCAGTCAAACGGTCGCAGCGGCGAGGATTCCCGCAGCTGGAATCGCATTTACGCCAATATGCTGTTCGTGCGTGACGACTATTATTTTGCGTTCAAACCCTGGTATCGCCTCCCGGAAGACGCCGAGGAAGACGATAACCCGGACCTCGAATACTACCTGGGCCATTTCGAACTCACCGGCGGGCTACGCCGCGGCGATCACCGCCTGTCGATGATGCTGCGTAACAATCTGCGCTCGGAAAACAAGGGCGCGGTGGAGTTGCGCTGGAGCTTTCCCATGGGCAACCGGGTGCGCGGTTATCTCAAGTATTTCAACGGTTATGGCGAGAGCCTGATCGACTACGATGAAACCGTGCAGACTCTCGGCATCGGGTTTGAACTCGCCCGCGGAGATGGCTGACCTATCAACCGTAATCAGGGAAATTTGCCAGGGATGGGATTTGACGACACCTACAAACTCAGTGCCCACGCGGTCATCACCAATGACTCGGGGGAAGTGTTGCAGCTGCGCGCCACCTATGCAGACAAGAATTGGGGGCTGCCCGGTGGCGCCCTGGATATCGGCGAAACCATCCACGAAGCACTGCTTCGGGAATGTCGGGAAGAAATGGGCCGGGACGTGGTCATCGACTATCTCAGTGGCGTCTACTATCACCGCGTCTATAACTCCCACGTTTTTATCTTTCGGGCGCATTTCAAAGGAAACGGGCAAATTCTGCTGTCGTCAGAACATTCCGATTACGCGTACTTTTCCGTCAATGACCTGACGCCCGTCCAGCGAATGCGTGTGCAGCATTGTCTGCAGTTCAACGGGGAGGTGCAGAGTGCGAAGTTCTGAACTTTCTCCGTTATTCGGGCGCTTATCGTAAATTCCTTTCTGTAAAAGTTCGTCTTGTACCTCTTTATCTATGCTCAAAGTAGGAAGAGGTGAAACGGATGTAGAACTGACAATGCCTGAACTGGGCAACCTGAGCGAATTCAGCCCACCCCTGGAATGCCGTGTGGCCCTGGTCAGCGACGATGGCGACTTCAGTGATCAATGGGTAGGGGCTCTCAACACCACCGCCGCACAGCATGAAAATCCTTACGGCATACGGTTTGAACCACTGACGGTAATAGCGTCGGAAAGGCGGCTGTGTGAAGAGGATCGCCTGCAGGCGTTGATTATTGACGGTGGTTGTAGCGCCGAAGAGCTTGTAGCGGCGGAACAGCTGGTCGACCGCATGCACGACCTGCGCGCGCAGCTGAATGTTTTTCTGGTTGCACAGGATTCGTTTCTCAATTATCGGGGGGGCGCGCCGGCCTCCCTGCGCAAGCGTTTTGACGAACTGTTTGATCGCCGCGAACGCAACTTCAACCACATGTTTCGGCTGATACAGGCGTTTATTGCCCGCCGCGCTTCCACTCCGTTTGCCGACACCCTGAAAGACTATGTTTTCAGTGCTCGCGATGCCTGGCACACCCCCGGTCATTCAGGTGGTGACAGCCTCCGCAACAGCCCCTGGGTCGGGAGCTTTTATCGTTTTATGGGGGAGCATGTATTCAACGCGGATTTGTCTGTATCGGTACAGGTACTGGACAGCCTGCTTGAGCCCCACTCGGTGATCCATGAGGCCCAGGATCTCGCCGCCCAGGCCTTTGGTGCCCAGCACACGTTTTTTCTTACTAACGGTACCTCCACCGCCAACAAGGTCGTGATCCAGCAGATTCTCGGTGGCGGTGGCAAACTTATCGTCGATCAGGCCTGCCACAAGTCGGTACACCACGCCATTCTCATGAACCGCGTAGAGCCGGTGTACCTGAAGTCCACGTTACATCCGAAGTTTGGTATCTACGGCCCTGTGCGTCGCGTGGATATCCAGCAGGCGCTGGATGAACACCCGGATGCCGGGTTACTGGTGATCACCTCCTGTACCTACGATGGCCTGCGCTACGACCTTAAGCCGATCATCGACCATGCCCACCGGCGCGGCGTAAAAGTCCTGATTGATGAGGCCTGGTACGCCCACGGCTACTTCCACACGGAATTGCGCCCCACCGCGCTGGAATGCGGCGCGGACTACGTAACCCAGAGTACTCACAAAACCCTGTCGGCGTTTTCCCAGGCCAGTATGATCCACGTTCAGGATCCGGACTTCGACGAGTTCCGCTTCCGCGAAAACCTCAATATGTTCGCTTCCACCAGCCCCCAGTACGCGATTATTGCGAGCCTGGATGTGGCGCGTAAGCAGATGGTGATGGAAGGGTTTGGCCGCCTGCGACACTGCCTGAAAATGGTGGAAATACTGCGTCGGGAAGTAGATGCCACTGGTGTGTTCCGGGCCCTGACCTGTGAAGACCTTATCCCGGCGCCGCTCGCCAATGACAATATCCGCCTCGATCCCACCAAGGTCACCATTGACGTGACGGCCAGCGGTTATTCCGGCAAGGAAATACAGGTAAAACTGTTTGATCAGTTCGGAATCCAGGTAGAGAAGAGCACCTACAACACCGTCACGGTACTGGTTACCCTTGGCAGTACTGAAAGCAAATTGCTGCGCCTGGTACATGCGATCAAACAGCTCGCACGCCAACCCCGCCAGCGCAAACATCCTTTGAGCGGCCGTCACCTGCCGGAATTTACCCGCCTTACCTGTTTGCCCGCGGATGCGTATTTTGCAGAAACGGAAGAGTTGCCGTTGATGGATAATGGCGTGGCAGCGGAAAAAAAACTGGTGGGTCGCACTTGCGCTGACGAGGTGGTGCCTTACCCCCCGGGGATTCCGGTACTGGTGCCGGGGCAGGAAATTTCCGCGCAGATCGTGCAGTTTTTGCAGCAGTTACTACAGGGGCAGCTGACCACGGAAATTCATGGGTTGATCTTCCGCGCTGATGAGCCAATGTTACGGGTCGTGTGTGAGCCTCAGAGTGATTCACTCTGCGCGCGGGAATCGAAGTGAACTACGCAGTGTAATCAGGTCTGTCTGGTTTTTGCCCGGCTTGCTGCTTGCCGCGGGCTGAATCCAAATTGTCGTTTGAACGCCGTGGCAAAGTTGGCCGCGCTGTTGTATCCCGCCATTGCGCTGGCCTCCTGCACACTGGCGCTCTGGGATTCGAGCACGTGCAGGGCTCTCAGCAGACGCTGGCGACGGGTAAATTCCATCACACTGACCCCCTCGAACTTGTGAAACAGCCGCTGCAGGGCACTGGCGCTGGTGCCTGCGGTCTGCGCGATTTGGCCGACGGTCAAAGCCTGGCATTGCTGCGCGAAGATGGCATCCCTGGCACGCTGAAAACACTGAATTTCACGG
Source organism: Microbulbifer bruguierae (assembly GCF_029869925.1). Taxonomy (NCBI): domain Bacteria; kingdom Pseudomonadati; phylum Pseudomonadota; class Gammaproteobacteria; order Cellvibrionales; family Microbulbiferaceae; genus Microbulbifer; species Microbulbifer bruguierae. The sequence goes on along the minus strand of NZ_CP118605.1, from coordinate 1,079,186 downwards.
CGGGATAAATCCTCCGTTACGGGTTTGATGGAGGAGGGCATCGACTGGGTAGCTGGGGTGGTTGCGCTAGCCGCACTGAAAATGATTGCGAGAAGTTCCAGGACTCTGGCTTCCCAAAGCAGCGGGTTGGCAATGGTAGCGGGATCTTCGAGCCGGGTAATTTCCGCGGCCAAGGCTCGCTGTTTTGCTGACAGTTTTCCGTTATGTACCTTCAGAGCTCCGTCTCCCTGCTCCCGGTAGTAATTGGAATTCTGGTCGAAGCGGCTTGCCAGCCATGCGGGCGTTGCGGAAATCGACAGGTAGCGCACCTGCTGTGGAAACCGGCAAATACGCTGTAACCGCTGCTGATTCCCGGTGCTGGCGGTCAGCAATTCACTTCCCGTATCTGTTTCGCCAGAAAGTACGAAGCGGGCGTCACCGATGCGGAATTCCAGTTCTCCGCGCAGCAAGATGATGCAGGTAAACCCTGCCTCAAGTGTCGCGGACGCCGCGTAGGCGCAGTTCTGCAGGCTGTTACCACAGCGCAGCACCAGGCCGGGACTGAACTCCCGTTGCTGGTGATGTCCGTGCAGCAGCACACTTTGCGGTGTCAGCCGGGCATCCTTCAGCCGCAACTCGATCCCGGCACGACACCGAAAGTCCCGGATACTGATTGTGTGTGGCAAGGCTGCCCGCTGGTCAGTGCCGTTGCCGCTAAACGGATTGTCCGACTGTTGATTCATTGACATGGAAGGTAGCTTCTGACGCTCAAGTAGCCCTCAAGGCGTGTGTTAGCGCCGGTGTTTCTGATTCTGGTTGCTTTTCAAAGTAAACGGGTTGTTGCGCAAAGCTATTGCCGTTGTGTCCGCCCGCTTACCCCCCTAACATCTGCCGCCGATTTAAACGCTAATGAGAATCTATATCAAGAGCGTTTTTGTGTGTAGTGGGCTTTGTCTGCGATGGTCTCACCTCGACAGGGGCCAGAGAGGCTTGGGGTTGTTTGATTTGTGATCAATTTGGGGTTTTTATGACGATTCGCTCTTCCGTGTCGGTCCGCCTGGTGGCGGTATCTTCACTTCTGGCACTGGCGGTGGCGCAGGCCAACGCGCAAATACAGAAGAATAATGATGAGAATCTGGAAGAGGTAGTCGTTACCGCTACCGGCCTCTCCAGTGCATCCTCCACCGCCAAGTCTGGCATCCCCATTATCGAATCGGCGCAGACCATTTCCGTGATCAGCCGGGAAGAAATCGATCTGCGCGCGGCGTCCACCGTAGCCGATGCGCTGTCCTACACCGCTGGTGTACAACCTGAGCCCTCCGGTATCGACAGCCGTACCGACGAGATTTCCGTGCGCGGCTTCGGTGCCGGTGGTTTTTCCTCCAACAACAACTTTGTTGATGGCCTGCGTCTGCCAGCTGGCGGTCAGTGGACCCGCTTTGGTTTCGATACCTTTGGTCTGCAGCAGTTAGAAGTGCTCAAGGGGCCGTCCAGCGTACTTTACGGCCAGGCAGCCCCTGGCGGAATGGTAAACATGGTGACCAAGCGCGCAGCGGCGGAAAGTCAGCAGGAGCTCCAGGTTCAGGGGCAGGGGTATACCGATCTCGGTAACTTCGCCGGCCGTATCGCTGGTGATTTTGGTGCTGCCCTGAATGACACAGGCACCCTTCATGGCCGTATCGTTACCGTTGCTGAAGACGGCGATACCCAGGTGGACGATGTGTCCAAGAGCCGCTACTACGTTTCTCCCAGCGTGACCTGGACCCCCAGCGAAGACACCAGCTGGACCTTCCTGACCCAATACCAGCGCGACGAGGGCGGTGCCACTTTCCAGTTCCTGCCGGCCCTGGGAACACTGACTGTCTCCAACGGTAAATACATCGAGAACGATGCCAATATTGGCGAAGTCGACTGGAACACCTTCGACCGCGATCAGCTGCTGGTGGGCTCCTTCTTCGAGCACAACATCAACGACAGCCTGACCCTGCGCAACAACGCGCGTTATACCCACATTGATACCCTGTATCGGGTGACCGTGCTGTCGGGGGATACCGTCACTGACTGTGCGGCTTCCGTTTATGGCGAGCAGTGTATCGATGGCCAGACCATCGGCCGTCGCGCTGTACAGGGCGACGGTGAATCCGATGGCTATGCCATCGACACCCAGCTGGAAGGCCGTTTTGAAACCGGCAATATGAGCCACACCCTGCTGGGTGGTCTGGACTATTTCCACACGGAGTGGGAGCACTACCGCGACCTGGTGAGCCTGCCGGATGCGCCCCGTGGGCAGGTCGACCCGCTGTGGGATATCTTCAACCCGGAATACCGCGGTGCGGATGACTACGAGGAAAATCTCGGGCCGCAGATTTACGGTGCGTCCACCAGCAAACAGACCGGTCTGTATCTGCAGGATCAGATCAGTAGCGGCAATCTGCGCCTGAATATCGGTGGCCGTTACGACCGTGCGGATGATGACAGTGAAGACCTGCAGACCGGTGAGACCTTTTCCACCAACGCGGATGAGTTCACATGGCGCACCGGCGCGGTATACCTTTTCGACAATGGTGTAGCCCCTTACATCAGTTATTCGGAATCCTTCCTGCCGCAAGTTGTTGACCCTTCCCAGACCCTGGACGGTGTGTTGTTCGAGCCGACGACGGGTGCGCAGGTGGAAGCCGGTGTTCGTTACCAGAGTGGCAACAATATCTATGTGAGCTTTGGCGGCTTCGAGATTACTCAGCAGAATGTGTCTACATCTGATCCCAACGGCACCCTGTGTGGGCGTCGTGTGTGCCAGGTACAGGCGGGTGAAGCGCAGGTGCGCGGCCTTGAACTGGAAGGGCGCGCGTCTCTGGCCACGGGTACCACGTTGATCGCCTCTGCTTCCCGCCTGGACGCGGAGATCACCAAGTCCAACGATCCGATTGTCGGCAATACCATGACCCAGGTGCCGGATGTACTGGCTTCTGTGTTTGTGGATCACCGCATCGAGCAGGGCGCGCTGGCTGGCCTCGGTTTTGGCGCCGGCGTGCGTTACACCGGTGAGAGCTACGGTGATACCAATAACACCCTCAAGATCGACGATTACACGTTGTTTGATGTGCTGATGCGCTACGACCTGGGGGTGACTCGTCCGGAGTTAAACGGGATGTCGGTGTCCTTGAATGCGCGCAACCTCAACGATGAACGCTATCTGGTGACCTGCACGACGACACAGTCCTGCTTCTACGGGCAGGGTCGTGTGGTGACTGCGCGTCTGCAGTACAGCTGGTAAACAACGTTATTTCCGCGAAATACAAGGCCCGCCTGGCGGGCCTTCTCGCGTTTTATTCGAGCGATCACGGAGACACCCGGTGACTGCGTTATTTCTGATTTTCGCTGCAGTGCTGATGGCACTCGGTTCCATGCTGCTGTATCTGGCTAGTCCCAATCAGCGGCTTTTTTCCGCTGCATTGCCTTGCCGTGTTCTCGCATGGTCGGGTCTGCTGCTGTTGGTATTTGCGCTGGTGCTGCTACTGCAATACTCGGGCACCGGCAGTGCGGTATTTATTCTGATGACCGCGGTGATGTTTGTATGGACGGTGCCGCCGATGGTTATTGCTTATCTGCATCACCATAGACAGCAGAAGAAAAATGGGGAGAAAACATCGTGAGGCCACAACAACTCTCCAGCAGCAACTGGTTTGGCAAGGCCAGTGCCGGTGTGATTGCCGGCTATCTGCTGACCATCGCCATTTGCGGCATTTTTTCCCGCTTTGGTCCGCTGGAAGTCGGCTCTTTCTCTGCGCAGGCGCAGATCACCATGTGGCTGATGGCACCCGTGTGGGCATTGATTCTGAGTTTCTGTTTCCTGTTCCAGAACGGTTGGCGTGCCTGGGCCTGGCTGGGCGGGGCCAACATGGTTCTGTGGGGGATTCTGCTGATCGGCAGATTTGTGATTGGTTAAGGCGGGTAATCGGGCAAACATTATGAAAATTCGAAGCGACATCGTGCGCATGTATCGCGACATTCACAGTTGGGTGGGTATCGTCTGTGGACTTGCACTGTTTATCGCCTTTTACGCCGGTGCCATCACCATGTTCGAGGCGCCGTTAAACCGTTGGGCTTCTGAGCCCCGGGTTTTTACCACGCATACGCCGCTGGAAAATACCCCGGAGCTGGTGGAGAAGGTTCTGGCGGAATATCCGCAAGCAGCGAACCGCTATGAAATAACCCTGGACGCCGGCCTGCAAGACCGGCCGGCACGCGTGATGTGGAGCAGTGGCCGCCGCGGAGGTGGCACGACTTATTACGCGGAGCTGGCTGAAGACGGTTCACTGCAGGTACACACTGAAGGCCCATCCGCGGTGGGGCAGCTGGTGGATGATATTCACCGGCAGGTGGGAATTTTGCTGGATCACGATATCGCGATGCCCATCGTCGGGATCGTTTCCCTCCTGTACTTTATTGCGCTGGTATCCGGTGTGATTGTACTGCTGCCGACCCTGGTGAAAGATCTGTTTATTCTGCGCATCGGCAAAAACCTGAAGCGCATGTGGCTGGATTTCCACAATGCGCTCGGCCTGTTCAGTCTTCCTTTTCATATCATCATGGCGCTGACCGCGGTGGTATTTGCACTCCACGATCAGTTTTACGTGTCCCAGCGGGCGTTGCTCGAGAAAAACGGCCGGCCGGAAGTGCATGAAGAGTCTCATGAACATAGGGGCGCGCTGGCACCACAGCAGATTGTGGCGCGTCTGCAAGAACAGTCGCCGGAGTTCACACCGCTGTTTATGCAGTTCCACTATGAAGAGGACCACGGGCTGGAGCTCCTTGTCAGCGGTACCAATCCCCGTCACGGTGCTCGCGCCCCTCACTACGGGATGGTCGCGGTCGATCCCTACAGCGGTGAAAAGACCATGACGGGCTACATGCCGGGAGAGCAGGACGGCTGGTATGCGACCCTGACCAGTTTCTTCTCTCTGCACTTTGGCAACTTCGGCGGCAATCCGGTGCGCTGGGGGTATTTCCTGCTTGGGCTTGCAGGCGCTGTATTGTTCTATACCGGCAACCTGCTGTGGATCGAATCCCACCGTAAGAAGCGTCGCAAGGGTTACGAGTACCTCGAGGTCAGTCAGACGCGCGCATCCAAGGTGCTGGGTGCCCTGACCGTCGGAATTTCCCTGGGCTGTATCGCCGGAATTTCTGCCACCATCGCCGCAGCCAAGGTGTTGCCCCTGTGGACCGAAGCCGTGGCGGCCTGGCACACCGGGATTTATTACGCGGTGTTTTTCCTGGCTACCGCCTGGGCTTTCTATCGCGGTGCGGCGAGAAGTGCGGTTGATCTGTCGTATGTATCGGCGGCGGCAACCTTGCTAATTCCGCTGGTGAGTGCGTTGTCCGCGATTATTCCGGGCGTTGGCTGGAATCACGGCGGCAGTACCTACCTGATCGATGCTGTGGCGCTTGTGGGTGCCGGTACCCTGGTAGTGCTGGCGCGCAAGACCCTGGCGCGGATCCACAGTGCGCCGTATTACAGTATCTGGTATGTGGGGGCGGACCCTGTTGCGCCAGTTCAGGCGGTACCACAACCGGTGGCCGGTGACGCGACCGGCGTTTAATACACTGCTATTCCGGTTCCGGGAGGGGTGATTTACTCTGTGTAACATCCCTCCCGCCTCTCCTATTTCATTCCCTTCACGACCTGCCTCTCCTGTTCTCAGGATCATTGATGGGCGCGAGCGCAAGGCTGCTCACTTCTACCGGATCAGGGAACGACCCTAATGGCGCGCTTTGCGATGGCTTCCGTTTGCTAATCTAGTTTTAATACTTTGACGTCATTGAGGCCCAGCAACTGATGGAGCCGTTCCTGAATCGGGTTCAGGCGGGACGCCTGTTGGCGGAAGCCCTGCGCGCTTCTCTCCCGGATCTGGCGGAGCACAGCGGGGTAATCGTCCTCGCTCTACCTCGCGGCGGTGTGCCGCCCGGATTGGAAGTCGCGCGGGCTCTGACGGCGCCACTGGACGTAATGCTGGTGCGTAAACTGGGCGTCCCGGGCCAACCAGAGCTGGCCATGGGGGCGATTACCAGTGGTGCGCGAGTATTGAACGAAGATGTCATCTGGCACTGCGGTATCCGTGATGAAGACCTGGAGGCAGTAGCGAGTGTGGAGCGGACGGAGCTGGAACGCCGTGCAAGACGCTATCGCGGTGACAAGCCCTGGCCGGACTTGAAAGATCGCTGCGTGATACTGGTAGATGACGGTATTGCTACCGGCGCCACTATGGAGGCGGCAGCCCGCGCAGTACGGGAACAGCAGCCGGCTGCGCTTGTACTGGCGGTGCCCGTGGCGCCGCAGTCAACCCTGACGCGTTTTACTCCCCTGGTGGACCGAGTTGTGTGCCTGCTGACCCCGGAACCCTTCTGGTCCATTGGCGCCTGGTATCGGGATTTTTCGCAGCTGACCGACGAGCAAGTAATCGCGATGCTGCGGGAAGCGGATCACTTGTCGAGAGAAAAGGGTGAATAAGCGGGAAGCCCGGGGAGATCCTGCGGGTGTACTCTGGACAGTGAGGCCAGGCTGACGTGTCGCGCTTCGAGGCGGAAATATCTGAGTTCATCTGGAACACCAAATACCGCGTTCGGGACGACGGCAACATCGCAGAGGCCTGTGTCGAGGACAGTTGGTGGCGTCTGGCCAGAGCGCTGGCATCGGTGGAGCCCGAGAATCAGGAATACTGGGCGCAGTGTTTCTACCGCAATCTGGAAGATTTCCGCTTTCTACCCGGGGGACGCATCCTGGCTGGCGCAGGTACCGGTCATCAGGTGACGCTGTTTAACTGTTTTGTGATGGGCAGTATCGAAGACTCGCTGGAGGCGATCTTCGAGCGTTTGAAAGAGGGGGCCCTCACCATGCAGCAGGGCGGAGGTATCGGTGTCGATTTCTCCAGTCTGCGCCCGGCCGGCAGTGGTGCGCAGCACTCCGGCACCATCGCCTCCGGGCCCGTGTCGTTTATGCGGATCTGGGACGCTATGTGCGCGACCCTGTTATCCACTGGCAGCCGCCGCGGCGCCATGATGGCCACGCTGCGCTGTGATCACCCGGACATCGAGCATTTTGTGGAGGCCAAACGGGATCCCGCGGAACTGCGCCATTTCAATTTGTCGGTACTTGTCGACGACAATTTTATGCGGGCCGTGGACGCCGACGCGGACTGGCCACTGGTCTTCCCTGAGCGCCAACTTCAGGCCCGGTGCCAGAACCGGGGCAGGGGTGAACGGGTGGTGCGCCGCTGGAGCGGTGAGTCGGAACCACAGTCGTGCCGGGTACTGCGCAGGGTGCGCGCGCAGGCCCTTTGGCGAAAGATCATGCGCGCCGCCTACGATGTTGCCGAGCCCGGGGTGCTGTTCGTGGATCAGATCAACCGCCACAACAACCTCAACTATCGCGAGCAAATCAGCGCCACCAATCCCTGTGGAGAGATACCTCTGCCGCCCTACGGCGCCTGCAACCTGGGTTCGGTGAACCTGATGTGTTTTGTGCGGGAGCCATTCACTGGCCGAGCACGACTGGATCGGGAGGGCATTGCCCACTGCGCGGCCATCGGTACACGCATGCTCGACAATGTGATCGACCTTTCGCAGTACCCTCTGCCGGCGCAGGAAGTCCAGGCGAGAGGCTGTCGCCGTATCGGTATTGGCATCACCGGGTTGGCGGATGCGCTGATAGCGTTGGGCCTGCACTATGACAGCAATGCAGCGCGGGAAATTGCCGCGGAGGTGTTACAGACCCTGCGCGACAGTGCCTATCGCACGTCCATTGCGCTCGCAAAGGAGAAGGGGAGTTTTCATTTCTTCCGCCGCGATGCCTACCTGGCGAGCGCCGATATACTGGCGCTGCCGGAAAGTTTGCGTCGTGGGATCGAAGCCCTCGGTATCCGCAACAGCCATCTGGTTGCGATCGCGCCCACGGGTACCATCAGTCTGCTGGCCAACGGTGTTTCCAGCGGGATTGAGCCGGTATTCGATTTCCAGCATCGGCGTCGGGTACTGACAGCTGACGGTCGTTACCGCGAGTTTGAAATCAGTGATCCCAGCTTTCGCCTCTGGTGTGCCAGAGGTGGTAATCCAGAAGCGTTGCCGCCGCAATTCGTCTCCGCGCGCCAGCTGTCGCCGCGAGCGCACCTGCTGATGGCGGCAGCACTGCAACCCTATGTAGACAATGCGATTTCCAAGACCGTGAATATTCCTGTGGACTTTCCCTTTGAACGCTTCGAATCCCTCTATCGGCAAGCTTACAAGCTGGGCCTGAAAGGCTGTACCACCTTCCGCCCAAACCCGATTACCCAGTCGATATTGACCAGTGTCGGTGAAGCGCCGGCCAGCCACTGTTGCGATATTGAGCGCGAGGGCGAATGATTTTCCTGACTTGGGAAATGATTGCGGGAGAGATGGTTAACGCTTCTTTACCTGATTTTATGTCGTTGCGGGGAACCTGGGGCAAGTCACTGGCTCTAAACAGTCATCACATTGTGACTTCTCAGACCCCTGACATGATCCTCCGTCTCCTGCAGGATCCCTTGAGCGCCCCGTCGTTCCCCAAGCGTCGGGGCTTTTTTTTGCCTGGCGAAAAGGCTCAGGTCACCAGTGGATTGCCGCGTTCCACAATCGATTTCACATCGATACCCGCCGGTAACGTGCCGGTATTGCCGACACCGCGGGCGTCCAGGCGTGACGCGATAAATCCATCCGCGACGGCGCTGTTACCCGACTGCATCAACAGGTGGCTCTGCATGGTGAGTGCCAGTTGATCGACGATATGGCGCGCGCGGTACTCGATTTCGTCCGGTGAGGACAGCTGGTTTTTCAGATGTGCCACGGCGCGATCGTAGCGCAGGTCATTGCCCGCGCTCTGCGCCAGCTCGTCGTACCAGTTATCGAGTACTTCCGGTACTTTGCCGATGGCGCGCAGCACGTCTAATGCCTGGATATTGCCGGAGCCTTCCCAGATCGCATTGATCGGTGCGTCGCGATAGAGGCGCGCGGTGATGAAGTTTTCGATGATGCCATTGCCGCCCAGGCACTCCATCGCCTCGTAGGCGTGGTGGGGAGTGCGCTTGCAGATCCAGTATTTGCCCACTGCGGTGCCGAGACGCATCAGCAGCTTTTCTGTTTCCCGGTCGAGGTGGTCGAAAGCGCGCGCCATGCGCATGGTCATGGCCACGGAGCCCTCCACTTCCAGTTGCAGATCGGCGAGTACATTCTGCATCAGAGGCTGGTCGATCAGGGTTTTGCCGAAGGCACTGCGCTGGCTCGCGTGGTAAATGGCCTGCAGAGTTGCCTGGCGCTGGCCGCCGGTGGACCCGATCATGCAGTCGAAGCGGGTGGCGGAGACCATTTCGATGATCGCAGGTACACCGCGTCCTTCTTCGCCCACCAGCCAGCCCAGGGCTCCGCGCAATTCAATTTCCGAAGACGCGTTGGATACATTACCCGCCTTGTTTTTCAACCGCTGTACCTGGATGGGATTTTTTGTCCCGTCCGGACGCCAGCGCGGTACCAGAAAACACGACAGGCCCTCGTCCGTCTGCGCCAGCATCAGGAAGGCATCGCACATCGGGGCTGAGGTGAACCACTTGTGGCCGATGAGCGCGTAGCTGCCGTCGCCGAGTGGGGTAGCGCGGGTAGTATTGGCGCGTACATCGGATCCGCCCTGCTTTTCGGTCATTCCCATACCGATGGTAAGCGCCGCCTTTTCGGTATAAGGCCGATTGGTGGGGTCGTATCCCCGGTCGGTGACCTTGGGCAGCCATTGCTCTGCCAGTATCGGATTCAGCCTGATGGAAGGTACCGAGGCAAAGGTCATGGTAACCGGGCAACCGTGCCCGGCCTCCAGCTGACAGTGCAGATAATACTTGGCGGCGCGGGCCACGTGTGCGCCCGGACCTGGATTGGTCCAGGGACTGCTATGCAGTCCCTCGCTGAGTGCGAGCTGCATCAACTGGTGATAACTGGGGTGATAGTTCACCAGGTCAATCCGATTGCCGACGCGGTCATGGGATTCGAATTGCGGTTTGTGCTCATTGGCGAGAAAGCCTCGCTCAATCATTTCCGGACGTCCGCAGACTTCGCCGTAACGCTGCAAGTCATCTTCGGCCCAGTGTCCTCCGTTGTACATCACCGCTTCACGGAGGGCGGTGTCGCCGGCGTAGAGATTGTGGCCGGACAGCGGTTTGGGCTGATTAAACACGATATGGGTATTGGCAATATCGGAGTCGACGGGTTTGGTGTCGGCGGGGTTAGTGGCCATGATTTTTCTCTCATTTTTCTTGATCGCCCGGGGAGCGTCTGGGCGGTTCCAGGCAATATGTTAAGTCTGCCTGCGGGGAGTGACGTTAATCCTAGTGCCATTGTATTTGCGGTGACTTGTCTTTTTGTGACCCCCGTCATTACCGGGGTGCTCAATAAGCCGCCTTACCGGCAAAAAGAGTAGAGCCTCGCTGATATCTCACTTGACAGCGGTGTCATTTCTTGTGACCAGACAGTATCATTCTCATGTTGCCGGTACAGGAGGTGGCAACTGTGGACCGGAACGGAGACGAGTTGCACCGGATCATTTCATCGGGGCGTCGCTCGTAAGCGCTGGGAAGGCGTGCGGTGGGGGCGTTGAATATGAGAGACGTTCTTACTACGGGGCTCGATAAGCCACAAAGCCGGATTGATATCTTGTCGGTATAAAACGAAAAAATTCACTGGAGAGAAAAATGCGGTTTTTAAGAATATGTAGCGTACTGGGGCTGGTGACGTCCCTTGTGGCGTGCGGCGCTGGCATGGAAGAAAGTGAAACCGTGAAAGGACCTGAAAGTATTTCAGTGGCGCCGTCGATCAGTCCCGCGGAGCTTGCGGTTCTCGGGTACTACACCGGAGATGGAACAGATCTGGCCCGATACGATTTCAACAAGCTCACCCACGTTATTTACAGTTTCGTTTACCTGGACGGTAATCAACTCTCCTTTGCGAGGGATGATCGGGCGAATGGGCAAAAGGGAAAGCAGGCTTATGCCCGTCTTTTGGCGTTGAAAGAACAGTATCCGCACCTCAAAGTGTTGCTTGCGTTGGGTGGTTGGGGCGGTTGTGAAACCTGCTCTGAGGTGTTTTCCTCAAACGAAAACCGCGTGGCTTTTGCACGTTCGGTTCGACAAACCTTGAAAGAATTGGGTGGTGACGGTATTGACCTGGACTGGGAATATCCGGCGATCGAAGGGCACCCGGGGCATCCCTACAAAGTGGAAGACCGCGCTCACTTTACCGCGCTGGTGAAAACCCTGCGTGAAACACTGGGGGAGAATTACCTGTTGAGTGTGGCTGCCGGGGGATTTGACGAGTTCCTGCAAAAATCTCTCGACTGGCAAGCAATCACGCCGCTGGTGAACAATATCAATCTGATGAGCTACGACCTGGTAAATGGCTTCAGTACTGTCACTGGACACCATACCCCGATTTATTCAACCGCGTCACAGAAGCAGTCCACCGATAACGCGGTGCGTTTTTTAGTGGAGGCGGGCGTACCCGCAAAAAAAATCGTGATTGGTGCGGCGTTTTATTCCCGGGTCTGGGACAGTGTGGGTCCGGAAAATGCTGGCCGGTACCAGAGTGGTAACCATGTGCCCGGGCTCAGGTACGCGGAACTGGAGCAGGGCTACACCGCAGATCTTGGATATCAGGTTTCCTGGGATGACGAGGCGCAGGCGGCGTTCGCCTACAACGCCGAGCAGCAGCGCTATGCGACCTTTGATAATCCGCACTCGCTGACACTGAAGACCCGCTATGCGAAAGAGCACCAACTGGGCGGCATCATGTTCTGGGAGCTGCCCGGTGATACCGATGACGGTACGCTGGTGAGGGCCATATACGAGGAAAAGTCCCGTTGATAACGCGGGAGGTCAGATACTGCGTTTGCCCGACAGGTTGAGCGTCAGTTCCAGCAGGCCAGCCCATGGATCCATTTCTTTACCGCCCTTGATGGCGTTGTCCACGGCGCGGGCGCGCAGCAGAAAGTTTTCCAGCTGGCGCGGGCGCAGGCGCTGACAGGCAGACTGAATCAGTGGCTGGCGTTTCTGGATGCGCACCAGGCGGTTGATGGGCTGGCCTTCTTCCAGTTTCTGCTGGGTTTCCAGCAGGGTGCGGATTTCCCGGGCGATTGCCCAGAGCACCACCGGTGCCTCTACACCTTCGGCGCGTAGTCCCTGCAGGGTTTTAACGGCACCGGCCGCATCAGCGGCCAGCGCCTTGTCAATCAATCCGAATACATCGTAACGGGCGGAGCTGGCGACGGCGTTGTTCATGGTGTCGGCACTGATTACCGAGTCCTGTGCCAGCAGTTTCAGCTTTTCGATTTCCTGGCTGGCAGCGAGCAGGTTACCTTCGACCCGCTCGGCAAGGATCTGGATGGCTTCGGGTTCCGCGTCAAGGTTGGCAGCGCGCAGGCGTTGGTGAATCCAGCGCGGCATTTCCGAGGCATCGACCGGCCAGATTTGAATCAGTACCCCCTTGGCTTCCAGCGCTTTGATCCACTTACTGTTGAGTTGGGCGCGGTCGAGCTTTGGCAGCACCAGCAACAGCAGGGTTTCGTCGTTGGCGTTAGCGGCAAATTCCTGCAGGGCCTTGCTGCCTTTATCTCCGGGTTTACCCCCGGGCAGGCGCAATTCGATGATTTTCTTGTCCGCAAACAGCGAAAGACTGCCGGCCGCGGACAGCAGTAGCCCCCAGTCAAAATTGTGTTCGCCGTGCAGCAGATCGCGCTCATTGAATCCATGGTTGCGTGCCGCTTCACGAATGTCGTCGCAACACTCTTGTATCAGCAGGGGTTCATCTCCGGTAACCACATAGATGGGGGCGAGGCCTTGGCGGAGGTTTTGCGAGAGTTGCCGGGGGTTGATGCGAGCCATTTTCTGCCTGTTTGTGGTCAGGGGGTAGCGGGGTTATCGGTGACCGGGGTGCTGATCTCGATACGGCGCAAGCGGTCGATGATACGGCTGATGAGTTCGCGGCGCATTTCTTCCCGCTGCAGACGCTCCTCCTCTCCTTTACTGACGATTTCGCTTTCATCCCAAACCAGGGTTCGGTAGACGTCGGCTCTGGCGTTGGTCAGAAGGTCGTGGCCATTGATGTCGCGCACGCTGTATTCGGCGCTGGTGATCAGTTCGTACTCGGAAGCTTGGCCTTTGGCATCCACCGAGACGGTGCGTTTTTGTTCGGTTTCTTTATGGATGGTGAGAGTGAAGTCCGCTTGTGTGGAGTCTTCCGCCAGCGGCAGGCCGCTGGTTTGCAGCAAGCGGGTAATACTTTCCGCCAGCTGGCTACGGGGATCTTCAGTGGTGATGTAGAGCTTGCTGCCGGGGGGGAAGTTTTTCGGTGCGCCGCGCAGGTGCCAGCCGCAGGCTGAGATGATCACGGTTAACGTCAGGATCAGAGTGCGGAGCATTATTGTATTCATCTAGGTCCGTTGTGTTCTGTAGCTGGTGCGGTGGCGACAAGGTGCCGGGAGCAGGTTTTCAGGACCGCTGTGAACCCATCCATGGGCGCTGTGGCGCAAACATCCTGTTTGCGACGCTCCTGAAAACCCGCTCCCGGCACCCGGCCTTCAATTTGACCAGAAGTGCTTCGTAAGCCGGGAATGTATGGCTCCGGCTCTATCTAGTTGGCGACGATGTTGACCAGCTTACCGGGCACCACAATCACTTTGCGCACAGTCAGACCGTCAGTGAACTTCACGACGTTTTCGTCTTCCAGCGCCATTTTTTCCAGGGTCGCCTTATCGGTGTCCGCGGCCACTTCCAGTTTCGCGCGCAGTTTGCCGTTCACCTGCACCACCAGGGTGATGGTGGAGCGTACCAGGGCTTTTTCGTCTACCTGCGGCCACTGGGTGTCTACCAGCTCGCTGCTGTTGCCCAACAGTTTCCACAGTTCGTGGCAAATGTGCGGGGTGACCGGCGCCAGCAGCATCACGGCGGCCTGCAGTGCTTCGCGCTCTACCGCAAGGCCGTTGGCGGAGTCGCGTTCTGCAACTTTGCCGACTTCGTTCAGCAGTTCCATTACCGCGGCGACGGCGGTGTTGAAGGTCTGGCGGCGGCCGTAGTCGTCGCTGACTTTCTGGATGGTCTCGTGGGTCTTGCGGCGCAGTTGCTGCTGCTTGTCGCTGAGATTGTTTACATCGATCTCCGCACAGCCGTCGCCGGCTTCAATGTGGCCGTGGACGGTCTTCCACAGTTTGCGCAGGAAGCGGCTGGCGCCTTCTACACCGGAGTCGTGCCACTCGAGTGTCTGCTCGGGGGGCGCGGCGAACATGGTGAACAGACGCACGGTGTCGGCACCGTATTCCTGCACCGCGGCATGGGGGTCGATGCCGTTGTTCTTGGACTTGGACATTTTCACCACGCCGCCGGCGATGACTTCTTCACCGGTGGCTCGTTCGACGGCTTTGATTGGCTTGCCTTTGTCGTCGCGCTCGACGTCTACCGCAGTCGGGGCGATCCACACCTTGTGGCCGTCGACGTCCTTGTAGAAGGACTCCGCCAGTACCATGCCCTGACACAGCAGGCGCTTGAAGGGCTCGTCGCTCTTCACCAGACCTTCGTCGCGCATCAGCTTGTGGAAGAAGCGCGCGTATAGCAGGTGCAGGATGGCGTGTTCGATTCCGCCCACATACTGGTCCACTGGCAGCCAGTAATTGGCGCGGTCCGGGTCGAGCATGCCTTCTTCGAAGTCGGGACAGGTGTAGCGGGCGTAGTACCAGCTGGATTCCATGAAGGTGTCGAAGGTGTCGGTTTCGCGCTCGACTGCTTCGCCGTTGTATTCGTCTTTGCACCACTCCGGATCGGCCTTGATCGGGGAGGTAACGCCGTCCAGTTCCACGTCTTCCGGCAGCAGGATCGGCAGTTTTTCCGCCGGTACCGGGATTTCGCTGCCGTCGGCGAGGTTGAACATGGGGATCGGTGCGCCCCAGTAACGCTGGCGGGAAACACCCCAGTCGCGCAGGCGGTAGTTGGTGGTGACGCGACCTTTACCGGCGGCTTCCAGGCCATCGGCGATGGCATTGAAGGCGGCGTCGAAGTCGAGGCCGTCAAAACCGCCGGAATTGACCAGCACACCCTTGTCGGTGAAGGCTTCTTTGTCCAGGTCGATGGTTTCTCCACCGGCAGGTGCGATGACCTGTTTGATCGGCAGGTCGTACTTTTTGGCAAACTCCCAGTCGCGCTGGTCGTGGGCGGGAACCGCCATTACCGCGCCGCTGCCGTAATCCATCAGCACGTAGTTGGCGACCCACACCGGGACTTCTTCGCCGGTGAGCGGGTGGATGGCCTTGAGGCCGGTGTCCATGCCTTTCTTGTCCATGGTGGCCATATCGGCCTCGGACATGGATTGCTTCTTGCACTCGGCAATGAAGGTCTTCAGCTCTGGATTGGATTCGGCCAGTTCCAGAGCAATCGGGTGCTCTGCGGCGAGGGACACGTAGGTGACGCCCATCAGGGTGTCCGGACGGGTGGTGTAGACATCGAAGTGGTCGACGCCGGCAATGGTCTTCGGCAGGGCGAAGGCCAGCTCGACGCCCTTGGATTTGCCGATCCAGTTGCGCTGCATGGTGCGCACCTGCTCCGGCCAGTCTGGCAGCTGGTCCAGGTCTTTCAGCAGTTCTTCGGCGTAGTCGGTGATCTTGATAAACCACTGCGCCAGCTCGCGGCGCTCTACGGTGGTGCCGCAGCGCCAGCAGCAGCCGTCTTCCACCTGCTCGTTAGCGAGGACGGTCGCATCGTGGGGACACCAGTTCACGGCGGAGTTCTTCTTGTACACCAGGCCTTTCTTGTACAGGCGGGTGAAGAACCACTGTTCCCAGCGGTAGTAGGACGGCTGGCAGGTGGCCAGCTCGCGGGACCAGTCAAAACCGAAGCCGAGGGCTTTGAGCTGGCCTTTCATGTAGTCGATATTGGAGTAGGTCCACTTGGCCGGTGCGGTCTTGTTCTGGATTGCGGCGTTTTCCGCCGGCAGGCCGAAGGCGTCCCAGCCCATGGGATGCAGCACGTTTTTACCCTGCATGCGCTGGTAGCGGGAGATCACGTCGGTGATGGTGTAGTTGCGCACATGCCCCATATGCAGCTTGCCGCTGGGGTAGGGGAACATGGATAGGCAGTAGAACTTGTCCTTGCTGGGGTCTTCCTTTACCTCGAAGCTTTTCTGCTCGGCCCAATGGGCCTGGGCGGTGGCTTCGACTGCGGAGGGGTTGTACTGCTCTTCCATCTGTGGGGAACCTATACTCTGTGACTCGATCTGTGTAGAAATTCTGACCGCGACGAGCCCAGAGGACTCGGCCGGAAAACGGCGAATTATAGGAGGGATAGGGTGAGTAAGGAACCTAAAGCAAAGCCGAAAGCCGGCGAAGCCCATTTACTCCCGGAAGATGAGGATGTAACCGGGGAATTCCGCCGGGATCTGGAAAAGCTGGTGGAAGGCGAGTTGGCGGTGGAAAAGCTTACCGCCAGTAAGGCGGCATTTCTGCGCGCCTGGCTAAAGGATGACCTGCATCAGGCTGCGGCCTATGTGCGTGGTCTTGGGGGGGAGCTGAAGACACTGGAAGAGCGCACCGGCGATTGGCTGCTGGATGCTGCAGACCCCACCGAAACTGCCTGGCCGAGCCTGATGCGCTGTATCAAAACGGGTCAACCCTGGGCGCTTGCGGGTGAAAAGGTGGGTAAGGGCGAAGAGCTGCAGTGCCTGGGGTGTGGCTACCGTGCTCTGCCGCCAGCCGGCTCCCGGATAACCCCCTGCCACCGCTGCGGCTATGGTTGCTTCCGTCAGATTAGCGGCGGGCTGGAAGCAGAGTGAGGGGCTGGTATGGTGTTGCCGGTCGACTCCTGAGACTGTGCGTTTGAGAACAGGTTCTGTGGAGCCTTAGAAACAATAACAACGCTGTAGGCACGGATAGCGCAAGATGGAACTGCAAACCGCCCTGACAACCCTGATCATGCCCCCGTTTGCCCCGCTTGTGGGCTTATTGCTGGCCTTTTCCTTCTGGTTTTTCCCCAATTCAACGCCAGTCGCAAAATTGTCACTGCCACTGGCTATTCTCTGCTTTCTCACGTTGTGGATTTGCGCGACACCCGCGTTTTCCGGCTGGCTGGGGCAGCGACTGGTGAATCAGTTGCCGGCGGTACCGGATGCAAAACCCACCGCAGTGGTCATTCTCGGCGGTGGCCGCTATCGGGATGCGCAGACAGGTAGTGAGCGACTTTCTTCTCCTTCACTGGAGCGGGTGGCCTGGGCGGTGGCGAAGGCGCCGGGGAGTTTACCCATTCTCGTTTCCGGCGGGCGGGTGTACGCCCAGGAGAAGGCGGCAGAATCCGATCTGATGGCGGATGCACTGGAGAAACTGTTCGGGCGTACGGTGACCTGGCGCGAGAATTGCAGTCGAACCACGGCGGAGAATGCGGCCTTCTCGGCGGCACTTCTGCACGATTCCGGAGTCGAAAGCGTGCTACTGGTAACCCACTGGTGGCATATGCCCAGGGCCCAAGAGGTTTTCGCCCGTGCCGGAATACAGGTTCAGCCACTGGCTGTGGGCAGTCCGGGAGAATTGATGCCCCGAGCCCAAACGGGCCTGTTGCGCTGGTTACCGAGTGCGGGGGCATTGCTTCGCACGCAGGTGTATTGGCGGGAACTGCTGGCGGATCAGTGGTATCGCTGGCGGCCACTGCCGGTACGACGGAATTGCTGACTGGATAGCTCAGGGGATTCCGGTTCTCGGGTTGAAGCGCTCTGGACGAATAACTAGTATGGTCACCCTTGTTTTCCGTTTCTTATGAAACCTTTTGTGACCTCTTTGGGGTGATGACCTTTTCTTGGTCACGAAGTGTTCCGGGTTGTGATATGTCCCGGGTGCCGGGTTTGCTGATAATGCATTGTCGATATTGAAAGGGTGTCGGCAATTAATAATGGCAATAGGGTGCGGGAGGAGGTTGTCAATGGCAGGAAGCCTGGCGAATGGCCCGGAATGGGTGCCGGTAGTTGTTACCGGTAGTTGCGCAGCACTGACTCCGTTGGTGCGGTTCGACAGAGCAAGAAACCGCGGCCGTCGATTGTTTTTGGCGGCCAGGGCGATAGCGGCGCTGCCGGATCGCATAAAAATAACAAAATAAAAAAATAAGTGAGGTAATGTTCAGATGACGGGTATTCCAGCATCACTCTCCCCCATCCAGCTGCACAACCGGTTGAATCGGCCGGTGTGGATAGGCTTCAAACTCAGTCGTCGAGGCAAGCGCCAACTGGTGCTGTTATCGGCGGGTAATGAGAGTGGCGCTCAGTTGAGCAAAAACTTCGAAACCTTTGTCGGGCAGATTGTCCGCGAGTTCAAACTGGATCCACAGCAAACCGATTTTGTTGAGCTGCGCCAGGAACAGCGCAGCGGGGATATACAGGCCAATTGCTGGTATCGCTGGCACGCTCACTGGGTGGGATCTGCTCCCATGGAGTGCAAGGTTGACCCGGTAACCTCGGAAACGGCGCGCAGTTATCTCGATCAGGTACTGAGTCGCAGTGACGCTGCCGCTTAGATATTTCCCGGTCAATATTCCATAGCATTTTATTTCTGAGCCCGCTTGTGCGGGCTCAGCGCGTTCTGGTACCCGCGCGGGCGTGTCCACGGTGTTGTTCAGGGCCGAGTAAATCGGCGAGGGCCTTTTCCAACGTCGGGAACTGAAAAATGTAACCGCTATCCAGCGCCGTGCGGGGCTCCATCCTCTGGCTGGCCAGCAGCAATTCCTCAGCCATTTCCCCGAACATCAACTTGAGCATCCACGCCGGTGTGCGCATCAGGCAGGGGCGGTGCAGTTGTCTTGCCAGCAGGCGTGAAAAGCTGTTGTTGGTGACCGGCTCCGGAGCACAGGCGTTGAAGGGAACGCAAAGGCGCCGGTCGATCATGTGCAGCATCAGGCCGACGATATCCTCCTCGTGAATCCAGCTCATCCAGTGTTCACCGGAACTCATTGGGCCACCCAGCCCGAGGCGAAATGCCGGCAACATCTGTGGCAGGGCGCCGCCACGAGTTGAGAGAACAATGGCGGTGCGCATGGTGCCGACGCAGATACTTGCCTGCTGCAGTGGCTGTGTTACCGATTCCCAGTCGCGGCAGAGCTGAGCGGCGAAGCCGCCGCCGGGACCGTTGGATTCTTTTAACAGGTCGCCGCCGCGGTCGCCGTAATAGCCGACAGCGGAGCCGGAAAGTACATAGCCGGGTTGTTGGGGGAGGGTGAAAATCCACTGTACCAGCCGTTCGGTTGTTTCCAGTCTGGAGCGTCGGATTTCCTGCTTGCTTCTGCTGTTCCAGCGTTTGGAAATGGTTTCTCCTGCGAGATTGACGACAACGTCTACGGGGCCCTCAACCTGTTGTAGTTCATTGACGCCCCGGGCCGCTTCGCCACACCGCTCGCGCACTTTTGCGGGGTTGCGGCTGAGGACCGTGATGGTGTTGCCGCGTGCCAGCCACCTGGCACAAAAAAGACGGCCGATTAAACCCGTGCCGCCGGTGATTAAACAATGCATAAATCAGGCATCCGTGCCGCACATTGATCGTCTGTGCTGGAAATGTCGTATTGCCCGATAGCGGCTAATTTGCGCGCGACGGGGCGCGGCGCTATCGGTTGCAGGCATTGCTGCCTGCGGTAGGAAAAAGACCTGGCCGGCGGGAATCGATCGAGAAAATGGAATCGGCAACACCGCTTCCACATTGCCTCCGCCGGGCGAATATTTCTGGAGGATAGCAGCCGCAAAAACAGTTGTGGTGCAGGCCGGGGAATAAACGGCGGCGCAGGTGACAGCGACTCGCAAACCGGGGGCAATTTACGCCCCGGGACGAAGGCGATGCGGTCGCACGGTAGTGGGGTTACTTGTTTGCCGGGATTAATCCGCGACTTCCGGCGTGGGCAGGTGCTCGGTGCTGGCACTGGCGCGTCGCTGCAGCAGTACTGCAGCCAGCAACATCGCAAATGAGAATACCAGCGGTCCCCAGATCCCGGTGCGCATAAAGGGCGTGAAGCCACGTCGCGCTTCTACACGGGCTACCAGCGTCGCCTGCTCGAACTGCGGAAGCTGGTCGGTAATACTGCCGTCGGGTGCAACTACGGCGGTAATGCCGGTATTGGTTCCCCGCACCAGGTAGCGTCGGGTCTCCAGGGCTCGCATCTGCGCCATCTGCATATGTTGCAAGGGGCCAATGGATTTCCCAAACCAGGCGTCGTTACTCAGGGTGAGCAGAACATCCGCATCGCCACTGCTGCTCGCTACCAGTTGCGGGTAGACGATTTCGTAACAGATCAACGGTGCCCAGCTCAGGGTACCTGCTTGCAGCGGCTTTTGCCCTTCGGGGCCTGGGCGGATGTATGAGGTGGGCAGGTCGAAAAACTCGATGGTGCCGCGAATCCAGTCTTCCAGGGGTACATACTCGCCAAAGGGAACCAGGTGGCGCTTGTGGTAGAGCTGCTCAGTCTGGCCAAAGACGACCGCAGAGTTGTGTACCACACGGCGTTGATCCTGTTCTGTATCGTAGAGAATACCGGTAATAAGGTCGGTTTCCGCCTGTTGCGCGTTTTTCTGCAGGGCTTGCATCAGGTTCGGGGCATGGTGGTAGAACAGCGGCAACGCGGCCTCTGGCCAGATCACCACATCCACTCCCTGATGGTGCAGTTGTTCGGTGGCGCTCTGATAACGCCTCAGTGTTTCACCACGAAATTCCGGCTGCCACTTTTTTTCCTGGGGAATATTGGCCTGTACCAATCCCACGGTCTTCGTTTTTTCCGTAGCGTAAGTCCACTCCACCTGCTTTAGCAGTAGCCCGACGGGCCAGGTGAGAGCGGTAACGGATACGAGTGCCAGGGTGCGGGCGCTTTTCCAGGAGGGAAATGCGCCGCGCAGGATCAGGGCGACAACCGCTGCTGTCAGGGCCAGCAGCAGGCCGATACCGTAAACGCTAACTACCGGTGCCCAACCAGCAAGCCAGGTATGAATGTGCCCATAACCGGCAAACAGCCAGGGGAAGCCGGTAAACATCCAGGTGCGGAACCACTCGCTGACAAACCACAGTGCGGAAAACGCCAGAGCGAAAGGCACTGGTTGCGAGCGAAAATGGGCCAGCAGAGAAAACGGCAGGGCAAACACGAGTGCGAGGATGCCCACAAAAGCACCAGTGAGGACAACCCCTAGCAGAGGTGAGGAGTTTCCGAAGTCGGTGATGGAGACATAAACCCAGGAGCCGCCTGTGGCAAACAGGCCGATGCCGTAACACAGCGCCAGCCAGTAAGTACGCTTGCCCGTGAGGGGTAGGCTATCGCGGCCGGGGGCCAGCAGCCAGGCAAACAGCACCAGAGAAAGCAGACTGCACCACCAGTAGTTGAATGGTGCAAAGGAGAGTGTCAACAGGCCGCCCGCAATGAGGGCGGCCACGGGAGGCAGATTTCTGTGCATCAGCCGTCTTCTTCAGCGGGCTTGTCGAGGCGACTCACGCGCAATAGGTGAATCTGTCGGTTGTCGGCGTAGAGGACGCGGAATTTGAAATCACCGAGTCGAGTCATTTCATCGCGCCCGGGCAGATGGCCGAACGATTGCATGATGAGGCCGCCGATGGTGTCGAATTCCTCGTCGCTGAACTCGCAGTCAAAGTACTCGTTGAAGTCCTCGATGGGGGTGAGTGCCTTGACCACGTAATCGTTGTCGCTCACCTTGCGGATAAAGCTGTCTTCTTCATCCTCATCAGTCTCGTCTTCGATATCACCGACAATTTCTTCGAGAATGTCTTCAATGGTGACTACGCCGGAGACACCACCATACTCGTCAATAACGACAGCCATGTGATAGCGGTTCTCGCGGAATTCCCGCAACAGGATATTCAGGCGTTTGCTTTCGGGGATGATATTCGCCGGGCGGATAATGTCTTCCAGGTGGAATTCTTCCACGCCTTTCAGCACTAGCGGCAGCAGGTCTTTGGCGAGCAGAATACCGCGCATATCATCGATGCTTTCGCCCACTACCGGGAAGCGCGAGTGACCGGACTCGATGACTTTGGGCAGGAACTCTTTTGGCTGGTCGTTAATGCTGACCACCACCATTTGCGAGCGCGGGATCATGATTTCCCGCACCTGCTGGTTCGATACATCCAGCGCGCCCTCGATGATCGACAGGGCTTCGGCGTCTACGACTTTGTTTTCCGCCGCATCCTTGATGATGTCCAGCAGTTCATCGCGGGATTTGGGTTCGTGTGAAAAGGCACCCAGTATTTTCTCCAACCAGTTTTTCTCCCCCGATCGGGGGCGGTTGGAAGAGGAGCTACTTGGGGGTTCATCGGTGGTCATGGAAGTGGCCATACTCCGCGTTACTCGTCGGTTCCGTCTGAAAGTGTTGTGTTCCGCACCTTTTGTGCGGACTCGTTATCGGGCGTTTCAACTGGGCTGGTTTCAACTTGGGTATAGGGATCACTGAATCCCAGCTGCGCCATTATGCGGGTTTCGAGATTTTCCATGAGCTCGGCCTCATCGTCCTCGATATGGTCGTAACCCAAGAGATGTAGTGTGCCATGGACGACCATGTGCGCCCAGTGTGCAGAAAGGGCTTTGTGCTGCTGTTCCGCCTCAATAGCCACTACCGGGGCGCAGATCACCAGATCACCGAGCAGGGGTAGCCCCAGTTCCGGGGGTATATCCGCGGGGAAGGAAAGCACATTGGTGGGCTTGTCTTTGCCGCGATACTGCAGGTTGAGTGCCTGGCTTTCATCTTCGTCGACAATGCGCAGGGAGATCTCCGCTTCATGGCGATGATCGCCGACGGCGGCGGTGGCCCAGCGTGTGAAATCATCGTCGCAGGGCAGGTCCGATAGGCTGGAAGCCCGCTGAACGTCCACAACGACATCCGCGGGCGTAAGCGACATGGGGTCGGCTTGGCTGGTGTTCATACTGTGAGCGGCCATCAGGCCGCATCTTCTCCGGCGGCCCGCAGTGCTGCTGCCGCTTTGCGCGCAGCGCGTTCGGCTTCTTTCTCTGCTTCCACCGCGTCTTCATGGATACCGTAGGCTTCCACGATGCGCTGGACCAGCGGGTGGCGCACCACGTCTTTGGCGCCAAAGTGGGTAAAGCTGATGCCGTTGACCTTCTCCAGCACCTCAACGGCGTGGCGCAGACCGGAGGCCTGGCCGCGGGGCAGGTCGATTTGACTGGGGTCGCCGGTGATGACTGCAGTGGAGCCGAAACCGATGCGGGTCAGGAACATCTTCATTTGCTCGCGGGTGGTGTTCTGGCTCTCATCGAGAATCACGAAGGCGTTATTCAGGGTGCGACCGCGCATATAGGCCAGCGGGGCAACTTCGATCACGTTGCGTTCGATGAGTTTGCCCACGGTTTCAAACCCGAGCATTTCATATAAGGCATCGTAAAGGGGGCGCAGGTAAGGGTCGACTTTCTGGCTGAGATCACCGGGCAGGAAGCCCAGTTTTTCGCCGGCCTCTACCGCCGGGCGCACCAGCAGGATGCGCTCCACGGAATCTTTCAGCAGAGCTTCCACGGCACAGGCAACGGCCAGATAGGTTTTGCCGGTACCGGCGGGGCCGATGCCGAAGTTGATATCGTTAGACTGCACGGCGCGCACGTATTTGCGCTGGTTGATGCCGCGGGGGCGTACGGAACACTTTTTGGTGCGGATCAGGACCACTTGGTCCTCAGCTGCACCGCCGCTCTCGCTACCGCTTGCCAGCTCATCGACACCGGACTGCTGCAGGGCGAGGTGAATCTCGTCCGGGGTCAGGTTGCCCGAGGCTCCAGTCTCTTTATACAGGTTGCTCAGAATCTCGCCGGCAACGCGGGCGGACTTGGCATCGCCGTAAAAGGCAAACTGATTGCCGCGATTGCGGATTTCGATATCCAATCGCTGTTCAATCTGGCGCAGGTGTTGGTCGAATTGGCCACAGAGGTTGGCCAGGCGGCGGGCGTCGTTGGGCTCAAGAGTAATGCTGTGAGCGAGGGCTTGTGTTTCCAAATTGGTTTCCGTGCACCTTTTGTCCGGGGGTTCAGTCTGTAGGTTATACCCATTTCCCTTGTATGGGAAAGACTGGATTGTGACGAATCGGTTCTAACTGGCGATAGGCCTTATAACAAGGGGGTATGACAGTTTGCGGTCACTGACTTGTCAGCCGGGCTTTCTGTCTCCTGCAGCGCGCTGGGCACGTCGCAGCGCTTCTTTGCCCCAACCTACAGATGCCCTCACTCCGTACCGTAGGCCGTAGATTGGGCAAAGCGCAGCGTGCCCAACAGGTGACTGCCAGCAACAATGCCCCGTAGGAGCTTGCCTGCAGGCGAAAATCAGCTCAGCGGCCCACATCCAGCTCAGAGGCCACCAAAGTCCCCCGGAGGGAGTTAGGAAGCGCTTCCTCAATCAACACATCCGCAAACTTGCCGATCAATTCCATCTGGTCGCAGCGGAAGTTCACCACCCGGTTGTTCTCGGTGCGGCCCTGCAATTGCCCCGGGTCTTTTTTGGATACACCGCTGACCAGTACCCGCTCCACATTGCCGACCATGCGGCGAGCGATCTCTGCGGCCTGCTGGTTGATACGGTGCTGCAGCAACTGCAGGCGCTGCTTCTTGAGTTCTTCCGGCGTGTCATCGGGAAGGTCTGCAGCGGGTGTGCCCGGCCGCGGGGAATAGATAAAGCTAAAGGAGATGTCAAAGCCCACATCCTGAATCAGTTTCATGGTGGCTTCGAAGTCGCGTTCGGTTTCGCCAGGGAAGCCCACAATGAAGTCTGAAGACAGGCAGATATCCGGGCGGATTGTCTTAAGTCGGCGGATCTTGGACTTGTACTCCAGTGCGGTATGGCCGCGCTTCATCGCCATCAGAATACGGTCGGAACCGCTCTGTACCGGCAGGTGCAGGTGGTTGACCAGCTCTGGAACCTCGGCGTACACATCGATCAGTGCATCGGAAAATTCTACCGGGTGGGAGGTGGTGTAGCGGATACGGTCGATACCGTCGATGGCGGCCACATAGGTGATCAGCTCGGCGAAATCCGCCACCTGGCCGTCTTCGCCTTCCGCGCGATAGGCGTTTACGTTCTGACCCAGCAGGTTCACTTCCCGCACGCCCTGGCCCGCCAGGTGCGCCACCTCTTCCAGCACATCCGCCACCGGGCGGCTGACTTCCTCTCCGCGGGTATAAGGCACCACACAGAAGGTGCAGTACTTGGAGCAGCCTTCCATGATGGAGACGAACGCGCTGACGCCGTCGGCTTCCGGCTGCGGCAGGCGGTCGAATTTTTCGATCTCCGGGAAGGATACGTCCACCACGATGGCGCCACTTTGCTGCTTCCTGGTCTCCATCATCTCCGGCAGACGGTGCAGGGTCTGGGGGCCGAATACCAGGTCGACATAGGGTGCGCGCTTGGCAATGGCTTCACCCTCCTGGCTGGCGACACAACCGCCGACACCGATCACCAGTTCAGGATTTTTTTCCTTCAGGTGCTTCCAACGGCCCAGTTGGTGGAATAATTTTTCCTGTGCTTTCTCCCGGATAGAACAGGTGTTCACCAGCAGGACATCGGCTTCTTCCGGATCGTCCGTAGGCACCATCTGGTGGGATTCGCCCAGCAGGTCCCGCATACGCGCAGAATCGTATTCATTCATCTGGCAACCGTGGGTCTTGATAAAGAGCTTTTTCACCGGTTTTTCGGACAATTCGGAGGACATAGTGCGCCTGGTTAAAAAGTGGTCAATCTAAAGGGTGGGGCATTATACCGGCCCGTCTTTGGGCTGCATAGACGGCGGCTGGATGTAGTGATAATCTTCCGCGCTTTTCGCGGGCCTCCTCGCCCCAAACCGGCCCTGAGACTACTATTGAGCGGGGCTTCCTGTCAGAGATATTCATGGCCAACCCAATCTACAAAGTTATTTTCCACAACCAGAACCAGGTGTTCGAGCTCTACGCCCGGGCCATCTATCAAAGCGAGATGTATGGCTTTATCGAGGTGGAAGAGTTTGTGTTCGGCGAAAAGTCGCAGCTGGTTGTGGATCCCAGTGAGGAAAAACTGAAGTCCGAGTTCGCTTCGGTGAAGCGTTCCTATATCCCCATGCACAGTATTGTGCGGATTGACGAAGTCGAAAAAGAGGGTGTCGGCAAGGTACACGAGGTAAAGGGGGACAAAATCGCCCACTTCCCGTTCCCGACTCCCATGCGTCATCCGAACGACAGCGAGTAATCCGCTGGCGTGAATACAAGAGTTTAAACACAATTCAAAGCGGGCCCGAGAGGCCCGTTTTTTTGCCTGTGTGCCGGGTGGTCGGTATTCGAATCCGGCGGTATCTCGCGCTACCGTTGAACGACACGACTGAAAACCCATTTATTGGCGTCGCAATTTGCAATTGGCAACCTTTTGTCGCATTGGCGCCATTGCGCTTCTTTGGCGGACTATTCTGAAAAAAAGGGAATGCGCATGCCGCAGTACCCCGAAACCTAAAATGTAGTGGAAGTTTTTAGGTGTAGTCATGACGTCAATACCTGCCACCAAAGCCGCCATCTCAGCCCTCAAGATCGAACAGCGCGTCGAGCGCGATGTGAAAGCGGGCATCCCCGAGGTCGATCGCCGCAACCATACGGAAAGCGAAGAAAGTCTACGCTCATACGTCGTGCGCGAAATCATCGGTCGGGTTCATGAAAATCGTCAGGCAGAGCTGGATGCAGAACTGGAAAGCCGCAATGAGGCGGATATTCGCCAGCTGTTTCAGGAGCTGAAAAATACGGACTCCCTGGTTGAGAAAAAAGTCAGCAGCCGCATGGCCAGCCTGGTGAGTGGTCTGAAGCGCAGTGCCCAGGAGTTTTCCGCGCTACGCATGGATCTGGAAATTTTCCGACACCGCAACGGAATAACCCGTGAAGCCCTGTATCGCGAATCGAAAATCCTCCACTATTCGGTGATCTTTTTTATCGTCATTATGGAGACACTGCTCAACGCCTTTTTTCTGTCCAAAGGTAGTGAGCTGGGTCTGGTTGGGGGATTTTTTCAGGCGTTTATCCTGGCACTGGTGAACCTGGGGCTTGCCGCATTTATGGCCTTTTCCCTGCGCAATGTTTTTCATCAGAACTACGCGAGGAAAGCGGTGGCCGGAATGCTTTTTCTCTGTGTTCTGGTTGCGGCGGCCACGTTCGTATTGGGCGTGGGGCACTATAGAGAGGCGCTTGAGCATGACCCGTTCACCGCATCGCAGCTGGCGATTAGCAGTTTGCTGACTGAGCCACTGGCGATCAGGGATTTTAATTCCTGGATAATGGTGGTCGTCAGTGCCATTGCCCTGATACTGCTCGCGGCGAAGTTCTTCGTGGTGGATGACCGCTACCCCGGGTACACAAGTATCACCCGGCGGGTGAAGGGTATGCAGAGAGCCTGGAGCAGGGCCTATGAAAATGCGGTGGATGGTATCAATGACGTGGCCGATGACCTGCAGGATGAGCTGGCAGACACGGAAAAAAATATCCGGGCCCAATTTATTCAGTTCAAGGCTAGCGTCGAGCGCAGCGAAGAAATCCATCGTCACTATCAGGAAGATATCGTCAAGGCGCAGGGACTGCTGGATGAGCTGATTCGCTACTACCAGTCCTATTCCACGCGCATGATGAACCGGCGCGCGGCCTACTTTGGTGAGCTGTTGCGCTTCGAGCTGGACAAACTGCCGTGTCTGAATACTACCGGACTCGAACAGCACAAACGAGACCTGGCCGCATTCGAAGTGTTGATTGACGAGCTTGACCGGGTTTACGACGAGGCGATCGCCACCGTGAACACACGCTGTGATATCGCCCAGTCTTCACTTGCCGGGCTGGTAGACCGGCTCGAGCTTGACCACGGTCTGCGGAGGGCGTAATGGCGAGATCCCGAAAAATCCGCCGGAGCAGCCGGAGCCGGTTTAGCATTGAGGACAGAAAGGGTCTTGCCCTGTTCGGCACCGGGCTCGCGATCCTGCTGGCGCTCGGCCTGTTTGCCTGGCATACCGTCCGCGCTCCCGAGCGGGATTACGATCGGGTTACGCTGTGCAACCCGAATCTGCCACGCTTCGCCCATCACCTTGTGGTGATCGACGCGTCGGACAGCTTCTCCGCCCATCAGGCCCACTTCCTCAAAACCCACCTGTCGAGCCTGCTGGAATCCGCCGCGGTTAATGACCGTTTTTCAATCTTTGTATTGGATGATCACTACAATGGTCTGTCGGAACCGGTGATCGACCTGTGTAAACCTCCGTCACAGTCGGATGTAAGTTCCCTGACCGCAAATCGGCAGTTTGTGCAAGCGCTATACCGCCAGCGCTTCGAGGAGCCTCTTGATATTGCCATTGCCAAAGCCGTATCGGGAGGCGAGCAACCGGTCTCCCCCATTTTTGAGGCGCTGTCCGACGTGGCCGCGCTGAATCATATCGATCCCGCCGCAGAAAATATTCACCTCACTATTGTCAGTGACATGATTCAGAATTCTAGCTCCGGTTCGGTTTTTAAGCGAGGCTCTACCGCCATCGACCAACTGCCAATGATTGACTTAAGTCGAGCAACGACAAAAGTACTCTGGTTGAAGCGAAAGAAGTATAGTCAGTACCAGACGACGAAATTAGAATCTAGCTGGGAAGACTATCTGAATTCTATTTCCAGATCTGCTGAAATAGTAAAAGTTAGAGATTGACAGGAAGAATGCAAAAGGCATCTCAACTGAAATTGCCTTAGGAGGTGTTCTTCAATTAGTACCTAATCGGGACGGTTGGTACAAAACAGGAGTGTGAGTTTTTCTATATCTCTTATATGAATTCAGATGTTTCCGCCTGATTGGTTGAATCTGCCATTTATATTTTTATGGTAAGTGTTTTCATTTTTCTTCTCCGGGTGATCAGTAAAATGCTAATTCACTATAAGTAAATGATGCTCTCTTGTAAGGTGTTCTTTATGTGTATTTTGTTCAGAATAATTGTCAGGGTGAGCTTAGTTCCCGAATTACTGACTTGAATTTCTAGTTTTCAATCGTACGCGATTTTCCCTGTATTATTGCAATTTTTGAGGTGTGCAACTGCTGGCACATAAAAGTCTGCAGCCTTAAGATATAAAATATTAGGGGATTCTTGCTCCGCCAGTCCCGGACGCTAGCATGTCGTAACTGCACGCTCAGTCCTCGCCAGATTCTGCTTATACTCAGACTGTCTTTAAAGTAAGGACCACCACTAAGTAGTAGCTTCACTCAACTTCCAGAAGCGTAGTTACCGGTAAAAAATATTGAGAATGCGGCAAAATTGTGCAGCATATGCACTCCAGAGCAAATTCCGAATGCTGCTTTTAATGAGCGTCGGAGCCACGCCAGATACACTGTCGAAAAAATAATAAAGGAAATGGTTGACGCAAAAATATGCAAGCCTACATAGAACGCGCCATCGGCGACGAGCCCGTGCATAATTCCAAAAGGAATGGCGACTGCAGCTATAAGTATTATATCGCGTTCAGTCCAAATGCGGGCAAAGGCCACGAGAAAGCCAATAAAAAGGGTTTCTATAGCTGGTGCTAATACACAGACTGCGAAGAAATTTATAACTAGGCCGGATTCTTCACGTGGTTGACCTGGCAGTGATTCCGGATTAGTTAGCATTGTGCCAACAAGTTGGTAGCTAAGTGCCGCCGCGGTGGTAAGAGAAAATGAAAGTACTGTTGCCACAGCTACGTAGCGTGCGGGTGAAATCTCCTTGCGGCGCCAAAGAATATCACCTATAAGGTATAGGGCGAGCTTAGTCTTGGCGTGAACCGAGAGGTATTCGGTAGGGAAACTCATATGTGTATTGATATCCCGAGTAAATTTAGAGATGACGCCGACGAATTATATTTATGAGGTTGGATTTCATGATCTTCTGATAAGGAATTTAAAGCGATTTCTAATTCCAAGAAGAAAAGAGGTTAGACTGCTTGATCCACTTATATTTGAACCAAGGCTTATGCCCATAGATTCCCCGGTATAAAAGATGTAGGTCTTGATGCTGGTATTGGATAGAAGAAATCCATCATAATCACTTATCTTAGATTTTTGTTTTATTTTTAGAATTTTGGGTATGCTACGTCTATTGTAAAAAAGACAGTGGCTACCGTAGAAGTAAGGGTAGCTGGATCCTTTGGCATTGAAGATTCCAGGTTCCAGGAAGTGTTCTCGTTTTGGACCCAAGCCAGAGGGATCAAAAATTAATACATCAAAATCCCGTTTGAAATTTATTATCATGTCGATAGATTTTCTGAAAAAATCTTTTCTAAACATAAAGTCATCTTCTAATACAACCGTTAGGCCGTCATCTGCTCTGGTGTTTTCTATCGCCCGAGTATGTGCTAGCCAGCATCCTATTACGCCATTTTGGCGCTGAACGTTTTCTCTTTGTAAGTAGTCCTCTAAATCAACGGTGTCGTGTACTATATGGTCGCCATACTCTTGATCATACTCTACGCCGTTAATCCTTTGTAATGTATATCCTGAACCGAAAAAGTTTAAGTTCATTAATATTCTTTTCCCAGTGTCTTTTCTTAAATTAATATAATTTATTGTTTTTATGTGCATTATTTTTATTTGTTTTACTTGGTGAATATTTCTCTTCTCTACTTTCAGTTGATTTCTATAGTTTCGAAATGTAGTGATAAGACTTTTCTATTGCTGTGCTTCTTTTTAAATCTCTAGAGTATTTTTCTGTTGTAGATTTTAACGACTTGCAGGTAATAATCTTATTTAATAATTTTGCAACATATTTCCCTTGGTAATACTCTTTCGATACAGATAAACCTAAACCCAACCGTACAACCCTGTAGGCATTATCCGGCTGGTCGTACATTAATGGTCGAATCAACTGTGGGATCTCCGCTTTGATAGCCTGAGAGAGGGTTCCCACACCGCCATGGTGAACAATTGCCCTGCATTTTGGGAGAATCGTTTCAAAATCTACGTAATCCACGTGCATGACATTGTATGTTGTCTTGCGCCACTTTAATGAATCGCCACCACCTACGAGCAGGCATGGTAGTGACAATGAGGAGCAGGCTTTTATAGATTCCTGAAAATATGCATCGTTATTGAATACTCCTGTACCGCTTGTGAAAAGCACCGGCTTTCCATACCTTTCGATAAATTTACTGACGGCCTCAGTCTCAGTTTTTCTTTCGTCGTCACTCAGCGGAAAACCAACTAACTTGAAGGTTTTTGGCCAGTCCACTGGGGGCATGCCGAACCACCGCGGGAAAAAACCGAGATGTAAATCCTCCTCGGTGTAATTATGTCGGACGAATTTCGTAATGGAAGAGAGGCCAATTTTCTTTCGTATTTGATTTAATCTGAAAATGTAACCATGGCTAATCAGGTGGCCGTCGATTTTTTGCATTAGGTGGTTGTACAGGCTGCGCTTGGCAAATTCAGGTGTCCATCGACAGAGGGAGCTTTCAAAGAGAGCGGGGCGATGGATTTTACTCGGTATCAGACTGGGTGAAAGGGTTATCAGTACATAAGGTATCGAAAAGTGTTTCGCCGCGGCTCTAGCGCCGTTAAGTATAGATAGGCCGACCACCAGCAAATTTGGATTTTTTGCATGTCTTTTTCGAATAAACTCGAAGGAGGGCACAAATGTGGGGCCGTAGTACCGATCAAAAGCGATTTCAGCGGGGTCGCTGCGTATATCCCAAGCGCGCTCATCGTTATACAGGCTAAGATATTCGTCTTCTGTGCCGATCGAATGAAACAAGATTCCATTACGTTCTATAACGAATTTGAACCGGTCGTTGGAGAGAAATGTTAGATTGTGTCCCCGTTCGACGAGAAGTTTAGCCAGCCCGATCAGTGGATGAATGTCACCTGCGGTGCCAAGTGCACATATTATGATTTCGCGTTTTTTAGTCGACACTTTAGTTCTCGTACAAAATTTATTCTACCAACAGGTGGCTACGCAAGAATTTTCAGGTCCCGATAGGTTTCGATCATGTCACGATGAACAAAAAAGCCGTTAAGATTGGTTCCCAATCCTTCGTGAAATACTAGCTTACTATCGCGCCGTTCTGCATATCGATAGCCGATGTTCTCCATTAATTAAGACACGCCGAAATACCTATTGCCGCCTTCAAGCATAATCAGCGGGGTATATTTTCTAAGCGTTTTTATTCCGCCCTTTAATACTTCTAGCTCCATACCTTCAACATCAATCTTAATAGCTGCTATATCATTCCATACAAAGCGGCAAATATTGTTGTCAACCAAGTTGTCCATTGTGTCAATTTTGACTTTCAGGGTTGTTAGTTGAACATATACTTCTCTTAGATTGGGTATATGTTGATGAATATGAGCTTCAATATTTTTTGCAAATACATTCAGGTTAGGCATGGCTAATCCTGTGGCCAATCCAAACGCAGGTACTTGATTGATGACCGGAACCACGAGATTGATAATTCCTACTTTATCGCTTAGTCCAATCATATGGTAATCATAGAAACCAAGATGCAGTTCAAATATCCTTTGTAAACAGCTTTCGTAGTAGTGGACCGGCTCGCATGAAACGATCTTGCATTCAGCCCCAGATGATCTCATTGATCTCACGGAGTATCCCCAGTTTGCTCCGATATCCAGTATCAGGCTGCGACTTTCCTTGAACGCGCCAAAAATAATAAAATCGCCATCGTGTATTTCGGGAGTATGGAGTGCTGATTCGATATGATTCTTGTTGACATCTATAGGAAACGGTTCTCTTTTACTAGCAACAATCGGCGGTCGCCTGATGTTTTTTTTATAGTAGCCTGAAAGTACTGTGGAAATTGAATCTCTCAGACCCGGATCATCCCTTTTCTTGAGGAAAGGTAGACGTGGATAGCCAAACAATCGATAAGATATACAGCGCAGTGTATTTTCCAGCTGAAGCATGATCACTCCTTCGCGGCATCGAGATCGGAAATATATGTTTCGATGTCATTCGATGCAGTCTGCATCTGATTTTTCATTTTAATATTGATTATATCTACAAAGTCGTTTTCGTAATCTTTAACTGCATGGAAAGTTAACGCATTAATTTTTCCATTTCTTTCCATTTTTTTGCGAAATCTCGGGTTTTTTATTAAGTAAAAAATTTTATCTATGTATTCTTGATCATCGCTAGCAACATACAAACTCTTTCCGTCCATGAGAGTTTTTTCATATCCCCGATGAGCGAGCTTTGATATAACCATTGTTGTTGAATGTAGTAGAGACTCGATTATTTTAATGTGGGTGCCACTGCCGGTGAAAATTGGTGATATGGAAATGTGTGCATCTGAATAAACTTCATCAATATTTTCAACAAATCCACACAATTTTACGCACTCTAGTTGCCCCCATTTTTTTCGATATCTGGCTGGGAGTCCCCCGCCAACTATTTTCAGGGTGGTTCTTGGGTATTTGGCGGTTATGGATGGCCAAATATTGCAGATGAAGTGGTCAAGCCCCTCAAAATTTGGCCCATAGCTAAGAGTGCCGACAAACACAACTACGAATTCATCTACGCTATGGTTTACCGTCTTGGGTGGAGGGCTGGATGGCTGTATTTTGTTTGGCAAGATAACAAAGTTACTTTTCCACGGTATGGCATGGCTTTTTTTTGAAAAAGTAACAACGGGTACTCTGCTTATGTCTGTTAGATATCTTTTTTTGTAGAATATATTTTTTATTTTTTGGAGGGTGCTCGAAAAATATCTTTTATTAATGGAAAGTCTATTTTGTTTCTGAATTTCAAGTTCTAACGGGCAGTCGTCACAATCTAGTATGATGTTTTCTGCTCCTATCAAGCCGAACCAGAATGCACTCCAGTAATATCTAACTACGATATAGTCATATTGATTTCTTTCAAGAAACCTTAGAAATTTCTCATTCGGATTTTTCCTTTTTGCGAACCAGGGTACGACCCAGGGAATTCGGACATTTCCCTGATACCTGTGCTCCTTCTTGAATTGTGCAACATCGCGATGGCGAAGGCCTGTCCCGTTGCAGCAGAGGATATCAACCGTAGAAAGTTGTCGCAGGTTTTCATAGATCTGGTAGCTTCGAATCGATCCACCTGAGCCGCTGTTCAAGGGAAGGTGCGGTGTCAAGAAAAGAATCTTCATGGATCCTCCTTGTATTGCGGCTTGCTGTAAATCTCAAGTGCTACTTCGCTGAAATTGCATTCAAAATCCTCTCGTGTATAAAGAGAACGGCGACTAGCTGGATCGTAGATATGAAAAATATCCTCATTGATTTCCGTCAGTACGACGAACTGATGCATATTCCAATGCAGAATACAGGGACGTTTTAATTTATCTATTTCTTGAGCTGGACATGACAGTGGCCGGCTCTGTATTCCGTGTACGAGAAGTAGGTCCATAAGCCCTCTCAGGGTAATTCCTTCGGAGAACTGAGGGTATAGTTTTCGGAATTTTTTTATATTGTATTTTACATTGTGATAACTAAGTAAGCTTGCAACGCAAAGAAGGCCATTTTCTCCTGGGTTTTTCTGGCCTATCCAGCGCACTTTTTTTCTATAGCGGTTTTATTTGCTTTTAATCCGAACATCGAAAGTAGCATATGGATTCTCGAGTGTTAGCATGATTGCATTTGTTAATTTTGGCTTGGCCATATAAAAATTTATAATTTCGAAGCTTAGTTAAGATGAGGATTTCTTTAATTTTTTCGCTATGTACGAGAAATGGCCAATAGAAAAATAATGTTTAGGTGGTGCGGTTGATCTGACAGTTTTCCATTACCGATGGCATGGTGGCTGTGCGATTAATATAGGCACATAAATAAATCCTTTAGTTGTATCAGGTTTCAGAATTTTTACCGAAATCCTAGATTTAACGTCTGAAATGTGTCCCTCTGCTATGCAATGGATTTCCGCTAAAACGCTCTCGGCAGGAGATTCTAGACGCTTGATTGAAACTTGAAATTAACGATTTTGAACATTGGTCCGCCCATAATTTATCCAGCGATTATGTTAGTTAAGATTACCTATAGTAGGAACCTATAACTGTATTGAGGGAATACGTTTGAGACTGCAAATTTCGAGCCTTTTTCAAAGAGTCGACATTTATATGAAACTATAGAGGCCGGTGCCTTTAACGGTTTTAATTTTTCGAAGATATAATCACTTGTTGATGGTTCGGGTAGAGGGGAGAAGAAATCTCCCCCCTCCTCAATAAAAAGCACTAGTCTCTAGACGTTTTTTGTTGGCACTTACCAGCCTGAACCGTAATGGGTCCTAAGCCCGTAGGAGCCGTAGGTCCCGTAGAATCCGTTGTGGTAACCGCTCTGAGTCTGTTGTCCTATCTGATTTACTCCCTGTTTCGCTCCTTCAACAGCGATCGCACCCCAAATGGCTTTAGCTGTTTCTTTGGCGACAACCCATGCATTCCCTCCTGATACACTAGATAATTCATGTTCCTGCAATTCTCTAATTTTCGATTTCATAACTTTTTCCTACTTGGTTCTCGATTAAGAAATAGGCTGATTCGTAAAGTCGGCCAAATTTATCCGCTTCCCTGCAGATTTGGCCGTCTCTGGCCTATGCGCAACGATTACCCGGGTAATGGCAAGCCGATTGATATGGTCGTTAACCAAAGACTCATTCGCCATGTCCAGGTGACTGGTTGCTTCGTCCATGAACAGGATGCGTGGCGCACGATAGAGGGCGCGCGCCAGCACGATTCTTTGCTTCTGGCCTCCACTGAGGCTGGTGCCCATGTCGCCTACTAGGGTGTTGTATTGCATGGGCATTTGCATGATTTCTTTGTGAATGCAGGCCATCTGTGTGCACGTAGTTATACGCTGCAAGTCGATCTCTGGCTCGAAACAGGCGATGTTATCGGCAATAGTGCCGGTCAGCAGTTGGTCGTCCTGCATTACACCTGCGATCTGGTTGCGGTAATGCGGTAGGTGTTTCAGCGGCTGGCCATCGACTAGGATTTCGCCTTCGCTGGGTTCCAGCAGGCCCATCATGCATTTGAGCAGAGTTGTTTTACCGCAGCCACTGGCGC
Source organism: Microbulbifer bruguierae (assembly GCF_029869925.1). Taxonomy (NCBI): domain Bacteria; kingdom Pseudomonadati; phylum Pseudomonadota; class Gammaproteobacteria; order Cellvibrionales; family Microbulbiferaceae; genus Microbulbifer; species Microbulbifer bruguierae. The sequence goes on along the minus strand of NZ_CP118605.1, from coordinate 1,043,136 downwards.
CGACGATGGCAGCAGTTTCGCCGGGTTCGATTGTGAAGTTGAGATTTCGGAAGGTGGGGACTTCGGCTTCACCATAGTGGAAACTGAGGTCGCGGACTTCGATTCTGCCCCTGACGGATTTCGGGGTCGGGCCCCAACTGGCGGGATAGTTACTTGCGTGGTCGGTTTCCTCTGTGGGTGTAAAGACGATATCTGAGAGCCTGTCTAGGTGGAGGCCGAGCATCTTTAGTTCGATCCACTTATTGATCAGGGCGTCCATGGATTCTACGAAGCGAGTTTTGTAGCTTATAAAGGCGTAGAACATGCCTACAGTGAGGGCACTGTCTATCACCGCCGCAGCGGCGAAGTAGATAACCAGCAAGTTCTCAACACCGAACAGAAGCTGGTTGATGACACTGTAGCCAATATTCCATCGCGAGATGCGAATGCCTTTATTGATGGTGTCGGCTAGGCGGTTGTGCCACTGACCTTGACGGTCGTTTTCGCGCTGAAAAAGTTTGACTGTCTGTATGGCGCGTACGGATTCCATAAAGTGGGAGTCGTGCTTTGCCTGGGCCACTATCTGCTCCTCTATGAGCATACGCAAGGGGCGGTACAGGGCCATGCGAAGAGCTGCGTATAGGGCTACTACCGCCAGTACGATCAGAGCAAGCTTTACATCGTAGAAGAACATAGCAGCTAGGGTGATCAAGGCCATGATGCCGTCCACTACCGCCGCCACTAGGCCGGTGGTAAGCAGTTCTCGCACGGATTGAAGGGAACCGAAGCGAGATATTAGGTCGCCCATGTGGCGGGTTGAGAAGTAGCTAATGGGCAGGCGGATCAGGTGGCGGAAGAGGTTGGCGGCCATCTGCATGTTGAGACGGCTGGCGATATGTAGGATGACTAATTCACGGAGAGAATTTGTGCAGGTCTGGATTATAAGTAGCAGCCCGAAGCCAAGTGTCAGGACAAGCAGTAAGTTTTTATCGCTACGCAGGATGACGTCGTCAACTACTGTTTGCATATAGAAAGGGGCGACGACGGCAAACAACTGAAGGAGAAGTGACAGTAGCAATATTTGTATCAGATTGTATCTGAGGCCTGTGATGTGGGACCAGAAGTGACTGAGAGTGAGACGCTTGCGTTGCTCTCCCGTCTGGAATTTATCTGTGGGAGTGAGTTCTAGGGCCACCCCGGTAAAATGGTGGTCAAATTCTTTATAGGTGAGTTGCCGCTCGCCTACCGCAGGATCGTGGATAACGACATATTTTCGCTGTACTTTCTTCAGCAGCACAAAGTGGTTCATATCCCAATGTAAAATACAGGGGGTTTGTAATCTTCCGAGATTTTCCGGTTCCAAGCGCAAGGCACGGGCTGCAAAATTCAGGCGCCCAGCCATATCTATCAACTTCTTGAGGTTGGTGCCGTGATTTGAAATGGTGAAGCGTCTTCGTAGGCACGCCAAGTCGGTATGGTAGCCGTAGTACCCGGCGACCATGGCCAGGCACACCAGGCCGCACTCCGCTGCCTCGGTCTGTAGTACGACCGGTAGACGGCGACCGCCGCCGAAATTAAGTAACTGTTCCGGGCGAGTACATTGATGTCCGGTGGCTTGCTCTACTGCTGTGGGCATTACAGGCGTCCCTTCAGGCTGTAGATGGGATCAAGTAGCCACATAAGTAAGCTTCGCTCAGAAAGTTCAATATCGGCGGAGAGGGTCATGCCAGGTTTTAGCGAAAATTCTTGTCCATATGCCTTTATACTAGGTCGTGCTAATACGGCGGATACACGGTAAACAGGCTCACCTACCGCTATAGGGGCATCACGTAGTTCATCGGGCAGCAGAGCAGAATCGGATATTGAGGTGATTGCCCCCTGATACAAGCCAAATTTTTGGTAGGGGAAGGCGTCGTAACGGATTTTCAGAGCTTGTTCGGGGGCTAGAAAACCTGCTGCACGCACGGGTACCAATAATCTTGCGATCCAATCTCCGCTTTCGGGCACCACTGAAAGTAGTGGTATATCGATTTGTACCTGCTGCCCCTCTCGGGTCTGCAGATTGTGTACCGTCCCAGCCTTTGAGGCCTTGAGTATATATGCGCGTTGCCCGTGCAATTGGGCGATTTTTTGTGCGAGATCGGAAAGGCGTGCGCGCAATTGGTCGGTTTCGTTGGCGTACACCTCAGGCAGCGAAGCCAGCTCGTTCTCCAATTGCTGAATTTGGTTGCGAATTTTTACCTTATTGCGAGCCAAGCTTTGGCTTTCTGTACTGAGCTCCAGCTCTTGGATGACAACTCGTTCCAGCTCAACCGTAGAAATATGTCCTCGTTTTCTAAGTTGATTGTAGCGTTCCGCCTGATCTCTTATTAATCCATGATGCCGGGCTTGTGTGGAAATCTGTTTATCCAGTAATGCCAACTCTTCCTTGCTAGCGGAAATACGCTGTTTTAAATCTCGTTGGCGTTGCTGATTAATTTTTTCGCTGCGTTCGATCTGTTCGCTAAGTAAGCTATTTTGATTTTCGTACTCCGCCTGTAAAACGGCCTCCAAGTGCTTACCATCCGCGAGAATGTGGTCTCGATTCAGGATGATCAGCGGCTGATTTTTTACGACTTTTTCGCCTTCACTAACCAATACTTGCTCAATGATACCTGTGCCTTCGGCGTATACCCGAACCACACCGGAAGTGGGTTCAATCCAGCCAGTTACGGTTTCTTTGCGCGCGTATTGACAGGTTGAAAGCCAAACAATAGTGGCGGTAACCCAAAGAATAATGCCACCAAGGATAATTATATGTGAGAGTTGTGGTGATAGCAGAACGTCACCGTGTAGGCGATCTTCTTGCCATTCCATGGCACTTTTTCGAAATAACCCTTTCATTTCGCTGGTTATTTTCCCTATTAATTTTTTGGTATCTCTATCAGGCAATTAGAGAAGTTTTGATTTATTAATTTTCCGTTTCATATTTTTGTAACACTACCACCCGTCATATAAATATGTAATGCACATACAGGTAGATTGACGCGAATTTTTCTGAATTATTGATTTTTTTTAAAAATTTGTACGGTTGTACTTAGTTGGGCGATATCTGCGTATGTGATAATTTAAGACTGGTTCGTCTTTTTTGTTGCCTTTTTAATGTGAAACGTAAGTTTCAAATAAGTGACGCAGTATTGTAAAAAAAATCGAGCAAAGTTCTTCAAACTACTGATAGGGCTTGCCAATGAGTAATCGATATCGCGCACTGTGGATTTCCGATGTTCACCTGGGCAGCAGAGACAGCGAGCCGCAGCGGCTGGCAGATTTTCTGGCTCAGAACACAGCCGATACCGTGTATCTGGTCGGTGATATTTTTGATATGAAAGCGCTGTCCCAGGGCAAGGGCAGTTGGTGCGAAGCCTCTTCTGTTCTGCTCGGGATGCTCTCTGAACTCAGCAGCTGTACCCGTGACGTGATCTATGTGCCGGGCAATCACGATGCGCCCATGCGCAGTTGGGCCGGTAAACGCCTCGGCAATATTCGCGTCGAACGCGAGTGCACACATACCACCGCTGATGGCAAACGCTTCTGGGTTACCCATGGCGACCAGTTCGAGCACCATATCGAGATCAACCCTGTTAGTTATCACATTGGCGATAACGTTTATTACCTGATGCTGAGACTGAACCGCTGGATAAATTTTTGGCGCAGCCGTTTTGACTTGCCCTGGTGGTCCCTGGCCAACCACGTCAAAAATCGCGTGAACGCAGCGCGCAAGATGATGAACCGGTTTGAGGAAGTCGCTATTCGCGAAACCGGTCGCCGTGGCTTTGACGGTGTCATCTGCGGCCATATCCACCGCGCTGGTATTCGCCACAGCGCCGCTCAGGAATCCGCCGTGACCTACGCCAACTGCGGCGACTGGGTGGATTCGATGACCGCAGTAGTGGAAGAAAGAAGCGGAGCCCTGGATATCCTGCATTGGCACCGCACGCCCAAAATTGCGCGCATCATGACGGAGGCCGTTGCCGCATGATTCAGCTGGATAACCTGTTACAGAAAAATCCGTGGTACAGCGCCGCACCGCAGAGTCCCGCCCGGCGGCTGGTCTCTGCGACGGTTAAAAAAATCTGCTGTGAGCAGCAGATTCAGCAATTCGGTCGCGACTTCCCTCATCTTGGCGGTCTGGATTTTATCCGCCAGGTATTTCGGTCGTTTGACTTTCACTATGACGTGAACCTGGCGGAGTTGGAGCGTATCCCCACCAGTGGCCCGTTAGTGATCGTGTCCAATCATCCCCTCGGCAGTCTCGATGGGCTGGCACTGATCGACCTGGTGGCGCGAGTGCGCAAGGACGTCAAGGCCGTGGCCAGTCAGCTTTTGTGGAATATCGAGCCCCTGCGCAGTTACCTGTTGCCGGTAGACAATTTCAACGGCCGCACCCGCAAGGGGGATGTGGAGGGCATCTATGCCCACCTGCGCAGTGGTGGTGCGATCATCGTGTTTCCCGCCGGTGAGGTATCCCGGCTGACACCGCAAGGGGTTCGCGACGGTCGCTGGAACCCGGGGTTTATCCGTTTCGCCGACAAGACCGGCGCTCCCATACTGCCAATGCAGGTGCGGGGCAGAAACTCACTGTGGTGGTACGGTCTGTCCATGGTCAACAAACCGCTGTCGACGTTGTGGCTGATCCGCGAGATGTTCAAGCAGGTGCGCCGCGGTATCGATATCCGTATCGGTATGCCGGTAGCGCCGGAGCTGTATCGCAGCTGGCCCATGGCGCCGCGCGCACAGGCAAAACTGTGGAAGAAGCAGATCTATCAGCTGCATAAAAATTCGCAGAGCCTGGCGCCGGAACCGGTCGCTGCTGCAGAATCTCCCGCAGATATAGCTGCGGTTCTTGAATGCTGCGAAACCCTTGTTGCTCAAGGTGAATTTGAAGTGAAGCTCTATCGCCAGCGGTCGGATTGCCCGGTAATGCGCGAACTGTCCCGCCTGCGGGAAATTGCCTTTCGCGCGGTGGGTGAGGGCACGGGTAACAGTCGCGACTGGGACGCCTTTGATGCCTATTACGACCACCTGCTGCTGTGGGACAAAGAGCGTCAACAAATGGCGGGTGCATACCGACTGGTGAACACCGACGGCCTGAGCGCGGACAAAATTTACAGCACTACTCTGTTCAACTATTCCGGCTCACCGGAGCAGTGCATGCCTCGCTCCGCGGAGCTGGGGCGCAGTTTCCTGCTACCGGAATACTGGCGCAGCCGCGGACTGGATTTGCTGTGGTGTGGTATTGGCCAGTGGATTGTGCGCAACAATCGCCGCTATCTGTTTGGCCCGGTATCGATGCCGGGAACCTTCTCCCGCCGCGCCAAGTCCGCGATAGTGCGCTTCTTCCTGTACTACTTTTCCACCGACAACCCTCTCGGCAACGCGCGCTTGCCGTTTGTGGAGGCCTGCGAGGACCTGCCCGAGCTTTCCGGTGATACACACGAAGATATGCTGCAGTTGAAGGAAATTCTCAAGGAAGAAGGGGTGGTATTGCCGCCGCTATTCAAGAAGTACACCGCAGTGACTGTGTCCGGGGGCACCAGCTTCCATGCCTTCAATATCGACCCGGATTTCTGTGATTCCGTAGATGGGTTGGTCGTAGTGGATCTGGAAAAAATGGATCCGAAGTTTGCACGGCGGTATCTGGCGGGAAGCTGACTCGGGAAGTGATCACCGGCTGGGGATATCGACGGTTGTATACATCCAGCCGGACCACATGGGATCACGGTATTCCGTATTTATCCGCAAGACGGCCAATATCTTCCTCAGACCGTTTTCTTTGGGTGCATTTGATCAGAAAGCGCTGGCTGACCGTACTGTCGATGTCACCGGGTAATAGCTTCTTTTCTTCCCAACAGCGGTCTCCTTTCTGGAAAAAGGTGCCGTTGTTAGTCGTTAATTCGACATCGCGGGATTCAAACTTCCGTACCCGATTGCGTTCGGTTTCCAGGCGGGTGGACAGACCGGGGTCAAATACCGTGGAGCGGGACTTGGCTCCGTCGTTTGAAGGTGGCGGTGTGAAGCTGTCTCGAGTGGGTTTCGGAGTATTTGCCGTTGAGATGGATGGCGCCGAGGGTTGATCCCGTGATGCCTGGCTAGCTTTATCTGGTACTGCTGGAAACACCTTTGCTCTGGGCTCTCGCTGCGGTTTCAGTATCGCGCTACTTTCTTTCTTCGCGGTCGGTAGAGGTGTCGTTGTCTGCGGAATTTCTGGTGTGACGTCCGGCAGTTTGGTTGGAGTATCAGGCACCTTCGGGGGTGCGTCTAAAGCCGTCAGTGTTACGTCTAACGTCGTCGTCGCAACTGGTGTTTCCTTGTCAGGCGCGACGGGATCCAATGTGACAGGCAGAAAAACCAGGGCCAAGTGTACCGCCAGGGCCACAAGCAGTCCGACAATAAGCGGCCTCGTGTCGCCCAATCTGTCTTGGGACACCGGGATGGTTTCTACAGGAGAATCAGTGACAGGATTACAGGAAGGATACACGAAGTAGGATTGCCGATGGTTTGCTGCCAATGAATGCTGAGCACAACTGTCTGTTTGGATTGTCAGGACGTCACTGAGTTCCCCATACTGGGTTTCTCATGTAGTGCCACCACACTGCAGTCCGGCGCGTCGATATTCGGCGCTTCTTCCCCTGTCTGTTTCCCTGTAGAGTTTTTTTCTTCTGATACGCTTGTGTTTCCTGTTTCAATACTTTCGCACCCGGAATAACAGACATGAATCAGTGGTGGTCGAAAGGGGTACTCGTCTGCCTGTTGCCTGTTTTGGCACAGATCATTTCTATTTGCGCCTGGGCGCAGGAGTCTGCGGAGAGCGAGCCCGGGCCCCATATCGCTGTGCTCGCGATTGACGGCCCCATAGGGCCGGCCACCACCGACTACTTTGTCAGGACCAGTGAAAAGGCGCGTGAACAGGGCGCGCAGCTGTTTATCGTTAACATGGATACTCCCGGCGGCCTGGATGCGGCCACCCGGGATATCATCCAGCATATCCTCGCTTCGGACGTCCCGTTCGTTACCTATGTCACACCCGCCGGTGCCCGGGCTGCCAGCGCCGGCACCTATATCCTTTATGCCAGTCATGTGGCGGCGATGACACCATCTACCACGCTGGGTGCGGCCACGCCGGTGCAGATGGGCGGTATGCCCGGTCAGCAGGAGCCACCGGGGACAGCGCCGGAGCAAACTCCCAGGCATTCAAACGACGACGGGAAGGACGGCGAAAAGGAGGATGGCGAAAGGGAGGATGGCGGCTCCGACGCCCCAGCGGAATCTGAGCCCGGTTCCAGGCGGGGCACACAACCCGGCACAACAATGGAACGCAAGGTCATCAATGACTCTGTCGCCTATATCCGAGGCCTGGCACAGCGTTATGGACGCAATGCGGACTGGGCAGAGAAGGCGGTACGCGATGCGGCGACCCTGACGGCGAAAGAGGCACTGGCAGAAAATGTGGTGGATGTTGTGGCGGAGAATCAGCAGCAGTTGTTACTACAGCTGCCCGGGCGAGAGGTGAGGCTGCGGGAAGGCACCGTCAAGATTGCGGCAGAAACCGCACGCCTGCCGGTAGTGGATTATGCGCCCGACTGGCGCAACAAATTGCTGTCGCTAATCACCAATCCCCAAGTGGCCTACATACTGTTGCTGGTCGGTATCTATGGCCTCATCTTTGAAGGTTACAGTCCGGGCGCCATAGTCCCCGGAGTTGTCGGGATCATCTGCTTGTTACTGGCGTTTTATGCGCTGCAGGTACTGCCGGTCAATTATGCTGGATTAGCGCTGATTGTCGTAGGTGCCCTGCTGATTGCCGCAGAACTGTTTGTGCCAAGCTTCGGTGCCCTGGGCATTGGCGGTGTGGTGGCGCTGGTAATCGGTTCGATCATGCTGATCGATAGCGACGTGCCCGGAATGCGCGTGTCCAAGGGGTTGATTGGCAGTATCGCAGCGGTCAGCGGTCTCGGTTTACTGGGATTGTTGTATGCCGTAGGGCGCAGTCTACACAAACCAAAAATTGCCGCCAATCAGGCGATGATTGGACGTACCGCGGTGGTAACCGAAGTCGAGCCTGAACTGCTGGTGAAAATCGATGGAGAAATCTGGCGCGCGCACTGCGACAACCTGTTGACCGAGGGCCAGCTGGTCCGGGTAGTGGCGGAGAGGGGGCTCAACCTGCAGGTGGAGCCGGAATAGTCCGACGGCTGATATTTTTCATCCTGAAAAATTGATGCTGCGAACAAGGAGGTCTCTATGATCAGTTATTTTGCCAGTCTGCTGTTTCTGGCGGTGGCGCTACTCATTATGTACGCGATCCGTATCCTGCGGGAATACGAGCGTGCGGTGGTGTTTTTTCTCGGGCGTTTTCAGGCGGTAAAAGGACCTGGGTTGATCATCATCATTCCCATTATCCAGACCATGGAGCGGGTGGATTTGCGCACGGTGGTCATGGATGTGCCCACGCAGGATGTGATCAGCAAAGATAATGTCTCGGTAAAGGTGAACGCCGTTGTTTATTACCGGGTAATCGATCCACAGTCCGCGATCATCAACGTGGAAAACTACCACGAAGCGGTGAGTCAGCTTGCACAGACTACGTTGCGCTCGGTGCTGGGAAAACATGAGCTGGATGAGATGCTATCGGAGCGTGACAAGCTCAATGTGGATATCCAGAAAATTCTTGATGAACAGACGGATGCGTGGGGTGTGAAGGTGACCAATGTGGAGATCAAGCATATTGATCTCGACGAGAGCATGATCCGCGCGATTGCCCAGCAGGCGGAGGCGGAGCGGTCCCGAAGGGCCAAAGTGATTCACGCGGAAGGCGAGGCCCAGGCGGCGATGAAACTTACCGAGGCGGCAGACCAGCTGTCGAAAAACCCCAACGCGATTACCCTGCGTTATATGCAGACCTTGATTGATATTGCCGGCGAACAAAATTCCACAATTGTATTCCCGCTGCCGATGGATCTGATCAAGCCGTTGCTGGATGCCGGATCGAATAAAGCGGCGAGCAAGGAGTAAAAAATATCGTGATTTGACTCATGTGAGTCTCGATAGAGCCTTGACGGTGTCATGAAATCGATTGGTATTTTTCTACGTAGTTTCGTGCCCTTGCACTCACGTTTTCATGACTGCGCCCAGGTTTATACAGGTCGCTGCCAATTCCAAAGCCGGCGATGCCGGCCGCATAAAAGTCGTACATGTTGACCAGATTAATGCCGCCAACGGCGAGTAAAGCGCACTCCGGCGGCAGTACCACTTTCAAGTTTTTCACATAGTCAGGGCCGAGACTGATTGCGGGAAACAGTTTGAGATATCGGGCCCCCGCGTTGATTGCGGAAAACGCCTCGGTAGGTGTCTGGATACCGGGCATGCTTACCAGCCCTAATTCAAGACTACGGCGGATTACGGCGGGGTCGCAGTTGGGGGAAACAATCAGCTTGGCTCCGGTTTCGGCGACGGCTTCAACCTGCTTCACAGTGGTCACGGTACCGGCACCACAGCAGGCGCGGTCGCCGAAATACCGCACCAGTTTTGCGATGCTCTGCAACGGCTCGGGTGAATTCAGAGGCACTTCGATGTAATAAAAACCCGCATTGTGGATAGTCTCTGCTACAGGTATCACTTCCTCTGGCGTGATGCCGCGTAAGATTGCCACCAGCGGGAAACGCTGCTCCGAGGGCATAAGTTAATTTTCCTTGTCTCTTGGTCGTTTCCTTACCTACGCTGGCTTAAGATGGGAGTTCTGCCAGCGTCATTTTTTCGCTAAAAATAGCTGTAATGTCTGATTTTTGGAGTCTGCGATGTCAGTGGGATTCCCGTGAGACTTCGTCACCGGAACCGCCCACAAGGAAGTCCAGGTCAGCGCCCTTGTCGGCCTGCAGCACTGTGTCGACGTATAGTCTGGCGTAACCCCGCTGGTAGGTGGGTTCGGGTTTGTTCCGCTGCCACTCTTCAAGGCGCGCCTGCAGTTCCTGATCGGAAATTTTCAGATTGAGGGTGCGGGCCTCGCCGTTGAATTCGATCAGATCGCCGCTGCGCACCACCGCCAGAGGACCGCCGGCGCTGGCTTCCGGGGCCACGTGCAGGATTACCGAGCCAAATGCTGTGCCGCTCATACGGGCGTCGGAAATCCGCAGCATATCCTTGACGCCTTTTTCCAGCAGTTTTTTCGGCAGTGCCATATTGCCCACTTCCGGCATGCCCGGGTAGCCCTTGGGACCGCAACCCTTGAGCACCATGATGCAGTGCTCGTCGATGTCCAGCTCCGGCAGGTCTTTGCGTGCGTGGTAGTCCTCAATGGATTCGAATACAACGGCGCGGCCGGTATGGTTCATCAGTTCGGTGGAGGCGGCGTTGGGTTTGATGATGGCACCCTGGGGGCAGAGGTTGCCGCGCAGCACCCAGATTCCGGAGTTCTCTTTCACCGGGTTGTCCAGGTTGCGGATCACATCGTCGTTGTAGCATTCGACGTTTTCGATTTGTTCGCCCAGGGTTTTACCGCTGACGGTGGTGGCGCTGAGATCCAGATGCGCACCGATTTTTTTTATCACCGCGGGCAGGCCGCCAGCGTAGTGGTAGTCCTCCATCAGGAAGCGGCCAGACGGCATCAGGTCCACAAGCAGCGGCAGGTCGCGGCTGTAGCGGTCGAAGTCTTCCAGTTCCAGGTCGATCTCCAGACGCCCGGCCAGGGCCAGAAGGTGCATGACGGTATTGGTAGAACCGCCGATGGCGGAGTTGACCTTGATGGCGTTGATCAGGGATTCCTTGCGCACGATGTCTTTCATGCGCACATCCTCTTCCACCAGGCGCACGATTTCTCGGCCGGACATATGTGCCATGGCCTGGCGGCGGGCGTCGACCGCAGGGATGGAACCGTTGTAAGGCAGGCACAGGCCCATGGCCTCCACCAGGTTGGAGACGGTGGAGGCAGTGCCCATGGTCATGCACACGCCGCGGGAGCGGGACATAGCGCTTTCGGCGGCAATGAAATCTTCCTGGCTCATTTCCCCGGCGCGCACCGCTTCCGAGAACTTCCACACATCGGTGCCGGAGCCGATATCGCGACCGCGGAATTTGCCGTTCAGCATGGGACCGGAAGACACCACAATAGTGGGCAGGTTGACGCTGGCGGCTCCCATCAGTTGGCCGGGGGTGGTCTTGTCGCAGCCACCCAGCAGCACCACGCCGTCGATGGGGTTGCCGCGAATGGATTCTTCCACGTCCATTGCCAGCAGGTTGCGGAACAGCATGGCGGTGGGGCGCATCTGGGTTTCGCCGAGGCTGGTGACCGGGAATTCCAGCGGTACGCCGCCAGCTTCCCAGATGCCGCGTTTCACGTATTCCGCCATTTCCCGCAAGCCAGAGTTGCAGGGAGTGATTTCAGACCAGGTATTGCAAATGCCAATGATGGGGCGGCCGTCGAAGCAGTGGTCGGGATACCCCTGGGCTTTCATCCACGAGCGGTGGATGAAACCATCTTTGTCCAATTTGCCGTAGCTCAGTTGGCTGCGGCGTGGCTTGCCGGGCTTGTCGTTATTATTGCGCATCAATTTGTTATCTCAATCTCGTTATTGCCGGCATGACGATGTCTCCTTGCAGTACGTCTTTAAAGTCATCGGCTTGTTTCGGGGTTACACACGAAACAGTGCAGCTGGCGCAGATCAGAAATGCCAGGGAAACGGTAGTCCGAGATACGGGATTTGGTCATTGGAAGCGCCATGCTCGGATATGTTTTATGACGGATGTAAGAGGCTGAATCGGCTAATTATTTATTTTATTTATATGATAAATCTAGCCAAGGGTAGCGGGCTTGGTTGTTACAGTCAATTATCATAATAATCCTATGAATCGACATGGCCGAAAAGTTTCAGTACCTTTGTTTGATATCGGTGATTTTTTTATAAATAAGAGGTGGCAACTAATGTCCCGCGAAGAACAGCAGATTGACGATTTTGATCAGGTATTTGCCAGCGGTGAGCTGGAGAAAATCACCCGTTACCGGGATCTCGAAGGTAAAAGGGTGTTTATTACTGGTGGTGGTTCAGGCATCGGTGCTTATTTGACGGCGGCTTTTGCGTTGCAGGGAGCCCGAGTCAGTTTCGTTTCACTGCGTGACCGAGCCGCGGAGCAGCTGTGTAACCAGGTGGAAGCTTGTACGGGTTTGCGTCCTCATTACGCGACTTGTGATATCCGTGATCTGGTGGCGTTGGAATCTTCCATGCAGGCCGCAGTAGCTGAGTTGGGGGGGCTCGATGTGCTGGTAAATAACGCAGCACGAGATACGCGCCATACTATTGACAGTCTGACGCCAGAGCAGTGGGACGAATCAATAAACATCAACTTGCGCCCACAGTTTTTTGCTATGCAGTGGGCCGCGCGGGAAATGGTAAAAGCTGGTGGAGGCAGCATTGTTAACCTTGGTTCAAACTCCGCCAATCTGGCGCTATGCGGTTACCCTGCTTATGTAACTGCGAAAACGGCAATCGTCGGCCTGACGCGTGCCGCGGCACGTGAACTGGGGCAGAAGGGAATTCGTGTAAATGCACTGGTCCCCGGTTGGGTTATGACCGAGCGCCAGAAACGCCTTTGGGTGACTGAAGAGGCGCTGGCGGAGTGCCTTGCCGGACAGAGCCTGAAATTCCCTATTCAGGGCGAAGATCTTGTGGAAGGCGCATTGTTCCTGGCCTCACGTGCGTCGCGAGTAATTACCGGGCAGCAATTGATCGTTGATGGCGGTCGCGTTTGACGACTTGCTTATCGTCTGACTGAAATCTATGAAAATACCGCTGTTTGCCGTTGTTAAAAAGAACGCGGCAACTTCTGTCCAGAAAATGAAAACGCCCCGGAGGTTCAGTTCCTCCGAGGCGCCTGTGGTTTTTATTTTTACCGTTATCCGGACTTATCCAGGATTGCTTATTCTGGCCTTAGCAGCTTCTTGAGTAGAGTGGCGGTGGATCCATCCCAGTCTTGCGGAATATCTCCGTCAATTGCCTGATACACGGCATTGCCGAGTACTTTACCCAGCTCCACACCCCACTGGTCAAACGGGTTGATGTCCAACAGGCATCCAAAGGTAAATACCTTGTGCTCGTACAGAGCCAACAGGCTGCCGAGATGGAAAGGATCGAGTTTTTCCAGGATCAGGGTATTGCTCGGACGGTTGCCGGGGACCACTTTGTGCGGCGCCAGCTGGTGTACCTCTTTGTGTGTGTGGCCGGAGGCTTCCAGTTCCCTGCGTGCTTCGGCCAGGGATTTTCCGCGCAGTAACGCCTGGCTCTGGCTCAGGCAGCAGGACAGCAGCCACTGATGTTGTTCCTTCAGTTCTGACGTCGGTTCCTTGATGGCGACAAAGTCTGCCGGAATCATGTCCGTACCCTGATGCAGCAGCTGGTGGAATGAGTGCTGTCCGTTGCTGCCTTCGGCACCCCAGATCACGGCGCCGCTGGGGTATGGCAGTGGTTCGCCGCCGCGGGTGACGCTTTTGCCGAGACTTTCCATATCCAGTTGCTGTAGCCACGCCGGGAACTTGGCCAGGCGCTGGGCATAGGGGAGAACAGCCAGGCTGCCGGCACCCCAACACTGGCGATACCAGAAGTGGATCAGAGCCATCAGCACGGGCAGGTTCTGTGCAAACTCCGCCTCGGCGAAGTGGGTGTCCATGGCATTAGCGCCTCTGAGGAGCTCGCTGTAGACTTCGAATCCGCAGGCGAGTGCTACCGGGAGACCGATGGCAGACCACAGGGAGTAGCGGCCGCCCACCCAATCCCACATGGGGAAGATGTTCTGCGCGGCAATACCGAAATCCTGGGCCGCGACAATATTACTGCTCACCGCGACAAAGTGCTTTTCCAGCTCAGATACCGCACAGCCTGCGTCGAGTACCCACTGGCGCGCTGACAGGGCGTTCTGGCGGGTTTCCAGCGTGGAGAATGACTTGGAGGCGACGATAAACAGGGTCTCGTCAGCGGGCAGCGGGGCGATGGTATCGCTGAGGTCAGCACCGTCGATATTCGCTACAAAGTGAACCGTCAGGTCCTTGTTGTGCCAGGGGCGCAGTGCTTCCCACACCATACGCGGGCCGAGATCCGAACCACCGATACCGATATTGACAACGTGGCGGATACGCTTGCCGGTGAATCCGGTCCAGGTACCGCTGTGCACCTGCTCGACAAATTTCGCCATTTGCGCGCGGCAATCGGCGACAGCCTGCTCGTGTTCGGTCGTGGGTTCACCCTGAAAACGCAGAGCGGTGTGCAGGGCTGGGCGGTGTTCCGTATTGTTGATATTGGTACCGGAGAGCAGGGCCCCGATCCGGTTTTTCAGTTGCGCGGTATCGGTGTAACCCAGCAGTAGTTGCAGGGTGTCTGTACTGAGCAGGTTTTTACTGAAGTCCAGATAGATACCGGCAGCTTCCGCACTGAATGATTGGGCGCGGTCGGGTGAGGCTGCAAACAGCTCGCGCAGTGACCAGTGTTGCTGGTCTTTGTGTTGTTGCAGTTTGGAGATGGCAGCAGAGAGGGGGAGAGCATCCATGGTCATTAATTGTTCGCTAAATGATTTTATCGGGAAAGACGGAAATTTTAGCGACAAATATGCGGTGCGACCAGTGTAGGAACCGGGTTTACTTCGCAGCTTGTAGGGAAAGTCGGGAACGAATCGAAAATGGTGGCGTGAGGCGACGTCTGATTCCGTGGCCGGTTTAATTCATCCAAAATGCAAAATGCCGCTTCGAAAAGCGGCATTTGCATGTTCCTGGCAGGACGGTGGTTACTTAACCACCTTCATGCAGCGAACGTTATCGGATGCCATCCAGCAATCCGCGTCCGCGGGGCAGGCCATAGAAGTCGGAATCTGTTCTGAGCCCGGAGGGCAGGCGGCCGGCATCGGAGCCGGTGCACAGCAACCTGCGAGGACCAGTGCACAAATAATTCCGGTTAAGTACTTGGCTGGAGTGAAATTCATCCCCTAACTCCTTTCCGTTGATGTTAGTCAATAGCATAGACAATAAAACGTCACCTGTTTGGTGTGCTTTGTAAAAATCTTTTCTACAAACATACCGCCCAATGGAGTGTAATAGGCGCGCGGTAAAAATAGCCGCCACGGTTCAATTCAGGATAAATATGCCGCCAGTTTGTCGCGGCCGTATGCCCGAATTTAAAGGGTTTTCCGCCAATCTGAGGGATAGAAGGTTGCAGGGCGGAGAAGGTTTTTTTTCAGTAAAGCGAAAATTTTTTTTTTGCTTGTGGGTAAAGCGCCCATTTAAAAAAGTGAGCGCCATTTTTCCTGTGTTCGGAAATTTTTTCGGGTGGCGGCCGGGAAGGTAGCCGGGTAAATCACTGGATGGTTTGGGCGTGTGTATACGCGTCTGCAGGTCTATTTTCCGGCCGGATTCAAAAAGGCACCAAATGCCAGGGCGAGGCCCTCGGTTCGTTCCGGGTTCCTCAAGACGGCCAGCAGTACATTGCGCAATTGTGGCAGAAACAGCAGATCGGTCAGCAGCAGGTTGAAGGTTTCCTGAGGCTGGCTTTCACTTAATTTCTCCAACCATAGTTGCGCAATCTCGGGAACAAATAAATCGTCCGTGCAGCGGCTGCCAATTGCGGCAAGAACCTCCCCGTTTGTGCCGGCCAGGCTTTGCAGCAGTGTAAGGAGAAATTGCTGGCGCATACCGCTGGCTGGGCTGTGGGATATCCCGCGAACAAGTGCCGTCAATAGCGCTGTATCCGGTTCCCCCGAAGCCAGGGATTGCTCACCCCTTGAAATCAATGGTTGTACCAGCTGATGATCAATGGTTTCACTTTCGAGGCACTGGCAAAGAGCGATGAGTGCGGGGGTGGCAAAGCGCGGCAGGCTGTGGCATAGCGATTCCTTTTCTTCCTCCCAGCGCACAGCCAGGTCTGCGAGCCCCTGAACGGCGAGCTGCTCCCAGGGGAAACACGCGGGATCCTTGGCGTAGGCCTTGGCAGCAGGGTAGTGATCGCTGTACGGGCGTCTCAGTATCTGTCCTGCCTTGGCGTGAAACACGGCGCGCTTATCTGCCGGCGGGTTAAATATCAGCTCGCTTTGCTCCAGTGTCCGCTGCAGATGTTTGCCCGGATCACGGTGGCCATTGGCGCCCTGGCCCTCCCCGGCATAGAGTCCTTGTTGCAACTGCTTCAGAAACCGGTCGCGAATGGGAAGGAGAAGTTTTCCCTGCTCATCCAGGGGGAAGCGCAGGAACCACACCACCGGCAGCGATGCAGAGCCTGGTTCGCCCGCGGGCCACAACAGCAGGCCACACCACGCCTGCCGCAGATAGGGGTGGGGCCAGGGGGAGGTGCCCTGTTCGAAGGCCTCGGCCGCTTTTCTGCTGATCGGCTGCACCCGCCGTCCGACGTCGAACCAGCGCAGATTGAAGTCTGCTGCCGCAACCAGTTCTGACAGGGTGGTTGGCGCGGTTGGGGGAGGCACGGGGTTATTTTCGTTCACGGCGGACATGGATTTTTGCGGTTGTGGTGGCGATAACTAGGCGGTAGAGCGCAACTGCGCTCTACCGAACAGGATAGAAAAAAACCGGCGGGATTACTCCGCAGGGATAGGTTGAGTCTGCTTGCCCAGTGGCATCTGCTTGAAGTGCAGCCAGCCGTAGGCGATAGCCAGCAACGGGCAAATGATGTTGAAAAGGGCAAACGGCGCGTAAGTGAATGTGGTGATACCGAGGGTCGCACTCATATAGGCGCCGCAGGTGTTCCAGGGAATCAGTACCGAGGTGATGGTGCCGGAATCCTCCAGGGTGCGGGACAGATTCAGGCCATGCAGACCTTTTTCGGCGAAGGCGTCACGGAACATGCGGCCGGGGATGATAATGGCCATGTACTGGTCCCCAGCCGCGGCATTCATGCCGAAGCAGGTGAGCACGGTGGAGGTGATCAGGCCGCCAACGGATTTCACACCGGAAAGCGCCCAGTTGACGATGCGCTCCAGGAAGCCAGCTCGCTCCATCGCGCCGCCGAAGGCCATCGCAGAGATGATCAGCCAGATGGTGTTGAGCATGCTGCTCATGCCACCCTTGGACAGCAGGGATGCTACCGCTTCATTGCTGGAAGTGGACTTGTAACCGTCGAACAGGCTGTGCCAGGCGCCTTTCAGCAGGCCCAGAGGACCTTCGTCGCCCGCCAGCTGACGAGTGGCGTTGGGCTCGAAGACCATCGCGATCAGGCAGCCTACCAGTGCGCCAATCATCAGGGTTGGATAGGCCGGGATCTTTTTCCATGCCATAAACAGCAGCAGAACCAACGGCAGCAGGCTGACGAAGGAAATCCTGAACTCTTCCTGCAGCGCACCGAGTAATTGCTCGATATCTCCTGCTGATGTATGGCCGGTATCGGCGCTGAGGCCGATCACCGCGAATACGATCAGAGCAACGACGAAGGCCGGAATAGTGGTCCACAGCATATGGCGGATGTGTAGAAACAGGTCGTTGGAAGTTACCGCCGCAGCCACGTTGGTGGTGTCAGACAGTGGGGACATCTTGTCGCCAAAGTAGGCGCCGGAGATCACCGCACCAGCGGTGATAGCGGGGTTCAATCCCAGGGCAGCGGCGATGCCCATCAGCGCCACACCCAGCGTGCCTGCGGTGGTCCAGCTGGAGCCGATGCTCAGGCCGACGACGGCACAGATGACGCAGCTGGCGGCGTAAAACCACTGCGGAGACAGCATCTGCACCCCGTAATAAATCATCGATGGCACCGTGCCGGCGAGTATCCAGCTACCGATTAGTGCGCCCACCGCCAGCAAGATCAGGATGGCTCCGAAAACCAGGCTGATGCCATGCAGCATGCCGCCTTCCATCTCATTCCAGGTGAATCCATTTTTCATGCCCATCAGGGCCGCCACGCCGGCGCACAGCAGCAGGGCTATCTGGTTGGGACCGTAGGAAGAGTCGGCGCCATAGAAAAACACGGACAGGGAGAGTAAGGCGATCAGTACCAGAAGGGGGATAAGGGCGTCCAGCAGACTGGGGCTGCGACTGGTGTGATGCGGATCGCGAGGTGTGCTGGAACTGGTATTGCTCAAGGGTGTCTCCTAACGTCTGGCAGCCTGGTATTGTCTCGACTATCCGGTCAAGCTCTTGTTATTTATGGCGTAAAGCGGGCTATTCTCGGGGGAGGCTGGACAGAAGTCTATAGTCGGCGGCTTCAGGGCTGGTGGCGGCAGGGCTAGAGCCACAGGGTAAGGACAGGCTGGTGCAGGCGAGGGATTACCGGTCAGTCCACTGCAATACTGGCAGTTCTCCTCTGCATCCGGTATGTTCTGCGCCCGGTCGCCTGAGCCTTGAAGTCGCTAGGCCAAAATAAGAACGAGCCAGAGCGCAGTACCGTTAGCGAGCGTGCGCCGAAGTTGGCAGGTAACACAGTTAAATGAATTCGAGAAATTTGGATCCCGATCTGTTTGATGAAATTCGCCCCTACCGCGACGATGAAGTACGGCCTGTGCTGCGACGTCTGGTAGAAGACCCTGAAATGTCCCGGGTAGTGGCGCATTTCCTGCTTCCTGGCGCCGCCAGTAAGCTCGAGCGCCCGCTGGCATGGCTGGTGCGCCAGTTTGTGCGCTTTGAATTCCGTAAAGCGAAGAATGTGCGCGGTGTGCAGGAGGTGGTTGCCCGGTATCTGGAAAAAGCGGTCAATCGCACCAGTTGCGGCCTCACCATTTCCGGACTGGAAAGTTTGCCGAAAAATCGCGCCTGTCTGTTTGTCAGCAATCACCGGGATATCGCGATGGACCCGGCGCTGGCGATTCTGGCGATGTTTAAAGAAGGGCATGAAACGTCCCGTATCGCCATTGGCGACAACCTGCTGTCCAAGCAATTCGCCACCGACATCATGAAACTGAACAAGTGTTTTGTGGTGAAACGCAGTTCCGGCAGTCGCCGGGAAAAATTGACGGCGGCGACCACGCTGTCCAATTACATCCACTATTCCATCGTCAATGACAATGAGCATGTGTGGATAGCCCAGCGTGCAGGTCGTGCCAAAGACGGTCTCGACCGCACCAATCCTGCGCTGGCGGCGATGTTTGCGATGGCCAAGCCGAAAGAGCAGTCGTTCGCAGATTTTTGGCGGGAGTTGCACATTGTGCCCCTTTCGGTTTCCTACGAATGGGACCCCTGTGATCGCGATAAGGCGCGGGAGCTCTATATCAAGGAGCACCAGGACGAGTACGAGAAAGAAGCGCACGAGGACCTGGGCAGTATCGGCAAAGGTGTGGTGGGCCAGAAAGGGCATATTCACGCTGCCTTCGGTGCGCCGATTGAGAAGGATTTCAACGATGTTTCGGCACTGGCTGAAGAAATCGACCGTCAGATCATCGGCAACTATGTCCTCCATCCCACCAATCTGATCGCCTATCAGATGATTTACGGTGAGTCTCCGGCACTGCCCGTTGGCTACCCGGCCAAACCCTGGCACCCGGATGAGCACATGGAAATCCGCGAGCAGTTTGACAAACGCATGGCTGCGATTGACGAACGCTGGCGCGACAAGGTGATTCAGGGGTATGCCAACCCGGTGGTCTCTCGCCTTGCGTTTGAGCAGTAATTTTGGAAGACGTTGCGCCTCTTTTGCGCTGTTCTGAATCGCTGCACTGAACTGAACCGGTGCTTGGTGAATCCAGGTTGGCTAAACCCTGAGCAACCGTGGATAATGCGCGGCTGACTCAACCTCAATGCATTTTTAGCCGGTTTCCAGTGCTCAGCGATAAAGACAAAGACTCCATCCAGAACGCCTATCGACAGTTTCTTAATGGCCGTGAGCTGAAGGCCCGCTACGGCCAGAAGCTGATGATCGCGGCGATTGCGCGGTCGATAGGCGGTATTCAGCGCAATGGGGCCGGTGAGCGGGACCACGGTAAAACCGACGGCGAACATATCTGTGTAGTGGAAGCGGGAACCGGTACCGGTAAGACCGTGTCCTACCTGCTCGCCGCCATTCCCCTGGCTATTGCCCACGACAAAACCCTTGTGGTCTCTACCGCCACAGTCGCTCTGCAGGAGCAGATCATCAACAAAGACCTGCCGGAACTCATCCGCCACTCGGGTCTGAAATTTGAAGTCTCCCTCGCCAAAGGCCGCGGTCGCTACCTTTGCCTGTCCAAGCTCGACCAGCTGCTCACCGAACTTACCTCCAGTGGAGTCGGTTCCTCGATGG
The DNA here is from genome assembly GCF_029869925.1 of Microbulbifer bruguierae. Lineage (NCBI taxonomy): Bacteria > Pseudomonadati > Pseudomonadota > Gammaproteobacteria > Cellvibrionales > Microbulbiferaceae > Microbulbifer > Microbulbifer bruguierae. The sequence continues at coordinate 1,022,941 of NZ_CP118605.1, read as the reverse complement.
CGCTCTACGAAGACGAAAAGCCGCAGGTGGACGAGGCCGGTATCGAGTTGTATCGGGAGATGGCAGACCAGCTCGCCACCGGTAGCTGGGATGGCGACCGCGATAACTGGAAAGATACCCTCGACGCGCAGGACTGGAGCCGGGTTACTACCGATCACCGTCAGTGCAGTGGTCGTCGCTGTCCCCATGTGAGCAGTTGCAGTTTTTTTCGCGCGCGCGAGAGTCTTGGCAAGAGCCGTGTCATTGTTGCCAACCACGATCTGCTGCTCGCGGATCTGGCCCTTGGCGGTGGCGCTATCCTGCCGCCGCCGGAAGAAACCATCTATGTGCTGGACGAGGCCCACCACCTGCCGGACAAGGCGCTCAATCACTTTGCCCACCACAGCCGGGTAGGGGCGACCACTGGCTGGCTGGATCAGGCCAATAAAAATCTCGGACAACTGCTCAGCGAAATCGGTGACGGCGGTGAACTGGATCGGGCCGGTGAAGATTTGCCGGCGCTATTTACTTCCGCCAAGCAAAAGCTGGAAATGGCCTGGCCACTGCTGGAAGACCTGTGCGAGTTTGAAGACGAGCGCGGACGCAGTCAGCGGCATCGTTTTGAAGGGGGCGTAGTACCCGAGTCCCTGATGCAGCTGGCGGAACAGTTGCGGGAGGACTTCGATGAGATGGAGGCTCTGCTGGGCAAGATGGTGCAGGTTGCCCAGCGTATGATGGAGGATGCCCACAGCCCGGTACCGGTTGTGGACCTGGAGCGCTGGTACCCCGTGTTGGGGAGTTGGCACGGCCGCGCCGAGGGCAACCTGGAATTGTGGGCGAACTATTCCCGCGAGGACCAGGGTTCAGTGCCGCAGGCCCGCTGGGTAACCCTGGTAGACTGGGGCGGCTCGTTTGATTTTGAAGTGTGCAGCTCGCCGATTCTGGCCGGCAAGACCCTGGAATACAGTTTATGGCGGCGCTGCTATGGTGCAGTGCTGACCTCCGCCACACTGACCGCGCTGGGCCGATTCGATCGCCTGAAAATGCGGGCGGGTACTCCGGACAACGCCAGTTACGAGATAGTCCCGAGCCCGTTTGATTTTTCCCGCGCCGAACTGCGTGTGCCGAAAGACGCGGTGGAGGCGAACAATGCGGACCTGCATACGAATGCGGTGATTGAGGCCTTGCCGGGCCTGCTGGACACCAACGCGGACACCTCGGGAGGCCCCGGTGGCGCGCTGGTGCTGTTTTCCTCCCGCCGGCAGATGGAAACCGTATATGAGTCCCTGCCAGGTACCTGGCGCAATCGGATTCTGATGCAGGGCCAGCAATCCCGTCAGCAGTTGCTCGACAGTCACAAGAAGAGCGTGGATAGCGGTGGCCACAGTGTCCTGTTCGGCCTCGCCAGCTTCGCCGAAGGTTTGGATTTGCCGGGTGACTACTGTCGCCAGGTAATCATCGCGAAACTGCCGTTTGCGGTTCCGGACGATCCCATCGAGGCGGCGCTGGCGGAGTGGATTGAAGCCAAGGGTGGTAACGCCTTCATGCAGATCACCGTACCGGACGCGGCGCTCAAGCTAGTACAGGCCTGCGGACGTTTGCTGCGTACTGAATCCGACAGCGGCACCATCACCCTGCTTGACCGTCGCATTGTCAGCAAGCGCTATGGTCGCGCCATGCTGGACTCCTTACCGCCGTTCCGGCGTTCGATTAACTGAACCAATTTGTCATTATGAAGTCGATTTATCCCGATATCGCTACCCTGCTGCTGGAACTTGAGGCAGAGCTGCGCAACCTGGATTTGTGGGATGCCGAGTCACCTTCCGCGGAGGCGTTGGCCAGCACCCAGCCATTTTGCGTAGATACCCTGACGTTGCCGCAGTGGTTGCAGTTTGTCTTTTTGCCCCGCATGAGCCAGCTGGTGGAGATGGAGATGCCTCTGCCGAAAGAATGCGGTATCGCGCCGATGGCGGAGGAATTTTTTCGCGGTAGCGACCTTTCCGTGGCGGCGTTGACCGGCAAACTGACGGAAATCGATGCGCGTCTGGCCAAAGGTTGATCGGATGACATCCGCTGGGGAATGAGGTGGTTGCCGGTGCTGGCGCTTGAATGATTGTGACCAGTTGGTACTATCTCGTTACATTTTGGGCCGGAGTCTATTCTTCACACGCTCTCCGCAGGTACTGACCCGCGCGCTTCAGCGCTCTCCGCAGTAGGCGGCGTCCGGGCGTATACGGTAGTATCGGCAGTTTGCGAAGCACGGGCGAAATGGACGGCCCGATAAAATTACCGCCAGGATCACACTTATAAACATCGCTCAGGGCCGGTTCTCCGCCCGTAAGGTAGTAATAAACAGATGCGGTTTTTGTCTTTAGTTTCTCTCCTTCTGGTTGCGCAACTCATGTCCGGTTGCGAAAACCTGCCCGAGATCGGTGCCGATACGACGGCCACTGACGCTGCCCCGTCCCCGGCAGGGGCGGAGTTCGACCCGAGCCTGTGCCCTGTGGTGGAAACCGTGGTCTGCGCTGAGCCGGAGGTGAAGGTGGTTGAGCGGGTGATCGAGCGCAACTTTGAAAAAATCGTTGAAGTACCGGTTGCCCGAGACAAGCTGGTGCTGGGTTCTGAAGAGTACTTTATCGTTGAACCCGGCGGTGTACGGCTGAAAGCTCTGGTGGATACGGGAGCCGCCACCTGCTCCCTCAGTGTGCTGAATCTGACCCCTTTCGAGCGCGACGGCAGTGAATGGGTACGTTTCAAGTTGGGAGATGGCGAGGACGATGAATCAGAACAGATTGAACTCCCGGTTAAGCGCCATGTGCGTGTCGCTCGCCCGGGCTTTGACCGCCAGCGTCGTCCGATTGTGAACATGAGCCTTACCGTAGGTGAGGTTACCCATATGGTGGAAGTAAACCTGGTGGAGCGTGGCGAGTTCGAGTTTCCGCTGCTGGTAGGGCGCAATTTCCTCAAGGATGCGGCCGTGGTGGACGTGAGCCTGAAACAGGTTCAGAGCAAACCGAAGATGCCGTCTTTCAGCAAATAATTTCACACGTAAACGTGGAAATGTGGTCGGGTTACTGGCATAGCGGCCGTTTCCCGGCAAGAATAATTGGCCACAAGCTGTAGTAAACAACCATTTGGGGATTGGCGAATGTCGCCACGGGCTCAGGTCTATATTCTCGCCGCGCTGCTCACCCTGATGGGCGCCGGTCTTACCATTTATAAACATTTTGAACTGGGCTTCCCGTTGTTGCCCGGTGAATACCGCACTGTCTGGACCATTGAAGCGAAGGTCGGGTTCACTGCCGAAGGTGGCCCGGCCAAAGCAGCGCTGACGCTGCCGCGGGAACAGCGCAATATGGAAGTACTGGGGGAAACCTTCAGTTCGTCCGGGTACGGTTTCAATGTAATCCGCGAGGACGACGAGTACCGCGCGGTCTGGGCCAAGCGTCGGGCCACCGGGGTACAGTCCCTGTTTTATCAGCTCGATGTACACCAGACCCCGGGGGCCGCACTGGAGCAGCCGCTGGATCTGAGTACCGAGGTGGTCAAGCCGCTGCTTGGCGCCCGCGAGCAGGAAGCCGTACGCCAGGCCATTTATTCGCTGGTGGAAACCGGCCGTCAACGCTCTTCCGATATCCGCACATTTACCTCCGAGCTGCTCACCGCCCTGGGTGATAGTCGGAACCAGGATCGAAACCTGATATTCGGCTATTACAAAGACCGCTCTTTTGTTGATGTGGCGTTGCTGGTATTGGCTGCGGCGGATATTCCCGCGCACCGTATTCGCGGTCTTTATCTGGAAGATGATCGCCGGCGCCTGGCTCCGGAAGACCTGCTGGAAATTTACGATGGCAAGCGCTGGGTGGTGTTCGAGCCGCTGAGCGGTTCACCGGGTGTGCCCAAAAACTTTTTTATCTGGCAGCGTGGCGGCAAGAGCCTGCTGGACGTGGAAGGCGGGCACAATTCGGGGGTGACCTTCTCGGTAATCGCCAATGATGTACCGGCCCGGGATGTGGCCATGTTGAGCACCAGCCAGGAAAAAGAAGCGCTGGTGGATTTCTCCATTTACAGTCTGCCTATTGAGCAGCAGAGTATTTTCAAATTGATTCTGCTGGTGCCAGTGGGGGCGCTGGTGGTAGTGCTGCTGCGTGTGTTCGTCGGCCTGCGCACTTCCGGTACGTTTATGCCTGTACTACTGGCTATCGCATTTATCGAGACTCAGCTATTCACCGGCCTGGCAATCTTTGTGCTGATCCTGATCCTCGGTTTGTGGATTCGCTTCTATCTCAGCAGGCTCAACCTGCTGCTGGTAGCAAGGATTGCGGCGGTAGTGGTGACGGTGGTGATTTTGATGGGCGCGATCAGCGTGGTCAGTTACAAGCTTGGCATCGAGCAGGCGCTGACGGTCACGTTCTTCCCGATGATTATCCTTGCCTGGACCATCGAGCGCATGTCTATTGTGTGGGAAGAGGATGGCCCCTACGAGGTTGTGGTACAGGCGGGCGGCAGTCTGCTTGTGGCGGTGCTCGCCTGGTGGGTGATGACTAATCGTTATATTGAACACTGGACGTTCAATTTCCCGGAGCTGTTGCTGGTACTGCTGGGGTTCATCATGATTATCGGTAACTACACCGGTTATCGTCTCGGCGAACTGGCGCGGTTCCGCCAGCTGGTGCACTGATGCAGTTGCCATCCTTTTTGCGCGGCGGCCTGGTTTCGCCCTTCAAGCTGCGCAAGCTGGGGGTGCTGGGAATGAATGCGCGCAACGTGCACTACATCGCGCGCTACAACGACCGCGACAAATACCCTGTCGTGGACGACAAGCTCAATACCAAACGCGCGGCCAAGCGTTACCGGATTCCCGTCCCCGAACTGATCGCGGCCTTTGAAACCCAGCCTAGTCGCACGCGGGTCATGCAGGTTATCGAGCCGTTGCAGAAGTTCGTGATCAAGCCGGCGCGGGGCTCCGGGGGCAAGGGTATCCTGGTGATTGTCGGCCGCGATGGCGACGATTACGTGAAACCCTCTGGTAGTAAAGTCACGGCCCTGGATATTCAGCGGCATGTGAGCAATATCCACAGTGGCCTTTACAGTCTCGGGGGCAAGCCGGACCGGGTGATGATCGAAGCACTGGTGGACTTCGATCCGGTGTTTGAAAAATACTCCTTCGAAGGTGTGCCGGATATTCGCGTGATCGTATTCCGTGGCTTTCCGGTTATGGCCATGTTGCGCTGCTCCACCCACGATTCCGATGGCAAGGCCAACCTGCACCAGGGTGCGGTAGGTGTGGGCATCGATCTCGCCACGGGGAAGGCTTCCCATGCGGTGCAGCGCGGGTTGCGGGTGGATATTCACCCGGATACCCAGATGCCGTTTTCCGACCTGGAAGTGCCCGGCTGGAAAGACCTCGTCAGCCTCGCCGCCAGTTGTTATGAAATGACCGGCCTCGGCTATCTCGGCTGTGACATCGTACTGGATCACAAGCGCGGGCCACTGTTGCTGGAGGCTAATGCCCGTCCGGGGCTCGCCATCCAGATCGCCAATGGAGTGGGGCTGCGCACGCGCCTGGAACACATCGAGTCGATGGATCTTGAGCAGTTGGAAAAAAACGTTGAAGAGCGGGTGGCCTATTCCATGGATTACTTTGCTGCCCGCAACGCCCGCTGATTCCTGCCGCCGTCACGATCTCTCTCGCCTGCCAGAAAACAGTGGGATTTCGGTACACGCATGTTGACGTATATGGCTAAACGCTTTTCGGCGGGTTTGTTTTCCGCGCTGCTGGCATCGTCTGTTTACGCTGATGGGTTGGCGGAGCCCCGCAGCGAAATCCTGGAAACAATTACGGTAACGGAAACTCAGACGCTCAAGGAGGCTGGTGACAATAGCACTGCCTCTTCAGTCGTTGATTCTTCGGCTATCGACCTGCGTTCATCCACCCACCCCTCAGAATTATTTTCGGCCATACCTGGAGTCTGGATAAGCCGGGGCAACGGCCAGGAACATCTCACTGCCATCCGCTCCCCGGTGTTGACCGGCGCCGGTAGTTGCGGTGCTTTTGCGGTGCTTGAAGGTGATATTTCGGTACGCGGTGCTGGTTTTTGCAACGTCAATCAACTGTTTGACCTGCCGCTTTCGCAGGCTCAAAAAATACAGGTGTTGCGCGGTCCCGCCAGTGTGCTCTACGGTTCTGATGCCCAGCACGGGGTGATTCGCCTGCTGAGTGAAGCACCGGCAGAATCGTTGCGGTGGCGCTTGGGACTGGAGCAGGGTGCGAATGATTTTACGCGGGTGACGTCAGCCTATAGTAATACTGTTGGCCGCAACGGGATCCGGCTGGGGCTAAGCGGCAGCCGCGACGGTGGCTACAAAATGGATTCCGGCTACGACCAGCAAAAATTGTCTGTCCGCCATGATTACCTCGGCGACCGCTGGTATGCACGCACGCTGGTGAGTTTCAGCAACCTGAACCAGGAAACCGCGGGTTATGTCACTGGTAAGGATGCCTATAAAGATCCGCACAGAAAGCGTGAAAACCCCAATCCGGAAGCCTTCCGAGACAGCCAGTCCGCGCGGTTGCAGACACGCTTTGAGTACCACACGGATTCCGGTGACCGATGGTTACTTACCCCCTATGTCCGGCATACGGACATGGCCTTTCTGATGCACTTTCTACCGGGGACGCCGCTGGAAGAAAATGGCCAGCAGGGCGCTGGTGTGCAGTCCAGTTACCTGCATAGCTTCAGTGACAGCGTCGCTCTAACCAGCGGTGCGGATCTGGAAGTCACCGATGCCTGGTTAAAGCAGACCCAGAGTGAAGGCTTTTCTTCCTTTCCTGGCGGGCGCCAATACGATTACCAGGTTACCGGAGCTCTGCTGGCGGTATTTGCCAACGCGGAGCTGGAGGTTGCGGAACACAGCAGGCTAACGTTCGGTAGTCGTTGGGAAGCTCTGGAATATGATTACGATAACCTTATGCGCAGTGGAGATACTGCGGAAGATGGTTCTTTCTGTATCAACGGATTTACGGGCGCCATCGGTTGCCGTTACAGCCGCCCGGATGATCGCCGCGATCGCTTTGCCAATCTCTCCTTCAATGCCGCACTGGAGCATGTATTCCATCCGGGCTTGGCCGGCAGCCTGCGCCTGGCCCATGGCTATCGCGCGCCCCAGGCTGCAGAACTCTACCGGTTGCAGAATGGTCAGATGGAGGCAGAACTCGACTCAGAATCTATCGACAGTATTGAGCTGGGGTTGAGCCGTGGTAGCGACAATCTGCGCTGGCGTATCGCCGGTTACTACATGGAAAAATCCGATGTGATTTTTCAGTCCTCAGACCGCCTGAATCTGAGTGACGGTGAGACCCGGCACTACGGTGTAGAGTACGAACTCGCATGGCAATTCGCACGGCATTGGGATCTGTCCTTTTCCGGCGACTTCGCTCGCCATCGCTACACCAGCGATGTCAGCGAACCTGGCAGTGGGGCGTTGATCGAAACAAAGGGCAACGACATCGATACCGCACCCAGGCGACAGCACAGCCTGGTTCTGGGTAGGGAGCTGGCGAAAGGCACCCGGGTGGAATTGCAATGGCAGGGGATAGGAAGCTATTACACAGATATTGAAAATGTGCACCGTTATGAGGGGCACGATCTGCTGTATATGCGTATGCGACATCAGTTGAATCCGCGATTGAATTTGGGTCTGCGAATCAATAATCTGGCAAATGTCGACTATGCCGAGCGGGCGGACTTTTCCAGCCTGGCCGGTGGTGACCGGTATTTTATTGGCGAGCCTAGAAGTGTTTTCGGTGATATCCGCTACGAATTCTAATTCGAGTAGCCAAGTCTGAAGGCTGTTTAAAATGTAATCTGACATGGGTTGGTCAAGGAGTGACAAGTTGTTTAAGGATAAATATACGGTTCGTGCAGTCTGTGTGTTTTTTTTGCTGTTTTTCGTGTTCGACGCGAGGTCGGTTGCGGGTGAGACTTATGCAGTAGCAGCGAATGAGACGCTGGCGAAAGCCCCCGACACATATACATTTAACGAGGCGGTGGAAAAGGCGCGGCAAGGTGATTCTATAATCCTGTCTCCCGGAGTCCACAAATTGGGAGTGGCAATGAAGTTGGTCGGGACTCCCGAGGAGCCGATAAAAATCTCGGGAGCCGGGGATCAAACAGTTATTGAAGTATCTTCAACTGAGCAGCAGTTCTGTCTCGGGTTCAAAGATTCGCAATTTGTCGAAATTGCAAATGTGCAATTCAGTGGGTGCGGGCAGATTTCAGTTGTCCTGCAGGATTCGCGATACTTCACTTTTAAAGACCTGTCTTTTCTTGAGGGCAGGTACCCGATATTGGCAAAAGGCATAGATACACATCATATCCTTATAGATTCGGTGTTCTGGAATCAGGATCCGAGCGGGGATGTATATGGAAAAATTCCCTGGTCAGAATCCCATCACGGCGACTACAAGCATTTAAATGGAAGCCTGATTTATGCTAATGATATATCCGGCAGTGTGATTGTCAGAAACAGTAAAATCACCAATGCCTTCAATGGGGTTCGCCTGAAAAGCAAGAAGAACAAACCTGGCCTGATGAACAAGAATATCGAAATATACAATAATGAATTCCACAACATCCGGGATAATCCGGTAGAGCCAGAAGTTGATGCAACCAACTGGTGGGTTCACCATAATAAAATCCTGGATGCTCACGGCTACTTCTCGTTTACTGAGGTTTCGGGTGGGGATTGGTATGTTTTCAGGAATATCGGCATTAGTAGGAGGAAACTGCAGGGAGAGCATACCGGGGGTAAAATCCTCAAGTTTGAAGATCACGGGCCGGTGCCTTCAGGTCCGTTCCTCGTTTTCAATAATAGCTGGCTGGGGGATCGTCCGATCGCCACTGGCGGCGAATCCAGGAATTTGCAATATATCAATAACGCCCATCAATTTATCGATGGCGTCGATCCGTTAAAATCAAAAAGCTTTCACGATAGCTATCGGGTCGAAAGCAATCTGGTTAACGTACCGTTTTCAATAAGTGCGCTGCAGGGTAAGAATGTTTACCTGCCCGAGTTTCAATTCAGCGACGACGTGGGTCTGGTGGAAAGATCTGAAGCGGTGGTTGACGCTGGGCAGGAGGTTTCCGTAAACGGTTACCGCGTTAAATTTTCGGGTCTTGCTCCTGATATCGGAGCTTATGAACAGGGTGGTATCAGTGACTATCCACCTTTCAGATTTAAGGGATCTACTTATACTGAGTATCCCAGGATTGTAAAGATTGATCACACATCCAAAGACGGTCTGGTGTTGTGGAGCTCTGTCCCCCTCGTTGGTATTTCGTTCGAGGCTGCAGCTGTCTTTCAGTCAGGCAAGTCGGTAACGGTTCCGGTTACTGTCGATGAATACAAAATTGTCGTTCGTGATTTGGACGTCGGCAGCCCATTAAAAGAGCTACGCCTGCCTTCGCTGCTCGGTAACAATGGGTTGAAAATGTTGACCTGGGGTGCTGTCGATGCGGATTTCAGGATTATCGTAGGGGAGCCGGGACGGCGCTCCGCATCGGCCATATAGTCTATATTTAGCCCCTGTCTGTCCGGCCGCGTCCCAAGTAAGGCTTTAACCTAAAAAAATGGCGAACCATTTCTGGTTCGCCATTTTTTATTTGTGGGTCTATTAACTGACCACTAGAGGTTCTTCAATGATTCCAGCTGCTGCTCGAAACGCGCCCGTGCGCTCTCCATTTCCGCCAGCCTGGCTTTTTCCTTATCCACGACTTCCTGCGGCGCCTTGTCCACAAACTTGGGGTTGTTGAGCTTGCCGGAAATCCGAGTCAGCTCCTTGCCCAGCTTGTCGATTTCCTTCTGCAGGCGCGCGCTTTCCGCAGCGACATCAATCAGGCCAGCCATGGGGACCAGCAGTTCCAGCTCGCCAACCAGTGCGGTTGAGGAAGCCGGTGCTTCGCTGCCAGTTTCCAGCCAGTCGATGGACTCCAGGCTTGCCAGTTTCGAAAGCAGGCTACGGGTCTGCTTCAGCAGGCTGGCATCTTGCTCGGCACCACCGCGCAGGATCAGCGGGATCTTTTTCGCCGGGGAGATATTCATCTCACCGCGGATATTACGCACACCTTCGATCACACCTTTTAGCCAGACGATCGCGGCTTCGGCATTCTCGTCGATGCGATGCTCGTTCGCTATCGGGTACTTCTGCAGCATGATCGTATCGCCGGGCTGGCCGGCAAGATCCTTCACGCGCTGCCAGATTTCCTCGGTGATAAACGGCATCAGCGGGTGCGCCAGGCGCAGGATGGTTTCCAGCACGCGGATCAGGGTGCGGCGGGTACCTTTCTTCACCGCGTCTGAGGCGTTGTCGTCCCACAGTACCGGCTTGGACAGTTCCAGGTACCAGCTGCAGTACTCGCCCCAGATAAAGTCGTACAGGGCCTGGGAGGCCAGGTCGAAACGGTAGGTGTCGATTGCCTCTTTGACGGTGATCTCGGTGCGCTGCAGCAGGGAGATGATCCAGCGATCGGCGATAGACAGTTCGAAATCCTCGCTGCCGTCCTGCCCGCAGTCGTGACCTTCACAATTCTGCAGCACGTAACGGGACGCGTTCCAGATCTTGTTACAGAAGTTGCGGAAACCCTCGATACGGCCCACGTCGAACTTGATATCGCGTCCGGTAGAAGCCAGCGAGTAGTAGGTGTAGCGCAGGGCGTCAGTGCCGTAAGAGGCGAGGCCTTCCGGGAATTCCTTGCGGGTCTGCTTTTCGATCTTCTCGCGCAGGTGCGGCACCATCATCCCGGCGGTGCGCTTCTGCACCAGGCTTTCCAGGTCGATACCGTCGATCAGGTCGATGGGGTCGAGCACATTGCCCTTGGACTTGGACATCTTCTGGCCGTGGCTGTCGCGCACCAGGCCGTGTACATACACGGTGTGGAAGGGCACTTCCTTCTTGAAGTACAGGGTCAGCATCATCATGCGCGCGACCCAGAAGAAGATGATGTCGAAGCCGGTGACCAGCACCGAGGTGGGGTGGAACGCCGCCAGCTCCGGGGTTTCTTCCGGCCAGCCCAGGGTGCCGAAGGTCCACAGGCCGGAGGAGAACCAGGTGTCGAGTACGTCGTCGTCCTGGCGCAGTTCGATATCGCCAAGGTTGTGCTTCGCGCGGACTTCCTCTTCGCTGCGGCCGACGTAGACGTTGCCGTCGTTGTCGTACCACGCGGGAATGCGGTGGCCCCACCACAGCTGGCGGGAGATACACCAGTCCTGGATATCGCGCATCCAGGAGAAGTACATGTTTTCGTAGTTTTTTGGCACGAAGTTGACGCGACCGTCTTCTACGACCTTGATGGCCTCGTCCGCCAGCGGCTGGGTTTTTACGTACCACTGGTCGGTGAGCCACGGTTCAATGACTACGCCAGAGCGGTCACCGCGGGGCACTTTCAAGGTGTGCGGTTCGATTTTTTCCAGGCAGCCGAGGGCGTCGAGATCGTCGACGATCTGCTGGCGCGCGGCGAAGCGCTCCATGCCGCGGTATTTTTCCGGCACGGCGTCGTTCAGATTGGCGTCGGCGTCGAGGATGTTGATCATCTCGAGGTTGTGGCGCTGTCCCATCTCGTAGTCGTTGAAGTCGTGCGCCGGGGTGATTTTTACACAGCCGGTACCGAATTCGCGGTCGACATAGTCGTCGCCGATAATCGGGATTTCACGGTCCGCCAGCGGCAGTTTGATGGTCTTGCCGATCAGGTGCTTGTAACGCTCGTCTTCCGGGTGCACCGCCACCGCGGTATCACCGAGCATGGTTTCCGGGCGGGTGGTGGCAACGACAAGGTGGCCGGAGCCGTCGGACAGCGGGTAGCGGAAGTGCCACAGGTGACCCTGCTCTTCCTCGTTCAGTACTTCCAGGTCGGAAATCGCGGTGTGCAGTTTCGGATCCCAGTTCACCAGGCGCTTGCCACGGTAGATCAGGTCGTCTTCATACAGGCGGATAAAGACTTCCTGCACCGCCTTGTAGAAGCCGTCATCCATGGTGAAGCGTTCGCGGGACCAGTCCGGGCTGGCGCCCAGGCGGCGCAGCTGGCGGGTGATGTTGCCGCCGGATTCTTCCTTCCACTCCCACACTTTCTCGATGAACTTGTCGCGACCCAGCTCGTGACGGGTCTTACCGTCAGCCGCCAACAGGCGCTCTACTACCATTTGGGTGGCGATACCAGCGTGGTCGGTGCCCACTTGCCACAGGGTGTTGTCACCCTTCATGCGGTGGTAGCGGATCAGGGCGTCCATGATGGATTCCTGGAAGCCGTGGCCCATATGCAGGCTGCCGGTGACGTTCGGCGGCGGGATCATGATGCAGTAGGGATCGGCGGCGGTATCGCCGGAAGGCTTGAAATAGCCGTTCTCTTCCCAGGTTTTGTACCACTGTTGTTCGATGGCGTTGGGCTGGTATGTCTTGTCCATGCGCGGGGGAGTGCCTTGCGTTGTATGGGCTGGCCGCCCGGTCAGAATATTTGACCGGGGGCGGTGAAATTCAAAAGGGGCGGAATTATACCGTCGGGGTCCGGCGGGGCAAAGGCGGTGGCAGGTCCGGAATAACCGCCCGTTATTCGTACTCGGAATAGATCTCTTCGACCAGTGCGGTAATGTTTGCACGCAGCTGCCGCTCGAGTTCTGGTAGTTGGTCTGCTACCAGCTGTTCGATCAGGCGCTCTTTTTCGTTTTTCGGGCCCGAAGTCACGGGAGTGCTGGCGGCGATATCGCTTACCGCATTCACGTGTACCTCTTCCACCTCCAGATCCCGGTCGATCGCTTCCACAGCCGCGGGTTCTACTTGTACGGGCTCTGCGGGGATGGGTGCGGGAATAGACGAGGCGGCGGGGATTGGGTCGGGCCGCGGAACTCTGCCACCGGTGAGGCGCGCGCGAATATGCGGGGGCAGGAACGGGTTATCGGATGTCTGCACGATGGCCTTGGGTACTGCTGAATGGGGCTTTTGGTTTTCCCTGCCCTGGGAGGTTGCCGGCTTTTTCGGCGCCTCTGGCTTTTGTTGCACGGTGGGCTGGGGTGTACTTTCAATGGGCGTTGGCGCTGATTTTCCTGGTGAATCGAACAGACCGGGTTGAAACTCTTTCCGGGAAATTCCCTGATCAAACGCCTTGTTTTCTTCGTCAGTGGCGATCTCCTCGATGACCTCCTCGACGATCTCTGCGGTGATTTCCTCGGAGTCCGCCTGTGCGGGCAGCTCAGGATCAGTCGTTGTTGCAGTTTCAGCGGCAGTGGTCTCAGGCCGCGGCATCGTTTCGGTTTGGCGCGGCAGGTCCTGTAGCGGGCGCAATAACTCGCGGTCAGCGTCGCTGAGTAGTGGCGTAAAGTCTTCCAGCGGCTCTTCGTCTACCGGACTGAACAGAATGGGCAGGTCGGCCTCTTTCAGGGGGCGCGGTGCGGCGTTGGGTGTGTGTGGTGGGCGCGTACCAGGGCTGCGTTCGCTGGGTGCCGGCTCGGCGATGTTGTCGAGCAGGGGGATGTCCGCTTCCATATCACTTCCGAGCAGTTCCCGCAGGGAGTTGAGCTCGTTGAGCAACTCGTGGGGGGGCTGGCCGCGGTGGCGATTCTTGTTTTTCTTTCGACCGGACATGGCAAGTGCCTTTGCTGGCATTTATCAGTGGCTGGCAGCCACATTCAACTGGAAATTTTATGTGATTGTAACGGATATCCCCGATCGCGAAAGTGACTGTATCGCGTTCTGGAGCGGGCAAGGGAATCGGGGTGCTGACAGACGATTTCCGCGAGCCGATCAAAGCGGCTGAACCAGGCGGGGATGTCGTTACACAGATTGATCAGCAGGCCATGGTGCATGCCGGGGTCTTCGCCGCTGTTGATTTCGATGGCGGCCTGTTGATCCGCATTCTGGGGCGCGTGGGGCAGGAAGCTGTCTTCCCGGTAGGTCCACAGCAAGTCGTCCAGCTGTTGAGCCTGTTCGGTATTGTCTACGGCGATCAGTACGTGCAGTCCGTTGCGAAAGGCTTTTTCCGCAAGGCGGCAGGCGAAGATCGGAATTTCGTCTGGATTCTCTGAGGCCAAGACGTAGAAATCTATTCGGGTCATTAAATTATTCGGAGTTAAGGGCTTTTCGAGAAGGTAGCGGCTTTACCTGATAACGGTGCCTCCACTCAACCAGCTCAGCGCACAGAACATGGTGCGGCGCCGGCAACGGTTCGCAGGACACAGCCGTTAACCCATCCATGGGCGCTCTTCCACGAGGTCCTCTCGCGGAAGGTCCTGCGAACCGTTTCCGGCGGCAGCACCTTCGCATCGAGGGTTTTAGTTTCTTAACAACCTTATTGGATTGTTTACTTACTGTTCAGGATGTATTGCAGCAGCAGAGGTACCGGACGGCCGGTGGCGCCTTTGGCTGCACCGGAAGTCCATGCGCTGCCGGCGATATCCAGGTGCGCCCAATTGTATTCCTCCGCAAAGCGCGCGAGGAAGCAGGCTGCGGTCACGGAGCCCGCTTCGCGGCCGCCGATGTTCTGCATGTCGGCGAAGTTGGAGTTCAGCATGGGCTGGTACTCGTCCCACAGGGGCATGCGCCAGGCGCGGTCGCCGGTGTTTTCGCCGGCGGCCAGCAGGTCTTCCGCCAGCTTGTCCTGGTTGGCGTAGAGGCCGGTAGCGTGGTTGCCCAGGGCAATGACACAGGCGCCGGTGAGGGTGGCGATGTCGATCACAACGCTGGGTTTGAACTTGCCTGCCCAGGTGAGGGCGTCGCAGAGCACCAGGCGGCCCTCGGCATCAGTATTGAGGATCTCGATGGTCTTGCCGGACATGGAGGTGACGATATCGCCGGGCTTGCTGGCGCGACCGCTGGGCATATTTTCAGCGGCAGCAACGACACCGACGACGTTGACTGGTGCATTCATTTCCACCAGTGCATTCATCACGCCGAAGACGCTGGCAGCGCCGCACATATCGAACTTCATTTCGTCCATCGCAATGCCGGGCTTGAGGCTGATGCCGCCGGTATCAAAGGTGATGCCCTTGCCAACGAGCACGATGGGCTTTTGGCCGGTTTTACCGCCTTTGTAGTTCATTGCGATCATCGCCGCCGGCTCATCACTGCCTTTGGCCACACTCATGAAGGCGCCCATGCCGAGCGCCTCCATTTTTTTGTTGTCGAGCACTGTGGTGGTGAGTTTCGGATGCGTTTTGGCCAGCGCCTTTGCCTCGTTGGCGAGGTAGCTGGGGGTGCAGATATTGCCGGGCAGGTTGCCCAGTTCACGCGCGATGTTGCTGCCCATAGCCTGAGAACTGCCGAGATCTGTGCCGCTCTGTACCGCTTTCAGGAGCTTCTTGTCGCCGGCGTGAATGGTGAATTTTGCCAGCGGGTTGGGTTTGGCGTCGCTGTGGCAGCGGGTGAATTTGTACGTGGCGAGACCTGCGGCCAGAGCCAGTTGCTGGGCTTGCCACTCGGGGGAGGCGTCGCTGACGGTAACTTCGGTGAGGTAGCTGGTAGCCTCTTTGAAGGATTTCACCGCCTTGGCGCTGGTGGTGGCCAGCTTGCGGAAGTCGGCCTGCTTGATCGGCGCTTTGCCGCTGCGCACCAGTAGTACGCGTTCAACGCCACCATCCAGCATGGGGACCAGTAGTGTGCTGCCGGCAACGGACTCTAGATCGCCGCGCTTTAGCAGTTTGGTCAGGCAGCCGCCGTTGGCCTTGTCGAGGGCGTTGCCACTGTCGGTGAGCTGGTTCTTGCTATCGACGGCAACGATGGCGCAGGCGGTGCGCTGTTTGCTGATTTCGGTAACCTTGGCGGTAAACTGCATGAATGGTGTTCCTTGAATTTCTCTTTGCAATGAAAGCTCGGGTGGTGGCGTATCGATTTCCGGAAATACCTATGCCCGCTGTGGGTGATTCAAAGGCTCGTGGACCAGACTGTCAATGTCGCAGCGGATTTCCTTCTCGGCAACCGGTCGCGGCCCGAATCTTGTTTTTCGCATCGGGCCGGCCGGTTCGAGACCAGTCGAGACATCGCCGGGCTTTTTGGTGATAATGCGCCGCACAAGTTTAACCCGAGAAGGATAGGATTGCTTGATCCGGCTGTCCTATCCTGACATCGGCGAATATCAAAGCGATGGAATTTCCATTTCCGTTCGTCATTTCTACGTAGTGCAATCAGGGAAGCTGGTCGTTCAGTGATTATTTTCCGCTACCTCTGTCGCGAACTGCTCGGTGCAACCCTGGCGGTCAGTTCTGTATTGTTGCTGATGGTCATGAGTGGCCGTTTTGTGAAGTATCTGGCCGATGCGGCGGCAGGCAATCTCTCTGCCGGGATCCTGTTTTCATTGATGGGCTATCGTCTGCCCGGATTTCTGGAGCTGGTCATCCCGCTGGGTTTTTTTGTGGGCATTCTGCTGGCTTACGGGCGCCTTTATATAGAAAGCGAAATGACGGTGCTGCACGCCTGTGGCTTTAGCGAGCGCCAGTTGTTGCGCTATACCCTGGTGCCGGCGGTACTGGTGGCACTGGTAGTGGCGGCCATGAGCCTGTACCTGACGCCAACAGGTATCGAGCGCACTTCCCATTTGCTGACTGCAGACAAGTCCCGCAACGAGTTCGATCATCTGGTGCCGAAGAAGTTTGTCGCCACCGAGGGCGATCGGGCGGTGTATTACGCAAACGGGCTGAGCGACGACAGGTCGACCATGCACGATGTCTTTCTGGCTGAATTGGGGTCCTCCCGCGGAGAGACGGAAACCGAACACCAGATTGTCACCGTGGCCCGGGAGGGCGTGCAGCAGATAGACCCGGAAACCGGGTTGCGCTATCTGGTGCTGCGGGATGGTTACCGGTACGAAGGTGTGCCGGGGCAGAGCGATTACCGACAGATGGCATTTTCCAGTTACGAGGTACTGCTGGATATCCCGCGACTGCGGAGCAAGGCCAGTGAGAAGCTCCAGTCCATGTCCACTGCCGCCTTGTGGAAAAGCGAAGACCCCCGCGAGCGGGTCAATTTGCACTGGCGTTTAAGCCTGCCGGTACTGGTGATCGTGATGGCCATTCTGGCGGTGCCGCTGAGTCGCACCAACCCCAGGCAGGGGCGCTATGCAAAAATGATTCCCGCCATATTGCTGTATATCGTCTATCTGGTTGCCTTGCAGAGCGTGCGCGGCGCTATTGAAGACGGCAAGATCGAGCAGGCCTGGGTTATCTGGCTGGTACACCCGCCATTTCTGATTCTCGGCCTGCTGTTGCTGGGTGGGCGCAACCGCAGGCCCCGTCGACGCTCGACTGGTGGCGACACGGGCGATAAGGGAAATGCTGTCGGAGGTGCCGATGTCACGGCTTGATCGCTATATCGCGCGTACCGTGATGATGTCGATTCTCGCGGTATTGCTGGTGATTCTCGGTCTGGAAATCATATCCGCGATTGTTGATGAGCTGGGTGAACTGGGTGGCGATTACCAGTTTGTAAACCTGTTGGAGTATGTGCTTTGGACCTTGCCGGAGCGGGTTTACAGTCAGCTGGGTTTCGCGGCTCTGGTGGGCTGCATGGTTGGTCTCGGTACCCTGGCGGGCACCAGCGAACTGACGGTGATGCGGGCTTCGGGCGTGTCTATTGCGCGTATCGCCTGGGCGGTAATGAAGCCGGTAATGATTCTGATCTTGCTGGGCTTGCTGCTCGCCGAGCTGGTGATCCCGGTAACCAATCAGACCGCCGAGAGCCGTCGTGCCATCGCCCAGGGAGAGCTGGAAAATTCCGGGCTGGAGCAGGGGCTGTGGCTGCACGAAAATGGTGAATTTGTCCATTTCAACGCGGCTTTGCCAGGGGGTACCCTGTTCGGAATTACCCGTTATCGCTTTGATGATGATCGCCAGTTGCAGCAGGTGGTATTTTCCGAGCGCGCTCACTTTGTGGATCAGCGCTGGGAACTGCAGAACAGCCGCCAGACCAGTCTGACGCCAGAGCGTGCGAGCAGTGGTCAGGAGGCTCAGTCTTACTGGAATTCGGATATGTCGCCGGACCTGTTTTCGCTGGTAGTGCCGATGCCGTCAGATCTGTCACCCCGCAATCTGTGGTCCTACGGTAACTTCCTCGACCGCAAGGGTGAGGAATCCGCCCGCTACTGGCTGGCTTTCTGGAAAAAGGTGCTGCAGCCGCTGACCATTGCCGGGCTGGTATTGATGGCTATCTCGTTTATTTTCGGTCCCCTGCGGGAGGTGACAACCGGGTTGAGGGTGTTCACCGGGGTCATTGTGGGGATCGTGTTCCAGACCCTGCAAGACATGCTCGGGCCGTCATCGGTCGTATTTGGGTTCCCGCCATTTATCGCGGTACTGGTGCCGATTCTCGCCAGCTTTCTGATTGGCTGGCTGTTGCTCAAACGGGCGCGGTGAGCGCCCGTTTTCCGCCATTCTCTATCAGAGTTTCTTCTCTTTTTTCTTCTTGGGTAACTGCCGTACTTCCGAGTCTGATGCCAGATCGTGCCAGCTGGCGCGGTCGGCGCGGAAGTAGCCCCACAAATATCCGAGCCCGAAGCAGGCGACGGACACCGGTCCTACCAGCGCGCGGATCACGCACTGGTACCAGCTCAATTGCATACCGTTGCTGTTTGCCACCATTAGGCGCCAGGCGCGCATGCCGATAGTTTGTCCGGCGACGCGCCATGACCAGATGAAGTAGCTGACGGTGACCAGTGCAAGACCCAGCTGGTAGAGGGGGCCGCTTACACAGGGGTTGTAATCGAGCTGATCCGGTTGGCAGTTGAGGCCGCCGAAAGTGGAGGCTACCAGCATGGCGAAAAAGCCGTACACCATCCACAGTCCGGCCACGATCAGGGCGTCATAGATCAGGGAAATCAGCCGCGGGATAACGCCGGCATGGGGCAATTGATTGAACTGGGTGGGTACATTGACTGAATGGGGCACGGTGATCTCCGCCGGTAAAAACTGGCGGAGATTCTAGCAAATGTCGCCCGCTGGCGGTGAGGGGCTTGAGTGCGGCTGCATCCACCCCCGGCAGGATCAGAATTCGTATTCGAAAGAGAAGTTGAACTTGTCGTCTGAAAGTCGGAAATCGTAATCCAGCGCGTCGTTCAGGCTCCCCTGAGTCTTGGTGTAGCGCAGTAGCGGATGCTGCTTGGCGCGCTTGTGTTGAGCCATATAGGTTTTAAAGCCCATTTTCAGGATTTCATTCACCGCGCGACTGCCGGTTACATTTTCCGACTGTTCCGGGTGGGTGTACTGTTCCAGCCACTGGTGGTTCAGACGCCGATGCACCATGCCCATAGAGTTGTTGCGCAGGTATTCGGCGGACTCGTACAGGGCCTGGTTGTCCATGCCGAAGGCGCTGTCGATAAAGAATGCGTTGTCTGCCTGGAGATTCAGCGCGCTGGTGGAGTCCGGGATGAAGATTTCCTCCGCGAGGAGGGGGGCAGAAAAGGTGAGCAGCAGGGCGCCAAGCGCGAGCGGCATTCTGGCCGCCAGGTGCCTGATGCTGTATTTGCTGGAACGAAACCGAATACTGCGAGTTTCCATGAGTCCACCCCGGGCGTTTTGTCTGGTTCAGTCAGTTGCTGAACAACCACTGAATTTATTATGGCTCACCCTTTGTAAACCGTTGTATCTCACAAACTTCCGCATTTTTCCAATTCCGCGTGTGAATTTGAGACCTTCGCTGGTCAATTTGTCGCGAGTCCCGTCATTGCTCGATATATGAAGTTTTGCCCAGTTGCCGAGGCCTGCAGGCAGGCGTCCGCCAATGTTTTTTAATCCCGAAATGCATTGCTAATCGGCGCTGATATAAAAACTTGGTCTAGTTGTTTGGGGTGTGGATGGATAAGAGCGTTAGCGGTTGGTGCTTATATGACTATTGGCGGACTTTCGGTCCTGCTTGGTCGGAGGGGTAAGCACCTCGGGGATTCGAAGGTTTTTCAGTTAAGAGGGCACAATCAGAACTTGTTGACAGCGCTGTCTTTTAGGTTAAGGTGTTGACCTCCGGTAGTACGATACCGGTCTGACTACATAAAAATCCAACAGGCATGCAGTGACGCATCCTTTAGAAAAGAGCAGACCCATGAAACGGCTTTCCCTCTTTGCCGGCCTGGCGCTTTCAGCCCTTGTGGCCTCCTGTACCGACTCCCCCAAACCCGCTGGAGCGGAGTCTGAAACCCGCGCTTCGTCGACACCTGATACTGTCCTCGCGAGTAAAAATGATGCGGCAGCCCGCATCGCGGCCCATTTCACCGTCACGCAGGAATTGGTCACCAATTTTCAGGGGGTCGATGGAGAGCTGCGTGCGCGCTGCAAGACGCTGGGAGTCAGCGGTGCCAGCTGCTTTACCTTCCAAATCAACCTGACCAACGACGGTCCCGCTATTGACGCAAGTGAGCAGGACTGGACGCTGTATTTCCACAGTGTGCGCCGGGTGTTCGATGTACTCAATTCCAGCGCGTTTAGCCTGGAGCGCGTGAATGGCGACCTGCACCGCCTGACGCCTACCGCAGAGTTCACCGGTATTGCCAGTGGCGAAACTCTGGAACTCGAGCTACTGGGGGAGAGCTGGATACAGTTCGAGTCTGATTTTCAGCCGCGCCTGTTTGTGGTTGACGGCAACGGTAATGCCAGCGTGATTCAATCCACCGATACCGACGATCTCAGTGACATGGTGCTGCCGATCAACCGGAATCATCCGGATAACTGGAAGCGCACCAGTGGCGATGCCAACGAGCTTGCCACTGCTGCCAGCCGCTACCAGCGTTTTGCTGCGGATGCGGCCCCTGTCGCCGAGAGCAGATGGCACAGCCGAATCATTCCCCAGCCGCGCTCAGTATCTGAAAAAGAGGGCGCACCCGTAGTGCTTGCTGCCGGCGTGGACTTTCGCGCTGAAGGTCTTGGAGAGGGCAGTCTGCTGGCATTGCAGCAGCGCCTACAGACACTGCAACTGGTACCTGCGGACGCCGCGAAGGCCTACCCGATCCGTATTCAGGTGGATAAACGCGAGTTTCAGGGGCAGCCAGCGGGCGCCTACTCACTTGATGTGAGCGACACCGGGGCGACGGTAGTGGCGGCTGATGAAAGTGGCGCTTTCTACGGTGCGCAGTCGTTTCTGGCGTTGGTGGATCTGAAAACTACGAGCGCACCCCAGCTTCGTGTCGATGATGCACCCCGTTTCCCCCATCGCGGTCTGTTTCTTGATGTGGGCCGCAATTTCCACAGTAAGGAAGTGGTACTGAAGCTGCTCGACCAGATGGCGGCCTATAAACTCAACCGTTTCCATTTCCATCTGTCCGATGACGAGGGTTGGCGCCTGGAGATTCCCGGTCTGCCAGAGCTGACGGAAGTCGGCGGCAAACGCTGTTTTGACCTGGAAGAAAACCGCTGCCTGTTGCCGCAGCTGGGTTCTGGTCCGAATAGCGATAACTACGGTAGTGGTTTCTTCAGTGTCGACGACTACCTGGAAATCCTGCGTTTTGCCGCTGATCGCCATATCGAGGTGGTACCGGAATTCGATATGCCCGCCCACGCTCGCGCCGCAGTAGCCTCCATGGAAGCGCGCTATCGCAAGCTGCGAGACACGGATTCGGCGGCGGCGGCGGAGTATCGCCTGATCGACCCCGAGGACGATACTCGCTACCTGTCGGTTCAGTTTTACAGCGACAGCTATATCAATCCCTGCGTCGATTCCACTTACCGGTTTGTGGGAAAAGTGATCCGTGAAGTGAAGGCGATGCATGATACTGCCGGCCATCCGCTGAAAACCTGGCATTTCGGCGGTGACGAAGCGGTAAATATCCTCGCATCCGACGCATTCGAGGTGGGGCCAGGCAAGAACCCGGAGAAGGGCGATGTTACCGCCGAGGTGCGTAACAAGCCGTGGACAAATTCCCCCCAATGTCAGCGGCTCATCGCCAGTGGCGAAGTGGCGTCCCTGGACGAGCTCGGTGAGCGCTACGCCAGGCAGGTCAGTAAACTGGTGGCGGACGCGGGTATTTCCACCATGGCGGCCTGGAATGATGGAGTGAAAAAGATTGTGAACGCCGGTGAAGAACTGGCAACCGATCACAACTATGTAAACTCCTGGGCACCGCTGTTCTGGGGTGGTGGCGATGAAAGTGTGCATTTTGCCGATGCGGGTTTTGAGCTGGTGCAGTCCCACTCGGATTATCTCTACTTCGATATGCCTCAGGAGGTCGATCCGGAAGAGCGCGGCTACTACTGGGCTTCCCGCTACACGGACACCCGCAAGACATTCAGCTATGCCCCCCTGAATACAGCCCAACAGGCGGAATTGTATGCCGACCGCGATGGCCTGAACTGGTCGGCGACTTCCCCGGAAGAGAGTTTTGCTGACAGTGTCCGCGGTATCCAGGGACAGTTATGGAGCGAGGTGGTGCGCACCGATGCCGCGGTGGAGTACCAGATTTTCCCGCGCCTGCTGGCACTGGCGGAGCGGGCCTGGCACCAGGCTTCCTGGGAGTTGCCATTGCAGGCCGGGCAAACGTTCTCCGCGGAAACCGGGTTTGTAGACCGGCAGGCGCTGGCGCAGGACTGGCGGGAATTCGCTGCGGCCCTTGGTAACAAGGAGCTGCTGAAGCTGGATCGCGCGGGTGTAGGTTACCGGATCCCGGTTCCGGGTGCGGTGGTAACGGGGGGGAGGTTGCAAACCGCACTGCCGTATTCGGGGCTGGATCTCGAATATTTCAACGGCGAGCAGTGGCTACCTGTGTCTGAATCTGTGGCGCCGCAGTCGGTACTGTCGTTGCGCGCGCGCAGCGCCGATGGAGCCCGTGCCGGGCGGGCGGTAGAAATGAACCCGCCAGAGAACCTCGGAGCACGCTGAAGACGCAATTCTCTTCCGTGGGAGCTCTGTTTATCGGGGCTTTCACGGACTTCCCTTCCCCGAATCGTTCCGCATAGTCCGGAGCAGGCCTAAACGCTCCTCAAGAGTTCTGAACAATACTAAGCCAGGCTTCCACCGATCTTTTGATGCCAGCCCCGCGGGCAATCCCGTTGTTCCCGACCAGCTGATACCCGGTTCAACACCCCGGAAAGCTACAATTGCTTCACGGAAATTTCCGTGGTGGGATTGTCGATTGCCGCAGACAAACAGCGCAGACAAACACTGCAGACATACAACAGGGATGGCAGCGATGGGGCGGAGCAAGGTCTACGACTATGTGATTGTCGGCGGAGGATCGGCGGGGTGCGTGCTCGCCAACCGCCTGAGTGAAGATGAGCAGAACCGTGTTTGCCTGCTGGAATCCGGCCCCTCCGATCACAGCCTGATGCTGCAGATGCCCGTCGGCATTGGCTACCTGTTGCCGGGTACGCGTTTTAACCTCCACCACTACACCGAGCCCCAGTCACAGCTCGACAACCGGCGCCTGTTCTGGCCGCGGGGGCGGGTGCTTGGGGGCAGTAGTGCGATCAATGCGATGATTTATACCCGGGGTAACCCCGGTGATTACGACGCCTGGGAGAGGGCGGGCAACCCGGGATGGGGCTGGCAGGGAATATTGCCGTATTTTCTATTGGCGGAGGGCAACCAGCGCGGCAGCGATGCCTATCACAGCGGCTATGGACCGCTGGCGGTTTCCGATCTGAAATGGAAATCTGCCGCCGGGCAGGCGTTTGTGCGGGCGGCGCAGAGTGCCGGGCACAGGCTCAACCACGACTTTAATGGCTACCAGCAAAACGGCGTCGGTTTTTATCAGGTTACCCAGAAGCACGGTCGCCGCTGCTCCGCCGCAACCGCCTATATCTATCCGGTCAAGAATCGCCCCAACCTCAGTATTTATACCAGTACCCGCGCTGCACGGCTCGAGCTCAAGGGGGATCGCGTCTGTGCCGTCGAGCTGGTCAACGGGCAGCGCATTGTGGCCAACAAGGAGGTCATCCTGTGTGCGGGGGCAATTCAGTCCCCGCAGCTGTTATTGCTTTCCGGCATTGGGCCGGAAGCCGACCTGAAAAAGCTCGGTATTGTGCCCCAGTGCCCCCTTCCGGGGGTGGGACAGAATCTGCAGGATCATCTGGATATCACCCAGGTGGTGGAAACCAACCGAACGGTGGGCTTTAACGACGGGTTGCTGCCAAAGTTGAAAGCGGCCCTGCATTTGCCGGAATATCTGCTGCTCAACCGCGGTATGCTCACCAATAATGTGGCGGAAGCTGGTGGTTTTGCTTCCTCCAGCCTTGCCGGTGCTTTTCCCGATATCCAATTTCATTTGAGCGCGGTGCCGCTTTTCAAGCACGGGCTCGACAAGCGGCCCGGCAATGGCTATTCACTGCATGCCTGCGCCCTGCGGCCTAAAAGTCGCGGGCGCATTACGCTCGCTTCGCGGGACCCGGAAGCATTGCCGGTGCTCCAGCCCAATTACTTGAGTGCGCCAGAGGATCTGCAAGTATTGTTGGAGGGCTTTGAGATGGCGCAGGAGATTATCCTACAGGCCGATCTCAAGCATCTGCACAAACGCTGGTGGAATCCAGGTGATGCCTTGACGTCCCGGGAAGCCATAGAGCAATTCATTCGGCAGAACGCAGAGACCATTTACCATCCGGTGGGAACTTGCAAAATGGGGCCGGACGAGGATGCGGTGGTGGACAGTGAGCTGTGTGTACACGGGGTAAATGGACTGCGGGTAGTGGATGCGTCCATAATGCCCACCCTTATCAGCGGCAATACCAATGGGCCCGTCATCGCCATTGCGGAAAAAGCTGCAGAAATGATCCTCAAAAAATCCAATCTCAAACAACCGCGGGAAATCAGCGAAAGCGCATGATCTGGCAGTGTCCCCTTTGTTGCGAAAAACTGGAATCCGAATCACAAAGTTGGCGCTGTGCCCATGGCCACAGTTTTGATCGCGCGAAAGAGGGTTACGTCAACTTGCTGCCGGTGCAGCAGAAACACAGTCGAGAGCCCGGGGATTCGCCGGAAATGTTGCAGGCGCGACGTCGATTTCTGGAGGCCGGGCACTATCTTCCGCTGGTGGACGCCATTGCTGCACTGTTTGCTGATATATCCCTCGACCGCTCCGCGGTTTTACTGGACGTGGGGTGCGGTGAGGGCTATTACGGTCGCCAGATACTGGAGCGCGGCTGGGCCGCAGAACAGTTGTACGGAGTCGATATCGCCAAAGCGGGTGTGCGGCTGGCGGCAAAAAAACAGCGGCAAGCACACTTTGCCGTAGCCAGTAGTTACCACCTGCCGGTCGCTGACAAGAGCGTGGATGCCGTGCTGCGGGTGTTCGCTCCCGGGCCCGCAGAGGAGCTGGCCCGAGTGCTGAAACCGGGCGGCATATTGCTGGACGTTTCGCCGGGGCCGGAGCATCTTTGGAGTCTCAAAGCTGAACTGTACGATAGTCCGCAGCAGCACCAGACGCCGCCCCTGCTGGAAGGCTTTGAACTGTTGAATGAAATGCGCTGTGCTTTCGCCCTGGATATCGAGGGCAATGAACGGGTGCACGATTTTCTTTCCATGACACCGTTTGCCTGGAAGGGCCGCAGTGAGGTTCGCCAGTCGTTGGAACAACGGGATGCGTTGCAGCTGGAGGCAGATTTCCTGCTGCGCCGTTTTGCTGAAAAACAATAAACAACCGGAGAGAGTGGTTTGGCAACGCCGCGGGATTTTATGTATATGCAGCGTGCGCTGGAACTGGCTGCCAGGGGGGCGGAGCTGGGTGAGGTTCCGGTGGGCGCCGTTGTGGTACTGGATGGGAAGGTTATCGGGGAAGGCTACAACCAGCCGATCACCTCGTCGGACCCCAGCGCCCATGCGGAAGTGGTAGCCCTGCGCGCCGCCGCCCGACAGCAAAATAATTACCGCCTGCCGGGCGCCACGCTGTATGTCACCATCGAACCCTGTACCATGTGTTTCGGCACCCTGGTGCATGCGCGCATTACCCGACTGGTGTACGGCGCGGCAGAGCCCCGTGCCGGAGTGGTGGCAAGTCAGCTAAAACTGGCGGATCAGACTTTTTTTAATCACAAAATCCAGGTGGAAGCCGGGGTCATGCAGGACGAGGCCGGCGCATTGGTAAAGGATTTTTTCCAGAAACGACGCTGACTCGAATTACCCGGACATGGTGCTCACATTTTTTATTAACAGCCTGCTGGTAGCGATGGCCGTCGTGATTCATCACGAGGTGTTGAACGGGCTGTTCAAACTGGGGCACAAACTGAAGCTGCGGCGCAACCCCGGGGTTCTGATTGGCGTTTTCGGGGCGCTTATCGGCCATATCGCTGAAATCTGGATGTTTGCGCTTGGCTATTATTTTATGTACCACTCGCCGAACTTCGGCAGCCTCACGGGCAATTTCAACGGTACCCTGATCGACTGCGCCTACTTTTCCTTCACCACCTATACGTCGCTTGGCTTTGGTGACGTCGAGCCCCATGGCGAGTTGCGTTTTACCGCCGGACTTGAAGCGCTTACCGGCCTGGTGCTGATTACCTGGACCGCTTCCTTCCTGTTCCTGAAGATGCAGCGATACTGGCGGCAGTACGAGGAAGAGGGCTGAGAGATGGAGGAGGGAGAGACAAAGGAGGGCTTTCGCCCTCACCAGATCACAAAGATTCGTTAGACGATAATGGCGGCCAGAGTTTGTTCCACCAGGCTGTGCAGCTGATTCCTGGCGCCTTCGTCCACCAGATTACCTTCTGCATCAAACACCTTCATTGAGGCGGGAACTGCCAGCATTGTCGGCGCGATCCATGTGCCCAGAGGCTGCAGAATGTCCCGCAGATGGTTGAGCCCGCGCATGCCGCCAAGGCCGCCGGGCGAGGTCGCGAAGAGCGCGGCACGGCGACCCTGAAACACTTCCGCGCGGCCGTACTGCCCGTCCGGGCGAGATACCCAGTCGATCAGGTTTTTCAATGCCGCGGTGACAGAGCCGTTGTATTCGGGACTTGCAATCAATAGGCCATCCGCGCTGGCGAACAGGTCCTTCAGCCGGCTCACCAGCTCCGGCACCCCGGCGGCTTCGATGTCTTCATCAAACAGGGGCAGGGGGTAGTCCCGCAGGTTCACTTCCACTACCTCTGCGCCAGAATCCCGGGCCATCTGTGCGGCGGCGGCGGCCAGTTGGCGGTTCCAGGAATCCTGGCGCAGGCTGCCGGCAAGTGCCAGCAGGCGGGGTTTGCGTTGGTTGCTCATGATGTTTCCTCTGATACTTGCGCGCGGCCACTCGGTCGGTCGCGGAATTGCGGTCACGGTGATGGGGCCCATTGTGCGCGATCTGCGGGGGGACAGAAATAGAAGATCTGCAACGGTTCTGTGCGTATTTGCACAGACGCGGAAGTGGGGGTAGATTCGCCTTCGCTTGGATAACGCGAGGAGGCCCGGATGCCCGGTAATTCGGTCAAGGACTGGAACAATCTGCACTATGCACTGGCGGTGGCGCGCGCCGGTACCCTCTCGGGTGCGGCACTGGAGCTGGACGTCTCGCACTCTACCGTGTTGCGGCGTATCGATGCCTTGGAAAAAGCGCTGAAAACCCGCCTGTTCATCCGTCATCCCCGGGGTTATGTGCCTACCGAGGCCGGACAGCTATTGATGGGTGCGGCAGAAAACATGCAGGACCAGCTGGACCTGCTGGTGGGCAGGATGCAGGGGGTGGATGAAACACTCCAGGGCACCCTGATCATTACCACCGTCAATACCCTGATCCCACAGCTGATGCCGATAATGCGCGGGTTTCAGCTCGAGAATCCCCAGGTGCGGTTACAGCTGGTGGCGGATCGCCGCCATCTGCGACTGGAGCACGGCGAGGCGCATATCGGCATCCGCCCGGGGGCCAAGCCCACAGAGCCAGATTATGTGGTACAGCCCGGCGTATCCCTGCAGAACACCTTGTACGCTTCCGAGGCTTATTTGCGCGAGTGCGGGCCGCTGAAAAGTCGCGACGATCTGTCCGGGCACCGGTTTATCGCACCGGTGGAAACCTACGATTTCATTCCCAGCCTGGACTGGCTTGCCCGGCAGGTGCCGGAGGAGCAGATCGTGTTCCGCTGCAATGAGTTTTCCGGGTTCGAAGATGCCGCCCGCTGCGGGGTCGGGATTGCTGCCCTGCACAGCTGGTGCGCGGAAGCGCGCCCGGGGTTGTTGCGGATGATTGAGCCGCCCGCGGAATGGCGCACGAACCTGTGGCTGGTGACACACCGGGATATGCATCGCACACGCAAGGTGCAGTTGTTTCTCGAGTGGATCAAGCGGCAGCTGGCCCGTCTGCCGCCCCACATCGGTGTAAAACCTTGAATCGACTAAGATCGTGGTTTGTAGCCCATCAATTCGAACACGTGGAAATCGACCGGGAGAAAGGCAATGAAAAGAATAATGATCGCTGGCGGCTGCCTGCTGTTTTCACTGCTGGGCGGTTGCGGCGCCGGGCAAGATGAGGGGCGAAATGCCGGGAAGTTGGGTGGTGGCGCAGGGGAGAATCCTCCGGGTCCGACTGGGCCCGATACAGTGGCGCCGGAAGACCCCCACAGTGACTCCGCGTTGAATCCGTTGGCTGAAGACTACGTGCGGCTGGTGCTGACCCTCGGCAAGCACGATAAAGCGTATGTAGATGCGTATTACGGCCCCGCGGGTTGGAAAGCGGAAGCCGAAGCGGACCAGGCGACACCGGCGGAGCTCGCGAGCCGCGCGGAAATGCTGCTGGCAAAACTGCCGGAAACAATCGAGCCTGCGGATGATTTGCAGACCCTGCGCGCGCACTACCTGAAAACACAACTGCGGGCGGTTGTCGCCCACGCGCACCACATCGCCGACGCCAGTTATCGCAATTTCCAACGGGAGGCGAAAGCCCTGTACGATACCGAGCCGCCTCTGCAGCAGTACGCGGAATTCGAACCGGTACTGGCGGCACTGGAGAAAGAGTTGCCGGGCAGTGAACCGCTACATATTCGCGTGCAGCAGTTTCAGGAACAATACAGAATTCCGGAAAGTAAACTGTCCGCAGTGTTCGACGCCGCGATCAAAGAGTGCAAAGCGCGCACCGCCGCACATATCCAGCTGCCCGCAAACGAAAGTTTCGAGCTGGAATATGTACAGGGCAAACCCTGGAGTGGTTACAACTGGTACCAGGGCAAATCCCACAGCCTGATCCAGATTAATAGCGAACTTCCTGTCTATATCGACCGTGCGGTTGATCTGGGTTGCCACGAGGGGTATCCAGGCCACCACACCTACAACGCACTACTCGAACAGAAGTTGGTCGCAGATCGCGGCTGGGTCGAGTACAGCGTATATCCGCTTTTCAGCCCGCAATCCCTGATCGCGGAGGGCAGCGCCAATTACGGAATCGACCTCGCTTTTCCCGGTGACGAAAAAACCCGATTTGAAAAAAATGTTCTCTATCCCCTCGCGGGACTGAATCCGGCGGGTGCGGAAAAATACCAGCGGGTACTGTCTCTGCTCGCAAAATTGAAGTTCGCAGAAAATATCGTTGCGCGGCAGTATATCGACGGTGAAATTGAAGAAAGGGAGGCGGTGAACAGGTTTCAGAAATACACCGCCATGAGCCCGGAAAAGGCCGCGCAACGGGTGAAATTTGTGGATGCCTACGGTGCCTATGTGATCAATTACAACTGGGGTAAACAACTGGTCCAGCAGTATGTTGAAGAGGGTTCCGATTCGCCAGAAGCGCGCTGGGACAAATTTTCCCGACTGCTGTCCTCGCCGCGCCTGCCGTCTTCACTGACGTGGTAGCGCGAATATTGCCTGTCGAATTTTTCCTGTCTAGAAAGCAGAAGAGCTGCCCGTCAGGGCTGATCTTCCTGTTCGAATTCCTCCAGTGCGTCGCCATCGGAATCCGGAACCTCGATATCGTCGCCCTCGATAATCTGATTTTCCATTCCGGGGTCCACGGTGTCCGGTTGGATCGTGTTAGGTTCGGCCGGCGTCGACAAATTTTCTGGAATTGGGGAGTTTGCCTGACCGGAAAGGCCTTCTGTTTCCGTCAGGGTTTTTAGTTTCTGCAACCCGTCCTCATAGGATTGCCCTACCATTTTTGCCACCATCAGGCCCATCCAGCGAGCGATCGGACTGCCCCCCATGTCGGAGGAAAAGGACCAGGTCACATTGGTACCGCCGTCCTGTGGTTGTAGCCTGAACTCCGCTTGCGCTTTGCCGTGGGTGCCGAAGTCCAGATCGGTGGCGACACGGGAGTAGGGCTCACTGGCGGTGATCGTCTGGGATCCGGTGCCCACATTGGGGTTTTCACTTTTCCACTTCATCACAGCGCCATTGCCTTCAGGCGCACCCTCAAAGGTATATTCGGTGTTGGGATCGATCTGGTACCAGGGAGACCATTGATTGAAGTTCTCGAAATTGTTCAGGTAGGGAAACACCGCCTCCGGCGGCTGAGTGATGTAAACGCTGCGCTCTGTGGTGACGACGCGAGGAAAGAAGAAGCCGGCGAGTACCAGCAGGGCGAGAAAAATCAGTATGTACAGTATCCAGCGCATGGCGGATCCCCCGATCACTGTTATTGGCGCACGCAGCGTGCGGTTAATTTTTCAGGGCCGGGAAGCAGAGGCCGCCGCCGGCACCGGGTGCATACCTCGCTCTGGAGTGTACTGGCAGGTGTGGGGCTTCGCCAGTGGTGGCATGAGGCAGGTAGCTGGTGATGGGTAATCCGGCGGGGGAGTTCCCGCCGGGAGGGGATCAGAAACTGGTGTCCAATAACGGTAGGGTAAGGCGGATACTGAGCCCCGCACCGTTGGCGTTGAATGCTTCCAGGGTGCCCTGGTGCTGGGCAACCGTACGCTGGGCGATGGCAAGTCCCAGGCCAAAACCGCCGCTTTCCCGGCTGCGCGCTTCATCAGTGCGGTAGAAGGGGCGGAAAATGGCTTTCAGTTCAGCTTCTGGTACCCCGTTGCCGGAATCCGTGACCTGAATTTCGCACTGCTCCTGCCGGTGCCGGATTTCCACTGCTACGCGGCCGCCGCAGGGACTGTATTTAATCGCATTGCGCAGAATGTTTTCCAGCGCTGCGGTCAGCGAACTGCCGCGCGTGGCGACCAGCAATTCGTGGTCATCGCTGCGCAGGTCGAAATGTACTTGCTTGCCCTGGGCTTCGTCCTTGAGGTCATCGGTGAGGGCGATCAACAGGCTGTTCATTTCCACCACATCGTCCAGTGGGCGATCGTCGCCACCGCTGACCGGGAGGGAGAGGATGTCGCTGATAATGTCTTCCAGGTAATCCGCCGCCTTGCCGATTTTGTCCAGCTCCGGGTCCAGAGCCTGCACATTTTTCTGCCGTGCGATACCGAGAGCCACTTGCAGGCGGGCCAACGGAGAGCGCAATTCGTGGGAGACGTCTTTGATCAATCTGCGCTGCTCAGCCGTGGATTCCTGTAATTGCGCGGTCATGGAATCGAAGTCCCCGGCGAGCTCGCCCAGTTCGCGGCTGTGCCCCCCCAGGGTTGGCGTTACCCGATAGCTGAGGTCGCCGGCGGCTACGCGTCTGGTGGCCGTGCGCAGATTATCCAGGGGCTTGCTCAGGTAGCGCGCCAGCCAGTAACAGGCGAGGCCGGAGGCGAGGGTGGCGAGCACAAGAATTGGCCAGAAGTTGCGCAGAATAAATCGAAGCAGGAGTTCTTCCTTGCTCATGCCGGCAATGAACACTACTCGCAGGCTGTCGTTGTCCCGCTGGGGCACAAAAAATGCGACGGTTGGTTTTTTGTCTACCAGTGCGCGGGATTCCCGGTTGCGGTAATTGATAGACTCGAGGAGGGGAATCATCGATGGGGATATCTGGCGCCCGAGTAGTTCGCGGCCGCGACTGTCGAGGGCAAAAATCCGCGCCTGCACTTTGGGCGGCTGGTCTTCTAGCCAGTGTCGGAAATGTTCGCTACCGTTGCGACGGGTCATGCGCAGGTTGTGAGTGAGTTCCCGAAACATCTCGGGCCCTTCCCAGCGGTCTTTATGCCGAGGATTGCCGAACTCGCTGAATTGGGTGATGTAGACCGCTGCCAGCACCATGATGACCGCGGTCAGCCAGGCGCCGAGAAACATTCTTCCAAACAGACTGTTCATGGCTTCAACCCTGGCCGCCTGTAAGCATGTAACCGGCGCCGCGGATATTGATGATCAGGTCGCGGCTGGCGCCGCGCTCAGCCAGTTTCTTGCGGATATTACTTACATGCACGTCGATAGAGCGATCGTAGGGCATCAGCTTGCGGCCCAGGGCCTGCTCTGTGAGCACTTCCTTGCTGACCACCTCGCCGACGTTTTCGACCAGTACCCTCAGGACTGCATATTCCGCCCCCGTCAGATTGATGACCTGTTCTTCCCAGTGGCACAGGTGCTCCCTGGGTACCAGGCGCAGTGGGCCGCTGGACAGCGCGTTGTCAGAGGTTTCCGCCTCGCTGCCACGCCCGCGGCGCAATATGGCGCGCAAGCGTGCTGCCAGTTCCCGCGGGTTACAGGGTTTCGGCAGATAATCGTCGGCGCCCATTTCGAGCCCGACAATACGATCCACCGTATCGCCCTTGGCGGTGAGCATGACCACGGGGAGCGAATGACCGGGATTGGCGGTGTCCTCGCGCAGCTTGCGCAATACGTCAAAGCCATTATGTACCGGCAACATTACGTCCAGTACCAGTGCGTCAAAAGACTGCTTGCGCGCCAGCTCCAGCCCGTTGCCCCCGTCATTGGCCACGGTAACTTCAAACCCTTCCCCGATCAGAAACTCCTCAAGCAGCTCAGTCAGTTCGGTGTCGTCGTCCACCAACAGAATGTGACTCATTCTTCACCCTTGTTGCGAAAATTAGCAGCATTGTTGCGACGCATTATATGCATACCTCGCCGGAGAGCTGATGGCGGGTATTGCGGGTTTTACCGTTCTTAACAAATGTTTACTGCGGTTATCCCCTCTTTACAGTGGCGGAGCCTAATATGCAGCTACCGAATCGGGAAACACATATACATAAGGTACCCCCCACACGGTATCGTTATTCAGCATCACTTGAGGATGACACTATGAACAAATTCAAAGCGCTCGCAGGCGGCCTGGCACTGGGTCTCGCATTGACTGCTCCGGGAATGGTGATGGCATTTCCGGATGGCGGCCACGGGCCAGAAGGCCACCATGGTCACCACGGTGGATTTCATGAAGGGCGCATGCTTGAGCATCTGGCGGAGAAGCTGGATCTGACCGAAGGTCAGAAAGCGCAGATGGAGGCCAATCGCGAGGCCGGCAAAGCGGCGCGCAAGGCAGCGCGCGAGGAAATGCATCAGGTGCATGAGCAGTTACGGGAGGCCATTGAGTCTGGCGCCGATCAGGCGACACTGGATGATCTGGCAGCAAAGCTGGGCCGCCTGGAAGTGCAAAAAATGCAGTACATGCACGAGCGGAAGGTACAGTTCGAGTCCATTCTGACGGACGAACAGAAAGCCAAGCTGGAAGAGATGAAGGCTGAGGGTAAGGCCCGTTTTGAAAAGCGCAAAGAGCAGTGGGAACGCAAACGGGATCAATAAGAGTTTTACCGCACCTGCCGGGCTCGGCGGTGCGGCCCTTCCGCTATTCTTCCGCTATTCCATGTGGCTCGCTGGGATGAGTATCTCCGAGCGCGCTGCGAACTGGAACTCCGCGGCTCAGCGACCTGGAAACAGGCGGCTCATGAGTACCGGCAAGGCTGTTTCCACTCGCAGAATACGCGGCCCCAGATGCACCGGGGCAAACCCCGCCTCCTGCAACTTTTCCACCTCATAGGGAATAAACCCCCCCTCCGGACCAACGGCCAGGGTTGTCTGCTGTTGGATATCCACTGGGCAGGGCGCGTCGGTGACCGGGTGTGCCACCAGTTTCAGTGAGTCGCTGGCAATCGACGGCAGCTCGTCTTCCACAAACGGTTTGAAGCGCTTGCGCAATTCGATGTGCGGGAGGGTGGTATCAACGGCCTGCTCGAGCCCCAGCAGGCACTGCTCTCGAAGCTTGTCCTGGGCGAGCCAGGGACTCTGCCAGTACGATTTTTCCACCCGGTAGGCATTGATCAGATAGAGTTTTTTTACCCCCAGCGCAGTGGCGTGCTGGATGGTGCGCTTGAGCATTTTCGGCCGTGGCAGGGCCAGAATCAGGGTGAGCGGCAGGGGCGGCGGCGGAGCGCGATGAAAGGTTGCCTCAAGAGTGATATGGGACTCCCCTCGCTCCACGACACGAGCCTCGCCGATCTTGCCGTCGAGCAGTCCGACCTTGAGCTTGTCACCCACGTCAGCGCGATGGACTTCCACGACATGTTGAAAACGCCGGTCGCGAAGCTGGGCGCGGATCGGGGGCTGCTCTGAATGTTCATCGCCGGAAGAGTTTCCAAACGGCGATTGCGACATTGCCGGCGATTGAATGTCGCCGGGCTCCAGTAAAATCAGGTTCATAGTCTGTCTATGCGAGTGTCAGTGCCGATTCAGTGTTTGGCACTGGCAATGGCGCCCTTGCCGATCCCCTCGTAGGCGCGCACGCGTATATCGCGGCCGGGGTGCGCGCTGGCGAGTTGGTCAGCAATATACTGGGCGAGCTGCTCCACCGTGGTATCGCAGTCGAGAAGTTCACAGCGGCTTGCGGGCATGCTCAAGGCAAAATCTCCCTGGCGGGCGCGATAGGCGAAATGCAGTGACTCCTGATCTTCCCCCTTCAGGTCTTCCCGGGTACCTAGGTAGATATCCTGCCAGCGTTGTGCCCATTGGGATTCGAGGGCGCTGCTGCGTTCGCCGTCCATATGGATACATATCCGCGAGCGGTGGCCGTGGGCAATGCGCTGGCAGTTGCCGTCGTGCTTTTTCAGGCCGTGGCTGTAGTGGTAGTAGGGCGTGTCGATGACTTCGTGAGAAAAACTCAGGCTCAGCTGGTCGACACTGGTGGGAAAGATTCCATCCAGTTGCGCGACACTCCAGGCGGCAACGGACACCGGTGTGACGGCTTCCGCTGCAACCAGGGCGAAAGCCTGGGCCGGGCCGTTCACGACGATCGTTTCGCCATTTGCGAGATTCCATTGCAGAGCCACTTGCCCGTTGTTCTCGCTCAGGTCCAGATGCGGGGATAGCGTGGGGACCAGCAGGCGGTGATCCAGCTCTGTGTCGAGCCAGTTCCGCAGGGTTTTCTTGACGATACCGAAGTCGCAGACCATTCCCTGGTGATCCAGGGCACCGTCAAGTGCCGCATTGGCCAGCCAGGTTTCGCCGACAATACCGCGAGAGTGGTGGAGATAGCTGAAATCCACATTGGTGAGATTGTCGACAAACAGGTGCATAGAAGTTCCGGCATTACATAGAGTGATTCGCCCGGATTCGGGCGCCGCACAGTATAGCTTTTTGCGCTGGTGAATTGACCTTTTGCCCGAGGAATTTGCCAGTAATACCTGCAGGTGAGAACGGCCATTTCCAGTGACCGGGTGGCGGGATAAAAATTGGGACTGGAACCTGGCGCCGAGAGTCTCTATAATCGCGCCCTCTTCGAGCGCAGCCACTGCTTGTTGAGTCTTGTAGTGGTGCTAGTCTGAGTGCTCGAGCGTGATGGTGGCCCTTCCGGTCTCCTCGCAATGATCAGCTGTGAACCCCGCCAGGCCCGGAAGGGAGCAACGGTAGCAGTGACATCATGTGCCGGGGATGTGCTGGTTGGGCTACCTCCAATTCTTCTCCCTCCGTACTACCTTTTCGAAAGCTTCATGATTTTTTGTGTACATTGCTGCTGTGCGATGGATTCTTCTGTGCCATTTTCGAAATTTTTCTCCAAATAAGTCCCTTCTCATGGAATTCTGTGCCTATGTTTGGCGCCAGCTTGTGGTGCCGTCTCGCTGATTGGCAACCATGTGCTATAAACGGCGACAACAGGAATATTTTCGCCTCCCATTTCGGGCCCCATCAAAATCAGAAAATTAATAAATCAAGCAGAGGATGCCGATGAAAAAGCTCGCGTTGGTTATTGCTGTCGCCGCTTTGGCTGCCGCCGGGTGCGACCGCGCAACAGACAAGCCGAAACCGGGGCAAGCGGAGGTGGCGGCGCCAGAGGCGCAATCTGCCGATACCGCCACCGATACCGCGGCGGCCGGTGGAATCGCGGAAGACGCTCCGGTGACCGGCGCCGCAGTTGCGGATGATGCCAAGGCATTTCTTGAAGATGCTCAGCAGCGTTTGGAAGAAATGTCTCTGGAAGCAAACCATGCGAGCTGGTTGGCGCAGACCTACATCAATATGGATTCCCAGTTTGTGGAATCCCTGGCGTCAGAGCGCTTCACTTCGCTTGCGGTGGAGCTGGCCCAGCAAGCGGCGAAGTTTGACGATGTCGAACTGGACCCTGAAACCCGCCGCATGCTCACCATGCTCAAGCAGGGACTCGTCTTCCCCGCACCCAATGACCCGGAGTTGACCGCCGAACTGGCGCAGATTGGCTCCAAAATGCAGGGCATGTACGGCGCGGGCAAATACTGCCCCGACAAAAAAACCGGTGGCGCAGCTGAAGCGGACGAGGGCAAGTGCTACACGCTGACGGAAATGGGGCAAATGATGGCAAACAGCCGCGACCCCAAACTTCTCAAAGAACTGTGGGTTGGTTGGCGCAAAGTGGCGCCGCCGATGAAGCCTCTCTACCAGCGCCAGGTGGAAATCGGCAATGCCGGCGCCAAAGCGTTGGGTTACGACAATCTCAGTGTGATGTGGCGTTCGAAGTACGATATGCCGGCAGATGCTTTTGCTGCAGATATGGATGCGCAGTGGAATAAGGTCAAACCACTTTATGAAGCGCTTCACTGCCATGTGCGCGCCAGGTTGAATGACCATTACGGTGATGAGGTGGTGGCTGCCACTGGAAAAATCCCTGCACATCTATTGGGCAATATGTGGGCCCAGGAGTGGGGCAATATTTACGATATCGTCAAAGACGACGATATGGAGGCACCTTACGATCTTACCCAGCTGGTGGTGGATTCCGGCATGAGTGAGAAGGATATGGTCAAGACGGGAGAGAAGTTTTTCACCTCCCTCGGCTTTAAGCCTTTGCCGGAAACCTTCTGGGAACGTTCGCAGTTCGTTCAACCTCGCGATCGCGATGTGGTGTGTCACGCCAGTGCCTGGGACCTGGATGACAAGGACGATATCCGCATCAAAATGTGCATTAATAAAACCGGTGAAGATCTGATTACTGTGCATCACGAGCTGGGGCACAACTTTTATCAGCGTATCTACAATAAGCAACCATTCCTCTACAAGAACGGCGCAAACGATGGCTTCCACGAAGCGGTGGGTGACACCATCGCACTTTCCATTACCCCCAAGTACCTGAAACAAATCGGGTTGATGGATGAGATCCCCGGTGAGGACAAAGACCTGGGTTACCTGATGCAGCAGGCCCTGGACAAGATCGCGTTTCTGCCGTTCGGGCTGCTGGTGGACAAGTGGCGCTGGCAGGTATTCAACGGTGAAGTGCCGCCGGGAGACTACAACAAGGCGTGGTGGAAATTGCGGGAAGAATATCAGGGCATACAGGCACCGGTTGCACGCTCCGAGGCGAATTTTGACCCGGGTGCGAAATACCATATTCCCGGCAACACCCCCTATGCCCGCTACTTCCTGGCGCGTATCCAGCAGTTCCAGTTCCATCGTGCACTGTGTGAAGCGGCCGGCGAAACCGGACCACTGCACCGCTGTTCGATTTTCAAAAACGAAGCTGCGGGCAAGAAGCTGCGGGATATGCTCGCTATGGGCGCCAGCAAGCCCTGGCCGGATGCGATGGAAGCCCTGACCGGGCAGCGAGAGCTGGATGCCTCGGCCATCGTGGACTACTTCCAGCCGTTGATGGATTACCTGCAGGAGCAGAACAAGGACCGCCAGTGCGGCTGGTGATTGGCTAAGGCTATCGGCGGTATTTGGATGATCAATGGGCGCAGGGGTTTGAAAAGCCACCTGAGACCCTAGTATCTATTCTGACTTGATGTAGATCAGTTGATGCCACCTGTATAGGTGGCACTATCTGTAGGCATCAGGTGTGACAAAATAAGCCTGCGATTTTTTGTTCTGAAGCTGCACGGTTTCTACAGCCGATTGGCAATAGGATTGGCAAGAAACTGGTATGTGTAATGAAGCAGGCATCGTCGCCCGAGGAAAAGGAATGAACCCGAGCCAGAAAAATGAGGTTGCTAATGAGCAATATTGATATCGGTATTGGTGCAAAAGATCGCGAGCAAATTGCGGAGGGGTTGAAGCGACTGCTCGCAGACACTTATACACTGTATCTGCAAACCCACAATTTCCACTGGAACGTGACGGGCCGCCTGTTCCGTGAATTGCACTTGATGTTCGAAGAGCACTACACCGAATTGGCGACGGCAGTGGATGAAATTGCCGAGCGCATACGTACCCTGGATGTGGTTGCACCGGGAACGTACAAGGCGTTTGCGGCATTGAGTTCTATCAGTGAAACGGAAGACGTGCCCGCCGCGGAGGACATGGTGCGGATTCTCACCCATGGGCACGAGCAGGTGGTGAAAACCTGTCGCGAAGTGCTAAAGGCCGCCCAGGAAGGCGACGATGAATCGACGGCAGCGCTGGTTTCCGACCGTATGCGTGTTCACGAGAAAACCGCCTGGATGCTGCGCGCCACCGCCCAGTAAGGGGGATCCACCATTGATTTTAAAACCGGCCAGTGGCCGGTTTTTCTGTTCCTGTTGCCGGCGGTTGTGCAGCGTACACCTTGTGTCCATGATTTTGTTCGGCGCAGACTCATGTGGTAGCCAGGGCAATAAACGCCCTGGCCGGTGCTGACAGGGCGGCGCTCGCTTTTGTCAGAATACCCACCTGATGGACCACTTCCGGCTCAGACAGCGGTCGACAACTCAGTCCATAGGATTGCATCTGCGACATACACAGGCTGGGTACCGCACTCACGCCTAACCCGGACTGGACCAGTCGACCGATAGTGCTGAGCTGGTTCGCTTCACACAAAAAACGTGGAGCTATTCTCCTTTCTTTTTTCTGCGCACACTGTGCAAATGCGGCGTCGGTCCAGCGACGTACTGCCGATCCGCGATTCATCGCGATAAAGGGCTCTGCCGCCAGCTCCCGCCAGGTGAGGTTGCCGCTGCCATTCAGGGCATGATCTGGCGACATTACTGCGATAAAGCGGTCGTCGGCGATGGGGGTGAAAGCCAGATTACCGAGGTCGTCCGGGCGAAAACTGATACCCAATTCCACACGGCCCTCCTGAACGGCGCTGACCACACGCTCCATGACGATATCCTCAAGCACGATATTGATGCCGGGGTGCTTTTGGTGGAACCGTTTCAACAGGTCCGGTAGCTGGTTGAGGGTGAACGCTGGCACCGCAGCCAGGGACAGCTGCCCGTGCTGCAGCTGAAAGCGCTGCCGGGCAGCGTTCAAGGTGTTGTCCCAGTTGTGCAGCAACTGCTGCGCGCGCGCTACAAACTGTTCGCCCTCCGGTGTCAGCACGAGCTGGCGGCCGTCGCGGCTGAACAGGTCTCCCCCGAGGGATTCCTCCAGGCTGCGGATGGCGATGGAAATGGCCGGCTGCGAAACGTGCAGCTGTGCGCTGGCCTCCGCCAGACTGCGAGTCCGGGCCACGGCCGCAAAGGCTCGCAGTTGTTTGATGGTGGCACTCAACGTCGACAGTCCTGCATAGAAAGATTGTTAAGTAAAATTTATAAAATATTAAATAGTTTAAATTAGTTTTAACAGTTAGACCAAGGCATGATTGTTTGCGTAGCGAGACCGCGAATAATGGTCAACCATTCAGAGGACATGGCAGATAGCCCCTGAAACGAATAAATAGAGCAGGTGCCGATACGGTCCTCCGGTGCCAGGCAGGATGAGTAGGCAGGAAATGAGAGTCTTTCAAGATGAGTAATCCCGTACAACCCCTTTGGCAGCCGACCGCCGCGGTCATTGCCGCCACGCAAATGAATCAGTTTCGACGTCTGGTGAATGAGCGTCATCAGCTGTCACTGTCGGATTACCAGGCGCTGTATCAGTGGTCGGTAGATCAGCGCGAGGCGTTCTGGACCCAGCTGTGGGACTTTGGTGAGGTGATTGCCAGTCAGCGTGGCGAGCGGGTGCTCGGCCGGGATGAGATGCCTGGTGCCGAGTGGTTCCCGGAAGCGCGGCTGAATTTCGCGGAAAACCTGCTGCGCTATCGGGACGACAAGGTGGCCTTGGTGGAGCGGCTGGAAAACGGCAGCCGCCGGCAGTTGACCTATGGGAAACTGTTTATCGAGGTAGAGCGCCTCGCCGCGGCGCTGGCGGCAGAGGGGGTTGGCAAGGGCGACCGGATTGCGGGGTTTATGCCCAATATCATCGATACTGCCGTGGCTATGCTTGCGGCTACCAGCCTCGGCGCCATCTGGACATCGTGCTCTCCGGACTTTGGTATCAATGGTGTGCTCGATCGCTTTGGCCAGGTTGAGCCAAAGGTGCTGTTTGCCTGCGAAGGGTATTTCTACAACGGCAAGACCATCGACTCACTGCCTCGTCTGCGCCAGATCGTGGACCAGATCGACTCTATCCAGAAGCTGGTAGTGGTGCCAGTTGCTCGCAGCGCTGAGCAGACTGCCGCGGATATCGTCGGGCTCGATCGCGCCTGTGTTCTGAAT
Organism: Microbulbifer bruguierae; assembly: GCF_029869925.1. NCBI lineage: Bacteria > Pseudomonadati > Pseudomonadota > Gammaproteobacteria > Cellvibrionales > Microbulbiferaceae > Microbulbifer > Microbulbifer bruguierae. Next base: position 982,375 of record NZ_CP118605.1, on the reverse strand, counting down.
GCCTTCGTTGACGCAGCACCACAGCAGCCGCTGACCTTTGTGCAGAGTGAATTCAATCACCCGCTCTATATCATGTATTCCTCTGGCACCACCGGTGTGCCCAAGTGCATAGTCCACGGTGCCGGCGGTACTCTGCTGCAGCATATCAAGGAGCACCGGCTGCATACGGATATTTCCCGAGATGACACCCTGTTCTATTTCACCACGTGCGGCTGGATGATGTGGAACTGGCTGATCAGTGGCCTCGCCTGTGGCGCCACCCTCGTGCTCTACGATGGCTCGCCGTTTTACCCGGCGGCCCAGAGTCTGTGGGATATGGTCGACGAAGAAAGCATCAGTGTGTTTGGTACCAGTGCCAAATATATCGCGGCACTGGAAAAGGCCGGCTGCAAGCCCCGGGAAAGCCACCAACTGGCGGAGTTGCGGGCGGTGCTTTCCACCGGCTCGCCTCTGGCCCACGAAGGATTCCGCTACGTCTACCGGGATATCAAATCCGATGTCTGCCTGTCTTCCATTTCCGGTGGTACTGACATTATTTCCTGCTTTGCGCTGGGGAACCCCACGCTGCCGGTGTACCCGGGAGAGCTACAGTGCCGCGGTCTCGGCATGGCGGTAGAGGTGTGGAGCGAAGAGGGCAAGTCGGTGCAGGAGGAAAAAGGTGAACTGGTATGTGCCAGCTCGTTTCCCTGTATGCCCGTCGGCTTCTGGAACGACGCCGATGGTAGCAAGTATCGTGGAGCCTATTTCGACAGCTGGCCTGGAGTCTGGGCCCATGGCGACTATGCAGAAATCACCGAACACGGCGGGGTGATCATTTATGGCCGCTCCGATGCGGTGCTGAACCCGGGCGGGGTACGTATCGGGACCGCGGAAATCTATCGTCAGGTGGAAAAGGTGGCGGAGGTGCTGGATAGCATCTGTATCGGTCAGGAGTGGCGCGACGATGTACGGGTGGTGCTGTTTGTCGTATTGCGCGAAGGACTGACCCTGGACGACGATTTAACCCAGAAAATCCGCACCACCATTCGTGCCAACACCACACCGCGCCATGTGCCGGCCAAAGTGATCCAGGTGGCAGATATCCCCCGTACCATTAGTGGCAAAATTGTCGAACTCGCGGTGCGCAATGTGGTACACGGCAAACCGGTGAAAAACCAGGAGGCTCTTGCCAACCCGGAAGCGCTGAAATTGTTTGAGGGGCTGCCGGAACTGGCCGGGGACTAACGGCGCGTCTACTTAATGACGGCAAGTGACAGTCAATGAAGGCCCGGCAACCAGAGGTTGCCGGGCTGTAACGCATGCTGTAACGCATGCTGTAACGCATGCTGTAACGCATAGTGTCTCGACGAGCGGGAACTTTATAAACCGTTTTATCGGGGTTTCTGTGCCAGTTCCTCATTCATTTTGTGCAGAGCCATGCGGGTAAAGTAGGCGCCCATCAGGCACACGAAAGCAATAATGCCCAGGCTCAGCAGGCCGGAAAAACTGCTGAAAAGGTCGATCATGGCGTCCATGGTAGTCTCCAGTGCTGGTTACTCATCTTATCTAACGGCCTCCAGTGTATTTATTCCCCGCGCGCCGGTTTTGATCCAGGTCAAGGCCGCTTGTGAATTTCCGGTGCCTTGCTCTGGCTGAACCACATTCCCCGGCTGAACAAGGCGCTATACCGCGCCAGGCAATCTGCGCTACCCTGTTGAAAGCTGACAATCAGTGTCCGTAAACCAATAATTCACGGAAGATAAATATGATTACTTACCTTTATTGGGCCGCTGTCATCGCGCTGGTCGTGCTGTCGCTGTTTGCGGGGAGCCGCCTTGGCAGTCTGGGCAAAGGTGCCATTCTTGGCGCGATCATTTTTCTGGCCGGCTGGCTTGCCTACTATTTTCATTTTGAACAGGTCTTCGTTAAACGCTTTGGCGGCGTGATGCGTATCTCCGTGCCGGAGGGGCACCGACACCTGGGTTCGACCTGGAAAGATGACAACCTGTGGGTTGAAAACTACAACCCGAAAACTAACGAGTGCATCTTCAGCGAATACTCCAAGGGCAACCTGCTCGAAGGTCAGGTGATCATCAAGAATTGCAATCCGTTGATCGAGCGCAGAGACACGCCTTCGTTACCAGCCCGCTGAGCACTTTTGGCCAGCGGTGTAAAGAAGGGTTAAATACCCTGCACAGCCGCCCGGTATCGGGCAACTTTCCCCCATCCCCGGCGTCGCAGTATTGACCCGGCTGCCGGACAGGCGCTATGTGATCTGTCGGGACGCCGGGTGATGAATAATGATTGGCAAACGGATTTTTAGTCTTGCGCAATTCCTGTTTCGCTCCCAGCACGGCATTTTTTTCTCGCGTGGCGTTGGTGCTGCTGGCCGTTTTTCTATTGTTGCCGCCGGCGGGGAATGCGCTGCCATTCTTCGATAGCCTGCCCAAATTCAAAGTCCGTGTTGCGGAAGACAGTGAGCTGCAGGAGTGGTTGCGGGAAGCGCTAAACGAGCAGCGCAAGTCCAGCAGCGTACTCAAATCCTATGAAGACGCCCTTGATGTGGCCCGCTATGAGCGCGGGACCCTGGAAAAACTGCTGCGTTCCCGCGGCTATTACGATGGCCGCGTGCGTCAGACGGTGACGGATGGTGAAATTCTCTATCGCGTGGTGCCAGGTCCACTGTACCGAATCAAATCCCTGGAAGTGCGTATGCCACCGCAGTTGGCTCCGGGGTTTCCCGGGGTGGGCCTGCAGGTAGGGGATCCACTCGAAGCGGAGAAGGTCACCCAGGGGGTCAAGAAAATCGAGGAATACCTCGCCGCTAACGCTTGTCTGCTGAATGTGGATGTGAGCTACAAGGCTACGGTCATTCACAGTGAGCAGGCGGCCAGGCTGAGGTACCGGGTGAAAGAAAGCCCACAGGTCCATGTCGGCCAGGTCCATGTTGCCGGGCTGTCCACCGTCAACGAGGAATATCTGCGCAAGCGCGTGCAGCTCAAATCCGGGGATTGTTTCAACAGTAAAAAAGTGGATGCGGCAAAACTGCGCCTACTGCGGACAAACCTGATTGCCGGTGTCAACGCCAGCGTGTCCGAGCCTTACGAGGGTACCGTGGACATCACCTTCGATGTCATCGAGCGCAAGCACAAGACTGTGCGCCTGGGGGTCGGGTATACGTCTGACGAGGGCGCCGGTGTTTCCGCGGGATGGGAGCATCGCAATATTCTCGGGCGCGGCGAAAAAATTGAAGTGGAAACCCGGGTTAATGAGGTCAAGCAGTCCATCAAGGGGGAGCTGATCGTACCGCGCTTCTTTCGCGATGATCAGGACTTCTCGGCGAAGGCTGAATCGTCCAACGAAGAGCGGGATGCCTACGATGCAGAATCGGTGACGATTGGCGGCACTATCTCCCGGCGTCATACCAAACACCGCACCTTCAGTGTGGGTAGTGAACTGAAATTCAGCCGGGTGCAGGAAGAGGGTGAGGAGAGCGAGAACTACAATCTGCTGTCCTTTCCCCTGGGGATGAAAATCGATACCACGGATAATCTGCTGGACGCCCATCGCGGCGCTACCGTAGCGCTGGAAGTCAGACCGTACCTGGACCTAAAGGGTAATAGCCCCAGTTTCGTCAAAAATACCCTGGTGATGACCGGTTATCTCACCGGGGAAGATATCCGATTCGACCCCACACTGGCGCTGCGGATAAAGGCCGGCGTGATCAGTGGTATCGCTAATCTGGATATTCCCGCCGATGAGCGCTTTTACGCCGGCGGTGGTGGTTCGGTGCGCGGTTACAGTTATCAGGCCCTGGGTCCGCGGCGTTTGATCCCCTCTGACGTGGCAGGGGAACCTCCGACCTTGTCCGATCCCATCGGTGGGCGCGGCCTGAGTGAAATTTCCCTGGAGGGTCGTTTTCGCTTTACCGAGACCTGGGGTGGTGTTCTGTTTGTGGATGGCGGCAACGCCTACGAGAATCCCCGGCCCCAGTTTGACGACCTGTACTGGGGTGCGGGTTTCGGCGTGCGTTACATGACCTCCTTTGCGCCGCTGCGTTTCGATATCGCTTTCCCGCTGGATCGTCGCGACGATGTGGATGACAGCAGCTACCAGATCTATGTCAGCCTGGGGCAGGCATTCTGATATGCGCGACATCCACGATACGCCCAACCCGCCAACTCCCGATGATGAGCCGTCGCGGCGCGCTGACGCCTTTCGGCGTCGCCGGCTGCAAGTACCGCGCTTCACCGTCTTGGTTTGCACCCTGTTAATGCCACTGCTGATGGCGATTTTTCTGATTGGCTCCGATAGCGGGCGCGAAGCGGTGACCCGCGCTGGGCTTGCCGCCGCCCGATATTTTTTACCGGACATCTCCATCAACGCCGAAGGCCTGCGCAGTGCCGAGCTGGGGCACTGGTATTTCGAATGGCTGCAGGTGCAATACCAGGACAAGCCGTTGTTGGATGCGCGCAAGCTGACCCTGCAACTGGATCTGCAAAAACTCTGGCACAACCAGATTCATATGCCGGAGCTTAGTGCGCAGTCATTGTTGTTCGACAATACGGCGCTCGGGGAGTATCTGCAGGCGCATGTGAATGCTGAGGAGATAGAGGAGAGCGCAGACACGGGGATGGCACTGAAGCTTCCGGCAATCTGGCTGGAAAAGCTATCGGTCGAAAAACTGACCCTGATAGATCACAAGTTACAGGACTTTCCCGCGTTGACGGTCAACGGCCACGGTAGTTACCACTGGCCGGGAAAGGAGTCCGCATTGCATCTGGATATAGCGGAAATTGCTGGCAAGCAGATGCACCTCCAGCTCAATGGCAGTATGCAGGATGCAGAAAATTACATACTGACTCTGGCGGCGAGTGAGCAGCCAGGTGGCTTTCTCACCCGCGCCTTGCAATTGCCTGCCGGCGAAGCGCTTGATGCCGGTGGCAAGATATTGCTGAAGATTGCCGGGGACAATCGTATACAGGTTGTTATTGAACGATTTTCCCTGCCGCTGGTTCGCCACCGCTTCGGCTTGCGAGGTCGCGGGGACATTGCACTGTCACCCTGGTCAGTAGCGACAGATGATCTTGAATTGCTGGTGGATGAAACCAGCCACCAGGTGCACGGCACCATTGATGGCGAGTCACTGGCGTTACAGGTTCAGCTCAATCGGCTGCCGCTGGCGATTTCCCAGCCATGGCAGGATTACTTGCAAGGGGGCTGGTTGTCGGCAGATCTGGACATAAAGGGGCCGCTTAAGCTGCCCAGTGCCGATGGCAATATCGAATTGAAATCCACCTATCAAAAACAGCCTCTCCATCTCGTTGGCGAAGTGGAAACGGTAGACGATGAAATCCGTATTCGCACTGGGCGGCTGACCCTGGCCAAGGCGCAGTTGGGGGTGCGTGGCAAGGTGGATATCGGTGAGAAATCTATCGACCTCTCGGGCCTGATCGAGAAGTTGACCGTGAAGGAAATTCGCAGGCTTGTCGCCGGTCTGGAACAGACCCGTGATGTGGTAATCCCGCCGGAGCTGGACGGCACGATAGAGCGACTGAAAGTGACTGCCATTGGCCCCTGGGATAATCCGCAATTGGCACTGGAGCTGGCAAGTGCGCTGCAATACCAGGAGCAGCAAGCGCGGCTGCAGGGGCGTGCTGCTGGAGACCTGAAACGGATGGCGATCAGGGATCTGCTGCTGGAAGGCGAGGGGGTAAGGGTTGGCGGTAGCGGTGAGATCGACATTCAGGGCAAGGCGCTGCAATTTCAGCTGGATCTGGCAGCGCGGGGTCTACAGCCGGCAGAACAGTTCGGAATTCCGCTAGACCCTGGTACCCGGGTTGATATGGATGCGGTGGTTTCGGTGACCGGTCCCTGGGACAACCCGAAGATGTCCGCGCGCCTGTCGTCCGATGGCCGCTACCGCGAATACCGCTACCGACTGCGCGGCGGCGCGGCGGGCAATCTGGAAACGCTGACCTTTGACGGCTTGCGGCTGGATCTTTTCACTGGAGGTGCTGCGGATACTGCCGAGGCCGTGCCGGAGCATTCGCTGGTGCCGGACGAACTGGTGGAACCGGCAGAAGACTACCCGCTGCAGCAATCTGCCCCGCGTATTGTCGGCACTGATGCCCTAGCGCAAGATGCCGAAGCCGCGCGCCGGCGTGGCAATGCGTGGCTGGAGCTGAATGGGGTGGTGGAACCCAGGGCCCGGCAGGCTAATGGCACCCTGGCGGCGCGCAATATTCCCGTGGCAATGGCCAAACTTGCCGGTGTGTCACTGCCTCCCTCTCTACTTGGCGAAGTCAGTATCGACGCGCAGTTTTCCGGCCCATTCCAGGCGCCACAGGCAAGTGCCAATGTGCTCGGGTTGGGAGAGTACCTTGGGGAGCCCTGGCAGGTGCAGGGTGATGTGAGTTACCGCAAGGCGCAGATAGAGTTGTCCGGGGTGAGATTGTTGTGGGCGGCGCGCAATCAGCTGATCGCCGATGGCAGTCTGAGCGAACAGGCGCTGGATCTCGAATTACGGGCCAGCGCGGTTCTGGCGGATTTTGAAGAGTGGCTCAGTGCGGATATCAGTGACAGCGGTGAACTGTCACTCTGGGCCACTGCCCGCGGTGCGCCGCGAGAGCCCGAACTGGCTGGCGAGCTGAAAGTGAGCGGACGCGCGCCGACACTGCGTGACGACGCACTGGTGCAGTCGCCCCTGACATTACTGCTTGAATGGCAAACCAGAGCCGGTGATCTGTTGATGTCGCTGGATGCGAGCCACGGCAGTCGCAAGGCTGCCGACGCCGAGGCCCGTCTGGCCATCGCGCCGATACTGGAACAGCTGTTCCGGGAAAAACCGGAGGGGGAATCACCACCGCTGCCGGTGGATCTGCAAGCCACGGGTAAAGCCGACCTCGCGGCCCTCAGTGCTTTCTTTGACCCGGAAATTCACACCATGCGCGGTGAACTGGATTTCAACCTGGTGGCAAAGGGCACGAGTGCGGCACCCAATGCCCGCGGGAAGGTCAACCTGCGGGACGGTTATTACGAACATCGACCGAGCAATACCCGTTTGCGCAATGTTGTTTTCGTTGCCGATCTGACCCCGGATATCTGGCGAATCGAGGAGGCGAGCGCCAGAGACAGTGAGCGCGGGCGCGTAGACCTGACAGGGGCGGTCACCTTCAACCCGTCGCAACCTTCTCAGCCTCCCGCGCTGGATTTCACCCTGTCGGCGCGCAAGGCGCATTTGCTGAATATGCCAGGCGCCAAAGGGGCCTTTAGTGGCGATTTGCACCTGACCGGGAACACCGAGGATGCGCTGTTTGCAGGAACGCTAAACCTGCGGCCGCTGGCTGTCCAGGTGGAACATTTTATCGGCAGCAGTGTGCCGGAAATTGACGTCATCGAAGTGGAGGTTGACGGGGGTGAGCAGGCTCGTGGGCCCTCAATACTGGAAAATGTCCGTCTCAATCTGCAGGTGGTGCTGGATCAACAGTCCTATGTGAGAGGCCTGGGGCTGGATTCCGAGCTGAAGGGGGAAATCGGAATTAGTGGCACTGCAGCGAATCCCAGCGCTTCCGGGACGGTGACCATCGTGCGGGGTAAATTTGACCTGCTGGGGAAAAAGTTCGAGTTACAGGAAGGGCAGGTACAGTTCCAGAATAACGTGGCGGCGATCTATATAAAGGGCGTACACACCTATACCGAAGGTGAAATCACTGCGGAAATCTCCGGCACTACGGACAATCCGAAAATCGAGTTCAGCTCCAGCCCCGCCGCCGCCCAGGATGAGATTTTTGCCCAGCTGCTGTTCGGGAAATCCCTCACAGATATCTCGCCGTTGCAGGCGGTGCGCCTGGTCAGCGTGGTGAGGACCCTGCAGACCGGCAGCACTGGTTTCGATCCCCTGGCCAGCACCCGTGACCTGGTGGGGCTGGATACCCTGGATTTCGAATCCGAAGCAACCGATGACGGTGATCAATACTCCCTTAGCCTGGGGAAATACATCACCAGTCGTATCTATCTCGAATTGCAACGCAGTACCGACCCCCTGAATCCATGGCAGGCGGAAATGCAGATCGAATTGCGCAAAAATCTACGTCTGGATATTAAATCGTCGGATAGCAATGAAAGCAGTGCCGGAAGTGTGGAACTGCAGTGGAAGAAGGATTATTGACTGTCTATAAGAATTAGAACTAATTAAAACAGATGGGAGAAAACGTAATGGAATATTCAATCGTGGTTTTGGCCGCCGGTTACTCCCATCGATTTGGCAGCGACAAACGCCTTGCCAGTATTCACGGTGAGCCCATGTTGTTGCGCACCGTGCAGGCCGCAATGGCAGCCGCTTCCACTCTCCAGGATACCCAGGTTCAGGTCGTGCTCCGAGCGCGCGACCCGGTGATTTCCAGTGAACTGGCCAGGATGCCGGTTCAGGTTCTGCACGCACCGGTGTGGCCGGTGGGGATAGGCACCAGCCTCGCCTCTTCCGTAGAGCAATTGCAGCGACAGGGGGCCAACCCCAAAGCGGTACTGGTTTGCCTCGGGGATATGCCCTTTGTCGAGCCGGAATCCCTGGTGAAGGTACTGCAGTCGTCGGAAGAGGATCGCATCTGCGTGCCGGTATGCGCGGGCACCCGGGGTTACCCCATTGCTATCGGCCGGCGCTTCCTTTCCGCACTCTCGCGCCTGCGCAGCACTGGCGTGGAAAAGGTTCTGCGGATCTATGCCGATGCCGTGCAGGATGTGGAATTATCAGACCCGGCAATCAACTGCGATATCAACCGCCCGGACGACTTCCACGCAGCAATGCGGCAGGATCTGTTCGGAAATAGTTTTGCATCTCCCGATACAGTTCCGGGTGAGCGGCTTCCATCCTCCCTGGGACAATAAAAAAAGCCTCAGTGGCGACGGCGAAAAACTCTGCCGGGGACTGCGCCCCGTAACTGTCCAGCACCCAGAGTTGCGACTTGTCTTGCCCCATTGATTGGTCGGTATCGGATTGGTCAGCATCGGATGGGACTGCGTCGGGTTTGGCGGTGTCGCTGTACTCGGCGTGAAGCCTCTGCCGCAATTTGGCAAATGCTTCGCGCATCACCGGTGCCCAGGTTTTTCCCTCACTGCTCGTCTCAAACGGTGGGCGCCCGTCCACATAGCCGTCTTCTTCATCCAGCTTGTGCGCGAATTCGTGAATGGCCACATTGTGGCCCAGTTGCGGCTGTGCGAGTCCCCGCTGCAGGTCTTCCCAGGAAATAACCACCGGCCCCCGATAGTGCGATTCGCCGGCGCGGGCGCTGAGATGAGTGGATTGCACCTGGCCTTGATAGTGAGTTTCTTCCGCCAAATAGGCATCCGGGTATACCAGTACCGTGTGCAGATTCGGGTAGCAGTTGTTTTCCCGCTGTAGCAGTAACAGGCAGGCGTGCGCAGCGATCACTACTCGGATTTCTTCGGTGATACCCAGGCCATTGCAGCCGACAAATTCCTTATCGCGCAGAAACAGACTGATGTTCTCTTGCAGCTCCTGTTGCCGTTTTGCGGGCAAGTAGGGGAATAGCGCGAGTCTCTCACTCAGGATTGCCTGCTGTTGTGCCGTCAATTTTCGTGAACGTAAATAGCGTCGACGCCAGCGCTGCCAGAGCAAGGGAAGTACCCACACGAGGATAGCGAGCAGAACTATGGCCAGAAATGTTTTCAACAGCTAGGTTCCGAGTTGCTGGGGTGAGTGAAGAGGCCCAGTGTACGCGAAATTGGCTCATTATTGACCTTCGGTCAGATTCTGCCACCATGGTTGCCGCGCGATCCGCTGTCTCCGTTTATGGGTGGCGTTGCCGGGATGCTCGTTCGTGGATCCTCCGGGCAATTACTTTTCTCCCCGCCTGAGCGTCGATGTTACGTCTGTGGGTTGTCAGCAGAACCGGAATAATAACAACCATGTCAAAGTATTTATTTGTAGTCCTCGGGCCGCTATTGGCGATTGCCTTTTATTTTTTGCTGGCGGCCACGGGCATGCCCTATCTGCCGGCCGTGACTGCGGCTATTACGCTGCTGACTGTCATCTGGTGGATCAGCGAAGCGCTGCCGATACCGGCGACTTCGATTGTTCCTTTTGTTCTTCTGCCGCTGTTTGGGGTCGGCGACCACAAACTGGTGGCTTCCTCCCTGGGCAGTCATGTAATCCTGTTGCTGATGGGGGCCTTTATCCTCTCCAAGGCACTGGAAAAAAGTGGTGCCCACGAACGCCTGGCCCTGTACATGCTCAAACTGGTGGGAGTATCGAGCGGGCGACGGCTGGTACTGGGTTTTATGCTGGCTGCGGGCCTGCTAAGCATGTGGATATCCAACACCGCAACCACCTTGATGATGTTGCCCATTGCACTCGCCATCCTGTCGCGGGTGGACAATCATCGCCTGAGTATTGCCCTGGTGCTCGGGATCGCTTATGCCGCCAGCCTCGGTGGGGTTGGCAGCCCGCTCGGGACGCCGCCCAACGTGATTTTTATGGGCATTTATGAAGAAGTCACCGGGCGTGAGTTCAGTTTCGTCCGCTGGATGAAAGTTGGTTTGCCGGTGGTGCTGATCACTCTGCCACTGATGGCTCTGTGGTTGACCCGCAACGTGCACCTGCAGAAACAACTCGAACCTCCTGCGGTGGGTGCATGGCGGCCGGAGGAGAAACGCACCCTCGCCGTGTTCGCGCTGGCAATATTTTTCTGGGTGACCCGCAACGAGCCTTTCGGAGGCTGGAGTGATCTGCTGAATGTACCGGGGGCTGGTGACAGCACCGTGGCACTGGGGGCGGTGGTGTTGATGTTCCTGGTGCCCAACGGCAAGGGAGGTCGGTTACTTGACTGGGCCACGGCCGAGAGCATTCCCTGGGGTATGTTGCTGCTGTTTGCTGGTGGAATTGCCATCGCCAAGGGATTTGTCGCCTCCGGCTTGAGTGATCTGATGGGGCAGGGGCTCACCTTCCTTACCGCTATGCCTCTTTGGTTGATGCTGATCATTCTGTGTTTATCGGTCACTTTCCTGACCGAGATCACCAGCAATACCGCCACCGCTACGTTGTTGATGCCGATTCTTGCCGTGGTTGCTACCAGTGCGGGCTATGATCCCATGGTGCTGATGATCCCCGCGGCCATGTGTGCAAGCTGTGCCTTCATGCTTCCTGTCGCCACTGCGCCCAATGCCATTGCCTACGGTACCGGTAAGGTTCGGATTCAGGAGATGGTGCGTGAGGGGGCTGTACTGAGTGTGCTGGCCTCACTGGTGATTGCCGCGGTGTGTTGGTGTTTGCTGGTTTAGTTCGGTAAATTTCAGCTAGCCGCAAATGCTGGGGAGTCGCAATTGTGTGGATGAAAGTCTGGTTTGGACGGTTTTTTGTGAGTGATTGTCCGGTGTGTTTTCGCAGAGGCGCAATAGCTTGATCTGAAAGGCTGAATTGGGTTTCCTATCCGATCTATTCAAGCCGAAGGAACACCTACGACAATGAAAAAGCTTTCCGTACTAGCGGTGGCTGGCGTACTGGCCGCCTGCTCTGGCGAGTCCCCGGAGTCCAACAATTCCATGAATGGTAACCAGGCTGAACATACACAGACTGCGATTCAGCAGGTTGCTGGATGGAGCTATCCCGAAACCCGTAAAGACGACGTTGTAGACACCTATTTCGGCGCTGATGTGGCGGATCCATACCGCTGGTTGGAAGATGACCGCAGTGCGGAAACCGAGGCTTGGGTAAAGGCGCAAAACCAGGTGACCTTCGGTTACCTGGATCAGATTTCCTACCGCGATACCCTCAAGCAGCGTCTGGAAGCTCTGTGGAATTACGAGAAAGTTGGCTCGCCGTTCCAGGAAGGTGATTACACCTACTTTTATCGTAATGATGGTTTGCAGAACCAGTACGTGGTGTGGCGCAAGAAAGGGGACGGCGAAGCGGAAGTTTTCCTGGACCCAAACACCTTCAGTGAAGACGGCACCACCTCACTGGCCACGTTGAAGTTTTCCAAAGATGGCTCCATTGCCGCCTACGCAGTTTCCGAAGGGGGCAGTGACTGGCGCAAGGTCTATGTGATCGACGCGGAAACCAGAAAAGTGCTTGAGACCCCTCTGGTGGACGTGAAGTTTTCCGGCATTGCCTGGAAGGGCAACGAAGGGTTTTACTATTCCAGCTACGATAAACCGGAAGGTAGTGAGCTGTCAGCGAAGACAGACCAGCACAAGCTGTATTACCACAAGCTGGGACAGGCGCAGTCTGAAGACACTCTGGTGTTCGGTGGTAGCGAAGAACAGAAGCGCCGCTACGTTACCGGTTATGTCACCGAGGATGACCGCTACCTGGTGATTTACGGGGCGACATCCACCTCTGGCAACGACCTCTTTATTCGTGATCTCGTCAAGGCAGATGCGCCGCTGGTGCCGGTTGTCACCGACTTTGATTCGGATACTGACGTGATCGATAACCAGGGCAGCAAGCTGATTCTGGTGACCAATCGCGATGCGCCGAACAAAAAGATCGTCACCGTTGACGCCGCGAGTCCCGCGCCGGAAAACTGGCAAGACCTTATCCCGGAAACGGAAAACGTCCTCACCGCCTCGACCGGTGGTGGCTACATTTTTGCCGAATACATGGTCGATGCACTGTCCAAAGTGTATCAGTACGACTACAGCGGCAAACGCGTACGTGAGATTGCTCTGCCGGGTCCGGGCAGTGCCTCCTCGCTGAACGGCAAACTGGAAGATAAGACCCTCTACTATTCCTTCACCAACTACAAGACGCCCTCCACCATCTTTGCCTTCGATGTGGAGAAAGGGGAGTCCGGTGTTTACCGGGAGTCCGGGGCCAAGTTTGACCCGGCGGGCTATGAGTCGAAGCAGGTGTTCTACCGCTCCAAAGACGGTACCAAGGTATCAATGCTGATCACCTATAAAAAAGGCCTGAAACTCGACGGCAAGAATCCGACCATCCTGTATGGCTACGGCGGCTTCAATATCAGCCTGACACCGTCCTTCAGCATCGCCAATGCGGTGTGGCTGGAGCTGGGTGGTGTCTATGCCGTGCCCAATCTGCGCGGTGGTGGTGAGTACGGTCGGCGCTGGCACGATGCGGGCACCAAGCTGCAGAAGCAGAATGTGTTTGATGACTTTATCGCGGCGGGTGAATACCTGATCGACCAGGGCTACACCTCCAGTGATTACCTGGCGATCCGCGGCGGTTCCAACGGCGGCCTGCTGGTGGGCGCGGTGATGACCCAACGCCCGGAGCTGGTGAAGGTCGCGCTGCCGGCGGTAGGTGTAATGGATATGTTGCGCTACCACACTTTCACCGCGGGTGCCGGTTGGGCCTATGACTACGGTACCGCTGAGCAGAGCCAGGAAATGTTCGAGTACCTCAAGGGATATTCTCCGGTGCACAACGTGACTGCTGGTGTCAGCTACCCGGCCACACTGGTAACCACTGCGGATCATGACGATCGCGTGGTACCTGCGCACTCCTTCAAGTTTGCCGCAGAGCTCCAGTCCAAGCAGGCGGGGGCGGCACCTACCCTGATTCGTATCGAGACCAATGCGGGCCACGGCGCGGGTACGCCGGTATCCAAGAGCATTGAGCAGTACGCGGATATCTTTGGCTTTACCCTGTTCAATATGGGAATTACCGAACTGCCCCAGGGTTGATCTGGCGGCGGAGCTATCCCACCTTGTACAAAACCCGGCAGCTGCCGGGTTTTGTCATTTTTCGGGCATCCATTTTGTGCAAAATGGAGCGGCAGCAGGGCTACCTGCAACATCCCATTTCGAATTATCATGCGGAGCCTAATTTCGAGATGTACAGAATTGTCACCGTGTCTGGCGAAGCCAACAGAGTCATGCCGTTACAGATAAAACTCAAGTCTCGTCCGGCCATATTGCCGCTCTATCTTCGCGCGCTGACTGCCCGTAAGCAGGGCAGACTGGCGGGTGAGGGCGGGCGGATTCTCGCCAGTGTCAGTCTGAACAATCAGGCTGTAGATCCGATCTCCCTACGGGCGTATCGGGAGGTCTGCGGGTTTGCTGATGGCTCGCAGTTGCCGGCGACTTATCCTTTTGTCCTTGCGATGCCGCTGCAACTGAGATTGCTGGTTTCCGAGGCGTTTCCTTTTCCGGTTCTGGGTGTGGTGCATCTGCGCAACCGTATCCGGCAATATCGCGGTCTGCAGGAGAGTGAGCGACTGGATATCCGCTGTGATCTGTGTGCACCGGTGGCGGTGAAGCGTGGGTATGAGTTTGAGCTGGTAACCAGTATCCGGGTTGCTGGTGAATTGGTGTGGGAGTCTACCAGTACTCTGATGAGCCGGGTGAAACACCAGGACACACAAACGTTGCGGACACCAGCGGCGACTCAGCGTGGTGGAGGGAAGTCGGATGTGGCTGACACGGTTTCCCAGGACTGGCAGGTGGCGGCAGATACGGGTAGGCGCTATGCGCGGATTTCCGGAGATAGAAACCCCATCCACTTATGTGCGCCTACGGCAAAACTGTTTGGTTTCCCCCGCGCCATCGCCCATGGTATGTGGAGCAAGGCGCGCTGCCTGGCGGCGCTGGAAGAGGGGGTATTTGCCGGAAAACTGCCGACTCAGTTCGAAGTCGAAGTGGCATTTATCAAGCCGATTTTTTTACCCGCCCGGGTTTCGTTTGAATCCTCAACAGATACTGATGGCACCGTATTCCAGGTGTATAGCGGGGAGGGCAAGCGGGTGCACCTGACTGGAAAGCTTGTTGCCTTGCGCGAAGTTTAGGGATAGGGATAGGGATAGGGATAGGGATAGTGTTCGGGGGATAGTGATCGGAAGAAATCCGGCCGTCTCGACCGGGCACAAAAAAGCCGTCTGAACAGACGGCTTTTTTGTGCCCGGCGCGCCGGTATCAGCGCTCCAGATGTTCCAGTTTGCCTTTCACACCGTCCCACTCCTCGGCATCCGGCAGGGAGTCTTTTTTCTCGGTAATGTTCGGCCATACCTCGGCCAGTTCAGCGTTAAGCTCGATAAATTCCTGCTGGTCTTCCGGCACTTCGTCTTCGGAGAAGATGGCGTTTGCCGGGCATTCCGGTTCGCACAGGGCGCAGTCGATACATTCATCCGGGTGGATTACCAGGAAGTTGGGGCCTTCGTAGAAGCAGTCTACCGGGCAAACTTCCACACAGTCCGTGTATTTGCACTTGATGCAGTTTTCCCCAATTACGAATGTCATGCTTGTCCCTCGATAGTGCTGTGCGTTACCGCTGTCTGGCCGACGCCGCTTGGCGGCGCCGTACCTTAATTCTGAAAGCTGCGGATTTTAGCAATTACTGGCGCGAATTGTAGTGGCTTTTGAGTCAAATTGGTTGGGTGCTTATAACAATTTGCGCAGCGCATAGAGCTGCTCCAGGGCCTGGCGCGGGGTCAGGTTGTCCGGATCGAGGGATTCCAGGGCCTCGACGGCGGGGTGAGGAGTACTTCCGAACAGATCTACCTGGGCCGGGGCAGCGGCTACAGGTGTGGGTGTGGGGCGCGCCTGTGGCGCGAATGCGGAGCTGGAGCTCCGCGCTCCCGGGCCGGAGTCACGGGTCGTGTGGCCGGCTTCGAGCGAGGCAAGGCGGGCCTTGGCTTCATCCAGCACTTCCTGGGGAATGCCGGCAAGTTTGGCCACCTGCAGACCGTAGCTTTTGGACGCGGGGCCTTCCTGAATACGGTGCAGGAATACGATGGAGTCCCCGTGTTCGGTGGCATTCAGGTGAATATTGGTTGCCTCCGGGCACTGCGCGGGCAGTTCGGTCAGCTCAAAATAGTGGGTGGCAAACAGGGTAAACGCGCGTACCCGTTCGGCCAGGAAGTGGGCGCAGGCCCAGGCCAGCGACAGACCGTCGTAGGTACTGGTGCCGCGACCAATCTCGTCCATCAGAATCAGGCTGTGCTCGCTGGCATTGCGCAGAATGTTGGCGGTCTCTGTCATCTCCACCATGAAGGTGGAGCGACCGCCAGCCAGATCGTCGGCGCTGCCGATGCGGGTGAAAATGCGGTCCAGCAGGCCGATGCGGGCACTGTCTGCCGGTACGAAGCTGCCGCAGTGGGCGAGCAGGGCGATCAGTGCGGTCTGGCGCATATAGGTCGATTTACCGCCCATGTTCGGGCCGGTGATCACCAGCATTCGCCGGGTGTCATGCAGGTCAATATCGTTGGCGACGAAGGGGTCATCCAGCACCTGTTCCACCACCGGGTGGCGGCCGCCCTCGACATGGATACCAGGTTGCTCGGACAGTTCCGGGCGGGTCAGGCGCAGCTGGTCGGCACGCTCTGCCATATTGGCCAGCACATCGAGCTGGGATACCGCGGCTGCGGCGGTTTGGAGTTCTGCCAGCGATTCGTTCAGGGTGGTGATCAGTTCCTCGTATAGGAACTTCTCCCGGGCCAGCGCGCGGCTCTTGGCCGACAGGGCCTTGTCTTCAAACTCCTTAAGCTCCGGGGTGATAAAGCGTTCGGCGTTTTTCAGGGTCTGACGGCGGATATAGTCCGCCGGTGCCTTGTCACTCTGGCCGCGACTGATTTCGATAAAGTAGCCGTGCACGCGGTTGTAACCCACCTTGAGAGTGGGGATGCCGGTGCGCTCTTTCTCCCGTACTTCCAGCTGCACCAGATAGTCGCCCGCGTTTTCGCTGATACCGCGCAGTTCGTCCAGCTCCTCGTCGAAACCGTCGGCAATCACGCCGCCCTCGCGGATGACCACCGGTGGGTTCTCCACCAGCGCACGCTCTAGCAGCTCTACGGTTTCAGGCCATTGCCCCATTTCACGGCTGAGCTGCCCAAGCAGGGCGGCATCGGCTTCGCTCAGTTGACGCTGCAATTCCGGGAACTGCGCCAGGGACATTCCCAGTCGGGACAGGTCCCGCGGGCGCGCGGAGCGCAGGGCCAGGCGGCCGAGAATACGCTCCATATCGCCGATGGGTTTGAGGACTTCGCGCAGGGGCTCGAATCGGTAATCGGTAATCAGTGCGGTAATGGCTTGCTGGCGTTGTTCCAGAACCGACAGGTTGCGCAGGGGGTTGTTCAGCCAGCGACGCAGCAGACGGCTGCCCATGGCGGTCTTGCAGGCGTCGAATACTGACAGAAGTGTGTTGTCGTCGCCGCCGTTGAGGTTGGTATCGATTTCCAGGTTGCGGCGGCTGGCCGGGTCCAGGGCCACCGTGTCTTCACTGCGCTCGGTGCGCAGGGTACGGATATGGGGCAGCTCGGTGCGCTGGGTGTCACGGGCATATTGCAGCAGGCAGCCGGCGGCGGACAGCGCCGCATGCATATGACTGCAGCCGAACGCTTCCAGGTCCATAGTGCCAAACTGGCGGTTCAGCAGGCGCAGGGCGTTTTCCAGGTCGAATTCCCAGGGCGCGCGGCGGCGCAGGCCGGCGCGGCGCTCGATGTCTGTCGGCAGGATCAAGTCTTCGGATACGAGCAGTTCGGTGGGACTGTAACGCTGGACCTGCTCCGCCAGTGCTTCCAGAGTATCCACTTCCTGTATCGCGAAGTGCCCGGTCCCCACGTCGAGAAGCGCCACACCAAACTTGCCGCTCACCATGACGGCGGCTGCGAGCAGGTTGTCCCGGCGTTCGTTCAGCAGTGCTTCGTCGGTAACCGTGCCGGGGGTGACGATGCGCACAACTTTGCGCTCCACCGGCCCCTTGCTGGTGGCCGGATCGCCAATTTGCTCCACAATAGCCACGGAAACCCCGGCCCTGATGAGCCGCGCGAGATAACCTTCCGCTGCATGGTAGGGGATTCCCGCCATGGGAATCGGCTGTCCCCCGGACTTGCCCCGCGCAGTGAGGGTCACGTCCAGCAGTTCCGCCGCCCGCTTGGCGTCGTCGTAGAACAGCTCGTAGAAGTCGCCCATACGGTAGAACACCAGCTCATGCGGGTGTTCGGCCTTGATGCGCAGATATTGCTGCATCATCGGTGTGTGTTCGGCTTGCTGGGTTTTACTGGCGGTTGCGGGCATGAGCGAGGAAATCTTTATAAATCAGTGGCTTAATTGTTTTGTGCAGGCCGCAGCGGGCGGCCATCGTGTCCCGTTGCGGGCTGTTTTGATAAGAGCGCAAGGATACCAAAGCGGCACGGAAACCACTATCAGACCGGATGGTCGGTATGGGTAACAAGGAGGCTAACAATACGCAACTAATACAACGCGATTCACGACAGGATTGCAGACCGACGATGTGGCCCCGCTGAAGATCGAGCGGGGGCCGGATTGGGGAGGTCAGTCTGCGCTGATCCGGTAGCAGGGAATGTACTCCTTACCGGGCAGCTTCATACGCTGCTGTTTCACAAATGACTCCAGTAGGGTATCCATACTACGCATCAGTGCCGGATCGCCACGCAGTTCATAGGGGCCATTTTTTTCTACGTTGCGAATTCCCTGGTCCTTCACGTTGCCGGAAACGATCCCGGAAAATGCGCGACGCAGATTGGCCGCGAGCAGATGGGGTTCCTGTCTCTTGTGCAGCTCGAGACTGCGCATATTTTCATGGGTAGGGACAAATGGTCGCTGGAATTCCGTAGAGATTTTCAGCTGCCAGTTGTAGTAATAGGCATCGCCGGTTTCCTTGCGATATTGGCGAACCTTTTCGATGCCGGTGGCCATTTGGCGGGCGACTTCCTCTGGGTCGTCAATAATAATCTGGTAGCGGGACCTGGCGTCTTCGCCCAGGGTGCTGGCGATAAACTGATCGATGCGGATGAAATAGTCTGCCGCGCTGGTAGGGCCGGTAAAAATTACCGGGAAGGGCTGCGCCCGGTTGTCTTCGTGCAGGAGAATACCCAGCAGGTAGAGAATTTCTTCGGCGGTACCGGCGCCTCCGGGGAAGACCACAATACCGTGGCCGGTACGCACGAATGCCTCCAGGCGCTTCTCGATATCCGGCATGATGACCAGTTCATTGACGATCGGGTTGGGCGCTTCGGCGGCGATGATTCCCGGTTCGGAAATGCCCAGGTACTGCCCGTGTTGATCGCGCTGTTTGGCGTGGCCAATGGTGGCGCCTTTCATCGGTCCTTTCATGGCGCCAGGGCCGCAACCGGTACAGATATCCAGATGCCGCAGGGCCAGCTGATAACCTACGCGCTTGGTGTAATCGTATTCCTCGCGGGAAATGGAGTGGCCACCCCAGCAGACGACGAGACGGGGAGAGCGGTCCCGGTCAAAGGTGCCCGCGTTGCGCAGGATATGAAATACCGCGTCGGTGACGCCCTGCGCCGATACCAGGTCGTAGCGCGGGTCGCCGGTGATTTCGCTGTTGACGTAGATGATGTCCCGCAGCACTGCAAAAAGGTGCTCGGCGATACCGCGGATTATCTTGCCGTCTACGAATGCGCTGGCGGGCGCGTTGGTTACTTTTAGCTTTACGCTGCGCTCGGTGGGAATAACAGAGATATCGAAATCGGCATATTTTTCCAGCAGTTCTTTGCCATCATCCATGTAATTGCCGCAGTTGAGTACGGCGAGAGAGCAGTTGCGGAAAAGCTGGTATTGCGGTCCGCGACTATCGTCGGTGAGTTTGTGAATTTCGTATTTGGACAGGATATCGAACTGCCCGGTGGGTGATACTTCGGCATTGACAACATCAGTGACCATACAATCCCCTCTCACTAGATATTTCCACAGTACAGCATACACTCAGATCTGGCTACAGACTTGTTAGTCACTTTGTGGTTGGCAGGGCGAACTGATACGAGGGGGTAAAAATGGGCCCCGGCTGAATGCCGGGGCCTTGCGGGTTAAAACCTCTGTCTTCTATTCACCGCAGGCGACGGCGCATCAGCGCAAGAGCAAAAAGTGCCAGCAGGGCAAAGCCCATGGAGCCACCCCGGCGGCGCCCGTTATTTTCTTGCGGGGTTTCCTCTTCTTCCGGTGCGTCTACTACGATTGAGCTGTCGTCCGCGCGAGCGAGCACAAACACCGCAGTGGTGCGGGCGGGAACAGTGAACACGCCTGCGTCGACACCCGCCGCTGCCAGGGCTTCATCCACAGACTGCTGTTGTATGGGGTGCAGGGTGAAGGGCAATGCTGCGGCTGACTCGAGAGTAAACTCGACCGTTTCGCTACCCCCATTGAACAAGGCGACGATCTGCGAGGTTTCCCCATCGAAATCCCCGGCCGGATCCTTCAGGTGCATGGCGATCAGTCCCGGGATCTGATCCGGTCCAGTATTGGCAAAGGACAACACAGACGTCACCGCTTCCGCAGTTGGCAGGCGGAACAGGCCGCTGCTGGCCCGGATCTGCAGCCATTCCTTGAATACTGCCAGGGCAAATTCACGATCACTTTGCTGTGGTGCGATTTCCGGATTGGCCAGCAGGGGAGCCATCAGCGCCCATTTGTCCTCGTTCTTGTCCGCAACTGGCAGCCCTGCCGCCCAGTTGTCGGTGGCGAGGGAAAAATCCAGAGCGTTGAACCAGTCACCGGAATTGTAGCTGTCACGGTCCATGGATTTGGAGCGCAGGAACTCCTGTCCAGCATGGATAAATGGCACCCCCTGGGCCAGCATTACCAGTGAATTGCTAAAGTTTTGCAGGCGTACCCGATCGGCCAGGCTGGTAATACTGTTGGCCTTGATCTGAATCCCGTCGAACAGGGTTTCATTATCGTGCGCGGCGACATAGTTGATGGATTCCTGTGGGTCCGCCGTGTAACCGGTGGGCTGTCCGTTATAGATCAGCTCTGCACCGGTGAGCGAGGCCCCACTGGAATCCGTCAACGTGTAGCTGGCGAGGTTGCCTGTGAGAGAGATGCGTACTTTGTCCGCCAGGGTAAGCAGTGTTGCGCGCTCGTCGCTGCCGCCGAACTTGCCGTTACTGTCACTGTACAGGCCGGTGCCGAAGCCCTGCTCTTCATAACCGCCGAAGGGGTTGCCGCCGCGTACGCTGTCGCGCAGGCGGTCGTTGAAAGTGCCGACCCCAGTGCCCGCCATATTGGCCTGGCGAGCTTGTGTGAAGCGGGCATCGTCAGCGACTTCGCCAAAGTTCCAGCCCTCGCCGTACAGGTAAATAGCAGATCCATCCACACCCTCGTCTTCGATGGTCAATGCGTGCATGTCGGCGGCCACACTCAGGATGTTTTCCCTGCTGTGGTGGCCCATCAGGTCGAAGCGGAACCCGTCTACTTTATATGCCGTTGCCCAGGTCTTGATGGAGTCGCGCATGAGCTTTTCCATCATGGTGTGCTCGCTGGCGGTGTTGGCGCAGCAGCTGCTCATTTCGACGAAGCCTTCGTTATTGCGGCGGTGGTAATAACCGGGAACGATTTTGTCGAGGATAGAGCGGTCGTGTTGGCCAAAAGAGCTGGTGTGGTTGTAGACCACATCCATTACCACGCGCAGACCGATGTCATTCAGAGACTGCACCATCTGGCGAAATTCGACAATGCGCTGGACACCGTCTGGATCGGTGGCATAGCTGCCTTCCGGCACCGTGAAATGGAGTGGGTCGTAGCCCCAGTTGAAGCCATCGCCATCGCGGATCGCATTCACTGCTGCCTGCTGCTCGGTACTGTCGGCGGCATAGACACTGAGATCCGGAGTGGTGAGGTGTGCTGTCCGGTCTTCATTCACGGTTGCGAAATCGAAGGCGGGCAACAGGTGCACATGGGTCAGACCGGCGCCCGCCAGCTCGGCAAGGTGCAGCATGCCCCGGCCGTCTTCCGTGAATGCGGCAAAGGTACCACGCGCCGCTTCGCTGACGAGATCGTCGCGAACGCTGAAGTCGCGCACGTGCAGCTCGTAAAGACTGATATCTTCGGTCGCGTGCAGGGCGGGTTTGGTTGTAGCGTCCCAGCCTTCCGGTTTCAGATCGGCGTCATTCAGGTCGACGATCTGGGATTTATGGGAGTTGGCAGACAGGCTCAGGGAGTAGGGGTCTGACACCCAGTTTGTTTCTATCCTGCGGCTGGCATAGGAGTAGACCTCCACTTCGTACAGATAGAACTTGCGGTTCCATTCGATGCTGGTGGATGCGCTCCAAACACCGTTTTCGGAAGTCATTTCAACCTGGGCGCTCGATTCGTACTGGTCGCTACTGTCGTAGAGATGAACTGTCACGGACTTTGCGGTTGGGGCCCAGAGCGCGAAATCGATGGCGTTTTCGCTGACGCTTGCTCCCAGGGTGCCGTCGTAGGCGAACACCGCGTCGAGTACTCCGGCGGTTTGCACGCCGCTTGCATCGACGATATTGCCCTCGGCATCGTAGATCGCTAGTGCAAGCTGCCCTCTGACCAGGGCGGCAATGTCGGCAGTGGCAGGAAGGGTAAATACCGTGTGACCCGCAAGGTGCGGGAACCTGGCTTGAGCAGCGGTGGACATGCCCTGCGGGTTGAGCTGCAGGGCGATTTCACTGTCTCCAGACACACCATCCGGCCCAAGTTCCAGGGTGGCCGAGTCGCTGACCACAAGCCTGGCACTGCCGCCCTCGGGCAGGTTCAGCGGCCAGACGATGGTTTGGGCATCTACCCAGTGCGCCTTGTCTGTGGAAAGGTCACCTTTTGGAATGCCGTCGGTGCTGACAACCACCGTTTTCGTGGCGCTGTCGAAGGCGAAATACACCTCTTTACCCGCTTCCACGGTAAAGGCGATATTGCTGCCGTCGCTGCCATAGCTTTCATCCCAGCCTTCGTGCAAAGCCGCCTTCATCTGATAGTCGCCAGCGGGGATTTCGCTGGTGATAAAGGTGTAGATACCGTCTCCGTCCACATCCTGCAACCAGCTTCGCAGGCAGTCTGGCTGCCAGTCTCCGGGGCAGCCCAGTTCACTCTGGAAGTCGCCGGCGGCAGTGACGACGGTGTGTCTTACATTGTCGGCAATCCATTTGGTCTCATGGTCATAAATGAATTTGATCGGGCCAGTTGCGGCTAGGCTGAGGCCGATGTTGGGGCCGCCGGGGTCGGCACCACCGCCATAGTTTTCGTCCCAGCTGCCGTTGATGGCCACTTTGTATTCGTAATTGCCTGCCGGCAGCGGGAAGCTGCCCTGCCAGATATCGTCCTGTTCGTCATACGTCAGCTGGGATACCGCGCACTCGGGTTGCCAGTCTCCCTCGCAGCCGATCGCGGTCTGAAGAGAGCCGGGAATGTTGACCATGGAGAGTTCGGAGTTGGTGCTGGCGAGTGCGGTGCCGTGGACCGATACAGCAATGGCTGTCGCCAAAAGCGAAGCCGCATGGACGCGCCCCCGCGCGCGGAAGAATACTTGCATGACTGAAGACCTTGTTATTGAAATTATTGATGGATTTGTGTTCCGACAAATGTGCTGTGGCACCTGCGGAAACCGGCTCATCATCGCGATATGCATTGCCCTCAACACTGATGGACAGATCAATGCATACAGAAACCGGTATCTGGATTAGAAGTCACGAAATTGGCGGGAGCCTCCCACCCGGTGGGGGAGGAGTCAAAAAATGATCAGGGTTGATGGTGGGTTTATTGATGTGGGCGCTGGAGGTACGGAAGGCGTTGTGGAAAACGAAAAAGGGCCCGTACATTTCTGTACGGGCCCTTTGTTCGTATGGCGCGCTCGGGAGGATTCGAACCTCCGACCGCCTGGTTCGTAGCCAGGTACTCTATCCAGCTGAGCTACGAGCGCGTCGTTGTGGTTGCGAACTATAGTGACCTGCTTTCACATCGTCAACTGTTTTTTTAAGTAGTTTTTCAAAAAACTCTTTAAAAATCCGCAAGTTACCGAGCCTTTTGGCTGTCCGCAGATAGCTGGTTCAGCTCGATAGGGCGCGCATTCTGCCGTGTGGATCCCGGCTTTGCAAGATTTTTTTTTCAGCTTTTTGGCGGGGCTCTTTTATTGGACTCTTTGCGGGGCTCTTTACGGGTTTGGCCGAGACCGAGATGGTACAGATCGCTCACGCCGCGTGGGCGCCTGCCCTTGCGGGCAGATTGTTTTCCCCGGAGGCGGCCAGTTGCTCGGCAAATGCGATTTCCAGTAGTTCGGCATCCCTGTGACGTTTGATGCGCTCAAAAAACGTCGCCGCCTGTGGGTAGCTCAATTTAAGGTAGGCGAGCCATTGCTTGATACGGTTCCCCAGGTATTTGGCCGGGTACTCGTGTTTGGTGGTTGTGTAGTATTCGTAAAGCAGGGCGGCAATTTGCTGCCACCTCAGTGGCACATACTCCCGCCCTTCACACAAGGCGCGTATCTGAAGTCCGATATCCGGTCGCGCCAGTAGGCTGCGGCCAAACATATAGGCATCGCAACCAGTTACTTTCCGGCAACGCTGGAAATCCTCCAGCGTCCAGAGGTCGCCGTTGGCGATCACCCGGATGTCGAGTTGATCGCGGATTTCACCGATGTACTCCCAGTAAGCGGGAGGTCGATAGGCGTCTACCTTGGAGCGTGCGTGGACCGCCAGCTCAGAGGCTCCGCCTGCTTCGGCGGCGCGGGCATTGTCCAGGTAACTGCTTCGATCCTCGTAGCCGAGACGGATCTTGGCCGATACCGGTACTTCCCCCGGCACTGCGTTACGCACGGCGGCGACGATGGCCTCCACTCGGGACGGTGACTGCAGCAGACAGGCGCCGCCATCGCTGTTGTTCACGGATTTGGCCGGGCAACCGAAATTCAGGTCAATGGCGCGAGCACCGGCCTCGACAGCTTTGGCAGCGTTGTAGGCCATGGCCTGGGGATTGCCTCCCAATAGCTGCAGTCGCACCGGGATTCCACTGGGGGTTTTTGCGCCCTGTTCCAGCTCCGGGCACAGGCGGGTAAATACACGCCGGGGCAACCGGGTGTGGGTGACACGCACAAATTCCGTTACGCAGATATCGACGCCGCCAAGTTTCGACAGCAGCGCTCGCACATGGTGATCGATAACGCCCTCCATCGGCGCCTGGTAAATCAGGGGCATTGGCAATGCCGTAGAGGACGGTGGAGCGCGATCGCCGTCGGCAGTGGAGGAGATCGTGGTGGGATTCGGAATTTTCTGGGAAAACATGGCGAGCCGTTGAGCTTCTGGCTAGATTGAACCGGGCGCATATTGTACGAAAAACCACAGCACGTGGCCGAAATTTATGCGGCTGATTTCTGGGCGCGCTTGTCGGACTATCCAACTGAACGAATCTGGTAGGGAAAATGGTCGAAAATGTCGGCTTTTGGCGGGTTCTTGGTTGCTTCTGTAACTAATAAGTGTTTGATTTTGAAAGGTTCTTTTACTGATAATGTTGCCCGCTGATTGAAACCAGATAAATAAATAGCAACCACAAGGGGAAAGACGTGCAACAAGCTTTATTGCAGCAAGGCCTGGACATCACGCTGTTCGGTATGGGAATCGTATTTACGTTTCTGCTGCTGCTTGTGATTTGCACTACTTTCATGTCCCGCGTCATGAGCCGCTTTTTCCCCGAACCGGAGCCGGTGGCTGCGCCGTCTCCCGCCCCCGCATCAACCTCTGCTGCGGGTAATTCCAAATTACGAAAAATCATTGAAGCTGCCGTCGAGCAACACCGTAATCGCCGCAAGTAATCTGAATAATCTTCGGTAATTTGCCTATCGGTTTCATGCCGCTGTTTACGGTGTACCGGCATGCAGAAATGGCGGCACTCATTTTTCATTTTCCAAGATCAATTTTTCGAAGAGAGACCACCCATGACTGAGGTTAACTCTTTAGTTAAAAAATCCCCACTCGGGATTACCGACGTAGTCCTGCGCGACGCCCACCAATCGCTATTCGCTACCCGCCTGCGGCTGGACGATATGCTGCCCATCGCAGAGAAATTGGATCAGGTCGGGTTTTGGTCTCTTGAATCCTGGGGGGGAGCGACCTTTGACGCGTGTATTCGTTACCTGGGTGAAGATCCCTGGGACCGTATTCGCGAGCTGAAAAAGGCGATGCCCAATACGCCACAGCAGATGTTGTTTCGCGGCCAGAATATTCTGGGTTACCGCCATTACGCGGACGATGTAGTAGAAAAATTTGTTGAGCGGGCAGCGACTAACGGTGTCGATGTGTTCCGCGTATTCGACGCCATGAATGATATGCGCAACCTGCAAACGGCACTGGGCGCCGTCAAGAAGCAGGGCAAGCACGCGCAGGGCACCATCTCCTATACCGTGAGTCCGGTGCACAACATGGATATGTGGGTAGACCTGGGTCGGCAGATTGAAGACATGGGCGCAGACTCTATTGCCATTAAAGATATGGCGGGCCTGCTGCGTCCATATGAAGGTTTCGAACTGGTGACCAAACTGAAGGCCGCATTGGATATTCCCATTCATATGCAATGCCACGCTACCACTGGCCTTTCTACGGCGACTGCGCTGAAGTGCGTGGAGGCAGGTATCGACAATATCGATACTGCAATTTCCTCCATGTCGATGACGTATGGTCACAGTCCTACCGAAGCAGTTGTCGCAATCCTGGAAGGCACTGATCGCGATACTGGTCTGGATATCAACCTGCTGGAAGAAATCGCGGCTTATTTCCGTGAGGTGCGTAAAAAGTACGCAAAATTCGAAGGCTCACTGCGCGGCGTCGACTCGCGGATCCTGGTCGCACAGGTGCCCGGCGGTATGCTGACGAATATGGAAAACCAGCTGCGCGAACAGGGTGCCGGTGATCGTCTGGATGAAGTACTGGAAGAAATTCCCCGGGTGCGCAAAGACCTGGGTTATATCCCTCTGGTAACACCGACCTCCCAGATCGTTGGTACCCAGTCGGTACTGAATGTTTTGACTGGCGAGCGTTACAAGTCCATTTCCAAAGAAACCGCCGCAGTACTGAAAGGCGAATACGGTGCAACTCCGGCCGAAGTCGACAAAGAACTGCAAGACAAAGTATTGGACGGTAGCGAGCCGGTGACCTGTCGCCCGGCAGACCTACTGGCCCCCGAGCTGGACAAGCTGGCTGCGGAGCTGCAGCAGAAGGCCGCGGAAGAGGATATTGCCCTCGCCAGTGGCGCAGGTGAAATCGATGATGTGCTGACTTACGCACTCTTCCCCCAGATTGGTCTCAAGTTTCTCAAGAATCGCGGCAACGCGGATGCCTTCGAGCCGGTACCCACCGGCAATGAGTCTTCCGAGGTGAAGAATGCGCAGGGAGAGGGAATTTACACGGTAACCGTAGAAGGCCAGAGCTACACCGTGACGGTTGCTGACGGCGGTGATGTGACGGGGCTGGTGCAGCTCGGCGGTGGCGATAGCGCTGCGGCACCAGTGGCCGAGGGTACCGGTGAAGCGGTGAAAGCACCTTTGGCTGGCAACATCTTCAAGGTGCTGGTGAAGCCCGGTGATCAGGTTGCCGAAGGCCAGAACATCGTGATTCTGGAGGCGATGAAAATGGAAACTGCCATCAGTGCGCCCTGCGCAGGCAGCGTGACCGGTGTCAGTATAAAAGAAGGTGATTCCGTGGCGGTGGGCGATGCCCTGCTGACCATCGCATAACGGAGGCGGACGTGGAAAATATAACCAATCTATGGCTATCGTCCGGCGCCAACCAGATGACCTCCGGTCAGTTCATCATGATCCTGGTTGGTCTGGGGTTGCTGTTTCTGGCCATTCGCAAAAACTTCGAGCCATTGCTGCTGGTGCCTATCGGTTTCGGTGGCATCCTGGCGAATATTCCCGGTGCCAACTTGGCGCTGCCAGCGGTAGAGGCTGCCATTTACGCCGGTGATGCCGGGGTGTTGGCACAGCTGGCCGAGGCTCTCGGTCAGGGCACATTTGAATCGGTCAAGGAACTGAAGGTCGCACTGGAAAATGCGCCGGCGGCGGCCTATCAGAGTGCCGTTCAGGTGGCTGCGGATGCCGGATTCTCCAATGGCATGCTGTACAACTTCTACAGCGTGGCCATCGCTTCCGGTATTGCGCCACTGGTGATTTTCATGGGTGTTGGTGCCATGACGGACTTCGGCCCATTGCTGGCCAATCCACGCACCCTGTTTCTCGGCGCCGCGGCACAGTTCGGTATTTTCGCCACGGTGCTGGGAGCAGTGGGGATGTCCGCTGCCGGGATCATGGATTTCTCCATCGCGGAGGCGGCGGCCATCGGTATCATCGGTGGTGCTGACGGCCCTACCGCGATCTATGTGTCCAGCCTGCTCGCTCCTGAATTGTTGGGTGCCATTGCCGTGGCGGCGTATTCCTATATGGCGCTGGTGCCGCTGATTCAGCCGCCTATTATGCGTGCGCTGACGACGGAGCAGGAGCGTCGTATCGAGATGGTACAGCTGCGACCGGTGAGCAAGCGCGAGAAAATCGTGTTCCCGCTGGTGCTGTTGATTCTGGTGGCGCTGTTCCTGCCGGATGCCGCACCGCTTTTGGGAATGTTCTGCTTTGGTAATCTGATGCGCGAGTGTGGTGTGGTATCCCGCCTGTCGGATACGGCGCAGAACGCATTAATCAATATCACGACCATCTTCCTCGGCCTTTCCGTGGGCTCCAAGCTGGCGGCGGACAAGTTCCTCGACCCGAAGACCCTGGGGATTCTCGCACTGGGTATCGTGGCCTTTGCCATTGGCACCGCGGCGGGTGTATTGATGGCCAAGTTGTTGAATGTGTTCAGTAAGAACAAGGTCAACCCGCTCATTGGTTCGGCCGGCGTTTCCGCGGTACCTATGGCAGCGCGGGTCTCCAATAAGTTGGGGCTGGAAGCGAATCCGCACAATTTCCTGCTGATGCATGCCATGGGGCCGAATGTGGCCGGGGTGATCGGTTCCGCGGTTGCCGCCGGTGTGATGATCACTATGGTTCGCGCAATGACCGGCTGATTCTGTCGTTGGTCAGGTTCTGAGAAACCCCGCTTCGGCGGGGTTTTTTATTGGCGTCGCGGACTGCCGGGGCAGTCGGGGGCCGGCTATTGGGATCTTATCCGGATCCGTCGTGCTACTATAACCGCCGTTTTTTTGGCTGAAGGGCGCCGCTGGTGGCGCCGCAAGGAGAAGTTATGTCCTGGTTGGGTGCTGGTATCGGTGCCGGTATTGGCATGATGTTTGGCGGGCCTATCGGCGCTGCGCTAGGTGCCTGGGTGGGCAGTTCCTTTGGCTCCGGGCTCAAGAGACTGAGCGAGGCCGGCGTTACCCTGAACCGGGACGGTGCGCAGACGGTGTTTATCGTGGCACTGTTTTCCATGTTGGCGAAAATGGCCAAGGCTGACGGGCAGGTTTCCAAAGAGGAAATCCAGCTGGTTGATGATTTCATCAAGAACAATTTGCGTCTCGCTGCCGAAGATCGCCAGGAGGCGATCAAGATTTTCCAGAACGCCAAGGATGACAACTACAGTATCTACGATTATGCGCGCCAGTTTCGGCAGCTGATACGCAATCAGGCCATGCGGGAAATGGTGTATCGGTTGCTGTTTGCGGTGGCCTTTGCCGATGGTGAATTACACCCGGCGGAAGAGCGGATTCTGCGGGATATACCCGAGGCGCTGGGGCTACACAGTTCCATCTTTACGGCGATGTTCAACGAGTTCGGCCAGCGCGGCGCGGCCACCAGTGGTGGCAGTCTGCAGGCGCACTACGATGTGCTCGAGTGCTCCCCGGAAGTCAGTGACAAAGAATTGAAGCTGGCCTATCGCCGCAAGGCTGCGGAATTCCATCCGGATAAAATCGCGTCGAAAGGTCTTCCGGAAGCGTTTATGCGTCATGCGGAAGACCAGATGAAAAGTATTACCGTGGCGTACGACACCATCGTCGCGGCGCGCAAGCGCCAGGCGGCGGTTAACGAGGCCTGAGGGTTAAGGAGTTTTTCATGACTTTGGCAGATCAGATTCAACAGAAGCTCAGCGATGCTTTTTCCCCTTCGCATATTGAAGTGGATTGCGAGAGCCATATGCATAATGTTCCGGCGGGCTCGGAAATGCACTTCCGGGTGGTGCTGGTGACAGAAGCGTTTTCCGGGCTGCGCAAGGTGCAGCGGCACCAGCAGGTTTACGGTGCGTTGGCGGAAGAAATGGCGGGCCCGATTCACGCGCTGGCCTTGCATTTGTTCAGCGAGGAAGAGTGGGCGGGGCAGGCACCGGATAGTCCTCAGTGTATGGGTGGCAGTAAAGGGTAAATCTGAACGGATTTATCTCCTTCTTTTTATTTCCCCGGTCTCTCCCGGGTTCCCTCTGAAATTCAGGTGGAGTGTCGAAGCCTCAAGTAGAGGTTAAGTGTGATACTCCGCCAGATTTTTCACCCGCAACACTTCTTTACGTTTAATCCTGAAGGTGGATCGCGACCTGAATGTCGTGTGAATGACTGACGGAAATTTTCCTATCTGTTGCTCTCAGCGATAAGTGTCATCATCCGTGTGGCGCAAAAATCAAAATTTTTTATCCGCCTTGACGCCATATTCTTTTTTTATGGCGTAAAAATATTTCCTGTGGGCGCGTGAAAAATTTCCGTGAATTTTTATGCCAGGCGTTTGAATTATTTTTTAAGAATAGTGCGGCGACAGAATCGTACAAAAGTTCCACGATTGAGGTTTTTTTTTGGTTGTTTTTTCTACGACGGTTCGGTTCCGTGTCTAGACTGACAAGTGATTGGGTTGATTGCTGTTTAATTTGCCGAATACGATGGAGTTCTCAATGAAAATGACACGCGTTCTGACACCGCTTGCAATTGCTGTAGCTGCTCTGGTTAGTGCACAAAATGCGGCGGCTGGTTTTTGGGAAGAGGGTGATTACGTTGTCCGTGTTGGTGCCAGCTGGATCGATCCGGATGATGGTGATGATCAGCTGAAGTTTCGCGACACCTGGCTCAATGAAGGCTTCGATGTCGATGCCGATACCACCTGGAATATTTCCGGTGCCTGGTTGCCGGCAGAACACTGGGGCGTGGAACTGATGTACATCGGTGAAACCAACCACGATATGGAGCTGGAGCGTGTTCGCGATGGCAACCTCATCTACGACATCGACAGTTATGATGTTGGTAGCTTTGATGCGAGTTATGCCAATGCGTTCGTCAACTGGTATATCCTGCCGAGTACTTGCATGGGTCGTCCTTATGTCGGTATCGGTGTGAATTACACCGACTTTTCCGATGAAGGCTTCTCCCGTCGCTTCAACGATCTGCTGATTGACGAAGACTTGATCCTTACCGATGCCAGTGTGGGTATGGGGCACTCCTGGGGTGTAACCGGGCAGGTCGGTGTGGATTTCCGCTTTGGCCGTGACAGTGCTTTCCTGGTGAACGCTGCACTTCTGTACATCGACACCGATTCAGATTTCAACGTTTACTATAAGGATCCTCGCTCCGATGATCCGGCACTGACCCGGAGAGTCAGCGTAAATAACATGGACTTTAGCCCCTGGGTATTCAACCTGGGCGTGGGTTACTCCTTCTGATCGATCCTCCTAATGCGAGAATCGCATCGAGCGTAACCTTCATGGATGAAAAGAAAAGGGCACCACAGGGTGCCCTTTTTTTTGACGTTGTTTCCCGCAGGGCCTTAACCAGCCCGTCTGGATCGATTACTGGGCACCGCTGATTTCCAGGATGAGATAGCCGGTGTACACAATATACGCCAGCAGTAGCGCCAGACCTTCCCAGCGATTGATGCGGCCTTGCCCTTTAAAGCCGTAGGCGAACACAAAGAGCGCAATAGTAAGCCCCAACACCACCGGCCAATCGCGGGTCATCGCTTCAGTGGGGACATTGGACATCGGGGCGATGACACCTGCAATACCGATTACCGCCAGCAGGTTGAACATGTTCGAGCCAACCACGTTGCCGATGGCGATATCGTGCTCCCCTTTGCGCGCGGCAATAACCGTGGCGGCCAGTTCCGGTAATGAGGTTCCCAGGGCGACAATGGTAAGTCCGATCACAAGGTCACTTACACCCAATTGCTGGGCAATGGTGACAGCCCCCCACACCAACAGGCGCGAACTGACGATCAGTAAGAGCAAACCCGCGATCACCCAGAACAGCGCTCTGCCGAGTGGCATCGCATGGGCTTCTAGCTCACTTTCGATATTGCCTTCGATAACGTCGCCTTTTCCCGTCAATGCGGAATAGATCGACCAGCCGATCAGGCTGAAGAAGCCGAGTAGCAATACCGCACCTTGCCAGCGCGCCAGCTCACCGTTCCACAGGAAGACGCCGGTTAGGCAGCTGATCGCGAGCAATAGTGGCAATTCCTTGCGCACTATTTTCGAGTGCACGCTCAGCGGAATAAACAGTGCGCACACACCAAGAATCAGGCCGGTGTTGGTAATGTTGGAGCCAAAGGCGTTGCCCAGTGCCAGACCGGGACTACCGTCCATCGCTGCTATCGCGGAAACCACCATTTCTGGCGCAGAAGTGCCAAAGCCGACAATAACCATGCCGATCAGTAAAGGTGGCATACCGGCGTGGCCGGCAGTGGCGGCTGCGCCTTCGACGAAGCGGTCGGCGCTCCATACCAGAATGACGAATCCGGCGACGATAGCGATGAGGGCGAGGATCATGATTTTCCTTAACACAACGTGAAGACAACTTGGCTGGGGTTGCAATTGGCCTGCACGACCTTTTTCAGCTCCCGGCCTTTTCAGTTCCAGGCTATGGAACAGGCAGTTTGCGGGGGCGCATTGTAGCGGCTCTGGAGACGGGATGCAGCGGCGGTGGTGGCGAATTAGGCGGCACCTTAAAACATGGGCAGCTTCTCACCAGTGAAAAGGTCGGCTCCCTATGAACAAAAAGCTGTTGCTCGGCGCATTGATTGGCGCGGGCATATCCATGTTGAACAAAAAAATCCGCGCACAATCCGCCCCCGCACCGGGCAAACCACCACCGGACTTCAGCAAGGTGCCGGCTCCGGATACCAGTGACGGTCCCAACCTCGATGATATTCTGGCGCGCGCGAGCAAGCCCGGCGGCCTCGGCGGTGGCTGGCAGGGCCAGTCTCCAGGTGGCGCACAGGGAGTGCCGACCGGCCCTGGAAGTGGAGATATTTTTGGCGGTGCTATCCCGGCGGGCGCGGGTGCCGGTGGTGCTGCGGTTCTGATGGAGATAGCGCGGCGGATTTTTGCCCAGATGCAACAGCAGGGGCCGGGAGGAATACCAGGAGGCACACCGGGGGGAATACCTTCAGGTGATGGCGCTGGGGGCGGTATGTCCGGCGGTGGAGGGTTGGGGGATATCCTTGGTCAGATCTTCGGTCGCGCGGATGGTAAATTTGGCCAGCAGGGCCCGCAGGGGTCGCAAACCAAGCCGGGTAATTGGGGACAGATGAAGCCTCGGGGTAAGGGTGGTCTGTTCGGGTTTGTGAACACGGATACCGACGCAGACGACGATGAACAGCAGGCGGAAACCATGCTCAAAGCGATGATTGCCGCGGCTCAGGCGGATGGGAAGATAGACCCGCAGGAACAGGAAAATATTATGCAGGCGTTGCACGGCCAGGTGGACAGCAGTGAACTGGAAACCTTTCGCACAATGCTGACCACACCAGTCGATCTTGACCAGGTGGTCGAGGGTGTCAATGACCCCGCCACGGCATTCAACCTCTACCTGGTGTCGGCCATGACCATCAACCCGGACAATACCCGTGAGCGCCAGTATCTGGAGGAACTGGCGCAAAAGCTCGGTATGTCGGAGCAGGCTGCCAGGGTTATCGAGCAGCAGATACCTCGGGGCTAGCCGTTGCAGATGCCAGTATCTCCGCAAAGTTGGCGCCGGTGGGATATTCACCGGCGCTCCATCCCAGCCGCACCATTACCGTTTTGGTGGATGGGGAGATCATGACCACCTGCTCGCGGTTGCCGAGCATAAAGTAGGCGTCCGCGGGCAGCTCGGGAAAGCGCAGAGCGTCGCCGCCGCGATTGAGCCAGAATTGGTAGCCGTAGGCCGGCTCATTACTGCTGTCGTTGGGGCTTTGTGCACGTTCGACCCAGTCTTCGTTGATCAACTGTTTACCCTGCCAGTTGCCGCGTTCAAGCATCAGCAGGCCCAGCCTAGCCCAGTCCCGGGCGGATGCGTAAATGTAAGAGCTGCCAACGAATATTCCACTGGGGTCCAACTCGAATACCGTGTTGCGCATGCCCAGTGGCCGCAGCATTTCCTCGCGGAAAAAATCCACACTGCTTTGGGGCGTATTACCCAGGCGCTCGGCGATCCAGCGGGCGAGCAGATTGGTCGTGCCGGAGGAATAGGAAAAGTGCTCTCCCGGCGTATGCCGGGGCGGGCTAAGGAGAGCTACCTCAGAGGCGCTGTGAGTGTTGAACAGCATACGGGTGGCATCGCTGCCGGGGGCATAGGTTTCGTCAAAATCCAGCCCGGAAGACATCTGCAGAAGGCTGTCCAGAGTGATGGCTGCTCGCTCGTCATGCTGCCACTGCTGGAAAAGCGGAGTCGACAGGTTACCAGCGCGACCCAGTTGCTCCAGGCGCCCCAGCATCATTGCGGTCAGGCTTTTGCCCATGGACCAGCCGAGTAGGGGCGTGTCTGTGGAAATTCCGTCGGCGTAGGATTCCGCCACCAGTACGCCATCCTGAACCAGCAGAAGGGCGCGGGTTTGCCGGTTGGCGGCATTGTCGCGGGCAAGTATATCGTCGAGTGCGCGCTGCAGTCGCGGGTTGATATCGGTTGCCTGGTCGCCCGAGGGCCACGGGGCCGAATACGGCTCGATTTTGTCAATCCGGATCCGATCCAGGTCGCTGGTGTCGCCGATATCCAGTGTGCAGCCGAGGCCAGGACGATAACGGGCGCTGGTCTCGCCGAGGCCGAGCAGGGTGGCGCTGACTTGTTGGCGTTCGTCGTTATAGCTCAGCTCCAGAAGCCGGTTGGCCGGAGAGTAGGAGGCGAGATCTTCCAGATTCCGCTGGGGAGAAAACCCGGATACATAGCGCCCGGAACAGGCCAGCTTGGCACCCATGCCGGTGGCAACGTCTACAGCGGCGCCCAGCTGGCTGATGGAGAAGCCGAGTAGCGAGGGCGCCAGCAATGTCAGGGCGATGGCGAGAGTGGCGAAACTGCCAAGGGTGAAGAGCAGGATTTTTTTCATGATTGTTGCTATCGGTTTGGGGCTGGGTGCTGCGTGGGTAATCTCGACAAGGGGATTTTAACAACGGCCATTTTGTTGTCGGCAGGTTAACCGCGGCCAAAAGGCTGGTGACAGGGGATCGCCGGCAACCCGGTGGCGATCACTACCCGGTAACGGTTTCTGTACCGCTGAAGCTCGCCAGAAGTGCCAGAAAGTCGTCGCCGAAGCGTTCCAGTTTGCTGTCGCCGATTCCGGAAATGGCTAGCATTTCCGCGCGGTTGCGGGGTTTGGCACTGAGCATTTCGCGCAGTGTGGCATCGTGGAATACCACATAGGGCGGTACGCCGCGCTCTTCCGCCAGGGACTTGCGCAGGGCTCGCAGGGCGTCCCATAGAGGTTGATCTTGCAGGCTAATTTCGATGTGCTCACGGGCGTTGTTCGCGCCTGAGGAATTGCCGGCTACACGGGTCGCGGCCTTGGGTAAAGTGCGCAGTTGCAGGGATTCTTCGCTACGCAGTACTGGCCTGCACAGCTCGGTCAATTGCAGGGCATTGAAGGCTTCGCCGTTGACCTGCAGGTAGCCCCGTACCACCAGTTGACGCGCGATGGCACGCCACTCGGTAGCGCTCAAGTCGGCGCCGATACCGTAAGTGGATAGCTGTTGGTGGTTGAACTGGCGAATTTTTTCCGTATCGCCTCCCCGCAGCACATCGATGACATGGGCGGCACCGAACCGTTGACCGGTGCGGTAGATGCAGGACATCAGTTTGCGCGCTGCGTCGCTGGCATCCCAGGTGGCCGGAGGTTCGAGGCAGGTATCGCAGTTGCCGCAGTCATGGGGCAGCTCTTCGTCGAAATAGCGCAGCAGCGCGCGGCGCCGGCAGCTGGTGATCTCGCAGAGGCCCAGCATGGCATCCAGCCGCTGTCGCTCCTGGCGCTTGTGTTCCTCACTGCCTTCGGACGTGGTGGCCATCTGGCTCAATTTCACCACGTCTTCCAGCCCGTAGAGCAGCAGGGCGGTAGCGGCTTCGCTGTCGCGCCCGGCGCGTCCGGTTTCCTGGTAATAGGCTTCGATGCTTTTGGGCAGATCCAGGTGTGCCACAAAGCGCACGTCCGGCTTGTCGATACCCATACCAAAAGCGATGGTCGCTACCACGATCACCCCGTCCTCGCGCAGAAATCGCCGCTGGTGCACTGCGCGTACATCGGCGGCAAGCCCTGCGTGATAGGGCAGTGCATTGAAGCCCTGGCTTTGAAGCCAGGCTGCGGTCGACTCCACCTTGTTGCGCGACAGGCAATAGATAACCCCCGCATTGCCCCGCTGCTCGCTGTTCAGAAACTGCAGCAACTGCTGTTTCGGATTGTTCTTGGTGGCAATCCGGTACTGGATATTGGGCCTATCAAAGCTGCTGACGAAGTGACGTGCATTTTCCAGGTCTAGTCGCTGGGCGATTTCCCGGCGGGTGCGTTGGTCGGCAGTGGCCGTAAGGGCGACTCGGGGTACCTCAGGAAAGCGTTGGTGGAGGCAGGACAGTTGCAGGTAGTCGGCGCGGAAGTCGTGTCCCCACTGACTGACGCAGTGGGCTTCGTCGATGGCAAAAAGCGAAATTTGGACTCGCTCCAGCAGCTCCAGGGTGCGGGGCTGGAGCAGGCGCTCGGGGGCCAGGTACAGCAGGTCGAGTTCTCCCTGCGTCAGTCGGGCCTCGATATCCTGCACCTGGTCATAGCCCAGGGAGGAGTTCAGGAACGCTGCCGCGACACCTGCAGCCCGTAGCGCTTCGACCTGATCCTGCATCAGGGCAATTAATGGCGAGATAACAATACCGCAGCCGCGGCGGGCGAGGGCGGGAATCTGGTAGCAGAGCGACTTGCCGCCACCGGTGGGCATCAGTACCAGAGCATCCCGGCCGCGCACCAGGGTATCGATAATGTCTTGTTGGTCACCGCGGAATTCGGTGTAGCCGAACGTGTGCTCGAGGATGTAGTGAGGTGTGCCGCTGACGGCGGGAGGGGGGGCTGTGTCTGTCATGGGCGGCAGTATACCTCTGCCTTGGACTTTGCTGCGAACCGGTACGGCGGTTCTGTGGTCCAATTCTTGGCATTCATTACCTCATCAACTTGCGATGTCGATCTATAATCCCTCAACCGCAGACATAGACAGGGATAAGCCTATGTGTGTCGTTATTAACACAGTCAACAAAATACTATTGCCATTCGGCGCCTTGGTCGTCGGTATACTGCTATTGGTTCTGGGTGGCTGCACCACTCAGTCCTCAGTGCTGAATCCGCGGAACCTGGCGCAGTCCGCCGTGGCGGATACTCACCTCGGCTGGAAGCCCGCACCGGCGCATGAACTCAATTATTCCCTCGCCACCTCAAGTGGTATTGCGCGAATGGAAGTACGCGAGCTGCCGCTGGATCTGCAGGCGGTGACGATCGAGTTACCGGGGATGCGCAATATCGAAGGGGTTCAGTGGCGCGCTGCCAACGGCGCTCACGCTCTGCTGTTTGACGGTGTAGATGGCATGGAGGGGGTGACTGTTGAGCGGCAACAGCGGGGTTATCGGTTGCAGGTGAACGGTCCGGCGCTGGAGTCCATGCGCAGCGGCGGTATGCTGACCGTTATCGATTACCACAGAAACTGACGCCGGCAGGGGCTATCCGACGGCGGCCTTTCTTGATCACCCTCAAAAACCGAGGCCGTCGGGCCTGATCAGGTAAAGCTTGGGCCAGTATTTTCCCGTCACCCAGAGCCCGTTGCGGGCCTGGTCCCAGGCGATGCCATTGGCCACCGCATCTACATCCCGTTTTCCCTGCAGGCTGTCTTTCAGCAATGCCTCAAGGTTGATTACGCCTTTTACACTGCCATTTTCCGGGTCTATGGCAATAATCCTTGGATCCTGCCAGATATTGGCCCACACCAGACCGTTTATGTATTCCAATTCGTTCAGGCGCGACCAGCGCTCACCGCCACCGGTTACCTGCAGGCTGCGAGTTACCTCGAAGGTTTCCGGGTTGCGGAAGGTCAATCTGTCACTGCCGTTGCTCATGATCAGCTGCTTACCGTCGGTGGTCAGGCCCCAGCCCTCTCCGGCATATTCCAGGGTTTTTTCCAGGGTGAAATTCTCGCGCTTGTAGACCTGCAGCTCGCCAGACAGGTAGGTCAGCAGATAGAGCCGGTCCCCGTAAACTGCGAGCCCTTCCGCAAAGCGATTACTTGCCAGCCACTTGCGTCTTACCGGATTCGCTCCCGGGTCGGTATACTCCGCCAGCCAGGATTGTCCATAACGTCCGCTACTTTCCAGCCAGCGCTCGCCATCGTAAAAGAGTCCCTGGGTGAAGTGATCGGCTGGGCGGGAAATGCTGTCCAGTAACCGGTAATCCAGTAACTGGGTAGCGTGTCCGTGTACTGATACAAGCAGCAGTGACAATAGGGCGGTGAATAGAAGTCTCATTGTTATAGCGGCTATCCGATTACCAGAGCGAATTTCAATGCAGTGCAGTATTTTATGACCAGAATAAAAACCTTTGTCACCTTGACCCTGCTCGGTGGACTGGCGGTGGTTCTGCCGATTGCCATCTTCATCATGCTGTTCCAGTGGCTGTTTGGCCAGATCAGCGAGATGGTGGCCCCAGCCACCGAGTGGATGCAGGCACATACCGAGTTCAAGGATAACTTTGCCCGCCTTATCGTCATAGCGCTGATTCTGGGCTTGTGCTTTGTTATCGGGCTGCTGGTAAAAACCAGTGTGGGGCGCTGGGCGCACCGGCACCTGGATCACTGGTTGGGAAGGCTGGCGCCGGGGTACAACACCATCAAAGATCTGGTGCTGCAGTTTATTGGTGGTGCGGGCAGTGAAGGGGTGCTTTCCGGGCCAGTAGCACGGGCCCGGATCCACGGCGCAGATAATCCGCTGTCGGTGACCGCGATTGTGACGTCGCAACATCCCAATGGTGATTACACCGTGTATGTGCCGACTGCGCCGGTGCCCACCTCCGGATTTGTTTATCATCTGCCGCCCGAGTGCGTAGAGATTTTGCCCCATGTCACGGTGGAGGCGGCGATGAAATCCATAGTGGCTTGTGGTTCCGGCAGCGGTCAGTTGCTGCAGTCAGGCGTGCGCGCTTCATGACCCGGTGTTCTGCCCGGTTCTTTACCTTCCTGCTGGAGCGGTTTGTTTTTCCCCAGATTCCTGATCGCGAAGCGCATCGGGTGCAGTGCTTTCACCAGATCCTCTGATACCGGTATGACTTCACCGCTGATCCAGGCGGCGATGACCTCGGCGGCCAGTGGTGCATAGGTAAACCCCCGCGATCCCAGTCCCGCCAGCACGTATAGGTTGTGCTGGTAAGGGGCGCGCCGGTCTATCAATTGCTTGCGATTTTTGCGTAGTGCGCTGTAGGTCTGTTCCAGTCCTTCCCAGTCCGCCACCGGGCCAGCCATGGGTAAATAGTCCGGAGTCGCAGCGCGCAGGGCGGCGCGGCCGCCCAGTTTCTGAGCGGCGAACGATTGAGAAATTTCCGGCAGCAAGGTGGCGAGAGTGGTGAGGTTTTCCTGGTGTTCATCCTCGCGGATGGCAGTATCCGTTTGCTTCAGTTTGAAGGTGGCGCCGAAGCTGTGCTGTTGCCCCTGGTCCCCCTCGTGCGCCGGCGCAATATAGCCCTCGCCGCAGAGCGCGATATTCAGCTGACTGGATTGCGCCGTGGCCCGGGCAAACGAGACCTGGCCGCGGATGGGTTGTAGCGGCAGCGGTGTTGTCTGCTCGAAATCGCAGTTGAAATTGGCTGAGCAGAGTATCAGGGCATCGTACGCTTGTTGCTCAGTACCCGGTTCTTGAACGGATTGGTTTTTTTCAACCCCGAGATGCCACTGGCCATCCTTTTTCCGGGCACTGTGTACCTTTGACGTGAAGCGGATGTGGATATTCGGATGCTGTAACAGTGTGGTGCAAACCCGTTTGGGTTGCAGCCAGCCTGCCTGAGGGAAGTACAGACCCGGCATTGCCAGAGGTACGCCGGCCAGAGCACTGGCTTCGTCGTCGGTCACCGGTTGTGCGAGTTCGGAGTCTTTCTGGAGACAAAGATGCTGAACAATCTGCTGTTGTAGCTGGCGTTCTTTGTCAGTTTGCGCAAGTTGTAGCAGACCATCAAAATGAACCGCCTGAGGGCAGAGGGCGGGGTAGTAGCGCTGGGCAAACTGCAGTGCCAGCAGATTGAAATCCCCATTCGGGCCGGGCTTGGGGGAGAGTTTCGCGTAGAGAATGCCCTGGTCATTGCCGGAGGCGCCACTGCCGGGCGCATCCCCTTGTTCAAATACGGTGACGTCGAAACCCCGTTCCGCCAGCGCGCGTGCGGCGCAGGCACCGGCAATACCGGCGCCCACCACCGCAATATTTCCGGCCCGCTTTGGGGTGTATTCCGGAAGATGCCACGGCGTGGTTTTGTGCGCATGCTCTGAGTGATCTGCCTCTGATAGTGAGGCGGAGAATGAACCTCGCAGCATTTCCCGCTTATGGCCGAAGCCCGGCACCTTCTCCAGCGCGAAGCCAACGCCCTTGAGCCCGCGTTTGACAATGCCGGCACAGGTAAAGGTGGCGAAGGTTGCGCGTTCGGTGCTCAGGTCTGCGATTGTGCGAAACAGGGCCTCACTCCACATGTCCGGGTTTTTCGCTGGTGCAAACCCGTCGAGAAACCATGCATCGATTGCGCGGTCCCGCGGTGGATCGTCGAGCAGCAAGCGCTGAAAACCGCTGCTGGCTTCGTCAATGATCAGGGTCAGATGTACCTTGTCGCCAAAGTTCAACCGGTGCACACCGGTTGCCAGATAGGCCGGGTATTGCCGGAGCAGTTGTGTGCTGAATTCTGCCAGCTCCGGCCACAGCGTCAGCGCTCGGGCCAGGTCGTCCCGGCGCAGGGGGAATTTTTCCACGCTGACAAAATGGAGGTGCGCAGAGGCGGGGGCTGTGGCCTGCCAAAGTTGCCAGGCGGCAAGAAAGTTCAAACCGGTACCGAAACCGGTTTCACCGATGGTAAATACGCCGTTATTTTCCAGTGCCGTCCAACGCTCCGTCAGGTTATTCTGCGCGAGAAATACGTAGCGGGTTTCTTCGAGACCGGAGGCACTGGAAAAATAGATATCGTCAAAGGCGCTGGAAACCGGCTGGCCGTCTTCGCGCCATTGTAGGTTGGCGTGGTGTACCGGAATGTGTGGTTTTTCAGACATCGCGATAGCCCGATTACTGAAAACCGAATTCGCACATGATCTGCGCGCACCATTGGTCGAGGCGTTCCTCGCTGCGATCGAATTCGTTTTCCTCGTCGAGGGCGAGGCCTACGAAGTGCGTGCCATCTGGAGTCAGCCCCTTGGACGCTTCGAACTGATAACCTGCCGCGGGCCAGTAGCCTACCGCCTTGGCTCCGACGGCAAGGACCTGAGCATGCAGGTAGCCGAGGGCATCCTGATACCACTGGGGGTAACCTTCCTGGTCGCCGAGGCCGTAGAGTGCGACGGTTTTGCCGCTCAGGTCGAGTTGAGCCAGTTGTTCCCAATGGTTTTCCCAATCCTCCTGCAGTTCGCCGTAATCCCAGGTGGGGATGCCGAGAATCAGGAAGTCGTAGTCTTCCATCTGGGCAATATCTTCGTCTGCCACGTTGTGCAGATCGACCCATTCTTCGCCGAGGCGATCACGGATTTTTTCCGCAGTCATTTCTGTGTAGCAGGTGCTGGAACCGTAAAAAAGTCCGATAGGTGCGCGCATAAATTAATGAGCCTTGATTCAGGCTTGAGCGTTAATGTAGCCCAGCTGTCGCCAGGCCTCGTAAATCACGATGGCCGCGGCATTGGATAAATTGATACTGCGGCTGTTGGCGCACATGGGGATGCGCAGGGTATGTTGCTGGCCGGTGGTGGCCAGAAACTCCGCCGGTAAGCCGCGGGTTTCGGGGCCGAATACAATAGCGTCGCCGTGCTGGTATTCGATATCCGAATGCCGGCGGCTGCCTTTGGTGGACAGGGCGAGTACCCGCGTGGGCTGCTCAGTCTCTAAAAATGCCTGCCAGTCCCGGTGGCGGACCACTCGGCTGTATTCCGCATAGTCCAGCCCCGCGCGTCGCAGGCGCTTGTCGTCCATGGCGAACCCGAGCGGCTCGATCAGGTGCAGCTCGGCACCGGTATTGGCACATAGGCGGATGATATTGCCGGTGTTGGGGGCAATTTCGGGCTGGTAGAGCACAATCTTAAACATGATCTGGGGTCGGTTGGATCGATCTGGGCTGGTAACCAGCCTGCAGACTGGATAACGGCCCGGCTCAAAAACTGATCAGCCGGGCCGCAAAAGGCGGAGGATTATAGCGCGGAGGAAGTTTCTTCGCAGTCGATCTCTACCCCCAGTTCGTCGGCGATTTCGTCCAGCTCGTCGTAGAGACCGTCGATACTGACGTCTTCAGCGATACTGATGGTGCATTCGGCGGTGAATAGCGGTTCGCCGCTCCAGGGCGTGCTGCCGTAACGGGTGTCGAGGGTCTCCACGTTGATCCTGCGGGCGGCAAGGGCACGGGAGATTTCTTTCACAATTCCAGGCCTGTCATTTCCGACCAGCTTGAGCTGCAGGGTCTGGCGGCTGTCGGCCGCCACCGCGAGGGTGTCCTCAATCTGTAGTTTGAAGTCGGAGCCAGCAAGATTGAGCAGTGCCTCTTTCAGGCGGGTGCTGTCGTCTGCGGCCACACTGACACGGAGAATCCCGGCAAACTTGCCGGCAAAATGTGCCATGCGACTGTCTTCCCAGTTGCCGCCATTTTCCGCTACCGCGGCGGATAGCATTTCCACTACACCGGGTTTGTCGTCGCTGATGATACTGATGACGAGGTGTTGCTGCATGAGGACTTCCTTATTGGCGCTGCTGATACATTGCGGTGAATTGTAGCCAGTGTGGCGCTTGCTGGGCAAAATTCTCGTGTGGCGGTGGACATGGCGGGTGTGGAATCAGTGATGTTGAGAGCCCGGGCGCGGGCGCGAGTCAACGATTGGCTGAAACCGGGAACTTGGGCTCATCCGCGAAGTCTTTACAAGACAGGGCCGGCAGTGTTGAATCTCAGGTCGAAGGAAAATAATCAATACAGGAGGACGTTGTATGAAGTTTACTCATTTACTGGCCAGTATGGCTTGCGCGACGGTGTTTGCGGGAGCTGTGCAAGCTGCGCCGCACAAAGAGGCGATTGAGGGAGATCATCGAACTCCGGCATACGCCGCGCGGGACCAGTATCGTCACCCTGCGGAAACCCTGGAGTTTTTTCAGGTCAAGCCGGATATGACGGTGGTGGAAATCTGGCCGGGTGGCGGTTGGTATAGTGAAATCTTGGCGCCGATGTTGAAAGAGAATGGCACCTTTTATGCGGCCCATTTTCCTGCAGATACGGAAGTTGGTTACTTCAAGAGCTCCCGCAAATCTTTTGAAAAGATGTTGGCGGAGGAGCAGGACGTGTACGGAGCGGTGAAGCTGACCGAATTTGCCCCCGGTGGCGATAGCGAAATTGCACCAGCAGGGGTTGCGGATGCGGTGCTAACCTTCCGCAATGTGCACAACTGGATGGGTGGCAAAAATGAGCAGGCGGCATTCAAGACGTTTTATAAAGCGTTGAAGCCGGGTGGTGTGCTGGGCGTGGTCGAGCATCGGGCCAAGCCGGGTACCAGCCGTGCTGATATGCGCAATAGCGGCTATGTCACTCAGGATTATGTGATCGAACTGGCGAAAAATGCGGGTTTTGTGCTGGAAGAGTCCAGCGAGGTCAACGCCAATCCGAAAGATACCGCCGATCACCCGAAGGGAGTATGGACTCTGCCGCCGTCTTTGCGTCTGGGAGACGAGGACAAAGACAAGTATCTGGCCATTGGTGAAAGTGACCGTATGACCTTGCGGTTCCGGAAGCCTAAAGCCTGATTTCTCCATACAGGTAAAGCTAGAATGCCTCGGGACTTCCGGGGCATTTTTGTTTGCGGATTTGCGGCAGACCAGGAAGCAAATCCCCAGTAATTACCTTTAATTCAGGTTCTGAGTGCCGAGAGCGCGAACCTGCTCACAGCAGTATCCGAGAAACGAATGATCATCCCCTACAAGCAACTGGATCCCGATACCCTGCAAAATCTTCTGGAAGAATACGCGACCCGCGACGGCACCGACTACGGCGAGCGTGAAACTGGCCTGAATGACAAGGTTGCCAGTTTGCGCCGCCAGCTGGAAAACAGAACCGTTGTGATCTGGTTCGAACCCGGCGAAGAAAGTATCAACCTGGTACTGGCCGAAGACATTCCAAAAGAAGGTGAATACTGATGTCGGCGCCTGCCGGGTGGCTGATCGACAGGCCGGAAACAGAGCCGCGCAGCTGGTTGCTGTTCGCCCACGGTGCGGGCGCACCAATGGACAGTGACTTTATGCAGGTGTTGTCTGCTCAGATGGCTGAGCAGGGCGTTGGCGTAGTGCGATTCGAGTT
Organism: Microbulbifer bruguierae; assembly: GCF_029869925.1. Lineage (NCBI taxonomy): Bacteria > Pseudomonadati > Pseudomonadota > Gammaproteobacteria > Cellvibrionales > Microbulbiferaceae > Microbulbifer > Microbulbifer bruguierae. Next base: position 937,983 of record NZ_CP118605.1, on the reverse strand, counting down.
TCCGTATATGGCGGAGCGGCGAGTGAGCGGCGGGCGCAGGCCACCAAACAAAATGAATGTATTACTGGAATTTTTTCAGCAGCAGATTGATGTGATCCATGCTCGAATGCAGCCGGAAAACCTGTTCATTGGCGGCAAGTCTATGGGAGGGCGGGTGGCCAGCATGGTGGCGCAAGAGAATTTTGACGCGGGTAGGGTTTCCGGGGCGGTTTGTTTGGGGTATCCGTTTCACCCGCCGGGTAAACCGGACAATTTACGTACCGAACACCTGGCGTCACTCACCTGTCCTACCCTGATTGTCCAGGGGACCAGGGACAAGTTGGGAAGCCGGGAGGAAGTTGCGGGATACCCGTTATCGACAATGATCGACTGTTGTTGGCTGGAGGATGGCGATCACGATTTCAAACCGCGCAAAATCAGCGGATTTACCCGGCAGGCACACTGGCAAAGGGCTGCTGACCTGGCGGTTGCATTTATGTGTGCTCGAGAATTGTGATGCGTTCTTCGTGAGCGAGTATCGGGGCAAGTTGTGACATCTGGTCTCGCCGCTCTTCGCTGTTGTACCACTGCTGCCAGTGCAGTATGGATCTCCATTTTGACAGCGTGAAACGTCGCAGCGGATTTCCCTGTTCCTTGAACGTGTGTCCCTCGACAAAACCGGTGGTCTGGTAGGCGTTGGTCAGCAGCTTGAGGGCGGCTTCTTCATAGGTGGATTCGAGGTCTTCGGCAATTTCCCGCTCGATGAGTACGTAAATCATTGCAGCATAAGCACCGTGAATGTAAATCTGGCTGGTGACTCTGTTGTTTGCAGTTTAGTCTTTTATGGAGTTGTCCGGCGGGTCAGGCACCTGATCAATTTTACGGGTGACGTATCCATTTAAATCCTCGACAATAGCGTCATGAAGTCACAACACACTCTCGATGCCCGCGGCCTGCTGTGCCCGGAACCGGTTATGATGCTGCATTCTGCGGTGCGCAAGGTGGCCGCTGGCGAAGTTTTACAGATGTTTGCAACGGACCCTTCCACGCAGCGTGATGTACCCAAATTCTGTCAGTTTCTCGGTTATGAGCTGATACAGCATCTGGAAGAGAATGACGAGTTCGTCTATTGGATTAAGAAGGCAGATGACTGAATCCGGATAGGCGTACAGCAGTTGCAACAAGGGCGACCACTGGTCGCCCTTGTGTGTTGGATTGAGAAGAATTTTCAGGGCGAGGTGACTAACGCCGCGATCGCTGCCAGGGCTTCCGGGTCCTCCGACTTGATCTTGTTGGCGATGTGGTGTTGGAAGAAGTAGCGGAAGCATTCCGACTCCTGCGCCGGGTACAGGCATTCGTCCCCGGGAAGAACCGGTGTAGTTTCCACACTGTTGTGATCAATCAGCATGCCGTGAATCTCTCCGCTGGCAAACAGGCGCCAGCTCACGACTTCGGTCAGGGTCAGGTTTTCTTTTTCCTTATCCATAAATACCGCGTGGGTACCAATGGTATCGGGAACTTCCTGGACCACTTCATCCGCGTGATTGCTTTCGTACTCGAAGTATTCCGCCGCAGTCTCCAGCTCGACGATTTTATGGATGGGGGGTGCGTGGAAAATTTCCTCGATACCCGGGTCGTAGTAGCCTTCAAACCGTCCATCCAGGGGATCCTGGATTTCCGGGCAGGCCACGATGGCGTTTAACCAGGGAACCAGTCCGACTACCTCGCCATTGGCACGCAGGCCCCAGCAAAGAATTTTCAGACTGTAGAGATCAGTTCCACTGGAATTGTTGGAGTAGAGCATTTCCAAGCCATCCAACTCCGGAGACAGACGTATAAAACGCAAGTTCTCAGTCGTTTCGATGGGCTTGCCGGTGAAGAGGTCAACCACGTTATTGGTACGTTGGTCGGTCATAGTGCACCTCCATGCAGGGCCGGTAGTAGGGCGGGAAGGTCTTGTACTACTTATTTGGTGCAACCGGCGTAGAGATAGCGTGCGAGGGCCGAGTGGCCGTCCGCCGAGATCCAGACTCCGGGAGCGCCTTGTTTGCCCCCCCTGGGAAGCCGGTACCGCAACCGAAAACAACCACTCACAGCACTCGCGGGGACTGCGCTGAGCGGCAGCAGGTTTCCGGTATCCCTGAGTTCAAAGGTATATTCTGATTCGCGGAAATACAACCTGCGAACACGGGTTCTTTGCCTTGATTTTCCTCCTTTTTTACTCTGAGTGAGGGGGCAACGGGCAAGTTGTGGAGAATTGTGGAATTTCCGCCACCCTTGATCCAGATGTCCCCCCTGTCTATAGTCCGCGCCAACTGACGACCCCCTGTATAAGTCGGGCTCCAGGGCCGGATCGCAGGGCAATAGCAATCGCCCATAAGAGCCAGTTTTTGTCGGAGATCCCTTTGGCCAGCGCGCAACAAATTGAGCAGCAAGTTTCATACCAGCTGCAAGAAAATGATGCAGTTACCGGTGAAGTGAACGAAACCAGCGTGACTGAACGAATAGTCACAGTGTTCAATGCCTGTTTTTCGCCGGCGGATGGTCTGAACACGTGGCTCAAAGGGGGATTCGAGGAGCCCTTTTATCGGCCCGCCGGGGATGGTCAGCCCTTCCATCAGGTTGAATTTACCCGCGACTACCCCGCCAGTGCCCTGCACGAAGTTGCGCACTGGTGTGTGGCTGGTGCCCGCCGGCGTCAGTTGCCGGATTACGGATACTGGTATGCGCCGGATGGCCGCAGTCCGGAGCAACAGGCGGAGTTTGAGATAGTTGAGGTCAAACCTCAGGCGATCGAATGGATCTTCGCCCGCGCCTGCGGCCTCAAGTTTCGGGTCAGTGCCGATAACCTCGGTGCCGGCCTCGGCCCCAGTGCAGTGTTCAAACTGGCCATCTGGCAACAGGCGCGCCGCTATTGCGAAGAGGGTGCCAATTCCCGCGTCCGGCAGTTTGCCGAGTCGCTGGCACAGGCATTCGGTCGTCCGGATCCGCTGTGCGTCGGGCTTTATCGTCTGGAGGACCTGGGGTGAGCGCTTGGTCGCGTCAGGGCGAGACCTACCTGGTGGATGCCTCTGTATATATTTTTCGCTACTACTTTGCGCTGCCGCCGAACTGGGTGAGCCGCGCTGGCTACAGTACCGAGGCGGTATACGGTTTCACTAATTTCCTGCTGGATCTACTGACGCGAGGGCCAGCGCGCATCGCCTGTGCGTTTGACGAATCTCTGGGTAATTGCTTCCGCAATGAAATCTACCCGGACTATAAATGCAGTCGCGCGCTGCCGGACGAAGCGCTGGCCTATCAGTTGGCGGCCTGCCGGGAAATGGCCAAGGCGCTCGGAATAGCCAGTTTTGCCAGCGAGCGTTTTGAGGCGGACGATATTCTTGCCTCGCTGACACAGGTATGTGCACAGCAAGCCCTGGCACCAGTGATCGTCACCCGGGACAAGGACCTGGGGCAACTGCTGGAGCGGGGCGCAGCCACTTTGTGGGACTTTGCCGCGGACAGGCATCTGGATCAGGCCGCGATTCAGGCCAAGTTCGGTGTGCGTCCGGGGCAGATAGCTGACTACCTGGCGCTGGTGGGCGACAGCATTGATGACATACCTGGAGTCCCGGGGGTCGGAGCCAAAACCGCTGCGAGATTACTGGCGGAATTTGATGGTGTCGAAGCGCTTATTGCCAATGCCGAGCAAGTGGCGAGCCTCAAGCTCCGCGGTGCGGCTAATATCGCTCGGAAAATAGTCGACCACCAGGAGCAGATTCGCATGGCGTTGCAACTGGCCCAGCTCGAATATCTGGTGCCACTGAATGTCAGCACGGAAGATCTTGCCTGGCAGGCGCCAGCGCAGGACTATGCGCTGGCACTGGCTGACGAGTTAGGAATTGGCGGGCTTGCGAAAAAAATCCGCCGCACATGTATGGGTCAGTTTGAACCGGAAATCCTATGACCGCATCGCGTCGAAATGGTCTGAGCGGCAATCGATTGAACATCGTTGCTGACGAAAATATCCCCGGCCTGGAGAACTGGTTCGCCGACCTCGGGGAGATTACCCTGGCTCCGGGGCGTTCGTTGAACAAATCACAGTTGATGGAGGCCGACATACTGCTGGTACGCTCTGTTACGCAGGTTGATGCTGCACTGTTGCAGGGAACCTCCGTGCGCTTTGTAGGCAGTTGTACCATCGGCACCGATCACCTGGACACTGGTTGGCTGAACGATCAGGGCATCCACTGGAGCGCGGCGCCAGGCTGCAATGCCAACTCGGTTGTGGAATATGTTTTCTGTGTGCTGGCGGCACTGAATGTTAATTGGAGCGGGCGCAGTTTTGGCATTGTGGGCTGCGGTAATGTTGGCGGCTTGCTGCAACAACGCCTGCATGCATTGGATGTTTCCTGCAAAGTCTTCGATCCCTGGCTGCCGGATAACCCGGATGCCGCCAGTTTGGAAACCGTACTGCAGCAGGACATCATTTGTTTGCATGCGCCGCTGGTTAAAGGCGGTCCGCACCCGAGCCTGCATTTGCTTGATGCCGATGCGCTGGCGAAGATCAAACCCGGTGCAGTGCTGATCAGCGCTGGGCGAGGCGCGGTGATTGACAATCGGGCCCTGTTGGCGTTGCTGACTCGAGAACGGAATTTCACCACAGTGCTGGATGTGTGGGAAAACGAACCGGACATCCCTCTGGGCCTGCTGGAAAAGGTTGATCTTGGTAGCCCCCACATCGCCGGCTATAGCCATGACGGCAAACTGGCGGGCACACGCATGATTCGCGAGGCGCTGGACAGGGCGCTACACCTGTCGCCGCCGCAGCCGGATGATGCCGCAGTAGCAGGGCAGCGGGGCGCGCAGCAGGTGCTTTCCAGTGACGAAAGCGGATTTTCCGCAGTGCGCTCGTTGTTGCTGCAGATGTATGACCCGAGACAGGACGATCGCCGCTTGCGGGATGTGGCCCTGAGGGCGCTCTCTGGTGGCGAGCCGATGGCGAAATCCTTTGATCAATTGCGCAAGCAGTACCCGAAACGCCTGGAGTTTTCCCATTACCGCCTGGTGGCGGAAAATCTGGATGACGCAGTGCGGCAGCAACTGGCAATACTGGGGCTCGTGTGAAGCTGAAAAAACTTGGACTGATTGTTAACCCCTGGGCTGGTGTAGGTGGTCCCGCAGGCCTGAAAGGGAGTGACGGAGCAGATACCGTTGAGCGGGCCCTGGCGGCAGGTATCCTGCCGCAGTCGCACGAGCGGGCGAAGATCGCACTCGCTTCCCTGGTGCCCTTTGCGGGGGAGTTGGAAATTGTCACCTTTGCCGGTGATATGGGCGAGACACTGGCGCAAGAGCTGGGGCTGCACGTCACGACCGCGGGCCAGGCCGAGGGGGAGCGTTCCACCCCGGCGGATACCGAGCGCGCGGCCCGCGAGCTCCGCGCCGCCGGTGCGGATCTTATTGTGTTTGTCGGCGGCGATGGTACGGCTCGCAATATGGTCAATGCTCTCGGTGACTGCTGTCCGGTACTGGGTATTCCTGCCGGGGTGAAAATGCACTCCGCCTGTTTTGCGATTTCCCCCAAGGCCGGTGGTGAAGTGTTGCGGCGGTTGTTGGCGGGCGAACTTGTAGACCTGCACCAGCGTGAAGTACGGGATATTGACGAAAACTCCTTCCGTGAGGGGCGCGTTAGCACCCGCTACTACGGTGAACTGCTGGTGCCGGAAGAGGGGCATTTTCTGCAGGCAGTAAAAAATGCCGGCCGCGAAGTGGAAGAGCTGGCGGTAGCCGATATTGCCGCGCAGGTAGTTGAGGAAATTAATCATCTGGCCCCGGAAACGCTCTACATTGTTGGCCCCGGCTCCACGACCCTGGCGGTGCTCTCCGAACTCGGAGAAGAGGGTACGCTATTGGGGGTGGACCTGTGGCATGAGGGCGGGTTGATTGCCGCTGACGTAAGCGCGCCAGATATCGAAGCGGCGATCGCTGAACACCGTGCGGCGCAGCCCCATATTCCGATCAAAATCATCCTCACCGCCATCGGTGGCCAGGGTCACCTGATTGGCCGTGGCAACCAGCAACTGAGCCCCCGAGTGTTGCGAGCAGTGGGTCGTGAAAATCTGATGGTGATCGCCACCAAAACGAAAATTACCGAGCTCGGCGGGCGCCCTCTGTTAATCGACAGTGGCGAACCCTCCCTGGATGAAGCCTGGAGTGGCTTTGTACGGGTGGTGACGGGTTACCGAGATGAAATTCTTTACCCGCTGTCTGGTGACGGCAGTGGGGAAATTCCTGCAGTGCAGAATACAAGCGAGTAAATGATGGATTGGGAACCGTTGCTGCAGGTTGTACGCAGCAAACTGGAAGAAAGATGTGCGGACAGTCGCCGCCTGTTTCACGGCCGCGGTCGTTGCTACCCGGGTTTTGAAAGTATTTGTGTGGACAGTTATGCCCCGGCATTACTGGTGACGTTGTTTGACGCCTACGACGATGAGGAAGGGCTTGTCGCATCCCTGTGGGCGCTGATCGAGCCACTCGGGTATACCGGGGTGGCCGTGCAGCGTCGCTATGAGCGAGGTGCGCCAATTCTGTGGCAGGCAGGCTCGCCGGTAGAGGCTCCGGTTGCCCAGCGCGGCGACCTGCAGATTCCACTGACCTTTGATCGGCAGAACGTGGGTTTTTTCCTCGATATCGAACCCGGGCGCCGCTGGCTTGAGCAGCAGGTGCAAGAGAAAGCGGGGCGGGTGGACAATCTGAAATTGCTGAACCTGTTTGCGTTTACCTGCGCGTTTTCAGTGGTGGCGCGTGCTGCGGGTGAGCTGGGGGTGCTGAATGTGGATCTCAACAAAGGCGTTTTGAAACGAGGTGAAGCCAATCATCGCGCAAATGACGTGCCGTTAAAGGGGATCAGTTTTCTGGCGAGGGACGCGTTGCGTGATTTCGGAAGGTACGATCGGCGTGGGCCGTTCCATCTGGCGGTTGTGGACCCGCCTACCTTTCAGCGAGGCAGTTTTGATGTGCAGGAAAATTACGCTCGCCAGCTGGAGTTGCTGCCGGCGTGTCTCGCGGATGAAGCGGATTTGCTATTGGTGGTGAATTCGCCCCGTATCAGTGAAGCGGATTTCAGGGGGCTGATTACCGCAGCGAATTCTGGATATTCTGTCATTGAACGATTGCCTCAGAATCCCGATTTCCCGGATAGTGATCCGGATGCGGCACTGAAGATGTTGCATGTGAGGTTTCGTCGAAGCTCCTAGTTTTTCGTAGGTGTTGCTATGGCGGCCAGGCCTGGTTCTGAAAACTCGTGCCCAGTGTTCAGCCGCCACAGAGAACCAGGTTCATGACCGCCGTAATTCAGGCTTCGAGACGCTTCATCAGTTCCATCATCAACGCCTCGAGCTGAGGTGAAGATCCTCCTCGTACCATCTGATCCAGCTTCTCCGCATTACTGACCCCGTTGTCCCCGCGGCTGACTAGTACCAGAAAACTCCGGTGTGAAAGCGTCGCGTCCTCTATCGCTTCCTGTCGCACCAGCTGGGAAAAATGGATATAGCCGCACTGTTTGAGCCAGGTCATGGCACCCAGGCAGGCCAGATGGCGGGGGGAGTGGAGGCCGAATTCGTCCGGGGTGTCCGGGCCGGCGATATCTTCCACGTAAATGGTGGCCGGGGCCGGAAAGCGCTGGAACAGTGCCAGCAGAATCCGCCCCGCATCCCGGTAAAAGTCGTGAATATGCAGATCGTCCAGCATCTATCGCGTCGCTATCCGGTATACCGTTCCAGGAAGTTGCCCAGGCGATCGATTGCGTGGGCGAGATCATCGGGGCGCGGCAGGAACACGATGCGCAGATGGTCCGGTGCATCCCAGTGAAACGCCGAGCCCTGTACCAGCAGGATTTTTTCCTGACGCAGGAAGTCCAGCACAAATTTTTCGTCGTTCTGGATCTTGTGTCGATCCAGGTCGATCCGCGGAAACAGGTAAATGGCACCCTGTGGTTTTACGCAGCTGACACCCGGGATGTCGTTCAGCATCCGGTAGGCGAGGTCACGCTGCTGGCGCAGGCGCCCGCCGGGGAGTACCAGATCCTTGATGCTCTGGTAGCCGCCGAGGGCGGTCTGCACCGCGAACATCGCGGGTACATTGCCGCACAGACGCATGGAGGAGAGGATGTCCATACCCTCGATAAAGCCCCGCGCGCGCTGCTTGGCGCCGCTTACGATCATCCAGCCAGAGCGGAAACCGGCCAGGCGATATGACTTGGACAGGCCGTTAAAACTAAGGCACAGCACATCTTCCGCCAGCGTAGCCATGGGGGTGAATACAGCATCGTCATAGAGGATTTTGCTGTAGATTTCGTCGGCGAAGATCACCAGATTGTGCTGGCGGGCGACTTCGACGATCTGTTCCAGCAGTTCTTTGGGGTAGACAGCGCCGGTGGGGTTGTTCGGGTTGATCACCACGATGCCGCGGGTGCGTGGAGTGATCTTGGATTTAATGTCGTCGATATCCGGCAGCCAATCGGCCTGTTCGTCACAGCGGTAGAGCACCGGTTTGGCACCGGTCAGGTTGGTGGCTGCCATCCACAGCGGATAATTCGGCATCGGCAGGAGCATTTCATCGCCGTTATTCAGCAGTGCCTGGGTCGACATCGAGATCAGCTCGGACACGCCATTGCCGAGGTAGATATCATCGATGTCCACGCCCCGGATACCGAGAGTCTGGCTTTCCTGCATGATTGCCTTGCGGGCCGCAAAAAGCCCTTTGGATTCCACATAACCCTGTGCCTGCGACAGGTTGTAGATGACGTCCTGAAGGATTTCGTCCGGCGCATTAAAGCCAAAAGGTGCCGGATTGCCGATGTTCAGCTTCATGATCCGGTGGCCTTCTTCTTCCAGGCGGGTTGCCTGCTCCATCACCGGCCCGCGTATTTCATAGCAGACACCGTGGAGTTTCTCAGACTTGTGAATATCCTTCATCATTGCGTACTTTTCACTGGCGCCCCGGTCACTGACGGGGCTTTGGCTGTTGTTAGGCAAGTGCTGCGAAAGTCTGCAAAAGACAAACGCATGGGCAAATTCTTCTAACCGGGATTCGACCTTTAGTAGGCTTTACTACCTACTGCGGAATCCGGTTGTATATCGCTCTGGGAATGTAACCCGGGGCGCGATGCTTCCAGGCACCTGGGGTAATGAAAAGGTGCTGCTGCTAAGCGTTTTGCCGGGCAGGGTATGCCGCTGGATACTGACTTATCAGGCGAAAAAAGGAGACACAGTATGTCAAAAGAAAAAGACGATAACTACTGGCGCGAGCGCCTGACCGAAGAAGAGTTTTATGTGTGTCGTAAGGCGGGGACCGAGCGGCCTTTTTCGGGGGAGTACTGGGCTACATTTGAGGATGGCAGGTACCACTGCCGCTGTTGTGGCGAGGTCCTGTTTGAGTCGGCTTCCAAATTCGATGCCGGGTGCGGCTGGCCCAGTTTTGATGCTGGGGCGGGCGAGGGCGTCATTGCCGAACAAGCCGATCGCAGCCTGGGGATGCTGCGTACCGAGATTCTGTGTGCCAGTTGCGGGAGTCACCTGGGGCACGTGTTCCCCGATGGCCCAACGGCCACCGGGCTGCGCTATTGTGTTAACTCACTGTCGGTAAAATTCCACCCGGAAGAGGATACCGGGTCGGAGGAAGCTGACGAGGGTTGATTGAACCGACTGGAGGCCAGCGATGATTCGTTCTGGACGCCCGCGGCACTGGGGGCGCTGGTTGTACCGCATTCAGTGGTTGTTACTGGCGGTCGGTGGTCTTGGTGTGGCGGGAGTGCGGCTCAACCTGCTGACGCTGGATTCGGCGTTAGTCCTGTTTGCCGCGGTGGGCCTGGCAATGGTGGCGGTCGCACTGGTCGCGATGCTGGTGTTCCTTTGGGGGCTGGTTCGCCGTCATGGGGAGGCGCGTACCGCAGCCCTGTGGGCCATGGTGCTGGGATTGGTGCCGGTGGCGCTGCCACTGTTCACGGTGGGGCAGCAGAACCTGAGTGCTCCGGCGCTTTATGATATCTCGACGGACCTGAAGGATCCGCCGCAATTCGATCTGCTGGTTTCCCTCCGGGATACTGGCGACCACAGTCCGGATTACCCGGGAGCCGTTGCCGCCGATGTGCAACGTGCGGCGCCGGGCTACGCGGATATCCAGCCACTGATTCTTCCTCTGTCGGTGTCCGATACCATCGCCAGTTCGGAGGTGGTTGCACGGGATATGGGTTGGCGGGTCATCGCCGTGCAGCCGGGCAAGGGACGCCTGGAGGCTGTCGCTCGCACTCCTGTACTGGGCATCACTCAGGATGTCGTCGTGAGAATCCGACCTGAGGGTGCCCAAGGTGCTGAGGGTCCAGCTCCGGGGCGCGGGGATAGCGCCGGCAAGCAACGGGGTACCCGGGTGGATATACGTTCTGCGTCCCGCAAGGGGCAGAGAGATTTCGGCAGCAACGCGGCCAGGATCCGGGAATTTCAGCAGCGCTTGCGGGCGGCGGCCGGGCTGGCGCAGTAATTATTGGTCAGCCGGTGCCCCATTTTCACGAGTTCCGAGGGGTGTTTCTGTAAGTGTCTGTATGCAAAGGAAAAATTCTTAAATTTTTTTGCAACGAAGTGTTGACAGCCCCCGGGGGTCTCCATAGAATGCGCCCCACTTCGACGCACTACGCACTTGCCGAAACGCAGTGACGAACGCTGAGAAGGTTTCTGGGTCCCCATCGTCTAGAGGCCTAGGACACCGCCCTTTCACGGCGGTAACAGGGGTTCGACTCCCCTTGGGGATGCCACGCGGGAATAGCTCAGTTGGTAGAGCGCAACCTTGCCAAGGTTGAGGTCGCCGGTTCGAACCCGGTTTCCCGCTCCAATTTTTGTTCGCCGGCAATAGCGGGTGAGCAGGTAAGTCGGAATATGGTTGAAAGGCTGTTTCCGGTTTGCCAAACCCAACTTCAAAGAGGTTGGGAATGTTCTATGTCCCCATCGTCTAGAGGCCTAGGACACCGCCCTTTCACGGCGGTAACAGGGGTTCGACTCCCCTTGGGGATGCCATTTCGCTGGGGTCGCAACTGCGACCCTGGGACAGAAAAGGCGGGAATAGCTCAGTTGGTAGAGCGCAACCTTGCCAAGGTTGAGGTCGCCGGTTCGAACCCGGTTTCCCGCTCCAATTTGAAAGCCGCTCAATGAGCGGCTTTTTTTTGCCTGAAATTTGGCGCCGGTGCCGGTCCGGTTATAGTACGGAAAAGGTTCGGTTGAATTGTCGCCGCTGAGGGCTTTGAATAAGTACCTCTTTCATTGATCGAAATATTGGATACCTATGACCGCCGCACTCTCCATACGCGATCTGCAAAAAACCTATGACAACGGCTTTCGGGCGCTGAAGGGCGTCAGTTTTGATGTGCAGCCCGGTGACTTCTTTGCTTTGCTCGGCCCCAATGGCGCGGGCAAGTCCACCACCATTGGCATTCTCTGCTCGCTGGTGCGAAAAACCGGCGGTTGCGTGTCGATCTTTGGGATCGATATCGACCGGGATTTTCCGCGGGCCAAGCAGATGCTCGGCGTGGTGCCGCAGGAGTTCAACTTCAGCCAGTTTGAAAAGGTGTTCGACATCGTCTGTACCCAGGGTGGTTTTTACGGCATGCCGCGAGCACTGGCGGAAGAGCGCACGGAAAAATACCTGCGCAAGCTGGGGTTGTGGGACAAGCGTAGCACCCAGGCACGTATGCTCTCCGGTGGTATGAAGCGCAGGTTAATGATCGCTCGCGCGCTGATTCATGAGCCCAAACTCCTCATTCTGGATGAGCCAACGGCTGGTGTGGATATCGAACTGCGCCGTTCCATGTGGGAGTTTCTGCAGGAAATTAACGCTCAGGGCACCACCATCATCCTCACCACCCATTATCTGGAAGAGGCGGAGAGCCTCTGCCGCAATATCGCCATCATCGACAAGGGCGACATTATTGAAAATACGTCCATCAAATCCCTGATCAAGACCCTGAGCAAAGAGGTGTTTATTCTCGACACCCGTGAGGCTCTGGGTGAGGCGCCGGATTTTGGCAGCTTTGAGGGGCGCCTGCTGGACGAACACAGCCTGGAAGTGACGGTGGAGAAGGGGCAGTCGCTGTCGGACCTGTTCGCACACCTGAGTGCGCAGAAACTATCCGTGACCAGTATGCGCAACCGTGCGAATCGCTTGGAGGAACTGTTTGTTTCTCTACTCGCACAAAACAAACAGCAGGATGTTGAAAACCAGGAGGTGAAGTCGTGAGCCCGCAGTTGATCTGGACTTCCTTTTCCACCATTTTCCGTCGCGAAGTGCGGCGCTTTACCCGTATCTGGCCACAGACCCTGGTGCCGCCGGTCATCACCATGTCACTCTATTTCGTGATTTTCGGCTCGCTGATCGGTAGCCGCATCGGAGAAATGGGGGGATATTCCTATATGGAATTCGTGGTGCCCGGGCTGATCATGATGTCGGTCATTACCAACTCTTACGCTAACGTGGTGTCCTCATTTTACAGTGCGAAGTTTCAGCGCAGCGTAGAAGAGTTGCTGGTTTCGCCGACGCCAAACTGGGTGGTGATGGCTGGTTACGTGCTGGGTGGCGTGGCCCGCGGGTTGATCGTGGGGCTGATTGTCACGATCATTGCGCTGCTCTTCACCTCGTTGGAAGTGCAGCATATCGGGGTGACAATCCTGATCGTGTTTCTGACCTCGGTGTTGTTCTCCCTTGCGGGTTTTATCAATGCCATCTATGCCAACAGCTTTGATGATATTTCCATCATCCCGACCTTTGTGCTGACACCGCTGACCTATCTGGGCGGGGTGTTTTACTCCATCGAACTGTTGTCGCCATTCTGGCAGGGGCTGTCGAAGCTGAACCCTATCCTGTACATGGTGAACGCCTTCCGCTACGGCGTGCTTGGTGTATCCGATATCAATGTAGCCTGGGCGTTTGCCGGCGTGCTGGTGTTTATTGGGCTGCTCTCGGGGTGGTCGCTGTACCTGATGCGTCACGGCAAGCGCTTGCGTCATTAATAAAGTTTGGTTCGCCAGCAGGCAGGCTCCTACGGGCACTTGGTAGGAGCCCGTGTACCGGTGAAAATAAATTCGAGCAGAAGCATGAATCGAGAAGATTGGCAAAACCTGCCGCTGGGGCAGGAAACCCGCTACGAATCCAGTTATAACCCCAAGCTGCTGCACCCGATCCCCCGCTCCGTGTCGCGCGCGCAGTTGGGGCTGGAACGGAAGGCGTTGCCGTTCACCGGTGCCGATGAGTGGTGGGCGTTCGAGTTGTCGTGGCTCAATCCGAAGGGGTTGCCTCAGGTGGCGGTAGCGCGTTTCCGTTTTGCGGCCACTACGCCATCGATGATTGAGTCGAAGTCGTTCAAGCTCTACCTGAACTCCTTCAACCAGACTGTGCTTGCTTCTGCAGATGCGGTGCGAGATCTGCTGGAAAAGGACCTCAGTGCCGCCGCCGGTAGCGACGTGGCTGTAACCCTGTTTGATGTGGAAAGCGAGGCGCTGGACGTGGTGCGCCCGCAGGGCATCTGTCTTGATCGGCTGGATATCGAAACCCGTCAATATCAGCCGGACGCTACGTTGCTGCAGCTGCAGCGGGGCGGTGATGCGCTGGTGGATGAAACGCTGTACAGCCACCTGTTGCGAAGTAACTGTCCGGTAACCGGTCAGCCGGACTGGGCGACGGTTTCCATTCACTACCGTGGCCCGGCTCTGAACCGGGAATCCTTGCTGGCATACATAGTGTCATTCCGCGAGCACCAGGATTTCCATGAGCACTGCGTAGAGCGGATCTACTGTGATCTGCAGGCGTTAGCGGACTTTGATAGTCTGACGGTCTGTGCTCGCTATACCCGCCGCGGTGGTCTGGATATCAATCCCTTACGTACCTCGACCGGTGAAATCCTGTTTCCCGGCCGTTTCGCTCGGCAATAGGGGCTGCTTGATAGGGTAATAACGGGGTATAGAAAGGCAGAGAGGGGTATAGGGCGCGTTGAGCGCCCGATCAGAGAATAACTTTGCTTTTCAGGTGCGCCTGGGCTTTCTGTAGTGCCTGCAACACCTTTTCCTTGTCGTAGTTGCGGATCTTGTCCAGATCCAGGTGCATGGCAAATCCGGGGGCGTGCTCTTCCAGGTAGCTCAGCTTGCCGCCAAGATTTTTACGCAGATCGGCAACCGAGTAGACTTTCACGGGGGTGCTGAAGCCTTTCACGCTGACGTGGCCCTTGTCGCGACACAGTACGGTTTGCTTGATCATTGCCCAGGTTTCATGGCTGATCAGGATCTCTCCGGGCTCTGCAGCGCTTTCCAGTCGCGCCGCAAGGTTCACGTGGGTACCCATCACGGTGTAGGTCTGGTGGTCCGCAGTACCGAATACACCGACGGTGCAGTAGCCGGTGTTAATGCCCATGCGGATTTGCAGCGGGTGAGAGATGCCCTGGTTGTACCACTCCTGCATCATTTCACGCACGCGTTTACGCATCTCCAGGGCCATGGCTACGCAGCGCAGTGCGTCAGATTTTGGGCCCTTGCTTGCGTCATCCCCGAAAACCACCATCACCGCATCGCCGATAAACTTATCGATGGTGCCGCCGTACTTGCCGACAATACGAGACATTTCCGTCAGGTAATTGTTGAGCAGGCGGGTCAGGGTTTCGGCCTCCATCTCTTCGGTGAGCTGACTGAAGTCCTTGATATCGGAAAAGAACACGGTGAGCAGTTTGCGCTCGGTAACGATTTCCTTTTCCTTGCCGCTGGTGACCGCGCGCCACAGGCGTTTGGGGAGGTAGCGGGAGAGTTTGTAGCTGGCCAGGTTGGCGATGCGCTGTTCCTGCTGCAGCTGCTGATTGTTTTCCCTGAGGTGGGCAATCTGATTGTGGGTGTAGAAGGCGTACGCGCAGAAATACGTGAAAACTCCGATCAGGCTGGCCGCGCTGATGTTGAGATCTGCATTGACCACCAGGGCCGGGCGATGTATCAGGTAGCCCACGCCAACCCCGAGCAGCATCGCGGTATTGTGTTCAAACCAACGGCGGCCTCCGCCCTGGGTCAGGGCATTGAACTGGATCATGGTCAGGAACAGCAGGCTGGGCAGTAGGCTGAAATTTGCCATTGCCATGGCCATCCCGATCAGCAGGGCGTCGGTAAACGCCAGCCAGCGGCGCAGCTGTTCGGTATTCTCGGCACCGCTGCGGCGGGAGATCTGGTAGGCGACTGGGATGTAGCTGAGTAAAAGCGCGGCCATCGCCAGTTGCATTAGTGCGCTTTGAGTGAATTGCGCAGACCAGTTGACGCTGTTCAGCAGCGTGCCGGAAGCGGCGAAACAGATAAGTGCGCGAAAGTAGAGCGGGTAACGCGCGTCGGGCTGGCGGTTGCCGTTTGCTTCAGGCTGGTTCTGCATGAACGAAGGATCTTTCCGTGTCTATCTGATCGGGCTCAAGCCCTGGCGCTTGTAATTCTTTTCTCATCAACATTCGTTGCGCGGGCCCATATCTCTTCGAATATGGCAGCTGAGATGTCCATCTCCGGCACCTTCAGCTTGATGTAGGCGGCGCACTGAATTTGCGACACAACCTTCTGCGCTACTTCGTTGAGGGTGGTCTCTGCATTGAGATGTGGGCTTTGCTCCGTCGGCCTCGCGATTCTGTTTCACGAATTTTTTTTGATAACGAGGCTTGCGTCACTGAATGGCGCAAAGTCTACCTTTATGTGCTAGTGAAAGCGATGGTTAATGCGTCGCAGGTCAAATGTTGAGCGGTTGTTCTGCAACAGCGATTCGTCGAATAGGGTAGAATCGCCGCCGGATTTGCGGTCACTGTATCAGTGGCTATTGTCCATAGGATCAAACGTTCAATCAGCTCTGGAGACAAGATGGACGCATTGCAGGCCCTGCACAATCGGGTATCGGTCGGTGTCCTCACTGAACCTGCCCCGGACGCTACCCAGCGGGATAATATCTTTCGCGCTGCCCTGCGCGCTGCAGACCACGGCAACCTGCGGCCCTGGCGCTTTCTGGTGGTGGAGGGTGAGGCCCGCAATCGTCTGGGGGAAATTTACCTCAGTGCCAGTGATGCTGATGGTTCGCTCCCCCAGGCCCAGCGCGAGCGCTTTCTCGCCATGCCCCTCCGAGCCCCCCTGATCGTGGTGGCCATCACACGCCTTGAGGAGCACCCCAAGGTGCCATTTGCCGAGCAGCGTATGTCCACTGCCGGTGCCGTCCAGGCCATGCTCACCGCTGCCTTCGCGGAGGGGGTTGGGGCCTATTGGCGAACGGGTGAACTGGCGGAAAACCGCCTGGTCGCTAGTGCCCTGGGGCTCGCAGATAATGAAGAAATCAGTGGCTTCATCTATATGGGCACCCCACAAAAGGCCCCACGCCCCGCGCCAGAGCTTGCAGTGGCCGATTTCTTTGCCGACTGGCAGGGGGCCTGATTCGCAGAGTGGAGGCGGGTATCAGGTTTTTTTTCAAAATGCACTTGCACCCGCCGCCGCCTTTTTGTAAAGTGCGCGCTCGCTGATCGGGGCGCTATGTTACTGATTAGCAAGGCAAAAAAGCCAACGAGCCCGCAAGCGTGCGGACGGCAAGCTCGCTAAACAAACCGTGACAACGCATACAATTTGGTGAGGTGTCCGAGTGGTCGAAGGAGCACGCCTGGAAAGTGTGTATATCGAAAGGTATCGAGGGTTCGAATCCCTCCCTCACCGCCACTAAATGAAAAAGCCCGGCTATAAGCCGGGCTTTTTTGTTTAATGCTGTCGAGGTCGGGTAAGAACCCTCGCAGGGTTCGATCAACTCGCGCAAGCGAGTTGAGACCGAGGCGCAGCCGAGCCCTCTGGGTCAAAGCACGCCCAAGCGTGTTTTGAGTCCATCCCGACCGCAGCCCCATCGTAATGTCATCTGCCAATCATTCCGTCTTGTAGCGTCAGGGTCCGATCCCCCCACTCCAACAATCCGCAGAAACCATAAGCCGGCTGAAAAATTACCATTCAGACGCTATGCTAGCCGCCTCCGGAACCAATGATTGATACCCAGTGCAGAAAAAATGCACAGGTGTTGGGGGGGAAGGGCATTGAGTAAAACTTTTTATAGTCACCGGAATGCACTGTGAAAGTGCCGCTTTCGTAACTCGCAAGGCAATAATTTTTATGGCGAGGTATCCGTTGTTTATTCGTACGTTTTTTGTGTTGCTGGCACTGCTCCCGCTATCAGCGATGAGCGCCGAAGCGGCTGATTCTGAGTTGGTGCAGCAGGGGGCTTATCAGGGAGATTACCGGGGCTTCTGGCACGCAAGCCTGGAAAACTGGCAGGAAATCGGCCTGCTGGCCGGGGGTATTACCTACCTCGGGGTAAAAGAGTGGAACTGGGGGAATGCGGAGTTCAAGGTAAATGGAGAGGGCTGGTTTGGCATGGACACCGGCAGTGGTGGCAGTGACAAGCTGGGCCATTTGTATTCGACCTACGTGATGACCGAGTTTCTGACCCATCGGATGATGGAGAAAGGCTATAACGCGAGTTCCTCGGCGCTGTACAGCTCTATGGCTGCCTCGGCATTGATGCTCTATGTCGAGGTGTTTGACGGCTATTCAGCGGATCACGGTTTCTCGTACCAGGATCTTACGGCAAATACGATTGGTACCGGCATCTCCTATCTGAAGACCCGATACCCGGATACCCTGGGAGATACCCTGGATCTCCGTATTGAATATTTGCCCTCTGATGCCATGGATGGCTTCCACCCGGTCACGGACTATGCCGGTATGAAATATATGGCGGTGGCCAAGCTGAATGGGATCAATGCATTCAGGGATACCCCGTTGAAGTATTTCGAGTTGCAGCTGGGCTATTTTGCCCGGGGGTTCCTGAAAAATGAGCTTCCCTATGAGGACTACCGCACAACCGAGGCTTTTATCGGTATTGGTCTGAACCTGGATGAGTTGTTGTTCAAGCCTCTGGCGAAGCAGTTGGGGAGCGTGGGGCGGTATGGCAGTACGTTAACTCATTACTACCAGGTACCCGGAATATCACTGCGCTCTGATATTCACCAGCGGCAGGGGCCTACCCTCTGAGGCGCGAAGCAATCTGGTATCTGACAAGGCCCGGGAAGTGATTTTCGGGCCTTTTGTTTTGGGGTTTATCGCTCCCGCTGCTGATGTGCCGTCGGTCGCAGGCTGGTGTCAGGTGGTGGATGATAGTGCGGGGGTGCGAGACTTGTCCGTGTCGGCCTCTAGTTGGCTTTCAAGTATCAGGTCTGCAGCCCGTTCAGCCAGTGCAATAACCGGCGCATTGGTATTTCCGCTTACGATGTTTGGCATGACCGAGGCGTCAATCACGCGCAATCCTTCCAGTCCGTGCACTTTCAGCTCACTGTCTACAACGGCCAATTCGTCCCGGCCCATGCGGCACGTGCCGACCGGGTGATAGACGCTCTCTCCGTGCTGGCGAATAAACGCCTCGATCTTGTTGCGATCGTCGAGTCTGCCGTCCGGTAACCACCATCCTCGGAAATATTGCTGCAGAGCCGGCTGCTCGATGATTTCCCGCGCTTGTTCAACCCCTTCGATCAATACCTGCAAGTCTTCTTCTGCGTCCAGGTAATTAGCGTCGACAAGCGGCAGGTCTCCGGGATTGCCGGATTGCAAGCGCACGCTCCCGCGGCTTTTGGGGCGCAGGCCGCACACGTGCAGCGAATAACCGTAGCCACCGGGGCGCTGGCGGCCGTGATCAAATAGCGGTGCCGAAGTCAGGTGAAATTGCAGGTCGGAATATCCGCGCGCAAACGACGAGCGGGAAAAGCCGCCGGCCTCCGCGCCATTACTGGTGAGCATGCCTTTGTTGCGCCAGAGGAAGTCCGGCAGGCTGGCGGCCGCTTTGAGTGTGGGCCAGAGGGAATTGGAGAAAGTGATGGGGCGATTGACCTTCACCACCTGCGTTACGTCGAGATGGTCCTGCAGGTTCTCACCTACGCCTGGCAGATCCAGAAGCGGATCGATGCCCACTTGCTGTAGCTGTTGCGCGTTGCCGATACCTGAGAGCTGTAGCAATTGGGGGGACTGTAGCGCACCAGTGCTCAGAATGACTTCGCGACTGGCGTGCACGGTGCGACCGTCCATCAGTTTTATACCGTATGCCCTGGTGCCCCGGAACAGAATTCTGGCCGCTCGCGCATGGGTTATTACGGTGAGGTTCTGGCGGACTCTGGCTGGTTCCAGATAGGCGGTCGCGGCGGAGCAGCGTTGGCCGTTTCTCTGGGTAACTTGATAGAAACCGAAGCCAGACTGGGTGTCGCCGTTGAAGTCGTTATTGGGTTCGTGTCCAGCGCTCAGGGCGGCTTCAACAAAGGCGGCGCCGGCTCGGGTTTTCCAGCGCAGATCGGAGACCGTCAGCGGACCTGTGTCGTTGTGTAACCCGCTGCGGCCCCGCTGGTTACCTTCGGCCTTAAGGAAGTAGGGCAGCAGGCTTTTCCAGTTCCAGCCCGGATTGCCGGCATTTTCCCAGTCGTCGTAATCCCCGGGATTGCCACGGATGTACACCATGGCATTGATGGAGCTGCAGCCGCCGAGGGTTTTCCCTCGGGGCCAATAGAGGCTGCGGTTGTTCAGGTGCTTTTGTGGTGTGGTGTGATGGGGCAGGTTGTACTTGTCGCCGGCGACAAGAAAACCGATTCCAATGGGCATGCGGATCAGCAGGCTGTCATCGGGTGGGCCCGCTTCCAGCAGGCACACACTGAAGCGGCCATCGTTGCTCAGGCGGTTTGCCAGTACACAACCTGCAGAGCCTCCACCGACAATGACGTAGTCAAAGGAGTCCTGATTTAACCTTTCCTTGCGCGTAGTTCGTGTAGTTGCTGTCATCACCGTCTCCTTGCCGTTGTTATTGCTGTATTTTTCGGGCCGACAGTTCTGGAAATTAGCCGCCGGCAATTCTCTGCAGGCTGTACTTGCTATGCTGCAGCAGCTGATCGAGGTTGATGCGCTCCGGGCATACCAGCCACTGGTAAATGCCTCCAAAGATGAGTGCACAGTACTGTTCCGCAAACGCTTCGGCAGACAGTGGGCTAGCGGAAAACTCCGCGCATTCGGTAATCCAGCGCAGCGCCTGTTTGCGCTGGTTGTGGTGGATTTCCTGGAGCTTCTGGGTGATTTCCGAGTGGTGGTCAATGGTGTGGTAGTAGAGCTTGTACATGGCCCGCAGGTGATCGGGATCCGAGCGCACGAAGTTCTGCAGTGCAGAGACTGCGGCGATGATGGTGTCGAGACCGCTGGTGCCGGCGATGGACTTGTCGAGTTCCGCGCACCACAGCATATGCAGATGCTCGATCAGGGCGGAATAAAACACGTCTTTGGTCTTGTAGCGATAGGCGGCGAGACCGCGGCTATAGCCCGCACTGGTGCCGATTTCCGCCAGCGTGGCGCGCTGTGGTCCCTGATCCACGATCAGACGGATGGCGGCGTCAAACATCTGACGGTCCGACTGCGCACTGCGCTCGGCCTGGGTCATACGTGATCGGCTGCCGGTTACGGAATTACTCCCCGAATTATTCATAGTGCCCCTGATTCTTGTGTGCGAAAGGCGGTCGGATCTGCGGCAAGCGATGTCTGCTGGACCGCTGCAATGCTTGTCAGTCTAAACAACAAACAAACTTGTCACAAGCAAGTAAGTGTGTGTATGCTGCCGGCAGTGGCGGTAACGAAGGTAAGCCGAGGCGCCAATCCTGTTCGGGAGTGACGCCCCGTCAGAGAGCGTTGACCGCCAGGGCTGTCAGCCGCGTCAGGGCGGCGACACGGGCCCCAGCAAAGGAATTGGCAAGACAGGAGATGGCTCATGCTGGCAAGACCCCTGGAGAGTGATCACGAAATGTTCCGGGATTCCGTGCGCAAGTTTCTGCAGGCTGAAGCGCTGCCGCACATGGAGGAATGGCGCAGGCAGGGTGTGGTGGACCGGGAAATTTTTCGCAAAGCGGGCGACAACGGCTTCCTGTTCATGTGGGCGGAGGAGCGCTTTGGCGGTCTCGGCCTCAATGACTTCCGTTACGAGCAGGTACTGATCGAAGAGCTATATCGGGCCGGCTGCGGCGATATCTTCATCCCTACCCACAACCGTCTGGTCGGGCGATACCTCGGCAACTTTGCCTGCGAAGAACAGAAAGACCGCTTTTACCCCGGCTGTATCAGTGGCGAGACCATTCTGGGAATTGCCATGACCGAGCCGGATACAGGTTCGGATCTGGCGGCAATGAAAACCCGCGCGCTGGATTGCGGTGACCACTGGCGATTGACTGGCGCCAAGACCTATATCTCCAACGGAATCATCGGCGACCTGTTTGTCGTCGCGGCGCGCACCAGCGATGCCAAGCACGGGGTGGGATTGTTTCTGGTCGAGCGGGGCATGGAAGGGTTTAGTCGCGGACGCAACCTGGACAAGCTGGGTATGAAAGCCCAGGACACTGCGGAGTTGTTTTTCGATAACGTGCGTATCCCCAAGACCAATCAACTGGGGGAACCGGACAAGGGGTTTTACTACCTCATGCAGAACCTTGCCGAAGAGCGCTTGCAAAGTGCCATATGCTCCCTTGCCAACGCCAATGCCGCGCTGGATGAAACACTGGAATTTAGCAAGGAGCGCAAGGTTTTCGGCAGTCCGGTGGCGAGTTTTCAGAACAACCGCTTCCAGTTTGCCAGCATGCGCACGGAACTGGATGCCGCCCAGGTATTTGTGGATTGCTGCGTGCAGGCGATCAACGCGGAAGAATTAGGCGGTGCGGATGCCGCCAAGGTAAAACTGCTTTGTTCGGAGCTGGAAGGGCGTGTAGTAGACCAGTGTCTGCAGTTTCACGGCAGTGCCGGATACATGGATGAGTACCGAATTTCCCGGCGCTACGCTGATGCGCGTATTTCACGTATTTACGCCGGTACCAGTGAGGTGATGCGGGAAATTATTTCCCGGGACATGGGCCTGGACTACCGTAAGAAATAGTTCTGTATCGAGGGCGTTAAAACAGTCGGAAAACGTTTCTATTTTTCAAGCTGCCGGAGGTCGTAACGTGAAGACAAAAATTACTGAAATGCTGGGTATCGAATACCCCATTGTGCAGGGTGGCATGATGTGGGTGGGGCGCGCGGAGCTGGCGTCTGCCGTATCCAATGCCGGCGGTCTGGGAATCCTCACCGCCTTGACCCAACCAACGCCGGAGGACCTGTACCGGGAAATCAAGCGTTGCCGGGAAATGACCGACAAACCTTTTGGGGTAAACCTCACCATCCTGCCTACCATCAAGCCGGTGCCTTATGAAGAGTACGCGGAGGCTGCCATCGGAGGTGGGGTCAAAGTCATTGAAACGGCGGGGCGCAATCCGGTTGAGTTTATTCCCCTGTGCAAAAAATACGGTGTGAAGGTCATACACAAGTGCACCTCGGTGCGGCATGCGCTCAAGGCGGAGTCTGTCGGCTGCGACGCCGTGAGTGTGGACGGTTTCGAATGTGCTGGGCACCCGGGAGAAGACGATGTCACCAATCTGGTGCTGTTGCCGGTGGCTGCATCAAAGCTCACCGTTCCGATGATCGCCTCCGGCGGCATCGGCAACGGCTACCAGCTGGCCGCGGCGCTGATGCTGGGGGCGGAAGGGGTGAATATGGGCACCCGATTTGTCGCTACCAGAGAGGCGCCGGTACACCAGAATGTAAAGCAGGCCATGGTGGACGCGGATGAGCGCCAGACCACCCTGATTTTTCGCAGCCTGCGCAACACCGCGCGGGTATTCCGCAACTCCATTGCCTCCGAAGTGGTGTCCATCGAGGCGCGCCCGGGAGATACGGAGTTTGCCGACCTGCAGCCACTGGTGGCCGGAGTACGCGGGCGCGAGCAGGTGTTGGAGGCCGGTGACGTGGAGGGCGGCATCTGGACCGCTGGGCAGGTTATCGGATTGATCAATGATATTCCCAGCTGTGACGAACTACTGGCGCGCATGATGGAGGAGGCGAGATCGGTGATCCGCGCGCGGGCGCAACTGCTCGGGTAAGCCGCACTTTGTGACTGTTTCCTCAGGGGGTGCCTGAATCGCGGTTGACAGGTACGGGCGCCCCACTTATTTTCAAGCGACATAATAACTACAAGCCGGCCGATGATAGAGTCCGTAGCCAAGCTCTCCGAGCAACCGCGCCCACCCGCTGAGTCTGAGCATCGTCAGCGCCGGGTAATGGCGCAACCCGCCAAACTGTGCTGTCCGCAGGCACCGCCTTTTCAGATATTCCGTAACACACTCAACGACCAACTTTGCCGTGGCAATGACCACGGTGATGGCAAGAGCGCACGCGTCTCTCTGGTGCGCGCGCCGGCGGGGTTTGGCAAATCCACCCTGATGCGGCAGGTGTACGAGCAGCTCACCGCGCAGGGCGTCGCCACCGCCTGGATGCGGCTGGATATGGCGGACAACGACAGCGCGCGGCTGCTACATTTTCTTGCCCGCACCCTGGACCAACTTTCGCCGGAGGAAGCTGAGTGCGCGGGTGACGCGCCCGGTGCGGCGGCCATGGATCTGCTAGACCGGGTGGAGATGCTGCCCGGTCCCTTCGCCCTGTTTCTCGATGACCTTGAAGTAGTGCAGAACAGCGTGGCCCTCGCCTTTATTCGCCAGTTGGCAGAGCGATTGCCTCCGCATGGTCGCCTGATCCTGGGATCGCGCACCCAGCCGGATATCGGCCTCGCGCGGCTGCGGGCCCGCGGGCAGTTGCAGGAAGTTGATGCCAACAGCCTGCGTTTCAGCGCCGAGGAAACCGCGCAGTTTCTACAGCGGGAGTGCGGGCTTGAAATTGCCCCGGAAGATATCGCCAGTCTGCACCAGACCACCGAGGGCTGGGCTGCGGCCCTGTGGCTTGCCTACCTCGCACTGGAGCAGTGTCGCGATCCGGCAGCACTGGTGGCCGGCTTTTCAGGTTCCAATGCGCTGGTAGCAGACTATCTTGGGGAAGAGGTGCTGGCGCGCCAGCCCGACGAACTGCGGGAATTTATGCTTGCTACCAGCATCCTTCCGCAACTCTCCGCCGAGCTGTGCGATGCGGTGTGTGCGGGCAATGGCAGTCAGGAAAAGCTGCTGGCCCTGTCCCGCAATCGCTTTCTGCTGGAACCCATGGACGAGGAGGGGCGCTGGTTCCGCTATCACAGTATGTTCGCGGTTTTTCTACAGGGGCAATTGCAGCAGCGGTATCCACAAAAGTTGCCCGCACTGCACCGCGCCGCGGCGGAAGCCTACCTTGCCCAGGAGCGGGTTGTAGCTGCCATTGAGCAGGCGCTCAAGTCCGGCGATATGGACTATGCGCTGCCGCTGTTCGCCCGGCATGCGGAGCGCCTGCTGGGCGATGGCCGCGGCCTGTTGCTTACCCGTCTGATGGCGATGGTGCCGGCGGGCAAGCTGCAGCAGTGGCCGGGCCTACAGGTGGTGCACGTGTGGGCCATCGCTTTTACCCGCGGCGCCGCGGAAGCCATGACGCAGCTGAACGTATACGAACAGGACGCCCCGATGGAGTCCCAGGTACACCTGCACGGTATGGCGCTCCGGCCCATGCTACTGTCGATGCTGGATCGTCACGACGAGGCCTACCGCATCGCATCAGACTGCATCCATCGCCTGCCGGTGACGCAGACGTTTCCCCACGCCATCCTGCGCACCTCGCTTGCCTACGTGGCACTTGTGGTGGGTAATTACCGCGAGGCCCAGGACCTGCTGGACGAGGGGCGGCGCCTGCAGGTGATCGACTGTACTCCGTTTACCCACATCTACGCTCAGTGCGTTGAAGGCGCCATCGAACTGCTGCAGGGACGCCTGCGCCAGGCTACAGCGCGTTTCCGCCTCGCCGCCGGTGTCAGCGAGCGCAACGGTCGCCCGGTGACCAATGGCAACGCCATGGCGGCGGTACTGCTGTCGGAGGTGTGGTACGAGTGCGGGCAGTTTGCGGATGCGGAGCGTCTGCTGCAGGTGTATGTACCGCTGGTGCAGGAGCAGGGCGTGCCGGACCATCTGATCTGCGGTCACCGCAATCTCGCGCGGATTCTCTACGCCCGCGGTGATCACGACGGCGCCTTCCAGACCATTACCGAACTGGAATACTTCGGTTACCGCAACGAATTGCCGCGGCTGGTGGCGAGCGCGCGCCTGGAGCGCAGCCGGATTTTTCTGCTCGAGGGGGATAAGCAATCCGCCCGCGATGAGTTGAAGCGCGCTCAGTCCGCCGGTGAGTGGGACAAATTTGACCACTGGTCCCTGTTCGGCAGCGACCTGGATATTCCCGCCGATGCGGAACTGCGCTGGAAAATCCACTTTGCCGACAGCGATGCCGCGGCGCGCCAGCTAAAAGACCAGATCGGCCAGGCCGAAGGCACCGGGCGCGGGCGTCGCGCGCTCAAGCTCCGCCTGCTGTACGCCCTCGCCCTGTACCGCACCGGAAATGGAAAGGCCGCGCTGCGACAGCTGCGCGATGTGCTGCGCATTGCCGCTTCCGAACACTATGTGCGTCTGATTCTCGACGAGGGTGAGCTGGCCGTGCAGCTGTTGCAGCGCCTGGCCAATCAGCAGAGTGTGCCCTTCGATCCGGAGCTGTTGATACGCGAGCCCCAAGCCCTGTTCCGACAGTTGGTTCGCGAGTTATCGCCCGGCACTGGTATTTCTGGTGATGCAGCCAGCGCCCATGCCAATAGCCCGACACTTACACAAACCCCGGATGGCAAGCCGCTGGAAAAGCTTACCCGTAAAGAGTTCCAGGTTCTGTGCCTGCTGGGGGAAGGACTTTCCAACGGCGCCATTGGCGAGCGTATGTTCGTTTCCGAAAATACCGTGCGCACCCACCTTCGCAATATCAACGCCAAGCTGCACACCCAGACCCGCACCGAAGCCGTGGCCGTTGCGCGCAAGCTGAACCTCATCGGCTGAGCGAATTCCAACCGGCTGGCTGTGCACCAGCCTGGTTCAGCCTCCCGTGAAAAGGGGGTGAAATTTCATCGGAATGGACGAGTTTTTTTTGTTATCGCCTTCGCATACTGCAACCAGTCCAATAAAAACTGAGCCCAGTGTGAGGATAAGGCGCGGCCAAGCCGTATCAGCGCCGCCATATCAATAAAGATAACGAGGAGATGTCTCCCATGGCGATGAATAGCAAACCAAACCGTATTTCCAGCAATCCCGTGTTTCGGGCCAGTGCCCTGGCTACCGCTATTGCTGCTGCAGTGCCGGTCATGGCGCAGGACGGAGCGGGGCGTCAGCTGGAGGAAGTCGTAGTAACTGCCCAGCGGCGTGCCGAGAGTATGCAGGACATTCCGGTGGCGGTGACCGCCGCTACCGCCGAAGATCTGGCGATGGCCCAGGTGGACAGTATCGCGAACATTCAGCAGATCTCCTCGAGCATCAAGTTTGATGTCACCAACAGTGCCGCCAACAGTGCCAACATCATGATTCGCGGTATCGGAACCGTGGGTAACAGTCGCGCGTTTGAGGGTGCTGTAGGTGTCTTCGTCGACGGCGTATACCGTACTCGCGCCGGCCAGGCCATGCAGAACTGGCTGGATATCGGCGGCCTGGAGGTCCTGCGCGGCCCGCAGGGCACGCTGTTTGGCAAGAATACCTCCGCCGGTGCGCTGATCCTCAACAGCGTGGCGCCCAGCACCGATGCATCGGAGCTGGACTACGAAGTAACCGCCGGCAACTACGGCCGCCAGATGGTGCGCGGCGCAGCCAACATGCCAGTGACCGACGATTTCGCCGTGCGCATCGCCGGGCTCTGGGGGCAGCAGGATGGCTACATCAAAGATCCCAACGGGGGCAACTACAACGAGCGCTCTCCACGTGCGCTGAAAGCGCAATTCCTTTACGAACCGTCGGAAACCTTCTCCGCGCAGTTGATCGCCGACTGGTCCGATGAAAGCAACAACTGCTGTTACGGCCAGATGGATGTGGTAGACGGCCCCATGCAGCCGTTTATCAGCAACGTGCTGATTCCCGCTCGTGGCCTCGAAGCACCGTCGGCAGATTTCGACGATTACGAGCAGGTGCTGAGTGGTGACACCGACCAGAACATCACCGACAAGGGCGCAGTGCTCAAACTGCAGTGGGAGCTTGCCTCCGGCCAGACCGTCAACTCGGTGACCGGCTATCGCGACTGGAGCATCTCCCAGTGGAATATGGACGCGGACTTTACCGGCGGAAATATCCTGATCATCAATGAATCCCTGAACACGGAAATGCTCTCTCAGGAATTCACCCTGAACGGCGTGATCGACAGCTTCGGTCCCTTTGCCGGCGCCGACTATGTGGCCGGTATCTACTATGCCAAGGAAGATATTGCGGCACACCACGAACTGGGTTGGGGTGACCAGGCCCAGGCCTACTTCGATGTCTACCTCGGTGCTGCCGGAATTCCAGCGGGCTACGCTGACGCCAGCACGGGTATCTGGAGCAACATCGATATGCCGGCGGATAGTACCACCTATGCTGTCTTCACCCACTGGAATCTGGATGTGACCGAAAAATTCGGTCTGACCGTCGGTGCGCGCTACTCCAAGGATGAAAAGGCAGGAGCGATGGTGCGCAACTATTTCTCCCCTGCCCCTACGGCTGTCTTTCGCCTGCTCGGCGTACAGCCAGGGCCGGAATACGACGATACTTTTAAAGACAGCGCAGTGAGCGGCACCCTCGCGGCCCGCTACCAGATCGATAACGCCATGATGGCCTACGCCTCCTACAGCCGCGGCTACAAGGCGGGCGGGGTGAACATCGATAACACCGCTGCCGGTACCCTCGCCAACAACCCCGCTGAAGTGCCCGGCGCCGTACCGTTGGATCCTACCTACAAATCCGAATTTGTGGATGGCTACGAGCTGGGTCTGAAGAGTGAATACGCCGGCGGCCGCGCACGTACCAACGTCGCAGTGTTCTATAACGAGATGAGCGACCTGCAGATCGCGCAGTTTATTGGAACCCAGTTCACCATCGACAATGCACCGGAAGCCACTGCTTACGGTGTCGAAGTCGAAAACCAGTTTTTGCTAAGTGATGCTTTCAGCCTCAACTTCGACGTTACCCATATTGCCGACGCCAGCTTCGGCAGCGACCCGGTACTGGGATCTCTGGCGGAGCGGGAATTTGCCCACGCTCCTGAGTGGGCGGGCAACCTGGCGTTGAGCGTGGACCAGCCGCTGTCCGGCGCCTTCAGCCTGTTCGGCCGCGTGGGCATCAACTACTCCACCGACCTGTACACCAACACCTCCAACGACCTGATGCGCGATAACCAGGGCGAAGTGGCAGCCAATATCGGCGTGCGTTCTGAGTCCTCGGGCTGGACGCTGGCCGCCTGGTGTCAGAACTGTACCGACGAGCGCTACGTAACCCAGCATTTCAATTCTCCGCTTCAGGGAAATGATGCCAACGGTTATGTATCCGCGCCACTCACCTACGGCGTTACCCTGCGCGGATCTTTCTGATCCGCAGTGTGGGTAAGTGTACGGCCGCGGTGCAGGGTTGCCGCGGTTGAACACAGGAGTGAATCGAGAAGAATTTGAGTCAGGTGAAGTCATGAGCCAGATACTGACCACAAAGGTCGAGAAGGATCCGGGCGAGCGGCCGCGGCAGAGGGAAAATGGTGTGCTTTTTCCTCTCGCGGATCGATCGGGGGACTTCAACGCGTGCAAATTGGCATCCGGCGTTGCGGCACTGGCATCGCCGCAGGCGTTGACCGAATCCTGGTTGAATACCGCCCTGCGTTTGCACAATCCGGCATGGCCAGCGGTTGTGGGATTTACCTGCGAACCGGTGTCTGCGAATGACTTCGACATACTTGTACGGTTGCATCTGGGATATGCCGACAGCTGCTCAGTAGGACCTGCGACCATCCTCGCCAAGTTTTCCCGTCCACTGCCGAGTCCGCAGTGGGAGGAATTTATTCGCCATTCCTTCACCCGCGAAGCCTCCGCCTATCAGGAGCTGAACAGCCACTACGCCTGCCGGGTCCCGGGCTTGTTGTTCGCCGCTGCCGATGGCCAGCATTTCAATCTGTTGTTGGAAGATTGCGGCGGTGAAAGCTATGCGGTAGATGAGAGCCCGGATGAGCACCTGCCGGAACACGAGGCGGTGTTGCAGGAGCTGGCACAATTGCACGGTTGTTTTGTACGCACGTCGCCGGCGTCCGCTCCCCAATGGCAGTTGCGCCAGCGGGACAGCGCCCGCTTTATTGCCCATCGCTACCGCGTGGGGGTGGAAGCGCTGCGCGCTGTTTACGGCGGCTGGCTGACACCGGGGCATTTTGCCCTCGTGGAAAAATTTGCCGATTACGTGGCGGACTGGCACCGCTATGAGCGCCATATCCTCACCCTGAGCCATGGCGATGCGCGCCTGGAAAATGTGTTGTTTCAACGAGACGGCGGCACCTGCCGCGGCAGTCTGCTCAGCTGGAAGCTCGCAGGCGTGCGCAATCCCATGTACGACGTGGCCAGCGTGCTCTCCAACGACCTTTCCTATGTGGCCCGCAACAATAGCGAAGCGGCCCTGTTACAACGCTATTGCCGGGTATTCGAACAGAGTGGATCCCAGTATCCGTTCCGCGAGGCCTGTGAAGATTATCGCTTCAATCTGTTCGGCCCGCTGATTTTCAATATCTGTGCCAGTGGCTTCCTGCAGGAAAATCTCGCGCAGAACGGAGAACTGATCAAACGCATCCGCAGAAACTGCATGGCCATCTTCGATTGGGATGCCATGTCGCTGATGCAGCAACGACGCAATGTGATTGCGTGAAAATAATTAACGCCGAAGCAAGATCGACGCAGTAAGGAGCCAGCATGATCCCGAGAACCCTGTTCCAGCCCGAGCACGAAGAATTTCGCCGCATGGTCAAACGGTTTCTGGAAACCGAAGTAATGCCTCACCACGAGCGCTGGGAAGAGCAGCAGCATGTGGACAGGGAACTCTGGTACCGCGCCGGTGAACTCGGCTTGCTGTGCATGACCATTCCAGAAGAGTACGGCGGTATGGGTGGCGACCGTATTTACAGCACAGTGTTGATGGAAGAGCAGAGTTACGTCGGCGCCACCGGCCCAGGCTTTACCGTGCACTCGGATATCGTGGCCAATTACATCTACAACTTCGGCACCGAGGCACAGAAGCAGCGGTGGCTGCCGCGCATGGCCTCCGGCGAAGCGGTCGGTGCCGTTGCCATGAGCGAGCCGGGTACCGGCTCCGATCTGCAGGCGATCACCTGCCGCGCGGAAAAAGACGGAGATGACTATGTCATCAATGGCTCCAAGATTTTCATCACCAACGGTTATCTCGCGGATATCGTGGTGGTCGTGGCGAAAACCGGAAACAGCGGAGAGGGCTCCAAAGACACCTCATTGATTCTGGTGGAGGCAGACCGCGCCGGCTTCAGCAAGGCACAGCCGCTGAAAAAAGTCGGCATGAAAGCGCAGGATACCTGCGAACTCTATTTTGAAAATGTGCGTGTTCCCCAGTCCAACCTGTTGGGTGAAGTGGAAGGGCGGGGCTTTATCCAGCTGATGCGCGAGCTCTCCTGGGAGCGTCTGATCATTGCGATCCTGTCGGTCAGCAGCGCGCGCGCTGCATTGCATAACACTCTGAATTACACCCGCGATCGCAAGGTATTCGGACAGCCGGTGGCCAATTACCAGAATACCCGCTTCAAACTGGCGGAGATGAAAACCGAGATCGAGATCGGTCAGGTATTCGTCGACCGCTGTATCGAAGAAGTACTGGAAAACAAACTTGCCCCGGAAGCCGCCGCCGCCGCCAAATTGTGGACCTCGGAATTGCTGTGCCGGGTCGTGGATGAAGGCGTTCAGCTCCACGGCGGCTACGGCTATATGCTTGAGTACGCCATTGCTAAAGCCTATATCGACTCCCGCGCTGGGCGTATTTACGGCGGCACCAACGAGATTATGAAGGAGCTGATCGCACGCAGTTTGTAAGGAAAGCTGTCTGTCGGTCACAGAATGGCGCATGCCTGGCTACAAGGTCTGATTGACAGACTCCGGGAGCGCCATTAGCGTGATTCAAAACAATAAGATAATGAGAGAAGGTGGGTCCTACTATGAGCCGGATCGTTGAATTCGCCGAACCACTGGAATATGTCCTGCGCTGGGAAAAGGAACAGCCTGACAAGGTCTACCTTACCCAACCCCTCGCCGGCGGCGAAGTGGAAAGCTATACCTGGGGCCAGGTAGCGGATCAGGCGCGGCGCGGTGCCGCTTACCTCAATTCACTCGACCTGCCAGAGGGCAGTAATATCGCGCTGGTGGGAAAAAACAGCGCCCACTGGATTATTGCCGACCTCGCCATCTGGATGGCCGGACATGTGCCGGTGCCGCTGTATCCGACCCTCGGTGCCGATGCCTGTACCTATGTACTGGAGCACAGTGAAGCCAGGCTATTGTTTGTCGGCCGCCTCGATGGGGTGAGCGATGGCTGGAATGAGCTGGCTCCGGTTTTGCCGCAGAGCCTCCCTCTTGTAGGTCTGCCCATGTCTCCCAAATTGCGCGCAGAAAATTCCGTTCACTGGGATCAGCTGCAGCGGGATTTTGAGCCGTTGCAGAACGTGGTGCTGCGCGGACGCGAAGCGCTGGCCACCATTATCTATACCTCCGGTACCACAGGGCGCCCCAAGGGCGTGATGCACAATTTCCGCTCGCTGACGGCACCGGCGGGCTGTTCGGTGAGTTTGTGGTTGCCCGATGGCAACGACCGCATGCTGTCCTATCTGCCTCTGGCCCATGTGGCCGAGCGGGTCGCGGTTGAAATCCCCTCGCTGCTTTTTGGTTTCCAGTTATTTTTCAACGATAGTCTAGAGACTTTTCCCGTCGACCTGAAACGGGCGCGCCCCACACGCTTTTTCTCTGTGCCGCGGTTATGGACCAAGTTCTATCAGGCCGTCAACGCCAAAATCCCACCGGCGAAGCAAAAAATACTGTTTGCCATTCCGTTCCTGTCATCGAAAATGAAAAAGAAAATCCTGCAGGAGTTGGGACTCGATAGTGTTCAGGTAGGCCTTACCGGCGCGGCGCCGCTGTCGGCGGATATCATCCGCTGGTACCGCAAGCTCGGGTTGGATCTGCTGGAGGTCTTTGGCATGACGGAAAACTGTGCTGCGTCCCACGCGGCGCGTATTGGCGAAGTGCGTCCCGGCTATGTGGGCACACCGCTGGACGGCGTGGAGTGCCGCATCGACGATTCTGGCGAGGTGTTGGTGAAAAGCCCCGGGCAGATGATGGGTTATTACAAGATGCCCGAGGAATCGCGGGCCTGTATGACGGAAGACGGCTTCCTCCGCACCGGGGATCGCGGCGAACTGGATGACAAAGGCCGGCTGCGGATTACCGGCCGCACCAAGGATCTGTTCAAAACCAGCAAGGGTAAATATGTTGCGCCGGTGCCGATCGAAAATATGCTGGGTGCACACCCGGGTATCGAGGTGATCTGTGCAACCGGTCCGGGGCAGCCGCAACCCTTTGCTCTGGCAGTACTCTCGCCGGGCGCACTGAACCCGTCAAGCGCGGAAGACAAGCATCGTTTCGTGCAGGAATTTTCCTCGCATCTGGATGAAATCAATCAGCAACTGGAAGATCACGAGCGCCTCAATTACGTGGTGATTGTCAAGGAACCCTGGACCATCGAAAGCGGCCTGCTGACCCCAACCATGAAACTGAAACGCAACGAAATCGAAGAGCGCTATATGAAGTTCGCCGATCAGTGGCGCGCGCAGAATCAGAAAATCATTTGGGAAGGTTGAAATGGATTGTCGGTTTTCAGGTGCCCTTATGAAGATTCAGGCTGCGATAGCCCGCCCCGGCGCCATCGTCGATATCGAAACCTGTGAGCTGTCCGCGCCCGCGCGATCCGAAGTGCGGGTGCGGCTGGAGGCCTGCGGCATCTGTCACACCGATCTGCTTGCCATGGGCGGGCAGTTGGGCACGCCGCTGCCCGCGGTGTTGGGGCACGAAGGTGTAGGCATAGTCGAGGCGCTGGGGGAGGGTGTTACCGGACTCGCTCCCGGCGACCGGGTGTTGATGAGCTTCGGCGCTTGCGGTGGCTGTCGCGCCTGTCGCGAGGCGGCGCCGGCCTATTGCAGTTCGGCACTGGCGATGAATTTTGCCGGTCGCCGAATGGACGGCAGTGCGCCCATGTCGTTGGGCAGAGCGCCGATTACCAGTCACTACTTCGCCCAGTCTTCCTTCGCCACCCATACGATTGCGAATACGCACAATATGGTGCGGCTGGATCAGGATTTGCCCCCGGAGCTGATGGCACCTCTGGCCTGTGGCGTACAGACCGGGATGTCCGCGGTATTGAATGTATTGCAGCCGGACAGGGCGGATCGAGTAGCGATTTTCGGCTGCGGCACCGTTGGGCTCGCGGCGGTTATGGCCGCGGCCATTGTCGGCTGTCGGGAAATTATTGCCGTGGACCTGAATCCCGCGCGCACCGAGCTCGCGCTGGCGCTGGGCGCTACTGCAGCCATTGTCAGCCGGGACATAGATCTCGCTTCCGCGTTGAAAAAGTACGGTCTGCTGAATGGCGCGGTGGATGCCACTGGCAGCATTCCGGTAATAGAGACGGCATTCCGCGCGCTGGCGCAGCGCGGTCAGCTGGTGTGTGCGGGTGTAAGCCCCGCGGGGCGCAACCTGTCTATCCCACCACGTGAACTCGTGTTTGGCGGTCGCACCCTGCGTGGAACCGTGGAAGGGGATGCGAATCCGAAAACCTTTATTCCGCGGATGATCGAATATTTTCGCGCTGGCCGGTTGCCGTTGGACAAGCTGGTGCGCACCTATCCCTTTAGCAGTATCAACCGGGCCCTTGTCGATCTCTCCAGCGGAGCGGTAATCAAGCCGGTACTGATGATGTCAGACGAAAATACGTACTGAGGAGGTTATGTGGACACTGTAATGGAAACCGATGACAACTATCTGCTCACTGAATTCCAGAACCTGAAACAGAGTGCGGCTGCCGACGAGCAGCTGTTCGAATTTTTCGACAGTTTGCCAGCGATACCCGCGCAGCGGATGTTGGGTGACTGGACCGGCGGTATTCTGAGCCAAAATCATCCTGTGGAAAAACAACTGAAGACGATGGCATGGCACGGTAAGCGTTTTAGCAGTGCCGATGATGTTAATCCCATCATCAGCCTGAATGACGCGGGTGAGCGCGTGGTCAATGATGTGCTCGGCACTGCGTCACTGCGGGAGGTGGTATTTCGAGGTGTTGCCACTGCGACCATGATCTATGACAAAAGTCCGGTATTCGATCACTTTCGCAAGGTCACCGAGGACCTGGTGATGGGCGTGATGGATCAGAAAGGAAACCAGCGCCCGCTGGTATTTTTTCTCACTCGCCTGAACGCGTGACACGGTTCTCGCCACGTCAAAAACTTTTCACAAATTCAGTGCCACGGCGTCTCTGTAATGCAAACAGGAGCGCCAAATCTTTAGAAATTCATCCATTCAGACGAAGTAAAAAATCATCGGCTTCCCTATCGTCAATCACGATGGTGAGATGCTGCATTCGGTGTTAAGCACTAGTGCATCCAAAAGCATAAAGATAACAACTTTTGGAGTTATTCCGATGATTCGTCAGAAAACGAAGGGTTTCGGCTTGCCCGCAGTTTTGCTGGCAGTTTCGGGGTTGGTTTTGGCCAATGCCGCTGTCAGTGAAGAATTGCCACTGCTGGATCAGCAATCGATCCGCTCCCCACTTATTGCGGGCTGTGAAGATCAGCCAGATAGTTCCCCGATGCCAGTCGATCCACGAACACTGGTGGTGGCGGGAGTAAATAACCCGAGTTCCGCCGTACAGTTCAATGCCTACTGGGTGGATCTGCACAACCCGCCGGCCCCGTTTATTCAGGACCCGGAAAAGCTGCCGCCGAACCCTACCACCTGTGGCGAATTCCGCGCGAGTGTTGCCCGCGGTAAGGAAAACCTTGAGCGCCGCGATTACTTCCAGTTTTTCAGTACTTCGGAAGCTTATTTCAATCTGTACAAGACCTGGGGCTATCTGCTGCGGCCATCGGATTTCGATGAGCAGGTCATCAAGCGCTACGGTTTAACCAAAGCGCCTTTCGACAACCCTTATCCCTATCCTTGGGAAAACCCCAAGTGGACCAATGGAGGCAGCGGCCAGCTGCCCATGGGGCTGGTTCAGGTAAAGGACGAAGACGGCCGGTACACTGGCATGATTGCGTCCTCCTGCTCCGGCTGCCACGACTCCAAAATCGGCGGCGATAGCGAATCCTATTTCCACTGGGGCCGCGCCAATGACGCCATCGATGCCGGCCTGATTCAGTCTGATCTGTTCCGGGCCAACGTGTTCACACTGCCCCTGCAGCTGGCTCCCATTCCCTGGAGTGTAAACCGCGGCAATACCGATGCGATTGGCATTATTGATTATCTGCCGGCCCTGTTCGATATGGACACCATGATGCTGGCTCCAAGCCTCCTGGAATATTTCCCCAGCCATGCGGGCGGTCAGACCAAGGCGCCGCACTGGTATCACCGCGCGTTCAAAACCCGCCAGTTCTGGGATGGTGCCCTGACTTCGGACAACGTGCGCTCGGAAATGGCATTTGGTGTGGCGAATCTCACCCGCAATGCCGCAGAGCGACGCGCGTTGACCCCGGAATTTGAAGATATCGACAACTTCCTAATTGCCATGTCACCGCCCACCTATCCCAAGGCGATCGACACGGCGCTGGCAGAGCAGGGCGCTGTCATTTTCCACGAGCGCGACCTGTGGGCCGATGGCGCAAACGCGGATATCCCCAAGGCCGCAGGAAATGGCTCCTGTGCCAGCTGTCACGGTGTTTACTCGCCGCGTCACGCTGCCGATACCAACTATCTGCCCGATCCGCGTCTCAAAGGTATCGCTGGGGTAATCACTCCGCTGGAAACCATTGGCACCGATCCCCAGCGTGCAAACCTGATGGCGGACGAGAAAAAACGTCGAGCCTGGAATACCTCTTTCCTTGCGTACAACGATCTCAGCCCGGATCACACCGGATTTGTGGACAGCCTGGTGGTGAGTGAGCTGAACCGGGTACCGCGTTCGGCCTACGACCGCGGTGAGGGGCCGGTATTTTCTCCGGTAGGTCCGAATGAGTGGATAGAGCCCTTCGGCTATATCGCGCCGCCGCTGTATGGCGTATGGGGCAATGCACCCTTCTTCCACAATGGCAGTGTTCCGGATCTGTGGGGTGTACTCAAACCATCGGATCGAGCACGGATCTGGAAGCGCCAGCAGACAGCTGCGGGGACTTTTGGCAAGAATCGCGGCCTGGATATGAGTTTTGCCGCGTTTGACTGGAGCAAACTGGGGTGGAAGTACGAGGCGCTGGAGTGCAGTAATAACCTGCTGACGTCGCCCTACCTGCCCTGTACCAACGATATGGCGACGTCGGATATCCTGTTTGCCAGCGTCGCCAACAAGGTGGCGGAGTTCAATTCACTGGCTTACCAGTCTCCGCCGCCAATTACCGACAAGCAGATCAAATCGCGCATGATCTTCAACAGTTATCTGTACGGCATGGGCAACCAGGGACATGAGTTCACCCAGTCCCTCAGCGATGAAGAACGCTACGCGCTGATTGAGTATATGAAAACGCTTTAATTTCATACACCGATGATGTCACCACCACTCGACGGTTGTTAATGTGGACTTGGCCGCTCGCTCTTGGGGCGGCCTTTTTTAATAATATTTTTTGCGGTAAGCGTGCGGCGTATATCCTGTCCATTTTCTGAATGCCCGGATAAAGGTCGCGGATTCGGCAAAGCCGGTGAGAAACGCCACCTGTTCTACCGACATTTCACCGTCCGCAAGGTGTTGCATGGCAACGTCGCGGCGCAGCTGTTCCTTGAGTTCACCGTAGCGGATGCCTTCATCTCCGAGTTGCTGTCGCAGCCGTTTCGGGCTGGTACCTAGAGTTTCGGCGACATCCACAAGCGTGGGCATTTCAATCATATTCTGACGGAGTACCGAACGGGTTCTGCCGATCCAGCTTTGCAGGTTGTAGTTGCCGAGCAGAAGATTGCGCTGGGGATTTCGGAGAAATTCGTCGAGGGTATCCTGTGTCTGGCGAATGGGTTTTTGTAAAAGGTCGCGCCGAAATTGCAATTCGCAATGCTCGGTCGAAAACGCAATGGGAGCACCGAGAAAAATGGCCCGGTATTCGCGGGCGTGGTCCGGCGCGGGATAGTTAAGCGTGACCTGGTTGATGCGCAGGTTGTGGCGGGTGAGCCAGGACGCAAATCGGTGCAGACCAAACATGACCATCTCAAACGCGTAAGGCTCGGGCTGTCGCTGGTCGTCCCACAGCGAAAATCGCAACTGTGCAATATCCCCAGTCAGAAGCAATTGGGGTTTCAGACCGCGTTCAATCATGCCGTAAAAATGACAGTAGCGTTTGAGTGCCTGGCCGAGATTGCGGGTATGGATCATCCAGTGTGACAGCGCTGCACCGGTGCCCAGTTTCATCGGTGGCTGGGTATAACCGAGAATTTCATCCCCCATTTCCCGCATCGCCAGGGTCTGCAAATCCGCATATTGTCGTGCACTCACACGCGCAGTTTCGTCCTGCAGGATTTTCGGAGGGATACCACAGCGCTGTAACAACTTTTCTGCGCTCAGGCCATGTTCTGGGGCGTAGCGTAACACTGCGTGTAGAAATGAAACCGGGATGGAAAAGTCCTGCATCTGCGCCTCGTATTTATTTTTATACCGCTAAATGCATTTTGCGCGCCGGGAACAAAATGTCAATTTATGGGGCGGTATGTTCTTGTTGGACCGGGTTTTCGCACACCATAATGCATAAAAGGTTCATATTTCGATTTGTAAAACATATTGGGAATAACAGGAATCCGCGATGACACATACCGCCTATATCTACGACGCCATTCGCACTCCGCGGGGCAAAGGAAAAAAAGACGGCTCCCTGCATGAGGTAAAACCGGTTGCTCTGGGTGCCGGTCTGCTGCGGGAATTGC
The DNA here is from genome assembly GCF_029869925.1 of Microbulbifer bruguierae. Classification (NCBI taxonomy): domain Bacteria; kingdom Pseudomonadati; phylum Pseudomonadota; class Gammaproteobacteria; order Cellvibrionales; family Microbulbiferaceae; genus Microbulbifer; species Microbulbifer bruguierae. Next base: position 899,970 of record NZ_CP118605.1, on the reverse strand, counting down.
AGAACCGCTTTGACCTGGATACCAGTCGGGTAGACGACGTGGTCATGGGATGTGTTTCTCCGGTGGGCGAGCAGGGCGGCGATATTGCCAAGACCATCGTGCAGTTCGCCGACTGGGATGAAAGTGTTGCCGGCGTGCAGCTGGACCGTTTCTGCGCTTCCGGACTGGAAGCGGTAAATATTGCCGCAATGAAAATTGCCTCCGGTTGGGAAGACCTGGTCGTGGCCGGTGGTGTGGAATCCATGTCGCGAGTGCCTATGGGTGTTGCCGGTGGTGCCTGGCTTATCGACCCGGAAGTGAACGTGCACGATGGAGCTGTACCTCAGGGCATCGGTGCGGACACCATTGCCACTATTGAAGGTTGGGATCGTGAGGCAATAGACCGCTACGCGCTGGCTTCACAACAGCGCGCGGCAAAGGCACAGAGTGAGGGTTATTTCGACCGCTCAGTGGTGCCGGTAAAAGACCTGAATGGCATGACAATTCTCGCCAAAGATGAATTCATCAAACCCAGTACCACACTGGAAATTCTCGGCCAGCTGAAACCTTCATTTGCCGGTATGGGCGGTATCGGTTTTGACGACCTGATGTTGCGTAAATACCCGCGCCTGCCGGCCATCAATCACGTGCACACTCCGGGAAATTCCTCTGGCATCGTTGATGGCGCATCCGCGGTGCTGATCGGCAACGAGAAAATTGGTAAGGATTTGGGGCTGACACCCCGTGGCCATATTGTCGCCACCGCGGTACTGGCCACAGATCCCACCATCATGCTGATCGGCCCCGGTCCGGCGGCGAAAAAGGCGCTGGCGAAAGCCGGGATGACCACCCGCGATATTGATCTGTTCGAAATCAATGAAGCCTTTGCCGCGGTGGCGCTGCGATTCATGAAGGACCTGGATATCTCTCACGAAATCACCAACGTCAACGGTGGCGCCATTGCCATGGGGCACCCGTTGGGCGCCACCGGCGCCATGCTGGTCGGCACCATGCTCGACGAGCTGGAAAGACGCAATCTCAAACGGGGTCTGGTTGCACTCTGTGTGGGCGGCGGCCAGGGCATCGCCACCATTATCGAGCGCGTGTAACGGCGAACGACTATTAACAAATTTGAAACGGTGAGAGCAATGGCTGACAAATACAACGGATTTATCTACGACAAAGACAGCAACGGTATCGTGACCGTCACCATGGATATGGATGGCCCGGTCAATGCCATGAATGAACAGTACCGCGCAGGGATGGCGGAAACCCTGGACCGCCTCGAAAAAGAAGAAGGCCTGACCGGCGTGGTGCTGGCCTCAGCGAAAAGTACTTTCTTCGCCGGTGGCGACCTCAAGGCATTGTCCAGTGTGGCGCCGGGCGGTGAGCCCGAACAGTTTGCAATGATCGAGTCTGGTGTGAAGGCGCCGCTGCGCCGTCTGGAAAAACTGCCGGTGCCGGTGGTTGCGGCAATCAATGGCGCGGCGCTGGGGGGCGGACTGGAAATCTGCCTGGCTTGCAACCATCGCATTGCCTGGAGCTCGCCCAAGGTCTCCATCGGCCTTCCGGAAGTGACGCTGGGATTGCTGCCCGGTGGCGGCGGCGTGGTGCGCTCCATCCATATGCTCGGGCTGGAAAAGGCGCTGCCGATCCTGCTGGAAGGCCGGCATATGAAAGCGCGTGAGGCGCTGCAGGCTGGCCTGGTCGACGAACTTATCGAAGTGACCGAAGACCTGGTTTCCGCGGCGAAAAAATGGATCGCGCAAAATCCGCAGGCAGCGGTGCAACCCTGGGACCAGAAAGGTCACAAGGTGCCCGGCGGTGATATCTGGAGCCCGAAGGTGGGTGCCATCCTGTCCAGCGCGCCGGCCATGCTGTTCAAGAAAACCCGCGGCCTGCTGCCCGCCCCGGAAAAAATTCTCGATGTCGCAGCACAGGCGGTTACCGTGGATATCGACACCGCGCTGCGCTACGAATCCCGTGCCCTCGCGTATCTGATTACCACACCCCAGGCGGTGAACCTGATCACCACTGGCTTTTTCCAGATGAACAGCGTCAAGAGCGGCGCCAGTCGTCCCAAGGGTATCGAGAAAACGTCGGTGAAAAAGGTCGGCATTCTCGGCGCGGGCATGATGGGGCAGGGCATTGCCTACGCCTCAGCGGCGAGCGGTATTGAAGTGGTGTTGAAAGACATCAGCGTCGAAGCCGCAGAAAAAGGCAAGGCGTACTCCGCCAGGTTACTGGACAAGCAGATCGAACGCGGTCGCGCGACCGAAGAGGAAAAGCAACGGCTGCTGAACCTGATCAAGGCTACTGGCAATTACGAGGATCTGCAGGGTTGTGACCTGATCGTGGAAGCCGTGTTCGAGAATATCGAACTCAAGGCAAAGGTTACCCAGGAGGCGGAGCCCTTCCTCGCCGCGGGCGGCGTGTTCGGCTCCAATACCTCGACGCTGCCGATCAGCCAGCTCGCGGAAGTCAGCAAGAAGCCGGAAAACTTTATCGGCATCCACTTTTTCTCGCCGGTCGACAAGATGCCGCTGATCGAAATCATCTGCGGCAACCAGACCAGCGATGAGACCCTGGCCAAGGCCTTTGACTACGCGCAACAGATTCGCAAGACGCCGATCGTGGTCAACGATTCCCTCGGTTTCTTTACCTCCCGCGTATTCAGTACCTTCCTCGATGAGGGCGCGCGACTGCTGGTGGAAGGGGTAGACCCGGTCCTGATCGATGCCATGGGCAAGCAGGTGGGTATGCCGGTGGGTCCACTGACTATCCAGGATGAAGTGAGCCAGGAGCTGACCCGCAAGGCGGCGGAAACCCACCGCGCCATGGGTGTGCTCGGTAGCAAGGGTGATAACAGCTGCAATATCGAGGTGTGCGAGCGTTTGATCAGTGAGTTCGGCCGTGGTGGCCGCTATCACGGTGGCGGTTACTACGAGTACGCCGCCGATGGCAGCAAGCAGGTTTGGCCGAAGCTCTACGAACTCTATTTCAACCCGGACGTGGACATGCCTGCGGACGATATCAAGGACCGGTTGCTGTTCCGTCAGGTGATCGAAAGTCTCAAGTGCCTGCAGGAAGGCGTACTGCGCAGTGTGGCCGATGGCAACGTGGGATCGCTGCTGGGTATCGGCGCCCCGAGCTGGACCGGTGGTTTTATCCAGTTCGTGAACACCTACGGCCTGCAGAAATTTATCGACCGTGCGCACGCGCTTGCGGCGCAGTACGGCGATCGTTTCCTGCCACCGCAGATCGTTGCCGACACCCTGGCCAAGGGACAAACCTTCCGCTGAGGGCACAGGTATGCTGAAGAGAAATTTCACCGAAGAACAGGTGATGTTCCGCGATGCCTACCGCAAGTTCCTGCACGAGGAAATCGTGCCGTACATGGAAAGCTGGCGGGAGGCAGGCATCGTTGACCGCCAGGCCTTCCGCAAGGCGGGGGAAATGGGCTTCCTGATGGTGTGGCCGGAAGAGCAATACGGTGGTCTCGGGGATGATGATTTCCGCTTTGAGCAGATCATCATCGAGGAAAACCAGTACGCCCTCACCGGCGACTGGTATACCACCTTGCACAGTCGGTTGGTTGGGCCTTACCTGAAGCGTTTCGGAACCGAGGCGCAGTTGCAGCGTTTCCTGCCGGAGTGTGTGCGCGGCGATACCATTCTCGCCATCGCCATGACCGAGCCGGATGCGGGCAGCGACCTTGCCGGCATGCGCGCCACGGCAATTGATCAGGGGGATCACTTCCTGCTGAACGGCAGCAAGACGTTTATCTCCAACGGCATCAATGCCGACCTGGTGATCGTCGCGGCAAAAACCGACCCGGTAAACAACCCCCGCCAGATCGGGCTGTTTCTGGTGGAACGGGGTATGGAGGGATTCGAACGCGGCCGCAACCTGAAAAAAATGGGCAAAAAGGCCCAGGACACCGCCGAGTTGTTTTTCAACAATGTGCGCATCCCGAAAGCGAACGTGTTGGGTGATCCCACTCGCGGGTTTTCCCATTTGATGGAGGCACTGGCGGAGGAGCGTCTGATCGCCGCTACGGAGTTTATCGCTGCGGCGCAGAAGGCGTTCGACCTGACCCTGGAGTTTGTGCGTGAGCGCAAGATGTTCGGCCGCTCACTGGCGGACTTCCAGAACTCCCAGTTCAAGCTGGCGGAATTGCGCGCGGAGCTGGATATGCAGCAGGTGTATATCGACCAGTGCGTGGCCGCGGTGAATGAGGGAGCTCTGACCGCAGTGGATGCAGCCAAGGCGAAACTGGTTACCAGTGAGTTGTTGTGCAAGGTGGTGGATGAGGGCGTGCAGCTGCACGGCGGCTCCGGCTATATGGATGAGTACCCCATCTCCAGAATGTATACCGATGCTCGTGTTACGCGTATTTATGCTGGAACTTCCGAGGTGATGAAAATACTGATCAGCCGGGATTTCCTCCAGCAGGATTTCAAACCTTTTGTCGACAGACTTTAAAAACTCCGGGATTAACAGCTATGGATATCAAGAATAAAACAGCCGTTGTTACCGGTGGCGCTTCCGGTCTTGGCAAGGCCACGGTGGAGCGCTATATCGCCGACGGCGCTAATGTGGCGATCTTCGACCTGGATGAAAAGGGCGGACAGGCGCTGGCCGAATCCCTCGGCGAGCGCGCTATTTTTTGCAAGGTGAATGTGGCCGATGAGGCGTCCGCGGCAGCGGGGATCACCCGGGTTATTGAGACCTTCGGAGCACTGCATATCCTTAACAACTACGCCGGTATCGGTCCGGCCTGCAAGACCTACGGCAAGAATGGCCCGCACCCTCTCGACCTGTATATGAAAGTGGTGATGGTAAACCAGGTGGGCACGTTCAATATGGCGCGCCTGGCGGCGGAGCGCATGGCCGCCAATGAGCCGGTGAATGAAGACGGCGTGCGCGGGGTCATCATCAATACCGCATCGGTCGCTGCCTACGAGGGGCAGATCGGTCAGGTGGCTTACAGTGCGACCAAGGGTGCGGTGGTGGGCATGACGCTGCCCATGGCGCGCGAGCTGGCGAGCTACGGTATTCGGGTAAACACCATTGTTCCGGGTCTGATCCATACGCCGCTGTTTGAAACCGTGGAAGAGTCCTATTACAAGTCCCTCGAGGCCTCAACGGTATTTCCTCGTCGCCTTGGCAAGACCAGTGAGATCGCGGCGCTGTCCGCGCATATCGTGGAGAACGACTATATCAACGGCGAGTGTATTCGCATGGATGCGGGCATCCGCATGCAGCCGCGCTGATAACTCAATGGTTTTCTATATGCTGAACTTGCTGCGAAGGTGTCGGTACCGGGTACAGTTTTGTGAGACCTTCAAAAACAGGATGTTTTTGCAGAGCCCCCATGGATGGGTTTACGGCGTGTCTCACAAAGCTGTACCCGGTAGCGGCACCGCCACGGACTCGTTCTGGGAACAATATTCCGGTGGTGGGAGGTCGTTATGGGTGTATTGAGTGGGTTTCGAGTCATCGAACTTGCGGGAATGGGGCCATGTCCCATGGCAGGCATGTTGTTGGCGGATATGGGGGCGGAGGTGGTCTGTGTCGATCGCAGTCTCGATGCCGATCCCATGTACGCCAAGGACATGAGCCGTCGCGGAAAAAAATCCGTGGTGCTGGATCTTAAAAGCGAGCGCGGGCGCGAGCTTTTCCTGAAGCTGGTTTCCACCGCGGATGTGCTGATCGAAGGCTTCCGTCCCGGGGTTATGGAAAAGCTCGGTATCGGTCCGGAGGAGTGCTTCGCGGTCAATCCTGAACTGATTTTCGGGCGCATGACCGGCTGGGGCCAGGATGGCCCGCTGGCCAAGAATGCCGGCCACGATATCAATTACATTTCCCTCACCGGCGCACTGCATGCCATCGGTCGCAAGGGTGAGCGTCCTGTGGTACCGCTCAATCTTGTAGGCGATTTCGGCGGTGGTTCGATGTTTCTGGTGATGGGCATTCTCGGCGCATTGCTGGAAACCGGTCGCTCCGGCAAAGGCCAGGTAGTCGATGCGGCGATGGTGGATGGTGTGGCCAACCTCATGTGGATGTGCCACAGCTTTAACGCCGTGGGTCTGTGGAACCTGGCAGAGCGCGAGAGCAATCTGCTGGACGGTGCGGCGTTTTTCTATGACACCTACGAAACCGCCGATGGTAAATATTTGGCCCTGGGCTCCATCGAACCGCATTTCTTTGCCCGCTTTGTGGAGCTGGTTGGCCTCGATAAAACCGTTTTCAACAGCAGTGCACAGGCGGATCCCAGCCAGTGGCAGGCGCTCAAACAGGAACTGGCAGATGCCTTCCGCCAGAAGCCCCGCGACGAGTGGTGTGCGCTGTTGGAAGACAGCGATGCCTGTGTGTCCCCGGTATTGACTGCCGATGAAGCACCCCATCACGCACACAACAGCGCCCGCGATAGCTACCTGCCCATTGATGGCTACCTGCAGCCGGCGCCGGCGCCCCGCTTCAGCCGCACGCCGTCGTCGGTATTGCACGGCCGGCGTCAACAGGGCGCGGATACCCGCGCGGTGCTCACTGCGCTCGGCATTCGCGGGGATGATATCGAACAGTTGGAGGCGCAGGGCACCGTTGCCTGTGCTCGTTCGCCGGAGGCGGTTTGAGCCTGACTATTTAGGGATTTTTTATGGAATTGTTTGAAACCATCCTGTACAGCGTTGAGCAGGGCATTGCCACCATTACCCTGAACCGTCCGCAGGTACGTAATTCACTCAACCAAAAATTGCGTCTCGAACTGCGTGAGGCGGTGGAAAAAGCCAGTACTGATAAAAATGTACGAGCCGTGGTGCTGGCGGCGTCCGGGCAGGGGTTTTGCGCAGGGGCGGATCTGACTGAGCGTCTTCCCGGCGCCGATGAGGACGGCTTTGTCACCCGCTTGCTCAACGAGGAATACAACCCGTTGATACTTGCGATCAAGCAATCGCCCAAGCCATTTGTGTGCGCAATCAATGGTGCCGCCGCCGGGGTCGGTGCATCGCTGGCGATGGCCTGTGACCTGATTGTGATGGCGGAGGATGCCTACCTCTACTCCGCGTTCGGTGCGATCAGCCTTATCCCCGATGGCGGCGCACACAAGTTTTTGCTGGAGCAGCTGGGCAGCAAGCGCGCTTATGAAATGATCGCGCTGTCGCAGAAACTCGCCGCTGCACGTTGTGTCGAGCTGGGGCTTGCCAATCGGGTGGTGCCGGCGGAGGAGCTGCTGGCGCAGGCGATACAGTTTGCGCGGCAGGTGGCGGCGGCCGCACCACTGACCCTGCAGTATTCAAAGCAGATTCTGCGTGAGGCGCAGTCCTATGATCTGGAATCGGTGATGGCACTGGAAGCGGAAATCCAGAACCGGCTGATTCGCAGCAAGGATTTTCGCGAGGGTTCCATGGCCTTTTTTGAAAAGCGCAAACCGGAATTCGAGGGTTGCTGAGCGACCTGTAGCGATAATAAAACCGATAATGAGGCGGGTATGACGGATCGGATTTCAGAACTGTTTTCTCTGCAAGGCAAGACGGCACTTATTTCCGGTGCTTCCAGCGGGCTCGGTGCCTATTTTGCCGAGGTGCTGGCGGATGCGGGCGCGGAGGTAATTCTGGCGGCGCGCAGGGTGGAGAAGCTGGAGGCCCTGGCGAGCCGTATTGCCGATAAAGGTGGACGTGCCCGTGCGCTGGCGCTGGACGTGACTGATGGCAATAGTGTGGAAGCGGCATTTGTTGCACTGGATGGAATGATCGAGCGGTTGGATATCCTGGTGAATAATGCGGGTATCAGTACCACGCCACAGAGGTTTGTTGATCAGGATGAGTCGGTCTGGGGCGATCTGTTGAATGTGAACCTGCAGGGTGCCTGGCGGGTGGCGCGGCAGGCGGCGGTGCGTATGCGAGCGCAGAAGTCGGGCTGCATTATCAATACCGGTTCGATTTACAGTCTTTGTACCGGGATTATGAAGACGGATTACAACGTGTCGAAAGTGGCTCTGGCGCAGTTGACTCGCAATATGGCGCTGGAGTTGGGGCGGTACGGGGTACGGGTGAATACCTTATGCCCGGGTTATTTTGCTTCGGATATCAATGCTTCAGAGTTTGCGACGGAGCGGGGGCAGGAGTATATCCGGCGGCTTGTTCCGCAGCGGTTGGGTGAATACCGGGAGCTGGCTGGTCCTCTATTGTTACTTGCCAGTGATGCTGGAAGTTTCGTTAATGGGATTGAGTTGCCAGTGGATGGTGGGAGCCTTCTCAGTCCAATCTGAGATATGTGGTATTGGGTTTGTGGCTCGGTTCTAGTTCTGTGGCGGTTCGGCTGCCGGGTGCAGTTTTGTGAAACACGCCGTGAACCCATCCATGGGGGCTCTTCCGCGAGGTCCCTCTCGCGGAAGGTTTCACAAAACTGCCCCCGGCATCCGCACCTTCGCATAACGTTTTTAGCTTTGTTCTGTCTTTATTTAAATCGCGACGGCGTTTTCGATCTGTTCTACGCCCATTGTTGTTAGTGGCTGTACCAGTTTTCCCATTTTCATTGCCTTTTCACTGGATGCATTGCCTTCCAGTGCACGCTTTTTGACGCCCTGCAATATCGCAGCGAAGCGGAAGAAGCAAAACGCGAGATAGAAATTCCAATGCGGGATTTCTTTAAACCCCATTCGCTTGCAATAACTCTCTATGTATTCCTGCTCAGTAGGGATGCCGATACTTGCTCTGTCGATACCGCCGAGTCCCGACAATACGCTGTTGTGGGGCATGCGCAGTTGCATGCATTGATAGGCGAGATCGAACAGGGGGTGCCCGAGGGTGGAGAGTTCCCAGTCGACGAGGGCGAGTACGCGGGGTTCTGTGGGGTGGAAGATCATGTTGTCTAGGCGGAAGTCGCCGTGGACCAGGGTGGTTTTTTCTTGGCTGCCATCCTGGGGAATGTTTTCCGGGAGCCAGTCGATCAACAGGTCCATTTCGGCGAGCTGTTCGGTTTCCGATGCGCGGTATTGCTGGGTCCAGCGGTTGATCTGGCGCTGGTAGAAATTGCCGGGGCGGCCGTAGTCGCATAAGCCCGCCTTTTGGATATCGACGGAATGGAGAGCGGCGAGGACGCGGTTCATTTCCTGATAGATATCACTGCGCTGCTCCCGGCCCAGATGCGGCAGGGCCGGGTCCCAGAATACGCGGCCTTCGATGTAATCCATCAGGTAAAACGTGCTGCCTATGATGCTGTCGTCTTCGCACAGGTGATGGACCTTTACTACCGGAACGTCGCTATCGGCGAGGGCGGCGATGACACGGTATTCGCGGTCGACGGCGTGGGCGCTTTTCAATAGCTGGCCCGGTGGCTTGCGGCGAAGGACGTAGTTGCCACTGGCGGCGCGGATCAGGTAGGTGGGGTTTGACTGGCCGCCGGCAAATTTTTCTGCAGTCAGTGGGCCGCGGAAGTCGGCGATATTTTTTTCCAGATAGCCAGCGAGTATCTGTTCGTCGATATTGAAAGACGAGTTTGGCGTGGTATTGACGGACATAATCGGTGCTCCGCTTATTGTTTGCCGTACTGTTCGATCAACTGTTTTCCCAGGGCCATCTGGTGTACCTGGTCGGGGCCGTCCGCCTGGCGGCACCAGCGGGCGTAGTTGAAGGCTTCGGCAAAGAAGTAGTCATCGGTGAGGCCGCCGGCGCCGTGCATCTGCATGCAGCGGTCGAGTATTTCCTGGACCATTTTCGGCACGCTGATCTTACTTGCGGCAATCATGTCGCGCGCTTCGCGCGCGCCGACTTCATCCATTTTCTGGCAGGTTTCGAGCACCAGCAGGCGCGCCATCTGTATCTCGGCAAAGCTCTTTGCAATGTCCTCGCGTACCGACTGGTGCTGGCTCAGTTTGCGACCGAAGGTCGTGCGGCTTTCCACCCGTTTGCAGGTTTCTTCCAGTGCGCGCTGGGCGGCGCCTATGAGACGCATGCAGTGGTGGATACGTCCCGGGCCGAGGCGGCCCTGGGCGATCTCAAAACCCCGGCCTTCGCCGAGCAGTACGTTTTCCAGCGGGACCCGGACGTTATCGAAGCGGATTTCCGCATGGCCGATCGGGGCGTCGTCGTAGCCGAGGGTGGTGAGGGGGCGTACCAGGGTGATTCCCGGGGTGTCCTTGGGTACCAGTACCTGAGTCTGCTGTTTATGGCGATCCGGGTTTTGCGGGTTCGATTTGCCCATTACGATAAGGATTTTCGTGCGTTCATACAGGGCGCCGGTAATAAACCATTTGCGGCCGTTCAACACCCATTCATCGCCGTCGCGTTGGACGCGCAACTCAATGTTGGTGGCATCGGATGAGGCGACCTGGGGCTCGGTCATGGCGTATGAAGAGCGAATCTCACCACTCAGCAGCGGGGTGAGCCACCGGGACTGCTGAGCGGGTGTCGCATAGCGCATGAACACTTCCATATTGCCGGTGTCCGGTGCGTTGCAGTTGAATACTTCCGGCGACCAGATTACCCGCCCCATCTGCTCCGCCAGTGGCGCGTAGTCGAGATTGGAGAGCCCCCCAAAGGCGCTGTACTCGCTGTGGGCTTTGGGCACGAACAGGTTCCACAGGCCCGCAGTCTGTGCGCGCTGTTTCAAGTCATCCATCAACGGCAGCGGTGCAAAGCGGTTTTCCGCCGCGGCCAGCTGCTCGCGATAGGGTATTTCGTTGGGGTAGATGTGCTCGTCGAAGAATTCACGCAACTGGTATTGCAATGTCATGGATAAGTCGCTGAATCGGAACATGGGCTTTCTCCGCCTCGAATATTTTTCCGCTTGCTGTCGTTGACAGGCTGGTCGAAGAACTATAAAAAAATGCAGGTAATCATCCTAATTTATTAAAGTTATCCGGCTGCATAGATTTAAGTGATGCGACGGGTGCCGGGAGAAGATGCCGTGCGGCTTGAAAAAGTGGACCTGAATCTGTTTGTGGTCTTCGATGCGCTCTACCGCGAGCGCAGTGTGACCAAGGTGGCGCAATTGCTGAATCTCACCCAGCCGGCGGTGAGCAACGCCCTCGGCCGTTTGCGCCAGACCTTTGACGATCACCTCTTCGTAAAGACCCGTGAGGGCATGAGTCCTACCCCGGTGGCGGATAGCGTTGTAAAGGATGTGCGCGAGGCACTTTCCTTGCTGGGGCGCAGCGTCGGGGTTAATGCGCGCTTTGATCCTTTCCGCTCCCAGAAGGTGTTTCGTTTGGGGATGAACGATCTGGCGGAATCTCTGTTGCTGCCACGGCTGCATGAGGCGGTGCGGGATGTGGCTCCGGCCATCGCCATCACCAGCTATTACGTAGAGCGGGAAGCTGCGACGGCGGAGCTGAAGGGTGGTGTGATCGACCTGCTGCTGGATGCGCCGGCGGTCAATGCCCGTGAGCTCGGCCACAAACATATCGGTGAGTTGCCCTATGTGGTGGCCATGCGCCCCGGGCACCCGCTGGCGGGCGGCGACCTGTCGCTCGAAAATTACCTCGCGGCGGAGCACATCCATGTTTCCAGTCGCCGCAAGGGCAGGGGACAGGTGGAAATGGCGCTCCACGGCATGGGCTTCCAGCGTACCATTGCCATGCGGGTACAGAACTACCTGGTGGCTTCACGGATTACCGAGGGCACCGAACTGCTATGGACAGTGCCGCGAGTACTGGCGGAAACCCTGCCGCTGGCAGTGGTCGAACTGCCGTTCGCGGTGGAACCACTCAGCTGGCAACTGTTCTGGCACCGCAATGCGGAAGATGATCCGGCCAGCCGCTGGATGCGGGAGATGATTGAATCGGTTTCCCGCACGGTACTCAATTGAGGTGGCGCAGATCGTAGAGGTGCTTTATTTTCTTCGGCAACGATAACGATAAATCGCCGGGGAAAACCATGAAGCGAATCCTTAACCTTACTTTCAACCTTTCAATTGCCGCACTAGCGCTTTGCAGCCTCAACCTGCACGCACAATCACCAGCGGCTTCCGAGTCGGCCGCGCCGAAGTTCGCCATCGCTATTCACGGCGGTGCCGGCACGATTAAAAAATCCAGCATGACCCCGGAAAAGCAGCGCGACTATGAGGCCAAGCTGGAAGAGGCGATCAATGCCGGTTATGTGGTGCTGGAAAAAGGCGGTTCCAGCCTGGACGCGGTGGTGGCCGCGATCAACGTGATGGAAAACTCACCACTGTTCAATGCGGGAAAAGGCGCGGTCTATACCTACGACGGTACCCACGAGCTGGATGCCTCCATCATGGACGGCCGCAATCGCCAGGCCGGGGCAGTGGCAGGGGTCAAGCGCATTGCCAATCCGATCAACCTCGCGCGTATGGTGATGGAGGATTCTCCGTTTGTGATGTTGGCTGGTGCCGGTGCCGAGGAATTCGCCCGCAGCCGCAGTGTGCCCATGGTAGACAACAAAATTTTTGATACCGAGCAGCGCCGTGAGCAACTGGAGCGTGCGAAGGAAAAACTCGATAAGGAAAACAAACAGGACAAGGACTATCGTGCGGCGGTTGACGCACTGCCAGTGCCGTTCAGAATGGGTACCGTAGGCGCCGTCGCCTTGGATCAGCAGGGCAACCTTGCCGCCGGGACCTCCACCGGCGGCATGACCGCCAAGCGCTTTGGGCGTATCGGCGATTCCCCGGTAATCGGCGCCGGCACTTTCGCCGACAACAGTTCCTGTGCGGTCTCCGCTACTGGCCATGGAGAATATTTTATCCGCTACAACGTTGCTGCGGATATCTGCACACGGGTTGCCTACCAGAACAAGAGCGTGGCGCAGGCGGCGGATGAGGTGATCAATCAGATACTGCTGCCGGTGGGCGGCACCGGTGGTGTGATCGTGCTGGATGCCAAGGGCAATATTGCACTCACGTTCAACACTGCGGGTATGTACCGTGCAAGCCGTGTGGCAGGGAAGGCGGCAGAGGTGGCGATTTTCAACGAGGGCTGATCGTTCGCATTGATCGGAAAAGCTGGCGTCCCCGGCCCGACTCGAACGGGCAGTCCGGACTTAGGAGGTCCGTGGTTTATCCTGTTAACCGACGGGGACGTAAATAGAAAGGCGGCCATTCTAACGGCTGGGGTACAGGATGTCATGCCGAAAATCCCAGAGGTATGCCAGGGGGGGCGATATGGAAGCGATCGCGAAAGTTCCGCGATAAGGTAAGGTTCCGTACCTCCAGAAGACGTTACTTCCCTCTCAATTTGTCTCCCAGCCAGGCCTGCAGTTGTTTCAGTCTGTGCGCGAGTTGTCCGCGTTTTGCCTTGCGAGATTTGTGTTCGGAGTCCGTAAGCCAGGCAACCTGAATGACGCGGCGCTCGCCCTCAAACGGCAGGTGGCCGTGGAATGAATTGTCTGCACGCCTGAATGCGGCCAGAGTGCCGTAGACCGGAGGAATTTCCGGCACCACCATATCCTCAAAGTCGTCTATGCGGTTGAGAAAGCGCAGGCACCCTTGCTGGACCTGTGTCCAGTCGCCGTTGAGGTACAGGAGAGCTGTCGCAATTTTGGATTTGCCATCGGTGTGAATATTACCGTGACGTTTCTTGAGCCTGCCGGAAATGGATACATAGGTGGGGTACTGGGACATTTGCTCGATACCGAGGCGGGCCCCCAGTGTGTCGGCAAATTCAGGCTCTAATATGCTGTCGATAAGTGCGTTTATTGAGGTGCCGCAATCTGCTCTTTGATAGGGCAAGTATCCCGCGCCCTTCAATTTGGGGAAGGCGGCCAGCAGTGTCTGCATTGCGTTCCGTGGCAGCATATTGCTGGACACCAGGAAGTTGAAGGGCTCGGATCTCACCAGCGTCGTGGGGTGGGTGAGGGTACTTGCTTGCAGTCGGGGGTGGACGTCGATATCGAAATCGGTCATGGATTTTGGGCCCTGTTTTGCGGGTCGCTGCGCTCAAAAACTCCTCGGGTACCGGCAGCCTGACGGTGACCACACAAACATAGCAGAGGGTATTTATTCATCCAATGCTGTTTTCGGCTACCGCCGCCAAGGTTTCCCCAGGTTCCGACAAATTGGTGTGACACCCATTTCCCGCGGGTGGGCTGCCTGCCGACCCCAGTACCCATTCCTTTTATTTTTGTAGAGACGCTGTAACCAACAGTAACGCATCTTGCGCACGGTTACCGTAGTTCACCTTTTTCATGGCGGAGTAAACCTGGTTGGGCAGGAAAAAATTGTCCCGAATTAGTAACAATTTTTAGGTATTTTGGCGCCAGCTGTGGGGGTGGCAGGTTGACACATTTCTGCGCGCCGCGAGCCCCAAAGCAGGGCGGTGTAACCCTGGGAAAAAACTTGTTTCCACAGCATAAAAGTTGCTTGACCAGGAAAGCCAGGGCTGGCTAATCTGCGACGGCACAACAACAATAGACAAAGTGTTTCTGCCCTGGCAGATCGAGATTGTGGAGTTTTCTATGAGCGGCAACGTTATCGAAAATGACATGGATTTTGATGAATCTGATTCTTCTGCGACCGAGGACCTGCTGTATACCCCTCAAAGCCCCAGGGATGCACGGCGGATGGTCGAGGATAAACTGGAGGAAATGCGCCTCAGAAGGGAGCTTATGGACTACCAGTTTGATTGCTGACGCAGAACTGTAATTCATCAGGGCGAAAAACACCGATCGGGGCCGGGCCCTGCTTAATTTATACCGTGGTTTGTAGAACTGGCCGGTTGCTCAGGTGAATTGTGGGTGGGCTAAAAAAAGGGTGCCTTAGTGCACCCTTTTGTCTGTCGGAAGCATTTCTGGCTATTGCCGACCGGCTACCGGTTTGCATGCTCCCTGGTGGGGTGTATATTTGGTCGGATTGTCAGGCCCGCGCTACATAAGAAGCTATAGCAAAGCGCAGAAATAAGGATTTTCAGATGGTGGTGTCCGACAGGCTCGAAAGCCGGGTGATCTCCGAAATTTCCGACAGCGGTGATACCGTGGTTATTCGCGTGGCCGGTAATTTCGATTTCAATGTGCACCGGGATTTCCAGAGGGCTTATCGCAACCTGGCACCTCCGCCCAAAATATTTCTCGTTGATCTCTCTGCAACCGAGCACCTGGACAGCGCAGCTCTGGGAATGCTGTTGTTGTTGCGGGACTACTGTGTGGAATTGGAGCGCGAAGGCTTCCGACCCGAGGTGGAACTGATCAACGCAAATCCACATGTCTCGCATATCCTGGCGGTTTCCAATTTCGATAGGATTTTCAGCATCCGCTGAAAACAGGTCCCAGACTATGGCGGCCTTTCGAGTCCTGATAGTAGAAAGCGATACACGCGAGGCGGCAGAACTTCAGCAGCTGATTCGTAGCTGGGAATACACCAGCGCTACCGGGAGCCGTGAGCCTGCGGAAATCTGTCTGGCAAGCAGCGCTGCCATGGCGCTGGGTGCCTACGATGAGTTCTTGCCCAACCTGCTCATTTTCGGCCCGGTTGCAGCCGCGCAAACGGCGAACCGAAATGTCCGGCAACTGCGCCAGCGCGGCGGTATTGAACCTGTCCCTATTCTATGTGTTCAGGGAGCCGGGGTGGCGACACAGGCGCCGCCCATTGAATGCGACGATATTCTTACCAAGCCCTATAGTCCTGCGCTGGTTCAGTTAAAGCTGGCCTCCATTCGCCGCTTTTGCGAATTCAGCCGCTCCCTGATGGCGCAGCGCGACAGGTTGCGCCGACATCATGCGGACTTTCTGCAAGAGCAGGCCAATGCGCGGGAAATTTTTGACAATCTCGGTAACGAGAGTTGTCTAAACGATACTCCGGCCATCAGGTACCACCTTTCCCCCCGCGCGGTACTCAATGGCGATCTGCTGGTCGCGACCCACTCGCCAGACGGCAAACTGGTTTTGATGCTGGGTGATTTTGCTGGCCACGGTTTGGCGGCGGCGGTGGGCGCTGTGCCACTCACGTCCATTTTCTATTCCATGGTCCCCAGGGGGTTTTCCATGACCCGGGTGCTGAGGGAGGTCAATGGCAAACTCTTCGATATTCTGCCGCGGCAGATGTTCTGCTGTCTGGTGATGCTGGAATTCGATCCTCGCCGCAAGCATCTGCGGATATTCAATGCGGGTATGCCGAGCCCGTGTCTCAAGCGCGCCAGCGGCGAGCTGGTCATGCTTGAGTCCCGCCACTTGCCGCTGGGGGTATTGCCGGGAGATCAGATCGACCGTGCGTTGGTCAATCAACGGGTGTTGCCCGGAGACCGACTTTACCTGTGGAGCGATGGCGTTCATGAGGCTCGCAATGGCAGGGGCGAGCATTTCGGCGAGAGCCGTCTGCTGGAGTTGCTACGCATGGACGGGCAGGAGGGCCCCGAAATTTTTGACCAGATTCTGGTGGCGGTCAGCGCCCACGCGGCCGAGCAGCACGATGACCTATCGCTGGTAGAACTGGATCTCTCGGATCCCGTTCTGAGTCGACGCGAGTGGTCGCCGGTTGCGCCCGATGGTCAGCGCCAGGGTGGGCGGATTGGTGATTGGTCGATCAGTTTCAGGCTCTCAGAGCAGGAGCTGAGGGACGCAGACCCGTTGCCGTACCTGTTGAGTGTGGTGGGCCAGATGCCAGGCGCCGCTCGTTTCCATGAGGACCTGGCCACTGCCCTCGGGGAGCTGTTCCGCAATGCGCTTGAGCACGGGGTTCTGGAACTGGATTCTTCCCTGAAGTGTACCGATGAAGGGTTTGTGCGTTACTACGATCTGTTGGCAGAGCGCCGTGGGGCGCTGAGCGGAGGGTGGGTGAGTGTGTCGCTCTCCTGCAGCCAGCACGACCAGGATGGCGTCCTCAAGATCGTGGTGGAAGACAGTGGTGTCGGCTTTCCCCACGTCCAGGAGCCCAAAGGGGTATACGCTGGCCGGGGTTTGGGGTTATTGCAGACGGTTTGCGATGAAGTGCGCTATGGCCCCGGCAGCAGTCGGGTGGAAGCTGTTATTCGTTGGGGAGCGGAACCCGCGAGTGCGGAAGATATTGAAAGCAAAGGACTGGCCAGAGCCGTACAAACCCCGCCGGTGCCGGTATAATGCCGGTCAGTTTTTCGTCAGCTGCGATGGGCAATGGTCTCTCTATCCTCGGAATATCCGCAAAAAACCTCCGGCGCGCCCGCTGCCGGTTCCCTTCTTGCCGTTAGCGGACTGTCCTGTGAGCGGGATGGTCGTATCCTTTTTTGTGACCTGGGCTTTACCCTGGCAGCGGGCGCCGCTCTCCAGGTTGAAGGAGCCAACGGCGCCGGCAAAAGTACCCTGATCCGCACGTTGATTGGCAGTGCCTCGGACTTCGATGGTGACATCCGCTGGCGTGGTGAATCCTATCCGCGCGCCCTCACCGCAATGCGCGCCTCCCTTTTGTATATTGGACACAATGCCGGGGTACGTCGCGGGCTTACGCCGCTGGAAAACCTCGCCTGGTACGGGGCTTCCGGGGAGCACGCCATGCAGGCTCTGGAGGCTGTAGGGCTGTACGGTTTCGAGGATGTGCTGTGCCAGCAGTTATCTGCGGGCCAGAATCGACGCGTAGCCCTGGCGCGCTTGTACCTGCCTTCTTCACCTCTGTTGTGGGTGCTTGATGAGCCTCTGGCGGCACTGGATGTAGCCGGGGTGACCAGCCTGGAAGCGCAGATGGGCCGGCATCTCAAGCGGGGTGGGGGTATCCTGTTGACCTCTCATCAGCCGGTCAACCTGATGCCGTTGGCGAAAGTGAACCTGGCAGACTTTCAGCCGGATACGGAATCCCTGGGGATTACCTATGCAGGCTGAGCAATTGCAGACTAGTGTGTCGGCGCACCGCGATCTTCCCTTCGACACTGACGTGGCGACAGTGCACGCCCCCGGCTTTTTTACCCTGTTGCGTACCGAGCTGACGCTGGCGGTCCGTCGCCGGTCGGACATCGTCAACCCACTGCTGTTTTTTGTCACAGTGCTGGCCATGATGCCCCTCGGGATTGGGCCGGATCCAGAAGTGCTCTCCCGTATGGCGGCGGGCCTGATTTGGGTGATGGCATTGCTCGCGACGTTGCTGTCTCAGGAGTCACTCTTTCGCGGAGACTATGACGACGGCTCGCTCGAGCAACTGGCACTGCAACCAGAGCCGCTGTATTTCCCGGTGTTGGCCAAGGTGCTGGTGCATTGGCTGGTGACGGGTTTGCCATTGTCCCTGTTGTCACCGCTGCTGGGCATGATGCTGAACCTTGGGGGGGCGGGGTATCTGCCGTTGCTGATCTCATTGGCGCTGGGCACTGCGAGTCTCAGCCTTATCGGCGCTGTCGGCGCCGCCCTGACCGTCGCCCTGAGGCGGCCAGGGCTATTATTGGCATTGATCATTATGCCGCTCTATGTGCCCGTGTTAATCTTCGGCACCGGAACGGTGCAGGCGGCGCTGGATGGCTATAGCTATGCGCCGCAACTGGCGATTCTTGGCGGCATTCTGGCCGCCGCTGCCGCGTTGGCCCCACTGGCGGCTGCCGGCGCTATCCGTATCAGCTTGGAAAATTGATCCTGCTCGACCTGGTTACTGCTTGCGCTGTGATGACCGGGCGAGAGGAGGGCATAGGAGAGAATGTTTTGTCCTGGCAATGGTTTCACAGATTGGGCTCGCCCCGCTGGTTTTACCAGAAGTCTGCTGCCTGGCTGCCCTGGCTGGGTGTTGCCAGCCTGATATTGTTGGTGATTGGGGCTGTCTGGGGTCTGGGGTTTGCGCCTCAGGATGCCAAGCAGGGCAATAGCTATCGCATCATTTATATCCACGTGCCAGCGGCATTTCTCGCTCTGGCGGGTTACTACATTATGGCGATCTGCGGCGCCATTGGCCTGATATGGAAAATGAAGCTGTCGTTCGTCGTCATGCGTGCGGCGGCACCGATCGGCGCTGCGCTCACATTTGTCGCGCTGTTTACCGGTGCGGTTTGGGGCAAGCCTACCTGGGGCACCTATTGGGTGTGGGATGCCCGCATTACTTCGATGCTGATCCTGTTTTTCCTGTACCTGGGGGTGATGGCACTTTCCGGCGCTTTCAGTCGTGAGCAGTCGGGAGACAAGGCCAGCGCGCTGCTGGCTCTGGTGGGGACGGTCAATATTCCCATTATCTACAAGTCTGTAGACTGGTGGTTCACCCTGCACCAGCCGGCGACGCTGAAGCTGACCCAAGCCAGCACCATCGACCCCAGTATGTTCTACCCGCTGATTACCATGATTGCCGGCTTCTACCTGTTTTTTGCCTGGGTGCTGACCATGCATACCCGCACTTTGGTGCTGCAACGCGAATCGCGCACTCAATGGGTGCGTGAGCTGCTACAGCCGCCGGCGGCGAAGGCCTGAGGAGGGGATAGTGCAATTTCAATTCGATAGTCTGGCCGATTTCCTTGCCATGAGCGGACATGGCCCCTATGTATGGGGCAGTTATTGCGTGACCCTGCTGGTAATGGCTGCGCTTGCTGTTGTCCCACTGTTGCGACAGCGCACTCTGCGTCAGGCGCTTGGCCGCCAGTTGCGCCAGGAGGAAGCTCGCCGCCGTGCTCTGACGGCGCGGCAGGCACATCCGCAGCCAGAAATCGCAGACTGAATCGCGCCAACTTCACGGTTGCGACCACGCCAATCAATTTTCATTTTTAAAGCAGGATAAAGATGCATCCAGCCCGCAAACAACGCCTGATACTGGTCATTCTGCTGGTGGCGCTTTCCAGCGCCGCCGTGGGATTTGTCGCCTACGCGATGCGCTCGAATATGGACTATTTTTACGCCCCCAGCGCGTTCGCGGCGGGTGAGGTTCCGTTTGAAAAACGTATTCGTGCCGGTGGTTGCGTGGTCCCGGGCAGTGTTGTGCGGGATGGCAGCTCGCTGGATGTGCGCTTTACCCTGACCGATGGTGCGGCAGAGCTGGAGGTGGTGTTCGACAAGATATTGCCGGATCTGTTTGCGGAAGGCGAGGCGGCAGTCATTACCGGGAAGCTTAAGCAGGATGGCTATGTGCGCGCTGACCAGGTCCTGGCCAAGCACGACGAGTCCTACACGCCGCCGGAAGTGGCGGATACCATGCACAACAAGGCGAACTGTAAAGGAGGTCCGAAGATATGACTCCTGAGCTGGGGCACTTTGCCCTGATTGTGGGCCTTTTGCTTTCAATCGCTTTGGCGGTGTTGCCGTTGCTCGGCACCTACACCGGGCGTGTATTGTGGATGGATAGCGCGCGACCGCTCTCCTATGGCGTATTCGTGTTTACCGCACTGGCCTTCGTGTGTCTCACCGTGGCCTTTATAAACAGCGATTTTTCAGTGACCTACGTGGCCCAGAATTCCAATAGTATTCTGCCGATGGTCTACAAGGTTACTGCGGTGTGGGGCGGGCATGAGGGCTCTATCCTGCTGTGGCTGCTGATGTTGGCGGGTTGGACTTCAACGGTGGCACTTTGCAGTCGTCAGTTGCCAGAGGTGCTGGTGGCGCGGGTGCTGGCAGTGCTGGGAATGCTGCTGATCGGCTTTTTCCTGTTTATCCTGATGACCTCCAATCCGTTTGATCGAATCCTGCCGTTTCCTCCCGGTGATGGCAGTGACCTCAATCCGTTGCTGCAGGATCCCGGGATGATTATCCATCCGCCGCTGCTGTATATGGGGTATGTGGGATTCTCCGTGGCTTTCGCCTTTGCGATTGCAGCTCTGCTCGAGGGCCGGCTCGATAGCGCCTGGGCTCGCTGGGCGCGCCCCTGGACTGCCGTCGCCTGGGCGTTTCTTACCCTGGGTATCGCTCTGGGAAGCTGGTGGGCTTACTACGAACTGGGTTGGGGTGGCTGGTGGTTCTGGGACCCGGTGGAGAACGCCTCTTTTATGCCCTGGCTGGTGGGGACCGCGCTGTTGCATTCCCTTGCGGTTACGGAAAAGCGCGGTCTTTTCCGCAGCTGGACCATTCTTCTATCCATCTTTGCGTTTAGCCTAAGTCTGCTGGGTACATTTTTGGTGCGTTCCGGGGTGCTGACTTCGGTGCACGCGTTTGCGACAGATCCGCTGCGCGGTGGATTTATTTTGGTGTTTCTGGCAATTGTTGTGGGGGCATCCCTGTTGTTGTTCGCTGTGCGGGCACCGACGGTGAGTGCGGGCAGTGTCTTTTCATTTCGTTCGCGGGAGACATTCCTGCTGGGGAACAATGTCCTGTTGATGTTGATCATGGCCGTGGTTCTCACGGGTACTCTTTACCCGCTACTGGCGGACGCTCTCGACTGGGGCAAGATCAGCGTCGGACCACCGTTTTTTAATATGTTTTTTGTGCCGCTGATGTTGGTACTGTGTATTTTGTTGGGGCTGGGTATCCACGCCAACTGGAAGGACAGCCAGTTGCGCAAGCTGGTGAAAGCCTGGGGGTTGCCGGCTCTGGTTGCGGTAATCGCATCGCCACTGATAACCCTGTTGGCGGGTGATTTCCATTGGGGAGCTCTACTGGGAGTGTTTGCGGGAATCTGGGTCGTTGCCGCCAGTGTTGCAGATGTCCTCGCCAAATCACGCAATGCGGTCAGTGTCTGGGCGGGTTTGAGGCGTCAGCGTGCAAGTTACTTCGGTATGCATCTGGGGCATATCGGTCTCGCGGTTTCCGTTCTCGGTGTCGCCCTGACAACCGTCTACAGCGTGGAAAAAGACTTGCGCATGTCGCCAGGGCAGAGCGCAGAAATGTCTGGTTATGAATTCACCTTTGAGGGAGTTCGCCAGGTACAGGGGGCCAATTATCGCGCGTCCGAAGGTGTGATTCTCGTGCGGCGCCACGGCAAGGTTGTTACTGAGCTGCACCCGCAAAAGCGCAGTTACCTTTCCGGCGGTAATGTGATGACTGAGGCCGCTATCGAAACCAGTCTTTTCCGTGACTTATATGTGGCACTGGGTGAGCCCATGGATAAATCAAATATCGGCGGAGATTGGGCTGTACGTCTGCAATACAAGGCTTTCGTGGTGTGGATCTGGCTGGGTGCAGCCCTGATGGCCCTGGGTGGCGCCGTTGCGGTCGCGGATAAGCGTTATCGCAAGGTGACAGCCGCGCGCGGGCAGTCGGCGGTTGACCGGCCTGTTGGCGACGGCTCGCTGGCAGGTGCCTGATGCTCGGGTACCTTGTGGTTTCGCGCTTGGATTTAGTAGGGCATAGGGAGCAGGTTACCGAATGGCAAGGCTGAAGCTTTTTTTACCACTGATTATTTTTGCTGCGCTTGCGTTGTTATTTTGGCGGGGCCTGTCCCTAAACCCGCAGGAAATGCCCTCTGCTCTGGTGAACAAGCCGGTGCCGGACTTTGCCTTGCTGGATGTGGAGTCCAACCGCGAGCTGAATAAGGCGGACCTCCCCGACAAGCCGCTGTTGCTCAATGTTTGGGCCACCTGGTGCGTTTCCTGTCGCGTGGAACACCCCTATCTCAACAAGTTGGCGGAAGAGGGGGTGCCCATTGTTGGCATCAACCTGAAAGACGATAACGAAGCGGCGTTGAAATGGCTGGAAAAATTCCACAACCCTTACGTATTTTCAGTTGCGGATGTGGAAGGCCGGTTGGCGCTGGACCTTGGTGTATTCGGCGCACCGGAAACGTTTCTGGTGGATGCCGGTGGCACCATCCGCTGCAAGCACGTGGGCGTCGTAGACGATCGGATCTGGCAGACGAAGTTACAGCCACTTTACGATCGATTACAGAAGCAACCCTGGGACGCATTTGCCGGTGAGCTATCAGATTCTCTGCTCTCCCGTTGTCATTGAGACCGAAGAAAAAAAGAGCCGCTTTATCTGCTGGTTGGGACCAGTAACGGATAAAGCGGCTTTTTTGCGACAACTGGAAATTATTCGCGCGCTGTACCCGGATGCTTCGCACCACTGTACGGCACTGGTCATCGGCAATCCGAGTAATCCCGAAATGATGCAGGCGGACGATGACGGTGAGCCCGGTGGAAGCGCCGGTCGTCCGATGCTTGAGTTACTGCTGAAGCAGGAAGTAGGTAATGTCGGTGCAGTCGTGACCCGGTATTTCGGTGGTACCAAGCTTGGTGTCGGCGGGTTGATGCGGGCATACCGTGGCGCTGTGGGCGCGGCACTGAGGGTTGCTCAATTGCAGCCGTTTGTTGCCGAGTGTCAGGTCATTGTGGCCTGTGAATTTGCGCAGGAATCCCGTTTGCGATTTTTGGTGGGCCAGTATCGGGGTCATTGTCTGGAGGCGGACTACAGCAGTCGCGTGCGTGTTGGATTGCAATTACCGGAAGATCAGTGGCCGCTGTTGCAGGAGCAATTGCTTGCCGAAGGGTTTCTGATTCTCGAGGATGGGGGTTAACGGATTTAACACCCTGGTCGAATGCGGTGCATATGCGCAGTATATAAATGAGCACAGGCGTTTATGTGAGTTCTTTTGATTCGCGGGGGTATTGATTCGCACCTGCGGTGCCCACCCTTCGGGCTCCTGCAACGACCTAAATCCCGGCGGGATTTGGTAGCGCGGGGATTTTCGCGCGTGGGTCCAGCGCATACAAAAAAGGCCCACACTTTCGTGTGAGCCTTTTCTGTATGTGGCGGACCGGACGGGACTCGAACCCGCGACCTCCGGCGTGACAGGCCGGCATTCTAACCAACTGAACTACCGGTCCGCATTCCTGACATTCCTTTGAGCAATCTGCCTGGCAGACGTAAAGGAAAATGGTGGGTGGTACAGGGGTCGAACCTGTGACCTACGCCTTGTAAGGGCGCCGCTCTACCAACTGAGCTAACCACCCCGCGTCAGGAGCTGCGTATAGTAATGATTTTTTTTGGGGCGTCAACGCTTTCTGAAAATTTTTTTGTCTTTCAAAGAGTTAAGCCGTTCTGAAGCGAATCAGGCCGCCGTCTTTAAGCGGTGTAGGGGCGTCGTCACGCTGCTATAATCGCCGGATATTTTGCCGGAGAAACCCAGTGCTCAAACGAAAGAAACAGAGGTCCCCGCTTGTCGCGCTGCCCCTGCTTGCGCTCCCTTTTCTGTTGGTGGCGTCTCTGTTGGTGGCGACCCATTCCCGGGCGTCGGTTGAGGTGGAGCAGCTTTCCAGTCCGGAGTTGCAGGCCCGCTATCAGGTTCTGATCGAAGAGATGCGTTGTCCGAAATGTCAGAATCAGAATCTTGCCGGCTCCGACTCCATGGTGGCGACGGATCTGCGACGGGAGATTCGCCGTCTGCTGGAGGAGGGTTTCAGTGATCAGGAGGTCAGTGATTACATGGTGGCCCGCTACGGCGACTTTGTACTTTATCGCCCGCCGCTTCAGCGCAATACCCTGGCCCTCTGGCTGGCGCCCGGTGTATTCGCGGCGCTGGGATTGTTGAGCCTTGTGATTGTTGTGGCGCGCTCCCGTAATGGTCGCGGCGGCATTCAGGGCGAAGCGACTCAGGAATTGAGTGTGGAAGAGCAGCAGCGATTGGCGCAGATACTGGATGATGGCGAACAGGGCGGAAGTAAGCACAATGATTGATCTCTGGTTGATTCTGGTATTACTGCTGCTGCCGCTGGCGGTGTTTGTCGCCTGGCCGCTGTTGCGGTGGCGTGCTGGTAGTCCGGCGGGCGAGGCCCAGGTGCTGTCTGCGCAGGCTGTGTTGTTCCGGGAGCATCTGGCGGAGCTGGAAGCTTCCCGTGCCAGCGGCGCGGTCGATGATGCGCAGTACCAGTCGATGAAGGCGGAGCTTGCGCGCAAATTGTTGGCGGAAGAGGGCGAGGGCTATCGCCTGAAAGAGCGGCGCAATGGTGGCCGCGGCCTGTTAGCCGGCCTCGCGCTGCTGATTCCCCTGGCGGCAGTGGGTTTGTATTTTTACTGGGGTGCGCATAGCGACCTGGCGCTGTATCGGGAAATGTTGGCCAGCCAGGCTGGGGAGACCGATATGGTGGCGGAGGCGCGCATCACTCAGCAGTTACGGGAGCGGGCCACTACGCACCCGGAGGATATTTCCAGTCGCTACGTGTTGGCGCAGCGCCTGATGGTAAGCAACGACATCGATGGTGCCGTGACGCAGTACCGGGAAATTTTGGCTCGCGAACCGGGTGCATCCAATATTCGTGCAGAGCTGGCTCAGGCGCTGTTCTTTGCTGGTGGCTCACAGGTGACCGCGGAAGTGGCTGAGCAAGTTGCCCGGGTCCTGGATGCCCAGCCTGCTAACCCGACCGCCTTAGGGTTGGCCGGTATTGCGGCCTTCGAGCGTCGTGAGTTCGAGGCGGCGCGCAATTACTGGCAGCGGGCGCTGGCGCAGATGCAGCCGGGCTCCAACGCTGCGCAGGCACTCGCCGCCGGTGTGGTCCGTGCGGAAAACGCCATGGCCGAAGCGGGAGCTGGTTCCGCAGCCCCCCCCGGTTCTGAACGCCCGGCTCAGAGCACCCCCGCGCAGCTGGCGGATTCCGCTCACTCGCAAATTGAATCTGCTGTTGCGCCTGAGAAAACTGAAAACAGCATTCGCGTGATGGTTTCGCTGGCGGAAACCGTGAACGCGTCCCCGCAAACCCCGGTGTTTGTATATGCGCGCACAGCAGATAGCCCGATGCCGTTGGCAATTGTGCGCCTGACCGCGGCGGACCTGCCCACTGAGGTGGTGCTGGATGAGTCCAGGGCGATGATGCCCGGGCGGTCACTCAAAACGGTGGATCAGGTGCGGCTTGTTGCCCGTCTGGCCGTGGGCGGCAATGCTCGCCCGGCACCCGGTGACTGGCAGGGGCAGATCGAAGTCCTGCCGCGCAGTGACTGGACCAAACCGGTGAATATCGCGATCGACCAGCAAATCTGATTGCTGCCGCTGGTTTTGCCGGGCTCTGGCCCGTTCCTCAGTGTGGCATCGGCAGGTTGCGAAATTAGCGCTGAAACCGCGCACGCAGCCATGTACAATCGGCGGTTTGCGGTGGCAAAACGGCAATTCGACTGCACTGTGCGGTCAGATTAAGTAGCAAAACAGATTACAAGAGCGTTCGGTGGCCGTGTTGGCTGTACGGGCGCCGGGTATTACCGAGTTTCAAGACCATGCGTTTGAAGTGCATCAAGTTGGCCGGGTTCAAGTCCTTCGTCGACCCGACCACCGTTTACTTCCCCTCTAACCTTAGCGCCGTGGTCGGCCCCAATGGTTGTGGCAAGTCCAATACCATCGACGCCGTACGCTGGGTGATGGGCGAATCTTCCGCAAAGAACCTGCGGGGTGATTCCATGACGGACGTAATCTTCAACGGCTCCAGTGGCCGCAAGCCCGTTGGACAGGCTTCAATCGAACTCGTGTTCGACAATTCCGCAGGCAAGCTCACCGGCGAATACGCTGCGTTCAGCGAGATTTCCGTCAAGCGTAAGGTGACCCGTGACGGTCAGAACAACTACTACCTGAACGGTGAGAAGTGTCGTCGTCGGGATGTGACCGACCTGTTCCTGGGTACCGGTCTCGGCCCCCGTTCCTACGCGATTATCGAACAGGGCATGATCTCCAAGTTGATCGAGGCCAAGCCTGAGGAACTGCGAGTATTCATTGAGGAAGCTGCAGGTATTTCCAAGTACAAGGAGCGCCGCCGCGATACTGAAAATCGTATGCGTCGCACCAAGGAAAATCTCGAGCGGTTAACGGATATCCGCGACGAACTCGATCGCCAGTTGTCCCGTCTTGAACGCCAGTCTGCTGCCGCAGAGAAATACAGCCGCTTTAAGGAAGAGGAGCGCACGCACAAGGCGCACTTGCAGGTTCTCAGATACCGCGACCTGGACGAACAGGCGAAGGCTAAACAACAGCAGATTGGTGAGCTGGAACTCACCGTCGAAGAGCTGGTCACTCGCCAGGTAAGTTGTGATACCGGCATTGAAGAGCAACGGGTGGCCTATCACGATCTGTCCGATGCGTTCAATGAAGTTCAGGGGCGTTTCTATTCCGTGGGCGCAGATATCGCGCGCCTGGAGCAGAGTATTTCACACGCGCGCGAGCGCAATGCCCAGTTGCAAGCAGATTGTGCCCGTACCGAGCGGGAATTCGGCGAGTCCCAGTCACTGCTGGCCGCGGATCAGGAGAGGGCACTGGAGTTCGATGCCGAGCTTGAAGTGATTGTGCCGGATCTGGAAATGGTACAGGCCGCGGAGGAAGAGTCCGCCCAGACCCTGCTGACCGCCGAAGACCAGATGCGCGACTGGCAAAATGAATGGGACCAGTTCAATCAGGGGGCTTCAGGCTCCCGGCAGAGAGCCGAGGTGCAGCAATCCCGAATTCAGCACCTGGAAACCTCGACTCAGCGTCTGCAGGAACGCATCAGCAAGCTCAAAAACGAGGGCGATAGCCTCGCCGGTAGCGGCGATGACAGTGAGCTGGACCAACAGAACGAGGAACTCGCCGAACTGGATATGCAGCTCGCCGAGCTGCGTGAATCCGTTGCCGAACAGTTGGAGCAGCTGGCGGACATGCGCCGTCAGGAAACCGAAATTGCTGCCGAGCTGGACAAAGAGCGTCTGCAGCTGCAGACCAGTCGCGGTCGCCAGGCCTCGCTGGAGGCGCTGCAGCAGGCGGCCATGGGGCAGGGTAAGTCGGTAGCCAGTTGGCTGGAGCAGCAGGGGTTACAGGATCACCCACGCCTGGCGGAGCAAATCAGCGCGCAATCCGGCTGGGAAACCGCGGTAGAAACGGTCCTTGGCCCCCAGTTGCAGGCAGTGTGCGTCGAACAGATCGAATCGCTGCGGGAGTCGCTCGCTAGTCTCGAAGGCGGTCAGGCGGTATTTGTCGATGGCCGCAGTGTGGCTCCGGCTGGTGCTGGTAGCCTGCCGAAACTGGCGGATGTGGTTCAGGGCCCGATTTCATTGATTGGCCTGATTGATGGTATCTACACCGCCGAGGACCTGACCACGGCACTGTCCCAGCGCGAACAGCTCAACGGTGGCGAGTCCATCGTTACCCGCGACGGTCTCTGGATCGGTCCCAATTGGCTGCGGGTCAGTCGCGGCGCTGATGCGGAAGCCGGCGTGCTGGCGCGCAAGCAGGAACTTGAACAGCTTGAGAGCGCCCTGGCGGAGTGCGAGGCTCGCATCGAGGAACTGTCGGATACCCGCGAGCAATTACGAACACGTGCCGGTGAACTGGAATCCGGTATCGAGCAGTCGCGCAATAACGCAGAGCAATTGAACCGTCGCACGGGTGACCTGCGTAGCCAGCTGTCCGCGCAGCGCGCGCGCCAGGAACAGATGGATGAGCGTCGTCGCCGTATCGAGCAGGAAATGGCTGAAGTGCGCGAGCAGATGGATGTGGAGGCTGAGTCCATTTCAGAGGCCCGCATCGTGTTGCAGGAAGCGCTGGAAGCGATGAGCGACGATACCGATCGCCGCGAATCCCTGCTGGCCCGCCGGGAAGAATTGCGCGAAGCACTCGATGCCGCTCGCCAGCGCGCGCGGGAGGACAAGGATCGCGCCCATGAGCTGGCCATGCGCGAGCAGTCCGTGCGCACGCAAAAGGTTTCCCTGGAGCGAACCCTGCAGGTATTGAGCGAGCAGGTACAGAGACTGCAGGATCGTCGCGAGGAGTTGCAACAGCAGGTCGAGGACGCCCAGGATCCCTCCCAGGATTTCCAGGGGGAACTGGAAGAAAAGCTCGCGCAGCGGATTGATGTGGAAAACGAGTTGAGCGAAGCGCGCAAACAACTTGAAGACGTCGAGACCAGTCTGCGCAGTCAGGAGCAGGAGCGCCACAAGGCGGAGTCTGCGCTACAGGGGGTGCGCGCCCAGCTGGAGCAGCAGCGCCTTGCTGCTCAGACCCTGGAAACTCAGCGCAATGGCCTGGTCGAACAGCTGCGTGAATCCGATCACGATGTGGCGGTGTTGCTGGAAGAGCTCCCGGATGGCCTTACCATAGACGCGGTGCAGCAGGATATCGAGCTGGTTGCTGCGCGTATCTCCCGTCTCGGCCCGATCAACCTCGCCGCCATTGACGAGTACAAGCAGGAATCCGAGCGCAAGAATTATCTGGATCGGCAGTTCAACGATCTCAACGATGCTCTCGAAACCCTGGAAAATGCCATCCGGCGTATCGATAAGGAAACCCGTACCCGCTTCAGGGAAACGTTCGACCAGGTAAACAGCGGTCTGCAGGAACTCTTCCCGAAAGTCTTCGGCGGTGGCCACGCCTATCTGGAATTGACCGGGGAAGATCTGCTGGATACCGGGATTGCCATCATGGCGCGCCCACCGGGCAAGCGTAACAGCACCATTCATCTGCTCTCGGGCGGGGAAAAGGCGCTGACGGCTATCGCTCTGGTATTTTCCATTTTCCGTCTGAACCCGGCTCCTTTCTGTATGCTGGATGAGGTGGATGCACCACTGGATGATGCGAACGTCGGTCGTTATGCGCGTATGGTGAAAGAAATGTCGGCCCACGTGCAGTTCATTTACATTACCCACAACAAGATTGCCATGGAAATGGCTGACCAGTTGCTTGGGGTTACCATGCATGAGCCGGGCGTATCGCGCCTGGTATCGGTGGATGTGGAAGAGGCCGCGGAGCTGGCGTCGGCATAATGAAGACAACAAGTTGTTTAAATCGGAAGATCCCGGTGAATCACAACACATGGAATCAGAGCCTGCAGAAGCCATGTTTGCAGCTCCCATGGATGGCGGCGTAGGGAGAGGGAAGCACAAATGGATAACTGGCTGATCAATTTACTGGCACTGGTCGTGTTCGCCGTAGTGCTTGACGGTGCGCGCCGCGCTTACTTGAAGCACCGGGATAGCGTAAAGGTTTCCCGCAAACTCTCTCGTTCCATGCGCAGGGATCTGGATGACTACGACAACGACATCCTGTCGCCAGCACGCCCAGTGGAGCCGGCACAGGATGTTCCCATGGCTGCTCCTAACCTCAATGCCAAGCCTGGTACGACACCCGCGGCCAAGCCCGTCCCTAAGCCGCTAGTTGCATCTGCGGCGTCGCCTATTGCCGAGTCAGAGCTCGAGTTTATCGATCCGCAAGAGGCGGAAAAGCGTCGACAGATTCTGGCGGAATTGCCGGGTACCGTTCGTGTGGTACAGCGTCGCAAGCCGGAAGATGCCAGTCAGGTTAATCGCCAGGTGCAGCAGAATTTTCAGTCCTCGCGCAAACCACTTGCGGGTAGTAAGCCCGACCGGAGTGAAAGTGAGGGCGCCGAGAATATGACGACTTCGCGGGGAGATACTACCCGCGCGGCGATTCCGGAGCAGGCAGCCCTGAATCTAGACGACCAGGTTCCGACCCTGATGGATTCCGTTGTGGAAGAGTCTGCGACGGGTGAATCCATGGATGGGCATACAAGGGCGGCAGCCGGTGGCCGTATGGCAGTCGCAAGCGCGTCAGACTCTTTAGCTCCCGAATTTAGCGGACCTGCAGTTCAGGAGAAAGCCGCTGAGGAACTTGAGGCTCCGATACTTGCAGACCGTCGCGAGCCTTCTCTGGACGAATCTGTCAGCCTGGAAACGCTGCAGGCAATACCCGAGGAAGAGGTGAACGAAGATCCGGAGGGGAATGTTGCACAGAGGGCGGCAGAGCAGGAACCGACGAAGTCGGCCTGGGCCAGTGCCGAGATCAAACTGCCAGAGCTGAAATTTCCGGAGCTCAAGAAAAACGTGGCGCCCAAACGAGAAGCTCGCGCGCAAACTGCTGCGGATAAGCGGCATGGCGACAAACGCGATGCCGTCTCGGGTAAGCGTCCCGAACGGGCGGTGGAAGAGGTCCTGATCCTTAACATCATGGCGCCCGAGAACGACTGCTTTGAGGGAAATGACCTGCTGCGGGTACTGCTTTCCAGTGGCCTGCGCTTCGGCGATATGAATATTTTCCACTACCACTGCGGTGAGGCGGGGGAGGGCCCTGCGCTGTTCAGTCTCGCCAATATTGTGGTGCCCGGCACTTTCGATATGTCGGAGATGGAAGATTTCACGACGCCTGGTATCAGCCTGTTCCTGGCGTTGCCCGCTGAAGTGGAAGCGTTGAAAGCATTCGACACTTTGTTGCATGCCGCGCGCAGTATTGCCGAACAACTGGGCGGCGAGTTGAAAGATGAAAACCGCAGCGTGTTTACCGCGCAGACTGCGGAGCACTACCGCCAGCGGGTAATGGAATTCCAGCGTCGTAAGGCTCTGGCCAGAGCCCAGGCCTGAACCCGCCGAATCGAACTATCTCCCGTAGGAACCTGCTTGCGGGTGAATCATCCCGGTTTTGAAACCGGGAAAGTTTGCGTGCAGGTTCCTATTGGAATTCTCCTTCTTCACTGGCAAGAATCCCCCATTTTTGCGAACTGAAAATGACAAAAAATATCCCCACTGAAAAACAGCAGCGTGCACAGGAACTGCACGACATTCTCAATCGTGCCAACTACCAATACTACGTGCTCGATAGCCCGGAACTGCCGGATGCGGAATTTGACCGTTGCATGCGTGAACTGCAGCAGCTGGAGGCGGAGTTCCCTGCGCTGATCACTCCGGATTCCCCCACCCAGCGTGTGGGCGCGGCACCGCTGGCGGCTTTTGATCAGATCACCCACGAAATGCCAATGCTGTCGCTGGATAACGCATTCAGCGATGAAGAACTGGAAGATTTTGATCGCCGTATTCGCGAGCGCCTGAATAGTCCGGCGTCGGTGGAATATGCCTGCGAGCCCAAGCTTGATGGTATTGCGATCAGCCTGCTGTATCGCGACGGCCTGTTACAGCGGGCGGCGACCCGCGGGGACGGTAGCGTGGGGGAAAATATCACCCAGAATGTGCGCACCATCCACTCGGTGCCCCTGAAACTGCTGGCAAGTGACGTGCCTGCAGTGCTGGAGGTGCGAGGGGAGATTTATATGCCCAAGGCAGGTTTTGCGGCGCTGAATGAAAAGGCCCGCGCTGCCGGTGAAAAGCTGTTCGTAAATCCCCGCAACGCAGCAGCCGGCAGTCTGCGCCAGCTGGATTCTAGAATTACCGCACAGCGACCGCTGGAGCTGTGTGCGTATAGCGTGGGGCTGGTAGAGGGCGATTTGCCTGAGCGTCACTCTGACATTCTTGAACAGCTTAACCGTTGGGGGTTTCGTATCAACAGCGAAATGGCAGTGGTGGACGATATCAAGGGCTGCATCGACTACTTCCGTCAGCTGGGGGATAAGCGCGCACAACTGCCCTACGATATCGATGGCATCGTATTCAAGGTCAACAGTATTCCGCTACAAAAGCGACTGGGGTTTGTGGCGCGGGCGCCGCGCTGGGCTACGGCTTATAAGTTTCCTGCCCAAGAGGAAATGACCCGGTTGCTGGATGTGGAATTCCAGGTAGGCCGAACTGGTGCGGTAACGCCGGTGGCGCGACTTGAGCCCGTATTTGTCGGTGGGGTAACCGTGTCCAATGCGACCCTACACAATCGCGACGAAATCGAGCGTTTGGGAGTGAAAATCGGTGATACCGTGATCATTCGCCGCGCCGGTGATGTGATTCCGCAAGTGGTGTCGGTGGTGGAAATTAAGCGCCCGGCTGATGCCCGCGACATCGAGTTTCCCACTCATTGCCCGGTGTGTGATTCTCCCGTGGAGGCAACGCCCGGTGAGGCTGTTGCCCGTTGCAGTGGTGGTCTTATCTGCAGTGCACAGCGCAAGCAGGCGATAAAACATTTCGCGGCGCGGCGGGCCATGGACATCGACGGCCTGGGGGACAAACTGGTAGAACAGCTGGTGGATGAGGGTTTGCTGAAATCAGTATCCGGCCTTTATCACCTGTCGCTGCCGCCCCTGATCGCTCTGGAGCGGATGGGTGAAAAATCTGCGCAGAATCTGCTGGATGCGCTGGAGCACAGTAAACACACAACACTGCCAAAATTTCTCTATGCATTGGGGATTCGCGAAGTAGGAGAGGCCACTGCGCGTAATCTGGCGCGGCACTTTGGCGACCTCGAGCATTTGATGGAAGCGGATACGGAAGCCCTGCAGCAGGTGGACGATGTGGGGCCAGTGGTGGCGCACTATGTGGCCGAATTTTTCGAGCAGCCACACAACCTGGAAGAGCTGGCCGCTCTGCAACAGGCCGGGGTGCACTGGGAATCGGAAAAACAGGACACAAGCGCACAGCCCCTGGCGGGGCAGACCTGGGTGCTGACCGGCAAACTGGAGACCCTGTCTCGCAACGAGGCCAAGGATTATCTGCAGCGCCTTGGGGCCAAGGTCGCAGGCAGTGTATCGGCGAATACGCATACGGTGGTGGCGGGACCTGGCGCTGGCTCCAAGCTAAACAAGGCCCGGGATCTGGCGCTGCCGATACTGGACGAGGAAGGCTTGATGGCGATGCTGCGCGAGCAGGGTATCGAGATTTAATTGCTCGCTTTGTCGACAAATTGCCGGTCGGGTAAACATTGGGGTGATGCATGGTTGTCACTGGTGTAAGAGGGATTCCCTGAAATGCGACCGGATAGGTGAATTGCCTGGACGCAATAGTGGCTTTCTGACTGCTGCGCCGTTACAGTTGGCAAAAGAAGATTTTTCTGTAACCGAAGCCCCGGGTAAATCGGGGCGATGGCATTCAGCGGTTTTTCAGGGGTTGTGCAGAGTGATTCAGGGCGATCAGGAATCCATTGTTTACGGCTGTATCAAAGACAGCAGCAGCCTCACCGGCGGCAGTGAGCGCCGCCGGGTCAATCGTGAAGCGATACTCGCTCTTCCCGGTGCTGACGAGTGGCCATTTCTGTGCCGGGATATGTTTTCCACACCCACCATCAAGGTAAAACAATCCCAGTACCAGACTGACGTGATCCACTTCGGTGCATCCTATCGTGCAGTCGAATACGAATGGGATCTTTGGATTCAGAAGTTCGAAGAGTTACTGCGCAG
Source organism: Microbulbifer bruguierae (assembly GCF_029869925.1). Classification (NCBI taxonomy): domain Bacteria; kingdom Pseudomonadati; phylum Pseudomonadota; class Gammaproteobacteria; order Cellvibrionales; family Microbulbiferaceae; genus Microbulbifer; species Microbulbifer bruguierae. Next base: position 866,237 of record NZ_CP118605.1, on the reverse strand, counting down.
CATGTACTGGGTATCCGCAACGGTACACCTTGAAACAGAACTTTCCGGCACACACTCTTTTACCTGGGAGGCGGCAGGTCTCTACCATGAGCCCGGTTGTGGCGATATGCAGGTGCGCTGTGAGTGGACACAAGAAGGGCGGGTCAGTATGTGAGTCGTCTGTAAATGATCGACCGCTGCTAAACTTTTCCAGTTCGCCTCACTGCACACTATTCTTGCTCTCCCAAGCCGCCGGATTGTCTGGCAATCCGTATTTCAATACTCCGTACCAGTTTTAAAAATCCATGGATCGTTGCTTGTGGACGCCAGTCAAAAGTAAAGGATGTCTGACAGGAGTGAATGATGACGGAGAAATTTCGCACTGAGAAGGATAGCCTGGGGGATGTACAGGTACCTGCAGGTGCGGCCTATGGGGCACAGACCCAGCGTGCGGTAGACAATTTCCCGGTCAGCGGATACGTGATGCCGCATGCTTTTCTACGCGCAGTGGTCGCGATCAAGCGGGCGGCGGCGGAAACCAATCTCAGTCTCGGCCTTCTTAAGGCGGATGTTGCTCAGGCCATCATTCGCGCCTGCGACAGCCTTACCGCCGATAATTATCAGGAGCAGTTTCCGGTTGATGTTTTTCAAACCGGTTCCGGCACCAGCACTAACATGAATGTCAATGAAGTGCTGGCGCACCTGGCGGGGACGCAGAGTGGCGTAACCGTAAGCGCCAATGATCACGTCAATATGTGTCAGAGTAGTAATGACGTCATTCCAACAGCGATACACCTGTCGGCGCTGCTGGGAATACAGAATCATTTACTGCCCGCGCATTTTCACCTGGTGCAGGTCATTCGCGAAAAAGCATCGGGCTTTGAAACGATTGTGAAAACCGGTCGTACCCATTTGATGGATGCGGTTCCCATTACCCTTTCCCAAGAACTTTCCGGCTGGGCTGCGCAGGTGGACTTGTCCATAGAGCGGCTCGAAGCCTGTTTGCCCAGGCTCGCGCAGTTGGCCCAGGGGGGCACCGCGATTGGGACCGGACTCAATGCGCACAAGGATTTCGCCGGGACTTTTACCCGTAAATTGAGTACCGGTTGTGGCGTCGCTGTGCGTCCTGCGGACAATGCCTTTGCCGCTATCGCCAGCCAGGATACCGCGGTGGAAGTTTCTGGCCAGTTAAATGCATTCGCGGTGACATTGATGAAAATCGCCAATGATCTGCGCTGGATGAACAGTGGCCCGCTGGCGGGCTTCGGTGAAATAGCGCTGCCGGCGTTACAGCCGGGCAGCAGTATCATGCCGGGCAAGGTTAATCCGGTCATTGCCGAGTCCGCTGCTATGGTCGCGGCAAAAGTAATGGGTAACCACACCACTATCACGGTGGCGGGGCAGAGTGGCAATTTCCAGCTGAATGTCATGCTGCCGGTTGTTGCCTATGCGCTGCTGGAAAGCATCCATATTCTGGCCTCTGCCAGCAGAATACTGGCAGACCGGGCAATAGCGGGCTTTACTGTCGATCGCTTGCGCATGGCGGAGGCGCTGGCAAAAAACCCTATTCTGGTTACCGCGCTCAATCCGGTCATTGGTTACGCCAGAGCTGCGGAGGTCGCCAAGGCGGCCTATACCAGTGGGCGCCCGGTGCTGGATGTGGCTGAAGAGATGACCGAGCTGGCCCGGGATGAGTTGGAAACACTACTGGATCCGGAAAAACTCAGCCGTGGCGGTATTCAGGGAGGCTCGTGAGCGATTGAATTGACCCGGGAACGGTTGCCTGCGGCAGGTAGAGAGTTACGTAAGGTGTTTTCGGGTTTCAGGAGAGCACCAGAATGCCCAGCAATATAGCCCCTGTGATCAGCGCCATACACTCTATCCATATTGCGAGTTTGCGCAAAATCGCCCGGTCTTCCTGTCTGTATATCATTCGTTTTTTCATCATCTGCATCTCTCACTGGTTGATTGTGGAAATGCCGCACCCGGAGCTGCGTTGACAGTTGCGGGTCGATGTTGCAGGATTCGGCGCCGTTGGGGACTGTCGGGAGTTTCCGGGGATACTTCTATAGTATTCACAGGGCAATGTGCCTTACCCCGAGAGAGTAGCTATAAGTGTAGTGTTGCCGGCAAACCCTGACCAGTTGTCCATTTGCCAATGAAAGTGATCCTGTTATGGCCATAAAACGCCGTCGTTCGTTTATCACCAGCGTGCTCGCCTGTATTGCATTTATTGCCGCGGCAATTTGGAGTTGGGATCTGCCGGTTGCAGATGTTCTCAGCTATCTGGTGCTGATGCTGGTTTTCCTGGCTGTGATCGTGGCCGTGGCTTTCGGGTTTGGTGCGCTGCTTAGCTGGCTGCGTAATCGCAAGGACAAGTAAAGAGCAGCAATGGACCGCGACGACGATATTCGTATTCCCATTGCCTATGTGCAGCGCCTGCTGGACGAGGCTTCGACGCACGGTTGTGACCGGGCGGAACTACTGGCATCGGTGGATATTGCCGAGGACGAGCTGGAAGATACTGCGGCTTTCTCCGCGGTCAAATACGGCCGCCTGTACCAGCGTGTGATGTGGCTCGCTCAAGACGAATGGTTTGGTATGTTGAGCGGCGGGCGCGTGCGTTCCGGTTCTTTTCGCCTGTTGTGTCTTACCGTAGTGAATTGCGCTACGGTTCGCCAGGCGATTACCCTCAGTGCGGAATTTATGGAAATCTGCCGTGGCTTTCGCGTGAAGCCAGTACTTGAACGGGACGGCGACCGTGACCGTGTGGTTATTCACGGAATCAGCTCGCTGCAGTCCGGGGAGTTCGAGCAATTGATTGCTGAAACCAGCCCCGGCGTTATCCGCACCACACTGGCAGTGTGGCACCGCTTCTACTGTTGGTTGGTAGGGCGTGAGATTCCGCTCGCCAAGCTGCACTTTTCCTTTCCCTGCCCCGAGGAGTTTCTGGCATTGGCCCAGAGTGAAGCGGGAGAATTACTGTTTGATCAGTCGTACAACGCTCTGGAATACGAGAGTCGTTATCTGGACTACCCGATTGTTCAGAGTCCGCAGACGGTGGAGGACTTCATCCGCACCGCGCCCTACCACCTGGTTATCAGCGACGGTAATGCCAACAGTATCAAGACCAAGGTAAAAACAATTCTCAACCGGGATGTGAGTGAGTCCATGCCTGCTGCGGAAGCCGTGGCTGACCGTCTGAATATGTCGGTGACCACACTGCGGCGCAAGCTGCAGCAAGAGAGTACCTCCTACCAGAAGCTCAAGGACGAATGCCGTATGGAGGCGGCCTTTCACTATCTGAGCTGCCCGGATCTTTCCAATACCCAGATCGCGGAAATGCTTGGTTTTGATGAGGCCAGCGCATTTTTCCGCGCTTTTAAAAAGTGGACCGGGGTCACTCCCGGCGAATACCGCAAGAGCCCGCGTACCACCTCCGTAGGTCTCTAAGCCCTGATCGGGCATCCTCGGCATATCCTTTTGTCAGCGCGCTTGTCGATGTTCCGGCGGGTAAACCTGTGGGGAAAAATTACTCGCCTGAACCGTAAAATGGTTTGGCGTTGCGTCTCCCGGGCTGACTTCTGCGTCATTTTCTAATGCTATGTTCTCGCCGGATTTTGTTAGCGCTTTGGGCACTTTTCGCCATAGGGAATTTTGCTGGTTTGCATCTAATATGAATAAAAGCAGAAGTTGAGTCACTGGTTTGCCTGTCTGCCGACATGGCGCTTGTGATTCCCGGATCCAGTATCCGGTCCGCCAACTAAAAATTGCGACATTGACATTAGAGGGTAATCAGGATGAGCGAGATCAAGATTCCGCTGCGAGATATGCGCTTCGCCATGCGTGAGCTGCTGAACTGGGATCAGCACTATGCGACTCTGGGTTATGAAGATGCAAGCCCGGACGTGGTGGATGCCATCCTGGAAGAGGGCGCCAAGTTCTGTGAGAACGTCCTCGCGCCGCTAAATCAGATAGGTGACCAGCAGGGTTGCACCTGGAAAGACGGCGAAGTCACCACCCCGGAAGGCTTCAAGGAAGCTTACCAGCAATTCGTCGAAGCCGGCTGGCCGTCTCTGGCGCACCATGTAGATCACGGTGGGCAGGGCCTGCCGCCCTCTCTTGGTACCATTCTGAGCGAAATGGTGGGCACCGCCAACTGGTCCTGGGGTATGTACCCTGGCTTGTCTCACGGCGCCATGAATACCCTGGAAGCCCACGGTACTGACGAGCAGAAGCACACTTATCTGACCAAGCTGGTGGAAGGTAGCTGGACCGGCACGATGTGCCTGACTGAGCCGCACTGTGGTACCGACCTGGGTATCTTGCGCTCCAAGGCTGAGCCCAATGAAGACGGCTCTTACTCGATTTCCGGGACCAAGATTTTCATTTCTGCCGGTGAGCACGATATGGCCGAGAACATCGTCCACATCGTTCTGGCCCGTCTGCCTGACGCCCCTGTCGGCACCAAAGGTATCTCCCTGTTTATCGTACCCAAGTTCATGCCGAATGCAGACGGTTCCGTGGGCGAACGCAATGGCGTGACCTGTGGTTCCCTGGAGCACAAGATGGGTATCCACGGCAACGCTACTGCGGTACTGAATTTCGACGGCGCCAAAGGTTTCCTGATTGGCCCGCCGAACAAAGGCCTGAACTGCATGTTCACCTTTATGAACACCGCGCGCCTGGGTACTGCGCTGCAAGGTGTAGCGCACGCGGAAGCGGGCTTCCAGAAGTCTCTGGCCTACGCCAAAGACCGCTTGCAGATGCGCTCCCTGAGTGGCCCGAAAAATCCGCAAGGTGTGGCTGACCCGATTATTGTGCACCCGGATGTGCGCCGTATGCTGCTGACCCAGAAAGCATTTGCTGAGGGTGGCCGTATGCTGGTCCTGCTGTGCGCGCAGCAGGTTGACCGCACCCAGGTGGGTAGCGAGGAAGAGCGCAAAGAGGCTGACGATTTACTGGCTTTCCTGACCCCGATTGCCAAAGCGTTCCTGACTGAAACCGGCTACGAGTCCGCCAACCTGGGTATGCAGTGCTTTGGTGGCCATGGCTATATCGCCGAGTGGGGCATGGAGCAGAACGTACGTGACGCCCGGATTTCCACCATTTACGAAGGAACCACCGGTGTTCAGGCCCTCGACCTGCTGGGTCGTAAGGTACTGATGAGTCAGGGAGAACTGCTGCGCAAGTTCACCAAAATTGTGCACAAGTTCTGCCAGGCAGAAATCGACAATGAAGCCCTGGCCCCGTTTGTTGCCAAGCTGCAGGAAATCAATCAGCAGTGGGGCGAACTGACCATGAACATCGGCGTAAAAGCCATGGAGAACCCCGACGAAGTCGGTGCGGCGTCTGTGGATTACCTGATGTACTCCGGTTACGCGGTACAGGCCTACCTGTGGGCATTGTCTGCCAAAGTTGCCACTGAAAAACTGGCGGCAGGCACTGGAGAAGAAGACTTCTATCGCGCCAAGCTGACTACTGCACGATTCTACTTCGAGCGTATTCTGCCGCGCACCGCCGCGCATGCGATCACCATGCAAAGTGGCGCTGACAACCTGATGGGCCTGGATGCGGATCACTTCGTATTCTGAGCCTGATTCAACGAGAAAACACCGCCGCTGGTAACAGCGGCGGTGTTTTTGAATCTGGCGTTCACCAATTTCGGTGAGTAGTAGAGCCAGTCAATGCCGGAGCACCGATGCATTTACCGGAACAGATCCTCGCGCGGCTACAGCGGTTAACTTGTGTGCCAAATAGCACTCGGGTACAGTTTCGGTTGCCCGATGGTAGCGATTTTTACCTTCAGGTTCAGGTTGATCGAAACAGTGAGTGCGCTAGTGAAAACGTCCCTCTCGAAACCGTTCAGGTTTTGGGGGTTGCAGACAATGCTGACCTGGAACTGGAGATGTCGTTCAAAACCCTTAACGACATTGTTGATGGCCAATTGAGCGCGCGTCATGCCTTTTTGCTTGGCGATATTTGCTTCACCGGCAACCGACAGCTTGCTGCGGCATTGGCGGACCTTTTCTCCGCTCACGGTTGACCGTCGGATTACCTGTCGCGGAATAGAAAAGCCGGGGTATCGGTGATCCAATAGCGCCGGAATTGGCAAATATCCCGGGTAGTCCCTTTGATGTCTCGTGAATCGAGGCGGGCAAATGGCCACTTTTAGCAACAATCACCGGATAACGTACAAAACTTACAATAATCCTTTGTCCGCGCCCCCCTTCGTCGATGAATTTCGGCTATAAAACGGACATGGAGTATATCTACCACGATCTCAGACGGCCGGTTGGTTTCAGCCAGGTTTACGGTTCGAAATGGTATCTTCCGTCTTTTCCTTGAAGGATAATTCTCGGGACAAAGATAGCGATATGCTCGTGGCGGACAAGCCCACAAAAACAACAGGATTGGGAGAAATCAGTTGGACATCGAACGCAGTATTCTTGACGTATTTTCCAGTGCCGCAGCCAAGTATGCAGAACGCCCCGGATTTACTTGCCTGGGGCATACCCTGACGATTGGCGACATCGACCGACTCAGTGCCAACTTCGCTTCCTACCTGCAGAATCATACCAATCTGAAGCCCGGTGATCGTATTGCCGTGCAGTTGCCCAATGTATTGCAATATCCTGTGGTTGTATTTGGTGCGCTGCGCGCCGGACTGATCGTAGTCAACACCAACCCTCTGTATACCCAGAGAGAACTCAAGCATCAATTGAATGACTCTGGTGCCAAAGCTCTCGTCGTGCTCGCGAATATCGCGGATACCGCTTCATCGGTAGTTGCGGAAACCTCCGTAGAGCAGGTCATTGTTTCCGAGATTGCCGACCTGCATTCGCCGGTCAAGCGTCTGCTGATCAACAGTGTTGCCAAATACATCAAGAAAATGGTGCCGGAATTCAGTTTTGCCAACCAGGTGGATTTCCGCAGTGCGATGACTTTGGGTGCATCCAGGCCGCATCAGGATGTGCAGCGGACACCGGATGATATCGCGGTACTGCAGTACACAGGCGGAACCACTGGCGTAGCCAAGGGCGCCATGCTCACCAATCGAAACCTGGTTGCCAACATGGAGCAGGTGCGCGAAGCGCTCGGCGATTCCATGAAGGAAGGCGAGGAGTTTTACATTTCGCCACTGCCGCTCTATCACATTTACGCGTTCACCATTCACTGCATGTGCCTGCTGACGACCGGCAGCCACTCTCTACTGATCCCGAATCCGCGGGATATCCCGGGTTTCGTAAAGACCCTGAAGGGCAAGCGTTTTACTGGATTTGTCGGTCTGAACACGCTGTTCAATGGCCTGATGCGCAATCCGGATTTTGCCAATCTTGATTTCAGTAAGCTGCACACCACGTGTTCCGGCGGTATGGCACTGACCCGCGCAACGGCAGAAAAGTGGGAGCAGATGACGGGCTGTGTGGTTACCGAAGGTTATGGCATGACAGAAACTTCGCCTGTGGTGTCGTTCAACCCGGCGGAAGCTGTGCAGTTGGGCACTGTGGGTCTGCCGGTTCCGGGAACGGAAGTGAAGGTGATAGATGAAAACGGCAACGACCTCCCTAACAACACTCCCGGCGAACTCTGTGTGCGCGGCCCACAGGTAATGAAGGGTTACTGGGAGCGCCCGGAGGCCACTGGGGAAACCATCGATCCAGATGGTTGGCTGAAAACTGGCGATATGGCGGTCATTCAGGACGATGGCTACATCAAGATTGTCGATCGTAAGAAAGACATGATTATTGTCTCCGGTTTCAATGTGTACCCGAATGAGATCGAGGATATCGTCAGTGCACACCCGAAGGTTACCGAGGCGGCTGCAGTGGGGATTCCCGATGAGCGCAGCGGCGAAGCAGTGAAGCTGTTTGTGGTCAAGGCCGACGCTTCCCTGAGTGCCGAAGAGGTTATCGCCTACTGTCGTGAAAATATGACGGCCTACAAAGTGCCCAAAAACATTGAGTTCCGGGAAGATCTGCCGAAAACCAATGTCGGAAAAATTCTGCGCCGCGAACTGCGCGATGAGGAAATGAAGAAAATGGGCGAAGCCGTCAGTGCATAATTGTATGGTTGTTAGCGCGTAGAAAAATGCGTGCAAATAGTTGAAGACGAGCCTGGAATCGAGCCTCGTAGTATGAAAGTAAAAACCCGCTGCCAGCAGCGGGTTTTTTTGTGGCCGAAAAGTGCTTCAATGGAGGGGCCTAGATAAAACACTCAAGGAGGTGTGGAAATGTCCCGATATGTAGATGGATTTGTGGTGCCGGTTCCAACCGACAAACTGGACGAATACCGGGCCCTGGCAGAACTGGCTGGGTCCATATGGAAGGAGTACGGTGCGTTGGAGTATGTGGAATGCGTTGCCGATGACGTTCAGTCAGGCAAGGTCACATCTTTTCCCCAGAGCGTGAAACTGGAAGAGGGGGAGACTGTGGTTTTTTCCTGGATCGTGTATGAATCCCGTGAGCAGCGCGACGAAATCAACAAGAAGGTCATGGCGGATCCAAGGCTTGCGGGAATGGCGCCTGACAGTGTGCCGTTTGACGGCAAGCGTATGTTCTGGGGTGGTTTCAAGACCTTCGTCGAGCTTTAAGTTAAAAAAGAAGTAGGTTGAGAGCGTCACCAACAAAAAGGGCGCCGCATATGCGACGCTCTTCTTGTGGTTAACCTGCGCAGCGCGTAGTCGCCAGCGGTTTATTTTCGTGCGTCACCGCTGGCATCGCGGGCAGCGCGGAATTCATTGCCCACGTACCAGTTCGGCCAGTCGCGGCTGTTTGCCAGTGCCAGGCCGAGGTCGATACCGAGGGCCAGATCCAGGGCTGCGCCTTCGAGATTCCACTGCGGATCGTATTCATCGCCCGGCTTGTGGTAGGCGTGAGCGTTGTACTCATCGCCCTTCTTTTGCGCCCATTGGCGGCCATTTTCGAAGCTGTCCGTACCGGAATCAAAGTACAGCATGGGAACGCCTTTTTTCGCCAGGCTGAAATGATCGGAGCGGTAAAAGTAGCCGCGCTCGGGGTGATCTTCCGGCGAGAGGTAACGGCCTTGAGTGGCGGCGGCTTTTTCCAGCATTTTCTCCAGTTCACTGTTGCCGTATCCGACCACAATGACATCGCGCATGGGACCGAGTACGCCCATGGCATCAAAGTTGATGCCGGCAACGGTTTTTTCCAGGGGAATCGCTGGGTTGGCAGCGTAGTATTTCGAGCCGAGCAGCCCGGATTCTTCTGCCGTAACCGCGACAAATACAATGGAGCGTTGCGGTGCTTCAGGCAGTTTCGCGAACTGATGTGCCATCGCCAGCAGGCCGGCGGTGCCGGTGGCGTTATCCACGGCACCATTGAAAATCTGGTCTTCACCTTCCGCATGGGCATTGACGCCAAGGTGGTCCCAGTGGGCGGTGTAAATCACGGCTTCATCCGGGTATTGGCTGCCCGGTAGCTTGGCGACCACATTGCGGGAGGTTGAGGTACGCACCACACTCTTGAGGTCGACACTGGCGGTGAGATTCAGGGGCTTGGGTTTGAAGCCGCGCTGTTTCGCTGCGTCCATTTCCGCGGCCAGGTCGAGACCGGCGGCCTTGAACAGGGCTGAGGCGGCATCGCCAGTGATCCAGGATTCCACCGCCACCCGGTCGACATTTTTATTGTCTGCTGCAAGGCTGATCTGGGCGCCGGTCCAGCTGCCGCTCACTACTTCCCAGGGATAACCGGCGGCTCCGGTTTCGTGGATGATGATGGCGCCGTCTGCGCCTTGTCGGGCGGCTTCTTCGAACTTGTAGTTCCAGCGGCCGTAGTAGGTCATGGCATTGCCGTTGAACAGGCTCTTGTCCTGAGTGGCATAGCCGGGATCATTGACCAGAATGACGGCGGTCTTGCCGCGCATATCCAGACCTTGGTAGTCGTTCCAGTTATTTTCCGGTGCAACGATACCGTAGCCAACAAATACCAGCTCGCTGTCTTGCAGCTTGCTTTGCGGGAGCTGGCGCTGGGTAAAGGCCACCATGTCCTGGATCGGTTTCAGGGATTGCTGGTAGTCCTTGCCCCTGATTAGCAGTGGGGTACTTTCGATCTGCATTTCGACTACGGGCACCTGCTGGAACCAGCTGGGATTGCCGTGTTCGTCAATTGCGCCCGGTTGCAGTCCGATTTTTTTGAATTGGTCTGCAAGGTAGTTGACGGTGAGCTCTTCCCCTTGGGTGGCTGGCGCACGTCCTTCGAACTTATCGGATGCGAGCACCGCAACGTGCTTGTGCAGATCCTGGGCAATTTCTGCTATTTCTGCTTCGCCTGCGGCATCCAGAGTCGGTGCGTCGATCACGTCGACCGTCGGCATCTCTTTTGGCGGCAATAGTTTGCGCTCGCCGGTTTGTTCCGTTTGAGTGGTATCAGCAGCGGTGTTTTCCGCGCTGCTATCGTCACTTTTGCTGCAACCGGCGGCGATACCGACCGCGAGTGCTACCGGCAGTGCCAGGTGTCGCCATCGAATGGTCTTGTGCATGAAGTTTCCTTTTTCTGATTATCGAATTCTTTGTATTAGGGCCATTGTCGCGCTGTGAATTATTCTGCTTCATCCATGTATGCCAGGGTTTCCCGGATCGGGAACAGCATATCCTTGGCCAGCTGGCGACAGCGCGCAGGAGACCAGCCTTCAATGGGGTCTGGGAGGTTATCGTTATCCTTAAACGGCATTTCCAGGGTCAACGCCAGGGTGCGGAACTGGTGACCGCACCAGTTGGTGCCCACGGTCATATTCGCCTCTCCGGGTTTGTCGAGTGGGTAGCCGCGCTCGGTCTGGAAGTCGGGGCTGACTTTGACATATGCCTGCTTGAACGTATTTTCGAGCGCCGCATGTTGTTCATCGTAACCAGGGATGCCCTCACACCCTGCGACGAAATTGAATGGCAGCGCTTCGTCGCCGTGAATATCGAGGAAGATATCGCCACCGGTGGCGAGCATACGTTCGCGCACCAGGTAGACTTCCGGGCTGCGTTCCATGGTTGGGTCCTGCCATTCCCGATTCAGGTTGGCACCGGCGGCATTGGTACGCAGGTGTCCGCGTACGCTGCCATCGGGGTTCATGTTCGGTACGACATAAAAAACAGTGTCTTTGAGCAGGCTAAGGGCGGCGGGGTTGGATTCATCCAGCAGGGTTTCCAGAAAACCTTCCACGAACCACTCCGCCATGGTTTCGCCAGGATGCTGGCGGGCGATCATCCACACTTTGCGGCTGGCGATTTCCCTGTTGCCGATGGTGAGCAGGGTCATATCGCGACCGTCCAGGGTCTGTCCGAGGGTCTCTGATTGCACCCGTTCATCGGACTGTGTCCACGCCAGCATGTCGAGATGCCGCTCCCAGGAGAAGGGGGCAAAGTAGGCCAGGTAAATACTGGGTTGATCCAATGCCACAGTGAAGTCCAGTACCGAGCCATCGTAGTGGGCATCAATGCGAAACCAGTTGTGGCGGTCATAGGACGCGCATACGCGGTAATTCTGCCAGCCTTCGGGGTAGGCTGCCTTGCCGGCATTGCTAATGCGCAGAGGGTATTCCTGTCCTACGTCACCGTCGAGACGGAAGTGGAACCACTGGTAAAAGTCCGACTGGTTGTCGACTTGAATAGCCAGCTCGATGGGGTTGCTTTCTGTAGTGATGACGGTGATGTTGCCACTGTCAAAGGCGCTGCTGATATGCATGCGTTGGCTCCGCAGAGAGGTTAGGCGATGGTGTATTGATGGCCAGAGTATCCGGCTTTTGATCACAAGATGCTGAGCAGGATACCGATTTGAAGCAAGAGTTCAGAATAGTCCAGTGCAGCTTGAAGGAAATCACTGCCAGGTCTCACTTCTTTAGTGGATAATTTCGTAATCGTTGGTGCAAAAATTCGACACGCACGATGTGCAGGTAATCCGACAGATGTAATGGGACTGCGAAGCTGGGCGAATTCCACGTAATAAAAAAGCGCGGTGCTCTTGCGAACACCGCGCTTCTGCCAATCCCTGGCGGCACCTGCTGAGACTACTGCTCCTTGAAATTTCTGACGTCAGACCATTGACGACTACTCACTGCCCTGGTCATTGCGTGGTGCAAACCACTACCACACCAACAGAAATGTTGTACTGCTCCCTGACATACCTCAGCAGGTGCTGTTTAAAGTTTAGGCAGGGGCTCGGGGTGTGGTTTGCCCAGATGAAAAGTTGGCGCTTCATCGGTTGACTAATAGACAGCTTATTCCGGACGTTGAGAAATCCGTTAAAGTGGTCGCACAGTCTGCGACCTGGCGCACAAAGATATAACCGGCGCCATCTTCGGCTGACCAGGCAAATCGGGTATTCTTGCCTGCGTTAGCCGAGCGGCACTGTTGCCCGATCCGCTGGCCGTAACAAGCCTGTGTCGCGGCCCCTTGCGAATAAGTGAAGGACAAGATTCCATGAACAGATCCATCAAGCGCGGCATAGCCGCCAGCTGCCTCTTTACTCTAGTGCTGAACCTCACTGCCTGTGGTTACATGCTGTACCCGGAGCGCAAGGGGCAGACCGGTGGTCGGGTCGATCCCGCCGTGGTGATTCTGGACGGCGCGGCGCTGCTGTTCGGCATTTTGCCCGGAATTGTCGCGTTTGCGGTGGACTTCACCAACGGCACCATCTACCTGCCAGCAGGTGGCTCATCCGCGATTGATCGTCATTTGACTGCTGTCGACCAGGGGACAGAGAACTCTCAGGCGGCAGTCATCAATAGCGGGAAACCGGTCATTGATCAGCGTGGAGACGCCTGGATTGCGCTGCCTCTGGAAGCGGTTGCCGGCGAGTCCCGGGATCTGCAGCAGATTACCGCCGCTCTGGCCCGCTACACCGGCCAACAGGTTGCCGTTAGCGACATTCATTGGGTACAGGACCTGGCTGCACTTCAGCAGGCTCGCGTCGAGCAATTTGCCGCGGCCCGTTAAGTCGGCCTTGGTGCGGTTCCGGTGGTGAGTATATCCACGCACCCGTCGTGTAATGAATCTTGGCGGGTGGCGCAGAGACAGCGCCGCTATGCTCAGGACCTTCAATCACCTAACGCCTGTCTTCCGTTCCTTCGTACCCCTGATGTGGTCCACATGGGGCTCAACAGGTTGAGCCCCCGCCGTTGGATTGAGCCCAGTCCGCACCTGCCTTTTTATCTGCACAACAAGCTTTCCACCCGGCGTAAGTTGGGTGAGCGCATATATGCACAATTGCCCGGGGCACTCGCGGCGCAACGGGAGTTGGTGGAAATATTGGGGCGTCATCTGGTCGCAGATCATGCCAGTTACTGCCAGACTGCGGGCGGTGGGCTGATGTGGCGTAGTGGCGCACAAACACTGCGTTTGCCCGGGATCGAATCCGCGCACGCCTCTGCTTCGCCGCTCTGGGAGGCCGGCCTCTGGGTCGCGGATGATCTGTGTATTTTGCAGCCTGATACAGACGGCTACACACTGGTTGCCGCTTCTCTGGCGGCGCCCAGTTACTGGCGGTTGGAGGAGAAAATCGGCCAGCCGTTGACACAAATTCACCGGCCGGTACCTGGTTTCCAGCAGAAATTAGGCACCCAGGTTACACGCTTTTTCGATCACCTGTTGCCGGAATATCCAGTGTGGCGGGGCAACTGGTCGGTGGTGGATTCGGCGGAGCTGCTGCAGCGCGGGGAGGCCGAAAACGACGATGACGCCGGAGGTGGGGAGAAAGGTTTGTATCTGCGCGTCGAGCGGCAGTCTTTGCGGCGACTGCCAAAAACCGGCGCAGTGGTGTTTAGTATCCGCGTAACTATCAATCCGCTGGCGGATCTGCTGGAGATTGAAGGTGCAGTTGCAGCTTTGCAAAGGGCGGTGGAAGCGATGTCGCCACAGGAGTCCAAATACAAATCTATTGCGACCATGTTGCCGGCGTTACACGGGTTCTTTGCCGGGGCTAACGCGGCGTCGCCATCAGGGTGAAGGTGTGCGAGCCAATGCAGAGTCATAACTTGGTGTAATCTCAGCGTTTGCGCCCGGTAAGGGCGCCCATCAGTCCTCGCACCAATTCTTTTCCTATCTGGCGTCCAAAACTGGTTGCCATCCGATCAAGCTCCGTTACCAATGTGCCGGGTTTTTTCGCGTGGGGTTTATTCGGTTGTTGTTCCGCCGGTTCACGGCGATTCTGCAGCTGCTCGTAGGCGGATTGTCGATCCAGCTTACGGTTGTACTTCTGCTGCAATGGGTTGTTCCTGAGTAGAATGGCCCGCTCCTCGGCATCCAGCGGCCGCAGGCGGCTTGCGGGTGGATGAATCAGCAGGCGTGATACTGGCTGGGGTACACCGTCCCGGTCCAGGCATGAGACCAGTGCTTCGCCCACCGCCAGTTCGCCAATGGCTTTCGCCGTGTCGATTTCCGGGTTTGTGCGGAAGCTGTTGGCGGCGGCTTTGACGGCTCGTTGCTCGGTGGGTGTGTAGGCGCGCATCGCGTGCTGAATGCGGTTGCCCACTTGCGCGAGGATGTTTTCCGGAATATCCAGGGGGTTTTGAGTAATGAAAAAGACGCCAACGCCTCTGGAGCGGATCAGCTTTACGATCTGCTCCACTTCCTCGCACAGGTTTTTTGGCAGGTCGTCAAACAGCAGGTGGGCCTCGTCGAAAAATAGCACCAGCCGCAATTCGCGGTCGCCCACTTCCGGTAGGTTTTCATAAAGCTCTGCCAGCAGCCAGAGCAACAGGATGCCGTAGATTGCCGGCTGCATATCGCTGGCATCGAGCAGGTGGGTGTGATTCCCGGTTACCAGATCATTGAGATCGAGGGCCGGTTCCCCAAACAGGGTGTCTGCGCCTCGAGTTTCCAGCGCAAGGAATTTGCGTTTGATGGCGCCGAGGCTCGCGGGAGAAACAGTGCCAAACTCTGTCAGCAAGTCCTTGCGATGGCGCTCCGCGTAATTGATCAACGACCACAGGTCTTTCCAGTCCAGGAGTAGTAGCCCCTGTACATCGGCGATATGAAACAGCAGGTGCATCAGACCCTGCTGGTTGTCGTTCAGTTGCAGCATGCGACCGATCAGCTCCGGCCCGAGTTCTGAAGGGGTGGTGCGCATGGATAGGCCGCCGCGTCCCCACTGGCACAGGGGAAAGCTGCGGTAGTAGTTCCGGTCGAGGCCGAACAGTTTGACGCGAGCGCTGACTTTTTCGCTGTCGCCTCCGGGTGCGCCCAGGCCGCCGAGGTCGCCCTTCAAGTCGGTGACCAGTGTCGCTATGCCGCGGGTATTGAGTTGTTCGGTCAGGAAGCGCAGGGTCACGGTCTTGCCGGTACCCGTGGCGCCGCAGATGATACTGTGACGGCTCAGCATTTCGGGGAACAGGGTGTTCGCGCTGGTATTGGTAGGGGGCGGATGGGAGCTGTTTATTGCTGCAGTGGCGGCGTCCATGCCAATGGGAATTGGGGGCAAGGGCATGCAGGGACTCCTGCGGGTTCAGTCGGGGGGTTTCCTAACTGTAGGTCAGTCCTTGCCGCTCGATGTGCCGATGCCGCGGTGGGTTTTGAACCCCTTGGGAGAGAGTCCGGTCCAGCGCCGGAAGGCCTTGCCGAAGGCGCTTTCATCGCAGTAACCCAGTGCCGCGGCGATGTCCACGTTGGTTTTTTCCCCCTCGCGCAGCCACTGGCAGGCGTAATGGCTGCGCACTTCATCCTGAATGGCGCGGAAGCTGGCGCCTTCTTCCAACAGCTTGCGTCCCAGGTGGCGCGGGCTGATACATAGGCGGGCCGCCAATTGTTCCCGGCTGAGTTGCGGTTCCTGTTGCAGCAGGTGCGCCACACGCAATTGCAGGCTCTTGCTGGTCAGGGCCTTAAGGAGGGCGTCCGCTTCCGGCTTCAGGCGCGCCATTACCTGGCGGTCGGCGGCGACCAGTGGAATTTCCAGGTCTTGCGGGCGCAGGCGGATGCCAGAGGATGCCGCGTTGAACTGGACCGGCGCCTGCAGTAACTGCTGGTATTGCTGTTGTACCGCCAGAGAGGGGGTGGGGTAGGCGAACTGAACGCTCTGGGGCTGAAATTCCCGCGCAGTCATGGCCCTGGACTGGGCGAGGCAGATTGACAGCACCGTTTCCACCCGCAGTCGCGCGCAGCGCAGATAGTTGGGGTGGTAGCAGAGCTCTACATAAAAGCTGCCCCGGCGCATTTCGAACTGGCCGCCCTCTCCGAGCAGTGGGTGGTAGATCAGCAGCTGCTCCAGTGCCGAGCCCAGGTTTTTCTGCGTCATCAGCAGATACCCGACCAGGCCCATCTGGCTGCCCTGCATGGCCTGGCCGAGACGGATGCCCAGTAAAGGGTCCGGGTGCGCCTCCTGTAGCGCCAGCCAGATCTCTTCCTGGACGTGCATAGGGACCCGCTGGTCCTCGTTAATGGAGGCCAAAAGTGCCTCCGCTCTAGGGGGGAGCTTCAGTTGGAGTCGCTCCAGGGCGCTTATAACTGCTCGCGTATAGCTAAGTGTGACAGTTCTGTTGTCGGCTGTGTTCAAAACCGTTGTCCGAAATTAACCAGATGCTGCCCGATTATGACGACGGGGCTCGGGGTTGTCACGTTATATTGACGGCAAATGCGAATTGGCAGGTTTGAATGGTTTCGCCTTTCCCCTGCCGCGCCAGAAACAGATCGAGCGATCCGGGAGAAGAATAATGAAACCATTTGCGGTGATTGGTGCCGGCCCTATGGGGCTGTGCAGTGTACGCAATCTCGTCAAGCACGGCATCCCCTGCACGGCATTTGAGATTCATAGTGATGTGGGCGGGCTCTGGGATATCGATAGTCCCACCAGCACCATGTATAAGTCCGCGCACCTGATCTCGTCCAAGCGCATGACCGAATTCGCAGAGTTTCCCATGAGCGATGAGGTAGCGCTGTTTCCTCATCACAGCGAGATGCGAGACTACTTTCGCGCCTATGCACAGAAGTTTGACCTCTATCGCCACTATGAATTCGAAACCGAAGTGCTGCATTGCGAGCGGGTGGGGGAAGACTGGCATATCACTACGCGCCACAAGGGCGAAGAGCAGACCCGGGTGTTTGGCGGCCTGCTGATTGCCAACGGTACCCTGCATCACCCGAATATGCCGACGCTGCCGGGAGAGTTTGCCGGTGAGTTGCTGCACTCTTCGGACTACCGGGATGCGTCGGTTTTCGAGGGCAAGCGCGTGCTGCTGGTGGGCTGCGGGAATAGCGGGGCGGATATTGCCGTAGATGCGGTGCACCGCGCGGCGAGCGTGGATATCAGCCTGCGCCGCGGCTATTACTTTCTGCCCAAGTTTATCGGCGGCAAGGCTACCGATGCGTTGGGGGGCAAGATCAAATTGCCGCGATTTATCCAGCAGCGCATCAGCGCGAGAATTTCGAAGCTGATGCTCGGCACTCCAGAGCAGTACGGTTTACCGAAGCCGGACTACAAGATGTTCGAATCCCATCCGGTGATTAACTCCCTGATCCTCCACCATATCGGTCACGGAGATATTCGGGTGTGCAAGGACCTGTCTGAGGTGGAGGGGCACAAAGTCACCTTCACCGATGGTAGTAGCGCCGAGTACGACATGATTCTGATGGCTACGGGCTACAAGCTGCACTATCCGTTTATCGACCGTGCTCACCTGAACTGGCATGAGTTTGCGCCGCGAATGTACCTAAATGTATTCCACCCGGAGTACGACAACCTGTTCCTGATGGGCATGGTGGAGGCCGCTGGTCTGGGTTGGGAAGGGCGTAACCGGCAGGCGGAAATGGTTGCTCTGTATATCAAGCAGCTGGCTGGGGGCGCCGCCTCCGCTGGCAGACTGAAGCAGGTAAAGCGTGCGGAGGCGGGCAACCGCGCCGATGGCGGCATGCAGTATCTGAAGCTGGAGCGCATGGCCTATTACGTGCACAAGGATAGCTACCTGAAAGCACTGGCTGGTCACACCCGGGACTTGCTGAAGGACTGTCCGGTTGCGGATACTGATGACTTTTCCGCCAATCCGGCCGTGGCGACCCGCTGAGGTCGCAAGAATCCATGAATGAACTGAATAGTGTTGTACCCGCAGCCATAGATGGCTTCCAGATGTCACCCGCAGCGCTGCTAGCGTTGAATACGGTGCTCGCATTTATGATGTTTGGGGTGTCTCTGGGCTTGCGCACTGCGGACTTTCGCCGGGTGCTGCGGCGTCCGGTGGCGCCGGTGACCGGTCTTGTGGCGCAGTTCCTGCTGTTGCCGGCCGTTACTTGTGCTGCCACCTGGGCGCTCGATATTTCGCCTGGCCTGGCGCTGGGCATGATTCTCGTGTCCTGCTGTCCTGGTGGCACCTTCTCCAATGTCATGACGTGGATCGGGCGCGCCAACGTGGCGACCTCGGTGAGCATGACCGCCGTGTCCAGCCTCGTTGCAGTGGTGGCAACGCCGTTCAATTTTGCTCTCTACGGCAGCCTGAATCCCAATACCCGCGAGCTGTTACAGGCGATAGCGCTGCCCGCTGAAAACATGGTCGTGATCGTGGTCATGGTATTGGCGCTGCCAATGGTGCTGGGAATGGTGGTTGGGGCGCGGTTTCCCGGGTTTGCCAAACGCAGCGAGCAGCATTTCCGTAGCGCATCGCTGCTGGTATTCCTGTTGTTCGTCGTCATTTCTTTCAGCAAGCACTGGCAAACCGCGTTGCAGGTGGCGGGATCGGTATTGGTGTTGGTCATCGCCCACAATGCGCTCGCGTTTCTGGTGGGTGACCTAACCAGTCGCGCCGCGCGTTTGCCGGTGGCCGACCGGCGTGCGGTGACCATGGAAGTGGGCATCCAGAATTCAGGGCTGGCACTGGCCATTCTGTTTACCTTTTACCCCGCTGCCGGGGAAATGTTGGTCGTCGCCGGTTTCTGGGGTGTTTGGCATCTGGTTGCGGGTCTTTCTCTCGCTGGTTACTGGAATTACAGCGAACGTCGACTCCGCGCGCGCGCGGACAAGACAGGGGCGCCGGAAGCACCGAGTACTGTCTGAGTAGCGTGGGTTTCCCCTGGACAATAAAAAAACAAGAGCAGTAACAATGAGTGAAAAAAGGGTATTGATTACCGGCGCTGCGGGCTATGTGGGCGGTCAGTTAGGGGAGCTACTCGGGCGGCAAATGTCGGTAGTGGGGGTGGATATTGTGCATCGCGATGTACCGTTTCCGCTGTTCGTTATGGATATTTGCGATGCCGCATTGGCGGAATTGATGCGCGCTGAACGTATTACCCATGTGGTGCATCTGGCATCGGTGGTGTCTCCCGGGCGCGATCGCGCGCGCGAATATCGCATCGATGTAGAGGGTACCCGCAATGTGCTGGACGCCTGTATTACCGCTGGCGTGACTCATGTCACTCTCACCAGCAGCGGCGCGGCCTACGGCTACCACGAGGACAGTCCCGTATGGCTTGGCGAAGATCATCCACTGCGTGGCAACCCGGAGTTTGCCTACTCTGACCACAAGCGTCTGGTCGAGGAGATGCTGGCGGAATACCGCCGGCGCCACCCGCAGTTGAAGCAGTTGATCTTCCGTCCCTGCTC
Organism: Microbulbifer bruguierae; assembly: GCF_029869925.1. NCBI lineage: Bacteria > Pseudomonadati > Pseudomonadota > Gammaproteobacteria > Cellvibrionales > Microbulbiferaceae > Microbulbifer > Microbulbifer bruguierae. The sequence continues at coordinate 846,732 of NZ_CP118605.1, read as the reverse complement.
CATCATTGGTGCTACCACCAACAGCAAGATCAGTGAATTATTTGCAGGCCGCAGCATTATTGACCCGGGCGCGCATAACTCGCCGTTTGTCTTTATCTGGGATCAGGATGTCATCGGTGCCATCGAGTATGGCGTAGTAGAGGATGCCAGCGGTATTTATAACCTGGCGGGCGACGGTGCGCTAACGCCGCAGGAAATCGCCCGCCTGCTTGGCAAGCCACTGCGTCGTCCACCAGTGTGGTTGCTGAAGCTGTTGCTCGGCATCAGTTTTAAGCTGCGCCTCGGAAATGTGCAGCCGGCGCAGGTCATGTTCCTGCAGTACCGCCCGGTGTTGCTGAACCGTCGTCTCAAGGATGAACTGGGTTACCGTCCGCGTAAAACCTCTGCTGAGGCGTTTGCCTTTTTTGCGAAAGAAGCCCTGGGTATTGATGTGGATCTGGAAAGCGCCCGGGTAACCCACGCCGCTACGCCCGCAATAGAAGTGGCGGGAGATCAGGCGGCATGAGTGATCCTCAGATTGCTCCGCAGGGCGGGGAAAAGGTGTTCGTGGTCACCGGTGCTGCCGGTGGCCTCGGTTGGGCGCTGGTACGGGCACTTGAGAATGCCTACGTCTCGCGGGGCCCGCTGCGCTTTGCTCTCATCGATGTGGATGCAGATGCCCTAACGGCGAGGGCGCGGGAGCTTGAATTGCGGGGTGTTGGCGTCAATGTGTTTGTTGCCGACCTGTCCAGTGAGACTGCGGTGGCTGAATTGTGCACTGAGCTGCGCAGTAGCTATGCGCGGGTTGACCTGTTGGTCAACAATGCCGGCATCACGCATCGCAGCCTCTCCACTCAGACCAGCAACGCGGTTATTCGCCGGGTTATGGCGGTCGATTACCACGCGCCGGTGGAGTTGGCTCAGGGGCTGATGGGAGAGTTGAGTACTGGGTCAGGCTGCGTCGTCAATATCAGCTCCATGGCGGGCTGGATGCCGGTACTCGGGCGTGCGGGTTACTGTGCGGCCAAGAGTGCGCTGCACCAGTATTTCGAGACCTTTCGCGAGGAAGTGCGTGAAGAGGGCGTGCGTGTACTCATGGTCTACCCGAGCTTTGTGGCTACCAATATTGACAAGAATGCGCTTGCCGGTGACGGCGGCCGCGCCAGGCACGCCCAGAGTACTATCGGCCAGGTGCGCAGCGCTGACTGGATGGCGAAGGAGATAGTCCGCGCGCTGGTGGCCGGTAAAGAGCGTTTGTTCCCGCGGGATAAATCCTTGCTGGGAGCTTACCTGTACAAACTCGCACCGAAGCTGTTCCTGCGTCAGATGGTAAAAAACTTCCGGGTGGAGTTGGAGGTCGCCAGGGCGGATAAGTTAGCTGACGGCTAATGATGAGCTTGTTAGGCCGTCAGCGGATCATGGTGATGACGCTAGCGGCCAGCAGCAGGCCCATAGTGATATTAAAAATCCTCATGTAGCGAGGTGTTGTCAATATTTGCTTAAGACCCACCCCAAACATTAGCCAGATTACAATGCAGGGACCGCCAATCAGTATAAAGGCCAGGGCAATACGTCCAGCCTCCATCAGCATGGTGCCCTCCGGCGTCGTGAATGCCGCCAGTGCACCGATCGCCATAATCCAGCCCTTGGGATTTACCCACTGAAAAGCCACTGCCTGCAGGAAGGTAAATGGCTTCTTCCCCTCCGCAGCTCCGATCTCACGGGTATTGGCAATAACCCACGCCAGATAGAGCAGGTAGGCTATACCTACCCAGCGAACGATCTCATGCAAAATCGGGTACTGACTGAACAGTGCGCCCAGGCCAAGGCCAATCGCAATGATCATTGCCGGGAAGCCGAGGCAGATTCCGAGGAAATGCGGCATCGAGCGGCTGACACCAAAATTCAGCCCGGATGACATCATCATCAGATTATTCGGCCCGGGTGTGATACTGGTGGAAAATACAAACAGGGCAATCGGCAATAGCGCTTCGAGCAAGTTAGGCCTCGGGGCATGGAATGGGGTGACAGTGGTGGAGAGCATACGCACGGGTTGCGCTGATTATCCGCCCTGTCTTCGCCGTGGTAAACCTGTGCGTCAGGCGCCATGCTAGAATTCTGCAAATTTCCCTGGTCGCTCAACATGTCACTGATTGATAGCCACTGCCATTTTGATTTCGAGGCCTTTGCGTCGGATCGTGGCGATGTCTGGCATCGCTGTCGTGCGCGGGGCATCGAAAAACTGATTTTACCCGGGGTCAGTATTTCCCAGTGGCGCTCGCTGTTTGCGCTCGTTAATAGTGAGCCGGGTTGGTATGGTGCGGTCGGAGTTCACCCCTGGTGGGTGAAGGAGCTGGCGATTGAACCGGCACGGCTGCAGCGGGCGATAGTGGAGCGGGTAGTACACGAGCGGGCAGGGAATGATTGTTGCGTTGCGGTTGGTGAATGTGGCCTTGATGCGGGTATCGACACGCCTATGGATGAACAGGTGGCCGTTTTCAAAGCCCAATTGCGAGCGGCGAAAGAGCTGCACTTGCCTGTGATCGTCCACTGTGTGCGGGCACACAGTGAGGTCATTCGACATCTCAAACAAACGCCACCGGAACGAGGTGGTGTGATCCACGCATTTAGTGGTAGTCGAGAAATCGCCGAGGAGTATCGCAAACTGGGTTTCTACCTCGGTGTTGGTGGCACCATTACCTATGCGCGTGCTTCCAAGACCCGCCATGCCCTTGCATCAGTGCCGCTGGAGTCCCTGTTGCTCGAATCCGACGCGCCCGATATGCCACACGCCGGTCGCCAGGGCGAGCGCAACAGTCCTGAGTATTTGCCGGAAGTGGCGGAAACCCTTGCGCAATTGCGCGGGATTTCCGTGGATAAAGTCATTGCCCAGACCGAAGAAAATGCCTGCTCGCTGTTCAATCTTTGATGCCCGGTTGTGAATACCTAGTTATGAGTTTTTCCGTCGAGTCCTTCAAAAGCCAGTTCCCTCTGTTTTCCCAGTCTGAAAATAGGGAGCTGGTATATCTGGATAACGCCGCGACCACACAGAAACCTGCTTGTGTGATCGATGCCATCGCTGATTTCTATCGCCACAGTAATGCCAATACCCACCGCTCCAGCCACCGCCTGGCCCGACGCGCCACAGATATGGTGGAGCAAGTGCGTGAACTTGCCGCCGCGTTCCTCGGTGCGACCTGCGCAAAAGAAGTTGTGTTTACCCGCGGAGCTACAGAGGGCCTGAATCTGCTGGCCTATAGTCTGTGTTCGCAATTGCAGCCCGGCGATCAGGTACTTTTGACCACCGCCGAGCACCATGCCAACCTGGTACCCTGGCAGATGATGGCGAAGCGTTATCAATTGCAGCTTTGCTACGTTCCTGACGAGCGGGGAGTGCCGCAAATTGACCGCCTGTACGAAGTACTTACGCCGCGCACCAGAATTGTATCGCTTACCGCAGGCTCCAACGCCCTCGGGTTTCGCACTGACTTGCATGCTGTGCGCGCGGCGCTTGCGGAAAAAAATATTCACTGGATTGTGGATGGCGCGCAACTGGCAGCACACGAACATATTGATGTGCAGTCCATCGGCTGTGATTTTTTGGTGTGTTCCGCGCACAAGTTTTACGGCCCCACTGGGGTTGGATTGCTGTATGGGCGTGAGTCCCGGTTGCGGGAAATTCCGCCCTGGCAGGGTGGTGGTGAGATGATTTCAGATGTCGACCTCTATTCCTGCCACTACGCGGAACTTCCGCATAAATTTGAAGCGGGAACTTCTTCACTCGCGGCCATCGCCGGACTTGGTGCCTGTCTGCAATTTCTCGATCAGCAGGATCGAGGAGGCATGGCGCGGCATGAGCAGCAGTTGCTGCACTTCTTGCATGATCGCCTGAGTCAGATCCCGGAAATTGATCTGCTGAGCGCGGCGAACAATAACCTGGGCATTGTTGCTTTCACCCACCCCCGCTGCGCCGCCATTGATCTGATGCAGTGGCTGGACGGGCGCGATATTGCCGTGCGCGTCGGCCATCACTGTGCCCAGCCGCTGGTGCGAGCCAGTGGCCACAGTGCCACACTGCGCGCGTCCCTGGCCGCTTACAACACTCGTGCAGATGCGGAAAAGTTTGTCGCTGCGGTAGCGGAGTTTATTGTGCATCTGGGCGATGAGGTCCTAGTGCAGGGGGGCATGACGGCCGATTCGGACACCCGGGACTGGCAGGCGGACGACCTGGGGGCGGTGGATATCGAAGTTTTGAGGGCTCAGCGTAACTGGCAGGACCGGTACCGCACGCTGATGGGATGGGCAAAAGTGATTTCCCGCAAGGAGACAATTCGCAGCGAGGAAAATCTTGTGCGCGGTTGCGAGTCCAGTGCCTGGCTGGTGCACCGTTGTGAAAACGGGCTGCACCGTTTTGCGCTCGACAGCGACAGCCGTATCGTCAGGGGACTGGGGGCATTGCTGCTATCACAGTTGGATGACCAAGGCGACGGTGCGGTTACGCGCGCGGATCTGGAATCGCTGTTTGCAGAGTTGGGGCTGGAGCATCAACTGAGTGAGTCCAGGACCAATGGATTCCGCGCACTGTTAGAGCGCGCGTATTTGCTGATGACGCCCCGTTGACGACACCGTATTAACGACATTTGGCGCCCGCCGAATTTTTATCCGTAACAGTGTTATTTGCACTCGATATCTGCATGATGAATTCGCTGCGAGCCCAGCCAGTGGACTATCGTCGCCGCGAGTTCCCGGGGCCGCTCCAGGGGAATCATATGGCCGGCGTCATCAATAATCTGCAGCGATGCATTGGGGATTGCTCTAACCAGTTCCTGCGCCTCATCCAGAGAGCGCAGGGCATCGCTGGTGCTTGCTACCACCAGCGTCGGACAGGCGATGGTTTCTGTCGGCACGCCGGACCTGTCCAGCACAGATTGAATGGCCAGTGCTTTGTACCCCAGCCGGTTCCCCATCTGTTTAATGCGGGAAATGAGATCAGTATCCGCGGCGCGATGGGGGTGTAGTGAATTGGCGATCGTGCTGTTACTCAGTCCTTTGAATCTGGCGTCGGACAGAGCGTTTATTGCCTGTTGTTTCAGCTTGGTTTGCTGTTCCGTATCTTCTCGCAGCGAGCTTGCGACGATAACCAGTGCGCCCACTCTTTCCGGGTAGTCTGCGGCCAACTGCCTGGCGATGTAACCGCCCAGGGAAAATCCAATCAGTAAGAACCGTTCGGGGGCGTGTTCGGCAATATGCCGGGCGATTTCAGATATTGTTTGGCCACCGCTCAGAGATGCGTTAACAACCACCCAGTTTTCGGGAAGATGATTTCTGAAATCGTCCCAGAGTGACTCGTCCAGCATAAAGCCTGGAATCAGGACGACAGGGCATGAGGAGGTGTCCACATGGTTCTCCACTTGATGGACTCAGGCTCGAATACCTGGGGAGGGTGTGCAGCCGAAGGTGCCTGATGAGCCGAATTGCCAATCATGTTTTTTTGTGTTGTTTCAGAATCCGCTCTATCGCTTTGCCTGCCGCCACAAAACCAAACGTGCCGGTCACCATGGTGGCGGCACCGAAGCCGCCACTACAGTCCAGTTTTACTCCGTTCTGCATGCCACTTTTCTGCTGGCAGACCTGGCCGTCTGGCTGCGGGTAAACCATGGGCTCGGTGGAGTAGATGGCGTCGATTCCGAATTGTCGCTTGCTGGACTTCTGAAAATTGTGGAATCGATATAGGTGCTGGCGCACTTTTGCCAGCATCGGATCGCTTACGGTGCGCCCGAGATCGGTACAGTCGATGGCTGTCGGGTTGGTCTTGCCTCCGGCGGAACCCACAGTGATCAGTCTTATCTTGCGCGCCTTGCAGTAGGCTATTAGCGCGGCTTTGATTCGCGCGTTGTCAAACGCGTCCACCACAATATCAATCGCGATGTTTTCCGGGTCGAGCAGTTCGGCAAAATTATCACTGGCGATAAAGTCTTCGCAGGTGTGGACGTCAATTTCCGGATTGATTTCTCGCAGCCGTTGCGCCATCACTTCCACCTTGATGTCGCCCACTGTGTCCACTAGCGCGTGAATCTGACGATTGGTGTTGGTGATGCAGATATCGTCCAGATCGATCAGGGTGATTTTGCCGATGCCGCTGCGTGCCAGTGCTTCCGCAGTCCAACTGCCGACACCGCCGATGCCGATGACGACCACATGTGAGCGGTGCAGGGCTTCCAGCGCGGATTCACCGTAGAGTCTGGCAATACCGCCAAACCGTTGCAGGTAAGAGTCGCTTAGAGGCATGGTGTTATCCGGGTACTTCGCGCGGGGCTTTCGAATCGCTTTCGAATCGGTTGGTGCGGAACGGGGTGGAGGGATGGCAGGGTGCCTGACGGCACCCTGCAAATACAACGTATCGCGTGCTTAGTGCACGTGACCGTGATCGATTTCTTCCGGCGTTGCTTCGCGTACGGAAACCACTTCGATGTCGAAGTGCAGTTCGACACCTGCCAGCGGATGGTTGCCATTGATGGTGACCTGGTCGCCGTCGATATCGATGATTTCCACCTCGATTGGGTGGCCTTCGGTGCTCTGTGCGCGGAATGCCATGCCTACTTGCAGTTCTTCAACACCGCCAAAAGCGTCCTTCGGCAGGGTTTGGATCAGCTCCGGATTTTGCGGGCCGTAACCTTCTTCCGGGGCGATGACCACTTTGAATTTGTCGCCGGCACTTTTATCCAGCATTTCCTTTTCCAGGCCAGGAATGATGTTGCCCACGCCTTGGAGGTATTTGAGCGGCTGTCCACCTTCGGAGGTGTCGATCACGGTACCTTCGGCGTCTTTCAGGGTGTAGTTGATCTCCACCACGTTGTGGTTAGCAATTTTCATTGGCTGTCTCTTGTATCTTGAGAGTGGGTTGTAGCGCTTACCGCTTACGGAAGGAAAAGCAAACGGGGGATAAAGGCTGTTTGAGTGCGCATTGTATGGGCGCTCCACGGCCGTCGCAACCGAGGTGGAAGATGTTCCCGGGGAGTACAGCTCCAGCGAGCAGAGTGGCGGGGCGAAGCAGGTTGTGGGCGAACAGGGCTTCCGGGTTAAGCGGGCGCCCTGTTGAACGTGACCTTTGAGTTTCAGCAGGCGATGGACAGTGGCTCTTCGCAACGGTCATAAAGCGCACTGGTGGACTCTACCAGTCGGGCGCGAAACTGGGGTGAGAAGCCCAGCTCTTGCAGGCGGCCGTCCAGGAACTCCAGCATCGCTTCAAAAAGTGGTGGATTGAGGCCGCGGGCCAGGAAGCGGGCGCGCGCGGTGTGGGTGGGCTCTGGTAATTCGGACAGGGCATGGCTCAGAAACTGGGCCTGTCGGCTTTGCTGTTTGCCATGCTCACTGATGTCATCGGGTGCCAGATACTTGCCCACAGCCTGGTAGAACTCAGCCACGGTGTGGTCGACAAACTGGCGCCCCCCCAGCAGTTGCAGTACTGCGCCGGAGTGTACGTCATTTGATGTTGTGGATATGGCGCCTGCAGGCGCTCTCGTAGGTACGGTTGTTGGCACTGTCCGTGGCATTGGTGGATTCCCCCTGTGAGATCGAAACTCGAACTGGCGGCGGGCGTCCGACCTGGCCTGTTTTGTTAATGTCCACAGGTCGCCGCAATGGAAGCTTTGCCTGTAACCCGTGGGGCCGTCGGATCGTCTGTCGCGATATGGGCGGCAAGATTACGGGATGGATATACCCCTGCCAACGCGATAGGGTGAAATTGTCACGCGCTTCCTCGGGTTGTGCCCTTTGGGGCTAATCTGACGCAACTGACGGCGGAATTTGCTACAAGTTACTGTTTTTCAAACAATTTTTTATCGGTGGATATCCTGTGTGTTGGCGTGTAAATGGTGTGGTTGGCGCAGCTGGCCAGGGTACAAGCCGCGTCCGATACGACTTCGGATTGTTAGCTGGCACTGATAGACTTGTCAGTCTTTAATGGTTCGAATCATTAATGTTGCGCGTAAATGTCACGCGTGTGTAGGGGGCGCCGATCCGTGGCCTCTAGAGCGACGTCTGGTATGTGAGGAATCAATGGCGAGTATCTTTACCCAAATCATCAATGGCGACCTGCCAGGTCACTTTGTCTGGCGCGATGAGCGCGCTGTGGCAATTATGACCATTGCGCCCGTCAAACCCGGCCACTGTCTGGTGATTCCGGTCGAGGAGATCGATCACTGGGACGACGTGCCTGCGGACCTCAGTGCACATCTGATGGAGGTTGCTGCCAACGTAGCCAAGGCGCAGAAGAAGGTCTATTCGCCGAAGCGGGTGGGGGTCATGGTGGCGGGTATCGAGGTTCCCCACACCCACTATCACCTGGTTCCAATCAATGAAATTGCCGATTTGGATTTTTCCCTACAGCAGCAGACGGAACCTGAGGTGTTGGCGGCTGAAGCGGCCAGGCTTCGGGAAGCGCTCACGGAGCTTGGGTTTCATTGCGGCGTTTGAATGGGTGCGGGGCGGAGCTGGATCATTGGTGTCTGCGAAGTGGATTCCAGGCGGTATCCGGCAGGCTGCATCCAAACCGGTCACAGGAAGCGTCCCACTGGCAATCAATCATAAACAGGTATCTTGATCATGCTCTCCCGATTGTTTTGCCGTGCTGGTCTGCGCGGCCTGTTTGTCGCATTTGTTCTGGTTCTGGGTTCTGGTGTTGTTGTCGCCCAGCCGTCCAGCAAAAGCTTTGATGTAGCGGGTTTCACCGCTATCGCTGTGAAGGGCGGGTCGAACCTGAGAGTGGTACAGGGGCCTGAATTCTCGGTCTCTGCTCGTGGCGAGGAGAAGGATCTGGTACACGCCCGGGCAGAGCTGGATGGCGATACCCTGGAATTGTCCGTGGAGGCTAATCGCAAGAGCCTGTTTGGGGTGGTCACCATCAGCAATGAGCCGGATGTAGAGTTTAGTGTGACTCTGCCGCGGATTTCCGCCATTCGCGTAACCGGCTCTGGCGACGCTACCGCTGAGACACTGGAGAGTGAGGCGCTCGATTTGCGTGTTACTGGCTCAGGCCTGATTCGGGTAGAGAAAGTGGCAGCGGAGAACCTGAGCACTGGTGTTACCGGTTCCGGGGACCTGATATTGACCACGGTACTGGCGGTGCGCGGTGCTGCCAATATTACGGGTTCTGGTGATATCCGGATGGACAATTTTATCGGTGAAGATTTTTCTGCACAGATAAAGGGGTCCGGTGATATGGCGATCGGTGGCAAGGTTGCCAACCTCAATGTAAATGTTATGGGGTCTGGTGATTTTGTGGGCAAAAATTTGAGTGTCGACAATGCCAAAGGTTCTGTGATGGGGTCCGGTGACATTGTGTTGAGGCGTCCGCAGCGTGAGTCCTTTTCAGTGATGGGTTCTGGTGATGTGGCGATCATTGATTGATTGACGTGGTGCTAGTCTGTTCGTCAATCTGAACTCACAAGCATCGCGTTCATTGCGCGAACGAATATGGCATTCCATAAAAGCGCGGTTCCGTCAGGGCCGCGCTTTTTGCTGTCGGGTGTAGAATTTGTGGATTGAAATCGTCACTGAAATCGCCATTCTCCTATGGGGGCGGGGAGTTAGTCCGCCGGTTAAAGATCATCCGTGAAGTGAGCCTCGGCGTGTGGGGTTTGGGGCTATCTAAGGAGAAGTGTCGTGAGCGCTCAAAAGGCGAAAGGACGAACGGATTTCAGAGCAGGGCTCTATGTCGTGGAGCACTTGAGGCAATGTTATGGGTGTAGATGACACTGGTGGCGGGAAAAGCAAGTTGCAGACGCTCAAGCAGCAGTGGCGGCAGCTGCGTAAAGAGGCGCGCGACAAGTCCCATTGGGCCGCTGAGCGGTTGTTGGACAGGCGGGTCTGTATCGGTATTACCGGCCTTAGCGGTGCGGGAAAATCCACCCTGATTTCCAGCCTGATCTATCAATTGAGTCACCCGGACCGGGCCCAGTTGCCTGGATTTGCTCCGGCACTCAATGGCCGTCTGTTGGGGGCCGAGTTAAAACCGGCACTGGATACCGGCCTGCCGCTATTTGAGTATCAGCGGTGTCTTGACGCCCTTACTGCCAACCCGCCGCGCTGGCCGGATTCCACCAGAGATCTTTCTGCGCTGGAGTTGCATGTGCATCTCCAGGGGCGCCGGCTGGGGCGAAATTACCGACAGACGTTGGTGCTTGAGTTCCGCGATTACCCCGGCGAATGGCTGATGGATTTGCCGTTGTTGCGTATGGATTTTTCCACCTGGTGTCGCCACCAGCGAGACTTGCTGGCCACTGCGCCTCGTACGGAGTTGGCACCGACGCTCCTCGCTCGATTAGACCGGTTGCAGCCGGGGGCTACTGCATCTCCGCAGGAGCTGGATAGTCTGTGGCAGGACTACCGGCAGTTTTTGCGGGACTGTCGCAGTGCCAGGAGTCTCAGCTACTTACAACCGGGGCGGGCCTTGCTGGACGACGCGGAGCACGGCTTTTTCCCGTTGCCTGCGCTGGGGCGTCAACCGCAGGAGGTGCTGGATGGATTGCCCGAAAACAGTAATTACAAAGTGTTAGAGCGTCGTTACCGGGCCTATGTGGATGAACTTGTTGCGCCCTTTGTAGACAGCCATTTCCGCCATCTGGACCGTCAACTGGTGCTCGTGGATCTGATTACCACGCTATACGCTGGTGAAGCTGCTCTCGACGACATGCGGCGGGCATTCGGTCACATTGCCGAGACGTTCCGCTATGGCAGTAACGGCCTGCTGCGCAAACTCTGGCGTCCCAGGATCGATCGGCTGCTGTTTGCCGCTACCAAAGTGGATCAGGTACTGGCAGCCGATCACGATGCCCTGCGCCAATTGCTTGGCCAGCAGCTTCAGCAGGTGTTTTCCGGTGCCAGGCACCGAGGATTACCGCTGTATTGCGAGGCCATTGCTGCCGTGCGCTGTTCTAATGAAAGCGTCCGCGAAGGCCGGCGAATGCTTGTCGGTCATGGTATGGATGGCCGCTATCTGGGTTTTGAAAATGCCGAGATAATGGCTCACCTGCCGCAAGATAGAGAGTGGCAACACTACGCTGGTGCGCTGCCACCGCAGCTGCGCCCCCCCATGGGGATTGGTCGGGAAGGTTATATGCCCCATATTCGTATCGATGCGTTATTGAACCTGTTGCTGGGAGACAAAGTGTGAGCAATACCCATGATCAGTCTGCGGGCAATGACGGGGTGAATGCCGGGGAAGCGGGGGGCAGCCAGCGTGCCCGGAGACAGACCAGGATTGAAAATCTGGAGGCGGAGGAGCCTCGGGCGCAGGTGCGCGGCAGCACCCGAGTGGAATCGTTGAGCGAGGAGCCGGACCAGTTGCCGCGGTCCATCACCACCGGTGAATCCCTGCCAAACAAAATTTCATTTTCCGAATTGCGTCTGCCGGTATTTCGTTTGCGGTTGTGGAAGCCCGCGCTGCTGGCTGCGCTGGCGCTGTCGTTCGGCGCCGTATTCTGGGAACTGAGGCAATTTTTCTATTGGGCGGCGGATATGCACTGGACGCTCGGGCTATTGGCCGGGGTGATTATTGGTGCGCTGGTGTTGACCATTGCTAGCGCTGTGTGGGAGTACTTCCGCGCCGGGCGGCCGCTACGTGAACTACAGAAAACCCAGGAACTCGCTGCGGAGGTACGCGACAGCCGCGCTACCGACGCGGTAGAGCCATTGAATACCCAGTTGCGGCATCTATTTGCGGGTAAGCCTCAGGGAGCCCTGTTGTCCCGCGTGTTGGAGGAAACACCGGATTATTACGACAACAGTGAATTGCTCAACCATCTCGAACTGAATTTTTTCGAGGCGCTGGACCAGGAGGCCTTGCGGCGAATCGTACGCCACGCCACCACCACTGGAGCTCTGGTTGGCCTCAGTCCGTTTACCACCTTGGATGTGCTGGTTGCATTGCGACAGTCTATGCGCATGATTGATGATGTGGCGCAAATCTATGGTGTGCGTCCGTCGGTTGTGGTGCGTTGGCGATTGTTCAACAAAATTCTGGCACTGGTGGCCTACAGTGGGGCCAGTGAGTATGCAGTGAGTGAACTGTGGCCTGAGTTGGTAGGAGATAGCATGCTGAGCACCGTTTCCGCGCGCTTGGGGCAAGGTATGGGAGCAAGTTTGTTTATGGCCCGGATAGGCCTTGCGTCAATCCATAGCTGCAGGCCTATTCCATTTTCAGCAAAACAGCGGCCCCGACTGGGTGCGCTCACCAAGCGTATAGTGAAAAGCCTGAAAGAGCGCTTGTTGGGGCGAGATCACAGCCTCTGGCCGGATGTACCGGCTGAATCCTTCAGTCGGCAAGAGGCTGCAGCCCGGGGCGGAGAGGGCGAGAAGAAATAACGGACGCCTGGCGGACATCTGTGCAATTAGCTGACCGGTATATGGCGAGAGTTAGGTGACGCGGCGCGACCTGACTCGGTTGTGAGTCGGTCGCGCGATTTAATCACTGGAACTGTTTTTTCATCAGTATCCGGGTGTGATGCTGGTCCATCAATTTCGCCAGAGTATCGAAGCGGCCTTTGATAAACGGATGCGGGTTGTTATTGCCAGATTCATCGGGATACTCGACACCCTCTCGGACCAGCTGTAACTCTTTTGCCAGCGCATTGATGGCGTCAAAGATGTCCTTGGTGTTTTCCTCGTTGTAAAACACATAACTGCTTGAGGTATCACGCAGAAAGTCATTGCACTCGGAAAGCCATTCTGAGCGCTGATTGAGAAAATTGACGGTATTGCGGATACCGCCTTTGTACTCAAGGCTGAAGTTGTCGTTGATGTATTTACCAAGGCTGCGCATGCCTGATTCTACAAATTGCTCGACCACGCTATCGCAGTAGCTTTGTGAAAGGTAGGAGGGATGTTCTTTGGCTTCGGCGATACCGCAGAGAGCCATCAGGCCGGCCATCATCACTGTGGTAAGAGGCAATTTTTTTTGCCTGGATAGTGGTGTCGAAGGAGTTGCTGGGGTTTTCATTGGTGAATGCCCTAGTTTTGTATTAGCTATAAGGCTTGTTATTGTGATTAGCATCACATGAATATCGAATGCGCCGTCTGGTGTCAACGGCTTTTAAGTATGATTAGTCACTAAAGTGCCAATTGCTGAACTGGCGCCTAATTATTTGCGCACTTTTACCAGTAAAGGGCCCAATACGTAGTTCAAGGGGATCAATTTTGTCTGAATTCGATTTCGACCTGTTTGTTATCGGTGCCGGCTCCGGGGGTGTTCGCGCCGCGCGCATGGCTGCAGCTGCGGGTATGCGTGTAGCCGTTGCAGAGGACCGCTACATGGGTGGGACCTGTGTCAATGTAGGCTGCGTGCCCAAAAAACTGTTTGTCTATGCCAGCAGCTACCGAGAGTCCTTTGAAGATGCAGAGGCGTACGGCTGGGAAGGGCAGCAGGGTGCGAGGTTCGCGTGGCCAACCCTGCGCGACAACAACGCACGGGAGATAGCCCGTCTCAATGGTATCTACCGCAACCTGTTGTCCAATTCCGGCGTTCAGATTTTGAATGGTCGGGCCTCGTTGGTGGGGCGCCAGCAGGTAGCGATTGGCGATGATACATACAGCGCTGAGCGTATTCTGGTTGCTACAGGAGGGTGGCCGCAGGTTCCGGAATTTCCTGGCAGTGAGTATGTGATTACCTCTAATGAAGTGTTTTCGCTAGAGGTTTTTCCCCGGCGGGTGCTGGTGGTTGGCGGTGGTTATATTGCCGTTGAGTTCGCGGGAATTTTTGCGGGCCTCGGAGCGGAGACTCATTTGTCATACCGCGGAGAACTGTTTTTGCGTGGCTTTGACAATGATGTGCGCAAGTTCGTACGTGATGAAATGACCAAAAAAGGCACCCTGCTGCGCTTCAATCACCGGGTTGCGTCCATCGAGAAGCAGGGTGATGGCAGCCTCCTTGTACACAGTGATGACGGTAGTGAGTTGCAGGTGGATGCTGTGCTCTATGCGACTGGACGCAAGCCCAATACCAAAGATTTGGGGTTGGAAAAGCTCGGGGTAGTTGTCCATAAGGATGGGACGATAGGTGTCGACGACAATTTCCGCAGTAGCGTTACCAGCATATATGCGCTGGGTGATGTAACCGGTGGCCCGGAGCTTACACCAGTGGCCCTGGCCGAAGCCATGGCACTGGTGAAACATTGGCAGACGGGAAACACTGCAGAAATCGATTACAACAATATCCCCACGGCGGTATTTTGCCAGCCAAATATCGGCACTGTAGGCCTCACGGAAGAGGAGGCTCGCCAGGCGGGTATTCCGGTGGTGGTCTACAAGTCAGACTTCAAAGCCATGCGCCATTCAGTCAGTGGGCGGGATGAGCGGACCCTGATGAAGCTGGTGGTTGACCGCGATACCGATAAGGTGGTTGGTGCGCATATGGTGGGGCCGGATGCGGGAGAAATCATCCAGGGCTTGGCGGTAGCAATGAAGGCTGGGGCGACGAAAAGGATATTCGATCAAACCATCGGGATTCACCCCACCGCTGCGGAAGAATTCGTGACTATGCGCACGCCAGTTGCGGATTGATGATTTTTTTGGGGTAAGCCAACAAGGGTATGCCCTTCGCCAAAAGGGCCGTGCCGCTCCGGCGGCACAGCCCTTTTGCTGGTTTACCCCTCTGTTCTATACGTTGAGTGGTGTGTGAAGTCTTGTGAAGAGAAGCAGGTCCGCTCACATGAGTTCAGTGCTTCTGTTATTCACTGCTCATCAGTTTGAGCATCAACCGGTGGCATCTGGTGGCGGCGGCTTTTGCGGCGTTCGCCAAGCTCTTTCAGGCGGCGTTCTACAGAATTGAACGCAGCATTTACCGCTCGGTGGATAGAGTCACTTTCATTGGTAATGGTGACTGGAGCGCCGCTAAGAGCCAGTTCCACAGAAGCTTTATATTGCTTGCCTTTGTGTTTGTGATGGTGGGGAGCTTCGAGGACTACGCGGCTACGTATGATGTCGCCACAATAACGTTCAAGCTTGTGTAGCTTCCTGGATACAGTGTCTGCCAGTGCGGCGGATTTATCGATATCGCGGAACACAATGTTATCGTAAGGCGCAGATTTCATGGGCACATACCTCCGGTTATAAAGGGTCCATGCAGGCCGCTATGTGCGGTTTGCGTGAGAAAAGGTAGGGCGCCCTGAAGGGAGTTCTTCCGGGAAGAGAAACGGAGCACCAGAGGTCGCAGAGTTGCTGGCTGCCTCGGCAGCGCTGTGGGTGTTTTGCGCTCGGGCCGATTCTCAATCCGGTCAGGAAGATCTCCCTGTAACCCATAATGCGATTCTCACAAAAAAAATCAAGCGCTGTGATCAATAAAATGTCATAAAAAATTGTTAGGGCGCAGGGAGCATTTTTGGTGCAGAAGGTGCCCATAATTGCGGCACAGGTCACTCCGCCTTCGGACTTCTTGTTGGCACAGTCATTGCTGCGTATTAGAGACTGGGGTAAATTGTCTCCCGCACGCTAGGCTCGGCGTATTCGCTTGTTTTGAGGTTGCGCGCAACCGGCCTGGTGTTTTTCGAAGTAAAAAATCAAGCAATGGACTTTTGACTATGGCGGTAAACCGTGGCTGCTCGCTGATCTTTGCGGGCGTTTTGGGGGTAATAGGTTGGTGCGCGGTGGTACAGGCGGCGTCTACGCTTTCTGCTGAGCAAAACAGGCTGGCGCGCATGGAGCAATTGCTGGAGAACTATCTGGTTGAGCTGGAAGACGTCGAGAACGAGATGCTCGCCTATGACTATAAGCTCAAGCGTGCCGAGGAATCTCTGCAAAAGGCTCGTGAAAACCATAAGAGCAGCCTTATGGCACTGAAAGTGGCTGAGCGGGAGCACAAAGGAGCGCCAACCTCGGATACTGAACGCGCGCTGCACAAGGCAGAGCACGCCTTTGCCATGGCGGAGCGTGGAGTGGAAAGTCGAAATCGTCGAGTAGAAATCATCCAGTCCACCCATACTGAGCTAGAGGCGCGCTTACAGAAGTCCCGAACTTCTGTAGCTGATGGCAAATCCAGGCTTGCAAAACAGCAGGTGGTGGTGGATAACCTGATCCAGGCAATGCTGAACAAAGTCGATGAACAACCCACGCAGATGGCGTCCGCACCCAAGCCTGAAGTGCCGGCAGCGGCCGATGTTGTTGCAAATCTTGATGTTCCTGAGCCCACACTCGCTTCGCTGTCTCCTCAGTTACCGGACGATTCTGCACCCATAGCGGCAACAGCTGAAGCTGTGCCGGTTGCAGATCAGAGGGAAGTGGATCCTGAACTGCTGGAATACGTTCGCGGAGAGCGCCAGCGCCTGGAAAAGGTACTCGGTGAGCTGGATGAGGACGATGAGGGTAAGCAAACCTTCCGCAGTCTGTCGCTGCGCCCGAGTGGTGAAGGAGCTATCGAGTTCGAATTTCTGGGGCAGGACCAGTACAAGTTGGTGGCACCAGTCAGCGCTGGGAGGCAGACCTACAAAATCAACTCCTGGCGTTTCCGTCGTACCATTCCGGCAGATGATGACGGTGTGCGCTATGTCTTTATCTTTGATGCGCGCAGGCTTTCTCGACCACGCTTGGTGATGTATCCGGAATACGTATTATCCCAGCTCGACTGATCAGTCTGTTAAATTTAAAAAGCCCGCTCAGCGGGCTTTTTCATTTTTTTTATGCCTGAAAATGGCGATTGCCGGGTTTAACTGTGGCCGGTGATACTCCGTTTACTGATGTTCAGTTTTGTAGTGGCTCTGCCAGTGGAAGCGAGAGTAGCGGTCGGTACTGGCTGCCGCCCGGGGCCAGCAAACTGTGATAAAGCGTAATGTTTTGCAGCTTGCAGATGAAGTCGGCGGGAACGGGGGAAGGTCTGGCAAAGCCGCTACGGCTTCTTGCAAGGGTGAAGTGAGGGCGAAAGCTTTTACGTTCCGGCTGCTTGCCGATGGCCTCCATCAGCGTCCGGCAGTGCTGGTGGAGTGTCAGGAGCTCCGGTGTCGACAATAGTTCTGCCGCCAGCAGATGCCCACGCATTTTGGGGAATGGATGAGTGCTGACTATCTGTCCGTAAAAAGCTGGTACCTCTTCGGCGATATTCTTCATGTGTGCCTCGATGGTGTCCAGGTATCGGTTTTCTGTGTCATCTAGAAATACCAGGGTCAGGTGGCGGTTGCTGTGGCTGACCCAGCGGTGGTCGCGGGGCAGGCCGAGCCGTTCACAATGCTGACAGGTGGCGTCTAAAAAACGTTGGGTGGCAGCATCCGGCGCAATACCGATAAACAATCTAGATGATTCGCTCATCGAGCCGATGTTTCTGGCTGAATTATTTTTTTGCATAATTTTATTGTTTTCGCCCTTGAAGGGTAAGCAAGTGTCCGCATATCTGAGTGTGAGGGCGGCAGGCTCGATAGAGGTGTCACCCCGCTACCTGCAGGTGCAGGTGATTCAAGCGCCTGGTCAGTTTGTACAGGCATAAGTAAATATTGCTCTGAATTGAGGATATGACAATGCGTAACCTGGATCTTTCCCCTCTGTATCGCTCTGCTATCGGCTTTGACCGACTGGCTAGCCTGCTGGACTCGATGACTGCTGCCGATCAGAGTCAACCCGCTTACCCCCCGTATAACATTGAACTTACCGGGGATGATGCGTACCGGATTTCCATGGCGGTAGCAGGTTTTGACGAATCTGAGCTGGATATTCAGATGGAGCAAAACCGTTTAACCGTTAGCGGTAAAAAAGTGGCTGACGACAATCAGCGAAATTTTTTACACCGGGGTATTGCTGCACGCAACTTTGAACGACGCTTCCAGCTTGCGGACCATGTGCGCGTGACGGACGCCCAATTGGTGAATGGCTTGTTGCATATCGAACTGGTTCGAGAAATCCCGGAAGCCATGAAGCCGCGCAAGATCGAAATTTCCAGCGAGAAATTACTGCGGTCTGCAAAACTTGCAGACATTGAGAATACTGAAAAACTCTCCGAAACCCGCTCAGAGCGTGATCGAGCTGCCTGATCGGGAGCTGGTTTCCGGCTCCTGCCCACTGTGCCGCCGCGAGGCGGCACACCTGTATTATCGGGACAAATTTCGCGAATATTTGCAATGTACCTGTTGTGCCTTGGTATTTGTTCCCGAGCGGTTCCATCTTTCTCCCGCTGAGGAGAAGGCCTATTACGACCTTCACGAAAACAGCCTGGCGGATGAAGGGTACGCACGTTTCCTGAATCGCTGTGCGGACCCCTTACTTGCGCGTCTGACACCTGACTCTGCGGGGTTGGATTTCGGCTGTGGTCCTGCACCACTTCTGGCTCAGATAATGGAGCGGGCTGGACATCGCATGACGACGTACGATTTTTTCTATCAGCCGGATACGTCGGTATTGGCACGCGAATTCGACTTTATTGTCAGTACGGAAGTCGTAGAGCATCTGAGTGCTCCAGGGGAGGTACTGGAGCGGTTGTGGGCGAGATTGAGGCCTGGTGGCGTACTGGCACTGATGACCAAACTTGTGGCCACTCCAGAGCGTTTTGGCAACTGGCACTACATTCGGGACCCGACCCATATTGTGTTTTTTAGCGAAGCCACTTTTCGCTGGTTGGCGCGAGAGCTGGGGGCTGGTTTAACCTTTCATGGGGCGGATGTGATTTTTCTGGAGAAGCCGAAGGTTGGTCGGTAAGGAGTGCAGAAGTACCCGTGATTCAGGTGTTTACTTTGAAGAGCTTTGCACGCACTGTCGCCCGATACTCGCTGGGGGTGGTGGAAAGAAACTTTTTGAACAGGGCAGTGAAATGCCCCATATCCTGATAGCCCACCTTTTCCGCGATTTCATTGACGGAAAGGTTGCTGGACTGTAATAGCTCCCTTGCCATATCTACGCGTACGCCTTGCAAGTACTGCAAAGGTGTTTGCCCTGTCGCCAGCTTGAATCGGCGGTTGAAAGAGCGAACGCTCATATCAAAATATTTTGCGACCTCACTCAATTTTACATCTTCGCCACAGTGTTGCTTTAGCCAGGTCTGTGCCTGAACCACTTCTTCATCTGGATGCAGTCGCACCGTTCCTTCGGAATATGCAATTTCCTCAAATGGGCGGCGGATCTCGTGAGAAAAATTCCGCTCGACGTGGCTGGCGATTGCCGCATCGTAGAGCTGTTTGATCAGGTGCACCGTTACGTCTGCTAGTGCGTTGACACTGGCCGCGCAATACAAATTGTCTGCCTGGGTGATGAAATACTGGCGCTTAAGTTTGACTTTGGGGTAGTCAGCGGTGAACTGGTCGAAGTAGTGCCAGTGTGTGGTTGCCGGTTTGTCGTCCAGCAGGCCTGCTTCCGCCAGAAAGCAGACACCTGTGCCGACAGCGCTGATAGCGGCGCCTTTTTCCGCTTGTACACGCAGCCATTCCAGTAGTGCCTGACTGCGGCGAAGGGCTGGACGCGGGTTTCGCCAGAGTGCTGGCAAGTAAATTATGTCACTGTCTGGTGCGTCTGCGAGAGAGACATCCGGAGAGAGTGAGAAGCCTGAGCGAGATTTGACCGGAGCGCCGTCAATGCTGGCGGTAATCAGTTTCAGGGACGGGGCTTCGCTGCTCACGCGCGCGCGGCTTTCGGCGCCACGCAACATTTCCAGTGGTAACACGGTACCTGTCGATAGCATTTGGTCAATGAGCATGAAGGTGACGGTGCGCATGGGTAACTCTTCGCTTCGCTGTCGGTGAGCCGGTAACTGCTTGTGGGGTGATTCAGTCGGGCTCGTACTTGACTATTGGTCGGAATTTGCCAGGCCAAATGGCCAGATGCTCTATTTTGCTGGCCAGTATGCCCATATCCAGGCCGAATCGCCAGCCCCTAAACTGACCGACCATCAAATCCGCTCACTCTTATTTCATTTTTCCGTTTTGTTTTATTGAACCAGGCAGGAGGTCAGGATGCAGCGCCTACCCGTGATTACCGCTTTTGGGGGTTTTAACCCCGCGGGTCGAAGTTCTTTTCATCGGGGCTACAAACGTTTGGTTCTCGACATGCTTGGTGTCAAAGAGCGCGACGATGTGTTGTCTGACCTGGCTGCGCTGATGGGGTTGCGTACAGGGGCGGCAGCCTCAGGTCCTCTCGATGCAAGGCTGGAGCAGCAGGTGCTGCAGGGCACTCTGGTTCGTGAATTGGAAAGCAGATTTTACGACTACCGCCATTGCCATTTTCACCAGCCAGCGGAGCTGTGCAGCGAAGGCGGCTTCCGTTTTGAAATGTCCGCTCGGCAATTGCCGTCGCCGCTGCCGGCAGATTGGCAAGTTGAAACCCTGGCAGACGGCCGGGTAAGAGTGCGGACCGCGACACTTTCAGTGATGCTCGACAGCCATCGCGAAATTCCAGTGGGCTCCGCCGGTCAATTGCCGACGGGATTTGAGCCGGGCCAACAGTACAACTCGCGTTTTCACCCTCGTGGCCTGCAACTAGCCATTCTTGGTGCTTCCGATGCGGTTCAATCTCTTGGCATTGACTGGAACCTGGTGGCTGAGAAGGCTGGCCCGGACAAGATTTCTGTGTACGCCAGTTCGGCGATGAGCCAGTTGGATCCAAATGGAAATGGAGGTCTACTGCAGTCTCGCCTGCGCGGTGGGCGCGTGAGTTCCAAACAGCTGGCGCTCGGGCTTACCAGCATGCCTGCGGATTTCGTGAATGCTTATGTACTCGGTAGTGTTGGCACTACCGGTGCCGTCGCGGGGGCCTGTGCCACCTACCTTTATAACCTGCGATCTGCGGTGGAAGATATTCGTTGTGGTCGCGCGCGGGTTGCAGTGGTTGGTGCGGCGGAAGCGCCCTTGGTGCCAGAAGTGGTGGATGGTTACGCAACGATGGGCGCGTTGGCCAATATCGAGGGGCTGCGTAAAATATTCGGCGATGAAATCGATTTTCGTCGTGCAAGTCGGCCGTTTGGTGACAATTGCGGGTTTACTTTGGGGGAAGGTAGCCAATGGGCCATTCTGATGGATGATGCGCTCGCGCTTGAGTTAGGTGCGCCCATCCATGGTGCTGTGGCCAACGTGTTTGTTAACGCGGATGGACCGAAAAAGTCCATCTCGGCCCCGGGGCCGGGCAATTATCTGACCGTCGCTCGCGCAATGGCGGAAGTCCGGGCCATTTTGGGGGAGGATAGCCTGCGCCAAAGAAGCTTTGTCCAGGCCCACGGTTCCAGCACGCCGCAGAACCGGGTTACGGAGTCCGCTATTTTTGATCGACTGGCGGCAGCTTTTGGCGTAGAACGTTGGCCTGTTTGCGCGGTGAAGGCGTTTCTGGGGCATACCGTTGCCGCGGCCAGTGGCGACCAATTGACTACCAGTCTTGGGGTGTTTGCCCATGGTATCCTCCCGGGAATTACCACTATTGACCGGGTAGCCGACGACGTTCATCACGAGCGCCTGGCACTCTCCATGACACATGTTGAGCGAGACCCGCAATCACTGGACGTGGCGTTCCTGAATTCCAAGGGCTTCGGTGGCAACAATGCCACTGCGAGTATTTTGGCGCCGCACGTTACCGAAAGCATGTTGCAAAAACGCCACGGCGAGCGCCCCCTGACTGAATATCGCAGGCGTAATGAGGCGGTTGCAGCGGCGGCTGTCGCTTATGATGATCGCGCAAGTCGCGGCGATCTGAACGCAATTTACCGCTTTGGGGAGGGGTTGATCGACGAGGCGGGAATCTCCCTGGAAGGTTCCAATATGACGCTCCCAGGGGTGCCGGGGAGCGTCGCCTTGCCGGATGTCAACCCTTTCGCCGATATGGTTTGAAAACCTTAACCCTGATGCCTGTCTAAAAGTTCACTCCGTCAGCAGCCTTCGAGGATCCGTCGAGGGTCCTTCCGGGGTTGTTGACGGTCAGATGTTTCCTCTGGTCCTGGTCGATACAGCGACTAATCCCTTTCCGGTATTTCCGGCTGTCCTGCTAAGCTCCGGGTGATTGCTCGCTGCGCAGCATCGGTCCGTTCGAATTTTGAGCAAAAACTCCGCTCACTTGCTGTCGTAGCACAAAACCGGCCAGTGGAATTGGCAGAAATGGTATTCAAACAGACGTTTGAATCTGGCTATACTTGGCGCGTTGACTGATTTTGTGGGTTGCGTCATCAGATGGTTACCATAGTGCCGCATGCCCCTCGGGGGACCGCCCCGTATCAGTCTTGCTTAACTCGACCCCCGGACCGGCTTTTCAACTGAGCGGAAGTCCGGTCATCAAACAATGAGGTCAATAATGTTATTTAGTGGAAAAGCGCTATCCGTGCAGATGCTTGACAACGGCATCGCGGAATTGAAATTCGATTTGGAAGGCGAGTCCGTCAACAAATTCAATCGTTTGACGGTATCGGAATTCTCCGATGCGCTGAATGCGATTGAGAAGGCGAGTGACATCAAAGGATTGCTGCTGACCAGCGGTAAGAGTGTATTTATTGTCGGTGCTGATATTACCGAGTTTGGTGGTGCTTTCTCCGCCGGGCCGGAAGGCATCGCCGAGCTGATGAACAAGAACAACGAGAATATCAATCGTCTCGAAGATCTCCCGTTCCCGACTGCGGTAGCGATTAACGGTTACGCACTCGGCGGCGGCTTTGAGGTTTGCCTGGGATGCGATTTCCGCGTTATGGGCGACAAGGCCAAAGTCGGCCTGCCGGAAGTGAAGCTCGGTCTTATCCCTGGTTGGGGTGGTACTGTGCGTTTGCCGCGCGTGGTGGGTGTTGATGTTGCAGCGGAGTGGATTGCTGCGGGTAAAGAGCAGCGCCCGGATGCGGCTTTGGCTGCGCACGCCGTTGACGCAGTTGTCGCGACCGAAAACCTGAAAGATGCTGCGCTGAAGCTGCTGGGACGCGCGATTGCCGGCGAACTGGATTATCAGGAACGCCGTGCCAACAAAAAGTCTCCGATTCCTCTGAACGACACTGAAGCATTGATGGCGTTTTTCACCACCAAAGCCTTTGTTGGTCAGCAGGCTGGTAGAAACTACCCGTCGCCAGTGAACGCGGTGACTTCGATCGAGCAGGGCTACAAGGTTGGTCGCGAAGAAGCGCTGAAAATCGAGCAGCAGCAGTTTATCGCCAGTGCCCAGACCGACACTGCCAAGTCCCTGGTGGGGCTGTTCCTGAATGATCAGAAAGTCAGCAAGGTTGCCAAAGGCTGGGAGAAGAAGTCCGACAAGGATATCGAGCGCGCCGCAGTGCTGGGTGCCGGAATCATGGGGGGCGGTATTGCTTACCAGTCCGCCTACAAGGGCACGCCGATCAAAATGAAGGATATCGCCCAAGACGGAATCGATCTTGGTCTGAAAGAGGCCGGTAAGCTGCTGACCAAACTGGTGGACCGCGGCCGTATGACGCCGGCCAAGATGGCGGAAACCCTCAATCGTATTGAGCCCACCCTGAGCTACGATGGCTTCGGTGATGTCGATATCGTGGTTGAGGCGGTGGTTGAAAACCCGAAAGTGAAGCACGCAGTGCTGAAGGAAGTGGAAACCAAGGTCTCTGAAGATACCGTGATCGCTTCCAACACTTCCACTATCTCCATCGATTCGCTGGCGGAGCCGTTGTCCCGCCCGGAAAATTTCCTCGGTATGCACTTCTTCAACCCGGTACATAAAATGCCGCTGGTAGAAGTGATTCGCGGAGAAAAAACCTCTGAAACCGCAGTTGCCCGTGTTGTTGCTTACGCCAACAAAATGGGTAAGAAAGCGATTGTTGTGCGTGACTGCCCGGGGTTCCTGGTGAATCGCGTGTTGTTCCCGTACTTCGCAGGCTTCGCCATGCTGGTGCGTGATGGTGCTGACTTTCAGCAAGTCGACAAGGTCATGGAGCGCTGGGGTTGGCCTATGGGTCCGGCGTACCTGATGGATGTTGTCGGTATCGATACCGGCGTGCACGCCGAGAAGGTCATGGCGGAAGGTTTTCCGACCCGAATGGGTAAAACCTTCACTGCCGCTTCCGACGTGATGTACGAGGCAGGTCGCTATGGCCAGAAAAATGGCAAGGGCTTCTACGTATACGAAGAAGATAAAAAGGGCCGTCCGAAGAAAGTTGTAACCGAAGAAGTTTACGACTTGCTCAAGCCTCACGTAGCCGATCGTCGCGAATTCGAAATCGACGAAATTATCGAGCGCATGATGGTGCCTATGGCGACCGAGCTCGCTCGCTGCCTGGAAGAGGGTATCGTCGATTCTCCCGCAGAAGCCGATATGGCGCTGATTTACGGTATTGGCTTCCCGCCGTTCCGCGGTGGCATTTTCGCCTGGTTGGACAGCGTTGGCCTGGATAACTTCGTGAAGATGGCTGAAAAGTACAGTGACCTCGGCGAGCTGTACCAGCCTACCGAAGGTATGCGTGAAATGGTTGCCAATGGCAAAACCTACTACGGCGACAAGTAAGGAGAGTTTCCATGAGTCTGAATCCTAGAGATGCCGTAATTGTCGACTATGCGCGTACCGGCATGGGCCGATCCAAAAACGGTGTATATCGCAACGTCCGCGCTGACGATATGTCTGCGGAACTGCTGAGAAAATTCCTGCAGCGCAACGACAAACTGGATCCGAAAGAAATTGACGATCTGATCTGGGGCTGTGTGATGCAGCGTGATGAGCAGGGCTTCAATGTTGCCCGGATGATCGTGTTGCGAGCAGGCTTGCCGCACACCATTCCTGCGCAGACCGTCAATCGACTGTGTGGCTCTTCCATGTCTGCGCTGCATACCGCAGCGGCCAATATTCAGGCCGGGGTGGGTGATGTATACGTCGTTGGTGGCGTCGAGCACATGGGCCACCTGAACATGATGGAGCACGTGAGCCCCAACCCGATGCTGGGTCGTTACATGGCCAAGGCTGCCGGCTCTATGGGTATGACGGCGGAATACCTGGCGATGATGCACGGTATTCAGCGCCAGCAAATGGATGAGTTCGGTGCGCGCTCGCATCAGAAGGCCGCCAAGGCGACCGAAGAGGGCAAGTTCAATCGCGAAATTATCGCCATTGAAGGCCATGATGACGATGGCGTGCCGGTGCTGGTTGAGAAAGACCAGACAATTCGCCCGGAAACCACGGTGGAAGCTTTGGCGCAACTGCGTCCGGCGTTTGACCCCAAGCACGGTCAGGTGACCGCAGGTACTTCCTCGCAGATCACCGACGGTGCTTCTGTCATGCTGGTAATGTCTGCCGAGCGTGCCCAGGCACTGGGCTTAACGCCGATTGCCAAGGTGCGGGAAATGGCGCTCGCGGGTGTAGATCCGTCCATTATGGGTTACGGTCCGGTGCCTTCGACCAAGAAGGCGCTGAAGCGCGCCGGTCTTACGATTGAAGATATCGACAAGGTGGAGCTGAATGAGGCCTTTGCGGCCCAGGCGCTGCCTGTGCTGAAGGATCTGAACCTGCTGGATAAAATGGATGAGAAGGTCAACCTGTACGGCGGGGCTATCGCTCTGGGGCACCCATTCGGCTGTTCCGGTGTGCGTATTACCGGCACACTCCTGAGTGTGATGCAAAACGAAGGCGGTGATCTCGGCGTCTCAACCATGTGCATTGGTTTGGGGCAGGGAATTACTACCATCCTGGAGCGAGTGTAATTAACTCTTTCCGGTAATTCCGCGGGGCGCTTTCGGGCGCCCCGTTGCTTTTGCAACCCTGAAGCGCTTGGCTTCAATGTGGATTCGTGCGCTTGGTCGCACCCCGCGGCCATTTTGATACACCGGAGTGTGTCCGATTGTTGAAGCCCCGTGTTGGCTGTGGCACAATCTGCTCCCCTCGTCGCGAGCCCGGTAGGATTTTTCTTAAAAATCCATGCAAATCAAGGGGTTAGTGGCGGGAAGAAAGTTTGGGGACGTGGTGGAATTGGTAGACACGCCAGATTTAGGTTCTGGTGCCGCAAGGTGTGGGAGTTCAAGTCTCCCCGTCCCCACCAATTTGGAATTTATCGGTCCGTGCCATGAAGCTTGGTCGTCTAAGAGGATGGCTGTGGCGGCGCGGGCTGTTTGTATTTGGCGGTCGGGTAGAGTTCCCGGCAAATCGCATATCGCTGGTGTCGAGGACGATTTGCCTGCGGCCCGGCTTCTGTGAAGAGAAGAGTCTCACGAGGATTATCATGCAGGTTTCCATCGAAACAACTTCCGGTCTGGAGCGTCGCTTAACGGTAAATTTGCCGGCTGAGGTAGTAGACCAGGAAGTGGATAAGCGTCTTCAGCAGGCGGCCAAAACTGTACGCATCAACGGCTTCCGTAAGGGTAAAGTGCCGCTGAAAGTTGTTCGTCAGCGTTTTGGTGCCGGCGTGCGCCAGGAAGTCCTGGGTGAGGTGATGAGCCGCTCCTTCTACGAGGCGGTCCAGAAAGAACAGGTAAAACCCGCTGGGCAGCCGAGCATTGAAGCTAAGAATGTAACTCCGGGTGAAAACCTGGAGTATGTTGCTACTTTTGAAGTCTACCCGGAAGTTGCCCTGACTGATCTGTCTGAAGTTGCAGTTGAGCGTCCTGTGGCGGAAGTTACTGATGCTGATGTTGAAAACATGATCGATGTTCTGTGCAAGCAGCAGTCAGTCTGGAAAGAAACCAAGCGCAAGGCGCAGAAGGGTGACCGGGTTACTATCGACTTTGTCGGCCGTAAAGATGGCGAAGAGTTTGATGGCGGCAAGGCTGAAGGCCAGACTCTGGTGCTCGGATCCGGCAGCATGATCCCAGGATTTGAAGACGGTATCATCGGCATGAAGCCGGGTGAAGAAAAGGAAGTGGAAGTTACTTTCCCGGAAGAGTACCAGGCTGAAAACCTGCGTGGTGCTGACGCGGTGTTTACTATCAAAGTGACTGCGTCTGAAAAGCCAGAGCTGCCGGAACTGAATGACGAGTTTTTTGCTTCCTACGGCGTAGAAGAGGGTGGCGAAGAGAAGTTCCGCGAAGAAGTGCGTGCAAACATGCAGCGTGAATTGAAAAATGCGGCGCTGAACAAGGTCAAGACCCAGGTCATGGACCAGTTGTTTGAGAAGCATGAGGTGGAGATTCCCGCTGCTTTGGTGAAGGGGGAAGTTAACACCCTGCGTGGTCAGATGGTTCAGCAGTTTGGCGGTCAGATCAAGCCGGAAGATGCAGCAAGAATGCTGCCAGATACCATGTTTGAAGATCAGGCCAAGCGCCGTGTGGTTCTCGGTTTGGTGGTGGGTGAAATCGTCAAGGAAAACAAGATTGCCGTTGACGGTGATCGTGTAAAAGCAAAAGTTGAAGAATTGGCGTCTACTTACCAGCAGCCTGAAGAGGTAGTTGAATACTACTTCAATAATCGCGAATTGCTTGCCGGTGTAGAGTCCGTAGTGCTGGAAGATCAAGTGGTTGATTTTGTCCTCGAAAAGGCCAAAGTGAGCGAAGTGGAAAGCACTTACGATGACGTGATCAAGCCTCAAAAGCAGAGCTGATTGCGTTCAGGGCGGCCACCTACGGGTGGCCGTTTTTCTTTCCGCAACTGTGTTTTATCCGGCGCCCATCGGGTTTCCGGCTCTCTCCCAGGCTGGCCTCCATCCGGGCTCCATCGTAGTCGCAAACCATCTCTCCTTTACCCCTGCTGGCTTTCTCGCCGTCGAGCAGTTAAGCTCAGATTGAGAAAATTTCGGGGTTGTGTCTTATCGGTACTGGCACAATCTTTGTCCGCCTAAGTACGCCGAAAAAGGAAGCATCGTATCCATGGCATATTTTGATAGACCTGCGTATTCCAAAGAATTGATGGCCACTGGTGGTCTGGTGCCCATGGTGGTGGAGCAAACCGCCAGGGGAGAGCGCTCGTTTGATATTTACTCTCGTTTGCTGAAAGAGCGCGTGATTTTTCTCGTGGGGCCGGTGGAAGACCATATGGCCAATCTCGTGGTTGCACAGCTTTTGTTTCTAGAGGCGGAAAACCCGGATAAGGATATTCACCTTTATATCAACTCTCCGGGGGGGTCAGTTACCGCGGGTATGTCTATTTACGACACGATGCAGTTCATCAAGCCCGACGTGAGCACCATGTGTATTGGTCAGGCGTGTAGTATGGGGGCGTTCTTATTGACTGCGGGTGCAGAAGGCAAGCGTTACGCTACCCCCAACTCCCGGGTGATGATCCATCAGCCTAGCGGGGGGGCTCAGGGGCAGGCCTCGGACATCCATATTCATGCTCAGGAGATACTGAAAATCCGCTCGCGCTTGAATGAGCTGATGGCGCACCATACTGGTCGCAGTGTTGCGGATATTGAGCGTGATACCGAGCGTGACCACTTCCTGAGCGCCGACGAGGCTAAAGAGTATGGTCTCGTGGATGATGTACTTTCCCAGCGCCAAATGATGGGTAAGTAATTTAAAATCTAAGCTATTGGCGCACCAAGCATCCTCAACTTGGTGCGTGCATAGGAATTTTCCAAACGGCCCATTTATTTCAGCGGGCGGAGGTGGTGTTTTCTGCGCCACCGTCGGTGACTTACCCTTTCTAGGGTGAGAATAAAAAACTTGAAAAACCTGCCAAAAGGCCGCATCTTGCTTATGAACCCAATTTGCCGCCGCATTTCGGTTGGCCGCCAGACCACGGAGTATTTAGATGACTGATCAGAACAGCGGAGAAGATAACGGCAAGCTCCTTTACTGTTCCTTCTGTGGCAAAAGCCAGCAGGAAGTTCGCAAGCTGATCGCGGGTCCGTCTGTTTACATTTGTGATGAATGTGTCGAACTGTGTACGGACATTATTCGTGAAGAGGTACAGGATTCCGTTGATGGTGATGATTCCCGCCTGCCAACACCGCAGGAAATCACGGAAATTCTTGACCAGTACGTGATTGGGCAGGCCCGGGCCAAGAAAGTTCTGGCAGTAGCCGTTTACAACCATTACAAACGTCTGCGCAGTAGCAAAGGCGGTAAAGGTAAAGAAGACGTCGAGTTGGGCAAGTCCAATATTCTGTTGGTGGGTCCTACCGGTAGTGGTAAGACGTTGCTCGCCGAAACCCTGGCGCGACTGTTGAATGTGCCTTTCACCATCGCGGATGCGACCACATTGACCGAGGCTGGCTATGTGGGCGAAGACGTCGAAAACATCATTCAGAAACTGCTGCAGAAGTGTGATTACGATGTAGAAAAGGCCCAGCAGGGCATTGTATACATCGATGAAATTGACAAGATTTCCCGCAAGTCAGACAACCCCTCCATAACCCGTGATGTTTCCGGTGAGGGCGTGCAGCAGGCACTGCTGAAGTTGATCGAGGGTACTGTGGCGTCAGTGCCGCCGCAAGGTGGGCGCAAGCATCCCCAGCAGGAGTTTCTGCAGGTGGATACTTCTAACATTCTGTTTATCTGTGGTGGTGCCTTCGCCGGCCTGGATAAAGTCATTCGTGACCGCTCCGAGAAGGGTGGTATCGGTTTTTCCGCAGAAGTTAAGTCAAAAGACAGCAAAAGTAACTTTGGCGAGGTTTTGCTGGATCTGGAGCCTGAGGATCTGGTGCGTTACGGTTTGATTCCAGAGTTTGTCGGCCGACTGCCGGTTACTGCGACTCTGGAAGAGCTGGACAGGGCGGCTCTGGTACAAATCCTGACTGAGCCGCGCAATGCATTGACCAAACAGTATGCAAAGCTGTTTGAAATGGAGAATGTCGAGCTGGACTTCCGTGCAGATGCGCTGGATGCGGTGGCTGCCAAGGCTATGGAGCGCAAGACTGGTGCTCGGGGGCTTCGCTCCATCATGGAGTCAGTGCTGCTTGAGACCATGTACGATATCCCGTCGATGGATAATGTGACCAAGGTTGTTATAGACGAAGCGGTTATCAAGGGGGAGTCGGCACCACTGCTGGTCTATCAGCAGGCGGAAACCCAGAAGGCCGCGCCGGAGGAGTGAGTTTGACTTTGCTCCGGTCCTGAACTGCCGCCCGTACTATTCGAAAGCCCCGTAAGGGGCTTTTTTGTATCTGCAGGTAGGTGGCTGGGTTTTGTAAGGGGTGCTGTGGGGGCCGCGACTGGCACGGGAATCGCACAGAATCTGTCAGTGGAGTGTCTTGCAGCCGGCAGAAGGGGTATTAATGTGCTATGAAGCTGTTGAATGTGGGATCAGGTGTGTTTTCCTATGGGGTTCTGTCGCCACAGAATTAAACTAATTTTGCTGCTCTGGTCAGTCTGGGCTTGTTATTCTGTGGAGTGCCCCAAACTTACCTGCTGAACTGGCGCGCGAAATGCCGAAGTCCCGAGCGGGCTTCTGGTGACGGATAAGTCGCCAAACTGGTGTCATGGCCACCTGAAGGCCGAGAGGAGTTTTATGGACCAGCCATCCGAGACCTTGAACGAATACCCATTGCTGCCACTGCGGGACGTGGTGGTATACCCACATATGGTCATCCCCCTGTTTGTGGGTCGGGAGAAGTCCATTGATGCATTGGAAGACGCCATGCGCAGCGACAAGCAGGTGCTGCTGGTCGCCCAGCGTCAGGCTTCCGAAGATGACCCTGGGGCGGACGATGTATACCGTGTTGGCACTGTGGCTAGTGTGTTGCAGCTGCTGAAACTACCGGATGGTACGGTCAAAGTGCTGGTAGAGGGCGGCCATCGTGTAAAAGTTGAAGATGTGCTCGAAGGTGACGGCCACTACCGGGCCACGGTATCCCCGTTGGAAAGTGAGGAGTTGCCCGAAGCAGAAGCTGAAGCGCTGGTGCGCTCTGCGATGACGCAATTCGAGCAGTATGTGAGCGTGAGCAAGAAGGTTCCCAATGAAGTCATGACTTCGTTGTCCGGTATCGATGAGCCAGGCCGTCTTGCGGACACCATTGCTGCACATATGTCACTGGACCTGCCGCAGAAACAGGAGCTACTGGAAACCATTAGCGTTAAGGAGCGCCTGGAGCACCTACTGGGCCTGATGGACTCTGAAATCGATTTGATTCAAGTGGAAAAGCGAATTCGCGGCCGCGTGAAGAAGCAAATGGAGAAAAGTCAGCGCGAGTACTATCTCAATGAGCAGATGAAGGCGATTCAGAAAGAGTTGGGTGAAATTACCGAAGAGCCCAACGAGGTCGAAGAACTGGAGCGCAAGATCGTTGAGTCCGGCATGTCGTCTGAAGCGGAAAAGAAAACCAGGGCTGAACTCGGCAAGCTGAAAATGATGTCGCCGATGTCCGCAGAAGCGTCGGTTCTGCGCAGCTATATCGATTGGATGTTGAGTGTGCCCTGGAAGAAAGCGAGCCGGGTGCGCCACGACCTGATCAAGGCTGAGGAAATCCTGAACAAGGACCACTACGGACTCGAAGAGGTTAAAGAGCGAATTCTCGAATACCTGGCAGTGCAGAAGCGCGTAAAAAAAGTTAAGGGTCCGATCCTTTGTCTGGTTGGGCCGCCTGGTGTTGGTAAGACTTCGCTGGGCGAATCCATAGCGCGAGCCACCAATCGCAAATATGTGCGGATGGCGCTCGGTGGTGTGAGGGACGAAGCAGAAATTCGAGGTCATCGCAGAACCTATATCGGATCGCTGCCCGGTAAGCTGGTTCAGAAAATTTCCAAGGTGGGCGTAAAAAATCCGCTGTTCCTGCTCGACGAGGTCGACAAGATGGGGATGGATCATCGCGGCGATCCTGCATCGGCCCTGCTCGAGGTACTGGACCCGGAGCAGAACAAGTCGTTCAACGATCATTACCTTGAAGTGGATTACGACCTTTCCGATGTGATGTTCGTCTGTACATCGAACTCAATGAATATTCCAGGACCACTGCTGGATCGGATGGAAGTAATTCGAATCCCAGGGTACACCGAGGACGAAAAACTCAATATCGCTCAGCGCTACCTGATTCCCAAGCAGCGAAAGGCTGCCGGTTTGAAGGCTGATGAGCTGGAACTGGATGATCAGACTGTACGCGATGTAGTTCGGTATTACACACGTGAAGCTGGCGTACGCGGGCTTGACCGTGAAATGGCTAAAATTTGCCGCAAAGTGGTCACTGAGCATGTGCGTAAATCCACCAGCCACAAGGTGGTGGTAAAGCCGGAGCAACTGGAAGAATTACTGGGCGTTCGGAAGTTTGACTACGGCCGTGCAGAGCAGGAAAACAAGATTGGTCAGGTCACCGGCTTGGCCTGGACTGAAGTGGGCGGAGAGTTGCTCACGATTGAGTCTTCTGCCGTCGCCGGTAAAGGGCGGGTAATAAAAACAGGGTCTCTCGGTGACGTGATGCAGGAGTCAATTCAGGCTGCTCTGACCGTTGTACGCGCGCGCGCGCAGGCCTTGGGTGTTGCGCCTGACTTCCACGAAACCAGGGATATTCATATCCACGTACCTGAGGGGGCAACTCCCAAGGATGGCCCCTCTGCGGGTATTGCGATGTGTACCGTACTAGCATCGGTATTGACCAACATCCCGGTGCGTTCTGATGTGGCCATGACCGGAGAAATTACCCTGAGAGGTGAGGTGCTGCGTATTGGCGGCCTCAAGGAAAAGCTGCTGGCCGCGCATCGGGGCGGTATAAAAACCGTACTGATTCCTGCGGATAATGAGCGGGATTTGAAGGATATTCCGGATAATATTCAACAGGATCTGGTGATCAAGCCGGTGAAGTGGATTGACCAGGTTTTTGAGTATGCGCTGGAAAAAATGCCCAGCCCTCTGAGCGATGAAGAGTATTCCGCGTTGCAGAAGCAGGCGGAAGAGCGTTCTCAGCGCTCGATACAGACACACTGAATGCGGTAGATACGAGGGCCCATTCCGGCCCTCATTCAACTCCAAATATCCTTGCCGGTACGCTCAGTGCGATCTATGAGTGTATCGGATTGCGGTGTTCCGGTTTTGAAGGATGTCTTAAAAAATCATTGAACGAAGCGTACAAGGTCGCGTAGAGTACGCAGCCTGCCGTATGGTCAGGTTAAAAAATGAGCTTGAAGGGCATTGCCTGAACAACAATGCTCTAATAATGTCCAACTCCCCGCAAAGCCGCATGGTTCCTTGACCGGCCAACAGGCAGTTGGTATAAAACGGGGCTTGTTGCGCTGCGGGGGAGCCGCAGGCGATTAAAATTCGACTGCAAAATTTGCACGATTGCGCGCCGTAAAAAACGGGGTGCAGCACACCTAAAATACACACCTAGAAACCTAGAAAAGAACAGAGGGATATAGCGTGAATAAGTCCGAACTGATTGAAGCAATTGCCGCATCTGCCGACATTCCGAAGGCAGCAGCCGGCCGTGCTCTGGACGCGATGGTAGAAAGTATTACCGAAGCACTGAAAAAAGGTGATCAGGTAGCTCTGGTTGGCTTTGGTACTTTTGCCGTTAAAGAGCGCGCTGCGCGTACTGGTCGCAACCCGCGCACTGGCGATCCTATTGA
Source organism: Microbulbifer bruguierae (assembly GCF_029869925.1). Classification (NCBI taxonomy): domain Bacteria; kingdom Pseudomonadati; phylum Pseudomonadota; class Gammaproteobacteria; order Cellvibrionales; family Microbulbiferaceae; genus Microbulbifer; species Microbulbifer bruguierae. The sequence goes on along the minus strand of NZ_CP118605.1, from coordinate 813,457 downwards.
AATCGCCGCAGCAAAAATCCCTAATTTCAAGGCTGGTAAAGCTTTGAAAGACGCGGTGAATTAAGAAGCCTTGTAATCCGCAATGCTTCAAAGAGGCGTATCACATGGATGCGCCTTTTTTGTTTCTGAGTAATTGAATTTATTTTTTGGGTCAGCGGACAATTGCCGTATTGAGCAGACATTGATCAACAAGCAAGTCGATGTTTGCGGCAATAACAATAATCAGTGATCCAAAAGTGTACAGATAAGAGTTAAATTCGGAGCTGAATATGCTTCAGTCCATGCGCGACAACCTGAAAGGAACTGCGGCAATCATTGTTGCAGTGTTTTTCGGATTCATTATGGTCATCGGTGGGATCGACTTTTTCACCGGTACGAGCGGTGGTTCAGCGGATAAGGTCGCTGAAGTGAATGGAGAAAAAATCTCCAACTATGATCTGCAGCGTGCCATTCAGAATCGCCGCAGTATGATTGAGAGTCAGTATGGTGAAAATGTGCCGGCTGACCTGCTTACTGATGAGCAACTGCGGGGCCCGGTGCTTCAGCAGTTGGTGAATAGCTCGGTACTGCGTCAGGCGGCGCAGAAAAGCGGGATGGTAATGAGCACTGGTGCTGTCGACAGGGAAATCGTGCAGATGCCAGGTTTCCAGATTGATGGTCAGTTCGATCAGCTGGTATATCGTGAAGGCCTCCGTCGTATGGGATACAGTGCGGCGGGTTTCCGTCAGCTACTGGAGCAGGAAATGGTGATGCAGCAGTTCGCCGGCAGTGTCGCGGACAGTGCTTTCACCACCCGAGTGGATGCGGAACAAATCGTTGCGGTGTCCATGGAAGAACGGGACTTTGATTACCTGACGCTGCCTGTGGCTCCGTTATTAGGTGGCATGAGCGTTTCCGATGACGAAGTTCGGGCCTACTACGATGCCAATCAGGCGGAGTTTCAACATCCCGAGCTGGTGGCTATTGAGTACATCGAGCTGACTCCGGAGGTATTTGCCGGAAATATCGATGTGGCTGAGCAGGATATCCGCACTCAGTACGATCAGGATACGAAGGGTTTTCAGGAAATCCGCCGTCACGCCGCTCATATCCTGATTGAGGGTACAGATGACGCTGCGGAGGAAAAAATAGCAGAGCTTCAGGCCAAGCTGGCTGCAGGTGGCGACTTTGCCCAGCTCGCAAAGCAATATTCCGACGACATTGTTTCTCGGGATGAGGGTGGGGACCTCGGCTTCACCAGTGGTGACGTTTTCCCAAAAGCATTTGAGGATGCTCTTGCGAAGCTTGAAGTCGGTGGTGTTTCCAAGCCGGTGAAGACCGATGAGGGTGTCCACTTTATCAAGCTGCTCGAGGTTACGGATATCGCGCCTCCAACTTTCGAAGAGCGAAAGGATGCTATTGCGGCCCGCTTGCGCAATGCACAGGCTGAGCGCGAATTCGTGGACGCAGTGAGTCGCCTGAGAGACCTCGCCTACAATGCTGAGTCTCTCGCTACGCCGGCTGCAGAGCTCGGTGTGACTGTTAAACAAGCGCCACTGTTTTCTCACCAGGGAGGATCAGGTATTACAGCCGATGCCAAGGTCATCGCCGCAGCGTTTTCTCCAGAGGTATTGGAGGATGGGAACACCTCTGAGGTGTTGAATCTCACTGAAAACCACTCGGTAGTTATAAAAGTGACCGAGCACAAACCTGCGGGCGTAAAACCGCTGGATGAGGTTAAGGTGGAGATCGCTAACCGTCTGAAGCGTGACAAGGCCAGCGAGCAGCTCGCTTCCAAGGCGGAAGTTCTTCAGGAAAAAGTTCAGGCTGGTGAGGCGTTCGCAGAAGTCGCCACCGCCGAAGGTTTGACTCTGGAGACCAGTGATAATACCCGACGCGGCGGCTTCGGTACCCGTGGTGAGGTGATCAATCAGGCGTTTTCCATGGCTGTGCCGAAATCTGGTCAGAAGCCTGTCCAGAGTTTTACACTGGCGAATGGAGATTTGATCGTTGTTCAGTTACGCAATGTACGGCCGGGTAAGCTCGCCGCGCAAACTGCTGAACAGCGTGATGCTCTGCTGCAGCAACTGGCTTCCATGCAGGGTTCGGCGGAACTCGCTGCCGTGCAGAAGTTACTGATCAGCAAGGCTGATATTGAAATGACCGCGACGGAACAGCAGTAAATTTCAGTTGGCCCACAGCAAATCTGCGCTGCAAATAAAAAAACCGGCACATGTTGCCGGTTTTTTTATACCTCAATGTTACAGGGGCGGTTACTCAGAGTGGTGTTCATCCATTCGAAGCGCTATCGACGAACAGAGTCAGTCGCTGACCGGGTTGTAGATAGCTGTTCTTGCTCAGTTTGTTCCAGCGAACGATATCGCCGATTTCGAGGCTGTATTTGCGTGCGATTCGATATAGAGAGTCGCCACTGCGCACCCGGTAGGAGACTTTCCTGGTGGTGCGGTTGTTGCTGTCTTGGCCTTGGCTGCTGCTATAGGCGACAAGTTTGCGTCCCGGACGCAAAGTGTCACCGGGGGCCATATTGTTCCAGCTTGCGAGCTCGCGGACTTTGACGTCGAGCGACCGTGCAATATCCCAGAGTGTATCGCCGGGGCGAACCGTATAGCTGCTTTTCTGGCCTTTTCCGGACGCTTGGCGGCGTTGTACGCGCTGGTCGATGGAATAGGCGTATTGAGCGCTGGGGCCAGATGCACTGGGAATGAGCAGTGTCTGGCCTGCGCGGATACTGCTTCCGCGCAGTTTGTTGGTTTGCTGGATGGCTGCAACTGTAGTTTCGTATCGGCGGGCAATTACGGAAAGGGAGTCGCCGCGAGCGACTGTGTAGCGCTGCCAGCTGACTCTTTGTTCGGCCGGCAGTTTTTCCAGGGCTTCGATAAACCGGGCGCTGTTATCGTTGGGGATGAGCAGTCGATGGTTCCCGTTAGGATCCGTGGCCCAGCGATTGTAGCCGGGATTCAGAAGGTATAACTCTTCGATTTCTACTCCGGCAAGCTCAGAGGCCTGTGCGAGATCTATCTGGCTGCCTACGTTGACCGCAGTGTAGTAGGGGGAGTTGTCGATGTTGTGCAGCGGAACCTGATAGCGTTCCGGATGGGCTACCACCTCGGCTAGCGCCAGTAGCTGGGGAACATAGCGACGGGTTTCCCGAGGCAATTTGAGCTCCCAGAAGCTAGTACCCTTACCGTTGTTCCGGTTGCGCTCGATAGCGCGCCTTACGGTGCCTTCACCGGCATTGTATGCGGCGAGTACCAGCAGCCAGTCACCATCGAATTTCCCGGCAAGGTAATTGAAATACTCACTGGCCGCACGGGTGGATTCCACCACATCGCGGCGACCGTCATACCACCAGTTCTGCTGGAGGCCAAAGGAGCGCCCGGTGGCAGGGATAAATTGCCACATGCCGGAGGCTTGTGCGTGGGAGTAGGCAAACGGGTCGTACGCGCTTTCCACTATCGGCAGCAGAGAAAACTCTACTGGAACATTGGCCTGCTCGAGCTGTTCGGCTACATGAAAAATGTAGCGTCGAGAACGCTCGGTCACTCGGGCCATATAGCCATGGTTGGAGGAAAAGTATTTTACGTAGTCCTGGACCTTGGCGCGTTCGGTTTCCCGCTCCAGGGAGAATCCCTGCCGCAGGCGCTGCCAGATGTCGTTTGGCGGCAAGGCCGGCTCTGGCTCATTTAGTAGATTCTGACTGATCGGGTCCAGATCGCCAGCGTTGGATTTTTCGGTATCGGCGCTGATTTCGGTGTAATTCGCGGAATGCGGCGCAGAATCAAGTTGCGCGCAGGCCCCCACCGCCGCTGCCATAATTGCAACGGCCAATTTTTTGTAAACCATTCTGGTGTCCGCAGTCGATTGTTATGGTTCTGCCCGCGCGCGGCAATCGCGGTATCCGTCATGCTGGACCCGCTGTCACCTCAATTATCAAATAATACGCTTGAGCTTGGAGTTGTAATGGTCTGATTCTAAAGAGGGTCTTTGGTTCCGGTCAATGCGGATTGGTTAAAAAACATCCTTCCATTGGCGCAAAGTGGCGAATATTTCGACAGCTGAACCGTTGGGGTTGGCCCCTCGTGCCGCCGCTTGTTGTCGGATGGATCTGGTTTCAGTACGTAGGAACGGGTTGGTCGCCAATTCGAGTGCAATGGTGGAGGGCAGGGTTGGGCAGCTTTCAGCGCGGGCGGCGCGAGCGCTCTCGATTCGCGCGGTCACGTCCTCATTATTGGGGTCTGCTGCCTTTGCGAATTGCAGATTGGATAGGGTGTACTCATGAGTGCAGTACACCCTGGTATCCGGCGGCAGTGCGGCCAGCTTTGAAAGGGACTGATACATCTGCTCTGGGGTGCCCTCAAATAGTCGGCCACAGCCGGCGGCAAACAGGGTGTCGCCACAGAACAGGTGCAGCCCCTCTTCGTCTTCCAGTAGCAGGGCGATATGATCAAGGGTGTGACCTGGTACGCCGATTACCCGCCACTGATGTCCGATTGCCTCAAATTGATCGCCATCTGCCAGAGCTCGGGTGACCCCGTTAATTGTCGCCGGTCCAAGGACTGGACAGTCGAACTTCTCTACCAGCGCTTTAACGCCGTCGGTGTGATCATAGTGGTGATGCGTTAACAGAATTCCGGACAACTGCTCGTCACCGAGTTGGGCGAAAACCGGGCCGGCATCACCGGGATCAACAACCCAGTGTTCACGGTTTTGTTGCAAGTGCCAGATATAGTTGTCGCGCAATGCTGCAATCGGGCGGATTGTGATCATAGGCTGGTCCCGCTAACCTAAGGTTTGATGCACCATAACATACTCGAAGTCAGTTCTTGATAGAGGTGGTGTATCCTTCAGGCCGGACTCAGGGTGTAGGAGTGCGGTCATCCTGAACGCGGCAAATAGTCCTCCGGGAGCCATACATGGAACGCAATTCGGAATCCAGATCCCTGTTCAAGCGTAGTGGGGGGCAGATCCCCGCTTTGGCGCAGTCTTGTCCGGATTTGAGTCGTTGGTTTGAAACTGGTTTGGGGCAGGAAATTCTGACCCAGCAGCTGGCTCTCGCCCAGCCATTGGTGGAGCGGCTTTTTGGTTATCACCTGATGCAGGCAAGCGTAGCGTGCCAGGTCGACTTTGCCGCGTGCAGCCGGATCAATCACCGTTTTCGCCTCAGTCCATGCATGGTTGGCGATGCTGCCGCATTGGTTGAGTTTGAGCAGTTACCACTGCCGTCTGAATCTATTGATGTGGTCTTGCTTCATCATTTGCTTGACTTTGCCCCCCATCCCCATCAGGTGTTGCGGGAAGCGGCCAGGGTGCTGATTCCGGGTGGGCATATGGTATTGATCGGATTCAATCCCTTTTCCCTGTTGGGACTGAATAGAGTCTTTCGTTCCTCCAGTCCCTATCAGCGGGGTAATCAGTTGCGGGCGGCGCGGGTGGCCGACTGGATGAATCTGCTGGATTTGCAGGCGGGCCCCATTGAACGGGGCTTTTTCAGGCTGCCAGTACAGCACAGAGACCTGTTGGCGAAGACTTCCTGGATGGAGCGGATGGGGACCCGCTTCCACTTGCCCTGGGGTGGGTTTTACATCATAGTCGCGCGCAAAGAAGTCGCTCGTATGCGCACCATCAAAATCAACTGGCGTGGAGAGCGAAAGCCCGCGCTGAGTGCAGTGCCCAGCAGCCCTCGGGTTGCCGCCCGGGATCGCCACCTGAAACGATAGTCAAGTCAACAATGCTGCCCAGTTGTAGTGGGGCGGGCAGTGCAGTGTATTTCAACAACAAGAGTCTGGTTTGAAGCAAGTCACAATTTATACCGATGGTGCCTGCCGTGGAAATCCCGGTCCAGGTGGGTGGGGAGCATTGCTTATGAGCGGCAATGCGGAAAAAGAACTGTGCGGTGGTGAGCCCCTGACCACCAATAACCGTATGGAATTGCTCGCGGCAATCGAAGCCTTGGGGGCGCTTAATCAGCATTGCCGGGTGGACTTACACACAGATTCTCAATATGTGCGCCAGGGCATTACCGCCTGGATACACAACTGGAAAAAGAACGGCTGGAAAACAGCCAACAAAAAACCGGTTAAAAATGCCGATCTCTGGCAAGCTCTGGATGCTGCTATTGCCAGTCACGAGGTGCATTGGCATTGGGTAAAAGGTCACTCCGGTGACCCCGGAAACGAGCGCGCGGACGCGCTCGCCAATCGTGGCATTGACCAACTGGGGGATTAAATCAATGCGTCAAATAGTATTGGATACCGAAACCACCGGTCTGGATCCCAAATCTGGGCACCGGATTATCGAGATTGGCTGTGTCGAACTGATCAACCGAAAACTTACCGGTCGACACTATCACCAGTACATCAATCCCGAGCGGGAAGTGGATGATGGTGCTATCGAGGTTCACGGTATCACCAATGAGTTTCTGGTGGACAAACCGGTATTCTCCCAGATTGTCGATGAATTTATGGCCTTCTGTGATGGTGCAGAGCTCGTCATTCACAATGCACCGTTCGATGTGGGTTTTATCAATGCTGAGTTGCGGCGCCTCGGCAGTTCCCGCTGGCAAAACGTTTCGGCCCACTGCAGTGTGCTAGATACGCTGGCTCTTGCGCGGGAAAGGCATCCGGGTCAGAAAAATAACCTGGATGCGTTGTGCAAGCGCTATTTTGTCGATAATTCCCAGCGGGATCTGCACGGGGCCTTGCTCGATGCGGAAATTTTGGCCGATGTCTATTTGATGATGACTGGCGGCCAGACCGATCTTGCCCTGGCCGGTGCAGACAAAAGCTCGGAGCGAAAAGAGGACAAAGCCGAACAACAAAGTGAAGCTGGAGCGATTCGCCGTTTGAGCGCAGATAGGGCGGCTTTAGCTGTGCTGCGGGCGACGGAGGAAGAGCAGGAGGGGCATCAGCAGATGCTGGCTTTGCTGGAAAAATCCGCTGGCAAGCACTTCTGGTAAGCAGCTGCAGCGTATAGATAAATAAAGGGGCCAAGTGGCCCCTTTATTTTTGTTTGTGTTGAGAGCGATCTGGCCTCAGATAACAAAGACTACGCAGAGCAGGGCGACCACTGTCAGTACAATGGTGTAGGGCAGGGCCATAACAACCATGCGCCCGTATGACAGTCGGATGAGTGGTGCCAGTGCGGACGTCAGCAGGAAGAGAAAGGCCGCTTGGCCATTTGGGGTCGCGACACTTGGCAGGTTGGTGCCAGTGTTGATGGCGATGGCCAGTTTGTCGAAGTGTTCGCGGGTAATGTCACCCGCAGTCAGGGCTGTTTTGACTTCATTGATATAGACGGTTGCGACGAACACATTGTCACTGATCATGGACAGGATGCCGTTAGCGAGAAACAGCATGCCGGGCTGCCGTTCGGGTTCCAGGCTAAGTACAAAATGGGTGACTGGCTCAAACAGGTGCTGTTCGTGGATGACGGCAACGATGGCGAAAAATACGACCAATAGGGCAGTGAATGGCAGGGCCTCTTCAAAAGCGTGGCCAATCCGGGCTTCCTGGATTACACCATTAAATGAAGTTAACAGTACGATCACTACAAGACCGATGATCCCTACTTCTGCCACGTGGAAGGCGAGAGATAGCACCAGAATTACCGCAACAATGCCCTGTACCCAGAGTTCGACAGTATCACGCTGTGTGCGTTTTCGCTCTTGCTCGGTGGCAAAGTTGCTCAGTACTTCCCGCACGGTATCCGGCAGCTTGGCGCCGTATCCGAATATACGTGTTTTCTCCAGTAGTATGCAGGTAAGCAGTCCGGCAGCAAACGCGGGCATGGTGACCGGGGCCATATTTATGAAAAACTGCGCAAAGTGCCAACCGGCTTTTTCTGCGATCAACAGGTTTTGGGGTTCTCCAACCAGGGTGCAGACCCCCCCCAGTGCGGTACCTACAGCGCCGTGCATGATAAGGCTGCGCAGGAAGGCGCGGAACTGGTCGAGGTCCGAGCGATGGTATTCCACTACGTCTTCGTCATGGGAGTGGTCGTGGTCGTGGTGGGTTTGCCGGTTCGATGCCACTTTGTGGTAAACCGCGTAAAAACCGACCGCCACACTGATCAGTACGGCGGTAACCGTCAGTGCGTCTAGAAATGCCGAGAGTATTGCTGACACACCGCAGAACAGTAGTGAAAGCGCAGTTTTAGAGCGTACGTTAATCAGCAATTTCGTGAATACATGCAGCAGCAGGCTTTTCATGAAGTAAATGCCGGCGACCATAAACATCAGTAGCAGGATCACCTGGATGTTGTCGGTAACTTCATGAAAGACAGAATCTGGGTCGGTCATTCCCAATAGCACTGCCTCGATCGCCAGTAGACCGCCAGGTTGTAGCGGGTAGCACTTTAGGGCCATGGCGAGGGTGAAAATGAATTCACCAATCAAGACCCAGCCGGTAATGAATGGCGTTGTTGTATAGAGCAGTATCGGGTTGATGATCAGGAACAAGGCGATAGTGAGCTTGTACCAGTCCGGGGCTTCACCGAGGAAGTTCTCGGTAAAGGCGCGGCCGAAGCCGCCGCTCATTACTGGCACAGTATCATTGAAGGCATTCATCGTTAGTTACTTCCTTGGTTCTCTGTGAGCCCCATCCCGATACCGCTGGGAGGTCGACAGGGAAACCTACCGAGTTCCGGCTGAAAATTCAATTGGATTTACCAATTGGCCTGCGGCTGCCCCAATTTTGTCGATTGCTCGCTAGAAATTGTTTGCAGAAAGGTGGATTCTTGGGCGGTTTGGTATAAATTGCCCGATTGAAGGGGGGGACCTGAGTGGAATGGCCTGATCTGCTCGGTACTAGAATAAAGACAATTGCAGTGGTGTAGGCAATGAGCGAATTGCGCGAGATTAACCTGACTTCGATCAGCCTGGTAAAAGATGAGCTGGTAGCCAGTGTCGAGGGTGCTGCCGGGTACCTTGACCAGTTCGCAGCGGATCATGGCAACAAGTCAGCGTTGGAACATTGTATCCAGGGGTTGCGGCAAGCCACCGGCGTGTTGCAGATGATCCAGCTGGGGGCGGCAGAGCTTCTCGCACAGGAAATGCTTACTGCCCTGGCAGACTTGCTCCAGGATCGCCAGCATCCGCCTGAAGAATTACTTGAGGGAATGGGAACAGCATTTTACGTGCTCACCCGTTATCTTGATTTTGTCCAGAACAGGGGGGTACCGCGTCCCGAACTTCTGGTGCCCTATATCAATAATCTGCGTTTGACGCGGGCTCAGGCTCCTGTGCCCGAAAGTCACTTTCTGCGCTGCAGGCTGGATGCAAACTTTCCCGGAGCTATCTCCTCGGCGGTCATGTCGGAAGATCTCCAGTCTTTTGTGCGTCGCTTCCGTCATATGTATCAGGTGGGGTTACTGGCACTGCTCAAGGGCAAACCCCGTAAGCCGGCCTACACCATGATGGCCAGAGCGCTGCAGCGAATTGCCAGCGTCAGCGCTGGCCGCCCGAACGGTAAGCTGTGGTCGGTTGCCGGCACGGCAATTAACGCCATGGCAAGTAGCGAATTACTGATAACCCGTCAGCGAGTCATGGTGTTCAGTTTACTTGATCGGCGCTTGCGTAATATCTGTCGCGAAGGTGATGCGGCTCTCGACCAGCCGGCGCCACCTGTGCTGATCAAGGAATGCCTGTACTGGCTGGCTCTTACCGCCCCCACTGGTTACGGTGCAAAATTGCTACAGGCCTTCAGTGTGCGCTCTCTCGGATATCGCGAACCGGAGCTGGAGCGCGACAGGGCGAGTCTCGGCGGGCCGGGCGCAACTGCTATTGCGGCGGTCGCGAACGCGCTGGATGAGGAGTTGTCCGGTGTGCGCAGAATGCTGGACGATACGGAAGTGATCGGCGTTACTGGCCTCGATGAAGAGGGCGGATTGGTTGAGACTTTGCGGCGTATCGCGAATACGTTAATCCTGCTGAATTTCCGCCGTATCGGCGAAAACCTCGCGGGCTCGCTGACAGCCTATCAAAGTTGCGCTCTCTCCGGTGGTCGGGCCGCAGACAATGCACTGCAACAGCTCACCAACCAGATTCTCACGGTGGACAGTACCATTCGCGCCTTGCGCCAGAGTTCTTCTATCGAACTTGATGAGACGGGGCAGGCTGATATTGCTCTTGAACGCAGCCAGCTTGCAGAGGCCGAGCTGGCGGTACTGAAAGAGGCGGAGGCGGGACTTGCGCTGATTAAACGCGCCCTGGGATCTTATGCCGAGTCTGGTTTTGACCACGGCCATATCCGCAATGTTTCCACCACGCTTAACAGTGTACGGGGTGGTCTGGTAGTGCTCAGCCTGGGTCGCGCAGCGGCAGTGGTAGAGCGCCTGGTAGATTTTGTAGATGCGGTGATCGACCAGAAATCGGTCGCCCCCGCCACGGAGCAGTCCCTGGAAATATTTGCCGATGCAATCATCAGCCTGGAGTACTATCTGGGTGAAGTTAAATTGCACCGCAAGGCTGATATGCAGTCCCTGGATCTTGCTGTAGAGAGTCTGGAGGCCCTCGGATACCCGGTAGAAGTTGCCTGACGCCTCTTGATGGTGCAGTCTGGGTATTGAAATCGGGTGAGCTGTTTACCTCCTATGACACAACAATTTCGTCCGGCGGGTCGCCTTTGGCCGCTGCCGGCATTCAAGTGGCACATCGTGGTTTCCCGGGGCGAGGTGCTCTGCGCCCCGGGAGGGCCTCTTCACCGGGAATTGCCCGAAGGCCTCACTTTGCAGGGGCGGGGGGATTTTCGCAGTCACTACCTGGGTGATTGGCAGGGCGAGCCTTGCGGCGTACATCATTTGTCCGATCCCATCGGTATCCCTGGCTGTGAATGGCGCGGCTTGCGCCGACTGCTTGGTGCAGTGGAAGAGTCCCTGTTTTTTACACTGGGCAGGGCTACCCAGGTTGCGGACTGGGATCTCGATCACCAGTATTGCGGTCGCTGCGGGCTGCAGACTGAATATCACCCTCAAGATCGTGCACGTGTGTGTACGCATTGCTCATTCGCGGTGTACCCGCGTATTTCTCCCTGTGTCATTATGCTGATTACTCGCGGCGATGAGTGCCTGTTGGCACGCCACAATCGTCATAAGCAAGCGCTGCATACCGCGTTGGCGGGCTTCATCGAACCTGGTGAGAATGCCGAGCAGGCATTGGTGAGAGAGGTGTTTGAAGAGGTTGGACTGGAGGTTGGACAGGTACGCTATCTGGGGAGTCAGTCCTGGCCTTTTCCCGGTCAATTGATGATCGGATTTTTTGCCGAGGCGGTGGGGGGCGCTCTGGCCCTGGATCGGGAAGAAATTCTGGATGCCCACTGGTTTCACCGCTCGGCAGTGCCGGAAACCATCCCGCCGCGGGAAACGCTGTCTGGTCAGCTGATCAGAACATTTGTTGCCGGGAAGTGATAGTTGATAAACCGCACTGCTAATGACAACAACAGAGGCTAAGTGAAATGTATATTGCGATTACATTTTTGATTGCATTTATTGCCCTGCTATTGGTGTTCTGGGGGGGCAAGGTGCTATTGAATGGAAAATGGCTGCTGGGTTTTATTCGCGGAACCATAGGTCTGTTGCTACTTGGTGGTGCTCTGCTGATCGTGCTGATTGCCCTGGATGTATACAGCTATCGCAATCTTGCCAAAGAGCACAGCGTGGGTACCGTGTCGTTTGAAAGACTGGATGATCAGCATTTTATGGTGAAATTTGCTGATGAGGATGGCGTGTCCCAGGAGTTTGAGCTGCATGGGGATCAGTGGCAATTGGATGCGCGCATGCTCAAATGGAAAGGGCCATTGGCTCGCTGGGGTGTAGAGCCGGCCTATCGGCTGGATCGCCTGAGTGGTCGTTACCTGACCCTCCAGGATGAACGCAGTAAAGAGCGCTCGGTGCACGCGCTGTCCGAGAGCGAAAATGGTGTTGATGTATGGAGTTTCCTGCGCAGCATGGATAATCGGGTAGCTGTGGTCGATGCAGTTTATGGCAGTGCGACTTTCCTGCCGATGCAGGATGGCGCTGTATATGAGGTGCGAATCAGTCATACGGGTTTGCTGGCCCGTCCGCTGAATCAGCAAGCACAGTCTGCTCTCAATGAGTGGCAATAAGTTAAATCGGAATTGGGGGGTTGAGTGGAATTTCTCAGTGAATACGGTCTGTTTCTGGCCAAGGTTGTCACTATCGTTGTGGCGCTGCTGGTGGTTGTCGGCGTTATCGTTGCCAATCGCGTGCATCATAAAGATCGCCAGCCTGGACACATTGCCATCACCCGCCTGAATGACCGCTATGAAGATTTCAAGGAGACGCTGCTTGAAGCGGTGATGGACAGTGCGGATTATGCGGAGCGCAGAAAACAGCAGGAGAAGGATAAAAAGGCTGAGGCCAAAGCCCTCGCCAAAAAGCGCAAAGCAGAACAAAAAGCAGCACACAAGGCGCGTAAGGCTGAAGAAAAAACCAGCGTAGAAATCGATGCGCATGAAGTCAAAGTGCCAGAGCAGGCTGAGGCCGATGCTGAGGTTGGCGCTGAGACTACCGCGACTGCGGAGCATGCGTCGCCGCAAGTTGCTGATCTCGGCCCACGCAAGCGTCTGTTCGTGCTGCACTTTGACGGTGATATCAAGGCATCTGCGCTCTCTAACCTGCGCGAGGAAATTACTGCGATATTGCAGGTTGCGGATAAGAACGATGAGGTTGTGGTCTGCCTGGAGAGCCCCGGGGGAATGGTGGCCAATTACGGTCTCGCCGCCAGCCAGCTTGCGCGGGTGCGCAGTTCAGGGGTCAAATTGACGATCGTGGTGGACAAGGTTGCCGCGAGTGGCGGCTATATGATGGCCTGTGTTGCAGATCGGATTCTGGCTGCGCCATTTGCGATGTTGGGTTCTATCGGCGTTGTTGCGCAGCTGCCCAACTTCCATCGTCTGTTACAGCGCAACGATGTGGATTTTGAGCTGTTTACTGCTGGGGAATACAAACGCACTGTCACCATGTTTGGGGAAAACACACCGGAAGGTAAAGAAAAATTCCAGAGTGACCTGGAAGAAATACACACCCTGTTCCAGCACTTTGTGTCCGAATATCGACCGCAACTGGATATTGGTAAAGTTGCTACTGGCGAAGTCTGGTTTGGTCAGCGGGCGCTGGACCTGGCACTGGTGGACGAACTGAAGACATCTGACGAATACCTGACAGCCCGCGCCGAAAATGCGGATCTTTACCAGGTGGAGTACAAGGAACGTCAGAATATTGCCAAGAAAATCGGTTTTGCGACGCAATCCGGTATCGAAAGTGTCCTGACGCGTCTGTTTTCCCGTTTGACCGCCTGGCGTCACCAGGCCCAGTAACGACTGTATTTGACTGATTTGACTACCATGTTCAATTTACGTGGCGAACAGGGAAGAGCTGATGTCTGAGCAAACATTTCGCGCGATGCTGGTTGAAGAGGTTGCGGCGGGTAAATATGACCAGACGATTGTCGCCAGAACTACTGCGGACCTTCCCGCCAATCCAGTACAGGTTGTGGTTTCCCATTCGTCACTGAATTATAAGGACGCGCTGTCGGCCTTTGGCAACCGTGCGGTTACTCGTGAATACCCACATACACCCGGTATCGACGCAGCCGGCAGCGTGATCCATGACAATAGTGGTACCTTCCGGCCCGGTGACAAGGTGCTGGTGACTGGCTATGACTTCGGTATGAATACTGCGGGGGGGCTCGCGGAGCGCATCGCAGTGCCGGCGGAATGGGTAACGCCATTGCCTGCAGGCCTGACACTGAGGGAATCCATGATTCTCGGAACTGCCGGCCTGACTGCAGGTTTATGTGTGGAAAAACTGTTGGAGGCCGGCGCCACACCGGAGGATGGTGAAGTGCTGGTGACGGGTGCCACCGGCGGCGTCGGTTCGATCACGGTGGCGCTGTTGGCCAAGCTCGGTTTTCGGGTCGCTGCGGTGACCGGTAAATTGGAATCCGCAGATTTCCTGACCGCTCTCGGTGCCTGGAAAGTACTCGATCGGGAAACCCTGGCGCCATTCGCCAGCAAAGCCATCGCTAAGCCACTGTGGGCCTGGGCGGTGGATACTGTGGGCGGCGAAACCCTGTTCAATGTCATCAAATGCCTAAAGTACGGGGGCGGTGTGGCTGCCTGTGGTATGGCTTCCGGCGCCCAGTTTCAGGCCAACGTGTTCCCTTTCATCCTCCGGGGTATCAGCCTGCTCGGTGTCGACAGTGTGGAATTGCCCCTCGCGAAGAAAGCCGAGGTGTGGGAAAAGTTGGCCGGGGATTGGTATATCGGTGAACAGTTGCAGAGGATTGCCGAAGATATTTCCCTGGAGCAGGCGCCGGAGTTTCTCGCTCGGTTGCATCGGGGGCACGGTATTGGACGCTATGTCGTCGACATGAACAGATAGTGTGTCGTCGGTCAAAAATGTGTGTTGGCGCATATATTTGCGGTGGTGACCTCATTTCCGGGGCGGCTCCGCTGCTATGCTGAAGAGTCAAAATAACAATTGAACAGGGAGTTCCAGGCCCCACAAGGGCGAACGCTGAAACCCTGTTCCTGAAACGGTTGATCTGGTAGCAAACATTGTCGGTAGATACTCCCCTCAATACTCAGACCCACGATGCCGGTGCCCTGGTGCTGTCGGGCGGTGGTGCTCGCGCTGCCTATCAGGTGGGAGTCTTGAAGGCACTGGCTGAGCTCACTCCCGAGAGTGAGTCTTACCCCTTTAAGATCATCTGTGGCACTTCCGCTGGGGCGGTCAATGCACTGTTGCTGGCAAGTTACCCGGGCACGTTCAAAGAGGCGGTGGCGCGACTGTGTGATCTCTGGATGGGGCTCACCGTTGACCGTATCTATCGCAGTAACTGGAGCAGCTTGCTGGGGAATTTGCTGACAATTACCGGTTCTCTGTTCAATCAGGGAATTGCCCGTCGACGGCCTCTGGCCCTGCTGGATAATCGACCGCTGCGGGCTTTGGTCGATGAAGTGATTCCCTTCGGCAATATTCAGAAGAATATCGACGAGGGACGCCTGCGGGCGGTCAGCGTCAATGCCATGTCTTACAACGAAGGGGAGTCTGTCAGCTTTTTTCAGGGCAGTGAAGATTTGCAGGAGTGGCGGCGTTTTCGTCGTTGTGGTGAGCGTACGCAGCTCACCATTGAGCACCTGATGGCTTCCACTGCGATTCCCACCCTGTTTCCGACGGTGAAAATCGGCGACGAGTATTTCGGCGATGGCGCGGTGCGACAGCTGGCGCCTATCAGCCCGGCACTGCATCTGGGGGCGAGTCGGGTGTTTGTGGTGGGTGTCTCCGACAACCGCTCACCGGTGCACTGGGGCAAGCGGCGCAAGATAGCGAAGCACTCGCCGTCGCTGGCACAGATTGGCGGCCAGCTGTTCAATGCGGCATTTATCGACAGCCTGGAGGGGGATCTGGAACACCTGGATCGGGTCAACCTGCTATTGGATTCCGTGGAGGAAAAGGCCCTCCCGGAGCTGGCGCCATTGCGCGCGGTGGAATCTGCAGTGATTGAGCCAAGCCAGAGTCTTGATCGGCTTGCCGGGCGCAAGGTGCGCTATCTGCCGCCGGCTTTGCGTTGGTTATTTCGCTCTACCGGTGCGACCACGTCCGGTGGGGGAGCCTCCGCCGCCAGTTACCTGTTATTTGAAAAACCCTACCTGGGCGAGCTGGTGGATCTCGGCTATCAGGATGCGATGTGGGAGCAGGACAAATTGCGGGAATTCCTGCGCCCGCGTACCCAGCTGGTTCCCACTGAGCACAAGAGTCTTTTTGGTATTCGGGTAAAACCCGCAACGGAAACAAGTCATGGCAACCCTCCTTCCTGAACTCCGACGTTCCTACTCTGCGATTTCGCGCGGCGGGATTGCGCTTTGCGTGATACTTCTGGCCGCCTGTGCGGGGCAGGGCGGATCTGACTCCGGCGTGCCTTTGCGCCAACAGAATAAAAGCGAGTATCGGCAGCTGTTGGATGAGGCACTTCAGCTCAGCTTTACACTGGACTTTGATCGGCTGCGCAAAGCGTATGTGCGGTCGCCCGAATACAATCCCTATGGTGGTGTAAAGCTGGAAGGACTGTCGGAAGCCTACAGCTCGGTAGAAAATGCAGATTTTGACGGTTGCCTGCGCAATCTCGACAAGGTGCTGGCTTACAACTATATGAGTCTGGAAGCCCACATGATCGGCGTGGTTTGTAGCGGTCAGGCGGGTGACTTCGAGCGTGAGGATCAGCACCGCTACATGGTGGAAGGCTTGATGACATCGATTGAAAACAGTGGCGACGGGAAAACCCAGGCGAGCGCATTTCAGACCATCAGCACATCGGAGCTACGTGGGTTCGTTCGCCTGAAAGGTTTACAGGTGCTGGATCAGTCGATCGTGTACGACAAACAGGGTATTTACGACAAAATGCAGGTGCGCGATCCGGAGTCCGGCCAGGAATATCCGCTCTTTTTCAATGTGAGCGAGCAGTTTGCACGGAGTTCTGACGGGGAGTGACATTTCCTCCTGCCGGGCGCGCCCCGGTTACATCAGGAATTGTGCAAGCTTGTCCCAGTCGAAGCGGCGGGTTTTACGGTCGCTGAACAGAATCTCTACCCGGGAATCTTCCCACTTGATTACCCGGCCGTACCCGAGTTTCTGGTGGCGAACACTTTCGCCGGTCTGTGGCTTTCGCTGTGTCGCTCGCGGTGCGTTGATATCCGGGTTGTAGTCACAGGCCTCGAGATAACGTAAAGCCAGCCGGGTTACCGGAACCTGAGTGGTTATGTTTTCGGGCCGTTCTCCCAGGGCCTCGCCCAGCAGATTGCTGAGGGGCAGATGCATTTCATCGATAAACAGCGAGGGTTTCTGCTCTGGTTCCGCAGCGGAGGCATTCGGATTACCTGTTTTGTCCGCGGCTACGGGTGGTGTTAGCAGGAATAGCTGTTTTTTTGCACGGGTCATGGCCACATACATTAGCCGTCTTTCGCTTTCGGTAGAGGCGGGTGTAGAGAAATCCCGCTGTGGCTGGTACGGCATATTGTGTACCGTGAGGGATGGGACGACCACCTGATCCCACTCCAGGCCCTTGGCCTGGTGCATGGTGGTAATCTGGATGGCATCCACCTCACTCTCTTCTTGTTCCTGATCCTGGCTCAAGTGCTGTTGCTGCAGTTGTTGGAGGTGCTCCAGAGCCTCTCTGGGGGCAAGGCGTAACTGATCGAGGTACTGGCAAAAAGCCAGGATGGTCTGTTGTCGTTCCTCTGCCTGCTGGCGGTTGAATGCGTCTTCCGCGATACCGCTCAGGTAATCCAGATCTCCCAGTTGTCTTCGCACTAGCTCGCCGCCGTGGCCGCGCCAGGCTTCTATCTGCTGCAGCAGCTCAGCGCGCTGCCGCAAACGCTTGCACTGGGGTTGGCTCAGGGATTCCGGGATCTGTTTTAACAGCTCTTTACCCCAGCCGCGATCAAACGAGCTCAGGCGCTCACACAGGGGTTCGAGTGCTGCGCGGGGGATGCGGATGTGCGGTGCGGTGAGCCATTCGTAAAGGCCTTGGCTGCGGCGTTTCGCAGACAGTTCCGAGAAGCGACCGGCTGCGATATTCAGGCTCCAGAACAGCGGCCGCAGTTCCCGCCGCGACAATACCGTATTGCGGCTGCCGGAGCGGTAGGGAATGTTGTTGGCCAGCAGTGCCAGTTCCAGCGGTGCGGCCAGCGACCAAAGCCGTACCAGAATCGCGATTTCCTTGAGTGGTTGACCGTTTTGTTGGCAGCGGCGCACATGCTCCACCAGCCATTTACCCTCGTTGCCAGTGTTGACCTTCTTGATATCGGTGGTCGCTTTCGGATTACCGGATATACAAAAGATATCTGCCCGTTCACGGTTGTTTTGGATAAAGTGGTTGGCAGCCAGAGACAGGCTGTGTCCGTAACGAAAAGTACGGCTCAATTGATAGATATGAGAAGGCGGGAAGTCGCCGTCGAACAGTCGCAGCAGGAATTCCGGGCGTGAGCCGCGCCACTCGTAAATGGTCTGGTCGGGATCGCCGATGGCGATAACGTTGCCGGACTTGCCGTAGATAATCCGCAGCAGAAAATGCTGGATTTCGTTAATGTCCTGATATTCATCGACAAGAATGTCAGTGTAAAAGCTGCCGTAGGCCTCGGCGATATCCGGCCGTAGACTGAACAGAATTGCCGGGTCGTAAATCAGGTCCGCATAGGTGACAGCATTCTGCTCCCTCCGCCAGTCCTCGAAATGACGGAAGACCTTGAGAAAATACAGATGTTCATCGCCGAGATTGAGCTGCTGGAACGCACTCAAATCTCCGGTGAGTATGGTTTTTGTGTAGTCGATAAAAAATTCCGCGGCCTCAGTTTCCGATTGCTTGCGCGCACGGATATCTTCCAGCTCTGAGGGTGGTGCGCAGGCTTCGATGGCCTTCCATATTTGCAGTTGCACTACCGATTGTGGCAGCGGGGTAAGGTTGGCTCGCGCCAGATGACCACGGGTGATTAACTGCTGGTAGAGTCGGTAGCCGAGGCTGTGGAAGGTATTTACGGCGGGGATCCGATCACCGCACAGGGACTTCAGGCGCGCGGTGAAATCTTCTCTGGCGCTGCGGTTATACATCAGTACCAGTACGCGTTGCGGATTCGTACCGGTGTTGAGACGGTTTTTGATGTAGTGCAGCAGTGCGGTGGTTTTACCGGATCCGGCAACGGCAATGATTTTTGCGTGGCCCCCTGGATGATTGGCGATGGCCTGCTGCTCTTCCGTGAGATGTGTTGCCTGTTCTGACATGAAGCCCCTGTACCGCCGGATCAAATACTGGATATATTGCCAGTGTTGTTCTGTCAGGTACAGGGTTGCGGCGAGTAAATGTCACAGACTGGGAGAAGCGTCGCCTTGTCGGTCTTCCCCGGTATCCTGTTCTTGCAGCTCCTTCTGTTCTTTCTGTAATGCCAATTCCGCGATATAGGAAGAAAGAAAGATTCTGCCTGAGAGTCGTTCCAGCAGTTTCGAGCGACTGAGGCGGTCCAGTACCGGTCCCTTGACTTCCGCCAAGTGCATGCGGATATCGCGTCGTTGCAGGTCTTTATTGATTTGGTGCAGCCGCTCCAGCGCAGTGCCGTCAATACGGCTGACGGACGAAAGGATGATAACCAGCTCGCGGGTCTCCGGATGGCGCTTGAGCTCCAGCAGCAGCCGGTCTTCAACCGCACTGATGTTGCTGAAAAACAGGCTTTCGTCGATACGCAGGAACAGCAGGTTTTTGTGGGTTTTCACATCGTGCCGCACCACATTGCGAAAGTGTTCGGTGCCTGGTACCCGTCCGACTACAGCAATATGTGGACGGCTGCTGCGCCAGATAAGGGTGGCGAATGACAGCCCGATACCCAGCGCAATGCCGACTTCTACACCAAACAGCAAGACCCCCAGAAATGTAAACAGCATGGCGATGCCATCGGTACGGTCATAGCGCCAGTTTTGAATAAAGCCTTTGAAATCGATGAGTCCCGCCGCGGCGACGATGATGATTGCCGCCAGTACCGTCAACGGCAGCTCACCGAAGAATGCGGTCAAATACAGCAGTACGGGCACCATCAACAAGGCTGATAGAACCCCTGCCAGTGGCGATTTTGCGCCGGAGTCCGCATTTACCGCAGAGCGGGAAAAACTGCCGGCGACGGGCAGCCCACCGGAAAGCGCACTGGTAATGTTTGCTGCGCCCAGCCCCAGCAGTTCGCCATCGGCGTTGACCCGTTCACTGCGCTGCGTAGCCAGCGCCTGGGCTATGGACAGGCTTTCAACAAAACCCATCAGTGCAATCATCAATGCCGGCAACAACAGCTGGTAAACCAGATTCCAGTCGAGGTTCGGCAAGGTGATCCGCGGCAGTCCCCGGGGTATCTCACCAATGATGGCCAGTTTGTCGTCGAACTTCAGCCAGTGGACCATGGCGATGGCAAGGAGTACCAATAGCATCGGCATCAGTTTCGCCGCAAGTCGCGCGAATTGTTTCGGTGTTCCTATCCTGAACAGGAGCATTGGCAGCCAGGTGCGGCTGAAAACCAGCAGGATAACGGTAACTACACCGAACAGCATGGTTGTCAGGTGTGCCTCAGGCAGGTGCTCGATCACATGGAACAGCTGGATGGATGCTGTCTCGCCATCCGCTTCGATACCCAGTAGGGCGGGGAGTTGGCCGACAATGATCAGGGCTCCGGCCCCGGCAATGAAGCCGCTGATCACCGGGTGACTCAGGAGGTTGGATAATACCCCCAGTTTGAGCAGGCCCATGGCGAACAAAAACAGGCCGCTTAACAGCGTAAGCATGATGGCTGCGGCAATATATTCCGCACTGCCTGTCGCCGCGAGGGGGGAGAGGGAGGAGGTCATCATCAGTGAGATGACCGCTACCGGGCCTAACGCCATGGCGCTGCTGCTGCCAAACGCCGCGTAGGCAATTAAAGGCAACAGGCTGGCGTAAAGGCCGATGTGGGGCGGCAACCCTGCCAGTAGTGCATAGGCGAGACCCTGGGGTACCAGCAACATACCGGATACCAGGGCGGCAGTAATGTCACCGGCTAGCCACTTGCGATGATAATTTCTTAGCCAGTTGGGAATAAGTTGTTTTGCCCGCATCGCCTGTGCCAGCTTAGATCCGTGACTGTAAAGGTCTCATCAGGATAGCTGCTGGCGCCGGGTCGGCGCCAGAGTGATTGCGGGTAAGGTCGTATGGAGTCGGTGCGGGCAGGTCAGGCCGCTTGTGCTTTGCGGCTCTCCAGCCAGTGGAACACCCACATGCCGGCGAACATCGCCAGCGTGAATATCAGGGCCCCGGTCTGCGCCGCACCGGTTGCCACAATAGCCGGCCCGGGGCAAAAGCCCGCCAGCCCCCAGCCAATGCCAAAGGCGAGACTGCCCAGTACCAGGCGACGGTCGACTTCCCGTTTGGCCGGCAGTTGAATGGCGTTGCCGAGTAGCGAAGCCTTGCGGCGTTTTGCCAGTGCAAATGCCGGCAGCCCGACCGCAATGGCACCGCCCATCACCAGGGCCAGGGAGGGGTCCCAGGCACCGAAGATATCCAGGAATCCCAGCACTTTTTCCGGATTGGCCATACCCGAGAGCAGCAGGCCAACACTGAATATTAATCCCCCGATAAAAGCAGACAGCGAATACTTGTTCATGGCATCAGGCTCCCAGTAGATGGCGGATAATGAAGACGGTGGCGAATCCGCCGCCCATAAAGGTGAGCGTCGCCGCGAGAGATCGGGGGGACAGACGTGACAGGCCACATACCCCGTGACCGCTGGTGCAGCCGGCAGCATAGCGGGTGCCTGTTCCTACCAGCAGGCCTGCAGCGATCAGCACTGGTGCACTGGCGTGGATTTCGATGGTTGGCAAGACGTGGAAAAGCCCCCAGAGAGTGGGGCCAACCAGCAAACCAATCACAAAAGCGAGTCGCCAACTGCGGTCGTCTCGAGGGCAATCAAGGAGGCCACCGAGTATGCCGGAGATGCCGGCGATACGTCCGTTCATCAGGATCAGCCAGGCGCTGGCGATACCGATCAGTAGCCCGCCGCCAAGGGCGGACAGGGGGGTAAAAGCGTTCCAGTCGATGGTCATGGGGGCAGCTTACTCCGCGCAATAAAGTTGATAGAGAGTTTGTAACAGACTTAAAACCTTTGGGTCAGCCACCCGATAGTAAACTCGCTTGCCTTCCTTGCGGGTTGCGACCAGCCCCTCGCGGCGCAGCACGCCCAGCTGTTGTGAAAGGCTTGGTTGGCGAATATCGAGACGCTCTTCCAGGTCGCTGACGCAGAGCTCCTCCTGGCTCAGTTGGCACAGCAATAAAAGACGATCCTGGTTCCCCAGGGAGCGCAGCATGGAGGAGGCTTCGCTGGCGGCAGCGTGCATCTTGTCCAGGCTGATGTCAGAAGTATCGGGCATGCGCGTATCCGTTGGTCAGATTGCTCTGTGTGAAAACATTATATTGAAATATATAATATGCACAAGTATATTGAATTCCGTTCTAGGTAGATCAATCAATTTACGGGAGGTGTTATGAGCCAGACCACTGGTATCCCCCAAGTGCAGGCATTTCTGGACGATGTGACAGAGACCTGGAGTTACGTGGTTTACGATCACGCCGGCGGTAGTGCCGCGGTTATTGATCCGGTACTGGACTTTGATCAGGCATCAGGTCGTACCGCGACGACTGGTGCGGAGAAAATAGTCGCCTTTGTGCGCGACCATGAACTTGCAGTCGAATGGGTATTGGAAACCCACGCCCATGCGGACCACCTGTCCGCGGCGCCGTTTATCCGTGACCAGCTCGGCGGCAAGATAGGTATCGGCAATCACATTGCCCAGGTGCAGGGTATCTTCCGTGACGTATTCAATCTCGAAAAGCAATTTCTGACCGATGGTTCCCAATTCGATCACCTGTTCAGGGATGGCGAAACCTTCACCATTGGCGCTTTGGTTGGGCAGGTCATCTATGTGCCGGGCCACACGCCCGCGGATATGGCCTGGTTGATCGGCGATGCCCTGTTTGTAGGCGATACCTTGTTTATGCCTGATGTTGGCAGTGCCCGTTGCGACTTTCCCGGCGGCGATGCCCGTGCTCTTTACCGCTCGGTGCAGAAATTGCTCGCGCTACCGGCGGAAACCCGCATGTTCATGTGCCATGACTATCCGCCAAACGGTAGCCGTCAGCACCAGTACCAGACCAGTGTGGGCGAGCAGAAACGTAGCAATATCCATCTGCATGAAGGGATCACTGAAGACGAGTTCGTGGACATGCGCAGCAAGCGGGACAGCACCCTGGATATGCCGCGCCTGATCATTCCCTCGATTCAGGTCAATATTCGCGCAGGCCAGATGCCGCCGGCGGAAGACAATGGCACTGTCTATCTGAAAGTGCCGATCAACAAACTCTAATTCAGGTCAGGCTGTCAGTCACAGCCTGCGAGAGAGGTATTTATGGAATCGAAATCCCTGGATCAACAAGTCAGTATTTCCGCGGAACCGGCATTGAGTGAAATGGCCGCTCTGTCGGAAGCTGGCGTTTCCATCGTAGTGTGCAACCGCCCTGAATATGAAGCGGAAGATTTACCGACCTTTGATCAGCTCGAACAGGCGGTTAATGACGCGGGAATGGAGTTTATCGCCATTCCGTTTTCCCGCGGGCAGATGCAGCCCGGGCACGTGGATGCTTTTGTCAAGGTGTTGCAAAGTGGTAAGCGCATCCACGCGTTTTGTCGTTCAGGTAACCGTTCCTGCAATCTGTGGGCGGCGGCGCATTGTAGCGTTGGCACAGACAAAGCTGCATTGAGGGCTGCGGCAGAGAGCGCCGGGTTTGATGTCAGCGGTGTGCTGGTGAGTTATTGAAAACGTGAGTATGAGCAGTAGTACCCGCACGAAGTTTACGCGAGCCCTGCCAATTATTGGCTGGTTAGGCACCTATACCGGTGCCGCTTTACAGCGCGACCTGGTTGCCGCTGCGGTGGTGACAGTAATGTTGATCCCGCAGTCCCTGGCCTATGCGCTGCTGGCAGGATTACCGGCGGAAGTGGGGTTGTACGCAAGCATCGTACCGCTCATTGCCTATGCGCTATTCGGTACCAGTCGCACGCTGTCCGTGGGGCCGGTGGCGGTGGCGTCTCTGATGAGTGCTGCCGCCCTTGGTCAGGTGGCGGTCCAGGGCAGCGCGGATTATCTGCTTGCGGCGGCCTTGCTGGCGCTG
The DNA here is from genome assembly GCF_029869925.1 of Microbulbifer bruguierae. Taxonomy (NCBI): domain Bacteria; kingdom Pseudomonadati; phylum Pseudomonadota; class Gammaproteobacteria; order Cellvibrionales; family Microbulbiferaceae; genus Microbulbifer; species Microbulbifer bruguierae. Next base: position 789,714 of record NZ_CP118605.1, on the reverse strand, counting down.
TTGTCCGGTGGGTTTCTATTGTTAATGGGACTGTTGCAGCTTGGTTTTTTCGCCAACTTTCTTTCTCACCCGGTCATTTCAGGATTTATCACTGCGTCGGGGATCCTGATTGCGTTTAGCCAATTGCGGCACCTTCTTGGCATTTCCGCTCACGGTGAATCTCTGCCCGAGCTCGTTCACTCCATGCTCAAAAGCCTGTCGCAGTGGAATTTCTATGCCCTGGTTATTGGCGTGACAGTGGTGCTGTTTCTGGTGTGGGCGCGATCCGGTGCGGTGCACCTGATACAGCGGCTTTCGTTGTCCCGTCAAACCGCCGCCCTCCTGGTTAAAGCGGCTCCGGTGGTGGGTGTTATTGCAACGGTGTTTCTCGCCGCGAGCCTGGATCTTGAAAGCAAGGGGGTACAGGTCGTTGGTGAAATTCCCAGTGGCTTGCCATCGCTCGGCCTGCCGCATTTTTCCTGGGCACTGGTCGAGCAACTGTTCTGGCCCGCAGTAATGATTTCTGTAATCGGTTACGTGGAATCGGTATCTGTGGGCAAGACCCTCGCCGCCAAACGTCGCCAGAAGATTGATATGAATCAGGAATTGATCGGTCTCGGCAGCGCCAACGTTGCCGCGGGCCTTTCCGGTGGGTTTCCGGTGACCGGCGGTTTTTCGCGCTCGGTCGTCAATTTTGATGCCGGTGCGGAGACCCAGTTGGCGAGTGTGTTCACAGCCATCGGTATTGCCCTCTCGGCTATGTTCCTCACGCCATTTCTCTATCATCTGCCGAAGGCAACGTTGGCGGCCACCATCATCGTGGCGGTGCTGAGTCTGGTGGATTTCTCGATTCTGAAAAAAACCTGGCGTTTTTCCCGCAGTGATTTCTTTGCGGTGCTGGTGACCATACTGGTAACACTGCTGTTCGGCGTGGAAGTGGGGGTTTCCTGCGGAGTGTTGGCCTCAGTGATATTGTTCCTTTTCCGCACGTCCAAACCACACATTGCGGAGGTGGGGCTGGTTGAAGGGACGGAGCATTTTCGCAATATCCAGCGGCACAAGGTACTCACCCTGCCGCAGATCATCAGTATTCGCGTGGACGAAAGCCTGATGTTCTCCAATGCCGCATTTCTGGAAGAGCGGATCTACAGTGATGTGGCAACTAATCCGCAGGTGCGTCACATCATCCTGATGTGCAGCGCGATCAATGAAATCGACTGGAGCGCGCTGGAGACCCTGGAGTCCATCAACGCCCAGTTGCGGGAGGCCGGGATCTGTCTGCACCTGTCCGAGGTAAAGGGGCCAGTTATGGATTCACTGGAGCGCTGCGGCTTTGTGCAGGAAATTTCCGGCCGGATCTTTTTCACTCAATACCAGGCATTTACCGAACTTCGAAACAATTATGCCGGGTGTGTCGAGGAAGCCTGACGACAGAAGACATCGGGTTACAGAAAAAGGTAGGGGAACAGCAAGCGTTTCTGTTCCTCTGTGAGCGCCTCGACCCGCAGAATGTTGTTGTGCGGAATGCTGTCGGGATCCGCGTAGTTTTCCAGCCCGCGCTCGAGGCTCTCTTCCCGTAACAGATGCAGGATGGGGTAGGGCGCGCGGTTGGTCAGGTTTTCAGCGTCGTCCGGTTCGGTGTTGGCAAACTGATAGTGGGGGTGGAAACTGGCAATCTGGTAGATGCCTTCGTAGCCCTCGCGTTTGAGCAGCAATTCGGCTTCCGTAAGGAAAAAATTGTAATCGTGAAAGTCCCGGAGATGGGTGGGTAAAATCAGCAGGCTGGTCTCAACTTCAGCAGCAGAAGTCCGATCCAGTAACTGAAACTCATCCAGTAATTCTTCACGCAGTACCTCGTCGCTGGTAGCCTCGCTCACCACAAAACGGATCTGCCGGGCGCGCAGGGGTTTGCGCGCAAACGGGCACAGGTTGAGGCCCACCACCACGTCCTGCAGCCATCGTTCTACCTGGGCAATGACCGGGTCACTATCTGTCATCGATTTACCACATCAGATCATCGGGAATTTCATAACCAGCGTAAGGATCGTCCTCGTCTACCACACTGGTGTTTTCCGGCGGAGGTACCACCATACTGGCATCCCGTTCGGCGATTTTCTCTGCTACTACGCGTGGCACCAGCTCGAAGTGCTCACCTTCTCCAACAATCTGAAGGCGCCCAGCAGTCAGGTGTTCCTGCACGGCGGCAGAGACGTAGAGCTTTTTGACTTTCTTCGCGAAGGTAAAATGGTAGGCGATTTCATCCTTGCCCGGGGCGCCTTTGGGCTGTTTATGGCGCTCGATCAGCTGTTTGATCTGCGCTGCGATCGCTTTCTGCCGGGCGGCGGCTTCGCGTTCTGCATTCAGTGCCTTGTCCCGGGCCACTTTTTCTGCCCGAGCCTGCTCGGCAGCCAGCCTTGAATCGTCTTTCTGCAGGTCGCCTGACTTCCTGGCCACTTTGTCCTGCTTGCGCTTTTCTTTGCCGATTTTCTTCGCCGTTTTCTTGTCAACCAGCCCGGCCTTGAGCAGTTGGTCTTGTAGTGAAGCCATACCTTCACACCTCATTCAAATAGGGGAATGGCGGAGATTTTAGCCGATTTCAGGGGGTGTGCGGGAGTCGGGTTGCAGTTGATCTGGAGCTTGCCGAAGGACGGCGGTGCAGGGGCGATCCAGACGAAACGGAGTAAGTGCGCGGCAGCGCCTGGGTGCGGCGATACCGAGTGCCGGTATCGCCGCTGGGGGAGGGCATCAGTCCTGCTTGAACACCAGTTTGACACTGACGGGCACCAGCGGGCTGATACTGTCGAGGCCGGCCACCTGACGAAGTTTCTCGATACCTTCCAGTAGCTTGAAGTCGCCAGCATTGACCACGATCGGCGCGGTGGTGGTTACCAGCAGGCCGCCATTTTCCAGACCGGTTACCTGTAGATCGGCTTTGTAGCTTTTCTGCGAGCCGTGGATCTCGAGGCTCAGGTCACTGGAAACCGGCATAGTTTTACCGGGCGCCAGGGACTTCAGCTTTGCGGTATCTACAGTGGCATTAATGGTCGCGCTGGCGAACTTTGCGGTATTGAACAGCATCTGCTGCATGCGCTCATTGCGAATCGGGATATTGGTTTCCACACTCGACAGCGCAATTTCCAGCAGTGCCTTGCCATCGTCCGAGATCTTGCCATTCAATTCCTTGAAGTGGTGGGTTTCCACGATGGAGGATTTCTTTACGGAAACAAACTGAACGCTGGAGTCGTCGCCATCGAGTTGCCAGCCTGCGAGCGCAGATAACGGCAGTACGAGCAGGGAAGCCAGCAGTAGGGATTTCAGAGATGTATTGACAATCATGGTGTGTTCTCCCGATTGATCCATTGGGAAGAAGTGTAGTGCGGTAACTCACGTCACTCCTATGTGAAGCTTTACCGGGGCATGACTGAATCAGACTGCCCGGTCCTGATATGCGAACACTATCAGCCGCTGATGCCGGTGGCCAGTCAATTAGCGTAATCGAAAAAAAGGCCGGTTTGAGCCGGCCTAAAAGGGTGGTCCCAGTGTGCGGTGGGCTTGGGGAGCCCGCCTGGGGAGCCGGATACCGCTGGGAGGCCAGTATCCGGTTAGGGTTTGATCGGTTCTGTTCGATTCGGGAATCAGCTGGCCATCGACAGTGCTTCATCCTCTTCCTGCGGGACAGAGGTCCGGATCAGGTGATCGAAGGCGCCGAGCGCCGCAGTAGCACCTGCGCCCATGGAAATCACGATCTGCTTGTAGGGTACTGTGGTCGCGTCGCCCGCAGCGAAGACACCGGGGATTGACGTCGCGCCGCGCGCATCAATCACAATTTCGCCCATACGGTTCATTTCCAGATCGCTGTCCTTCAGGAATTCAGTGTTAGGCACCAGACCGATTTGCACGAATACACCCGCAAGTTCGATGCTCTGGCTCTCGCCGCTTAGACGGTCGGTGTAGCGCAGGCCGTTCACCTTGCTGCCATCGCCGAGTACTTCGGTGGTTTGTGCATTGGTAATAATGTCCACGTTTGGCATGGAGCGCGCCTTGCGTACCAGGACTTCGTCGGCTCGCAGAGTGTCGGCAAATTCCAGAACAGTGACGTGCTTTACGATACCGGCGAGGTCAATTGCCGCTTCGATACCGGAGTTACCGCCACCAATCACGGCTACGTGCTTACCCTTGAAAAAGGGGCCATCACAGTGCGGGCAATAGGCCACGCCCTTGGTACGGTATTCGGCCTCACCGGGCACACCCAGTTCACGCCAGCGGGCGCCGGTGGCGAGTACCACGGATTTACTGGCGAGGGTGGCGCCACTCTGCAGCTGTAACTCGATCAGTTTGTTGCGCTTCAGCTCTGCAGCGCGCTGACCGGTAATGATGTCGACTCCGTATTCTTTTACATGTTGCTCAAGGCTCGCCGCCAGTTTCGGGCCTTCGGTATAGGGCACCGAGATGAAGTTTTCGATACCCACGGTATCCATTACCTGACCGCCGAAGCGCTCGGCGACGAGACCGGTACGGATGCCTTTGCGTGCAGCATAAATAGCCGCCGCGGCGCCAGCCGGGCCACCGCCGACCACGAGGACGTCGTAGGGCTCACGCTCGTTCAGCTCTTCCGCCTTGCGCGCCTCGGCACCAGTGTCGATTTTGGCCACGATTTCTTCCAGGCCCATACGGCCCTGGCCGAAATGCTCGCCGTTCAGGTAGACCGCCGGTACCGCCATGATCTGGCGCTCGTCGACCTCTTCCTGGAACAGGGCGCCGTCGATCATTTCGTGGGTGATATTCGGGTTCAGTTTCGCCATCAGGTTGAGGGCCTGAACTACGTCCGGGCAGTTCTGGCAGGACAGCGAGATATAGGTTTCAAAGTGGAATTCACCCTGGATGTTGCGGATCTGCTCTTGCAGTTCCGGGTCCGCTTTGGACGGGTGGCCGCCGGCTTGCAGCAGTGCGAGCACCAGAGAGGTGAATTCGTGTCCCATGGGAATGCCTGCGAAGCTGACACGCGGGATTTCTCCGGCGGGCGCAATAGCCATGCTCGGGGTGCGCTTGCGGCTTTCCTGCTTCAATTCGATCTTGCTGGAGAGGTCAGCGATTTCGCCGGCCAGGTTGTTCAGCTCAACAGCCTTGGGGCTGCTGTCGGCGGACACACGGATCTCGATCGGAGTGACGATATTCTGCAGATAGGTGTCCAGTTGTTTCTTTACGTTTGCGTCCAACATCGGTGTGTCCTGAAATTCTTTAGTGGTTTTTTCCAAGTTTGGTAGCGGCTCTGCCGACGGGAACACCCTTGCGAAACACGCCGTGCCGCCATCCCTGGGGGCTCTACACCGCCATCCATGGCGGTGAAGGTTTCGCAGAGGTGTGTCCGTCAGCAGCACCTTCCCGGCAAGTCCTGTACTTTGAATTTGCCGGGTATCTAGCGGGCTTTAGATTTTGCCTACGAGGTCGAGAGACGGAGCCAGAGTCGCTTCACCTTCTTTCCACTTGGCCGGGCAAACTTCACCCGGGTGCGCGGCAACGTACTGGGCAGCCTTGATCTTGCGCAGCAGGTCCTGGGCATCACGGCCAATGCCGCCAGCGTTGATCTCGACGATCTGGATCTTGCCTTCCGGGTCGATCACGAAGGTGCCGCGGTCAGCGATGCCTTCTTCCTCGATCATCACGCCGAAGTTGCGGGTGATGGTGCCGGTGGGGTCGCCGATCATCGGGAACTGGATCTTGCCGATGGTCTCGGAAGTGTCGTGCCACGCTTTGTGGGTGAAATGGGTATCGGTGGAGACGGAGTAGATTTCAACGCCCAGCTTCTGGAACTCGGCGTAGTTGTCCGCCAGGTCACCCAGCTCGGTGGGGCATACAAAAGTGAAGTCCGCCGGGTAGAAGAAGACCACAGACCACTTGCCTTTCAGGTCCGCGTCAGAAACGTCAAAGAAATCGCCAGACTGGTAAGCCTTGGCTTTGAACGGTTTGATTTCGCTGTTGATGTAGTTAGCCATGGTATTTCCTTATCTCCTGAGAGAAGTTTTGCCCCGTATGTTTCAGGGCGTGGGTTATCGGGTACGGGATAAATACTATTAGCTAACGGTATTTGATAAAAATTATTGATTTTTATGGTTTTGATTGTTTTACTTTATAAGTGGTTGATATTTGATAGTTTGTGCGCTGTTGGTTGGGCAGTTTGCGCCTTGCGACACTCTTACGACACTAAAGCAAGGCATTGACGATCAATCCGGGTACCAGACCGGTGATTACAGCGGCGACCAGTGCGAGCAGCCCGTCGTGGGCGACCAGCGCCAGGCCAAAGGCGGCCAGGGCTATACCGGCGATGCTTGCGGAGAAAGGGACAACTTCCATTAGTGGCAGAGCAAGGGCGATAACCGTGCAGACCACCGCAATAAGGTAAGTGCCACCGCGGTATACAAACATTGGCAAGCGCGGTCGTAACCAGTGGTCAATGACTTGGGCGGGGCGCTTTAGCCAGTGCAGTGCATGATAGAAATTGCTTTGCGAAATGGAGCGTCGCAGCAGCCAAGCCGGTAGCCACAGATGACCTCGCATTAAAAGCATCTGTATGGACACCAACAGCACCACAACCCCCATCAAGGTAGGCATGCCGGGAATACCGGACAGGGGGGAAAAAAGAATTAATCCGGCAACGAGTAGCAATGGGGCAAACGAGCGTTGCCCTGTTACTTCCAGTACCTGATCCAGGGTTATTCGTTCTCGGCCGATGGCGAGACGCTCCAATTGCCGGAGCAATTGCGACAGATTTTGTATTTCCTCTGGCATGGCTAGGGGGATTTTTACGGATTCACTTCAGCTTAAGCCGGATTTGCCGTTTTCTCCTCATCGCCATTCTTTTTGACATGCCGTTGGTAGCGGAGCAGCACGAACACGGTCAACGACGGCAGCATGGTCAACGTGACGATAGTGGCACCGATAATCCCCGCCATCACAATCACTCCTACTCCGCGGTACAGCTCGGTGCCCGCGCCGGGCAAAAACACCAGCGGTGCCAGACCGCAAATAGTGGTGATGGTGGAGATAGCGATGGGGCGAAGTCGGGAGTCGACGGCCTCCTGTACCGCTTCCACCGCGCGCATGCCTTCTTCCTTCAGGTTGGAAATTGCCCGGTGCACGATCAGGATCGGATTGTTTACCACCGTACCCATCAGAATCAGAAAGCCGAGCATGGAAATCATATCGAATGGCTGGTGGATGCCCTGGTAACCCATACTGCGCAAAATGGCGCCGACGAGATTGAGCAGCGCCAGACCGGCAATCCCACCCGCAATACCCAATGGAATGGTGGTCATGATCAGCAGTGGGTAACCCCAGTGTGCGAAGATGGCGACCATCAGTAGATAGATGATGGCAAGTGCCACCAGGTAATTGCTGCCGAGGGTCGCGCGGGTGGCATCCAGCTGGTCAGCAGCGCCAGAAATATTCATCGATACGCCGAGCGGGACTTCGCCCTTGTCACGCATGTGCTGAACCAATTGTGTGCGGACTTTTTCCACTCCGGTTTCCAGGGCCACCGAACGGGGCGGAATGATATTCAGAGTGACGGTGCGACGGCCGTCAATACGACGCACGGTGGCGGTATCGACGGTTTCCTTGATCTGCGCCAGCTGCGAGAGCGGTTGCACGGCGCCGCTTGGGGTGTAGATGAAAATCTTCTGCAGGGTCTCGATGGTGGCGTCCGGGCCCTGACGGTTATAGAGGTAGATATCGATTTTGTCATCGTCCAGGAAAAATTCATCGACGAAGGCACCATCTGTCAGCGCCGCGACTGCAAAGCCGATGTCTTCGGCACTCATTCCCACTTCTGCGGCGCGCTCCCATTTTGGTTTTACTTCCAGTAGCGGCTGTGCCAGCGAAAGGCTCGCGGGTTGGGTCTGGATATTTGGCTCGTCGAAGATTTCCTGGGCGCGTTTGTACGCGGTGCGGGCGACCTGATACAGATCGGCGAGATTCGACCCGGAAATGTCCAGGTTCACACTGCGGGTGCCGCCGTCGTTACTGCTGATAATGGAACCGCGGGTGGCAAAGGCGCGCATGCCCGGGTAGCTTTCGTACTTGCGCACGATGGCCGTCATCAGTTCGTCGATATGTCGCGGGTCTTTGGTTTCGGCAATGATGCGCAGGCTCTGGGGGGATACGTTGATGATAAAAAATTTCATCGCCGGTACCTCGGCGTCCCCCCTGTCGAATTCCTCGGGATCCAGTTCCAAAAATGGCAGAAAGTAATCTTGTAATTCCAGGCCAATCTCCCTCATGGTGGCGAGGTTGTAGCCGGGTGGCGCGTTCATGCTAGCGAAGGTTTTTGCCTCCTCGCCCTCCGGCAGATACTCTGCCGGCGGCGTCAGCAGCAGGGCGATGGCGAGGCTGGTGGCGACGGTGATGCCAATGCAGCAAATACGTCTTGTGTGAGAGGCCAACAGCCAGTGTATCCGGTCGATCACCGCGTGGCGCAGCTTGCTGTTTTCGATATTATCTGCGCTGGTGCCTTCAAATTTGAGGCGTGCGCTGGCGGTGGGGATAACAGTGATTGCCACCAGCATTGATACCAGAATGGACGCGGAAATGGCAATGGCGATGTCCGAATACAGTTGCCCGGCTTCCTCGGCAATAAATACCACGGGTAGAAACACCATCACTGTCGTGAGCGTTGAAGCCAGTACAGCAGGCCACACTTTTTTCACTCCGCTAATGGCGGCATCCAACCGGTTGAGGCCGCGGCGGCGTTCCAGCTCGATACTTTCCAGCACCACAATACTGTTGTCGAGTGTCATGCCGATGGCGAAGGCCACACCGGCGAGAGAAATGACATTGATGGTACGCCCGGCGAGCAGCAGGCCGATAAATGCGGCAATGGTACAGATAGGAATACCCACCACGCCCAGTGCCGTTGCCCGAAACGAGCGCAAGAACCAGTACATGATGCCGGTGGCGAGCAGTGCGCCCAGAGCGAGATTCTTCCACACGTTGAAAATGGACGCTTCCACGTAACCCACGTCGTCGGCGGTGAGCACCATCTTCAAACCTTGGGCTTCCAGCAGCTCCTGATTTATCCGTTCCACCTCCATTACCATCGACCGCTTGATGTCGATGACATTGGAGCCGCTTTCCCGGCGAATAGACAGGAAGATGACCGGTACTCCGTTCACGTAAGCACTACTGCGGAGCTTGAAGTGATCGAGTTTGATTTCGGCGACATCGCCGAGGCGTACGATACCGTCGCCATCCCGTCGCAAGATCAGTGCGCGCAGTTCTTCCAGGTTTTTGAATCGCCCCAATGTGCGCAGCAGATAGCGGCGTTTACCGCTCTCCACCTCGCCGCCGGAAATATCCCGGTTGCGCGCGCTGATGCTCGTACGCACTTCCGCAAGGGTGAGGCTGTGCTCTGCCAGAAGCTCTGGCTTGAGACGGATCTGGATCTGGCGCTCGGCACCGCCGCCCACGTCCACCTGCGCCACGCCTGGCACACCGGACATATGCGGGCGCACATGGTCTTCCACGTAATCCCGCAGCATATCCATGTCCAGCCCGCGGGGATTGCCGGGAAGGGGCGATACGCGATAGTACATGAAGGCGTTGGACGAAAATGAGGTGGCGTATACCCGTGGCTCATCCACATTCTCCGGATAGGAGGGCACCTGAGTGAGGGCATTATTGACGCGGATCTGGGTCTCGAGAATGTCTACGCCGAAAGGAAATTCCAGCTCGATTTCTGCGGAGCCGAGATCAGCGGTGGATTGAAGCTTCTGCAGGTACGGAATATTGCGCAGGTATTCCTCCTGCTCGATCAGGATTTCCTTTTCGATGTCCTGTGGTGTAGCGCCGGGCCAGCTGGTACGAATGGAAATAGTGCGCACCTCGAGATCGGGAATCATCTGCACCGGGATGCGGAAGGCTGCCACCAGACCGAGGATCGCGATAATTAATACCGTCACCGTAACGAGAATGCCGTTCTTGACGATCTTGTCGAACATTAGTCGCCTTCCGCATCGCCCAACGCCATTGTCGCCGGTTTTAAAATGACTTTTTGCCCCGGCTGCAGGCTCTCATTACCGCGCACCACCACACGTTGGCCGGCTTCCATTCCGGATTTGATTTCGATCATGCCATTGAAACTGATACCGGTGGTTACCTGCTGCTCACTAACTTCAGTGATCTTGTCCCATTCGCTGCCAGGTGCGGCGATCCACACGGTGATGCGTCCATCGGGATAGCGCAGCACCGCATCGCGAGGCACGGCGATGCCCTGTCTACCACTTGTCATTTGCAATACAGCGGAGGTGGACATACCGGTTATCAACTGGGGTGTACTCTTTTTCGGCACAGGTTCGGGCGCTTCAATAGTGGTGCGTAGAAGAAAGGTGCGACTGTCGCTGCGGCTGACCGGGATCTTGTGTTCCACCCGGGTATTGATGGAGTGCCCACTGTCGAGCGTGACCTGAATTCGAGTCCGGGGCTGGATACGGGGAAAATACTGCTGCGGTACTTGAAAGTCTGCCCGCAGTGAATCTGTATCGACCAGCTCGAACAGCGCAGTGCCGGGCTCGACCCATTCACCCACCTCCACCTCTCGCAGGCTGATGATACCGGCAAACGGGGCGGAAACCCGATGGCGGCGGAGCAAGGCTGTTAGACGCTCAGATTCTACTTCTACGGCTTGCAGCTGGGCACTGCGTTCGCGGACTTCAGAGCTGAGACTTTCCACCACCGTTTCTGCCACATGTTTGTCCGGTACCAGTCTCTGAAGTTCGTTCAGGCGTCTGCGACTTTCGTTCAGTGTCTCCCGCACTCGGATTACTTCTGCCAGCGCAGTGTCTCGGCTGATACTGCTGAGCTCGGGGTCGAGCTGTAACAACAGGTCTCCTTTTTGCACTCGATGGCCAATATCTACATGGATACTCTGTATCAGGCCTGCTACTTCTGCGGAAAGCATTGCCTGGCGCAGGGTATTGATGGTTCCGGTCACCGGTACCTCCTCAATTACAGGTTGCTTTCGTGCGACCACGGCCTCGACGACGATGGGCATCGTTGCCGTGGACTGATCGGCGGCATAAACCTCGGTCGTAACGACGCCGGCCAGCAGGACTGAAATGAGTAACTTGGGTGACCACATGACGGAAGATTGCAGAATGTATGTCGCAATTGTAGTAATCGAACTTCTGGCTGTGACGATCGCGGCAGGTGGCTGCGCAGGTGGAATCGAATAAGGAAAACAATCGGGTTTATTGGTTAGTTTTATCGATGGAATTGCGCAATTGCCGCTGGCTGTCGCCTTAGGGAATTTTTCCACATGTAACCCATCTGTTGGCGTGGAATGATTTCTGTTGCAATAACGAATGCCTGTTCAGTGCCTATATTCAGAACCAGCTATTACCAATTACTACCGAGCGGTTTTCTCGCAGGAGGCACGATAATGAGCAAAAAAGCGATACCACTATGCGCCGCCATCGCAATAACGGCGGCGGCCCTTTCCGCCAGTGTGTCAATCCAGGCACAGGATAAACCCATGGACGGGGCTCCCCAGCCTGGCGAACCCAAGTCGAATCAGTTCTGGTGGCCGGATCAACTGGACCTTTCACCCCTGAGGGACCACGCTAAATCCTCGAATCCAATGGGTGATGACTTCGATTACGCGAAAGCGTTTAACAGCCTCGATCTCAATGCGGTAAAAAAAGACATCGCGCAGGTACTGAAGACATCGCAGGATTGGTGGCCTGCGGATTATGGAAATTACGGTCCGCTGATGATTCGGATGGCGTGGCATGCCGCGGGTACATACCGGGTTGGTGATGGCCGCGGCGGTGCGGGTGGCGGCCAGCAGCGTTTTGATCCACTTAACAGCTGGCCGGATAACGTCAGCCTGGACAAGGCGCGTCGACTGCTGTGGCCTATCAAGCAGAAGTACGGCAAGGCGATCTCCTGGGCAGATCTGATGATACTTACCGGCAACGTGTCTCTGGAAACCATGGGCTTCAAGACCTTTGGCTTTGCGGGAGGCCGGCAAGATGACTGGGAGCCGGAACTGGTCTACTGGGGGCCGGAAACCCAGATGCTGGACTATGAAAAGCGCTTTAAGGGCAAAAATCTCGACCGCCAACTGGCCGCCACCGTAATGGGCCTGATCTATGTAAACCCGGAAGGACCCGGGCATAGTCTCGATCCCAAATTGGCAGCAGAAAAAATTCGCCTCTCGTTCGGTCGTATGGCCATGAACGACGAGGAGACCGTCGCGTTGATTGCCGGGGGACACGCGTTCGGTAAGACCCACGGCGCGGTTAAGGCGGACTGTGTCGGTAAAGAGCCGGCCGCCGCCCCGATCGAGCAGCAGGACTTCGGCTGGAAAAACAAATGTGGCAAGGGGAACGCTGAGGATACCTTCACCAGCGGTCTCGAAGGCGCCTGGACGATCACGCCGGCGCAGTGGAGCCACAACTTCCTGGACAATCTATACCGATTCGAGTGGACGAAAAGCAAGGGACCTGGCGGTGGCACCGTCTGGATACCCACAGACCCCAATGCCGCCAATATGGTACCGGATGCGCATCTCAAGGATAAACGGCATGCCCCGATCATGCTGACGACGGACTTGTCCTTAAAGGAAGACCCTGCCTACCGCAAGATTTCTGAGCGCTTCAAGGACAACCCGAAGGAACTGGAAGATGCCTTCGCAAGGGCCTGGTTCAAACTCACTCACCGGGATATGGGGCCCAAAGCTCGTTATCTGGGGCCGGAGATACCGAAAGAAGATCTGCTGTGGCAAGACCCTGTTCCGGCAGCCGATTACAAGATGGTGGATGAGCGTGACGTTTTAGCCCTGAAAGGCAAAATTCTCGCCTCCGGATTGACGGTTCCTGAGCTTGTGCGGACGGCCTGGGCTTCGGCCTCAACTTTCCGCGGTTCCGATATGCGCGGCGGTGCGAATGGCGCGCGCATTCGGCTGGAGCCACAGAAAGACTGGCCGGTAAATGACCCTCAGGAGCTGACAAAAGTGCTGGGTAAGCTGCAAGCCATTCAGCAGGACTTTAATAAGTCGCTTGGTGGCGGCAAGCAGGTCTCTCTCGCAGACACGATTGTTGTGGCAGGTAATGCGGCCATCGAGCAGGCGGCCAAGAAGGCCGGGAAAAACATCCATGTCCCATTCAAGCCGGGCCGCACAGACGCCACCGCGGAAATGACCGATGTAGAATCGTTTGGCTGGCTTGAGCCGAGAGCAGATGGCTTCCGCAATTACTACGGCAAGGACAACTCTGTCCCGCCGGCCAAAATGCTGGTGGATCGCGCTGATCTGTTGACGCTTACCGTGCCTGAAATGACGGTGCTTATCGGTGGGATGCGCGCACTGGGGGCGAACTCCGGGAATTCAAAGCACGGTGTGTTCACCGACAAGCCGGGAACCCTGACCAACGACTTTTTTGTCAATCTCCTGAGTATGGATAACGAGTGGGCGAAATCGTCTAAGGGCGAGGGCATTTATGAAGGGAAAGACCGAAAATCCGGCAAGGTCAAGTGGACTGCCACACCGGTAGACCTAATCTTTGGTTCCAATTCTGAATTGAGGGCTGTTGCTGAGTACTACGCGATGGACGATTCCGGACAGGCATTTGTCAATGATTTCGTGAATGCCTGGAATAAGGTGATGAACCTGGGGCGGGTTAACTGAACGGCACCACGCGGATTTTCACGTTGATAACGAAAACGGGCAGCCATCTGGCTGCCCGTTTTGTTTTAGGGGAACTTGAAATTTGGGGTGATCCAACGGAGAAATTTTGCGTAGTGTAGGAGAACTGTATTGCTAAAAAAGTGAAAGTCCCGATGAGTGTTGTGAAATGTGCCGTGGGTATTGTTGTTGCGCTGCTTTGCATCGCCCGCGTATCGGGCGCCGAACTGGAGGTACAACTGAAGAATTCTCCCTTGAGAGGGGTGCTGGTTTTTCAGGTTTACGATAATCCCGATGCGTTTGGTGATTTTCGCAGTCCAATGGTAGAGACCCGTTTGGCGGTAAGTTCGAATGGCGTATATCGGTTGGACCGCATTCCCGCCGGGGATATAGCACTGCTTGTCTACGTCGATGAAAACGAGAATCGCGCGCTCGATAGAACGTTTATCGGGATTCCAAAGGAGCCTATCGGTCTGTCGAACAACTATCGTCCCAAGGGGCCGCCGAGTTTCCAGCGGGCAAGTTTTGCAGTGTCAGAAGATGGCGTGCACCGTGTCGATATCGAGCTGTATGACGTGCTTGGCGAGTCCGGGCAGTGGGGCCTGGGGATCGGCGTTATCGGGCGCAGCAGTCCTTATGTGGGCTCCGACAGCAGTGTGGTGCAGGTGATTCCGGCAATTACCTACTTTGGCGAGCGCCTGCAGTGGGTCGGGCCGAGCCTGCGCTATGGACTACTGGGGAGTGATCGGTTTCGGCTCGCGGTCAATGCCAGTTATCGGGTGGGCGCCTATGAGGAAGTTGATAGCCCGATACTCATGGGCCTGGGAGACCGGGAGAATACCCTGATGGCGGGTGTTGGTCTGGTCTATGACGGCCCCAATCGTTTCGATGTGGATTTTCGCTATCAACACGACGTACTCGACCGAATCGGCGGGGGCGAGGCGCAGCTCAGCCTGTCCAAAGGATTTCAAACCGGCAATCTCAGCTGGGGACCATCAATTGGTGTGAACTGGCTGAGTAGGGGGCTGGCAAATTACGACTTCGGCGTTCCGGGCTGGGCGGCCACTGCGGTAAGGCCGGCCTACGATGTGGGTAGTACAGTGACCGTAGATGTTGGTATTGGGGGGATGTTCGAGATTACTGAGCACTGGCGCATGGTACTCAATGTGAGTGCGGAATATCTGGGCGATGAGATCAAGGCAAGTCCAATTGTCGACGATGGTTACGTATTCAAAAGCTTTGCTGCGTTGACGTATACCTTTTGAGCGGCTGTGCGCTCCTGAGCACGGGAATCCTTTGGCTTGAGAGCGCTCCCATGGAACCGGTTTACGGCGGTTCACGGGAGCGATTTTATCTACTGTGTGGATTTCCGGCTAATTTCTCCATTCAAATCCCCCATTCAAAACCTATGGTGAATCGATCGTTGCCGTCGAACTGGCCATACAGCCCCTCAGGTGTGCCATCAAATATTTCCCCGCCAATCCAGACTTCCAGATCACTTAGCCAGAGATAGCTGATCCTGGGGCGCCACAGTTGATCGTTGCGATTGAGGGAGTAGAGCCCTTGCAGGCTGAAGGTCCAGGTGGATTGGGCGTATTGACGCTCCAATAGAACGCTCAGCGTCTGTTCGCTGCGATCGCGGATCATTCCAGGGTGGTAGTCCGTCATCAAGCTCTGGAACCACTGCAGGCTGATCAGGGAATCGCTAAATCCCTGCCAGTCCAGACCGATGACGGAACTCAGTTCCGGACTCTCTTCAATTCCCTGATTGTCTTCCCCCGGGTTGTCATTGCGATAGGCCGCAATCTGGTAACTGTGATTGTACCAGCC
The DNA here is from genome assembly GCF_029869925.1 of Microbulbifer bruguierae. Lineage (NCBI taxonomy): Bacteria > Pseudomonadati > Pseudomonadota > Gammaproteobacteria > Cellvibrionales > Microbulbiferaceae > Microbulbifer > Microbulbifer bruguierae. The sequence continues at coordinate 774,230 of NZ_CP118605.1, read as the reverse complement.
GATTTCCGTACGCAATGTGAGGTTGCCGAAGGCGTTGCTGGCGGTTCCTCCAAGCAGGTGCGCGCGTTCGTACTGAGGAAAAATAGATAGTGTAGCGCCTGTTTCTGAGGTCGGTTGTGACAGAGAGTGATAGGGCACGTAAAAGTCACGGTAGTGGTAGAGATAATTCAGGGAAATGTCCCAGCCGCGCCAGAATTGCGTATAGCGCAAGCCTGCATCGCTGTCCTGTAGCCAATGCTCTGGTTTGTCGGCCGGGTAGCTGACGATAGTGCCTACGTGCTGTTGTACGCTGAGGGGGGAGGGGGTGCGGAGTGGGCTTGTAATTTGGTAGATCGTACCGGGTTCAGCGAGTTCGTGATAAGTGGTGTCCGGAATCCATAGAAATTGCAGGCTGGCGTTTTCGGTGATTTCCCGTTCCACGTTGATCATCCATAGAGAGATACGGGAATCGTCGAATTCGTCAAGGATGAATTCCCGGTAACTCTGTGGCGTCACTACGTCGAGAACCTTCAGCCCATCGGCCTGTCCCCAAACCACCTGCTGCTTGCCGAGTCGCCAGTACAAGCCAAACCACTCGGTATCAAGATACAGTTCCCGCAGTTCCAGTTGTCGATGCGCGGTCTTGGTGAGCGGTTTGCTTGCGGGGCTGAAGTTCGGACTTTCGGCATCCAGTGACAGATGATCTTCTGCATCCAACCGCAGGCGGCCGATGGCTGTGACAGCGGTATTGTCCAGGACTCCCCGGTTGAAACGGTGCTCCCACTCCAGTTGCAGCTGTCCTTCCAGCTTTTGGCTGTGTTGCTTATTACCCGCCCACTCCAGTTGCCATTGGCCGGACAGGTTTTCGAGCGCACCGGTTTCGGCGAGTATCGGCGAGCTCAGGATGAGCCCGCCTGCGAGGAGTGAAGAATGAAAGCACTGGTGCGGTTGTGGCGTACAGGGCATGGTCAGAATCCCCGCCCCAGACTCCGCTGACGGAACAGACTGTCGTCGACGGGAGTCAGGTAGTCTACATCGCTGAACACGAATTCACTTCGATGGCCGGTCTTGTGGTTGTCCATAATCATGGTATGACGGGTAAGGATGCCGTCGACGGGGCGAATGTCTTTTACTTGCAGGGATTTCAGCAGGTTGCCACGTATATCCCAGAATTGCGCTTTGACCACAATCCACCACTGGCTGTCTACCCAGAGCTCCGTGCGGCCGTAACCCAGTTCCTCGGCGATCGACTGGGTATGCGGTACGCCCTCCATATGGAAGAGATCGCGGTTGTTGGCGGTTTCCTTCCCTACGACCTTGTAGGCGAAATCTGCGGGTTCCATCCGCCCCTCCTTTTTTATGTCCTCATAGGTGAAGTCGGTACCGAGAAAGTGATCGCCACGGTCGGAGGCAGAAATCCTTCGCACTTTGCGCAGTGCCGGCAGGTACAGCCATTGGTCATCGTCGCGATTCTCTGCCTGGGGATAGTCATAGGTAAGAAACGCCGTGTCTTTGACGATGCTGGGGCTGGTGTAAAACAGCACCGAGCGCTTTTCCTTGTCATAGTACTTGCGGAAACCCCGTGTCTCTCGTACCCGTTGCTTTCCATTGCGATCGGTCAACGTCATGGTGAGGGTGCGGCTTACCTGCTCGCCGTCATCCCGACCGTTTACCTGATCCACGATCCATTGGGTATCTGGCCAGCTATTTTCCAAGGAGATTTCTGCAACGGCGTTCGGAGAGGCAATGGAGAGGCCGCCACTGAGTACCAGTGCGCCGAATAGCACGCTCAAAAGCCGGCCCATGTCTGCAGGGTTCGCTGTGGCCTTGGCACCATAACCAGAATGCTCGGCTATTGAGAGCGAGCCCAGGGCGAAGCGGGGTCTGAACAGTTTGATCATTGCCGGCAGCAACATGACACTGGCGATAAAACTGGTCGTCACCGCCAGCGCGACAATGGTGCCAAAGTTGTTGAGCGGCACTACTTTGCTGGACATGAGCACGCCAAAACCGCAGGCAATGGCGAGGAAATTGAACAGCAGTGCTCGACCCGTCGTCGGGAATATGGCCAGTAGCTCCCGATCCAATTCGTCTGCAGTTATTGTGTGCTGTGTAGTGGCCAGTATTTGCAGTCGACTCTTGATCCGGTCGAGGGTATGGATGGCGAAATCAACCCCCAGACCAATGGCGACGCTGGCAAACATGGATGTACCGATACCCAGTGAAATCCCGGTCATGGCCATGGTGGAGTAAATCAACAGGATGGAAGCGCATACCGGAAGCAGGGCGTAAACTCCGGCCAGCGCAGACCGGAACAGCAGGGCCGCGACCAACCATACCAGTACCAGAGCAATCAGCAGGCTGTAAAAGTGGGTATCGCCGATGCCGCGAATCCAGTGGTAATTTACCGTTACCCGCCCACTGAGTGTGGCACTAAGTCCCGGCTCGTTGAAGTTTTGCTCAATGAAGCGTTGCAAACTTTCAACCACAGGCCTTGTGTGGCGGTAGGCCGCACTATCAAGTAGAAGGCGAATATTGGCCTGCCGGTAATCGTAGTCCACTTCCTCCTCAAAATCCGTGGGATCGCTGGAGGCGGAGTACAGTAAAAAATACTGAGCGACCGCTTCACGGGTTTCAGGCAGCCGGTAAGCATCGCGCTGTCCATCTTGCAATACCCGGTTCATCTGTTTCAGGTAATCCACGATGGAGGTCGCGTTATTGACGTGTGGGAGGCTCAGCGCGTATGTCTGCAATGCCTGCATTTTCTGTAGAACTTCCGGTGCAAAAAGCCCCTCATTGCTATCGGTTTCGATCACAATGTCGAGGTTGTTGCTGCCATCGAAATACGTGTTGATCGCTCGATCCGCCTGATAAATGGGTTCGCTGTGGTGGAAGGTTTCGATACGATCTTCGTCGACCTTTAACTGGCTGGCGGCGATAAATCCTGTCAGTGCCATCGCAACTCCCGTGCCCAGGGTCAAGCCAGGGTGGCGGATACCCAGCCCGCCCAGCTTCTGCATCATTGAGGCAAAAAGCTCATTTCTCCGATGTCGGCTGTGAAGAAAACCTGCGCTCACTTTTGGCTGCAACCAGGTCAGTGCAGCAGGCAGGAATAACATGGAAAACAGCCACGCGATGGTTACGCCAAGCGCGGTGAATAGCCCCATATATTTGAATGGCGGCATATTGGAAGCGAAATACAGCCCGACAAAGCCAGCAATGGTGGTGAGGGTCGTCAGGGTTATCGGTCGCCACATATCCAACATAGTCTCAATGACCAGTTCGCTGCGTGCCGTTTCGGGTTTGTCGAGCTGTAACTCGTAATAGCGACTGAATATATGGATGGCGTCGGCTACGGAAATTCCAATCAATATCACCGGTAGCGCATTGGTGATGACATAGAAGGGGGTCTTGCTGACGGCCATAATGCTCAAGGTGGTGAGAACGGATGCGGCGATAATGACGTTTGCCAGTAACGCCGGTGCCAGCCGCCGGAAGGCGAGAGCGATGATAAGCGTGATGATAAGTCCGGCAATGGGATTGAGACGTCCGGCATCACTGTCGATGTAACTGCCGAGGAACCCCGCTACTGCTCCTTCTCCAGCAAGATGCAGGGTAACACCGTCCACGTGAGGGGCCTGCTCGATGAGTTTTTGCAGTCGGGTATAGGTGGCCTCCGCCTGATCCTCATCGAGCATTTCCGCAATAATCAGCGTGGCACGGCCATCCCGCGAGACGAGCTTGCCCTGATATAGGGGGAAATCCTCGATGGCCTGACGCAGGCGATCGCTTTGTTCCTTCGTTGTCGGTCGCGGGTCAAAGAAGGGGGTTACTTCCATACCGGAAGTACTGCCCTGAATATTGTTCTCGGTAGCGAGGCTCACAACACGGTCGGGGTCAATATTTTCCAGCTCCCGGCTTTTGTCCGAAAGCCACTCCACCAGTTCGAGGACTGGGGGTGCGTAAACGCCGTGATCCTGCTCGGTGATCACGGCGATGACATAAGGATCGGAAAGACCAAACTGCTGCTTCACCTTGTCTCGATAGATCAACGCGGGATTGCCGGGGTCCATAAATGCATCGCCGCGGGTGTCTTTGGTCAGTTGTGGCAGAGACGAGCAAAGGGCAATTAGCGCTACAAGGCTAATTAGCACCAGGGTTTTTGGGTAGCGGCGGACGAACCGGAAATAGGCGGTAACCGCACTGTTTGGATGCGTCATTTGACACTCCTTCCTTGAGTTTAGGTATGTATATACATGTATTTGTTCGTGTACGCCGTCAAACGGTGGCTGCAGATTGCATGAATGCCAGAACCTCTGTTTTCACTTCCTGCCACCAGGTTTGTTCACTAATGTGCTGGTACCAATCGTTTAGATCGGGATAGGGGGTCAGGTCTATTTCGGCGGTCTCGAAATGCATCATCGGAGCCGCTATACAGAGGTCTGCCAGCGTGTAATTGTCGCCGTCAATGCAGGGGGAAAGTTGAAGTTGCTGGTCCAGCACCGCGGCTAATGGAGCAAGTTTTTTGACTGCCTCTTCAGCTCTGTCCCGGTTTCCCGGGTTACCCCAGAAGGGGAGGTACACCTGGTAGAACACAATGGGGCCCGCAACGGCACTCCAGCGACTAGCCTCCCATTGGAGCCAGCGCAAGGTGCTGGCCTGCTGCCATGGGGTACCGGGCCACAGGCGAGAACCAAAGATGTTGGCCAGATACTGGGCGATGGCATTGGATTCCCAAAGTTTCTGCTCCCCATGCACTAATGCCGGGAGCAGCCCATTTGGATTTATCGCTAAGAAATCCGGTTGTCGCTGCGCCATCTGTTCCAGCGCTACGGTATTGATCTGGATTTGTGCAAGCTGTTCTGCGATTGCTGGGGACTCTTTCGCCATGTAGCGCATTACCAGCTGCAGCTTTATCGGATTGTGCACCATTGGGTGCGAAAATATCTGGATAGGAACTTGCGCTTCGCTACCAGATTGTGTCGATGGTAATTTACTTGTGGGTGGTGCACTTTTCATCATCTCTCCTTGATTCAAGCTGCTCTTCTGCAGATGCATATGCATGTTTTTCGGGGTGGTTGTGGAATTTTGACATTGCGTCACGGTTAAAAAGGGGTGGTTTTGTTCAGGTTGCCGAGTCCTTCAGATCAACCACGGCTTGTCCGACCGACAGTAATCTTTCTGTCAATTTTTCTCCAAGCAGCGCTTTCAAGTTGTCCTGGGTGCGCTGCCAGTCTTTTTCAGACTGCAGGAAGAGTCGTTTACCCTCTTTGCTCAGTCGCAGATATTTTTCCCGCCGATCCTGGCCCGGGTGCGCTTCCAGATACGCGTCTCTTAGCAGTGGTTTCAGGTTTCGCGATAGGGTGGTCTGATCCAGAACCAGCACTTCCTGCAGTTTGCGGTTAGTGGTTTCTCCCAAATAGTAAACAGCACGCAGAATCGCAAATTGGGTGATCTTGATGCCATTGGCGGCCATGTCCTGGTCGTAGATCTGGGTCAGGACCCGATTGGCTTTACGCAGGCTCAGGGCCAGGCATGGCTCTACGACAGGTTTGGTCACTGCATTCCCAAGCTTGCCGGTTGTCTCTGTTTGGATTGAATTGCTCATGCGGAGATTTTTAACATGTATATGCATGTAGTGGCAAGGGGGAATATCAGGGTATTCGGGAGGCGGTACTTCTGGTGCCAGCCATAGACAATTAGAACCGACAACTAGAACCCCAGGCGCACAAGTCATGGCCGGCTCAGGTGCGGTAGAAGCTCAGACGGCTCAGCTCCGAGCGAATAGCGCCGACCATCGCGTTCGTCAGCTGGCGATAGTCGGGGTAGGGTGTGATCAGCAGGCAGGTTTCCGGGTCAATCAGGACGGTGTCGCAATCAGCGAAAGGGCGTGCCCGGTGAACCAGGTGCTCGAATCGATGCAAATTGTCCTTGCCCCCAATCCAGTGCCATGAGGTTCCCCCAATGAGCTCTGGCGTGAAGCAGATGGCCGTCTCGGCAAATAGCGCTGTATCTCTGAAGTGGCGCCAGTCCGTTTCGACTGGGCTAGCGATCTTCGCCAGCAATGTGACGATTTTCCGCCAGTGATTGGAGTTTTGCTCAAGGAGAACCCCTGCGTCAGCGTCTTTCTGTAGCTGCGCATAAGCCTGGGGCTTGTGGGGCAGGTAGAGAACTAGTTTGGGGTTATCGCTACCAATCCTTTCCGAAGTATTGCGATTGCAAGGCATCGTTTCCCAGCCGGTTGTGTGTGCGTGGGAATTATGACATCTGCGTGCGCTGGGCTACATCAACGAGTAGTAATTATTGTTATTCAAAATGCGTTGTCATCTAAAGATGTCGGCAAGCTGATCGATGTGTTTCCCGTGATCACGAGGTGGGCAGAAAATCCGCAAAATTTCTCAGAGGAGTTGCCATGCTGGGCTAAAAAATACCGGGGAACACCGGTTTTTCAGTGATTTATTTGGGGGTGGAGATCTATTGGCCGTGCTCTTCAAGTCAAGTCTGCACATTTATTTTTAAATCATTAGAATGCCCGGCCTTTTGGCCATTCAGATAAATGTGGACTGGCAACTCACTTTTGATCTCTATGACGTTGACTGAGGTTCTATGATCGTATTTACCCTTACCAATGAAGTGACCGATGATGTTTGGGTGGGCACCGCCCGTGAAGGCGTATCGCCGGAAGCCCGCTTTAAACAGTTTCAGGACGCTCTGCCGCTGGGGATTGATCATCCATTTTATCGGGAGCTGAAGGTTTTCGGCCCGGATTGTTATTCTGTAAGCCTGTTTGCCGTAGCCGAGGATCGCCAGGAGCTACAGGAGCAGGTGGAGGAAGCGCTGGACACCTATAACGCGAAAAGTCTTGCGGGAATCACCACGGTGTTACCCGGTGCGACCAAAGCGTCTCTGAGCAAACCCAAGCCGAAGCCCCGTCCCGGCGTCGGCGCTGCGCCTGTTAGTGCTGTAACTGCAAGCCCCAAAGCCAAGCGTACGGTAAAGCCTGTCAAAGAAAAAATCGCGACCGGTCGGACCGGTAGCGCCGCGCGTGAACGTGCGATCAAAGCGGGTATCGAAGCCGAGAAGGCGGCAATGGCAGCAGCCAAGGCCAAAAGAGCCATAGATGAGGCGGATGAAATGAAGCGTATTCTGGCTTCACTTGACTCCCGCGGTTCAACGCTTTCACGACGCTGAAGCAATAGAGTTGGGATTCGTGTAGCGCGCTTAAGTTGCGATACACAAATTCAAACCACTTGAAATAAAAAAGCCCCGCTCTCACGAGCGGGGCTTTTTCTTTGGGCATTCAGTTGCTACTTAAACAGCAACATCCTGAATCTCGGTAGCGGCGATGCGCTTGCCTTCTTCGGCAGATTTCTGGAATTCCTCAATCTGGTCGAAGTTCAGGTAGCGGTAGATTTCCGCAGACATGGCGTCCAGATTCTTGGCGAATTCCTGGTATTCCGCGGGAGTCGGCAGTTTACCGAGGATCGCACCCACGGATGCCAGTTCCGCAGAGGTCAGGTACACGTTGGCACCGTCGCCCAGGCGGTTCGGGAAGTTACGGGTGGAGGTGGACAGTACGGTGCTGTTCGGGGCTACACGTGCCTGGTTACCCATGCACAGGGAGCATCCCGGCATCTCGGTGCGCGCACCGGCAGAGCCGTAGATGTTGTAGTAGCCTTCTTCCATCAACTGGTGCTCGTCCATCTTGGTGGGCGGAGAGATCCACATACGGGTGGAGATGCCACCTTTGTGCTGCTGCAGCAGTTTACCCGCGGCACGGAAGTGGCCGATGTTGGTCATGCAGGAGCCGATGAATACTTCGTCTACCTTGTCGCCAGCAACCGAGGACAGCAGGCGGGCGTCGTCCGGGTCGTTCGGTGCGCAAACGATCGGTTCTTGTACTTCCGCCAGGTCGATTTCGATCACTGCGGCGTACTCCGCATCGGCGTCGGCACTCATCAGTTCCGGGTTGGCCAGCCACTCTTCCATGGCGCGTGCACGACGCTCCAGGGTGCGCTTGGAGCCGTAACCTTCGGCGATCATCCAGCGCAGCAGGGTGATGTTGGAGCGCAGGTATTCGGCGATGGCTTCTTCCGGCAGTTTGATGGTACAGCCGGCAGCAGAACGCTCAGCAGAGGCGTCAGACAGTTCGAACGCCTGCTCTACGGTCAGGTGATCCAGGCCTTCGATCTCGAGGATGCGGCCGGAGAAGATGTTCTTCTTGCCTTTCTTCTCGACGGTCAGCAGACCCTGCTGGATGGCGTAGTAGGGGATTGCATGTACCAGGTCACGCAGGGTGATACCCGGCTGCAGTTCACCCTTGAAGCGCACCAGTACGGATTCCGGCATGTCCAGCGGCATAACGCCGGTGGCAGCGGCGAAGGCAACCAGGCCAGAACCGGCAGGGAAGGAGATGCCCATCGGGAAGCGGGTGTGGGAGTCACCACCGGTACCGACGGTGTCCGGCAGCAGCATGCGGTTCAGCCAGCTGTGGATGATGCCGTCACCTGGACGCAGGGAAACACCGCCGCGGTTCATGATGAAGTCGGGCAGGGTGTGCTGGGTGTCGATGTCCACCGGCTTCGGGTAGGCCGCGGTGTGACAGAAGGACTGCATGGTGAGATCCGCGGAGAAGCCCAGGCACGCCAGGTCTTTCAGTTCGTCACGGGTCATCGGGCCGGTGGTGTCCTGGGAGCCAACGGTGGTCATCTTGGGCTCGCAGTAGGTGCCCGGACGGATACCTTCAACGCCACAGGCCTTGCCAACCATTTTCTGGGCCAGGGTGTAGCCTTTACCGGTATCGACCGGTTGCTCCGGCTTGCGGAACAGGTCGGAAACTGGCAGGCCCAGGGATTCACGGGCCTTGGTGGTCAGACCGCGACCGATGATCAGGTTGATACGCCCACCGGCCTGAACTTCGTCCAGCAGTACGTCGGACTTCAGTTCGAACTCAGACAGGACTTTGCCGTCTTCAGCCAGGATTTTGCCTTCGTACGGGCGGATCTCGATCACGTCGCCCATGTTCAGTTCGTCAACCGGGGCTTCGAATACCAGTGCGCCGGCGTCTTCCATGGTGTTGTAGAAGATCGGGGCTACTTTACCGCCGATACAGATACCGCCGCCTTTCTTGTTTGGTACGCCCGGCAGGTCGTCGCCGAAGAACCACAGTACGGAGTTGGTGGCGGACTTACGGGAAGAGCCGGTGCCGACTACGTCACCCACGAAGGCAACCGGCACGCCTTTGGCCTGGATTTCTTCGATTTGCTGCATCGGACCGGTAACGCCGTGTTCTTCCGGGGTCAGGCCGTCGCGGGTCATTTTGTACATGGCGCGCGCGTGCAGAGGGATGTCCGGGCGGGACCAGGCGTCCGGAGCCGGGGACAGGTCGTCGGTGTTGGTTTCGCCGGTTACCTTGAATACGGCAACCTTGATGCTCTCGGCGACTTTGTTGCGTTTGGTGAACCACTCGCCGTCAGCCCAGGACTGGATAACGCCTTTGGCGACTTCGTTACCCGCTTTGGCTTTTTCTTCCACATCGTGGAAGGCGTCGAACATCAGCAGGGTGTCTTTCAGCTGCTCACCGGCCAGTTCGGCCAGGTCTTTGTCGTCCAGCAGTTCAACCAGGGTGGAAATGTTGTAGCCGCCGAGCATCATGCCCAGCAGTTTGGTGGCGTGTTTGCGGTCGATCAGCGGGGATTCTGCTTCGCCTTTCACGATGGCAGTGAGGAAGCCGGCTTTTACGTAAGCCGCTTCGTCTACACCCGGCGGTACGCGGTTAGTGATCAGGTCGAGCAGTTCTTGCTCTTCACCCGCAGGCGGGTTCTTCAGCAGTTCCACCAGGCCGGCAACTTGTTCGGCATTCAGGGGCTTGGGTGGGATACCTTGTTCGGCGCGCTCGGCGACGTGATTGCGATAGGCTTCAAGCACGGATAATTCCCTCTCTGTGTATGGGGTAAAACCAACAGCTTTTCAGGAGTCCGGAAGCGCATCTTCTTCTCGACCGGATCCCGGTTTACATCGGTGGCCGCTGGAGGCGGGTGGCGAATTCTACAATAAAAGGATTAACACTGTTAAGTTCGTTGAAAAATCAATAACTTACGCAAATTGTGGTCATTCACAAAACAAATAAAGGTCGCTGCTCGATACTTTTCTTGAGTGGGAATCAATTGCATCATTGCGGTGTGTCTCGACCTCCTGCCAGTCTGATGAATGGCGGGATTGTGTTGATCAAAAATGCTATTCTCTGCGCCTTGATTTCGCACAGAAATTTCACTGAGTTCCTGGTGTGTCCGAGTGCGGCGGTGGCCAAAAAGAGGGGGCCACCTGAATTTACGACAAGTCGGATAAGGTGTTACCGCTTCATGGCCATGTATAAAAAGGTGCGCACTCCCTGCATTGGCGTTTGCTCAACGGGAATTGGCGATAATGTCTGTCGGGGTTGCAAGCGCTTTGCTCACGAGGTCATCGACTGGAATGCATATTCTGAAGATCAGCGCCGGATTATAGCCGAGCGCCGTGAAGGTTATCTTGCAAATGCCGTGCGTAGTCAGCTGGAAATCGTCAATCGGAATTTACTACTATCACAATTACGTCACCAGCAAATCCGTTTTGACGAAGATCAGAACCCTTATTGTTGGGTATTCGAGCTGTTGAGGGCTGGCGCAAGTCAGATCGGTGACTTGGCCGACTATGGTCTGGTCATTACACCGGCTGCGAGAGGGGTGTCGCTGGTGGAGGTAAAACGTCGCATAGACGAGGACTTTTTCTCGCTATCGCTGGCCTATTACCAACGATTTGTGGCACCCGGGCTACAGATGAACTGATACCTTTCGTCGGCGGACTCGTTGGACGCACATGGACTCCTGGTTATTTGCCCGTGTGCAGGTGCACTCGTAACGAGGGCAGAAAGGGCTCTGCCGAGATTCTGAGGTCCCTGCGCTGGCGTCTGCGGCTCTCCGGTGGTTCGTGCTCGACCCGGGTAAATTCTGGTAGCCGGCCCGAGTCGCCGCCATGCACCAGGACAGGCATCGCCGAATAACCTACCTGGCGGTAGGTGTCTGTATTCTCCCCATGAAAAATTTCCGCTACCTGCAAGTTTGGTCGGCTCTGAACCTGAACCTGTCGCAGTAAATCGTGCTGATTCCGGTGAAGCCCTGCGAGTAGCTGTCGCTGGTACTGGATGCCGGTGTCCTCGCCCAATGGGTCCAGTTGTATCAATTTCTTTTCACACCATTCCACGGAAACCCGACGTATTGATTTACGCGCCTTGATCCAGCTGAGTGCCAGTGCGTCGGGTCTTTCCGGGCAGAGTAGTATCTGGCGGTAACACTGACGCAGATGTGCGCGGGGGTAACCCGCGTCCGCCAGGGCGTCGCGCAGCTGGGCGTCACGTTCCAGGGGGGGGCGGTCCTTCAGGCAGGATTTGAACTCTGCGGTCAGTTGCTGGAAGGCGGCCTTGGTCTGGTTCAGCTGTTGGGCGAGTTGAATGGTTGCGCCCCGCACAGCCAGCAGCCCTGGTATCTGTAGAGTCTGGCGAGCGTCTCCGAGCGCTGATCCCTCTCCGTAGTCCAGCAGGGCGAAGAGGCTGCCGGCGAGAAGGTAGGGGGTCTCGAAGGATTGATTAAGCAGCAACGCGGCTTCCCTGGCAAAGGCGGGCTGAAGCAGTTGGCTTTGCCACAGTCGGTTACTCTGATGCAGTGAATCCAGTGCCTGTCGAAGCTCCAGAGCCTGCTGGTGCATGGTCGTGAGAGTTGGCCGCAATTGACGCGCCAGTGCGGCTAAAGGCTTTTTTTCTGAGGACACTTGCGACTCTCCAGTCATGCTGGTTTAGCTGGTTTTCGGGACGCCTGAGGTTGGTGGGATTTCCCCGTCTGGCGCCGGAAGTTTTGTAAAAATTATCCACTTAATAAGCCGTTATCAAATGTGTTTTTAATGGTTGCCACAACCCGACTATGTGCTAGTTCTGCGCAATGGTTATCCAGTGACAGGGGGAAGGCGGTATACTGCGCCGCGTTCGGCCCCCAAGCTTGTACCCTCGCAGTATTCGGAAAACCTGTATTTTTACGTTTTCATTCAAATTCAATCAGAACGCACTTGATATCCATGTCCAACGAAGTACCTGATCTCTCTGCCATCCATGAATTCCTCCTTTGTCCTACGCCGGATGCGTGGGTTGACGCGGCGTTAGCGGAGCCCGAAATGATGTTGGTGGATCATGCCAACTGCGAGAAGAAGGCGGCCGGGACAGCGTTGAACCTGATGTTTCGCTACCTCGACAACTTCGACCTGCTGAACAAGATGTCGCGTCTCGCGCGGGAAGAGTTGCGGCATTTCGAGCAGGTGCTGGCGATTATGAAAAAGCGCGGCATCACCTACCCGCATGTCAGTGCATCCCGCTATGCGGCGGGGTTGCGCAGCGAGGTGAGGGCCGCCGAGCCCGGACGCCTGGTGGACACACTGATCTGTGGCGCCATTATCGAAGCGCGATCATGCGAACGGTTTGCCCGGATCGCGCCGCAGCTGGACGACGAGTTACAAAAGTTTTACCTGTCGCTTTTGAAGTCAGAAGCACGCCACTTTCGCGATTACCTCACTCTCGCGCAAAATGCCGCAGGTGAGGATATTACTTCCCGTGTGCAGGAGTTACTTGAAGTGGAGCGAGTGCTGGTGGAAAGTGGTGATGGTGAATTCCGCTTCCACAGCGGTGTACCCGGCCAGTTGTAACTTTCGGGTCACCAGTGGGATTGGCCGCGGTCGAGCTTCTCCAGCAGCTCGACGAACTCATGTAGATCGACCGCATTTCTATAATCCACAGTGTATTTGTTGTGGAAGAAAATAGTGAGCTCGACCTTGGGTGAGCGGATAAACACGGTGTAGCCGTCGAGATCGGTGCTGGCGAAGAGTCCCTGGAATTGCCATTCATCGCCATGTTTCTCGCCTTCGCGGGTAATTCTGTCAAAAACGCGGAGCGCCTGTTTTATATCAATTTTGTGTTGTTGTTCCATTTCGACTTACTCCGGTTTTATTTTCGGGTTATCCCTTATCCCTACGCGGTCACGGATTCGTCCCGCTCACTTTTCTACCGTAACCACATCACCCAGCCGATCAAAAACAATTTCCCGCAGGTGTCCGGCCAGTTCCCGGTAAAACCCGCGGGCAGGAGCGCTGGCCCGCCATACCAGTCCGTGTTGGCGGCGAATGGGTTTGGACTTGAGCTCACTAACGTGCAGTGCTTCCGGGTTGTGCATCTCTGAGTGTACGTACAATCCCGGTAGGAAAGCGACACCCAGTCCCATCACCACCATCTGGCGCAGGGTGTCGAGACTGGTGCCTTCATAGTCGCGCTGTAGGTGCGCACCCAGGCGTTCGCAGATTTCCTGGACCTGGTGGTGGAAGTGGTGCTGATCTTCCAGCGTCAACACCTTTTCTCCTCGCAGCTGCGACGGTGTTACTTGCGTTTTACCTGCGAGCCGATGATCCGCAGGTACCACGAATTTCAGGGGCTCGGTAAATAGTGGTTCTATCGCCAGGTCATCTCGGTTTACCGGTAGCGGAACAATGGCAATATCGTATGAGCCTTCTGAGAGTCCCTGTAGCAACAGGCGCGGAGGGGCTTCGCGGACGTAGAGCTTGAGATGGTGGTACCGGCTGTGCAGGGCCGGCAAGACATTCGGTAACAGATAGGGGCCGAGGGTTGGCGGGACACCCAGTTTGTAAGTGCTCTGATGTCCGTGGGCGAGCACGTTCGCGTGTGCAGTGAATTCCCGTAATCCAAGAATCAATCGGCGCGCTTGCTCCAGTAGTGCACGGCCTTCCGGAGTGAGCAGGGTGCCGGCGCGCGAGCGCTCAAACAGTGATAGCCCAAGGGTGTTTTCCAAGGCTCGAATTTGCGTGGTGAGTGCCGGTTGGCTTACACCCAATTCCTCGGCTGCACGTCGATAACTGGTTAGTGACGCTATGGTCACAAAGTATTCGAGTTGCTTGAAACTCGGGGTCTGCAGCGAATTTGGCACGGGCTATTCTCGGGTGGTTGATAAGTAAGTGTTATCAGCGATTGGTATTTTAACTTATAGAACTATCAAAAAATAATGGATTCCAACATGAATTCCATGTCATTCAAACGTAAGGAGTCTCCATGGAGCAGTTGATTAGCGGCGTTGCCAAGTTCCAGAAAGAAGTTTTCCCCACCAAAAAGGCCCGGTTCTCCGAGCTGGCAGAGGGACAGAGTCCGGAGGTTCTGTTTATCACCTGTGCGGATTCCCGTATTGATCCGAACCTGGTGACCCAGACCGAGCCTGGTGAGTTGTTCATCTGTCGCAACGCGGGCAACGTGGTCCCTCCACACAGCAGTCAGACCGGGGGCATGACGGCTTCGATTGAGTTCGCCGTGGCCGGTCTCGGGGTCTCCCACATTGTGGTTTGCGGTCACACCGATTGCGGTGCCATGAAGGGGGCTATTGAGCCGGAAAAGCTGGAGAGTCTGCCTCACGTGAAAGAGTGGTTGGGGCACTGTCGGTCGGCAACCGAGGTGGTGCGGGATCGCCACGGCGCACTGTGCAAAGACCATCTGGATGAGGTGACCTGTGAAAATGTGATCCAGCAGATGCAGCACTTGCGCACACATCCCTCTGTAGCCAGCGGTCTTGCCAATGGTCGTATCACCCTGCATGGCTGGGTGTACAACATCGGCAGTGGCGAGGTGCTGTGTTTCGACGAGCAAGCCCGGGAATTCAAGCCGATGGATGAGCGTTACCGAGCGATGTTTGGAGAGCTCGCCGATTCCATGGCCGACAAGGTGTGCGGCTAATTCGACAAATCATTCCAATTGCACGGAAGTGGGCGACGTAACAAGAGGTTCAGTGGTAATGAAGTTCGATCTAAGTAACCTGCGCGGTGACATCACCGGCGGTATCACGGCGGGTGTTGTGGCGCTGCCACTGGCACTGGCGCTGGGTGTGGCCTCGGGACTCGGACCGATGGCGGGAATGTACGGTGCCATTGCGGTGGGCTTTTTTGCAGCGCTGTTCGGTGGTACCGGACCGCAGATTTCCGGCCCTACGGGGCCGATGGTGGTTGTGCTGGCAGGATTGTTTGCCAGCCTGTCCGGTGACGCGGCGCTGATTTTTACTGCGGTAATGCTCGCGGGCCTGTTGCAAGTGGCTTTTGGCCTGCTTGGTATAGGGCACTATATCCGGTTGGTCCCGTACCCGGTTATTTCCGGTTTTATGACCGGTATCGGTGTGATCATTATCATTTTGCAGTTGAACCCGCTTCTAGGGCATGCGTCTCCTAGCGGTACGCTGGGCGCGCTTGGCAATGTGCCGGAGGCTCTGTCTGCCATCCACCCTGCGAACCTGATGCTGGGCATCGCGACGCTCGTACTGGTATATCTGTGGCCGGCAAAGTGGGGGCGCTATATGCCGAGCCCGCTGGCGGCGCTGATTATCGGTACGGTACTGGCTTACTTCGCTCTGGATGTGCCGATTCTCGGTGCTATTCCCACAGGATTGCCGGAACTGCAGATGCCGGTATTTGGTGGCGATCAGATGATGCTGGTGGTGGAGGCGGCGATTATCCTCGCGGTACTCGGCTCGCTGGACAGTCTGTTGACCTCGCTCGTGGCAGACAATATGACGCGAACCCGCCATCACAGCAACAAAGAGCTGATAGGGCAGGGGATCGGCAATACTGCGGCGGGGCTGATCGGCGGAATTGCCGGTGCCGGTGCCACTATGCGTACCGTGGTCAATATCCGCTCTGGTGGTCAGACCCGGATTTCCGGAATGGTGCACGCGCTGGTATTGCTGGCGGTGGCGTTGGGACTCGGTCCTTTGGCAGAGAATATCCCGCAGGCAGTACTGGCCGGTATCCTGGTCAAGGTCGGCCTCGATATCGTCGATTGGAAGTACCTGAAACGCGCGCACCAGGGGCCTCGCTGGGACCTGCTGTTGATGGTGTTGGTCCTGGGAATGACAGTTTTTGTCGACCTGATTACCGCAGTGGGTGTTGGTGTGGTACTGGCGGCGCTGGCATACGTGAAGCAGGTGGCCCGTCTGCAGATCGAGCAGCTGCGTAACCTGCGTGAGCAGCTTGACAGTGAAGAGGACAAGGCCATTCTCTTACGCAACCGCGATCGCATTGCACTGTTTGAATTCAGTGGTCCACTAAGTTTTGGCGCGGCGGCAGATCTTGGGCACCACGTGCGCGAGCGCGCTTCCCAGTCCAGTATCCTGATTCTCGATTTTTCCGCGGTACCCTTTCTGGATTTGTCCGCGGCGCTGGCGGTGGAGACTATCGCTGGAGATGCCAAAGACAGCGGTAAACAACTGTATCTGGCTGGCGCCAACGGAGAGGTGCGCAGGGTGCTTGAGGGATTGAACGGCAGGTTACCTGCCCAGGGATCCTTCAAAACGCGGAGTGAGGCTCTCGCGGCGGCGGAGGAAGCGTTGCAGCAGTGGGGCGTATCTCCGATCCAGGCGTTGCCCTCAGGCGTCGGCTAGTCGACAAGGAATGTGCCGCCGAGTGCTGTCGTCTCAGGCGGCACTTTGCGGTTGTTCCAGGGTGGTCACTACCGCGAAAGGACTCAGCTCTTCCAGAATTACTTCCAATTGCAGCAGTTGCCAGCAGGGCCTGGCTCCCGGTTGCGTGGACTCTCCCCGCAAGATTTTTTTCCCCATGGCCGCAGCCGGCGCTGCAGGTATCCAGGGGCCATCGCCGTTCAACCCGAGGATTTGCCAGCGCGCCCTGACGTTGGCGGCGTTATCTGTGGAGCCTGAAACTTCGATGGCCATGCCGCCGTGATGGCTGCCGCCGGGCCAGCGAGCGGCGAGCTGTTGTCCCATACGGGTGAGGCGGGGCAAGAGCGAATGAAATGCACCGGGCAATTTTATCCGTGCGAGTTTGGCGCATAGGGTCAGACCTACCTGCAGTGTGCGTGGTTGTAGCCCGGTACCAAACCGCACATTGCGTACACCGGCTATGTGGGCAGGGATTAGCTGCAGGTCCGGCACGTCAAAGTTGCACACCCAGCGTTTCCCCACTGGGTGTGCGATGTTGATGGCGCGAAAATCATCACCAGTGTACGTTGTTTCTCTGGTGCCATTGCGAGTGATCGAGAATTCCCTGCCCAGAGACTCGAATCCCGAGCGCACAGTCGCAAGGCCCCGGCTGATACGGTGTGCCGGCGCGATAGTGATGTCAATGTCGTCTACCTGGGAAAAGGGTCGGGTGAGGGTTCCGAGTGCAGCAGAGCTTAGTGCTGGCAGGCTGCTTGCGCCGCTGATCACCTGGATTCCCGCTTGTTCGGCGCTACTGTTCAGTGCGCTTATGCCACATACGAAATCTGTAGCATCGGCAATGTCGATATAGTTGATTCGGTTTTTTATACAGGCGGCAGCGATGTGGTATCCCTGGCCCTGAAATGGACCCGCGCAATGGATGAGGAGCTGCAGATTGAGGTCATGCAATTGTGCAGGCAAGTTGATCGAGGAGTGATCCAGCCGCAGTCCCTCAATGGGTGTATCGGGAAAACGGTGATGCAGCCGGTTGGCCAGGAGTTCAGCCTTGAAGCGGTCGCGACCGGCGATGATGATCTGGATTCCCGGCTCGCTGGCAAGCATTTCTGCAATACGGGCACCGAAGGTGCCGTAGCCGCCGAGTATCAGTACCCGTTTGTGCAGACTTCTGAGTGGTGACAACTGCTTGCTCCCGATCCTTGGCGCGACATTAATTGTGTCTAGTCTGCCGTGGGCCAGTGGATCAGTTCAAGTCCCTTGTTATCGGCGCGGATACACCAGCCCAGCTCTCCCCAGTCCCCAAGTACGATTCGCTCTGCCGGTTTATCGTCAAGCGTGAGTGAGTGGCGGGCGGGGCGGTGCGTGTGGCCGTGGATCATGGTTCGGGCGTTGTGTTCCCGCATCATCTGTACCACTTCCTCCGGTGTTACATCCATGATGTCTTCGGCTTTGCGGCTGTTCATGGATTTCGATACGGCACGGATCTGTGCGGCGATCTGGCGTCGCTCCGCCAGGGGTTTGGCGAGTAGGGCAAGTTGCCAGTGTGGATCGCGCGCCTGCTGGCGGAAAGCCATGTACTCTGTATCCAGGGTACACAGGCTGTCACCGTGGGTCAGGAGAACCCGTTCGCCGGCCAGCTCTACAACTGTGGGGTCGCTCAGTAACTCGGCACCGCAGCGGTGGGCAAATTCGTTTCCCATCAGGAAGTCCCGATTGCCGTGCATCAGGTAGAGGCGGCTGCCCAAATCACTGAAGGCTTTCAGTTGGCGTGCGACTTCTTGTGGAAGTGGGGCATCATCATCGTCACCGACCCATACTTCGAAAAAGTCGCCGAGTATGTACAGGGCGTCAGCCCCTGCGGCTGGGCCCTGCAGGAAGTTGAAGAAAGCCCGGGTAACGTCCGGGCGGCTTTCATCCAGGTGCAAATCGGAAATCAGATAGCTCGCCACTGGTGAGTCCGCCCTTCAGTCTGGAGATTACTTGTTCGTGTAGTCGTCAGAGACGGACACGCCGGTGATTTCGATCGTTTCGGTCGGTACGTCCTGGTGGAAGCCGTTGCTGCCGGTAGCGACTTCCTTGATTTTGTTGACGACGTCCATGCCTTCGACCACCTTGCCAAATACGCAGTAGCCCCAGCCTTGTGCGTCCTTGGAGCGGAAGTTCAGGAAGTCATTGTCGTTGACGTTGATGAAAAATTGCGCAGTGGCAGAGTGTGGGTCCATGGTGCGTGCCATGGCAAGAGTGCCGGCATTGTTCTTGAGGCCATTGTCGGCTTCGTTTTCCACTGCATCGCGGGTGGGCTTCTGGTCCATATTCGGGGTCATGCCACCGCCCTGGATCATGAAGTTGTTGATCACCCGGTGAAAGATGGTGCCAGTATAGAAATCATCGCGGCAGTACTGCAGGAAGTTGGCAGCAGTTTTAGGTGCCTTGTCGAAGTCCAGTTCAATGGCGATGTCGCCGTAAGTTGTGTGCAGAGTGATCATAAAATGTCCTGTCCGGGGTCGGTTTGGGGCGGCATGATACTCTGTTCACAGTCCGACGCAAGCCGCTGCCGGCTTGGAGCGAGGAGCTACTGAAAACCCATGCGGCGGCAGTCATCTGCGTTATAATCCACGGCTTGGTGTGAAATGCACACTGGTTCTAACTGCTGTATATAGAGAAAGCTATGACTTCCGAGAGCAAGCCCGCTCACTTCCTGCAGAATATCATTCGCTCAGACCTGTCCGAGGGGCGTGTCAGCCAGCTGACCACCCGTTTCCCTCCAGAGCCCAACGGCTACCTGCATATAGGACACGCCAAGTCCATCTGTCTGAATTTTGGTCTGGCAAAAGAGTTTGGTGGCCAGTGCAATCTGCGCTTTGACGACACTAACCCTGCCAAAGAAGAAGAAGAATACGTCGATGCAATTAAGCGCGATGTGGCTTGGTTGGGCTTCGAGTGGGCTGGCAATGCCAAATACACGTCGGATTACTTTGATCAGTTGCACCAGTGGGCAATTCATCTGATCAAGGAAGGTAAGGCCTACGTCTGCGACCTGTCCCCCGAAGAGGCTCGAGCCTATCGGGGCACCTTGAAAGAGCCTGGCAAGAACAGCCCGTATCGCGACCGTCCAGTGGAAGAGAACCTGGACCTGTTCGCGCGCATGACTGCCGGTGAGTTTAACGAGGGCAGCTGCAGCTTGCGGGCCAAAATTGATATGGCCGCGCCGAATATTAACCTGCGCGACCCTGTTATTTACCGCATTAAGAAAATGGCCCACCACCAGACCGGCGACAAGTGGTGCGTGTACCCGAGTTACGACTTTGCCCATGGCCAGTCCGACGCCATCGAAGGTATCAGTCATTCAATCTGCACGCTGGAGTTTGAAGACCACAAACCCCTGTACGACTGGTTTATCGAAAACCTGCCTGTCCCTGCTCGCCCGCGCCAGTACGAATTCGCGCGCCTGCATCTGAACTACACCGTCGTGTCCAAACGCAAGCTCAAGCTGCTGGTCGATGAGGGCTATGTGGATGGCTGGGACGATCCGCGTATGCCTACTATTTCCGGCCTGCGTCGTCGTGGTGTGACACCAGCGGCGATTCGCCAGTTCTGCGAAATGATCGGGGTAACTCGCGCAGATTCCACCGTCGATGTGGGTATGCTCGAGTATGCTATCCGCGATGACCTGGACAAGAACGCGCCCCGTGCCATGTGCGTGATGGAACCCCTCAAGGTAACCCTCACCAACTACCCAGAAGGTGAGCAGGAAATGCTCACTGCCCCGGGGCATCCGGTGCGCGATGATCTGCCGGCGCGGCAGCTGCCGTTTACCAAAACCGTATATATCGAGCAGGAAGACTTCCGCGAGGAAGCCAACAAAAAATACAAGCGCCTGGTGCTGGGTAAGAAAGTGCGACTGCGCAACGCCTATGTTATTCAGGCGGATGAAGTGGTTAAGAACGAAAAGGGTGAAATTGTCGAATTGCTGTGCTCCGTTGACCTGGACACGCTCGGAAAAGATCCGGCAGACGGCGTCAAACCCAAGGGGGTGATTCACTGGGTGTCTGCGGAAACCAATGTGGATTGTGAAGTGCGACTGTACGATCGTTTGTTCAACGACGAGTCGCCGGACGTGGGTGACAAGAACTTCCTGGAGTCCGTCAACCCCGACAACCTGCAAGTACTTACCGGCTGCAAAGCGGAAATTGGCCTCGCGGAAGCTGAGCCTGAGAAAGGATATCAGTTTGAGCGTAACGGCTACTTCTGCCGGGACAGCAAATACGGTTCCCCGGAAACGCCGGTGTTCAACCGCACCATCGGACTGCGGGATAGCTGGGCCAAGGAACAAAACCAGTAATTAGCGACAAGTCTACTGCAGGAGCCTGCAAGCAGGCTCTTACAAATTTGTTGCTTCGTAGGGTGGAGCTATGCAGCGTATCCACCAAATGCACCACTAGTTTAAATAGCGAAAAGAGATGCCTCTCAAGCTTCATAACACCCTTTCGGGTGAAAAAGAACTCTTCAAGCCCTTGCAGGAAAACCGCGTGCGCATGTACGTGTGCGGCCCCACAGTGTACAACCGGGTACACATCGGCAACGCGCGTCCGGCAGTGGTGTTCGACACCCTCTATCGGGTACTGAAATCTCTGTACGATGATGTGGTTTACGCGCGCAATATCACCGATATCGACGACAAGATCATGAAGGCGGCGCGTGCCAATGGTGAAGAAATCGGTGTGCTGAGCGCGCGCTTTGCCCAGGCATATGTTGAAGACATGCAAGCCCTGAATACCTTGCAGCCGGACGTCACGCCCTACGCCACTGAACACCTTCCAGAAATGATCGCCATGATCGAAGCGCTGGTCGACAGGGGACACGCCTACGCAGCGGAGGGCCATGTGCTGTTTGCGGTGGAGTCCATGAGTGACTACGGCAAACTGTCCAAGCGTTCTCTGGATGACATGCTCGCCGGTGCACGGGTGGAAGTCGCACCGTACAAAAAATACGCCGGAGATTTTGTGCTGTGGAAGCCTTCATCGGAAGATGAGCCTGGCTGGGACAGCCCCTGGGGCCGCGGTCGCCCGGGTTGGCATCTGGAGTGCTCCGCGATGATCAAAAAGCATCTCGGCGATACCATTGATATTCACGGCGGTGGCCGCGATCTCACGTTTCCGCACCATGAAAATGAGCGCGCCCAGAGTTGTTGCGCGAATGGTGTCGACTTCGTACGTTACTGGATGCACAACGGCTACGTGAACATTGATGGTGAGAAAATGTCCAAGTCCCTGGGCAATTTCCGCATGGTCAACGACCTGTTGCAGTTGTATCCCGGGGAAGTGTTGCGCTTTGCACTACTGTCCGCCCATTATCGCTCCGAACTGAATTTCAGCAGCGATCTGCTCGATCAGGCATGGCGCAGTCTCGATGGCCTCTACGGCGCGCTGCGGGATACTCAGGAAATTGAGGCAATTGATGTCGACCTCAAAGGCACGGCTTTTATGGCCGCGCTGTTCGATGATCTCAATTCACCCATCGCCATCAGTGAGCTACACCAGCTTGCCCGTGAGCTGAATAAAGCCTCGGATGCGGACAAGCCCGGGCTCAAGGGGCAGCTACTGGCAGCTGGTGAGATGCTGGGTGTTTTGCGGATGGACCCGGAAGCCTGGTTTAAGCAGTCCCGCGGTGGTGAAGAGATCAGCGAAGACGAAATTGAAACCCTGATCGCAGAGCGCCACCAAAGTAAAAAAGACAAGAACTTTGCCCGTGCCGATGAAATTCGCGATGAGCTCAAGGCCAAGGGTGTTGTACTGGAAGACAGCCGCGAAGGCACCAAGTGGCGCCGGGAAAATTAAACGGGTCTCCGTAGGTTGTGTGAAGCCTGACTACTGCACATAAGCATGGGGGAGTCTGCCTGCCAGCGAACCGCTAACAGCACCGATGCGGTACGTCCACAGCAGGCCCCTGTTATCGAACAGATAATTAGAATTGAGAAAAGACCATGAAAACCATTCTGACCATCCTTGCACTTTCTATCGCCGTACTTACCCTCACCGCTTGTGAACCCAAGCGTGGTTCCGATGCCTGGTGTAAAAAAATGGATGAAACCCCCAAAGGCGAGTGGACTTTCAGCGACGCCGGCGACTATACAAAGTACTGCGTACTAAACCAGAAGCCGGAAGATAAATAAGCCGGAAGCCTGCCTGTTGTTCTTTGCCGATTCCTACCAGCATTTTTTTCGCCCGCTCACGGGCAAATACCGTGAGCAGGTGGTCGAATGTCTGCGCCTGTTATATGAGCGCCTGTACACCGCCAAGGCCGATTACGGTGAGTCGCTGACCCGCGAACAGATTCTGGAAACTTTTGCCGAAGCGCTGACACGGGCCCCACAGCTCGACGGCGATGGCGGGGCAGAACCGGATGGGCGTTTTCGTAATCTGCGCGAGCAATCCGTGTGGGTGCTCAACAGCCTGGTTGAGTTCGGCTGGTTGGAAAAACTGGTGGACAGCGCCACGCTATCTGTTTCCTATCCGTTCAGCCGTCGCGGGCGCCTGTTCACACAGCCTTTGGTGGAGTTGAACAGTACCCGTGTACGCACCCGCCATCGCAACACCCGAAATACACTGAACGCTCTGGAAGCCTTTGCCAGTCGCGGTGAAGTCTATGACCTGATTGATGCATGGGAGTACTCCGAGCGTATCGTGGCAGACTTTACCGACATGATCGCCGAACTGGAGGAGCGCAAACGGGAGATGGTGCGGGAAGTGGAGGCACAGATTCTGGTGCAGCAGGCCACGGACGAATTTTTTTCGTTTATGGAAAGTCGTTTCCAGCCGGACATCGCCATTCGTCTCTCCGCCGACAGTGTCGAAAAACACAGGGATGCCATCGGCAAGGTCATCACCCAGATTCGCCGCAAGGACAATAACAAAAAAGCAGAGTGGGAGCGCCGTTTGCGTCAGCAACTGCCGGAGCTTCATGTAGATGGACAGTCTGTACTTTGGCTGATGCTGGACACGATTGAAGACCGGATGCGCCGCGCCTGTGAAGTAAAGCTGCCGGCCTTGCGCCAGGCCCTGCAGGGCTTCACCAAGCGAGCAGAGATTATCATCCGCCAGCTCAGTTATCTGCAAAGCAACACCGAAGGTGCTTTCACTGACCTGTGCCAGGCGTTGGGAACATCGCAGCAGCGGGATGCGATTCTGTCAGAACTGGGCGATCAACTGGCTTCATTTCAACTGCGTCTGTTCGATCCGAAGCAGACCCAGTTGTGGCAGCGCAGCCGCCGCCAGCCGGTAAATACCCGGGTGGAAGACGAAGCGCCAATCACCGACGACAATCAGCGCGACATATTGTTGCAGCAGCTGCTCGATCAGGCCTTCAATTTCAATAGTGGCGAGCTACGTAACTATCTGTCCCGAGCGCTCGGGGCCGGACAAAAGATCAACAGTCGCGATCTCCCCCTGAACAGCGCTTCAGATCTGTTGGCCATGAGCCATGCCCTCGAGGCCGCCGCCGTTGCCCAGGATGGTAGCGGACCATTGGTGCAGGTCGCCTTTACCGGTGAAAAAGCCAGTAATGACTATTTTGCCGAATTTGATGAATACACAATCGAGTTGAGAAGCCGTGATTGAACAGGCCCTGGAAGAAGCGCTGGCCCAGTGCCGGCTGACCCGAAGTGAATTTTCCGAGCTGCTGGTGCGACTCCTGGATTACGGGGTTATCTGCCGTGATGAGAGCAATATAGAAACGCTTTTGTACGATCGCTTTCAGCGCTGTGAATCTCTTATTCGTGAGTGGTTGGGCCCACTGGGTTTGCGTTTGCATCACGATAGTCGGTTTCAGTTTATCCGTGTATATCCACCTGGCTCGGAGGTTCCCGGCATGCCGGATCAGGAAGAGCCTCACCACGGAGGCTTCCGCGCGCGTCTTACACAGCAGGAAGTGGCGGCGATTCTGGTATTGCGAGTGGAGTATGACAAGTCCTTGCGGGAAGGCCAGGTAGATGATCAGGGTTGTGTGGCGCTCACACTGGAAGCGTTGGAACTCGGCCTGCGCAACCTGCTGAAAATGTCTCTGCCGGACAAGTTGGTGGAGCGTAAGCAGCTGTTGAAAAAACTGCGCCAGCTGCGTCTGATTCAGTTTTCTGGGGAAGACAGTGAAACGGTGGTGGATACTCTGTTGCGTGTGCGCCCGACTATCGCCCAGTTTGTGAGCGAGGCAGCGTTGGACCAGTTGCTGGAGAGCGGCACACCAAAAGAGGAACAACCCGCGCGTATTACACCGGCCAGTGAAGATCACAGCCTCTTCGCACAAGACTGAGACCAAAACGCTTGTTGCTGGAGCCCGAGGGCAAATATTCGAGCGAATAAGCGAATAGACAACCGTATCAATCCAATACCGAGCACACGAAACGCATGTTTCTGAAAAAACTCATCCTGATCAACTGGGGCAATATTCCTCAGCTGGAATACGACTTCGGTCCGATTAACCTGTTTTCCGGCGGTAATGGTTCGGGTAAGACGACCGCGGCGGACGCAATCCAGACCTTGATGACCGCGGCTCACGACACCCTGTTTACCTTCAATCCGGGCCAGGATGAAACAACCCAGCGTGGGCGTGGGGGCAAGCAGGTGCGGACCCTGGCGTCGTATGTGCTCGGTTGTGATGACGGAAGCTATGCGCGATTGCAGCCAACCGATTGCTATATCGCAGGCAATTTCTATCCTACCGATGGCGAAGACGGTGAACCCTTTACCGCGGTTATGGGAATCCGTGCGCATCTCGATACCAGCTCTAAACCGGCGCAGGCGCGGCAGGATAACCTTCGATTTTTTGTGATTTCCGGTGAGCAGCTGTCCATTAAGGATTTCATCAAAGAATACAAAGATGGCAAACATTTGCTGCCGCTGGACAAGTTCTACGGTGTAGCCAGCAAACAATTTGACAAGGTTGAGCAGTACGACAAAAAGAAAGCGTATCTGCGCCGTCTATATGGCGCTCTGCGTGGGCGCAAGGACGCTGTGTCGGACCGGGAAGCCACCCATGCGGCGCGAACCTTTGCCAATTTTATGGCCTACAAGCCGGTTAAAAGCATCAATGACTTTGTTGCCCAGGAAGTGCTCGAGAAGCGCGATCTCGGGGAGGCCATCCGCTCGGTTTCCGAGTTGATGAAAACCATCCACGGGATGGAGCAGGAGGCGCGGGAGATCGTTGATCGTGTGGGTGCATTGCAGCGCATTGGTGAGTCGGCGAATCTCTACCGGCAGCAGTGGCTGCAGTTGCGTGTTCAGGAGTACCTGCAGGCCAAGCATCAACAACTGCGTGTACAGAAAACCTATCTCGAGGGTAAAAATCGCCAGAAGGACACCCGCGCTGAACTGGAAAATACCGGGCAGGAGATACTTCAGTCCGAGAGTCGTACACGCTATTTGAGTGAGCAACTGGTCGCGGTACAGGCCCAGCGCCAGGGTATTGCCGCGTTACGCAGCAAAGACGAGCTGGATCAGAAGATTGCCGATGCCAATCGGGATCTATCGTCATTGGCAGGCCCACTGGCGGGGCAGCAACAATTGTTCGCCGCGAACCAGACCGCTGCGGCGGATCTGCTGTCGCTGCTCAGCAGTACATCGATTGCGCTGGAAATTCCGGGATTCGCGGATGCGGCGCTGGTCAAGGCGCTGAAGGCGGTGGGTCGCGGTGATGATCTGCCGCAGTTGCAGGGGCTACTGGGTAAAGACTGGGTGGATCTGTCCGCACAGGAATCACTGCGCGAACAAGTGGCTGCCGCCGAGAGCGCACAGAACCGACTGGTACAGCAGTTGGCAGAGACAGATACCGGCAAACTGGCGGTGAGAGATCAGGTCAATGAACTGGTTTCCCGTGGCGAGTTGAAAGTGCAGCAGTTACAAAAGCAGTTGCACACGCAGGAAACCAGGATTCAACACCTGCAATCGAATCGTGTGCGTTATCCGCAGTACGTTGACCAGGCCTTGGCCGCAATCCGCGAACTGTGTCCGCAGGCAGAACCCCAGGTCTTGTGTGATTTTGTAGAGGTGCTGGACGAGCGTTGGCAGATGGCAGTGGAGGGCTATCTGGGGGGCGCACGCTTCTCGATCATTGTTGAACCGGAGCACGAAGCGGAAGCCATCAGTATCGTGCGCAATATGCCGGGGCGTAGCAATCGTGCAAGAGTCATTCAGGGGGATAAGGCGCGGCTGGATGCTGAGCGAATCGATACACCTGAGAACTCTGTCATTGACCTGATGTCCTTCAGTCACAAGACCGCGGAGCATTATCTGCGGGCTTCCTACGGCTCGGTACTGCAGGTGCGGGACTCCCAGGAGCTGCGCGGTACCCGTCGTGGCCTGACCCCGGAGGGGCTGGCGAGCGGCAACTACAGTATGTGGCGATGCGATATCGATGACGGTGAGCTGGTATTCGGCCAGGGCGCGCGGGCGCGAGCGTTGGCCGCGCAACAGAAGGCGTTGGAGTTACTGCTGAAAGAGGCCTCGCAAGTTAATGATCAGCAGCAGCAGCTGCGTCAACTCGCCCAATCCGTTCGCCGCCTGGTATCGCTGAAACTGTTGGAGCCGGTGGATGCCGCGCTCAATGCGCAGCGTCAGTGGCGCAATGCCGAGCAGGCCCTGGCGAATCTCGATCTGGAGGACGGCATCGAGCTGGAGCAGCAGGCCAGGGAGCTTCACGACAAACTGGAAGGTGAGCGCCTGCAGGGTGCAAGTCTGCAAAAACTCGCGGGCAAGCTGGAGAGCAATCTCGACAATATCGGCAAGCAGCTACACGCGCTTTCGGCGCAACTGGATCAGCTGGACGATGTGCTTTCGGAGAACGAAGCCGCGGTGCAACGTATTGCGCAGATTGCGCCAGACTTTGATGCGGAAGGTGCGCTGCAAAAAGCGGATGACCAAGCGGCGCAGGCAGGCGACGGATTTGATTTTTCCCAGGATATTGTCGAGTGGCAGGGGCAGCTGCAGAAGCACAGCCATCATCTGTTGAAAGCGGTGATGGATTACAACAGCAATTGCAGTACTGGTGACACGCTGGTATTCGATCCGGATTTTTCCGGTACTCACGGGGAGGGGCAGTTCAAGCTGGTGTGCCAGCTGTCGGACCAGGTCTCTGCGCTGCGCAATCGCCTTAAAAACAATCTGCTGGTGGACCGCCATGAGCAGTTGCTCGGCTTGAAAAAGTCTTTTAATACGACTTTTGTTACCCACCTTTGTCACGCCATCTATCAGTCCATCAACGACGGCAAGCGCGTGCTGGATGATCTTAACCAGGAGCTGGAACACCACCGTTTTGGTGCGGATCGCGAGCGCTTCCGTTTTGATTACAGTTGGGTGCCGGAATTCAGGGAGTATTGGGGCTTCTTCAAGGCAGTCATCGAGTTGCCAAATTTGGGGGAAGAGCAGAGCCTGTTTGATGCGGATCTATCACCCAAACACGCCCAGGTCCGCGATAAACTGTTGGGCATGCTGTTGAGTGAAGATGAGCAATTGGCCCGGCGAGAGCTGGACCGGATCAGTGATTACCGCAATTACCGTAACTACGAAATCTATAAGGAGCCAGAGGGCAAAGAGCCCATCGCCCTCAGTCAGTACGGTACCGGTTCTGGCGGACAGCTGGAAACGCCGGCTTATATCATTCGCTCTGCGGCAGTGACTTCGGCCTTCCGCTTTAATGACGGCAACAGCCACCTGAAAATGGTGCTGGTGGATGAGGCCTTCTCGAAAATGGATGAATCCCGGTCTCGCGAGGTGATCCGCTACCTCACAGAGACACTCGGCTTGCAGCTGTTATTTATCATGCCCAGCAGCAAGTCGGGTCCCTTTATGGACCTGATCTCCAATCAGTTCGTATTCAGCAAATGCCCGAGCCCCAAGCCTGTGGGCGAGCTGAATACACGGGTGTACGTTGACCGTAAAGTGTGCAATCAGGAAAGAATTGCCAAACTCTGGGCTAACCACCGTCGCACCATTCGGCAACAGGCTAGCCTGGAGTTTCTTGATCTGGTGGAGGAAGTCGGGGCCTGAGAGGCTGTCAGAGCGCAAAATTGAAGTTGTCTGGTCACGTTTTGAACTTGCGTTTTTGGCGCCAGTTCGCGGAAGATATGCTAGGTTCCGGTAGTATTTCTGAAGTACCACTTTTTTTTTGCGGTTTTGCAGGGGAGGCTTGGATGCGTCAGTTTTCAATTTTGCTGGTTTTTTTAGTGGCCTTTGGCGGTGCGGCGGTGCTGTACGAAAAGGAAAGCCGTAAGGTAAAGGGCGTGTTGTCCCAGATTACCGACCTGCAGGCCAAGGTGGGTGATATGCAGGCTGAGATCAACCGCCTTAATGGCGAGCTGGAAGCGGTTAAACTGGCGGAGCGTCGCCGACCGAATCTGAATGCGATTGCCAGCCGTGTGCTCAAGAATGAGCCGGTCAAATCTGCGGAGTCCTCCAGTAAGGCAACACTGGGTAAACAGCCGGCCAATCTGATGACCAATGATGTGACCAGCACCGCGCCAGCCATTCGCGGTCGTGGTGAGTCGGAAGATGAGCGCGAGTGGTCACGGCCTACGGTGGATGCCGAAGTCTATGAGGCGCATTCGCAGAATGCAGCCGGACAGGAAGCGGCGGACCCCTACCAGTAATACTGGCCGATCTTCCGGTAGGCTACAATGGCCCGTCCGAATAACGAAGCCCGCTGATTCAGCGGGCTTTTGATTTTTGGTTTCTGGATTTACTCATGACAATCACTGCATTTTACGAATCGCTTTGCGCGCAACTATCGGGCTTGCTGACCAATGAGCGTGACTGGCTGGCAAATACCGCCAATGCCAGTGCACTCCTGTTTCTGGAGTTGCCGGATATCAATTGGGCCGGCTTCTATTTTCTCCACGGGGATGAGCTGCGCCTGGGGCCTTTCCAGGGCAAGCCGGCGTGTACCCGAATTCCGGTAGGTGCCGGTGTGTGTGGCACCGCAGTCAAGACTGGCCAGTCTCAACTGGTTGAAGATGTGCATCAGTTTCCGGGTCATATCGCTTGCGATGCGGTTTCGGCGTCTGAGGTAGTAGTGCCGCTATATCACGGGGGGAAATGCATTGGTGTGCTGGATATTGACAGCCCGTTGGTAGCGCGATTCACCGAGCAGGACCTGGTGGGTATCGAGGCTTTTGCAAAGACTCTACTTCAGCATTCCGAGCTGCCGACAGCGGATTGATTACCGGGAAGCTCAGGGATGGCACTGATCTGGCACAAGCAAGTCGGCACCAGTCGTTACGAAGTCCGGACACATGGGGCGAGCGTGCGGCTATACAGCAATGGGGTTTTTCATTCCCAGTGGAACCCCATTGACCCGTTGAAAGGTTCTCTGTGGGAACTGTTGCTGCTGCCGGCATTTTTTCTTCCTGCAGGTGAGGTGCAGCGAGTGCTGATACTGGGGGTAGGCGGCGGTGCGTTGATTCGTTTATTGCAGCGCTATATTGGCCCTGGACATATTACCGGTGTGGATATCGATCCCCATCATCTGACGGTTGCACGTCGATACTTTGGTGTTCGTGGAGTAAATTTGGTATGTGCGGATGCCCGAGAGTACATCGATAGGCTGAACGCGCAATCGGAATACGAGCCTTTCGACCTGGTCGTGGACGACCTGTTTGGCCATTGCGACGGCGTAGCAGAGCGCGGGGTGGAAGCTGAGCTGTCCTGGTGTGAAGGGTTGTTGGATTTACTTGCGCCCGGCGGGATAGTGGTGGGCAATTTTGGCAGTCGACAGGAGTTGCTCAGCAGCGGATGGCGGTCACCAGTGATGAGGGGCCGGCTTTCTGGGCGCTGGACTGCGGAGCTGGCGGCGTACGAAAACTGCATTGGCGTTTTTTCTCGAAAACCGCTCGCCAGATCGGTTCTGACCGATCAGGCACCTCACCTCATTAATCCCGCAAACCCGGCCCGCAGGCTCGATCCTCGTCTTCGTCCACTGCGCTGACGGTCAATTTCCCACCCCCGAGGCCCGTAGACCGAATCGCCAAATCTCGTTGGCGTGCCAATGATCCTTGAGCCTATACTGGATATTAGGCAGTTGTTTTCCCGGGATCATTTGATGCGGTACAAGACCTTGGAAGATGTGATTCAGGAGGGGAGGGAGTTTCACCTCAAATTGAGCCGGCAGTACGAAGAGTTCGAGTTGCTCTCAGCCAACTCTCGAGCCAGTCTGCTGCTGGATCAGCTTAAGCGTCGGGAAATCTCGATGATGCACACGCTCGAGAACTTTCGAGATGATATCAGTGATGGTGCGCTGCACACGTGGGTTCAATTCGCCCCAGAGGGGCGCGAGCCGGAACTGCTCCAGCGATTGCGCAATACGGATATCACCGATGTTGAGGCTATCGGCCAGGTGGCGATGGATATTGAAATGTATCTCGCTGACCAATACCGAGACTTATTGATGATCGCAGATACCCCCAGTGCGCAACACGCACTGGAGCGATTGCTCGAGCTGGAACAGCTGGAGGAGCATACCCTGTCGCTAAATTTGTTTAGCTTGCGAGACTATTGAGGGTCAAGGTGTTCACTCAGGCTGACGTTTACTGAAACCATGTCTGCTTTTGAATGGAAATTTTTCAGGCTTTTCGCAAACGGTAAACACAAAAGCCTTTTTCTTTGCCTAACAACTCTACACTCTTGAATAGGTTCTGGGCTTTCCTACCCAGGGGGATAAATTCGTTGACCACAAATAGAGCTGTGCTCTGTGGTCGAAGAATCCGTTCCGCTTGGGTCAAAAAACGATCGGTCAGGTCACCCTCCACTTGAAACCCTTGGTGAAATGGAGGGTTACAAATTACTAAATTGGCACTGTAGGGCGGGATTGCGGATCCGGCATCTGCGGGAATCACCTCACCCGAAACACCAAGTTCCAGAAAGTTTTTTTCACAGGCCGCGATGGCTGCAGCATTGTTATCAGTTGCGATAATGTTCAGCGATATCGTGTTGTTGATCGCGGCTGCGAGCTTGGCGCTGAGGTAGCCGTAACCACAGCCCAGATCCACGGCCTGGATATTGCCATTGGGGAGGTGGTTTTCGAAGTGGCTCGCCAATAGCGCGCTGCCAACATCGACTTTGTTCCAGCCAAACAGCCCCGGTTTTGAGTAGAGTCCGTCGAGCTCGTCCAGCTTACGTAGATGTGGGTAGTCGGCGTCGTCCAGCGGCGGACCGATATTCGCGCCTTGACTGAATAGGGTGCAGCTCTGGTATTCGCTACCGAGTTTCTGTAAGTGTTTGGGAGTGCCGAATCGCTGGGCGGCTTTTTGTGCGTAGGTTTTGATACCGCTGGTCTTGCTGCCCAAGAGCACCAGTTCACCACCTTCACACAAGTACTGTGGTGCATTGTTGATGACGTGGTGCACCGCTGCCTTTTCTTTGGATACAGGGTATACGATGCGGGAATATTTTGTGTCGATTCCGGCCAGATCAAAGTCACTGAAAACTGCACCAATGCCGCAGTTTCTCGCTAACTCGACAATGTCCCATCGATTGCTGAGCAGAGTGCCGGTGAAACCGAACCCCGGCACCAGCAGTGGCTTTGTGTTTTCATCCGCAATCAAAAGGGTGTTTTCGTCGCAATCGCGGAGTATCTGTGAAAGCAGTGCAGGCATTTCCCTAGGGTGACTCCGATCCAACACTGGCGATTTCTTCCGGGGTCAGCAGGCGATAGTCGCCTTGTTCAAGATCTTCCTCAAGGTGAATGCCCCCAATGCGCTCGCGGTTCAGTTCCAGTACGCGATTGTCCAGCGCCGCAAACATCCGCTTGACCTGGTGGTAGCGGCCCTCGCTGATGGTTACCCGAACTTCATTTCGAAAGAGGATTTCCAGCTGCGCGGGTTTGGTACGCTTCTTTTCGTTGTTGAGCCAGATGCCCTTGGCGAACTTTTCTATGGCGCTGTCGTCGATGGGTTCGGCGAGCAGGGCGTAATAGGTTTTGTCGCAGTGGTGGCGAGGGGAGGTTACGCGGTGTGACCACTGTCCGTCATCGGTGATCAGAACCAGCCCGGTGGTGTCAATATCCAGTCGCCCGGCGATATGCAGTTTCTGTTTGTTGGGTTCATCCAGAAGGTCGAGCACCGTGGGGTGCTCGCCATCTTTCGTCGCGCAGACGTAGCCGAGGGGTTTGTTCAGCATAAAGTAGCGCGGCCCAGCTTCGTTGAGTATCTCATCGTCGAGACACAACACGTCTGTTTCCAGGATCTTGCTCGACGGGTCGGTGACCGCGACACCGTTGACGGTGATGCGTTCCTGTTTGGCTGCGCGCTTTACTTCGGCCCGGGAAAGATCGGTGACCTGGCTTATAGCCTTGTCGAGCCGCAGCATTTTGGTTTTAGCCAATTTTTTTCTCGCCTGAGTCTACGGACTGGTAAATCAGGGTGTTGATGGTCATGGGACCGACGCCACCGGGCACTGGTGTGTAAGCGGCGGCGCGCTCAGTCAATGGTTCCAGCTCGATATCGCCCACGCCACCGGGGTGGTAACCGGCATCCACCACCACGGCGCCATCTTTGATCCAGTCCGCCTTGATAAATTCGGGACGGCCCACGGCACCCACCACGATATCCGCCTGACGAATATGGTCTGCCAGGTTTTTTGTACGAGAGTGGCAAATGGTCACTGTGGCGTTGGCATTCAGCAGCATGGCGGCCATAGGCTTGCCGAGAATGGGGCTGCGGCCTACGACTACGGCATGTTTTCCTTCGAGTTCGATGTTATAGGCCTCCAGCAAACGCATGATGCCTTTGGGCGTTGCGCAGCCGTAGGCTTCTTCCCCCATGGCCATACGGCCAAATCCGAGGCAGGTGACTCCGTCGACATCTTTTGTTAGGGCGATTGCGTCGAAGCACGCGCGCTCGTCAATCTGTTCCGGTACCGGGTGCTGCAGCAGGATACCGTGTACATTCGGATTCGCGTTCAACTCTTCGATTTTCGCCAGGAGTTGCTCTGTAGTGGTAGAGGAGGGGAGTTCCACCTGCAGGGAGTCCATACCGATACGACGACAGGCATTACCTTTCATCTTTACGTAGGTTGCAGAAGCCGGGTCGTCACCGACCAGAATAGTGGCGAGGATTGGCGTCTGTCCGCCGCTTTTTGCCTTCAGGTCTGCCACGCGGGCAGACAGTTCTTCTTCGGTTTTCTGAGCAAGGGCCTTGCCGTCCAGAACCAGTGCAGACATAGAATTTTCTCAACCTGAACAGGGAGCGCGCTTGTGCGAAAGACTGGCGCTCATGGGAGTTGGAGTTTGAAGCTTAATAAAGGGGCGGCATTTTCGCACAAGCTGCGAACATTTGCGCTATTCCGTCACCAGTATGGTTAAGAGGTAAACTACTCAAAAAAGAATTAAAAAAGAATGGCTTAGCAGCGTTGACACCCTTGGGGGGCGCAAGTAATATGCGCGCTCTCGAACGGGGGCTGACCCCGAAAGAGAAACGGGGCATAGCGCAGTCTGGTAGCGCGCCTGCTTTGGGAGCAGGATGTCGGGGGTTCGAATCCCTCTGCCCCGACCAGATTGCCGGGTTTTCTTGCGCCCGTAGCTCAGCTGGATAGAGCATCCGCCTTCTAAGCGGATGGTCGCAGGTTCGAGTCCTGCCGGGCGCGCCATACTTTAGTGGTGGCTGCGAGCTCGGCGGACTTGTTACAGTCCGCTGCCAGTCTCCAGTCGCAGGACTAATCCGGCCCATCAGCGAAGCTGATGGGTTTCAAAATCGTTGCCAAGCAGTCTTTGCCAGCAGCGGTTTTGACCCTCCCAAGCCTAGAGCCTGGTGAGGAATATTGGTGTCGCCACAAGGCATCAATTAAAACTTTATCAATGGTGGCCGTAGCTCAGTTGGTAGAGCACAGGATTGTGGCTCCTGAGGTCGCGGGTTCGATCCCCGTCGGCCACCCCATATAAAACCCTTGTAAATCAAGGTCTTAGAAACCCCGCCAAGTGCGGGGTTTTTTCGTTTCTAGTATTCTCAGATGCGACTATGCGGTCGGGGTAAATCTGGGCGATTTCGCCTCTCCGTCATCCGCCGGGTCTTGCAATTGGTGGGGTAGTTGATGCTCTGCCGGTGGTAAAAATAATCTTGTATCCTCAGCGTTAATTGGGAAAAGTGCCATGCAGTGATTCCCGTAGCTTTACATGGATCAACAAGGGGGCTAGATGGGTTCGCATGAATTTTCCAAAGTGATTTATAGTGCCTTGGCTGGTGTGAGCATTGCTTTTTTTCTCGCACTGTTGGGCTCCAGTGTGAACCTTTCTGGCGCGCCTTGGCTGCAAGTGGCTGCGTGTTGTTTTGCCTTCTCGGTACCAGCTTTCTCTTTTGCTGCAACGTACCACTCGATGGCAGAGTTGGGGCGGTTCAGTGCTCAGAAACTGGAAGATTTTAATCGCCGCACTATTGGAAAGGCGTTGACCATGTTGATGCTATTGGCATTAGCCGTGGGCATAGCGAGCCTGATTGCCCATTTTTCCTTGATAGCATTCTTTTTGGTTATCGTAAGTTTTTTGATTTTTGGCCCCGTCATAGGCTATTTGCTTAAACAGGGTGGAGGTGAAGCCGGCAGCGATACTGCTAAGTAGTGCCGACTCAAGTAGTGCCGAGTCGCTCTCGGTAATTTTAATACTGAAAAAAGCTCGACTTTGGCTGGCATCGAGCGGATGCGGGCCCGACTTGCTTGGTTGCTCAAGTGGCGCTTCTGTGGAAAGTCTGGTCGTTATTACGGCGCATGCAGCGCACTTTGTAGGTCGGTGTGGTCGACATCAGCAGGTGCTGTCGCGTGGGGAGCAGTGCCGGAGGCCGGTTTTGGTGGGGGGATGCCCGGTCTCTTTTAACCATTTTGATCGTTTTAACGCCAATATAGGACTTGCTGGTTCCAATTACCGGGCTTTATGCCGTTTTTTTGGGTCCTTGGTCTTAATGTTCTTTGCGCTGCCTTTACCTGCGGGGGTGCCATCTAGGATAATGTGCGCCAGTTCTAGTAAATTCGGCCCTGTTTGTCGGGGTCGATCCGTTATTTGTGTATTCTGGGGGACAAAGTGACAGAAGTCGTTGAACGTAAGGCTACCAATATCCACTGGCATGACGGCGACGTGACCCGTGGTGACCGTGCTGCAATGCTGGGTCATAAAGGGGTGACTCTGTGGTTTACCGGCCTGTCCGGTTCCGGCAAGAGCACCGTAGCAGTTGCGGTGGAAAAGGCCCTCGCTGCCCGCGGTGTCCTGAGCTACCGCCTGGATGGCGACAATATTCGTCACGGCATTAACTCCAACCTGGGTTTTTCGGCGGAAGATCGCCAGGAAAACATTCGTCGTGTGGGCGAGATTTCCCGCCTGTTTGCGGATACCGGGGTGGTGGTACTGAGCAGCTTTATCAGCCCCTATTTCGAAGATCGCGCCCTGGTGCGCAAGATGCACGAAGATAATGACCTTCTTTTCATGGAAGTGTTTATCGATTGCTCACTGGAGGCTGCGGAGTCTCGCGACCCTAAAGGCCTGTACAAGAAAGCCCGTGCCGGCGAAATCCGCGGCTTTACCGGTATCGATGATCCCTATGAAGCGCCGCTCCAGCCCGAACTGCACCTGCGCACCGACCAGATGACCCTGGAAGATGAAGTGGAGGCGGTGATCAAGTCTTTGCAGGAGCGCGGCATCATCATCTGATTCCCTTGTTGCAGCACGCTTTTCTTCGATTTTGTAAAGTTGTGCTGCAACCTCCTGTCTCCGGGGCGCATTGTTGTCGATATGCTCCGGAATTCCCTTCCTGATTCCTCCCGCTATTTCATTTGAGCGGTCCTGGCCCTCGCTGCCGTTTTGCGCAGAGATTCCTTCGAGTTTATTCACCTGCCAACTCCCCGACGCTTTTGCCGGCGCCACATATACTGATGCTGTGCCTGCCTGATCAAACCGGCACTGCACATGACAAAGGACGTTTTGGCGTACGGAGACATCTATGGCTTGGAGCGCAAAGAGCTTTTCTGCGCGGTATTTGACTCGCCGGTTAGTCGTCGGAGTGACAGTTTCATTTTTCGTGCTGCTAGCCTTGGGCCTCTGGTACGGGTACGAAAAGTTGCCACGTATTCCCGGTGTTCCTAAAGCCCCGGTTGTTGGCGTGCCTGAAGGTGCTCTGAGTCACGCACCCATGCCCGCGTACATGGGGGACCACCCTCGCAAAAGTGGTCGACCGGCAGAATATTTTCCTTTCCCTGTTGCGATTGGTGGCACCGGTCCTGTCGAGACACTTTTTTCCGGCCCATCTACGTACCCGTTTCTGTGTGGGGAAAATATGGTCACTGGCCTGCAGCCGTTAGTGGACAATCACAGCGGTGAAGGGGTGCCAGTATTTGCTGTGGGTGAAAATGGAAAACTAACTGACGACGTAGTCGGCTATAGCCGTGACTGTAGCCACAAAACGGCTGTTTCCTATTTTTACCGAAGTTCACGCGATGGCGCCTTCCATCCGCTGGAAGAGGCACAGAATGATATTGATAAGGTAACCGTCAACGGCAGTACAACGGATTTTATCGTGCGATTGGAAACCGGCACCATCAACCGTTTCTTTTACGCGATTGCCGCTTTGCGCGGAGAGGGGGAAAGCGCGGACAGCCCCAATACCAGCAATTGGAACAAGCGCTTGATTTATCAGTTTCGCGGTGGTGTCGGGGTGGGACGTCGTCAGGGGAACATTTCCCGTACTGCGATTGTAGATAGACGTGAGGATCAGCTGGCCCGCGGCTACGCTATCGTCTACTCCACAGCAAACCAGACCAGCAATCACTACAATATCTGGCTCGCGGAAGACACGGCCCGTCGCCTTAAAAAGCAGTTTGCGGCGCTGTATGACGAACCGCTTTATACGGTAGGTATTGGTGGCTCCGGTGGGGCCATTCAGCAGTACCTGCTGGCCCAGAATGCACCGGGAGTACTTGATGCGGCGGTCCCGCTCTACTCATATCCCGACATGGTCAGCCAGACTATTTATGTGTTTGATTGCGAACCGCTGGAATACTTCTTTGATGTGGTTGCAGCGGAAGACGCCCGTTGGCAGAAGATGAGCGAGCGGGAAACTGTGATCGGCCTCGCGAGTCGTGAAGAGTTTGATCATCGCTTCAAAATACTCGAAACCGCGGCATCTCTGTTCGATGGCCGTTATCGGGGAAGAGCGGAAGGTGCATCGGAGTGTGTTCAGGGGTGGCGAGGCTTGGTTCCTCTGGTGAATAACCCCAAGTTTGTGCATTTCAAAAAGAGTTATGCGGATTCCATTGCGGAGCGCACTCACTGGTCTCACTGGGAAGACCTGAGAGATTTTTACGGTGCGGGGCAAGACGGCTACGCCAATAGTGCCTGGGACAACCAGGGCGTGCAATACGGCTTGGAGGCTCTGAAGCAGGGGCAGATCAGTGTGGACGAGTTTTTGCGCCTGAACGCCACGATCGGTGGTTGGAAAGCGCCGGAGGATCAGGCTGGTGAACGGTTGTGGTTTATGAACGGCGACCTTTTTCCCGTGCAGCTCTCAGTGTGGAGTGAGCAAAACATGAATCTCGGGAGTCTAGATAATCCGGCACCGAGGAATGTGGCGAGTGTCGACGCTATCCAGGGTATCTACCGGTCTGGCCATGTGTTTCTTGGTGATGTGGAAATTCCAATTCTCGATGTACGTCATTACCTGGATGGTGAATTGGATATGCATCACAGCCTGGCCTCATTTGCCAGCAGAGAGCGAATTCGTCGCGCCCGGGGACACGCTGATAATCAGCTCATCTGGATGAGTCATAAAAATTACAATCCGGTAGATGAAGCGCTCGATATCCTTGATCACTGGATGCAAAAAATTATCGAGCATCCTGAGTTGGGGGTTGCTGGTAACAAGCCAGTAGAAGCAACCGATCGTTGTTTCGATAGCTCAGGCAACGTCATTGCGGCGGGTCCCGGTGTTTGGGATGGTGCATGGAACCACAAGCCTGACGGTGCCTGTATGCAAGAGTACCCGGTGCATAGTACCTCAAGGCAGATGGCCGGTGCTCCCATAACCGGTGATGTTTTCAAATGTGCTCTGCAGCCTGTGGAGCGCGCCGTTGCAAAAGGTAGTTACGGAAATAGCACAGCTGAAATCATTGCTCATATTGCAGATATGCACAGGATATTTCCGGACGGCGTTTGCAATTACAACGAGCCAGATGTCGGGCGTCCCAAAGACCGACTATTTCATGCTGGCGGGGACGTCATTATCGCCGGCCATTCGGTGAGCGCCGATTACCGGCAGTTGTCCGGACAGATTGCGGCGGAGACGGAGGTGCAGAAGGATGAGGTTGAGGCTACCCCGGTGTCTGTCCGTGAGCCGGAGGTGGAGGAAAAATGAGGGTTTTGCGCCCTTATTGGTCAAAGGGTCGTCAGCTCTGTAAGTAGCGGGAATGGCTCTGAAAATATTTTGAAATTTTTGGCGCGTTTTTAGTTGACACAAAAATATGGTCGGGTATGATGCGCCTCGCTCTCAGGGGATAACCCAGAGCGAAACAGGAAAGCTTCTGATAATGAAGTTACCTGATCGGGTGGTTAGCTCAGTTGGGAGAGCGACGGCCTTACAAGCCGTAGGTCACAGGTTCGACCCCTGTACCACCCACCATCTCTCCTACACATGTTGAGAGATGAGTCTACCGCGGACCGGTAGTTCAGTTGGTTAGAATGCCGGCCTGTCACGCCGGAGGTCGCGGGTTCGAGTCCCGTCCGGTCCGCCACATACGAAAAAGGCCCACACTTGCGTGTGGGCCTTTTTCGTATGTGTGGTCCTACCTTCCCACTTTGCCCAGTCCCATATTTATGTTTGCAAAATGTCCGATTGATAAATATATTTAGGTCATATGACCAGAAATTGCTTATCTTGGAGGCTGTATGGCACATCCTGCTCATTCCCAACAGATTGCAGAAGATCAGGTTCTTCTGGAGGCAACACTGAACACGGCCAATCACTTGGGTCTTAAAAAGCGAGAACTCAGCGAGATAATTCATCTGGATGACCGCACCCTACGGCGCAGAAGCGGCCTTGCACCAGAGAGTGCTGAAGGCCAGCTGGCGCTGTTGCTGGTACGGGCCTATCGCTCTGCCTTTGTGCTGATGGGCGGCGAAGAGGGGGCCAAAACCTGGTTCGCTACCGCCAACCGGGCTTTAAACGGGGTGCCAAAAGAGCTCGCCGGTCGCATTGATGGATTGGTACGAATCGTTACCTACCTCGATGCCATGAGGGGCAAGGTTTGATCGACCTTCGGGAGAAGATTCGTCACTCCGCCACACGGTTGATCGGTCGTCTCTACCGTATTATCGAATCTCAGGAAGAGGTCGCAACCAGAAGCCTGGTGGACAACCTGCACAAGCAGGAAATTCTTGAAAAACTGCTCGAGCAGAGCAAGCCCGCGAGATTGCCGGGAAGTGAACACCTGCACTATTTGCTGGCCACACCTTTTCGATACCCGCCTTTGCCTTGGGGCTCAAGGTTCGGTCGCTGCGCTGAGGCTGGTATTTTCTACGGAAGCAAGTCAATCGACACCGTGCTCGCGGAAGCAGCCTATTACCGGCTGCTGTTTCTAAATGATATGCAGCCGTCGCCAAACATCGCTGTTACCAGCTACCACCAGGTCTTCTCCGCAAAATATTGCGCGGATCCGGGAGTCCGGCTACAGGCTGAGCCCTGGCGGACTTTCTGGCCCCAGATTACCCACTTGCGGGATTACACTTTTTGTCAGGACCTGGGGAATCAACTTCGATCTTGCGGAATTCAAGGGATAGAGACTTTTTCAGCGCGCGCTTTGTGCGCGGGAGTTGGAGGTGAATCCAATAATAACGGTCTTGTGACAGAGAGGCAGCAAGGGGTCAATGTTGCTATTTTCGAGCCCGAAGCTTTGCTGAAACGTCCGCCGACGATAGAAGCGGAAGTCACTGCAGAGGCTACCCATTCCAGTGTGCACTTTTTGATCAAGTCTGGCAGCGGCCTTGAGAGCCGCCGGTTCTTCAGCGAGGACTTCCTCGATGCTGGCAGTCTGCCTCTTCCTGCTGGGTAGCAAAATGCAATTCCTTTCGAATCTGGATTTACGAAGCTTTAAAAGATCAATTGCAAAAGTTCCCTATCAGTGCGTTTCGTCAGACGTGTTTCCTGGCGTTGACCTCTGGGTAAGGCGGGACGACCTTCTGGACCCGCTTATCTCAGGAAATAAAGGTTACAAACTCATTTTCAATCTTCTTGAAGCACGCAGGCAGAATACGAAGACGCTCATTACCTGCGGTGGCGCCTGGTCCAATCATATCCACGCAACGGCAGCGGCCGGTCAGCGGTTTGGCTTCCGCACGGTGGGTATCATTCGGGGCGAGGCGGAAAGCTACCTGAGTGCCACACTGCAGGATGCCAGGCGAATGGGAATGCAACTGCACTTTGTTTCTAGAGCAGCTTACAGGGAAAGGCACAGGTCTGATTTTCCGCGGTTTGCCGGCCTTGATGTCACAAATAGTTGCTACATTCCCGAAGGTGGGGCCAACCTGGCGGGGGCGAGAGGTGTTGGCCTTCTCGGGGCAATGATTCAGCAGACTCAGCCCATCAAATTTGCAGAGTGTTGGGTTGCGTGTGGCACGGGGCTGACACTAGGGGCCCTGGGGGCGACTCTTGGCCAGACGTTAAAGGTTGTTGGTGTTTCAGTATTGAAGGACCGAGGTAGTGTCGAACGAAGTGCTAACTTCTGGCGTTCTGAGCTGGATGGAGGCGAATCCGGTATTGATGTGCGTACGGACTATCATTGTGGTGGCTATGCGCGTTACCCCGTATACCTTGACCAGTTTCGTCATTCATTCCAGTGCCAAACCGGTATCCCACTGGACCCGATATATACCGCGAAGCTGGCATACGCCCTGCAACAAAACGCAATTGAGGGGGGAGGCGCCTCCTGTCGTAGACGCAAAGTCTTGATGTTGCATACCGGTGGGCTGCAAGGGGTAAGGGGTGATCAATAAATGTTCGCTGGGCCTCCTGCACAAAAAATCGACGTAATAGGGCAGCTGCGGCATAATTACCTCCAATACAGGAAGTAGTATTACAAGCTAGAAGACCAATAGAGGGAGATGTTCAGTGCGTAAGGGAATCATTCTTGCCGGTGGGACTGGCAGTCGGCTATACCCCATCACGAAGGCGGTCAGTAAACAGCTGATCCCTATTTACGATAAGCCTATGATCTACTACCCGTTGACAACGCTGATGTTGGCGGGTATTCGGGATATTCTGATCATCTCGACCCCTCAGGACTTGCCGGCGTTCCAGAATCTTCTGGGGAGCGGTGAGGAGTGGGGAATTAACCTTTCCTATGAAATTCAGCCTTCCCCCGATGGTTTGGCCCAGGCGTTTATCATTGGCCAATCGTTTATCGGTAACGATGATTGCGCGTTGGTTCTTGGCGACAACATCTTCTATGCCCACGATTTTATGACGTTACTACGCAGGGCATCCGCCAGGGCGCAGGGCGCAACTGTGTTTGGTTACCACGTGAATGACCCGAAAGCCTATGGTGTCGTGGAGTTCGATGTGGATGGCAAGGCGTTGTCCATCGAAGAAAAGCCAGCGCAGCCCAAATCCAATTACGCGGTGACCGGATTGTACTTCTATGACAACCAGGTGCTCGATATTGCCAAATCTATCCTGCCGTCTACTCGTGGTGAGCTTGAAATTACAGATGTGAACCGGGCATATCTGGAAGCTGGAACTCTGACGGTAGAAGTTATGGGGCGAGGAGCCGCCTGGCTCGACACTGGAACCCACGATAACCTGCTGGCGGCCAATCATTTTGTGCAAACGATTGAGGCTCGCCAGGGGCTGAAAATCGCTTGCCCGGAGGAGGTTGCGTACCGTATGGGGTACATCTCTGCGGAGCAATTATTGGCGCTGGCGCAACCGTTGCTGAAAAGCGGCTACGGCCAATACCTGATACAGGTCGCTGAAGATAAGGTATTTTGATCGTGGAGATAGTAAATACCCATATTCCCGCAGTTAAAATTATTGAGCCCCGTGTCTTTGGTGACGAGCGGGGCTTTTTCATGGAAACCTATCGCGAGTCCTGGTTCCGTGAAAATGTCGCAGATGTTACTTTTGTTCAGGACAATCACTCCAAATCCGGCCGGGGAATATTGCGGGGATTGCATTACCAAACAGAACAAACCCAGGGCAAGCTTGTGCGCGTGGTGCATGGCGAAGTCTATGATGTTGCTGTCGATATCCGCGAGGACTCACCTACCTTTGGTGAGTGGGTTGGTGTATTTCTTTCAGCAGAAAACCAACGACAGCTCTGGGTTCCCGCAGGCTTTGCGCATGGCTTTTATGTAACCTCGGACTCAGCTGAGTTTGTCTATAAATG
The DNA here is from genome assembly GCF_029869925.1 of Microbulbifer bruguierae. Taxonomy (NCBI): domain Bacteria; kingdom Pseudomonadati; phylum Pseudomonadota; class Gammaproteobacteria; order Cellvibrionales; family Microbulbiferaceae; genus Microbulbifer; species Microbulbifer bruguierae. The sequence goes on along the minus strand of NZ_CP118605.1, from coordinate 731,350 downwards.
TACAGATTATTATCATCCGGAAAGTGAACGTAGTCTGCGCTGGGATGACCCTGAGGTGGGTATCGATTGGCCATTGTCTGATGGCGGGGAGCCACGTCTTTCCGAGAAAGACCGACATGGACAGGCATTGAATGATGCCGAGAGGTTGCCGTATGTCCGCTAGCCATCACCAAGCACTTGTTTTTGGCAAGAATGGACAGCTCGCTTGGGAGTTGTTGCGTACGGTGCCTGACGGGTGGGATGTTACGGCGCTCGGCAGCGCGGAAATTGACCTGCTTGATCCTGCCCAGATCGCGGATGCTTTTGGCAGTTTGGAACCAGATTTGGTGATTAACGCTGCGGCTTATACCGCCGTTGACAAAGCAGAAACGGAAAGTGAACGGGCGTTCGACCTGAACCAGTGCGTAGTCAAAAATATTGTCGAGCAGTTGCAACTTCGCCCCAATGTGGCTTTTATCCATGTGTCCACAGACTTCGTGTTCGATGGAAAAAAAGCACAACCTTATAAAATAGGAGATGCAACCGCCCCCCTCGGCATTTACGGCGCGAGCAAGCTCGCCGGTGAACGAGAAATTATCGAACGCAGTTTGCACAATAGCCTGATCCTCAGGACATCCTGGGTGTATTCCAGCCACGGGCAGAACTTTGTAAAAACCATGTTGCGGCTGATGTCAGACCCGAGTAGAGAAGAGTTATCTATCGTCTATGATCAGGTTGGCACGCCTACTTGGGGGTATGGCTTGGCGAAAGCAATCTGGCGTGCTGGTGAAATGCGTGTTGTGAATACTGATAATACTCGGACGGAAATCCACCATTGGACTGATGCCGGCGTTGCGTCGTGGTATGATTTTGCGGTGGCGATTCAAGAGCTTGCCATAGAGCGCGGGCTGCTAGACAGAAAAATAGCGATTCGTCCGATACCTCACACCGATTACCCAACACCTGCTACGCGTCCTGCATTTAGTGTTTTGGATAAATCCCATTTCGAGGCCTCGTTCCAGATATATACCAAACACTGGCGGGAGCAGTTGGCCAGCATGCTGGATGAGCTCAAATCCTAACCGCCGGATATTTGAAAGTTTATCACTGTATTATCCCGGAACGCATAAGTTCGAAAATAGTAAACAGGATTAGATATTAATGGACCAAGCAAAAGTCGCTTCCAGGTTATTGGTTACAGGTGGTGCAGGGTTTATAGGTGCTAATTTCGTCCATTATTGGCTAAAACAATATCCCAGCGATACCGTAGTGGTGCTGGACGCTCTGACCTATGCTGGCAACCGCGCGAATCTTGATCCGGTTATGGATTGTCCGAATTTTGAATTCGTTCACGGGAACATTTGCAATACTGAATTGGTTGAAGATCTTCTGGTCAAGCATGCGTTGAATACTATTGTTCACTTCGCCGCAGAGTCCCATGTCGATCGATCAATCTCTGGTCCCGATGCATTTATCGAGACCAATATTATCGGTACCCATAGTTTGCTGAAGGCAGCAAAAAAAATCTGGATCGACATTCCGAAAGCCGATGGCCTTGCCCCCGTTACGCACCGATTTCATCATGTAAGTACCGATGAGGTTTACGGGACTCTGGAGCCAAATGACCCTCCTTTCGCGGAAACTACGGCCTACGCACCGAACTCTCCCTATTCAGCGAGCAAGGCAGCATCGGATCATCTGGTCCGTGCCTACCACCACACTTATGGTCTGGAGGTAACTACCTCCAATTGCTCAAATAACTATGGTCCATACCATTTTCCTGAGAAATTGATTCCGCTCATTATCACAAATATTTTGCACGACAAGCCTCTACCTGTGTATGGAGATGGTAAGCAGGTAAGGGACTGGTTGTACGTTGAAGACCATGCTCGAGGTATTGAACTGGTGTTGAAAGATGGAAAGGTTGGTGAAAATTACAACATCGGTGGGCACAATGAATGGTACAACATAGATATCGTAAAGCTCGTTTGCGACTTGATGGGCAGGGCTTTTGCGAATAGTCCCGAATTGGCGAGTGCGTTTCCTGAAGCACACTCGGCAACTGAAGGCAGATGTCGCGAGCTAATACAATACGTTACCGATCGCCCTGGACACGACCGCCGCTACGCGATTGACGCCCGGAAAAGTAGAGCGGAGCTCGGTTACCAACCTCAGGAATCCTTTGAGAGCGGTATTGAGAAAACTGTCAATTGGTACCTTAGTAACCGCCAATGGTGGGTTGACCTGATTCCATCATAGTCAATCTCAGAAAGCCCGGTTGATGGGCATTAGCTGAATCAGCTCCAGATGAATTTGATAATTACATATGTCGCTGATTTTATTTTTATAGTTGGCTTGAAGTCGGATAAACAACTCTTTGGGGGCAGGCCCGGTACAAACCGGGTTACAAGGGCAAGGGCGTGCCCAGACCAGCACTCCAGATGGGGGATCAGTGTCGGAATTTCAGAACATAGGCCTTATTGGCCGCACCGAAAGTGAAAGTGCAGTAATTTCACTCAAACGCCTGATGGTTTTTCTCGAACGGGAAGGCTATACCGTCATTCTCGAGGAAAACAGTGCCAACGATCTGGCTGGTCACGGTGCCAGGGTTTGCTCCAAAGACAAGCTTGGCGAGTTGTGTGACCTGGTGATCGTCGTGGGTGGAGACGGTAGCTTATTGGCTGCTGCGCGCACCCTTGCAAAATTCAGCGTTCCACTTTTGGGGATCAACCGGGGTCGGTTAGGATTTCTCACTGATATCACACCGGATGAAATCGAGCAGAAAGTGGGCGACGTACTTGCGGGCAAATACATGGCAGAAAGCCGGTTTCTGCTTGATATGTCGGTAACGCGAGATGGCAAGCCTACCGGAAAAGGCTCCGCACTGAACGATGTGGTGATTCATCCGGGCGAATTTATTCGCATGATCGAATTTGACCTGTTTATCGACGGTCAGTTTGTATACACACTGCGCGCTGACGGTTTAATCATCTCTACACCTACCGGCTCGACGGCTTATGCCCTTTCGGGGGGCGGCCCAATAATGCACCCAAAACTGGACGCCATCGTAGTGGTACCCTTGAATCCGCATATTTTGAGTAGTCGCCCTATCGTGGTAGAGGGCAGTAGTGAGTTCAAGATCGTAATTGGGCGGCACAATGTGGCGAATCCACATGTTACCTGTGATGGGCATGACCAGCTGATTACCCAACCCGGCGACGTCGTACGAATACACAAGAAGCCCCACCGCCTGACTCTGATTCATCCTCTAGACCACAATTTCTACGAAACCTGTCGTTCCAAATTGGGATGGGCGGGCTAATCATCCCATTTTTACCTAACGCGTCAGCTGTCTTTTTTGTAGCTTGCTAATAATTAGTAGTTTGGTATTAAGCGACTAAACTAGCTTGATAGGAACCTGTGTTTACAAGCTAGAGCCGGTAATAAAATTGCGTACGGACGGACCTGTAACAGACGCATCCAAGGACATATCCAAGAAGGTCGCTATCCTGATGGCGACTTTTAATGGTGAGCTCTTTCTGGAAGAGCAGATCGCTTCGCTCGCCAGCCAAACCCTGCCAAATATTGATCTTTGGATATCCGACGATGGCTCACAGGATGGAACCCTGGGGATACTTGATCAAACTGCTGCGGAATGGAAAAAAGGTCAGGTTAAGGTTCTTGCGGGACCCAGATTAGGATTTTTAGAAAACTTTAGATCCCTGATTACTGATCCCAGGATACGCGCAGATTACTATGCGTTCTGCGACCAGGACGATGTCTGGGATGCAGATAAGCTTGCTGTTGCTACGGAGTGGCTGTCAACGCAACCAGTCGACTTACCGGCCTTGTACTGCTCTAGAACCAGGCTCATTTCACAAAATGGAGAACTTACCGGTTTCTCCACTCTCTTCGTTAAAGAACCCAGTTTCAAAAATGCCATAGTCCAGAGTATTGCTGGTGCCAATACCATGGTAATGAATCGCGCGGCGCGGGATATCGTCGCTAAGGCCTCGGCCCGAACTACATTTGTCAGTCATGATTGGTGGTGTTATCTCCTCATCACCGGGGTAGGTGGGAGCGTACGATATTCACCCGACGCCAAAATTGGATATCGGCAGCATTCGAACAATCTGGTCGGGGAAAATAGCTCTACACGTGCTCGTGTGAATCGATTGAGGCGATTAATTCAGGGGGGGTATCGTGAATGGAATCGACGGAACCTTGAAAGTCTTAACGAGTGTCTCGATTTGTTAACGAACGATGCAAAGCAAACTCTCGAATATGTCACAAACTGCAGAACGGCTAGCTTGTGGCGGCGGATGACCTCATTCGTTCGATCGGGTGTACACCGGCAGACATTGTTAGATCAGGCCGCACTACTGTTTGCATGTGTAATAAAAGAGCTATAAGTAATTTATCGTTCAATATTTGTAGTGAAAATCTTGACATTCACTAGAAAGAATTGGTGTGAACATTGGACAGACCGAAAGAAGTTAAACCGGGCGTGGGTCCATCTAGTACTGGCGATCGCTCCCACGAGCGCACTGCCATTATTGTATTGGGAATGCACCGTTCAGGAACAAGTGCGTGGACTCGATGCCTCAATTTAATTGGCGCTGATTTACCGCGCCACGTGTTTGGCGTCGCTTCTGGAAATGAGACAGGACATTGGGAAGCCGAAAAGCTTATCGAGTTTAATAATGAACTGCTTAAAGTATGTGGTAGTCGCTGGGATGACTGGCGCCCCATCAATTTTGATAGTTTACCGCGAGGGCAGCTGGATAGTTACAAGATTAAGCTAGAGAAAATTATACGTGAAGAATTTGGTTCATCTGATCTTATTCTAATTAAAGACCCAAGGATATGTCGCCTTGCGGATATATACATCGATGTATTGTCATCGATGGGAATTGAGCCGAGAATCGTAATTCCATACCGGGATCCTTTGGCGGTTGTTGAATCACTCAAAAAAAGAGATGGAATGACAGATCATTTTTCTGTGGCTCTTTGGTTGAGACATTTGCTTGATGCTGAACGATTCAGCGCCGGAAAGAAAAGGGTATTTGTGTCATATGATGAACTAATATCTGATACAGATTCTATTATTGATGACGTCCGTTACCATTTGGAACTTGAGGGGACAAATGTGGATCATATGACACGTTCGGAAATATCCAAATTTCTTTCCCCTTCACTTCGGCATCATATGGTCTCGATTGAAAAAATTGATGCGCTTCCAATATTGCTAAGTTGGGCAAAAGTTATCTATGTCCAATTGACCGAAACGAGATCTGGTGAAAGTCCAAAATTCAGGGTCACTTTAAAAAACATTCGTGCAGATTTTGATAAAGTCTGCGAGACGTTAGGGGATGTGTTCTTTTTTGAGCTTCAGGAGAGGGAGCGAAAATATAGTACACAAGTGCATGAGCAGGCGCGGACAGTTGATCGATATAAAGAAAACCTAGTTTCTTGTGAGTTAGACCTTAAAAAAATACAAGAACAAATATTTGAAAAAGAACGTGAATTAGCCACATGTAAAGAGCGAATAATACTCCTTTCCAAAGAAAATGAAAAATATGGGGCAGAGTTGGAGCAGGCCAGATCACGTACTCTTGCTAAGCTTGTATCGAGAATAAAACAGCACTTTATTAAAGTGGCTGGAAAATATCGATGGGTTAAGTGACATATGTGGCGTTGATTACATGGATGAATCAATTGAAAGGCTATGGAATGAGTGAAATAAATATACGTAATCCTGCATTAGTGTATATCCCAAAGGGCGTAAGCGTATCTGAATCCTCATCAGGGCTTCCAAAAACGGTCGTAATTTTTGGTGTTCCCAGAGGAGGAACTACAATGGTAGCCGGAGTGGTGCAACGGTTGGGCGTGGATCTTGGTGAAGACCTGCCTGTCAATTTAGAAGATCCCGCCTTCAATGGAAAAAGCATTGAAGAAATGTTGCAGTCAATTTTTACCAGGAATCGATGTAAAAAACTATGGGGATGGAAATTTCCTAGGGCCAGGTCTTACTTGGAAGATATTCAGGAATATTTAGTCCGTCCGCACTACATTATCGTTTGGAGAGATGTGCTGGCAAATGCGACGAGATTGATAGGGCGAGGCAGTTCGGTGATAGAGGCATTAAATCATGCCCACACTATTCAGCGGAAAAATATTGATGTTTTAGACAAGTTGAATGGGCCATGTCTACTTGTCTCATATGAGAAAGCCATATTAAATCCTGAAGCTCTAGCTAGACAAATTTCAAAATTTATTGACGTTAATGCCCGCCTTGATATTGATGAGTTACTGAGCTTTAGTCAGCCTGGAACATACAAGGCGGTTATTGCATGAAGGTGATTAATTAAGGGTTGGTTTAAATAGTTATACTGTAACCAATAGTATTATCTAGGTTTTATGATGAAGAATAATCGCATAGCAATTTTTCAATATGGACCACGCCACGAAGAAATTGTCCCCTCGATTGCTCATGCTGTAATATCTTTGGGGATGGAGTGTCATGTTTTCATAAATGACAAAATTCCCGTGTTAAGGGGTGATATTTTTTCATTTTTGTCGAATGTTGAAGGCGTATATATTCACTGGAAAGATCATAGCTCTAGACGAGGTTTGGCGGATTCTATCCGGTCCGTTAAGAGTATTGAACCTGAACATGTCATATTTAGCACATTACAAAATCATCAATCTTTAGATATCGCAGATGAGTTGGGGGTCGATTATAGCGGAGTAGTCCACAACCTGCAGTTTTTAGAGGCGGACGAAAATTTATTGAAAAGATTGAGGTTAGGCCCATCTCATATATTAACCCTGTCTGACTCTTTGCGTGTTCGCGCACATAAATATTTTTCTGAAGGTAGGGTTTTAACTTTATTTCCTCATGTGTTGACGGATGATATAAAAACTTTCAATTCTTTTGGGGGGGATTTTGTAAGGATTGCAATCTTAGGCTCGGTGAACTTCAGCAATAGAGATTACGCGTCTTTGTTAGAGGCGGCTATGGAATTTAAGAGTGAGCCTTTAAACTTTATTGTATGCGGTGGAGGGGGGGATCGAAATCAATTGATTTCTGATGTTAAGCGTTTGAAGTTATCCGACAAGTTTTCTTTTCTTCCATTGTTAAAATCTGGTTTTACCAGCTATGAAGACTATTTCTCGGCACTTTATTCCTGCCAATTAGTAATGCCACTAGCATTAAACAAATATATAAATAAAAAAATAACATCGTCAGTCCCGGCTGCAATTGCATTTTCCAAGCCAGTCATGTGTACCGATCTTTTTATGAGAACTTACGATTTACCCTGCGCCATTTCTGGAGAAAATGCATTTGAACAAATTAGGCAAGTTTTGAACATTGACGCCAAGTGGTATTTCGAAGCAAGATTGAAGATGCAGTCCATGCTTCTCGAAAGTTTGCGGGTTAATGTTTCTTCTGTTTCCTCGATTTTATAGTGGAAATATTTTAGCAATTCTCAACTTGAGTAATGTCGAAATTTCAGGAGATTCAATGGTGATCAGCGAAAAAAATTTTAGCTATTTGTCAGATTTTTTAAGTTATGGATTCGAAACTCTAGGAGAGTTTTCGTACGGCGAACGGTTTCAGGATATTTTTGCAGCAGTTATGGGATTAACCGTTGAATCCCCATACTTTGTTGATTTTGGAGCCATGCATCCGTACAACAGAAGTAATACCTTCTTATTAGAGAAGTTAGGTTGGCGGGGGGTTATAGCGGAGCCAAATCCAGCATTCAAAGAATTAATTTTTGACAATCGTTGCGCTCACTTTGAGCCCGTCGCTGTTTCTAATTTTAGGGGTTTCGCAACCCTTCAAGTTCCTGTTGGTAAAAGAGCTAGAGCTACCATTGGGAATGAAGAAATTGAGGGGCCAACGAGAAAACTCGAAGTTCCTGTTATTCCTCTTAATGACCTATTGGACAGAGCGGGGGCGGTATCTTCGATAACATTTTTTTCTATAGATACAGAAGGTAGCGAATGGGAAATACTTCGAAGCTTTCCTGATATCGTCAAGTCCTGTAAAAGTCTATGTGTTGAATGGGGGCATAGACGTAGTGAGATTCTGAAACTCTTGACGCAATGGGGTTTTGTTCGTGTGCTACCGGAGATTTCTGGTGTCGATGACTGGTATATTCATGAGAAGTTTGTAAGTGAAAATTTCTCTGGGATATATGATATGAGAATTCTTATCGATCAGACAAAATCTTTGCTATCAGAGGCAGAGTTGCCAGATCCTGGGTTTGATCGTTTAAGGAGAAAATCTATGATAGAAAAATTTTCGAAATTGGGTCTGGGGAGGTCCCAGCGATCAGAGAATTTGTATTCTGAACTTGATTAGATATAGATAAATACATTCATTCTGAAGTTCTCTATGTCCTAATTTTATTTTTTTATCTTGATTTTGTATTCGGTCAGTTTCTTATTTATTAGTGGCCCATTTGGCCTTATTGTTTGCGCAAGCTCCATCAGTTTGTAGGCCTTTTCTATATCTATGTATTGAACTTCCAGTGCAGTATCTCGAAATAAATCGGCATATTCCCCAAGTAATCCGAAATTTTGACCGGATAACACAGAAAATACGCTAACTAATGTTTTCAAATTGTCATCATTCAGCTGGTTATCTGTATGTTGATCCTGGATTTTTATTGGCCTGTGTTCAAAGCAGTTCCCTGAACGGCCGAAAAATTTCTCATTTAGGGCTTTGTTGGATTCAGAAAAAGAATCGTATATTTTTTCGTAATTTTCATTTGATATTTTCTCTCCTTTCCCTTTGCACTCTCTTGAAACTATGCCCATTAATTTTCTTCGAGTTGAATTAACTAATCCATTGTTATGGTACTTTGGGAAGGCGATATTGATGGCTCTTCCCAAGGACTGGCCAAAAGGTGTTATGGATTCGTTGAGATTTTTATTGATGACTAGATTGGCTCTCCTTTCGAAATCAATTTGATGAAAAAAATCGTCAACGATATTTTCATTGATTAGTGAGCTTCTATCAAAGATCCTGACAGAGAGGTTATCTAAGCCAAATGCATTGGACCAATTGGAAAGCATATTGTAGTAGTTGTAGTAGATGTTGGCTGGAGTGCAATCTTCAATTATTTCTTGAAGACTTTTAGTCTCGCCACACTTTATTGCGGTCGAAAATAGAGATTCACAAGTGGAAGATTGCTCTCTAAGGTAGCAAATAATTCTAATTTCTGAAAAATATTCGGAGAGTAAATTTCGTACTTTTTGTATTTCCTCTGCGGTATTGGTTCTGGAGTGGAAGTGTTCGCTTGAAATTATTACCGTACTAATATTTCTGGGAATTCTCTCTATCTCATGGTTTAATTTTTTTTTAAATCTAATTTTGAATTTTTCTTTGTCATTTATATTTAAGATTCCCTGATTTCTTAAGTAGTCATCATATTTGTCATCGTTTACGCAGTAGTAAGGAATTTTAATGTTATTTCGTGATCCTGCGCATTGCAGAAAGTGGAAACCATTATCTCGTAATAATTCTCTGTTTTCGAAAAGGGCTCCCTGGATCGTCGTTGTCGCTGTTTTTTCGGTGCCTATGTGTAAGAGTAATTTCATGGATGATGACTTACGCTGAACAGATTGCATGGGTAAAGAAATACTTTGATTTCGGTTTCAACTTTGGGATGATCGGGAGATTTAAAATTTCTTTGTGTTTCTCGAGTATTTTCATGTCGAAAATATAAATTTTGTCATTTTTAAAAGTGGTTAATCCATATAGGTTAACTGTTAATTAAAAAAGTAACTGGAAGGAACGTTTATATTAAGATTTTTTAGTTGGTCCAGCTCTGGATTAACAATATTTTTGAGTTTTGTTTTTAATTCTTCGGTTAATTGTATGTCAACTGAAGGGTTTGATTTTTTTTTGATATTTACATGCTTATAATCAAAGGGGGAAATTTCCAGAAATCCTTCAATATCTTTTACTGTTTTCTCGAAATTATTAATTAGGTCTTCGAAAGGGATTATTCTGAGTTGATCCTGGTCAAGATTTTTCTTTAAGTGTTTGATGATGTTTCCGTATTTTCCATGTGCGGCGATACTGCTTGTCTCTCTGAGTATCTTGTCAATTGTGTGTTCGCTAAGATTTTTCAGAGATTCATGATTTCCAGTTTGTATAAGATGAAATTTTATATGTGACCATAAACGCGAAACAGGCTCACGTAAAATATAGATAACTCGAATTTTCTTTACATTTTTTTTTATATCTCGCCATCCACTGGATGGAAGTAGTGCGTGATAATTACTGAAGTCACAAGCGTATCTGTCACCAGCCTCATGGAATACACTTTCAAACCAGTCTTGATCAACCGGTGATTTTAAGTATCGATCAGCATACCAGTTTACTATGTGGCGGAGTTTATCCGGATCTTCAATTTTTGAATATTTATTGTGCATTACCATGGATAATCGATGTCTTCGGAATTCTTGAGACAGGATCAATCGTTTTTTAGGGACGTTTCTTGATAGCCAGCTTTTTAGAGAGGAAGGGCTGGATACTTGTAGTTTTCGATCAAGGCCGTATATATGGGCAAAATAATGTAGCTCTTTTTCTGGTGTAAAATGTAGATCAGGATGCTCCCTAAATACGTTATATAAAAAGGTTGTTCCCGCCTTCATCGCTCCCACAGAAAGGAAAATTTTGTCTATAGGCATTCCAGATCCTCAATGTAATTCACACTCTCTACTTGATTTGTAAAGGCTTTGGAAAGAATGCTATTTAGCTGTTTGGCCTGGTCTGAAATAACAGAAATATGGCTAACTTCTTTCACTTCATTTAGACCGTTCTCTAGAATATTTTCAATTGCTTCGCGTAAATAACTGTGATCTTGAGAGAGAGGGATTACTGTTGAGTTTTGGCCATCTATACAATCTTCCGTGAGTCCGCCTGCGTCAGTTACAATTGTCCAAACGCCTCGAATCATAGCTTCTCGTACAGTGAGTCCAAAGCTTTCTTTCCATTGGGAGGGGAAAAGAAGCACATCAATTTCGCTAAAAAAGTCATCCATATTTTCCTGTGTATATGGAGGGATAAAACTGACTTTTCCGGGTACGTCCCAGGTTGGATCGTTAGCCCAGGTCTCACTTCTTGTCTGCCCTGCATCTACAACTTTAAGTTCATAGTTAGTCAGCTCAATTTCATTCAAGGCTTTATTGATCAATATTGATCCCTTGATCGGTCCCGGGCCACCCACAAAGCCAAATCGAATAAATTCACCCTCTACTTTTCTTTTTTTGAAAAAGTCTGGAGAAGGTGGTTTCACGCCATTTTTATTGACAATACATTTATCGGAAGGAATACCGTTGGCGACATGTAGATCTCGATGAAATTTACTCGGGAACAGCAACAGATCAGACTCTTGTAACACATTTGTCAATGTTCTAAATCTTCGGCGAGTCATGGTAATATCAGCAACGCAATGCCTGCATATATTTAAGTCAATTTTTTCCTGGTGACAATAGTGCCCCATGCTGTTGATCATGAACTGACGTTCGCAGATCCACCAGCAATCATGTACGGTTGTTACTAATGGAATACGTCGAGATTTGATTTCTTGCAGGCAAGTTGCTCCCATATTCTGAATACAGTGGATATGGGCGATATCCGGTTTGACTAAATCTAGTACATGCCCGAATACACGGTTAAATTGTTCGTTGTGCCAACTTCCCACCTTATCAAAATGGAATTCAGGAACTTTTATCCCAATAATATCTATTCCATAAGTTGAGTAGCGTCGTACACAATAGGTTGGTAGCGCAGGATCGTCGATTGTTGTTACAACGATGACATCCCATCCATAATTGTTCTTAAGCTCGATTGCCATATTCTCGGCAATTACAGTTGCGCCGCCAAAAGACGTCGGTGAAAAAAAGACGTTTCCAACCAAAACGCGATTTTTACTAACGGTAGCGTCCATGTACCATTTCCTTGATGGTTGCAGGAAGGGAATTTGTGATCTCATGAATTCCCAATGTTCCGCTTACGTCTTGAGATGCTTTCAGACCGATTTTCTTGCGAAGGTCAGAGCTGCGGATCAGAGTGCTCAGGTACTGTTGCCAATCATCGCTATCTTTGGCTAAAAATCCATTTTCGCCATTGCGAATAATATTGCAAAAATCGCCTATGGCTGCCGCGACAGTTGGCACGTTTAGTAAGGCAGCCTCCATATATCTAATTCCGCTTTTGCAATCGTTAAATGAATCCATAACTAGAGGTACGATATTTATGTCTGCATTTGCCAATGTGCTGATATATCGGGAGTAATCAGAAAATCCCGTTTCAAATATCCGGCTTTTAAATCTTACTAGCGAATCAGGGAGGTCCAAGTGACCGATTATCAATAATTTAACATTCGGAAAATTTTGTAGAATGTTTGCAAGAATGTTCTGTATTACTCTGAAATCAGCTTCGTGTGCGCGAGAGCCTGACGCATAGGCGATAATGATGTCCTTTTCAGATGTTCGATATTTTTTTTCCAGACCTGGTTGTAGCTGTTTTACGGAAGCAGCAGTTTCATGATCGACCGCATTTCTCCATAGAAGTGCTGGTTTACCCGATATTTTGTTTACCTCCAAAGCCATTCTTGGAGTGCTGACGATGGTAATGTCAAACTTTTGAAGTGCCTGTAGGTACCTTTGAGTAGATTCTAATAAATGATTTTTTTCCTGTGGATTTAAATAATCTAAATTTTTATTTTCACTATATATTTCCCTTGAAAAGATTGGGTCATCTATGTCATAAGCTGTTGGAATTTGCAACCTTGTACACTCACTAATGTAGGAGTCAAGAAGCGCACTGTCCTCTAAACGATAGAAAATGACAAAAGTTGCCATTTGAAGAATGTTCATTGATCGTGGAATGTCTTCCCAGTGGGAAAATTTCGCTTGAATGTTCAGATGTTCCAGAGCCTCCATCTTCTGAACCACACGATATTTTCTACATTGAGGGAGAGATAGGTCAGCGATAATGGCAACGAATGGTACTCGAAATATATCGCTGGCGGGGCGCTGTGGCTTATTCACCCGATCTAAAGCAGGGAAAAACTGATATTCCAAATAATGATGTGATGAGCGCATATTGTCGCGAAGTATATATAACACTCTTATGATTCGCTTTACACCCTGGCGGAACTTGAAGTGGATCGCCCAGCTGAATTTTCGCCAGCCATATAGTCGATAATATTGGAGTCCACGTTTGATGATCTGTATTGTCACGAATGAATCTCCGCAAATTTAATTTCAGGAGGCAGGCTATTCCAATAGGTCATCTGGTGCTCCGGACTGAATTATTTTTCCTTCTTGTAGGTGAATTATCTTATTGCAAACATTTTTTAATAGTTTGTGATTGTGTGAGGCGATAACCATGATCCCCGCTTTTTCTGCGAGTAATTCCATCCTGGTTTTTGCCTTTTCCTGGAATGAGGGATCTCCAGCCCCAATCCATTCATCCATGAGCAGTATTTCCGGTTCCAAGTTGGTGGCGATGGAAAATGCAAGTCTGGCTGCCATACCTGCGCTATATGATTTCAATGGCAGGTCAATATAGTGTCCAAGCTCACTGAACTCGATAATTTCATCCATGCGAGATTCGACTTCTTTGGGCTGCCAGCCTCTGATGAGGCCACGTAAAAATATATTCCTTCGGCCAGTTGCTTCCTTTCTGAACCCAAGATTGATATTAAAAAGAGCATCGATTTTTCCGGAGACCTGAAGATTCCCTTCGCTCGGTTCGTAAATTCCATATAGAACTTTAAGTAGCGTGGACTTCCCCGCACCATTACTTCCGATCAATCCCAGCCTGTCACCTGCGGAAAGTTCAAAGCTCACATTATCGAGGGCTTTGATCGTTTTTTTTCTTCCGTTAACTGTTATTTTTCCTCCAGTAGCATGGAGTTTGACAGCCTTTGGTGAAAGGCTGATTTTTTGGCGGATGTTATAGTTTAAGCCTATATTTTCGGCTTTAATTGAAATCATCAGAGAACAAAAATTACCTTTTTACGTAAACTTCCTAATACTATGAACGCAATTATCCACAGGACGAGGCCTATTGATGCGCAAAGTAGAAATGCATAAGTCTGAAATTGATCGGTCAAAATTGGTTGGCGAACGATTTCTAACATGTATGTGAATGGGTTAAGTTCGTAAATCTTCTGGCGCAGTCCTCCACTATTAGCTGGATGCCAGAAGATTGGAGTTGCAAACATACCTACACGCATGATGTTGCTTATGATGAATTTTGAGTCGGGGAAAAATGCACCTATAAAGGCCAGGTTGATTATCGCGGCAGGTGCAATGAGAATAAGTAATGCTAGGCCAGATAGAGAATATATCCATCCTAAAGAAAGGGGGGTGTGGTTTAAGGAAAGAATTGCAACACAGCCTATGATCGTGAACCCCATTCGAATAATGGATTGCATTAGTAGTCTTAGTACATAAGTAGAGATGGGGAGTACGGTACCCTTTAGGAAGCCTTCTTCTCTTGCGAATAGCGTTACGCTCAGAGAGATGATTTCGTTAATGAAGAACCACGCGAGCAGGCCGAGTGATACGTAGGCGGGAAAATTTTCAATTCCCTGACCACGCTGGAAAATCACGACAAAAGTGAATGTGAATGCAAGATAGTTGATCAGCAACCAGAGAGGGCCAAGAGAGGTGCGTTTGTGTTGGTCGGAGATGTCTTCACTGGCAAGTGCTATCCACACGTTTTTCAATTTGAGTGCGGAGCGCATATCTGCCCAAGCGGTACTGAAGGTCTTGATCATCTAGGGCTCGCGTAACGTTATAACTGCCATGGCGCTGTTTGCGGCTGATTATTGTCGCGATAAGCGCTCGTCACTGTTGCTTCACCGTATTGTGTTGTAACGAAGCTGGCTTGTTATGTGGATCCTATTCACTGCCAGATACTGGACGATGTACTCCGGCACTTTCTAGACTTTTTGATGCAAAGCAATTTTAGGCGAAGAGTTTTAGGTTTGCGAAAATCTGGCAGGTTGAAAATACGTTTTGATGGAAATGCGCCAGATTGTCATCATTTGCTGCATCGGCTGTATTTTTAGTTGAGCAGTAGTTTTGGCTTTTGTGACGCTAATTACTCGCATTATATTTTCAGTGCATATGCCAAAATGTATTTTGAATATGCTAAACACGATTCCGTGTTGTCAGCTTTCTGGAGCATTCCTCGGCGGACACCTGCCTTGGTAGCCATCTTTGAGTCCTCTCCAGGCCATCCTTATTGACGCAAATTTTTGCTCTGGTGAAAGAAGGCAAAAAATAGCCAAGCTCATGAGTCTCGTGCAGTCAGCACTAAACCACTTCAGTGGTACATGCGGTTTGCGAGCTAAGAGAAGGCTGTTGCGAAAAGTGAAATAGTAGCGAAATGGCTTGTGTTTCGGCAGAAGGCGCCAGCGTCCAAGCCATACTCGGTAAGTTTGCTCACCAAGCGAATGCCGCATAAACGCGTCACGAATACCGAATAGACGAAAATTGTTCGCTCGGGCACGCAGACACCACTCGGTATCGACATGATCAATGAATAGCGCTTCATCCATTTGACCAATTGCCCGCAACGCTTTTGCGCTCAAGAGGGATCCTGACGAGATTAAAAAATCTACTTCGACGAAAGGGTGTTCAGTCAATTCCCTTTTGGGAACTCTGCCCAGATAGAACCAGTGACATCGGACAAAAGGCGACATCACCGCTTTGCCGTCAAGATCGTATTGTGGCCCAACCGCAGCAGCGGCTTCGCTGCTTTCCAGGCGGAGAAGCGCCCTGGAGAGAAGATTGACGGCGTTCTCCGCCATCACGCTGTCTTGGTCGAGTATTAGGAGTTGTTGTGCTCCGCGGGCAAGTGCATATTCAAGCCCGGTATTTTGGGCTGCCCCGACGCCTAAATTTTCTGAGAGCTGAATCAGGTTGCAATTGGGAAGCTTCTGAATGAGTGTGAGGATGTTAGCGGAGTTGTCGGAATGATTATCAACCAGTGTGACGGCGCTGACTTGTTTGTAAATTTGGGAAATTGACAGTGCCAGTAATTCTAAATCTGGTTGATAGGTGACGATAACTGCGTGAATTTTGATATTGCGCATTCCGCTACATCCGTCGACGAGCAGCTGGGCCTACAGCTGGCAGGTTTACGTTTCAACGTAAACCTGGCCGTGCAGTTACTGCCGCCATATTTGACTTGCAGCCCAAGTTTAGTCAGTTATCTCTGGTCTCAAGCTACGGGGTAACGAACGAGACGCCTATTTTTTTGAGCTGAATAGTGGAGGTAGTGCTGAAGCCTGTAGGTCTGCCTCCGGGCCGGGTTCAAAACTGGTCAAGCTCTGTATCAGCACTGTCAGCTGTCCGCGATTTAGTGGCACGACAGGTTTTGCATAAAGCGCACCATTGATTAACTCCTGGAGCTTGTCCAGCTCAGGGAGTTTCAATATTTTTTGGATTTCTTCAATACTTTTCCCGCGTGCATCCGGCCACCTGGTTTGAACCCAGTGGTGCAAAGCATCCTGTAATCCTTTCGGGTCAGCAGAGAGCGCTGCCTGCTCGAGGGTTTGGGTGCTGGCCCGTTGGTTCCGAGTCCCGGAGTTTACCGGTGCACTTTGCGAGGACCTTTGGCTGCGCATTTTTAAAAAGTAGAAAATCCAGATCAGATGGGAAGCAATCGCGCCGATGGCCACTTTTTGCCAAAAACCTGGCTTCACTTCTTCGGTGGTTGGGAGTGCGGACTTATCTGGCAAGCCACTGCCTCCCGTTTGGCTGCTAGCGGTTGCCGCAGCACCGGAAACCGTAAAGCGGAACGCTGGTAACTGGGTGGCTCGCTGGCGTCCTGTTTTGTTGTCCCACCATGTTATCGTGATGGCGGGCAGCTGATAATCCCCGGGTTTGGTGGCTACGATTGCGGTGGTCTCGATTCGGGTTCCGGTTATGCCATTGGCACCGGGTTGATCTTCCTTTTGAGGTTGATCGGGATAGGTTTTAAGTCCTTCAATATCCAGCGGCGGGAGTGGCGGTAGCTGTGCAGCACGCAGTCCCTCGCCGCGCAAGGTGATAATCCGGGTGATGGGTTCACCGACTTTGAATTCCTCCGGGTCTTTGCTCCAGCTCTGGACTATGCCGAGGCTAGCTGCGGGGAGCCAGTGGGTGCCACTGTAACTGTCCGGTTTTGGTTCAACCTGTACGGTTTTTGCTTCGGTACGCAGGCGCACACGCTGGGCATTGCGATTGAACAGGGAGAAGGGGTCTCTACGCCCTGTGACTGCCACATAATTGAGCGCGGGAATATTGAGTTCGCCGGAGCTTTCCGGGAACACGGCATAGGTGAGTTCGTAAACCGCATGACCTACGCCATCGATTCTGCGCTCATATCGCTGCTCATCGACCTTTTCTACATGTGCGCCCGGGACCTGCAGTGGATCGGTTGCGATATCGTGGAGACCCACAGTGGTGTAAAGGCGGACTTTTACCAGCAGCTGTTCCTGAACGTAGAGTTTGTCTTTGTCCAATTCTACTTCAAGGAACGCCTGACGCTGTGTGCCGGCTGGGGATTCACCGGCTTTGTTGACGGTGATTGGAATGGCGTCTGAAATCTCTCCGTGCAGGTGTAGTGAGGGGACAAATAACTTGCCTTCTTTCAAGGGGGCGAGAATGACACTCCACTCGACAAAGCTTTCAGCGCGCCCGTTGATGACGCGGTATTGGTTGGACTGTTGTCGTGAGAGTACTTCAAAATCCTGTTCCAGCAGATTGAAGTCCGGCTGCCCGCCGCTCTGTGAGCCGCTGTAGCGCAGCGTCAGAGTAAAGGTCTCGTTGATGGCTAGCTCGTTGCGGTCCACGGAGGCGGTCAGGTTCTGGGCACTGGCCAGACTGGCGATGGTGAGGAGCAGAAGACCTAGTAGTAACTTGAAGGTGTGACCCAGGATCTCCGCTGCAGCGAGGTGCCTAGGATTTGTGTGTCGTGAAGTTTGCGGAACAGCTTTGGTTACCATCGTTGAGTCGCTCCGTTTTCCGGGGGCTGCCATTCGCCGGTGCGGTAGGCGCGGCGGCGCTGCAGGCTTTCATATTTGAATTTTTCACGCATCAGGCCAGCGGGGTCGTCAGGGATCTGGCGTAGCCATTGATCGAGAGCCTGCTGGGTTTCCGGGTCCAGAGGACTTTCATTGGCGTTGGCTGCCTTTTGCTCGTCAGACTGCTGATCCTGTGGGTTTCCAGCCTGTGGTTGCTCAGACTGAGGAGGGGCCGCCGGTTCGTCTTCCGGTTGCTGGCCGGGTTGCTGTCCGTCTTCACTCTGTTGTTGCTGCTGGCCAGCTTGATCACTGTTTTGATCGGACTGACGGTTTTCCTGGGACTGTTGCTGGTCCTGGGAATTGCCGTTCTGGTCCTTTTTCTGGTCGGATTGCTGTTGCTGATCCTGGTTGTTCTGATCTTGCTGTTGGTCTTGTTGCTGCTGACTTTCCTGCAGCTTTTTCAGCTGCTCGGCGATCTTGCGGTTGTGTTCAGCACTGGCAAACTCTGGGGCATGTTTCAGTGCTTCGTCATAGGCTGTAATTGCCTCGTCGAAGCGCCCCTGTTGGGTCAGGCTGTTGCCGAGATTGTAAAGCCCGCGAGGATCCTGGCTCTGGGCAAAGTTTTTTGCCGCAGCATCATACTCTCCCGCGCGATACTCGGCGGTGCCGCGCCACTGGGGGCTTTCAAATAGCTCGGCGGCTTCTCCGGGTTTGCCTTCCCGCAGCAGCTCTTGCGCCTGCTGGTCCGGCGTTTTCCACAAGTCCTGCCAGTTGGCGGCTTCGGTTTTGGGTGTGGATACCAGTAATGCCAGGGGCAGGGCACAGGCCAGTGTGCCGCGGCGGAACAGGAACAAGGTCAATGGCAGAAGCAGGAGTACCAGCCACGGGCCTTCTTCACGCCACTGGTCAAAATCCCGTTCTGCCAGTTCCGCCTGTGCCTGTGGTGGTTTATCTGGCAACAGGTAGGCGATATCACTGTCGTCAACAGCGATTCGGGCATAACGGCCTCCGGTACTTTCCGCGAGGCTGCTTAGTTCTTGAGGGCTGAAATTTGCAATAACGATAGCGCCGCTATCATCAGTTATAAAACCGCTGCCATTGGTTTTGGGGATGGGACTGCCTTCGCCGCTGCCCACCGCGAGTACCGACAGGCTGACACTGGTGCCTCCCAGTTCGCCTTTTATGGTGCTGATGGCGTCTCTGGCAATGCCATCGGTCACCGCCAACACTTCACCGTGGCCACTGGCGCCATCGCGAATAAGGCGTAAGCCACTCTGGACCGCCGCCTCAATATTGCTGCCGGGTACCGGCATGACCTGCGGTGACAGCGAGGGAACCAGGTTGGCGATGGTCCCGGTATCGTCTGTCAGAGGTGTGACGACGTGGGCTTCGCCGGCGTAAGCTACGAGGGCAGTCAGGCCGTCCTTGCGCTGCTTGAGAATGTCGAGGATTTTTAGCCGTGCGCGGGTCAGGCGATTGGGTGCCAGGTCCGTTGCCATCATCGACGGCGACAGGTCCAGCAGCACAACCAGTGCATCCTGATTGGTGTAAACAGGTGTCGGCAGTTTGCGCCAGGTAGGGCCAGCGAGGGCGATGATGACCAGAGCCAATACAATAAATATGAGCCCGAACAGCCAGGGGCGTTTTTCGCCTCCACGCATCAGCAGATATGGCAGCAATTCCGGATCGATGATTTTTTGCAGGCGACCACTTGCGAGTATGGTGCGCGCCAGTGCCCAGCAGGTGACCGCTGTAGGTATGATCAGCCATAACACGTGCGGGCGCAGAAAATGAAATTGGGACAGGTCGATCACGAGTGTGGCCCTCCCGCGGCGGCGGTTGACTTGCCATTGGTGCCGTTGGCAGATACCCAACTGGCAAGCAGTGGCACTGCTCCCCAAAGCGCGGCGAGCAATAGTGCTACTCCAAGTGGCCAGATATAGAGAGACTTTAGCGGCCGGTAAGTTTCCGCTTCCTGCTCTACCGGTTCCAGGCGATCCAGCTCCGTATAAATGTTTGCAAGTTCCTGTGGATTGTGAGCGCGGAAATAGCGGCCGCCAGTTTCATCGGCAATCGCCTGTAGGGTTTCGCTGTCGAGATCCCTGGATGGATTGACACGGCGGGCACCGAAGCGTGAGCCGAGCAGTCCGGGCTGGACCATCTCATCGGCGCCGACGCCGATGGTGTATACGGTAACGCCGGCCTGTTTGGCCAGCTCGGCGGCCTTGAGAGGACTGACTTCGCCGGCGGTATTGGCACCGTCAGTAAGTAGAATCAGTACCCGCTGTTCCGCGGGGCGTTGAGTGAGCCGTTTTACCGATAGCCCGATGGCGTCGCCAATGGCGGTACCCTGGCCAGCAAAACCGATCTGAGCTTCCGTCAGCAGGGTATCGACAGTTTTGCGGTCGAATGTCAGCGGTGCCTGAAGATAGGCACGGGTACCGAACAGCACCAGCCCGAGACGGTCCCCCTGACGGCGCAGTACGAATTCTCCAACCACCTGCTTCACTGCGGTGATACGCATGGCGGGATTTCCGTTTAGTACCATGTCCGGCGTTTCCATACTGCCAGATATGTCCACGGCAATAAGCAGGTCTCGCGCGCTGCTGGTCTGGGTCATCGGTTCGCCGTACCACTGTGGGCGGGCGGCGGCGGCGATCAGAAGCCCCCAAAGTAACCACAACATCACCAGGTTCAGGCGGTTAGCCGGGGAGCTGCCGCGATAGCGCGGAAGCTGGCGGTAGTAAGGAACCTTCAATGCGCTGCTGAGGGGCTCACTTTTGGGTAAGAGCTTGCGCGCAACCAGCGGTAGCGGCAGCAGGATAAATAGCCACGGCAGTGCAAATTCAAACACTGGATGCTTCCTCGCGGTCTCCGCCGGGATTTACCGCGGACGCTGTGCGCAATGGTTGCGCTTCCGTGTCCGCTCGGTGGGAGCGAACCCATTCAACGGCGTATTGCTGCAGAGCTGTCACATCGGATTCAGCGGGCGACAGCGAAGTGTAAAGACTTTCCGTCAGCGCGCGGGCAGCCGTATCGGGCATCGGCTGCTGTCCCGTTTCCTGTAGGAAATCCACCCAGCCCCGGCCAGTGAGTGCGGCGCAGCGGCGGCGGCCAAACGTCACTACCGCGACTCGTTTCAGCAGGGTGTTGATTTCTTCCACGGCGCGTGGCGCGGCGGTATCCACTGCGTTAACCAAGCGCGCGCCTTCGGTGCGATACAGTTTTCTGTGTTGGATCTGGCGCAGGCGCATAATGACGAGGGCAGCGGCCACAACCAGGCTGATGACGATCCCGGCGGTGATCCACCATCCAGGAGCCGGGGGCCACCAGCCAATTGGCGCTGGCTCCTGAATGTCTTTCAACTGGTTAAGCAGCTCCTGCATTTCCGGGGTCAGTTGCGGCCCGGGTCGTGGATTTGCGGGCGGCACCGCTTGCTGGCTGGGTAGAAATCTCACTTTGCCCCTCCCGCCGATGCCAGCTGGCGGTCTCCGTAAACGGAAAGCAGCTTGGGTACAACCGGCTGGGTATTATCAAAATCCACCAGGGGCAGTCGCAAGCGGCGGCAGAGCTGCGTGGTTTGTTCGCGCACTTTCTTTTGATGGCGAGCGAATACACGGCGTAGGGCGCTGTTTTTTCCCAGGAACGTTCGCTGCTTACCATCGCTGATGGTGAGCGCGGCTTCAGGCAACTGTTGTTCCAGCGGGTCAGTTATACGTAGCACCTGCAGGTCTGCGTGGCGGGTGAGCAGGTACAGTGCTTGCTCACAGCTTTCATCGAGATCGTGACAGTCACTGATCAGAAATAACGCGCTACCGGGGCGCGCGATACGGCGCGCTTCCTCCAGCAGAGCGCTCAGTGGCTGCGAGTCGTCTGCGGCGATAGGTGTATTGAGGGCGGTGGCCGTTTCGACCATGCCGTGAATCGTGGCGAGTACCGCGTGGTGACTACGCCTCGGGCGGACGGTTTCCACGCCGGCGTCGGAAAACAGCAGGGCACCAATGCGATCGCCGTGCTGCAAACCGGCCCAGCTCAGGGCTGAGGCAATGCTACAGGCGGCGACAGATTTGAACGCGTTGTGGCTGCCAAAGAACATGGGTGCACGCAGGTCCAGCAGGATTACTACCGGCCGCTCGCGTTCTTCCTGAAACAGCTTGGTGTGTGTTTTGCCGGTGCGCGCAGTAACCCGCCAATCGATAGAGCGCACATCGTCACCGGGTTGGTAGTAGCGCACTTCCTCGAAATTCATCCCGCGCCCGCGGTAACGGGTCAGCAGGTTGCCGGCCTGATCACTGCGATTCAGCCGCGGCCGGAACAGGCGCAGCTGTTGCGCGATATGGCGCAGGCGAACCAGTGGTGCTACTTCCGGGTAAGCTCCACGGAGGTTCAATTCGTCGTGGTTGATGGCTTTATACACAGCTTTTCTGCCAATCCTTATTCGCGCGGGGTTAGATCGCTGGAACTTGTTGCAGCAGTTTGCGGATAACCAGGTCGGGGCTGGCGCCTGCGGCCTCGGCTTCGAAGCTGAGTAATAGGCGGTGGCGCAAGACGTCTGGGGCAATAGCCATGACATCGTCCGGAGTCACATAGTCGCGCCCGGCGAGCCAGGCGTAAGCGCGGGCGCAGCGATCCAGGGCGATGGTGGCGCGGGGGCTGGCGCCAAAGTCCAGCCAGCTTGCCAGTTCCGCGTCGTAGCGTTGCGGTTCGCGGGTAGCGATGATCAGCTGCACGATATAGGTTTCGACCGCTTCCACCATGGTCATGTCGAGCACTTCCTGGCGGGCGGCAAAAACGGATTTCTGGCTGATGATGGAGGTGGGTTTGCCCTCGCCATGGCTGGCTTCGGATCTCGCCAGCTGCAGAATTTTTCGCTCCGCCTCGGCGTTCGGGTAATCGAGGTTGACCTGCATCAGAAAGCGGTCCAGCTGCGCCTCCGGCAGGGGGTAGGTACCTTCCTGTTCGATGGGGTTTTGCGTCGCCATTACCAGAAACAGCTCTGGCAGCGCATAGGTTTTTCGCCCCACACTGATCTGCCGTTCGGCCATGGCTTCCAGCAGAGCCGATTGCACCTTGGCTGGTGCACGGTTGATCTCGTCCGCAAGAATCAGGTTGTGGAACACCGGCCCGGGTTGAAAGTGGAATTCGCCGGTCTCTGGGCGGTAAATATCGGTGCCGGTAATATCCGACGGCAACAGGTCGGGTGTGAACTGCACCCGGTGGAAGTCGCCCTCGATCGCGTCAGCCAGGGTTTTGATGGCTTTGGTCTTGGCGAGGCCCGGCGCACCTTCCACCAGCAGGTGGCCATCGGCGAGTAATCCTATGAGAATCCGATTGACCAGCGTCTCCTGGCCAATAATCTGCTGTTCCAGCCATTCACCCAGAATTTTTATCTGCTGGCGTATATCCATATCGTCACTTCTTTTGTCAATTTCCTGTTTCAATACGCTGCCCGGGACGAGCGGCTAACTATCATTAGAGCATCTCTATATATAGCCACTCGTCCGGTTTTCGCGGACAGGTTGATTTTAGCGGCGGTGAGCCGCGAGGCAACCTCCCTCGTCGTCCGGCTCCAACGTTTGGACCCATTCGGGGCGGCTGGGTAGACAGGTGTCCTGGCATTTGGTTCCCTTGGATTATGCAGGGATCTGGAGCCCGGCCTACGGAAACTGGTGTAACCCAAGGCAAAAAAACAAATTGGTCAACGGGGAAAGCAGGTGCCGCAGATGCACCACCCCGGATATATGTCATCGGCACGATGGCGATCGCGCCGCGATGGGAGGAAGTAGGTGAATATGGCGACGGTAATAACCGATAGCCGGGAAGAGCTGCTCGAGCAGGTCAGCGGGATCATTCGTGAAAAACTGGGGGAGAAGGCCGCGCCGGTAGTGGCTTTTGCAGAGCAGTTTCTGAACCAGTACCCGCTGGAAGACATGCTCGGCCGACGACTGGTCGATGTCTATGGGTGCATCTATACCTGTTGGGATTTTATCCAGCAACGCAGTGCCGGGGCGCCCAAAATCCGGGTTTTCAATCCGCGCCTGGAGGACCATGGCTGGGAGTGTTCCCATACAGTGGTGCTCGTGTTGCAGCGGGATATGCCATTTCTGGTGGACTCGGTGCGGATGGAAATCAACCGACGCAACACGGTCATCCACTCGATCAAGAGCACGGTGATGCAGCTGCAGCGGTTGGATGACGGTCGCTTGCACAAACTCTTGCCTTCGCGCCGAAAAGACGAAAACCAGCGCCAGGACGACCCCAAGGCGTCCGCTGAGGCGCTGATCTACGTGGAGATCAATCTCGATACATCCGCCGCCCACGCCACCGGACTCCGTCGTTCCCTGCAGGACATTCTTGGGGATGTGGAACTGGTGGTGGACGACTATGTGCCCATGCTGGATACCTGTGCCGCCATGGAAGATCAGCTTCTCGCTGGTATCACTGATAACGAATCCAATCTGGAAGAGGCGAGTGCTTTCCTGCAGTGGATGCGCGATGGTAATTTCACCTTCCTCGGTTACCGGGAATATGAGTTCGCCCAACAGGGCGACCGGAAAGTACTCTGCGAGGTGGAAAAGCGCCGACTGGGTATCTTCAAAAACCTGCAACAGCCTGCGGAACCCACCCCGGAATATGCATTCAGTGAGGGCAAGCAGCGTTTTTATCAGGGGCCGAACTTCCTTACCTTCGCCAAGAGCTCGGTGAAATCCCGTGTCCACCGCGCAGCCTACTCAGACTACGTAAGCATTAAACGCTATGACGCCAACGGCGAGGTTATCGGCGAGTCCGCGTTTATGGGGCTTTATACCTCACCGGTATATACCGAGAGCCCGGCAAAGATTCCGATTATTCGTCGCAAACTGGCCTCCGTGATCGACCAGAGTGGCCTGGCGCCGACCAGCCATGACGGCAAGGCACTGAAGCGGGTACTGGATACCTTCCCGCGGGATGAGTTGTTCCAGAGCAGTACCCAGGAGCTGTTTGATACCACGCTCGGCGTGCTGGCGATGAACGAGCGTGCACGTCTGCGGCTGTTTATGCGCAAGGACCCCTTTGGCAAATTTGTCAGTGCCATGGTGTATGTGCCGCGAGACCACTTCAGTAGTGAAGTGCGCGAACAGATCAGCAATCACCTTGCCCGTGCGATACACGCACTGGACTCAGACTTCACCACCTATTTTTCCGAATCCATCCTGGCTCGGGTGCACCTGGTATTTCGTGTCGACCCGAATGAACCTGTGGAATTTGATGTGGCGCGACTGGAGGCGCAAATCGTGGATATTACCCGCAGCTGGGAAGATGTATTCCATAGATCTCTGATTGAAACCCACGGCGAGGAAGAGGGCAGCCGTCTGGTCAGCACCTTCGGCCAGGCGTTCCCGGCCGGTTACCGGGAGGATTTCGAGCCCCGTATCGCGGTGCAGGACGTGTCCTCTGTTCAGGAACTGAGCCCCGACCACCGTGTAGCGATGAGCTTTTATCAGCCGGTAGGGGCGGAACCTGGGAGTTTGCGCTTCAAGGTCTTCAACTGGGGAAGCGGGCTGACCTTGTCCGATGTGATTCCGGTGCTGGAAAACCTTGGACTGCGGGTGATGGGGGAGTTCCCCTATACGATTCGCCCGCGCGGACAGCAGGATGTGTGGATGCACGAATTCCACCTGGAATTCGGCCTGCCCACCCGGGTGGATGCGCAGGCTTCCCGCGCGCTGTTCCAGGACGCATTTGCAGCAATCTGGGATGGTGTCGCCGAGAGCGACGCATTCAACCGCCTGGTACTGGCGGCGCGTCTGAACTGGCGCGAGGTTTCCATGCTGCGTGCCTTTGCTCGTTATATGAAGCAGACAAAGTTCAGTGCAAGTCAGTCCTATATTGCCGCTACCCTGGCCAATCATGTGGAGATCACCCGCAACCTGGTGGCCTTGTTCCGGGCGATGTTCGACCCGCGTATCAATGCCTCGGACCGACAGGACCAGTCCCGGGTGGAGCGCCTGGCCAAGAAGATCCATGAGGGGCTGGATGGGGTCGACAACCTCAACGAAGACCAGGTGATTCGCCGTTACCTGGATTTGATCCGCGCTACCTTGCGTACCAACTTTTTCCAGCTGGATGGCAACGATCAGCCCAAGGATTACATCTCCATCAAATTCAGCCCGCGGGAGATTCCGAATATTCCGGAGCCTCGCCCGGAATTCGAGATTTTCGTCTATTCGCCCCTGGTCGAGGGTGTGCACCTCCGTGGTGGGAAGGTCGCCCGCGGCGGTTTGCGCTGGTCCGACCGCCTGGAAGATTTCCGTACCGAGGTGCTGGGCCTGGTGAAAGCCCAGAACGTCAAGAACGCGGTTATCGTTCCCAGCGGCGCCAAGGGCGGTTTTGTGGTGCGCAAGCCACCGGCAGACAACAGTCGCGAGGCGATGCTGGAGGCGGGGATCAGTTGCTACCAGACCTTTATCCGTGGCCTGCTCGACATCACCGATAACCTGAAAGACGGTGAAGTGATTCCCCCGGAACGGGTCATTCGTCGCGACGAGGATGATCCGTATCTGGTGGTGGCTGCAGACAAGGGCACCGCGACCTTTTCTGATATCGCCAATGGCATTGCCGCCGAATACGATTTCTGGCTGGGCGATGCCTTCGCTTCCGGTGGTAGTAATGGCTACGACCACAAAAAAATGGGCATCACTGCCCGCGGTGCCTGGGTATCCGTGCAGCGTCACTTCCGCGAGATGGGCGTGAATGTGCAGGCGGAAGACTTTTCCGTCATCGGTATTGGCGATATGGCCGGCGACGTCTTCGGGAATGGAATGCTGCTGTCAGAGCACATCTGCCTGAAGGGCGCCTTCAACCATATGCACATCTTTGTGGACCCGACACCAGATGCGTCCAGCAGCTTCCATGAGCGCCAGCGCCTGTTCGACTTGCCGCGCTCCAGCTGGATGGATTACAACCGCAGCCTGATCTCCAAAGGGGGGGGTATTTTCGAACGCCGGGCCAAATCCGTCGCTATCACCCCGGAGATGAAAGCAGCGTTTGCCATCGAAGTGGATCAGTTGACGCCCAACGAACTGATCAGTGCGATGCTGCGCGCGCCGGTCGATCTGATCTGGAATGGTGGCATCGGCACCTATGTCAAAGCGACCGGAGAAAGCAACGCCCAGGTGGGCGACAAGTCCAACGACAACCTGCGGGTAAACGGCAATGAGCTGCACTGCAAGGTGTTTGGTGAGGGCGGTAATCTGGGGATGACCCAGCGCGGGCGTATCGAGTTCTCGCTGAAGGGCGGTCGCTGTAACACGGACTTTATCGATAATGCCGGTGGCGTGGACTGCTCGGACCACGAGGTCAACATCAAAATCCTGCTGGACAAGGTGGTGGCCAACGGCGACCTTACCGACAAACAGCGCAATCAGCTGCTGGAGGAAATGACTGAGTCTGTGGCGGAATTGGTGCTGGACAACAACTACCACCAAACCCGCGCCCTCAGTGTGGCTGCCTATCAGGTTGGCGATCGCTTTGACGAATACCGCCGCGTGATCAATGCCCTGGAGGCGGAAGGGCGTCTGCGTCGGGCACTGGAATTTATCCCGGACAATGAGACTCTCAACGAGCGCCAGAACAAGGCTCAATATCTGACGCGGCCGGAACTGTCCGTGCTGATTTCCTACGTCAAGGTAAAACTGAAAGAGGAGCTCCTGCATTCGCACATTATCGACAATGATCGGGTGCAGGAAGCGGTGGAGTCCGCGTTTCCTCCGGCACTGGTAGCGCGCTACAAGGCGCTGGTCTATGACCACCAGTTGCGCCGGGAAATCGTCTCTACACAGCTGGCCAACGAAATGGTCAATAGCATGGGGATCACGTTTTACCATCGCATCAGTTCCGCAACCGGCGCGGATGTCGATACCATTGCTGCTGCCTATATCAGCGCTCGCGATGTTTACCTGATGCAGGAATTCCAGGAAGGCGTGGCGGCACTGGATTATCAGGTGCCTGCGGAGCTGCAGATGCAATTGATGAATTCCATGATCGGTCGCGTGCGTCGCGCCACCCGCTGGTTTGTTCGCAATCGCCGTAGTGAGATGGATCCTGCCCAGGAACGGGAGTTGTTCCAGGATTCTGTTCAGCGCGTGATCCGTGCCTTGCCTGAGGTTCTGAGCGGGGAGCCGCTGAGGGAGTGGCGGAAGCGCCACGACTTCCTGGTAGAGTCCAGCGTGCCGGAGAAGCTTGCAATGCTTGCTGCTTCTCCTACCTACCTGTTCTCTGCGCTGGGGATATCCCAATCCGCGAGGGTCAGCGATCGGCCAGTAGAGGAAGTGGCGAAAACCTATTTCGCGCTTGCGGATAAGCTGGGGCTCTATTGGTTCGGCAATCAGATTATTGATCTGCCATCGGAGACCTTCTGGCAGTCACAGGCGCGGGAAACAAGCATGGACGACCTCGACAGCCAGTTGTTCAAACTGTCGGTTCATATTCTGCGGCTGGCCAGTGACGACGGCCTTGATGTGGATACCGCGGTGGATCACTGGGAGAAAGTCATGAGCCAGCCGATCCAGCGTTGGCACAACCTGGTGAAAGAGCTGAAGTCATCCACTCAGGGCGACTTCGCCATGTTCACCGTCGCGTTGCGTGAGTTGATGTACCTGGTGAATGCCACCGCGGATCAGGAAACCCTGGCGGCATAATCCAGCGCGGAAATTTCTGCCGGAAATCCGTACAATAGGCGGGCCCGGCCCGGCAGCGAAATGCTACCGGGGCCGGGCATCGTTTTAGTGATGCCCGAACCGCACAGCACACGCACAGAACAAAAGGAACTCTATGTACCAGCATTTGCGCAAAGCCCTGTTTGCGCTCGATCCGGAGCGATCCCACCATCTGTCCCTCGATGCCATAGGTGCTGCCGAGCGCCTGGGGCTGATCTCCCTGCTCACTAAACCCGTGCCCGACGACCCCGTTGAATTGATGGGGCTGACATTGCCTAACCCGGTGGGGCTGGCGGCAGGGCTCGACAAAAATGCACAGGCATTCAACGGTCTTGGTGCACTGGGGTTTGGCTTTGTTGAAGTGGGTACTGTCACCCCGCGCCCGCAGCCGGGCAATCCGCTGCCCCGGTTATTCCGGCTCCCGGAAGCCAATGCAATCATTAACCGCATGGGTTTCAACAATGAGGGGGTGGACTATCTGCTGGAGCGGGTAAAGCGCCGGCGCTATTCCGGCGTGCTGGGTATCAATGTGGGCAAGAACTTTGATACCCCGGTCGAGAATGCTGCGGACGATTACTGCCTGTGTATGGAAAAGGTATACACCTACGCCGACTATATTACGGCCAACGTGTCTTCCCCGAACACCAAGGGACTGAGGGACCTGCAGTTTGGGGATAGTCTGAGTCGACTGCTGCATGCGCTGAAAGAAAAGCAACAGGAATTGACGAAAATTCACGACCGATATGTACCTCTGGCCGTAAAGATTGCCCCGGACATGGACGATGAAGCGATCGCTCAGGTTGCGAAAACGCTGCGTGATCATGAAATTGATGGGGTTATTGCCACCAATACCACCGTCGACAAGTCGTCTGTGGCAAACCTCAAGCACGGTTCAGAGGAGGGCGGTTTAAGCGGCGGGCCTTTGCGTGAGCGCTCGACGGAAGTCATTCGCAAACTGGCTGTAGAACTCAGTGGCGAACTGCCGATTATTGGCGTGGGTGGTATTTTTGATGGCGAATCTGCGGCGGAAAAAATCCGTGCTGGGGCTACTGCGATTCAGATCTACTCGGGATTCATCTACCGGGGGCCCGAAGTAATTCGCGAGGCCGCTGCGGCGATCGCAAAGTTGCACAAAGGCCGAGTGGTCGATTCGAGAGCATCAGACTGATCGTTTCTGACTCGTTGCTCGGTGTCGAAATTAAAAAATCCCGGGGATCTATCCCGGGATTTTTTTGTTGATTAACCAGAATGTGGAAAGCGGTTTATAACCCCTTTTTTTGTGGCCATCAGCCGTTTCCCACTGAGATTTTCGGTTAAAAATCACATGTTCACTATCCTTTGCGCCTGTGCGGCGGGTCCGAAACCACTCCAGTAATCCTGTCGCCCCTGTCGCCAGCCGTTTACCCACTCCTGGTGCAGCATGCCATTTTCATGAGGACAACTATCGTGATTCCTGCCTTCAATGGCTGCAACGTAACCTTTGTGGAAAGCTCTATCGTTGGGATTACGTTTTTGGCGTTTCATCGTTGAGATACCTCGAACTGAATTTCGATCAAAGTGATCAATAATTTCCCCCCGTCCATTTCCCAGCTTATTGTGGAGGTCGGCCGGTGAGAAGAATTCCAGTTAACCAAATTTGCCCTGTAGCTGGAACGAATGCTTTTTTCTGAAAAGCGTGGTGTTTAGGAGAAATCGGTCTAGCGTGCCGAATACCGTTGTTTATATCCCCGGATGTTGGGTACGTCTTCCGGGTTTCATGTATCCTTGCGCGACCTGAAGACTGCCTGACCATTTTGCCCGCAAGTTGTTGGCCAGAGTGCCCGGGTAAAGTGCCTGAAATCTGATTAATCGAGACTGATTTTTTGACTGCCAAGTATCAATTTACTGCTACCTGTCCCAAAGGCCTGGAAAACCTGCTGGCGGAGGAGCTGCGTGCGCTGGGCGCCGCGGTAGAGCGCGAGCAGCCCGCCGCGGTGTTGTTTGCCGGGAACCTGGAGCTGGCCTATCGGACCTGCCTGTGGAGTCGTCTGGCTAACCGCGTGTTGCTCAATCTGGGGCGAGCGCGGGTCGACAATGCGGAAACCCTGTATCGCGTCGTCGAAGACATCCCCTGGGAGGAGCATATCAGCCCCAATGGTGTGCTCTGGGTACAGTTCTCAGGCACCAACGCAGAGATCCGCAACAGTCAGTTCGGTGCACAAAAAGCCAAGGATGCGATTGTCGATCGCCTGCGCAAGCACACCGGAGCACGCCCGGACGTGGACAAGCGGGACCCTGACCTGTCGGTGATGTTGCGCCTGCACCGTGACCACCTTGAGATCGCCATCGATCTCTGCGGCGATAGCCTTCACCGTCGTGGATACCGCACGCATATTGGCGCTGCGCCACTGAAGGAAAACCTTGCCGCGGCGCTGCTGGTGAGGTCACGCTGGCCGGAAATTGCTGCGGACGGGGGATCCCTGCTGGATCCCATGTGCGGTTCCGGCACCTTCCTGGTGGAAGGTGCGCTGATGGCTGGCGATGTTGCGCCGGGGTTACTGCGTGAAAGTTTTGGCTTTGAGCGTTGGCTGAATCACCAGAGTGATATCTGGTTGCCGCTCAGGGAAGAAGCGCACCAGCGCCGTGTCGACGGGCTCGCGGCCGGACTGCCGGAAATTCGTGGCTATGATGCTGATGCCAAAGTGTTATTTGCGGCGGAATCTAACATCGCCCGCGCAGGGCTGGAAAAGCATGTTCGTGTGAGCTGTCGTCCGGTGGCGGCCTTCAAGGTTCCAAGTCACCGGCCGATCAAGCCCGGGCTGGTGATTACCAATCCACCTTACGGTGAGCGTCTGGGGGAACAGGAGGCGCTGCGTGAAACTTACGCCGAGCTGGGTCGTCAACTGAAGCAGGAGTTTGGTGGTTGGAAAGCGGCCATTTTTACCGGCAACCCGGAATTGTGCCACTCCACCAATTTGCGCTCCCATAAACAGTACAAGCTTTTCAATGGCAGCATTCCCAGCCAGTTGCTGCTGTTTGAAATTCACCGTTCAACCGATGCAAAGGATGATGCGGCGCGGGTAGCGCCACGCCTCTCCGAAGAAGCGCAAATGGTGGCTAACCGTTTGCAAAAAAATCTGCGCACTATCGGCAAATGGGCGGCGAAAAACGGAATCAGCTGTTATCGCCTGTACGATGCGGATCTGCCGGAGTACTCCGCGGCCATTGATGTCTATCAATCCCTTGAGGGGCAGACCTACGCGCATATTCAGGAGTACCGGGCGCCAGCGAGTATTCCTGAACAGAAAGCCAAGGCCCGCCTCAGTGATCTGGTACGGGCAACGCGCCAGGTGCTGGATCTTCCGGCACGGAATATTTCCATCAAGGAGCGTCGCCGCCACAGCCACAAGGAAAGTGGCAGTCAGTATCAGAAGCGCAGTGAGACTTCACCGGTGTTCTGGGTGGAAGAGTATGGCGCGCGGCTGGAAATCAACCTGTGGGACTATCTGGATACCGGTCTGTTTCTTGACCATCGGCCGGTGCGCAAATACCTGCGTGGCCTGGTGAAGGATAAGCGGTTGCTGAACCTGTTTTGTTACACCGCTACTGCGACGGTACAGGCAGCGCTCGGAGGCTGTAGCGAAAGCGCCAGCGTGGATCTGTCGAAAACTTACCAGTCCTGGGCACAGCGTAATTTCCGCGAAAACAAGCTGGATCCCTATCGGCACCAGTTGATTGAGGCGGATTGCCTGCAGTGGTTGGCGTCGGCTCAGCAAAATCGTCGCGGCCACTACGATGTGATATTTCTCGACCCACCGACATTTTCCAACTCGGCAAAAATGCAGGGCGTGCTCGATATTCAGCGGGATCACACTACCCTGATCCGTCAGTGTATGGCGCTGTTGCGTCCGGGGGGCAGGCTGCTGTTTTCCAACAACCTGCGCAGTTTCAAAATGGATCCTGAGATAGAAGCGGAATTTTCCGTGGAAAATCTGTCTTCAAAATTGCTGGACAAGGATTTCCAGCGCAACCCGAAGATTCACAATGTGTGGGAAATTACCACTGGATAGGGAAATGCCGGTTACTACAGCTCCATAACCAGGCGAAATCCCACTTCCCGGGAGCGCGCCTTTTCGTTGAGCCCGGTGCGGTAATCGGAGCTGATATTGCGTAGCGGCTCGCGCATTGAGCCGCCACGCACGGCGCGCAGCTCACAGTTTTTCAGCTGTACCGGGCGCGCGTCGTTGCGGTGGTTGGTGTAATCGCCAAGGAAGCAATCCTGAACCCATTCGGCCACGTTACCTGCCGTGTCGTAGAGTCCGAATTCGTTGGCTTTGTAATTGCCCACCGGCGCGCTGGAGATTGTAAACAGCGTGTTGAATTCGCTGGCGCAACCGCGCCGGCAATTCGCCTTGCCGCGGGCGCTGCCCTCTCCCCACCAGAAGGGGGTCTCGGTACCCGCGCGCGCCGCATATTCCCACTCCGCCTCGCTGGCGAGGCGATATTCCTGTCCTGTTTGCTCACTCAGCCACCTGGCATATAGGTTTACATCCTGCCAGCTCACATTCACTGCGGGCCTTTTGCCGCGCCCCCACTTTTCGTCTGAGGGCAGCGCGCGCCCTGTGGCTTTGGCGAACCGGTCGTAGTCATCGAAGGTGATTTCGTTGGCGCCGATCGCGAAGGGGCGGTTGATGGAAATCTTGTGTTCAGGGCTTGTGAACGGGTGGCGGTTGTCCCCCATGGTGAATTCGCCGGCTACCACTACGACCATTTCCGGGCCGCGTCCACCGCCTGCAAGGGGGGAGCGGAAGGTTTTACCCGGGAAAAATTTTCGTTCCAGTTGCACCGCCAGATTCACATCCGCACTACCGATCTCAATCCAGCGCCGCACGGTGCTGTATCCAGGTTTGCTGACTTCAATATCGTAACGGCCGGGTTCGAGAGCGATCCCCGGTGAATAGCGAGGCACGATGTTCATGATGCGAATACGGGCGTCTTCAGGTTTTGCGGAAACCATCAGTGAATAGGTGGGCGGGGTTTCGTCCACTATCGACACTGTAGTGCCCGTTGGGTCAGGCCTTGCTTCGCTTTCGGCTTTTGTCGGTGATTCCAGGGTTGCCACATCTGCGGATGGCTCACCGGTGGTGGGCTCAGTGAGGTTCGTGCGCAGGATGGGGCGCAATTGGTTAGCGAGGCTCTGTTGCCCGAAGTTGTCCTGTGAGGTCCGTGGGGGTTCATCGGCAGCCAAATCCTGCAGTTTCTCGAGCTGCAACGGGCCGGGAATTGTGACTTGGCTGTCACCCTCTTGATGTGCAGTGTCCGTCGGGTCTGGCAGCAGAATCTGTGAGGTGATACCCACCGCATCGTTCACCAGGGTGGACTCGCTTTGCCACTGGAATTTGTTACTGAACAGGCTGAACAGGACCCAGGCCAGGGTGAGACTGACAAGCAGCATACCGGCGAGCAGCTTGGGGCGGCGTTGAGCAGGGACCGTCTGCTTCATCACCTGCTGCAGGCGCATGATGGTTTGTTGTTCGGCGCGGGGGTTGTCCTGATGCAGCGGCTTGTGGCGCCAGCGCGCCCAGGTAGCGGTGACGCGATCGCTGAGGGTGCCGTACAGGGTCATCACCAGTGCCCGCAGCAGGCTGGAGACCCGAACTGAGGTGTTGTTCAGTTTGGTGGCGGTAGCCGGTGTTTTGCCATCCAGCGCTGCCAACAGCTGGTCGATGGCATCGACCACGTCGAGACCCCGTTGAAAGCGGTGATCCGGATCCTTGGCCAGAAAGCGATCGATCAATCCCTGGTAGAGGGAGTGGCGGGCCGGTAGTCGGGGAATCGGATCGGTGAGATGCTTGATGGCAATGGCCACGGCTTCCTCGGCCTGGAAGGGCACGGCGCTGGTCAGCATTTCATAAAATACTACCCCCAGGCTATAGAGGTCTGCGCGTCCGTCCACCGCGGCACCGCGTGCCTGCTCGGGACTCATGTAGTGAGGGGTGCCTACCACCATTCCGGTATTGGTCATTCGGGTAGTGCGTGCTACCGCTCGGGCGACACCAAAATCTGTCAGTACTGCGGAGCCGTCTTCCCGGAACAGGATATTTTCAGGTTTCAGGTCGCGGTGTACATAGCCTTTGTTGCTGGCGTGATCCAGAGCCATCGCAATCTGGCGGGTGATGTGCAGGGCTTCCAGCGGCTCAATTGCCCCTTTGGTGAGGGCATCGGCTACAGAGCCGCCGGGGAGGTAATCCATGGCGATGTAATTGAGGCTGCGATAGCGGCCGATATCGTGAATCGCAACAATATTGGGGTGGGAAAGCTGCCCGACAATATTGGCCTCGCGCTGGAAGCGTTCACTGAAGATAGGATCCGCGTTCAACACCGGCGACATGACCTTGAGCGCTACCTGGCGGCCCATACTACGCTGGGTTGCCAGGTACACGGTCGACATGCCGCCCTGGTTGATTTTCTTCAGGATCTGGTAACCAGGAATTTCCAGCGACGCTGCGCCACTGCTGACAACTTCCATCGAAGTCTGTCCCTAAATTATCCGTTCAGCAGCAGCCAGGCCGCGTAAACACCGAGTGAAAAAATAATCGCAAGTGTAGCGATTGTGACGGCAAGTGTGCCCCGCGAGGAGAAAAATTGCTGGGACGCAGGTGGCTGGTGGGCTGTGCGGGAGTTCAGGTTTTGGGCCGTAAGATTTTTGCTGTCGGCGGCGGTATGGGGAGAACTGATCACCTGCACGGTGATATTGTCGCGGCCACCGGCGTCCAGTGCTGCGGCAATCAAAAGTTCACTGGCGCGCTGATTGTCTGGGTTGTTGGCGAGTACGGCACAGATCTCTGACTCGAGCACATCGTTGCTGAGGCCATCACTGCACAGTAAAAGTTTCTGTCCCGGCTGCCAGGAAAATGACGCGCGGTCGATTTCAAGGCTGGGATTGGCCGTGCCCCCAATACAGCGGGTAATCACATGCCGGTTGGGGTGGCTGGCAGCTTCCTCCTGATTGATGGCTCCTGAGTCCACCAGCATCTGCACATAGGAGTGGTCGACGGTGAGTTGTTTGAGATGGCCGTGGCGGGGTTCTTGCTGTGAGGAGGGAAGGTCCGCGCTTTCTGCCGTTGCTACTGCGGGAGGGGTCCAGAGATAGGCGCGGCTGTCGCCAACCCAGTAGATATGAAAGTAATTGCCGTCTTCTGCTACCACTACCGCGGTAGTACCCATGGCAGTCGTGCTGCTTTCCTCGCCGACCAGTAGGGCATGAGCGCGTCGCAGTGCCTGTTCATAATGGCGGTCGGTGGCGGATGAGCGTTGAATTTCTTCAACAACGGTCTGGCTGGCAATTTCTCCAGCCTGATGGCCGCCGAGCCCATCAGCCACAACCCAGACTCCACGGGTCTCATCGCCCCAAAACGCATCTTCGTTCTGTTCTCGGCGATATCCGGTATGCGTCGCTCCCGCGCTGCGCTTCATTGCGCTTACCGCGGGCTGGCTCACTCCGCTGGGGCGTTCCCGTACGTTGGCTTCACTCACTGGTATGTAACTACCTGTTCAACTACCTGTTACCTGTCGTTATTGTCGAAAGTGTAAAACCGCGCTGATCCTTGAGGCTTCGACACTTCCATACTAGAGCCTGGGCACATTGTAAGCTGCAAACCGAATCACAGGCCAATGAAAAAGCCCGTGATAAACTCTTGATGTGATCTCCAGAGCATTTTGCCTTTCGGATCCCTCACTGGATACCGCTGTGCAGTGATCGACTACGAAATAATGCTTTGGTACAAAAAATGTACGCTTCGTGCTTATTCAGGGAAGCTCCGGCAATGTTGAAACTCTGTGACGTCAAAGATGCCAGTCAAAGTGTCTGGCTGGTAGCGCCAAAGGTCACCATCGGTCGTGCCAGCCAGTGTGACCTCACTCTCGCGGATTCTTCGGTGGCCAAGTTACACGCAGAAATTCTGGTGGACGGTGAGGAACTCGAACTTCGAAACCTTGCCGGGCGCGGCCAGGTCACCGTTAATGGCAGGCAGGTAGAGGGCAGTTGTCGGCTTCAGCGCAATGACCGGGTTCAGCTGGGCGAGCGCAACCTCGCAGTGGTTGATCCGAAAATAACCCGTATGAAAGCGGCGGGTGCCAGCGCCAATGTGTCCTGGGCTCTGCGGGCCAACCATCCCGCCATTGTTGGGCGGGTTTTTCCCGTGCGCGAAACCAGTGTGGTCGGGCGTTCGGAAGAATGTGATCTGACGTTCGCCATGTCGCACCTGTCCCGGCGCCATGCGCGACTTGAGGTCAGGGAGGGGCTGCTGTTTGTCGTGGATCTGGGTTCTGCAAACGGCACCTTTCTGAACAATCAGCGGGTGACAGAGTCCCGTGTGCGGCGGGGTGATGAGCTGCGTTTCGACAGTCTCAGCTTCAGCGTGGTCGGGCCCGCCGACGACCTGGATAAAACGACGCTCCGCCAGGCGGTGTCTGCGCCCGAAGCGGCGCGCCAGAGCGCGGAGTTGGGGCAGGCCATGCAGCGGGGATTGGCGCGTAAAGGTAATCCTCACGCAAAGCCTTCCGGCAATGAGCCTGCATCCCGGGGCTATCCCGGGGGATCGGCGACTGCTGGCGGCAATGGCTGGCTGTGGGGTTGTGTTCTGCTCGGTGGGGCCTTGGTGCTCGCTTATCTGTGGGCGCAGTCCCAAGGGTTGATCTAGGGGTCGGTCCATTGGTAGAGCGAAAACTGATCTTTTATACGACCCTGGGCTGTAGCCTCTGTGAAAAAGCCAAGGTGGAAATCTGGCCGCTGCTGGAAAAGTACCAGCTGACGTTACAGCCGGTAGATATCGCTGACGACGAACAACTTAGTCGACTGTTTGGCTGGAGTATTCCTGTGGTGGGCCTTGGGGTAATAGAAGATGTGCTCTGCTGGCCTTTTGCCCGTGAGGAGTTGGATCACTGGCTGAGCGAACGCCTCTGATACTGATTGGCGCGCTGATTTTTCCAAAACGTCTCTCTACGTCTCTCTCAGGGTTTATCTCCAGGTTTATCTCTACTCGAATTTCACGCTATACGTTTCTCTCGACCTGCCATGTTCCGGCGGCTCTGACGTGTCAGAGCCGCGCTTCCGCTTCGTTGTCGCGCAATAGTGACGCCTTGTCGCCACTGCGATAGGCGTAGATTACCGAATATGACAGCACGTTCTGCACGTACTTGCGGGTTTCGTTGTAGGGGATGGTTTCAATCCAGACATCGAAGGGCAGCTTCCTGTTGGTGTCTTTGAGCCAGCCAGCAACCCGGGTCGGGCCCGCGTTATAGGCAGCGGCGGCAAGGAAGCGATTATTATCGAAGCGGCTGAGAAGCGAATTCAGGTAATAGGCGCCCAGGTTGATATTGGTATTCGGATTGAGCAGGTCCCAGCTCCGCCGATATGGAACACCGGCTTTCTGTGCCGTGGCCTGGGCGGTAGAGGGCAGTAGTTGCATAAGCCCCATGGCACCAGCGTGAGATTTCGCGTCGTGACTGAAATGGCTCTCTTGGCGAGCCACCGCCAGTACCAGGTACGAATCCAGCGCGGTTTTCTTACCCATACGGGAAGCAACGTCTTTGACGATATCGGTAAACGCGAGCGGGAAGCGCAACTCGAGATCGTCCAGATAATCGGCGGCGAGAATGGACTGGATGGATTTGTGGTACCAGCCCCAGGAACTCGCCACCTTGCCGGCCGTCATCAGCTCTTCCGTAGACATCTTCTCGGTAGCGTAATCCCACTCTCGGCGGGCGTGATAGAACTCGCCGATAGCCTGGAGTTCCTGCGCTCTGCGCATTTCCGGACGCGCGGCCACGTTACTGACCAGCTCCGGTGTAATAGGCGCTGGGCGATCGACAAAGCTGTATTCTTTACCGATCGTGTCGGAGGCCAGGAAACCGTAATAGCTGCGCTCGGCAGCGGCCTTTTGGTAGAGCGTTTTCGCCAGAGCCTGGCGTTGGGGGTCCGGAGCTTTGCCACTTTTGCTGTCGGCTTCGAGTATTTCGTTGATGGCCCGGGCTTTCCAGTACAGCCAGCGATCCAGATCCTGATCGGTTTCCGGTAACTGATTGATCCAGAATTCGACCTGTGCCCAATCCATTTCGCGCAGCGACTGGCGAATCAGCCATTCGGCAGTACGCAAATCAAAAAACCCGGGGTTCGCCTTGATCAGTGCTTCAAGGCCTGTCTGGTTATCCTGGCGCGCGTACTGTAATGCCAGGAAGCCGAGGAAGTCGTCCCGCTCCTCGTCGCTGAAAAGGTAGCTCGCACTGTAGCGCTGCCAGGCCGAGTTGGCTTTTCCCGCATCACGAATGGCAAGGCGACGCACGCCAATGCTGACGATGTCCCGGTATTCGGGGGTGTTTTTGA
The DNA here is from genome assembly GCF_029869925.1 of Microbulbifer bruguierae. NCBI lineage: Bacteria > Pseudomonadati > Pseudomonadota > Gammaproteobacteria > Cellvibrionales > Microbulbiferaceae > Microbulbifer > Microbulbifer bruguierae. The sequence goes on along the minus strand of NZ_CP118605.1, from coordinate 692,255 downwards.
TAAACCGGTCGTAGTTCAGTATCTGTTCCGGTTTGCGATATACCTCGCGCATCAGCGAGGCTCTGGTTGCGGCTGTTTTGTCCAACTTGGTTGCAATATATCCCGCAAGATCCAGATTGCCGCTCTGTACCGACAGGGCGTGGCGCTTCCATGCCAGCTCCGGGGTAAGGCCGCCATCTCGTATCCAGCGCGCAAAAGCCGGGTCGCATTCCTTCGGCTGGGATGCCCCCACGGTCCACAGTTCTTCGATCAATTCGTAAGCGTGCTGTTTGTCCCCATGGCGAGACAGGGCGTCAACGTAATAGCAGCGTAATTGGGTGCGCTTGATCTGCTCGGGGCGATAGTATTTCAGATAGGCTTGGAAGCGCTCGCGGCTGCCGAGTTCTCGCAGCACACGAATGCGAAGCCAGTCACCGATGGCTGTGCCATCGTAGGTTTCCAGAAACCTGTCGATATCGTCATAGGGGAGGCGGGAAAGGTCCCTGCTGATAGCCCAATAGTCGATGTAGGGCAGCAGGGGATAGTCCGCCAGTTCTTTCTTGAGTTGTTTCAAACGCCGTTGGTCGTTGTTCGCGATTGCACCGCGGGCTTCCTGCAGTTTTTCCCTTTGTGCCACCGCCGTTTCGGCGTCCCTTGTGTCTCGCTGTTTCATCTTCTGCTGGGTGGGGGCGACCGTGGCGTTTGCAGTACCCTGTACACGCGTGACTTCGCTATTGTTCGCTGCGCGTTGGGCGAGGGCCGCGGCCGGCATCCCTAGACCGGTGGTGATGACTGTGGAGATGAGAATGGCGAGTCCCGTGCTGCCAATCGACATACTAAAAACCCGATTGAGAAATCGCTTATTCGATGGGCGCAGAATAAAGCGTAAAATATCCGTTTTCACCCAAAAATATTGTAGTTGTTAATTATGTTGCTTCAGTTGGATGGCGTTTGTTTGCGCTATGGCGTGCAGGTACTGGCGGATCATGTCAGCGCCAAAATCGAGCGGGGAGACCGGATTTGCCTGGTGGGCCGCAACGGTGAGGGCAAGTCCAGCCTGTTGAGGCTGATCGGTGGCGGGGGGGATCCAGACGAGGGGGAGATTGTTCGTCAGAGTGGTGCCGTATTCGCCACCCTCGAACAGGCCCTGCCGGAAGGCTGCACGGACACGGTGTACCGCTATGTGGCCGAAGGGCTGGGTGCGGTAGGTGCCTGGCTGGCGGAGTACCGCGACAACCTGAATCCCGACTTGCAAGCGAAGATTGAGCAGGTCCATGGCTGGGAGCTGCTGGCGCGCATTGACAGTGTACTGGATCGACTGGATCTGGACAGTGAAGCGAGGGTGGCGGATCTCTCCGGTGGCTGGCAGCGCCGCGCGGCGTTGGCCCGTGCACTGGTTACCGAGCCGGACTTGCTGATTCTCGATGAACCGACCAACCACCTGGACATTGCTGCGGTGGAATGGCTCGAGAGCTTTCTGGGCAGCTTTCGTGGTGCACTGCTGTTTGTGAGCCATGACCGCGCACTGGCGCAGCGCCTGGCCACCACTGTGTGGGATCTGGATCGCGGTGTCTTGCGAGTGTTCAACTGTACCTTTGATCGCTACCAGCAGGAGAAGGAAAAGGTGCTTGAGGAGGAGGCGCGTAACGACGCCTTGTTCGACAAAAAGCTGGCGCAGGAAGAGGCCTGGATTCGACAGGGAATCAAGGCCAGACGCACTCGTAATGAGGGGCGAGTGAGGGCGTTACAAGGGTTGCGGCGTGAGCGCCAGGCCCGCCGTGAACGCCAGGGCGTTGCGCGTATGTCGCTGGATTCGGGTGAGCGTTCCGGCAAGCTGGTGGCGGAATTGCAAGGTGTGACCTTTGGTTTCCCGGATAGTGAAGGTGGCGCGATGCGACCACTGATCGACAATCTGGATTTCACCCTGATGCGCGGTGACAAAGTGGGTCTGATCGGCCCCAACGGCGCAGGCAAGAGTACCCTGATCCGCTTGCTGTTGGATGAGCTCCAACCGCAATCTGGCAGTATCCGCCTGGGTACCAAGCAGCAGGTGGCCTACTTTGATCAAAGGCGCGATGTCCTGAACCCGGAATTGAGTGTGGTGGACAATATCGCCGAAGGGCGGGAAACCATCCAGGTCGGGGGCAGTAGTCGCCATGTGATGGGTTATCTAAGCGACTTCCTGTTTACCGGAGTGAAAGCGCGGACCAAGGTCGGAGCTTTGAGTGGCGGTGAGCGCAATCGTGCGCTGCTGGCCAAACTGTTCAGCCAGCCCGCCAATATTCTGGTGCTGGACGAGCCCACCAACGATCTGGATGTGGAAACTCTGGAATTGCTTGAGCAGTTACTGCTGGATTTCCCCGGCACGGTGCTGCTGGTGAGCCACGACCGGGCATTTCTCGACAATGTGGTCGACAGCTGTCTCGCCTTTGAAGGCGATGGCGTGGTGCGGGAATACGTGGGAGGCTACCAGGATTTTGTGCGCCAGGGCGGGCGATTCCTCAGTGCGGAGGAGCAACTGCAGTCGCGTAAACGGGAGCAGGACAAGGCGGCGGGTAGCGGCGTTGATACCGGCGCGGACAAGGCCGCGGACTCCCCGGAAACCCAAGGCTCAACACCACCCAAAAGTAAAAAGCTCAGCTATAAATTGCAGCGTGAGCTGGATGCTCTGCCAGGTCAGATCGAATCACTGGAAGGTGAGATCGCCGAGCTGGAACAGGCGATGGCACAGCCGGACTTTTACCAGCAGGACAATACGCTGGTGCAGGAAAAGCTACAAAAACTGGCCGATCTACAGCAGGCGCTGGAAGTGGCGTTTGAGCGCTGGGCTGAACTGGACAGCATGTAAGCGAGCCGGAATTTGCCCCTCGCTGGCGACAGTCTGGGGCAAACCAGCGGTTACAGAGTGGCCGGGGCTATGCCGTGGTTACTGGTTTGCCGGTTGCACCCTGACCGCCAACACATCACATCCTGCGCCGTGAAGGACGCCATTTGCGGTGGATCCCAGCAGCAGCGCGAGTCCGTGGCGCCCATGACTGCCGATGACAATGAGATCACAGCCGGCTTCTTCCGCGAGTCGATGAATTTCCGTTGCGGGCTGGCCGAGCACCACATGCTGGCGCTCAGGGGGAATGTTCAGGCTGGCAGCGGCCTTGCGAAGTTGTTCTTTGGCCTGTGTTTGCAACTGTTCCTGGACTTCTGACAGATCCATGGGAATATCGCCGCCATAGGCAAACGTCAGTGGCTCGATGATGTGGGCGAGGCTCATCTGAGCACCGCTGTCTGCGGCAATCTGTGCCGCGCGCTCCAGTACCTGAGAGGATTCTTCAGAAAGGTCCAGTCCAACCAGAATGTTGTTATAGCCTGCCATTATGTCCTCGCGATTGCGGTTTATGCGTGATACCAGAGTGAGTCTACTTTAAAAAAACGGTCTTGACACAAGTGCCGCTCGGGAGTGGAAAATGCGCGCCGGCCAGACATTGTGACGGCGCTGCGCCCTGAAGTGCTTGCACAAGTGCTCGCATAGTAACCAGGCATAGGCTATTTGATAGCGAATAGAGAAAAAGTGTCGCGCTAGAAACCTATCTTCTCCAGCGTGAGTAATTAAAAGAAGCAAGAGGAACGGGTGTCATGTCCAGTTGGTTACCGCTCATTGTCATCGTGTTTGCCGTGGCTCTGGTGATAGGTCCGGTTATGTGGATGAAGCCCAGCAGCCGGGACCGAAAACTGGCCGATTTGCGCCAGCGAGCGGCTACATCCGGTCTCAAAGTGCAGATGCAGCCTCTGCCAGCGTCACAGGGAACCGGCAGCGCCGCTACCTATTTTTCCCACTGGCGAAATCCGCGCAGGCTACAGACCGGATGGGCCCTGGAACTGCAGCGGATGAGCCACGAAATGCACTTCGAGGGTGTTTGGGACTGGCGCAAAGGGAGGGCGGCCCCCGAGCCGGCACTGGCACCGCTGAAAGAGCTGATAGCGGCGCTCCCAGCCGACGCTACGGGAGTGTACGCCGCGGATGCCGGGCTCGGAATACAGTGGGGTGAACGCAGTGGGAATGCCGGCCTGGCGGCTATTCAGGCAGTACTTGAATCCCAGCGGCCATTGATCGAAGAGGCGATACGCCAGTATCAGCCTGGCACTCCCGGGGGCGATGGGCAATAAACTAAGGTCCGCGAAGGGCTGGCTGGATGCCGGATCTGGTCTACTGTTTCAAGCGGTTGTGGTGCCAGTGAACTTGCCCGATTCCGCAGCTCAGCAACATGTGTTCGCTGCGCAGCAAGGGTGCCGAACCAACAATTGAATCCTCGGTCACAAGTACTCGTTCAAGGGGCTAATTGGTCATGAATTTGACCTGTTTGCTTGACCGCACCGGGGGCGAAGCATATATATTCGCGCAGCGCACCGCTGTTCAAGGCTGTCGCCGCAGGTGCGAAGGCAGTAAATTTTCTATTAAAAATCAAAGGCTTATGGGTAAATCACTGGTCATCGTCGAGTCACCGGCCAAGGCAAAAACCATTAACAAATATCTCGGAAAGGACTTTGTGGTGAAGTCCAGTATTGGTCATATCCGGGATCTCCCCACCGGTGCCTCCAGTAAACAGCCGGTGGACGCCAAGGAGCGCGCCCGGCGCGCTGCGGAAACCCGCAAGCTGTCCCCGGAAGATAAAGAGGTCTACAAGCGCCAGAAAGGTCGCGAACAGCTGATCAAGCGTATGGGCATTGATCCGGACCACAACTGGGAAGCCCACTACGAAATTCTTCCTGGCAAGGAAAAGGTGGTCGATGAATTGCGCAAACTTGCCGCCAGCGCCGACCATGTCTATCTCGCAACGGACTTGGATCGCGAGGGGGAGGCAATTGCCTGGCATTTGCGTGAGTCCATCGGTGGCGATGAAGGGCGGTTCCGTCGTGTGGTGTTTAACGAAATCACCAAGAGCGCGATTCAGGAGGCTTTTAAAGATCCGGGCCCCCTGGATATCGACCGCGTCAATGCGCAACAGGCGCGACGCTTTCTCGACCGTATTGTCGGATATATGGTCTCGCCTCTGCTGTGGGAAAAGGTCGCTCGCGGTCTGTCCGCTGGTCGTGTGCAATCGGTTGCCGTGCGCCTTGTGGTGGAGCGGGAGCGTGAAATTCGCGCCTTCATACCAGAAGAGTACTGGACTCTGTTTGCGGATACGCAAACCGCCAAGTCGGACTCACTGCGTCTCGAAGTAAAGAAGCAGAGCGGTGAAAACTTCCGCCCGACCAATGAAGAGCAGGCCATGGCGGCCTTCAAGGCGCTGCAGGCGAGCAGCTTCCAGGTCGCGGCCCGCGATGACAAGCCCACCAGTTCCAAGCCTGGCGCGCCCTATATCACGTCGACCCTACAGCAGGCCGCGAGCAATCGTCTCAGCTTTAGCGTCAAGAAAACCATGATGATGGCCCAGCGCTTGTATGAGGCTGGTTACATCACTTACATGCGTACTGACTCCACCAATCTGAGTGCGGAAGCGGTCGCTTCGGTGCGGGAATATATCGGCGAAAATTACGGCGATAAGTATTTGCCGGAAAATCCCAACCGCTATAGCAGCAAAGAGGGCGCGCAAGAGGCGCACGAGGCTATCCGTCCCTCGGATGTGCGAGTGAAGCCAAACATGCTCTCTGGCATGGAGCGGGATGCTGAGCGTCTGTATACCCTGATCTGGCAGCAATTTGTCGCCTGTCAGATGACGCCAGCCCAGTTTACCTCCACCTCTATCGTGGTGAACGCCGGGGATTTTGAGCTGCGCACCCGCGGACGCGTAATCCGTTTTGACGGCTTTTTGAGAGTCGCACCGGCACAGAGTAAAAAAGACGAAGATCTGGTGCTGCCGGATATCAAGGTGGGGGAAACTCTCGAGCTCAAGAAGCTCGATCCCAAGCAGCACTTCACCAAACCGCCGGCCCGCTTCAGTGAGGCGGCACTGGTTAAAGAGTTGGAAAAGCGCGGTATTGGTCGCCCATCTACCTACGCATCCATTATTTCGACCATTCAGGATCGCGGTTACGTACGCTTGGAAAATCGTCGTTTCTATGCGGAAAAAATGGGCGATATCGTTACTGACCGTTTGAGCGAAAGTTTCCAGAACCTGATGGACTACGGCTTTACTGCCAACCTGGAGGAGTCCCTGGATGCGGTCGCGGAAGGGAAACGGGGCTGGAAGGACCTGCTGGACGACTTCTATTCCGACTTTAGCAATCGCCTGGAAGTCGCTCAGGATAAAGAAGGCGGCATGCGCCGCAATACGCCTACGGATACTGATATTGAATGCAGTCAGTGCGGTCGCCACATGCAGATTCGTACCGGTTCCACCGGTGTGTTTCTGGGGTGCTCCGGGTATGCGCTGCCGCCGAAAGAGCGCTGCACCAACACCATGAACCTGGTGTCAGGTGAAGAAGCGATTGATGCAGATAAGGACGAAGAGGCGGAAACCCGACAGCTGCGCGATAAGCGCCGTTGTACGAAGTGCGGTACCGCCATGGACAGCTACCTGTTGGACGAACAGCGCAAGCTGCATATTTGTGGCAACAACCCGGATTGCAGCGGTTTCGAAGTGGAAAAGGGCACGTTCAAAATCAAGGGCTATGACGGTCCGCTGATCGAGTGCGATAAGTGCGGTAGCGATATGCAGCTGAAGTCTGGCCGCTTCGGTAAGTACTTCGGTTGTACCAATGAGAGTTGTAAGAACACCCGCAAACTGCTGAAAAATGGTCAGCCTGCGCCGCCGAAAATGGATCCGGTACCAATGCCGGAGTTGGCGTGTGAAAAGGTGGATGACACCTATATTCTTCGCGACGGCGCTTCGGGCCTGTTCCTCGCAGCGAGCCAGTTTCCCAAAAACCGCGAAACCCGCGCGCCGTTGATCAAGGAACTGTTGCCTCACAAGGATGAGATTGATCCCAAATACAGCTTCCTGTTCTCTGCGCCCACAGAGGACAACGAAGGCAGGGATACGGTAGTGCGTTTTAGTCGCAAGACCCAGGAGCAGTACGTACAGACCGAAGAGGACGGCAAGGCGACCGGGTGGAAGGCGTTCTATCATGACGGTAAATGGCAGGTAGAAGCGCCGGCCAAGAAGAAAGCCCCGGCGAAGAAGGCGGCCACCAAGAAGGCACCAGCTAAAAAGGCTCCTTCCAAAAAGGCCAAAACTTGAGCAATCCCTACACCGGACTCGTCGCCGCCGCATTGCGCAAATGCCAGCTGTTGTTAAACCGGCTGGAGGCTGAGGGCAGTGGTGATCCGCTGTGTCAGTCAGCTCTTGGTGAGGGGGCGCTGTTGCAACTATGGCGTGGCTATCGCGCTTTTCTGGCTGAGCAGGCCCATCAGTTACAGCTGGGTGTAGCACCTGGACGCGAGCCGGAGTCGGCTGGCCAGCTGCAGCAGCTGGTGGCACAGAACGGCAAGTTCAGTGCGGAAATTGCGGAGCTGGTCAGCCTGGCGGAGAATCCCGACAGTTGGTATCGGCAGATGGACACTGCCTGGCGGTGCCTGTGGCACGCACCCCAGGCACCGTCCACTCGGGCGCAAAGCGCCGCCACAGGTGCCGCAGTGCAAACCCTGATCCCGGTGCGGCAGGTAGATGTAAGTTCAGGCTCTGGGAGCTCCCAGCTCGATGCGCAGAGTTTACGAGAGTGGCACCGTGCGCTTTCTGAACTGGTGCAGCGCCAGCGAGCACAGGGGCAGGAGTGGTAGGCGCGGCGCACTGATCAATTGTCTCCCCCTGTGTTACACTGCCCGCAAATCACGCTGTAACTGGAGAAGTGAATGTCTTCCGAGACCTACGAAATCATCGAGTTGTCCAATGGTGATGTAGCGCTGCGACGCGCTGGTCACAAAGAGGACCCGTTGGTGCGTATTCATTTTTCCGCTGAAAGCCTGCATTTTTTGCAGGAGCACAAAATTGCCGTTGCCCGAGCCATGCTGGAGGCGGGGATAGAAGCGGTTCAGGAAATCGGCTCGCTGGAGCCGGAGCCCTTTGAGGACGAAGAGGTGGACGTCACCGAGCACACCATCCACTGATACAGCCATCCACTGAGACAGCTTGCACAAACGAAAACAGGGCCCAATGGGCCCTGTTTTCGTTATTAAGGCAGTGATTTTCCAGTGAAAATCAGTTGGTGTTCTGGCGAATCACACCAACCGCCAATCCTTCAATGGCAAAGTTTTTGTCCCGCATATCCACCTGGATGACCTCAAAATCTTCATTTTCCGGTAGCAGCTGAATCATTGCCTGATTACCGCGGCGTTTGAATCTCTTCACTGTCACTTCATCCTCGATCCGCGCCACCACTATCTGGCCGTTGCGAATATTGTCGGTACGCTGTACTGCGATCAGGTCGCCATCCAGAATACCGGCATTTTTCATGCTCATGCCGTGTACTCGCAGCAGGTAATCCGCGGGTGGATGGAAGAATTCCGCGGGGATTTCGCAGTATTCCTCAATGTTTTCCTCAGCCAGGATGGGATTGCCTGCCGCGACGCGGCCGACAATCGGTAGCCCGGCTTGGTGGCCTGGGATTCGAATGCCACGGGAGGCACCGGCCACCATTTCAATGGCTCCTTTACGCGCTAGCGCTTTGAGGTGCTCTTCCGCGGCGTTAGGTGAACGAAAGCCGAGTTCCTGGGCGATTTCGGCCCTGGTGGGCGGATAGCCGGTTTCGTCCAGGTAAGATTTGATGAGCTCCAGTACCTGAGCCTGGCGGGCAGTGAGATTTGTCATGGGCGCCTTCCTGTTGTCTGTATTTTTATACAGTTGCTGTGATTATATACAGATCTGACATCCACGCAATCTTCTCAGGGCGGCGCATTACGACTGCTAGACTTGATGTGTCCCGGGATTTTTGTGGTCTGCGGATGTGAAAAGGATTACTGCCGCAACCGCCACAGCACAGAACTCCGGAAAAATAAGTAGTAATAGCGATAAGGAGAAGGCATATGCTGGATGCAAAAATGCCGGAAGCGTGGCGGGTGCTGCGCATACAGTCGGAACTGGTTGATGGCATTGAGCGCTTGATTACATTGAAAGGCGCTGTCACGGTTTTCGGCAGTGCACGCTTTCATGAGAATTCCCCAGAGTATCAGGAAGCGATGCGCCTGGGAGAGTTGCTGTCCACGGAAGGTATTCCTGTACTTACTGGCGGTGGGCCCGGACTAATGGAAGCGTGTAACCGGGGTGCATTTCCTCACGCGGGATCGTCAATCGGGCTCAATATCGAGCTCCCCTTTGAACAGGTACCAAATCCCTACCTGGATATCGGTCTGCATTTCCGATACTTCTTTGTGCGTAAATTCATGTTTGTTAAACACGCCGTCGGGTTTATCGCGCTGCCGGGCGGATACGGCACTTTGGATGAGCTGTTCGAAGCGCTGACATTGGTGCAAACCCAGAAGGTAAAGCGGTTCCCGATAGTCTTAGTTGGTAAGCGTTACTGGGCGGGTTTGATTGATTGGATGATGGAGACGGTACTTGAGCGGGCGTGCATCGACGCCGGTGATCTGGATTTGTTTAAACTCGTCGATACCGTGGAAGAGGCTGCGGAGATCATTATTGATTATATTCGCGAGCACAACGGGTGACGCGTGCCTTGACGGCCACCCGTAGCAGCGCCAAGGCAAGCCTTTGAATGGTTTTGCCTGAATGGGGCAGGGCCATCGCTAGTATCCGTCGTCATTGCCCGGGAAGCTTTCGCCTTCGAGTTTGTCGATAGCGCTCTGTGCCGGAGAAAATACCGGGCTCCTGAATCCCGCATCTTCCTCATCCTGCATCTCTTCCGCCGATGAGCCATAGCCGGCATTGGCATCTTCCGGTGCTGCGGCGCCAACAAGTGGCAAGCGAGGCCAGCTTTGGAAGTCGATCTCATCCAGAGAACCGTCTTCATATTGAATTTCTATGGTGCGGGAGGGCTGGTCTACAGCGACGACCTCAAACACGTCGCCACTTTCGAAATTTTCAAACCAGCTGCCTATTTCCGGAGCAATTCTGGCCATGGTGCTGTCCTCCTTTCTCTATGGTTTGTGGAGCATTGCCCCCCGGCACAGATTTAGTATCTCTGTACCCAATCTAGTGTGCCCGCCTGCCCATCCCTAACTTCCCCGTATGATCTCGCGCTGGCCTTCAAACCCGAGTGTTCCATTCGGTGCCGACTGTGCTAGTCTCAGGGTTTAAACAATCGTTTTAATTGTTGGTTTGAATTGGCATGAGTCAGCTGGATACCGTCAATCGCATTCTCGACGCCGCGGAAGTGTTGTTCGCGGAGCGGGGGTTTACTGAAACATCGCTGCGCACCATCACCAGTACCGCAGGGGTCAATTTGGCGGCGGTGAATTACCACTTTGGTTCGAAAAAAGAACTGATTCAGGCAGTTTTTGAACGGTTCCTTACGCCATTTACGGAGAATCTGGATCGGGAGCTGAGTCGTAGGAAAGCCTTGGAGAAACAGGTTCAGGACGGGACGGCCGACGGTGAAGCATTGGCGCTGGATGACCTGCTGCAAAGCCTCTATCAGGTGGCGCTGGCAGGTCTCGCCAAAGAAGGGCGCGACCCCAAGCGGTTTATGCGCCTGCTGGGGCTGGCGTATACCCAGTCACAGGGCCATTTGCGCCGATTCATTGTTTCGCGCTATGGCGAAAGTTATCGCCAGATTGCCGGCCAGCTGGCCCAGGCATTACCGCATGTAGACCCGGTAACCTTCTACTGGCGCCTTTATTTTATGCTCGGCGCCACCATCTTTTCGCTTTCGAGCTTTGATGCCATCGAAGCTATCCTGAGGGAAGATTTCGGCGCTGAGAGCAGTCTGGAGGAAACCCTCGCCAGACTCGCCCCTGCAGCCGCCGCGATGCTTACTGCTCACGAATAGGTTCAGTGGCCGGCAACGGCACTCTGTTTTGGGCGACGGTGTTCTGTTTTGAGCGCCAGTGTTCTGTTTTGAAAAGGGAGCGATATATTCATGTCAGTGCAAATTGGTCCGGTAATGATCGATGTGGAAGGCACGACGCTTACTCCGGAAGACCGCGAGCTGTTGCGGCACCCACAAGTGGGCGGACTGATTTTCTTCGCTCGAAACTTTACTGACCGTCCGCAGCTGGAAGCGCTGGTGGCGGAAATCCGCAGTGTGCGTCCGGAAATCTTGCTGGCTGTGGACCAGGAGGGTGGGCGTGTGCAGCGCTTTCGGGATTCATTTACCCGCATCCCATCCATGCAAGCCTTGAGCGCCCAGGCCAGCACACAACAGCTGCAGGATGTTGGGTGGCTGCTGGCAGCAGAATTACTCGCAGTCGGTGTGGATTTCAGCTTTGCGCCGGTGCTGGATGCTGACGATGATTTCTGCCGCATCGTGGGTGACCGCAGTTTCGCCCGTGATCCGTTAACGCTCGCCGAAAAAGCCCGTCCGTTTATTGCGGGGATGCACGAGGCGGGCATGGCCACCACAGGGAAGCATTTTCCGGGGCACGGCCAGGTGCTGGAAGACAGTCACGAAGAATTGCCGGTTGACCGGCGCCCGCTCGAAGCGGTGTTGGCGGCAGACTGCAAACCATTTGAGGAATGCATCCGTGCCGGTGAATTGCAGGCGGTGATGCCGGCACATATCCGTTTTGCCGAGGTGGATGAAAACCCCGTGGGATTCTCCCGTTTCTGGCTCCAGGATATTCTGCGCGCGCGGCTGGGATTCGATGGGGTTATTTTCAGTGATGACCTGACCATGGAAGGGGCGGGCGCTGCGGGTGGTTACGGCGATCGTATCCGCGCTGCCATGCAGGCAGGCTGCGATATGGGCGTCGTGTGTAACAACCGTCAGGGCGCGATTGAAGTGCTGCAGGCGCTAGAGGGGTTTGTGCCAGATCCTGCCTCCAGCAGGCGCTTGGAGCGTATGCGTGGGCGTCCGGTAATCAAAGACTGGGATGAGCTGCAGCAGCAATCACGCTGGCACGCGACGCGGAAATGGCTGGCCTCCTGGATGTAAATCGGCAAAATACCCGGCAGCCTTGGCTGAGGTTGCGCCAGATATTGTTGCATTGTGGATTGCCCGGGATGCGGTCTGCTGAGTGCGCGGAAATATATTGTTTTTTATGGAGTGATTTGTGGAGTCTGCCAAAGCATTTTTGCGCTCCCTGGTGGGGGATGATCGTCTCTGGATTGCCGAAGTTTTCCTGCTTGTACTGGCAACGGCGTTTGCGGCCTGGCTGTTATCACTGTTTGTAAGCCGCTTACAGGTCCGCGCCGAGCGCACCGTCAATCCCTGGGACGACGCCCTGTGTGGCGCCATTAATCCGCCCGCTTCCCTGTTGGTATGGTTGGTGGGACTCTCTCTGGCGGCGGCCCGTGCGGGCAAGGCTACCGGGGCGGAAATCTTTTCTATTGCCACCACCGTGCGTGAGGTCGGCTTTATTGTCCTGATCACCTGGTTCGCACTGCGGTTTGCCAAGGCGGTGGAGCAGAATCTCGCCGATCCGCGCTTTATGGGGAAACCCATGGATGCCACAACTGTGCGCGCCATGGGTAAGCTGATACGTGCCTCGATCATTATTACCGCCGCTATGGTGGTGATGCAGCATTTCGGCTACAGCATCAGTGGGGTATTGGCATTTGGTGGTATCGGCGGTCTCGCTATCGGTTTTGCGGCCAAGGATTTGCTGGCCAATTTTTTCGGTGGTCTGATGATCTACCTGGATCGCCCATTCAAGGTGGGGGATTGGGTGCGATCTCCGGACAAGGAAATTGAGGGCACGGTGGAAGATATCGGCTGGCGCCTGACCCGGATCAGAACTTTCGACAAGCGTCCGCTCTATATTCCCAATGGCGTGTTTACACAGATTTCGGTGGAAAACCCTTCGCGTATGCTAAATCGCCGTATCTATGAAACTGTCGGCATCCGCTATGACGATGCGCATTTGATGGCGCCGATCGTCAACGATGTGCGTGCAATGTTGCAGCAGCATCCGGAAATCGATGCCAACCAAACACTGATCGTCAATTTCAATTCGTTTGCGCCGTCGTCACTGGATTTCTTTATTTACACCTTTACCAAAACCACGAATTGGGTGCGTTACCACGAAATCAAACAGGATGTGTTGTTGAAGATTCTCGAGATCATCGAGGCGCGAGGAGCGTCCTGTGCCTTCCCGACCTCCACGTTGCATATTGCAGATCTGCCTGAACTCGCGCTGGTTGCCGACCGCCAGCAGTCTGTTGGTACCGGAATGGCAGCAAAGTGACGTGTTTTCCAACTGTGCGGCGTGTCAAGTTAATTGGTACTCTCGTCGCTGATTTGGTGGTTTGTTGCGCATAATTCGCGGGAAGTAACATTAATTTATTGTAGATGCCTAGACAGTGGCGCAGTTTTATCTAAGAATCAGTAGCGGCTTGTCGGGTTGACCCGGCAGGCGCTTCGAGATAGCTACCGGAACCAAGGATGTTTGGGTAGCTGCAAATGGGGTAGGCGTTCTGCCCGCGACCGGGGTGAGCGCAATAACAATAAATGAGGTTGGCTTAATGAGTGATCGCGTTACGGGTACCGTGAAGTGGTTTAACAACGCCCGGGGTTATGGCTTTATTACCTGTGCAGAAGGTTCTGAAGACATATTTGTGCATTACCGCAGCATCCGCGGTGACGGCTACAAGACCCTGAACGAGGGGCAGGCCGTTGAGTTTGAAATGCAGCAAGGGGACAAGGGTCTTTTGGCCGAGGATGTGGTTCCCTGCGAGTAAAAGCCTCTCAGTAGTACGCACACTCGGTTCCAGATATTTCGGGGCAGCATCCAGCTGCCTCGAAAAATTGCGCTTTTTCTCGACAGACACGACGTTTACAGCGTGTGAGGTCATGACCTCCGCAGCTGTATAGGTTGTGTTTGTATCAGTTGTGTGAGTTGTGCGCATTCAAAAAAGCCCGCAGGATTTTGATTCCTGCGGGCTTTTTTGTTCGTTTACGGCGGTTAGGGGTTATCCCGCGCCAATCATCCGCAGTAACTGACCACAAAACAGGGCGGCGTAAGTCCCCAGTGCATACCCCACCGTGGCAAGCAAAACTCCGACCGGTGCCAGAGATGGGTGGAAAGCGGCTGCGACCACCGGCGCAGAGGCCGCACCGCCAACATTGGCCTGGCTGCCTACAGCCATAAAGAAGGTGGGGGCTTTGATCAGTTTGGCCACCAGTAGTAACAGGCCCGCGTGAATGGCCATCCAGATCAGTCCCAGAATAAATAGCTCAGGACTGTCTTTCAGGGCGGTGATGTCCATTTTGGTGCCGATGGTTGCCACCAGAAAATAGATGAATACGGTGCCGACCTTGGAGGCGCCGGCACCCTCCAGTTTTTTCGCTGGGGAGAAGGCCATACAGATCCCCAGGGTCGTGGCGATAATGATCAACCAGAAGAACTTACTGGTAAAACTGAACTGCTCAAGCTGTGGCGCATTTCTCTCAAACCATGGGCCGAGGAAGTCTGCACAGCCGTGGGCTATCCCGGTTATGCCAAATGCCACGGCCGCGATCAGCATCAGGTCTTGCAGGGTCGGGTTGCGGGAATGCTTGCGCTGCATTTGCTCCACCCGCTCCCGCAGAGTGTCGATGGCAGAGGTATCGGCTCCGCGTTTTTGATCCAGCTTGTAAGCATTGCCGGCCATGATCAGTAGTACAGCCATCCACAGGTTGGCGATGATCACATCTACCGTCACCATGGCGGAAAATACCTGGTCACCGACTTCAAAAATTTCCTTCATTGCCGCCTGGTTGGCACCGCCACCAATCCAGCTGCCCGCCACGGTAGTCATGCCGCGCCAGATAGCATCGGGGCCATTACCGTTCAGTAAGCCCGGGTCTACCGCCGACATGATCAGGAGTGCGAGCGGGCCGCCGATTACAATTCCGAGGGTGCCGGTCAGAAACATGATTGGCGCTTTGAACCCCAGGTTTACGATACCCTTGAGGTCAATGCTCAATGTCAGCAGCACCAGGCTCGCGGGCAGCAGATAGCGTGAGGCGACAAAGTACAGGTTGGAGTTTTCCGCATCGATGATGTGGAAGCTGTTCAGCAGCGAAGGAAGAAAATAGCAGAGCAGCAATGCCGGTACGAAGCGGTAAAAGCGTTTCCAGAAACGCGTTTCACTGCTTGCGGTATAAAAAACAAATCCAAGGATCGCGGCCAGCAGGCCGAAAATAATAGCGTCGTTGGTAATCATGAAAACGTGTGTTCCGACTTATAGTTATTCGCGAATCGGGATGTTCTGGATGGGTGTGATCCGTATGATTTTTCAGCATCCGGCCAGATCGATGAGGACCTGAGTAACGTTAAAGTTCGGCGTGCCATCCTGCAACCACCCCGCAATAAGAAACGGCCCCGGAGGGCCGTTTGGAGAATCTATTGTTCGGGTAGCGAGGGCCACAGGCGTGCCGAACGGGTCCGATTGTGGGGTGGGCTCACTCCGCGGAAGTTTCCTCGCTGGGCTCCACCGTACGCACTTCGATCAGCATGCCCAGCTTGGGGTGGTCGATATAGTGCAACTCGCCGCTGCGCAGGCGGCGCTCTTCCTGCAGTACTGCAACCCGGGCGGCGAGCTTCGAAGGGGGTTCGCGGTTTATTGGCTCTGGATAGCCTTCCGCGCTATCGGCAGAAGCGGCATTGTCATTGTTGCCATAGAAGGTGGCGGAGTCGGCACTGGTGCTGAAACTGCCATTTGCAGTGGTCGCGTAGCCACTCTGTGGCGATGATCCATTCAGGCCGAGCGGCTCTTCTTGTGTACCCGGCTCAGGTGCCATTCTCTCTGCTCTGGGGCGGGTGGGCACCGGAATACCTGATAGCCCCAGAGATTCTGTGGCTGCAGCGGTCGGGAATGCCGTCGCTAAACCGCCGTCAATGGGCTGCGGCAGCCATTCACTGAGCCACAGGTCGGTGCTGACATGGAGGTAGCGCGAGACACTGAGGGTCACGCTGCCTTCCAGTTCGTGGTGATTGCCGCTCGGAGTACCACCGCCGATCAGCACGGCCGGTGCGTTGCGCTCCTGTTGCAGCACCTGCCTCCAGGTCTTGTGGAAGAGCACGCGGTACCCAGACGTGCGTGCGAGTGCGGCGACCTTGTTGTCTAGCTGGTTGGGGACGGGCTGCAGTTCCGGAACCGCGGGCTCGATCGCGGATGGTGTCGAGAAGTCCACCCAGTGTTCGTCGTAGTGCAGCCGGGGGGCCGCAGGCCAGTTTTCGCGGGACTGGCTCATGCCGTTTTCACGGGCAAATACCACCATTTCAATCTCAAACTGGGTGCCGGCGTAGTCGGCTGCCTCCACGCCTGCGGCGCACAGCGCCAGCAGTAGTGGGACGCTCCATCGTTGCAGGTGATGTTTGACCTTTTGTGTTATCGGAGTCATCTCGATACCGCGTATGTTGTTTGGGCCGCTTGGTCGGCGTTCAATTCGTTCATGTTATCACTGTTTACCGGCGGTTTGACCGCGCCGAAGGCTTTCTGATCACCCCCATTTGTCACTATTGCGACAGCTGTTGCAGAACCGCGCTGACCTGTTGCAGGCGGTGTTCCGGGTCGCTCTCATCCAGGGCAAAGTTCAGATGGTTGGCGCCCTGTAGCTGGAACGTGGTGGGCTTGGTTTGTACCAGCTTGACCAGCGTGAGCGGGTCTACCTTGGCGCTGTCGGAGAATTCGATGCGGCCGCGGCTGGCAGAGGCTTCCAGCTTACGAATGCCCATCCGATTGGCATCGAGCTTGATTTCGGTAATGCGAAACAGATGCTTGACCGGTTCCGGCAGCAGACCAAAGCGGTCGATCATCTCCACCTGCAATTCTTTCAATGCGGCTTTATCCTCGGCATTGGCTATTCGCTTGTACATGATCAGGCGACTGTGGACGTCCGGCAGGTAATCTTCGGGGATCAGTGCCGGCACCCGCAGGTTGACGTCTACCGCCGGCGATTCCAGCGGTTCATCGATATTCGGCGTGCGTCCCTCGCGTATCGCCTTAACCGCGTGATCGAGCATTTCCATATAGAGGTTGAAGCCGACACTCTGGATCTGGCCGCTCTGCTCTTCGCCCAGCAGTTCACCGGCGCCACGGATCTCCAGATCGTGGGTGGCCAGGGTAAAGCCGGCGCCCAGGTCCTGAGCCTCACTGATGGCCTCCAGCCGCTTCACTGCGTCGGCGGTCATGGCGCGCTTGTTGGGTGTCAGCAGATAGGCGTAGGCCTGGTGGTGGGAGCGCCCCACACGCCCGCGCAACTGGTGCAGCTGAGCCAGGCCAAATTTGTCTGCACGCTCGATCAGGATGGTGTTCGCGGTGGGGACGTCGATACCGGTCTCGATGATGGTGGTGCACACCAGCACATTGAAGCGCTTGTGGTAGAAGTCACCCATTACCTGTTCCAATTCGCGCTCACGCATCTGACCGTGGCCAATGCCAATGCGTGCCTCCGGAACCAATTCCTGCAATTCCCGCGCGATGCGCTCGATGCTTTTTACTTCGTTATGCAGGAAGTAGACCTGACCGCCACGGAGAATTTCCCGCAGAATGGCCTCCTTGATCAGGGCGTCGTCCCGCTCCCGAACAAAAGTTTTTACGGACAGGCGTCGCGCCGGTGGTGTGGCGATCACGGAGAGGTCGCGGATGCCCGCCATGGCCATGTTCAGGGTGCGGGGGATAGGGGTTGCGGTGAGGTTCAGGATATCCACCTCTGCGCGCAGGCTCTTGAGCTTTTCTTTCTGGCGTACCCCGAAGCGGTGCTCCTCGTCGATGATCAGCAGCCCCAGGTTTTTAAACTTGAGGTCGCTCTGCAGCAGCTTGTGGGTACCCACAAGAATGTCCACTTTGCCTTCCTCAACCCGGTCCTTGATGGCGTCCACTTCTTTGTTGCTGCGGAAGCGGGAGACCACCTCGATATTTATCGGCCAGTCTGCAAAGCGATCCTGCAGTGACTGGAAGTGCTGTTGTGCCAGCAGCGTTGTGGGTACCAGCATCGCCACCTGCTTGCCCCCGTGGGCGGCGACAAATGCTGCGCGCATGGCTACTTCGGTTTTGCCGAAGCCGACGTCGCCACAGACCAGGCGATCCATGGGTTTGTCTGAAAGCATGTCAGCAACCACCGCTTCGATGGCCTGTTGCTGGTCCGGGGTTTCCTCAAATGGAAAGCCGGCGGCGAACTCGCGGTAAGCGAGGCCGGGATTGCCGAAAGCGTGGCCGACTCTCGCTTCGCGCCGCGCGTAAATATCCAGTAGTTCTGCGGCGGCATCGCGCACTTTTTCCGCGGCCTTGCGCTTGGCTTTCTGCCAGGTTTCGCTGCCGAGTTTGTGCAGTGGTGCCAGCTCCTCATCGGCACCGGAGTAGCGGCTGATCAGGTGCAGGCTGGCGACCGGCACATACAGTTTGGCGCCGTCGCCATATTCCAGTGTCAGAAATTCCGCCTGCTGGCCGTCGATTTCCAGGCTCTGTAGCCCTTTATAGCGCCCAACGCCGTGGTCGATATGCACCACCGGAGCGCCGATGCGCAGTTCCGCGAGATTTTTGACCGCGTTTTCCGCATCTTCCTTCGCTTTGCGCCGGCGCCGCTGTTGCAATACCCGTTCGCCAAACAGCTGCGGTTCTGCAATCAGGTTCAGCTGCGGGTCCGCGAGGACCGCACCCTGATCGATGGGAGCGACAGTAATACCGAGGCGCTCATCGCTGCCGAGAAAGGTCTGCCAGCTGTCCACCGTCTTTGGTTGCAGGCGAATTCCCTGAAGCAATTCCAGTAACGCTTCCCGCCGTCCGCCGCTTTCTGCGCAGAAGAGCACCCGTCCCGGGTATTCCATCAGGTAGGCTTCGAGGGCCTGTAGTGGTTGCTCGGATTTTCCGTTAACCGGCAGGCTGGGCGGTGCCTTGGTGGCGAAGTTGTAATTGCCTTCGGCTTCCTCAAGTGTTTCCGCAGAGAAAACGGCGCGAGGAAGGGATTTCAGTGCACCGTAGAATTCGTCCACATGCAGTAATACCTGGCGGGGCTCCAGGATCGGGCGGGTCAGGTCACCGCGGCGGCTCTGGTAGCGGTTCTCTGCCTCTTTCCAGAAAGATTCCAGTGGTTGCCTGAGGTCGCCCTGCAGAAACACCTGACTGCCTTCCGGTAAATAATCGAACAGGCTGGCGCACTGCTCGAAGAACAGTGGCAGGTAGTATTCGATACCTGCCGGGGCAATGCCGGCGCTGATGTCCTGATAAATGGAGACGGGGCCCGGGTCGCAGTCGAAGCGCTCGTGCCAGCGCTCAAGAAATTTCGCCAGCGCCGGTTTGTGCATGGGAAATTCCCGCGCGGGCAGCAGGTGGATTTGTTCCACCTTGTCGACGGTACGCTGGTCTTCCGGGTCGAAGGTGCGCAGAGATTCGATTTCATCGTCGAACAGATCGATGCGATAGGGCAGGTTGCTGCCCATGGGGAATATATCCATCAGCGAACCGCGCACCGCGAACTCGCCGTGTTCATACACGGTATCCACGCAGTGGTAGCCAGCCTGTTCCAGCAATCGGCGCTGGGTGTTCAGGTCGAACTTCTGACCCTCCCGCAAAATCAGCGCATTGCCGGCCACATAATCTTTGGGTGCAAGGCGGTGCAGTAGGGTGCTGACGGGAACGATGACGATTCCGCGGCCCATTTGCGGTAATTGATAGAGGGTAGCGAGCCGGTCGGAGATGATGTCCTGATGTGGTGAGAAAGTATCGTAGGGAAGAATTTCCCAGTCCGGAAACTGGATGATTTCCAGATTTTCTACATCCCGGGAGGAAGTGTCGTCCCGTTGGCCATCTCGCCGTGCTTTGTTAAAAAATTTCAGCTGCACCTCGAATTGATGCGCTTCCTGACTGTTGCGGGTAATCAGCAGGGTAGGGCCGGAGCTGGATTTTGCCGCGTGCAGTATGGCCAATGCAGCACTGGCGCCGTGCAGCTGCCCCCAGAATTTCCGGTCATTTTTTGAGCGGAAGGCGGGGGGCGTCAATGGGGGGGACTGGCTCATGTTTCCTTATAATTCCGTACTTTCTGACCGCTGGCGGTCTGGAGGGGCGCTATTGTAGCGGCGATCGGTGACCGGTGCAGGTTTGGTGCTTTTGCGGGTAATTTCATCTTCTGAACGGCGGGTTTTGCCAGGCTTTGGTGACGCCGCGCCGCGGCGTCAAAAATGTAGTTTAACTACAGTTTTTTGGCCATTTTTCGCGCTGTTGCGCGGTCTATATTGAATACACATAATGCGCCAGCTGTCGGCCTGGAGGCGATTTTGCCGTCTCCGATTGATGCCGTGGTACGAACATTTTTCTCACTTTGCAGAGGTGTCTGATAGTGACTCAGAAGCGACCGAAGCCCGCTGACTTTTTCAAGGACTGGAAAGCGCGCGAAGCGTTGGCGGAATCCATGATTCCGATGATTGGCAAGCTGAACCGGGAAAGCAACGTCGGCATTTATATGTACGGCCAGAACCTGGTGAACCGCTCCGTGCTGAGCATCATGAAAGCCCATCGCTTCGTGCGCCAGGTGGAAGAGAACGAGCTCTCTGAATTTGAAACCTTCCCGGTGCTGGAAGCGATCTGCAAGCTGGAGCTGGGTCCGGTACATATCGACCTCGGTACCCTGACCAACAAATACATGCGCGACCAGCGCGGCCTGCCGGTTGATGACTTCGTGCGTGAAGAGCTGGTTGAGGCCAGTGGCGCCGGCACACCGCTGCCAAAATCTCAGGATGTGGTTATCTATGGTTTCGGCCGTATCGGCCGACTGGTGGCTCGTCTGCTGATTGAAAAGGCCGGCAGTGGCGACGTGCTGCGTCTGCGCGCCATCGTGCTGCGCAAGGGCAAGGCCGACAACGATCTGGTCAAGCGCGCATCCCTGTTGCGTCGCGACTCCGTGCACGGGGCCTTCAATGGCACTATTCGTGTCGACGAAGAGACCAACACCCTGATCTGTAACGGCAATGAAGTAAAGATCATCTACGCCAACTCCCCACAGGAGGTGGATTACACCCAGCACGGCATCCACGACGCATTGATCGTGGACAGTACCGGTGTGTGGCGGGATGAAGAGGGCCTGGCCCAGCACCTCGAGAGCAAAGGTGCTGCCAAGGTGCTGTTGACTGCGCCGGGCAAGGGCGACCTGAAGAATATCGTTTACGGTATCAATAACGGCGACATCCAGCCGGAAGACAAGATTCTGTCCGCGGCTTCCTGCACCACTAACGCCATCGTGCCGGTATTGAAGGCGATGATGGACAAGTACGGGGTGGAGCATGGTCACGTTGAGACCGTGCACGCGTATACCAACGACCAGAACCTGATCGACAACTACCACAAAGGCGAGCGTCGCGGTCGCGCTGCTGCGCTGAACATGGTGCTGACGGAAACCGGTGCCGCCAAGGCGGTGGCGAAGGCACTGCCGGAGCTGAAAGGCAAGCTGACTGGAAACGCGATCCGCGTTCCCACGCCGAATGTGTCGATGGCGATCCTGAACCTGAATCTTGGGCAGGAGACCACCAAGGAAGAGCTGAACGCTTATATGCGTGATGTGGCGCTGCACTCGCCCCTGCGTCAGCAGATCGACTACACCAATTCTCCGGAAGTGGTGTCCAGCGACTTCGTGGGCTCCCGTCGCGCCTGTGTCTTCGACTCCATTGCCACCATTGTCGATGGTAAGAATGCCGTACTTTACTGCTGGTACGACAACGAATTCGGCTATAGCTGTCAGGTGGTGCGCTGCCTGGAAGACATGGCTGGCGTACGTTACGCGTTGTTCCCGAAGCGGGACTGACCCGCAGTTGGGGCTGGACCCGTGGCGGCGCTGTGAGAGGAGGGGGTTGCCCCTCCATAACACGGCGCCGACTATTGGTCAGGCCGATCAATCTGGCGCCACGTTATCTGCCCCTTCAGGGTTGCGTCTCCAACTAAAGTTGTTGTTTTTTCAGCAAAAATTTCCTCAGTTAGTGCCGTTTTGGCCGCTTCCGCTCTGGTAAACCCCCGGCCCGCTCCTTATAATGCGCGCGATTTTGCGGGGCTGCCGTGTGCCGGGAAATTGAAGCGCAATGACTGCGGGTTGCTGAGGCAATAGCAGGTCTTTGCCGCCCGAGCGCGGTCCAAAGTATTCTAACTCTGTGGTGCCTTTCCTGAGTGGCTACTATTTAAGTAACCCATTTCCAGGCTTGGTTCGGGTCTGCCACGGCCTAAGTCCCCGCTACGGTTTCCTCATTTTTAGCGTTTTTTTAACCTAGAAACTTTTAAACCTCTAAATCTACCAACTTAGAACTTAGGCACAGGCGTATGAGAAAGATCCGTCGGGGATTGGATTTACCCATATCCGGCGCGCCCGAGCAGGTCATCTATGATGGCCCTGCAGCCAAGACTGTTGCGGTGATAGGCCCCGATTACAACGGGATGAAGCCCACCATGGCAGTTGCGGAAGGGGATAGCGTCAAACTCGGACAATTGCTGTTCACTGATAAGAAAACAGACGGTGTACGCTACACCGCTCCGGCCGCAGGCCGCGTAGTTGCCGTCAATCGCGGTGTTCGCCGGATACTGCAATCCGTAGTGATTGAGGTGGACGGAGACGAAGCCGAGCAGTTTGCCAGCTACAGTGCAGACCAGCTCGCTACCCTCACCGCAGAGCAGGTGCGTATGAACCTGGTGGAGTCCGGCCTCTGGACTGCCCTGCGTACCCGCCCGTTCAGCAAGGTGCCGGCCCTGGATGCCCAGCCTTCCGCTCTCTTTATCAACGCCATGGATACCAATCCGCTGGCCGCCGATCCGGTTGTCGTGATCGCGGAGCAGCGCGAGGCTTTTGCCCAGGGCGTTGAAATCCTGTCCAAGCTCGCCGACAAGACCTTTGTCTGTAGCACGCCGGATGCCGATATCCCGGTACCCGCTGCCGCGAGTGTCCAGCGCGAAGCTTTCGCCGGCCCGCATCCTGCAGGCCTGTCTGGTACCCACATCCACTACCTGCACCCGGTCAAGCCCGGTCGTCAGGTCTGGACCATCGGTTACCAGGATGTGATTGCTGTCGGCAAGCTGTTTGAAACCGGCAAGCTGTACACCGATCGCGTGGTCGCTCTGGGTGGCCCTCAGGTGACCAAGCCACGTCTGCTGCGCACCCGTCTGGGCGCCGATCTGACAGCGCTGCTCGCCGGTGAAACCGAAGGTAGTGACAATCGCGTCATTTCTGGCTCCGTGTTTGGTGGTCGTACCGCTAGTGGCGCGCTGGGTTACCTTGGCCGTTACCACAACCAGGTGACGGTACTGCAGGAAGGTCGCGAGCGCCCGATGCTGCATTACTTCACTCCTGGTGCGAATCGCTTCTCCGTGCTGCCGATCTATATCAGCCGCTTCATGAAGAGCAAGCTGTTCAATTTCACCACCAGCGCCAATGGCTCCGAGCGTGCACTGATGCCGATCGGTACCTACGAGCGCGTGATGCCCCTGGATATCCTGCCCACTCAGCTGCTGCGTGCACTGATCGTTGGCGATACCCAGGTAGCCCAGCAACTGGGTGTTCTGGAGCTGGACGAAGAAGATCTCGCACTGTGCACCTTCGTGTGCCCGGGCAAGTACGATTTCGGCCCCATTTTGCGGGACAACCTGACCCGTATTGAGAAGGAGGGTTAAGGATGTTGCGTAAACTACTCGACTCCGTGGAGCCGCATTTCCATAAAGGCGGTAAATACGAAAAGTGGTATGCACTGTACGAAGCGATCGACACCGGTCTCTTCCAGCCTGCTGACCGCACCAAGGCCACTGCACATGTGCGCGACGGCATCGACCTGAAACGCATCATGATCACCGTATGGGCCTGTGCCATGATCCCGATGTTCTACGGTATGTGGAACGTGGGCTTCCAGGCCAACACCATCATGGCTCAGTTAGCTGAGACTGGGGGCATGACCGAAGCTAGCGGCTGGCGCCACGCCATCATCGGTGCGCTGTCTGGCTACGACGCCAACAGTCTGTGGGACAATCTGATCCACGGTGCCATGTACTTCCTGCCCATCTACGCGGTGACCTTCATCGTCGGTGGTATCTGGGAAGTGCTGTTCGCGGCCGTACGTGGCCACGAAGTGAACGAAGGTTTCTTCGTTACCTCTATCCTGTTCGCGCTGACCTGTCCGCCGGACCTGCCCCTGTGGATGGTGGCGATGGGCATCAGCTTCGGTGTCGTGATCGGTAAGGAAGTGTTCGGTGGTACCGGCAAAAACTTCCTGAACCCGGCACTCACCGGCCGTGCCTTCCTGTTCTTCGCTTACCCGGCCGCTATGTCTGGTGACGCGGTATGGACCGCGGTTGACGGCTACACCGGTGCTACCGCGCTGTCTGTACTGGCGAGCGATGGCATCCAGAATGGTGTGGTCAACATTGCAGGTGGTCAGCTGACCTGGATGGATGCGTTCTTCGGCAAGATGCAGGGCTCCATCGGTGAAACCTCCACCCTGGCCATGTTGATTGCCGGCGTGATCCTGCTTGGTATGAAGATTGCGAGCTGGCGTATTGTTGCCGGTACTCTGTTGGGCATGATGGCGACGTCCTTCCTGTTCAACATGGTCGGTTCCGATACCAATGCCATGTTCAATGTGCCCTGGTACTGGCACCTGGTAGTGGGCGGCTTCGCCTTCGGTCTGATCTTCATGACCACTGACCCGGTTTCCGCAGCCATGACCGACACCGGTCGCTGGTGGTACGGCATTCTCATCGGTGTGATGTGTGTATTGATCCGTGTGGTGAACCCGGCATTCCCGGAAGGCATGATGCTGGCGATTCTGTTCGCCAACCTGTTCGCGCCGCTGTTTGACCACTTCGTTGTGCAGTCCCATATCAAACGGAGGTTGGCACGTGGTTAATAAAGATTCCGTAAAAGGCACCCTGCTGGTTGCCCTGATTATGTGTCTCGTCTGTTCCGTAGTGGTTTCCACTGCGGCGGTGATGCTCAAGCCCAAGCAGGAAGCCAACGCTCTGCTGGACATGAAACGCAACGTACTGATGGCCGGTGGCCTGATCGATGCCGATCAGCACAATGCCAAGGCCATCGAGCAGGCGTTTGAAGCGGTAACCATCAAGTATGTAGATCTGCGTACTGGCAAGTTTACCGACGAAGCGCCTGCGGGCGGCTCTGGCCGCGCTGCAGCGAAAATTCCGAGCGCCAGCGAAAAGCTGCCTGCGGAAGAAGACACCGCGAAGATCATGCGCCGCGAGAACACCAAAGAGGTGTATCTGGTGGAGAAGGATGGTCAGCTGCAGCGCATCGTGCTGCCGGTTCGCGGCTACGGTCTGTGGGGCCAGCTGTACGGCTTCCTGGCACTGGAAAAAGACCTGAGCACCGTAGCGGGCCTCGGCTTCTACGAGCACAAGGAAACTCCGGGACTGGGTGGCGAAGTGGACAACCCGCGCTGGAAATCCCAGTGGGCTGGCAAGGAAGTCTTTGACGCCGATGGCAGTGTCGACATCTCCGTGATCAAGGGCAGCGTTGACCCGAGCAGCGCCAAAGCCAAGCATCAGGTAGACGGCCTGTCCGGTGCGACCCTGACCAGTAAAGGGGTGAACAACCTGATCAATTTCTGGCTCGGTAGCCAGGGATACGGTCCCTTCCTGAAAAACCTGAAAGCAGGGGAGGCATGAGCATGAGCAAGAAGTTGAAAGACACTCTGCTGGAGCCGGTATTCAACAATAACCCCATCGCGTTGCAGATCCTCGGTATCTGTTCCGCGCTGGCGGTAACCAGCTCGCTGGCAGTAACTCTGGTCATGTGTATCGCACTGACCACCGTTACCGCTTTTTCCAACCTGTCGGTATCTCTGATCCGCAAGCAGATTCCCAACAGCATCCGGATCATCGTGCAGATGACCGTGATCGCCTCGCTGGTAATCGTGGTGGATCAGATCCTGAAGGCCTACGCCTATGACATTTCCAAGCAGCTTTCGGTATTCGTTGGTCTGATTATCACCAACTGTATCGTTATGGGCCGCGCGGAAGCCTTTGCCATGAAGCACGGTCCCAAGGACAGCTTCCTTGATGGTATCGGCAACGGTCTGGGCTACAGCTTTATCCTGATCTGTCTCGCGGTCATCCGTGAACTGTTCGGTGCCGGTAAACTGTTTGGTTTCGAGCTGCTGTCTACCGTGAACAACGGTGGCTGGTACGTGCCCAACGGTATGCTGCTGCTGCCGCCGAGCGCCTTCTTCCTGATCGGTCTGATCATCTGGGCCATCCGTACCTGGAAGCCGGCTCAGGTCGAAGAGCAAGAGTTCACCATTGCGCCCAATTCCAAGATGCCTGTGGCGCAACAGGAGGCCTGATAGATGGAACACTTTATTTCTCTCATCATTCGCGCGGTTTTCATTGAAAACATGGCGCTGGCCTTCTTCCTCGGGATGTGTACTTTTCTCGCGGTATCCAAGAAGGTCGAAGCGGCGGTTGGTCTGGGCATTGCGGTAGTTGTGGTTCTCACCATTACCGTGCCGGTGAACAACCTGATTTACACCTACCTGCTGAAAGACGGCGCACTGGCCTGGGCCGGTTACCCGGACGTGGACCTGAGCTTCCTCGGCCTGCTGTCTTACATCGGTGTTATCGCGGCACTGGTACAGATCCTGGAGATGTTCCTGGATAAATACGTACCGGCGCTCTACAACGCCCTGGGTGTATTCCTGCCGCTGATTACCGTGAACTGCGCCATCATGGGTGCGTCTCTGTTCATGGTGGAGCGCGAATACAATTTTGGTGAGTCTGTTGCTTACGGTTTCGGTGCTGGCCTCGGCTGGGCGCTGGCGATCACTGCGCTGGCGGGTATCCGCGAGCGTCTGAAGTACAGCGACGTGCCGAATGGCCTGAAAGGCCTGGGCATCACCTTCATCACCGTTGGTCTCATGTCGCTGGGCTTCATGTCCTTCGGCGGCATCGATATCTAAGCGGGGAGGTCGAATAACATGGAATTAACGGATATTTATTTTGGCGTAGGCATGTTCACCGTGATCGTGCTGGCGCTGGTGGCCATCATTCTGGTTGCCCGCTCCCGCCTGGTGAACACCGGTGACGTCAACATCCTGGTGAATGGTGAGAAGACTCTCACCGTACCGGCCGGTGGCAAACTGTTGCAGACCCTGGCTGCCAACAACCTGTTCCTGGCTTCCGCCTGTGGTGGCGGTGGCTCCTGCGCACAGTGTGTGTGTGTGATTGAAGAGGGTGGTGGCGATATGCTGCCGACCGAAGCTGCGCACTTCACACCCCGTGAAGCGAAGGAAGGCAAGCGCCTTTCCTGTCAGGTCGCCGTCAAGCAGGATATGAAAATCGAAGTGCCTGAAGAGGTGTTTGGTGTGAAACAGTGGGAGTGCACTGTGGAATCCAACCCGAACGTGGCCACGTTCATTAAAGAGCTGACCCTGAAGCTGCCGGAAGGCGAAAACGTAGACTTCCGCGCTGGTGGTTACGTTCAGCTGGAAGCGCCGCCCCACCACGTGAAATTTTCCGATTTCGATATCGAAAAAGAGTACCGCGGCGACTGGGAGCACTTCGGCTTCTTCAACCTGGAGTCCAAGGTTACCGAGCCGGTGGTTCGCGCCTACTCCATGGCCAACTACCCGGAAGAGAAGGGCGTTGTTAAGTTCAACATCCGTATCGCCACTCCGCCGCCGCGCACCGAGGGCATTCCCCCGGGCCAGATGTCTTCCTACGTCTTCAACCTGAAGCCAGGTGACAAGATGCGTGTGTACGGTCCTTTCGGTGAGTTCTTCGCCAAGGATACCGACAACGAAATGGTCTTCATCGGTGGTGGTGCCGGTATGGCGCCGATGCGCTCGCACATCTTTGACCAGTTGAAGCGTCTGCACTCCACGCGCAAGATCAGCTTCTGGTACGGTGCGCGCTCTCTGCGCGAGATGTTCTACGAAGACGATTACAACGGTCTGCAGGACGAGTTCGACAACTTTAAGTGGCACATTGCGCTGTCCGATCCGCAGCCCGAAGACAACTGGACCGGTTACACAGGTTTCATCCACAACGTGGTGTATGAAAACTACCTGAAGGACCACCCGGCGCCGGAAGACTGTGAGTACTACATGTGTGGACCGCCCATGATGAACGCGGCGGTAATCAACATGCTGAAGAATCTGGGCGTTGAGGATGAAAACATCCTGCTCGACGACTTCGGTGGCTGATCACGCATGATTGGACGTGACAACACATCCACATTAACAGGGCCGCTGTATTCGGCCCTGTTTTTGTTTGTGGCCCCCCGCTTTTTACGGAACTTCGTTTCCGCTCTGGCGGTTTTGCTGCTGCTTTCCCTTGTTGGGGGCTGCAGTCAGGAAAAAACCGTCTGGAAACTTACCGGCCCCACCATGGGAACCAGCTACCACATCACGGTGGTGGATGTGCCCGCGGGGGTAAGTCGGGCAGAATTACAGTCTGCGGTCGATCGTGAGCTGGCGGCGGTAAACCAGGAAATGTCCACCTACATTCCCGATTCCGAACTGATGCGCGTTAACCGCGGGCCAGTGTCAGTGCCGGTTACCCTGTCGCCCAGCCTGGCACTGGTTATTCGCCAGGCGCTGGAAATTTATCGCAGCAGCCATGGGGCCTTCGATGTAACCGTCGGCCCCCTGGTCAATTTGTGGGGATTTGGCCCGAATCCAGAGCCTGAGACGATCCCGGATGCCGCGCAAATCGATGCATTGCGCGCGCAGATTGGCTCGGATGCGCTGCGCATTGATGGACTGCAGCTGACCAGAACTCGCCCGGTACAGATTGACCTGTCGGCCATCGCCAAAGGCCACGGTGTGGATCGCGTGGCGGATCTGTTGGTCCAAAAGGGTGTGCACAACTTTCTGGTGGAAGTTGGGGGGGAGTTGCGTACCGCCGGAATAAGCCCCGCGGGACAGGTCTGGCGCATTGGGATCGAGCGCCCATCTGCCGGACAGGTGGTGCAGAAGCCGATTCAGGTCAGTGGTAAAGGGATCGCCACCTCCGGGGATTACCGCAATTACTACGAACGCGATGGCAAGCGCTACGCCCACACCATCGACCCGCGTACCGGTCGTCCGGTAGAGCACCGGTTGGCGTCGGTTACGGTCATTGCAGAAACCTGTGCAATGGCCGATGGCTACGCCACCGCGCTCAATGTGATGGGTGCCGAGGCGGCGTTAAAATTGGCGGAAGAACAGCAGCTGGCAGTATTCCTGCTGGTAAAAACCGATTCCGGGTTTGAAGAGCACGCCAGCAGTGCTTTCCAGCCCTATCTTGAGAGTCAGGGGAGGTAACCGTGACTATTTATATTCTTGCATTCATTATTGTGCTTCTGGTGATTACCGGCATGGCGCTGGGTGCCATTGTGCAGAACAAGCCGCTCAAGGGTTCCTGTGGCGGCCTGAACAAGATCGGCATGAAAAAAGATTGCGATATCTGTGGTGGTGATGACCAGGAGTGTGAAAAAGAGCAGGAGCGTCAGCGCAAGGCTGCCCTGGCGAAAGCGTCCGCTCCTGATCTCGCCTACGACGCTACCGCCAAAACCAAGCAAAAGTAACGCGTCTGACCCCTGTGAAGGGGGCTTCTGAAGTTCCCGATGGAGAAGGGCGCCACGCGACAGTGGTGTCCGCAATGACAAATAGAACAAAGACAGTAACTCAATGGCAGATTCCAAGTACGATCTGGTAGTAATCGGTTCTGGCCCCGCAGGGGAGGCTGCGGCCATGAGCGCGGCCAAAAAGGGCCTGCGTGTGGCCGTGATCGAGCGCAGCTCCTCAGTTGGCGGTAACTGTACCCACAAGGGCACCATTCCCTCCAAGGCGCTGCGCCATTCGGTAAAGCAGCTGATGCGCTACAACACCCAAAGCGTGTTTCGCGCTCTGGGCGAGCCGCGCCGACTGACATTTCCGCAAGTCATGCAGACGGTCAACAAGGTCATTTCCTATCAGGTGGAAATGCACACCAGTTTTTATGCGCGCAACCGCGTCGATCTGATTACCGGCGAAGCGCAGTTCCGGGATGCCAACAGTGTCGTGGTGCAACTGGTCGACGGTGCCAGGGAAATCATCACTTCGAAAAAATTCGTTGTCGCCACCGGGTCGCGTCCCTATCGCCCGGCGGATGTGGACTTCGATCACCCGCGCATTTACGACAGCGACACCATTCTGGATATGGAGCACACCCCTCAGGCGATCATCATCTATGGTGCCGGGGTAATCGGTTGCGAATACGCCTCTATCTTTGCCGCACTGGGAATGAAGGTGGACCTGATCAACAGCCGTGACCACCTGCTTGAATTCCTCGACGACGAAATCTCTGATGCGCTGAGCTACCACCTGCGGGACATGGGTGTGACCGTCCGTCACCGGGAGGAATATGCCAGGGTGGTCGGTACCGACCGTGGGGTAACCATGGAAATGCAGTCCGGCAAACGTATCTCTGCGGATGCGCTGTTGTGGTGTAACGGCCGTTCCGGTAACACCAGCAAGCTCGGACTGGAAAACATCGGCCTGGAAGCCAACCACCGCGGTCAGCTGGCGGTCGATGAGCACTACTGCACGTCAGTGGAAAATGTCTTTGCGGTGGGCGATGTCATCGGCTGGCCGAGTCTCGCCAGTGCATCCTACGATCAGGGCCGGGCGGTAGCCGCAGCCGTCGTCGGTCGCGGTCACCGTGTCATCGAAGATGCGCCTACCGGTATTTACACCCTGCCGGAGATTTCTTCTGTCGGCAAAACAGAATCCGAACTCACCAAAGCCAAGGTGCCTTACGAAGTAGGGCGTGCGCTGTTCAAACACACCGCGCGTGCGCAGATTTCCGGTGAGCGCGTCGGCATGCTGAAAATCCTGTTTCACATCGAGACCCATGAAATTCTGGGGATTCATTGTTTCGGCGCAGAAGCCGCGGAAATCGTGCACATCGGTCAGGCGATCATGAAACAGCCCGCGCCGAACAACACCATCGATTTCTTCGTGAATACCACCTTCAACTACCCGACCATGGCAGAGGCGTATCGCAGTGCTGCACTGGATGGCCTGAACCGGGTAATGCGACTGTGACGGAGCCATCCTATTCAGAATTCCGGCAGATGATCGAGGGAACCTTTGAATCGGTTCCCTTTGTCCGGGAAGTCGGTTTGCAGTTGCACCAGGTGGATTTTGAGAAACAGACACTGTCGGCGATCTTTGCGCGCAAGCCCCAGCTGATTGGCAATCACTACCACAACATATTGCATGGTGGTGTTATCGCCACCGCACTGGATCAGGTTGGTGGGTTTACCGCGATGGTGGCGGCCTATCAGCGTATGGGTGGGGCGATGGATTGGGAGGAGAAGATTCAGCGGCTGATGCGCCTGGGCACCGTGGATATGCGGGTGGATTACCTCAAGCCGGGCCGCGGCGAACATTTTCTCTGTTCGGGTTCGATTCTGAGAGTGGGCAACAAGCTGGTTGTTACCCGGATGGAGTTGCACAACGATACGGAAGAGCTGATTGCAACCGGTACCGCAACATTTCTGTACTGACAGCCGGGGCCAGTACGGCGCGCGTTATTCCGGCGAATGAATCAGCCCTGATGTTTCTTGGCAACGGTGTGCAGTACGCGGTCGTACTCAAAATATACGAAAAAATCGGCGTATTCCCAGCGTGTAATCGCCGGCTCTCCGACAGGGCCCTGAATGCTCAGGGGCTCTCCCAGTTCTTCACTCACCTGTTCCTGTTTCTTGCCGCGCAGGTGGGATGCCTCGGCTATATAACCCTGGCTGCCTACAGGCACTTCGATCTCTTCGGCCTGGGCGGCGGAGGCGAAAACGGCGATGCCAACCAGACCAGCCAGTGTCAGGTTGCGCAGAGCAGAGGTTGAGAACATACGGGCTCTCCTGTTGGATTATTCGAGTTGTCAGGCATTAAAGCAGATATTGTGCCCAAACACGCGGCATTCTTCACGTTTTTCCTCCCATCTACGACGTCGTCACGCGGCAGCAGGCTCTTCTGCAGAGCAGGTATCTGGCCCCCCTGAGATCTGGCTTGAGGCCTTTGTGCTAGTCTGAAATTCGAACCCGACTCTTCGGACATTCACGAATGCGGCTTACGCACTTTTTCTCGACGGCAGGACTGCTGGTCGGCACTATTTTTTTTGCGCTCTCCCTCACTCCATCTCTGATTCCTCGCGAGGGCGTGGTACAGGGGAGCATATCGGGGCTTTCCTTCGCGGCCGGCTACGCGGTTGGCGTCTTTCTGCACTGGCTGTGGCGGTATCTCGAATTGCGCACTCCCGGGGAAGGGTTGCGGCGTGTTTTGCGCTGGGTAATCGGGACCTTCTGCGTGCTACTTGCGCTCGCGTTCCTGTGGCAGGCTGCTGGCTGGCAGAACAGTGTGCGTGCGCTCATGGGGCTTGAAGAGGCGCCGGGAGTAAGGCCGTTAACGATTGCCGTGGTGGCGGCACTGGTATTCCTGTTTTTGCTGCTGATCGCAAAATTGTTCCGGAGACTGTTTTACTTTTTTTCCAACAAGCTGCAGCGTCGGGTGCCCAGGCGTATTGCAACATTTCTGGGGCTCGCCGGGGCCTTTATCCTGTTCTGGGCGGTGTTCAATGATGTGGTCTTGTCCGCGGCCCTGCACAAGGTCGACGGGATTTATCAGCGCCTGGACGCCAAGGTCATGCCGGATATGGCGGTCCCCAGGGATCCACTAAAGGCGGGCAGTCGCGAGTCGCTGTTGCGCTGGCAGGATATGGGGCACCAGGGTCGGCGATATCTGGCGCTTGGCCCCAGTGCGGAAGATATCGCGGAAGTCACTGGCGAGGCCAAAGAGCCTATCCGGGTTTACGTAGGGCTCAATGCGGCGGAGACACCGGCGCAGCGGGCCACATTGGCGCTGGAGGAGCTCAAGCGGGTAGGGGGGTTTGATCGTCCGTATTTGATCCTGATTACCCCCACGGGTACCGGCTGGGTGGACCCGGGAGCGATTAATGCCATTGAATACCTGCTTCATGGCGACGTGGCCAGCGTTGCTGCGCAGTATTCCTACCTGCCGAGTCCGATTGCGCTGATGACGGAAGATGCCTATGGGCGGGAAACCGCCGAGGCCGCATTTCAATCTGTCTACGGTTACTGGAAAACGCTGCCCCGGGAACGGCGCCCGAAGCTCTATCTGTTCGGGTTGAGCCTGGGAGCGCTCAATTCCGATCGTTCCTTTGATTTCTACGACATTATCGACGACCCCTTTCAGGGTGCACTCTGGGCGGGTCCGCCGTTTCGCAGCGACACCTGGCGCCAGGTGACCGCCGAGCGGGATGCCGGGTCTCCCGCCTGGCTGCCGCAATTCGGCGACGGTGCGGTGGTGCGCTTTGGCAACCATTTTGGTGGCTATCAACAGGGCAAAGCACCCTGGGGTGATTTTCGTATCGCTTATCTACAGCATGGCAGCGACCCGATAGTGTTCTTTGATCCCAGTGCGGCCTACCGGCAGCCGGCCTGGATGCAATCCCCGCGCGCGCAGGATGTATCGCCGGATCTGCAGTGGTACCCGATCGTGACCATGCTGCAGCTGGGCATGGACATGCACGCCGGTATTGCGCCCATGGGATTCGGTCACAGCTATGCGCCGGCGGACTATGTGCACGCGTGGTATCAGCTGGTGGCACCACCGGGGTGGGATGAGAAAAAGCTCGGGCGGTTGAAGGAAAAGTTGCTCAAATGGAATCCCCGCTGAATCTGGTGGTCGAAACCGGGAAGCGTTCCTCCAATCGCGCGTAAATACTTGGATTTCTTGGCGTTTTTCCGCTTAAATCAGCCACATGATAAAACCAGTTCCCCTATTTATCGGCCTCCGCTACGTGGCCGCCCGCCGTCGGCAGCAGTTTATCTCCTTTATCAACGGGTTCTCCCTGCTGGGTATGGCACTGGGGGTACTGGCACTGATTGTGGTGACTTCAGTCATGAACGGCTTCGACCGTGAACTGAAAACCCGGATTCTTTCCGTAGTACCCCACGGCTTTGTGGTTTCGGAAGGTGGGCTTGAAGACTGGCCGCAAGCGGCGCAGACGTTGCACCAGCAGCCCCACGTCGTTGCCGCCAGTCCGTTTGTGCGCGGTTTTGCCCTGCTGGGCGCCAACAACCAGTCCCAGGGGGTCGAGTTCCAGGGCGTTGATCCGAAAGCGCTGCGGGACGTATCCGCCGTCGGCGAGCATATGCTGATGGGCAGCCTGGATGCGCTCGAACCGCGCAGCTACCACATCGTCCTCGGCCGTATTCTCGCCCGTCAGCTGGGTGTCATTCCCGGCGACAGCGTTATTCTCACCCTCCCAGAAGTGGTCATTACCCCCGCTGGTATATTCCCCCGAACCAAACGTTTTACCGTGGCCGGTGTGTTTTCCGTGGGCGCGCAGGTAGACCAGAATATGGCACTGATGCACCTGGACGACGCCGCGCGTCTGTTGCGTATGCCTGGCCGGGTACAGGGACTGCAGCTCAAATTTGACGATATGAACAACGCGCTGGGAAGAGTAGAGGGCTACGCCACCGCCCTCGGCGAGGGATTCAGCGGTGAAGACTGGAGTCACTCCCAGGGCAGCCTGTTCCAGGCGGTGAAAATGGAAAAGACCGTTGTCACCCTGATGCTGATGATTATCGTCGCCGTGGCCGCGTTCAATATTGTTTCGGCGCTGGTACTGATGGTTGCTGACAAGCGCTCGGATATCGCGGTGCTGCGCACCCTCGGCCTGACCTCGCGACAGATCATGGCGGTGTTTGTAGTGCAGGGCAGTGCCATCGGCATTATCGGCGCGCTGATTGGCGGCCTGCTGGGAACCCTGATTGCACTGAATCTTACCGATCTCGTCTCCTGGGTTGAAAACGTGGTCGGGATGAAAATATTTGATCCGCGGGTATTTTTTGTCAGCTTCCTGCCGTCCGAATTTCGCACCGGCGATGCCGTGATGGTATTGAGTGCCGCGGTGATCATGAGCCTGCTGGCCACACTGTTTCCGGCCTGGCGCGCGGCCCAAATCGCACCGGCAGAAGCACTGCGTTACGAATAACCCAATATCGTGTAGGAGCCTGCTTGCAGGCGAATCTTAAAGCCTCTGAGGTTTTCGCCTGCAAGCAGGCTCCTACACAAAATCAAATGTGAACAGACGAACCAGATGAACAGCCAAGTGGAAATCAAACCGGAAGAGGCGCTCTCGCCGCCGTCCGCAGAAATCGTGCTGGCCTGTCACCAGCTGCGCAAACTCTACAAGCAGGGCAATAACGAGCTGGAGGTATTGCGCGGCGTCGAACTGCAGGTGCCGAAAGGCGAGCGCCTGGCGATCGTCGGTGCCTCTGGTTCCGGCAAGTCCACGCTGCTGAACCTGTTGGGTGGCCTGGATACGCCAACCACCGGCGAGGTATGGGTGGCCGGCCAGAATCTCGCCACCCTCAATGCCAACGAGCGGGGCTGGCTGCGCAATTCCAGTCTCGGTTTTGTTTATCAGTTTCATCACCTTTTGAATGAATTCACCGCACTGGAAAATGTTGCCATGCCGCTGCTGATCGGCAAGCAGTCAGTGAGCGATGCCCGTGCCCAGGCCCGGGAAATGCTCGAGGCCGTCGGCCTCGGTCAGCGTCTGGAACACAAACCGGCGCAGCTGTCCGGTGGCGAACGCCAGCGCGTGGCCATCGCGCGGGCACTGGTTGCGCGCCCGGCGTGTGTACTGATGGACGAACCCACCGGCAACCTGGACCGCGCGACGGCGAAGGAGATCCACAAGCTGATGGATCGCCTGAATCAGGAAACCGGTATCAGTTTTGTCATTGTTACGCACGATCCCGATCTCGCCGGTGCCCTCGACCGCTGTCTGCACCTGGAAGACGGGCAGCTGGTGCAAGGCTGGCAGCAGGGCGATGGTGTTTAAGGGGAGTGTTTGAGGTGAAGAATGTTTAGACCGCTTCCCGCCTATATCGGCCTGCGTTACGCCGGCGCGCAGCGCAGCGGGCAGGATTCCGCCGGGCTGGTGTCGTTTATTTCCGGCCTGTCCACCATTGGCCTGATTCTCGGGGTCGCCCTGATGATCGTGGTGATGTCGGTGATGAACGGTTTCGACCGCGAGTTACGCGAGCGAATCCTCGGCATCATGCCCCACGCCACCGTGTATAACGCCAGCCCGGATATCGACTGGACGGCAATAAGAGGTGAAGTGGCAGCCATGCCCGGGGTCACCGCCGCCGCGGAAGTGTGGCAGGTCAACGGCCTGGCGAAAAACGGTCTCGACGTAAGCCCGTTGCTGGTACAGGGCATAAACCCCGAAACCATCATCAATGTGTCGACAATTCAGGAATTTCTGCAGCCCGGAAGTTTTGCTGCGCTCACCAGCGACGCCGCCGAGCCCGGTATCATTCTCGGCAAAGGTATTGCCGACAAGCTGGATATCGCGGTGGGAGAGCAGCTTTCGGTGATCGTGCCACAGAGCGGTGACTCGGAAACCGGCGGTCGCGCGGCCGCGCAGCTGGCAGGGTTCAAGGTCGTGGATATTTTCCACTCCGGCACCGCGCTGGATCACTCCCTCGCCCTTGTGGACTGGCAGCAGGCGAAAGCGCTGTCCGGAGGCGCCGGTGGTGCCGGTGTGCAGATGCGGGTTGAGAATATGCTGAAGTCCTTTGTGGTGTTTCAGCAGCTGCTGCGCCAGCTTCCGGTAGAGGGCTTTTATGGCAATGACTGGACCGGAACCCACGGCAATCTCTACCAGGCCATTCAGATGTCCCGTAATCTGGTGGGGCTACTGGTTTTCCTGATTATCGCCATCGCCGCCTTCAATGTGGTTTCCACCCTGGTGATGGTGGTGATCGACAAGCATGGCGATATCGCCATTCTCCGCACCATGGGCGCCAGCACCCGGGAAATTCTGCTGACCTTTGTCAGTCAGGGGGCATTGGTGGGGCTGGTCGGCGTATTGCTGGGTGGCCTGCTGGGCGTGATTGGATCCCTGGTGGTGACCGACCTGGTGTCCGGGCTCGAATCCCTGTTTGGAATCCAGTTCCTGAAGTCGGATGTCTATCCGGTGGACTATCTGCCGTCACAGCTGGAGTGGGGTGATGTTGCGCTGGTGATGGGGGCAGGATTTCTGCTAAGCCTTATCGCCACCCTTTATCCCGCACTACAGGCCAGTCGCGTACAGCCTGCGGCCGCTCTGCGCCAAGACTACTAAACCATCCCGTCATGCCGGAGCAAGTCCGGGATGGCGCGGTAGATCGGTTAGGGGAGTGTCGGAGATGGGCAGGGTTAGGCCTGCCCTCCGCAAGAGACAGATTAATCTGCCCTGATCAGGTTACGTCTTGCGCTGCTCCAGGCGGGCTTTCCAGCGCTTTATCACATGCCATCGCCACACCGCCTGCATCGAGAAATACGCCGCAGTGGCGAAAAATATTCCGCAGATCAGCGAGCCGGAAAACAGCGGCAGCCAGATTTTTCCCACTTCTTCCGTCAACCATTCCCACGACAATTCGATCCTGAAATCCGTGTGTGGGGTGCCGAGCAACCAGGCGCCGAGTTTGTACGTGCTGTAAAAAATGGCCGGCATGGTGACCGGGTTACTGATCCAGACCAGTGCCATGGAGAGTGGCAGGTTGCAGCGAAACCAGAGTGCCAGCAGCGCTGCAATCAGCATCTGGCCGGGCAGGGGAAGGAAACTGGTGAAGATTCCCACCGCAAACGCCACGGAAACCGAGTGACGATTCAGGTGGAACAGGTTTGGGTCGTGCAGCAGCGTACCGAGTATCTTGAGGCCACTATTGGCTCGGACCTGTTCGGGAGTTGGCAGCCAGCGCCTGATAACACTTTTAGGCATGATTCAATTCTGCTCGATACTCTCGGCTTTGCTCTATTCGCGGCGTTGCTGTATTCGCGACTTGCTGTTTTCGAAACAGTGTTTCGAAGCTGTGCCACCGGCAAAGTACTGCTCTGTTTCCCCGGCGAGACCCGGTTAAGGATAAGGTGGTGGAGCAGTCTTTCGTGCGGCGGGTCACGTCGATGGTGCCGGCGCTATTATGCCCATATCGCTATTTCAAGACTACTATTCCTGTCGACAGCCTCACAGGAGTCCGCTGTAGCGTCCCATTGTGGGCTTGTGCACCCGTCCATTCGACGCCGTAAACCGTTTCAAATACTGATATATGACCTTCCAGTCGGTCGCAAAATGTCAATGTGTTGACAAAAATTGCGGTTGACGCTGGAAAAGTGGCTCATTAAGCTTCGTACACCTTAAATGTGTCGACAATCCCGATTTGACACCGGAGCTGATGAATTTGGACCCGACTACTGTGGAAGCGGATACAGCGACCGAGACGCCCAAAAGTGCCCGTGGCTCCCAGAGCCTGGCCGATCGCCTGTTCTTTTCCCTGCGCAAGGAAATTGTTGAAGGGAACATGCCTGCCGGCAGCAAGATCAGCGAGCCGGAACTGGCCCGCCGTTTTGACGCCAGCCGTGGCAGTTTGCGCGAAGCCCTGATGCGCCTCGAATCCCTCGGTCTGTTGGAGCGGCGGGTAAACGTTGGCGCGCGTGTGGTCGAGCTCAGCGAGCGCGGCCTGCTGGAACTCTACGACGTGCGCGAAGCGCTCGAAGGCATGGCCTGCCGTTTGGCCGCGCAGAACCGCTCCGAGGAAGATCTTGTGGAGTTGCGCCAGATGCTGTCGCGACACGAACAGCAGGAAGAACTGCAAAAAGGCACCGCCTACTTCCAGCC
Organism: Microbulbifer bruguierae; assembly: GCF_029869925.1. NCBI lineage: Bacteria > Pseudomonadati > Pseudomonadota > Gammaproteobacteria > Cellvibrionales > Microbulbiferaceae > Microbulbifer > Microbulbifer bruguierae. Next base: position 653,607 of record NZ_CP118605.1, on the reverse strand, counting down.
GGAAGGGGACTTCGATTTCCACTTCCGCATCGTGCAGGCCTCCAATAACGACCTGCTGATCGACACCCTCTGCAACAAACTCTATTACCGCGTGCGCATGTACCGCTACCAGCTGGGTATGGCGAGCCCGCGCGCGCATCGTGCCTTTCGTGAGCACAGCCACATCATCGACGCCATCGAAGCGGGCGATGGAGAACTGGCAGAAATCCTGATGCGCCGCCATATCCGCGCGTCGCGCAGCAATATCGAAAACAAACTTTCCCGACAGAATTAACGAGAGAAGACAGCTTATGAGCAGACCAGAATCCGCCGGCGCACGCTTTCGCCTGGCTCTGAAAGAAAACCAGCCGCTGCAGGTAGTGGGCACCATCAACGCCTACACCGCCATCATGGCCGAGCGCATCGGCCACCAGGCGATCTACCTCTCCGGTGCGGGCGTTGCCAATGCCTCCTACGGTCTGCCGGATCTGGGCATGACCAGCCTGGATAACGTGCTGGAAGACGTGCGCCGCATTACCGCCGCCACCAGCCTGCCGCTGCTGGTGGACATCGATACCGGCTGGGGGGGTGCGTTCAATATCGCCCGTACTATTAAAGAGATGATCCGCGCTGGCGCCGCCGCCGTGCACATCGAAGACCAGGTAGCGCAGAAGCGCTGCGGCCACCGCCCGAACAAAGAGATCGTTTCCAAAGACGAAATGGTCGACCGCATCAAGGCTGCGGTAGACGCGCGCACCGACGATGACTTCTTCATCATGGCCCGCACCGACGCCTTCGCACAGGAAGGTCTGGAAGCTGCCATCGAGCGCGCCCAGGCGTGCATCGAAGCCGGTGCCGACGGCATCTTCGCCGAAGCCGTGACCGAGCTGGAACACTACCGCGCGTTCAAAGACGCACTGAATGTACCGATCCTGGCCAACATCACCGAGTTCGGCCAGACAAAACTGTACAACAAGGCAGAACTCGCGGAATCCGGTGCTGACATGGTGCTGTACCCGCTGTCTGCCTTCCGTGCCATGAACAAAGCCGCGGAAAACGTCTACACCAGCATCTTGGCCAATGGCGACCAGCAGGCCGTGGTAGACACCATGCAGACCCGCGCCGAACTGTACGACTACCTGAACTACCACGAGTTTGAAGACAAGCTCGATGCCTTGTTCAAAAAATAGAGCAATCACCCTGTAGGAGCCTGCCCTGCAGGCGAACCGAACCGCACTCCGGACCGTTCGCCTGCAAGGCAGGCTCCTACAAAACCACCGAATCCAAACCCGTAGGGTGGACAAGCAAAGCGCATCCACCATCAACAAAGCGATAAAGGGGAATTAGAGATGGCAGAGAAAAAAGTTGGCGGAGCAGGCCTGCGTGGCCAGGTAGCTGGTAAAACCGCACTTTCCACCGTGGGCGTATCCGGCTCCGGCCTGACCTACTGCGGCTACGACGTAAAAGACCTGGCAGAAAACTGCGAGTTCGAAGAAGTCGCCTACCTGATTTTCAACGGCGAACTGCCCACCGCAGCCCAGCTGGCGGACTACAAAGGCATCCTCAAAACCATGCGCGGCCTGCCCGTGGCGCTGCGCGAAGTGCTCGAGCGCATCCCCGCCGGCGCACACCCGATGGACGTCATGCGCACCGGCTGCTCCATGCTGGGCAACCTCGAAGGCGAAGAGTCCTTCGACCAGCAACAGGACCGCGCCAACCGCCTGCTGGCCGCGTTCCCGTCCATCATCTGTTACTGGTACCGCTTCACGCACGACGGCGTGCGCATCGAAACCGAAACCGATGACGACTCCATCGGCGGCCACTTCCTGCACATGCTGCGCGACGAGAAGCCGAACGACCTGCACGCACAGGTAATGAACGTCTCCCTGATCCTGTACGCAGAGCACGAGTTCAACGCCTCCACCTTCACCGCGCGCGTATGTGCCTCCACCCTGTCTGACCTGTTCAGCTGCATCACAGGCGCTATCGGCTCCCTGCGCGGCCCGCTGCACGGCGGCGCCAACGAAGCAGCCATGGAACTGATCGAGAAGTTCTCCTCTGCCGACGAAGCAGAAAAAGAACTGATGGGCATGCTGGAGCGCAAGGAAAAGATCATGGGCTTCGGCCACGCGGTCTACACCGAATCCGACCCGCGCAACGCCATCATCAAACAGTGGTCCGAGAAACTGGCTGCCGACGTTGGCGACGACGTGCTGTACCCGGTATCCGTACGCTGCGAAGAAGTCATGTGGCGCGAGAAGAAGCTGTTCTGTAACGCCGACTTCTTCCACGCCTCCGCGTACCACTTCATGGGCATTCCCACCAAGCTGTTTACGCCGATCTTCGTCATGTCCCGCGTAACCGGCTGGGCCGCCCACGTATTTGAACAGCGCGCCGACAACCGCATCATCCGCCCAAGCGCGGAATACACCGGTCCAGAACTGCGCAAGGTAACCCCGATCGCCGAGCGCTAATCGGGAGCCGCCTGTAGGAGCCTGCTTGCAGGCGAACAGCAACGGAGCACCGGACTGTTCGCCTGCAAGCAGGCTCCTACAAGGTAATCCCTCGCCGGCAACGCCGAGCTCCAGTTCGGCAAACACTCAAAGCCAAGATTCCCTTTGGTGAAATAAATGAACACCGAATACCGCAAAAAACTCCCCGGCACAGACTTAGATTATTTCGACACCCGCGAGGCCGTCGAAAACATCCAGCCGGGCAGCTATGAAAAACTACCGTATACCTCCCGTATCCTGGCAGAAAACCTCGTGCGCCGTTGCGAGCCAGAAATGCTCACCGACGCCCTCAAACAGCTGATCGAACGCAAACGCGACCTCGACTTCCCCTGGTTCCCCGCGCGCGTCGTCTGCCACGATATTCTCGGCCAGACCGCACTGGTGGACCTCGCCGGCCTGCGCGACGCCATCGCCGAAAAGGGCGGTGACCCCGCCAAAGTAAACCCGGTCGTGCCCACCCAGCTGATCGTCGACCACTCCCTGGCCGTCGAACACCCCGGTTTTGAAAAAAACGCGTTTGAAAAAAATCGCGAAGTGGAAGAGCGCCGCAACGAAGACCGCTTCCACTTCATCAACTGGACCAAAACCGCGTTTGAAAACGTCGACGTAATTCCGCCCGGTAACGGCATCATGCACCAGATTAACCTGGAGAAAATGTCTCCGGTGGTGCAGGTGAAAAATGGTGTGGCCTTCCCGGATACCTGCGTCGGCACCGACAGCCACACCCCGATGGTGGATGCGCTCGGCGTAATCTCCGTGGGCGTGGGCGGTTTAGAGGCCGAAAGCGTCATGCTCGGCCGCGCCTCCTACATGCGCCTGCCCAACATCGTCGGCGTCGAGCTGACCGGCAAACTGCAGCCCGGCATCACCGGTACCGACATGGTACTGGCGCTGACCGAATTCCTGCGCCGCGAGCGAGTAGTGGGTGCGTATCTCGAATTCTACGGCGAAGGCGCCTCCAGCCTGAGCCTGGGCGACCGCGCCACCATCGCCAACATGACACCCGAATACGGCGCCACTGCCGGCATGTTCGCCATCGACGAGCAGACCATCGACTACCTGAAGCTCACCGGCCGCGACGACGATCAGGTAGCGCTGGTAGAAAAATTCGCGAAAGAAACCGGCCTGTGGGCGGATTCTTTGAAAGACGCCGAATACGAGCGCGTGCTCAAGTTCGACCTGTCTTCCGTCACCCGCAACCTGGCCGGCCCGTCCAACCCGCACGCACTGCTGCCGGTATCCGAACTGGCGAACCGCGGTATTGCGAAAGAATGGAAGGAAGAAGAGGGCCTGATGCCCGACGGCGCGGTGATCATTGCCGCGATCACCAGCTGCACCAACACCAGCAACCCGCGCAACATGATTGCCGCGGGCCTGATTGCACGCAACGCCAACAAGCTCGGCCTGACCCGCAAGCCCTGGGTGAAAACCTCCCTGGCTCCGGGTTCCAAAACCGTAAAAATGTACCTGGAAGAAGCCGACCTGCTGCCGGAACTGCAGCAACTGGGCTTCGACGTGGTCGCGTTCGCCTGCACCACCTGTAACGGCATGAGTGGCGCGCTGGACCCGGTCATCCAGAAAGAAGTGATCGACCGCGACCTGTACGCCACCGCCGTACTGTCCGGCAACCGCAACTTCGACGGCCGTATCCACCCCTACGCCAAGCAGGCGTTCCTGGCTTCGCCGCCGCTTGTGGTTGCCTACGCCATCGCCGGCACCATCCGCTTCGATATCGAGAAAGACACCCTGGGTTACGACAAAGACGGCAACCCGGTCACCCTGAAAGATATCTGGCCGAGCGACGAAGAGATCGACGCGATCGTCAAACAGAGCGTGAAGCCCGAGCAGTTCCGCGAGGTCTACATCCCGATGTTCGATTTGGCCAAGGCCGAATCCGAGAAGGGCGACCCGCTGTACAACTGGCGCCCGCAGAGCACCTACATCCGCCGCCCGCCGTACTGGGAAGGCGCGCTCGCCGGTGAGCGCGCGCTGAAGGGTATGCGCCCGCTGGCAGTGCTGGGTGACAACATCACCACCGACCACCTGTCGCCGTCCAACGCAATCCTGGCCAGCAGTGCCGCCGGTGAATACCTGGCGAAAATGGGCCTGCCGGAAGAGGACTTCAACTCCTACGCCACCCACCGCGGCGATCACCTGACCGCCCAGCGCGCCACCTTCGCCAACCCGAAACTGTTGAACGAAATGGTGCGCAACGAAAATGGTGAAGTGAAGCAGGGCTCGCTGGCCCGCGTCGAGCCGGAAGGCCAGGTCACCCGCATGTGGGAAGCCATCGAAACCTACATGGACCGCAAGCAGCCGCTGATCATCATCGCCGGCGCCGACTACGGCCAGGGTTCGTCGCGCGACTGGGCCGCCAAAGGCGTGCGCCTTGCCGGTGTGGAAGCGATCGTGGCGGAAGGCTTCGAGCGCATTCACCGCACCAACCTGATCGGTATGGGCGTGGTGCCGCTGGAATTCCTGCCGGGCATCACCCGCACGACTCTCGGCATCGACGGTACCGAAACCTATGACGTGGTCGGCGAGCGCACCCCGGGCGCAACCCTGACCCTGCTGATTCACCGCAAAAACGGTGAGACCGTAGACGTGCCAGTGAAATGCCGCCTGGATACCGCAGAAGAAGTTTCCATCTACGAGGCCGGCGGTGTACTGCAGCGCTTCGCCAAGGACTTCCTCGAAGCCGAAGCCCAAGCCTGATAAGCACCTCTCTGTAGGAGCCTGCTTGCAGGCGAACAGTTCAACCCTCCGAACCGTTCGCCTGCAAGCAGGCTCCTACAACCAAAAAAACATTCTCGCGAGACTCTTAAATGACCTTCGCACCCCAGATCAAAGTCCCCGCCACCTACATGCGCGGCGGCACCAGTAAAGGCGTCTTCTTCCGCCTGCACGACCTCCCGCAATCTGCACAGGTTCCGGGCGCCGCGCGCGACAACTTCCTGCTGCGGGTGATCGGCAGCCCCGATCCCTACGGCAAGCAGACCGACGGCATGGGTGGAGCCACCTCCAGCACCAGCAAAACCGTCATCCTGTCGAAGAGCGAGCAGCCGGAACACGACGTGGATTACCTGTTCGGCCAGGTCTCCATCGACAAGCCGTTCGTGGACTGGTCCGGCAACTGCGGCAACCTCACCGCCGCCGTCGGTGCCTTCGCCATCAACAGCGGTTTCGTCGATGCCGCGCGCGTGCCAGCGGACGGCATCTGCACCGTGCGCATCTGGCAGGCCAACATCAAAAAAACCATCATCGCCCACGTACCCATCACCAATGGGGAAGTACAGGAGACCGGTGACTTCGAACTGGACGGCGTCACCTTCCCGGCGGCCGAAGTGCAGATCGAATTCATGGACCCGGCGGATGGGGAAGGGGCCATGTTCCCCACCGGCAACCTGGTGGACGACTTGGAAGTGCCCGGCGTCGGCACCCTGAAAGCCACCATGATCAACGCCGGCATCCCGACCATCTTCGTCAACGCCGCGGATATCGGTTACACCGGTACCGAACTGCAGGAAGCCATCAACGGTGACGACAAGGCCCTGGCCATGTTCGAAACCATCCGCGCCCACGGCGCGGTAAAGATGGGGCTGATCGCAAAGGTGGAAGAGGCAGCCGCCCGCCAGCATACCCCCAAGGTCGCGTTCGTCGCGGCACCCAAGGGCTATGCCGCCTCCAGCGGCAAGCAAGTGGGTGCGGGTGAAATCGACCTGCTGGTGCGCGCGCTCTCCATGGGCAAACTGCACCACGCCATGATGGGCACCGCCGCGGTTGCCATCGGCACCGCCGCCGCCATTCCCGGCACTCTGGTCAATCTGGCCGCAGGGGGCGGGGAGCGCAGCGTGGTGAACTTCGGCCATCCGTCCGGCACCTTGCGGGTTGGCGCGGAAGCGGAAATCGTCAACGGGCAGTGGACGGCTACCAAGGCCATTATGAGCCGCAGTGCGCGCATTCTGATGGAAGGCTGGGTACGGGTGCCTGGTGATTGTTTCTAGTTCACCTTGCAGTAGAAGCCACTAATGGCAGTGATAACTGTCTAAGCTGACTTCGGAAATTTAAAAGCGAGCCTCAAATGAGGCTCGCTTTTTTTTGCCTACGATTCTTGCTTAATATTTGAGCGTGGTTCAACGGGTGCTCATGGGGAAGGGTGGTATCTAAAATGCTAAATTCTCCGCAGATATGCAAATCCATTGACTTAAAAGGGGATTCGCATAGTATCGGGCGCAGCTATATCCATATGTATAAAAATGCTGCGCCATATTTTTTGGAAAGTAATCTCAGTCATCGCAACTGATTGATTAAATAGGTTGTTTTGGTCTGCTGATGGACAATTGATCGCAGTATTAACAAGAAGCAAATTATTCAGCCTTGTCTGTTTAGCAAACCGATCGGCCTTAACGCAGAGGGAACCCAAAGCTCAATGGACTCAGTAACAAGAGATACTCTGACCCAACTCGATAATCTCTTAGCCGCAAGTAATCAATCGTGGCTATTCGGAGCGGGGATCAGTCTTGATGCAGGTATTCCCCTGATGTGGCCGCTAACTGAACGAGTATTCAGTAAGGCACAGGATGAGGGGGAGCCGAGTGATATACAGGTTCTCGAATTCGTAAAAAAACAGCTTTCTGAAGATTCACATATCGAACACATTTTGAGCCAGCTAGGGGATCATCGTGCGATTGCCGATCGATCCAAGGACAGAGTGGTCAGATTCGACGAGGTGATTCTCTCTGTAGAAGATCTCGATAACCTGCACCAAAGAATTCTGAGGTGGATTGCCGAGACGATCCGATGGGGATACGTGCCAGCTAAGGCAGGCGGTGATCCGGAAAAAATCGGATCGCTAGAAAATCGAATCGTTATCATCGACCACCATGCAGCATTCGTCTCATCTCTATTCAATCGAAGCCAAGCTGGAGTAGCAGAACGCCGGAGAGCTGTCCGGCTTTTTACCACCAACTATGACACGCTCCTTGAGGATGCGCTTGCTTTAGGCGGCTTCTCATACTGGGACGGATTTGCAGGCGGCGCAGTTGCGTATCGAAATCATAGGTATGGCGATGAAGAGCCAAACCTAAGAGATCGTGCTCATGTAATCAAACTTCACGGGTCGATTGACTGGCACTTGGGAGAAGATGGGCGTGTCTGGAGAGTCCGCGACGGTGACATTTATCCGAAGAAAGCTTCGCGAGTTCTTATATATCCACAATCGACCAAATATTTAGCGACTCAACGTGACCCATTCGCTGCTCAATTCGATCTATTCCGCCGGGCCATTGGTTCACATGAGGAAAATATTCTTGCAACTTGTGGCTATAGTTTTGGCGATGAACATATTAATCAAGAGATAGAGCTAGCACTTCAGCGACCGGAGAACAAAACTACGCTACTTGCCTTCGCTCAGAAGCTTAATCCTACGCTTGAAAAATGGAGGATGGGAGCCTGGGGAAAACGTGTTTATGTGATTAGTGAAGATGGGTTGTTTGTCGGGGCAGGCGGCCCTTATTCCCCCCCGACTGCCGATAGAAATCGAGATTGGTGGACCTTTTCTGGAGTTACCAAATTGTTAAATAGCGGTGCGGAGGCCAGCGTGCGATGAATACGTTTGACCTTATTCCAGACTTGAAGATCGGTCATATTGTCGAAGTTTCTGGTACTTCGATCCGAGTGGAATTATCGGGGGATGTCACTGAACTCACTCGAACCTACGAAGGACGAGTCTATCCCATAGGACAGATCGGGAGTATCGTTAAAGTCCACTTTGGTAGGCGTTTGGTTTTCGGATTTGTGACCTTGTTGCGTATGCGGTCCGAGGAATTGCATGAGATCACGAAGCCCATTCCGCCTGATGCTGATCAGCGGCTGATGGAGGTAGAGCTATTTGCCGAGGGGGTCTGGAATTCTGCAGGCCAAGAGTTACGGTTCGTCCGAGGTGTTACGACCTATCCGTTGCCCCGCCAGAGTGTGCATTTGCTCACTCGTGAGGAGACCACGCAGATTTATTCGGCTGCCGAAGGGCAGCAGACGCAGGGAGAATATTCTCCGCTCGTTCCTTTTGCTCATTACGTCGGAGCCGACAATACTGTTTGTCGCGCAAACGTAGATAAGATGCTTGGCATGCATTGTGCCGTGCTCGGATCGACTGGATCTGGAAAGTCTGGTGCAGTTGCCGCTTTGCTTCATAGTATGCTGGAGCATGCCCCAGAGCCGGGCGCAGTGAGTCATCCGCGGCTCCTTATCATTGATCCCCATGGTGAGTATGGCCATGCGTTTAATGATCGTGCAATCGTATATCGAGCCTATGATCCGCTGGGAAATGAAGAAACCACTGGTTCCCCGATAAGCTTACCGTATTGGCTAATGTCAGCGGATGAGTTCAGGCGACTTGTAATTGGCAAAACTGAGCATGAGGCGACTTCACAAAACAACGTAATCTATAAAGCGTTGACTCACGCGCGTATGGTGGCAACCGGTTTGGTTGATCCAGCTCCCACTACCTACGATGTACCTATTCCAGCAGATGGCGGTGATCCTGATGCCTTGCGTCCGAAAGCTGGCATTAGCATGGAGCAGTTGATTGAATTTGATAGAGATAAGCCTCGTTGTTTTAGTTTGGAGGAAGTCAAGAATCATATTGAGTTTCTTCAAGCGGCACGACTGAAAAGAGGGGCTCAGAATACAGAAAGAGTTCCGCCTGGTGATTTCACGAAGGACTTCAAATCGATCTTAGACAAATTATCGATGCTCCGTCGCGATCCGAGAATTCAGTTTATGATGCAGGAATGGAGCGCTGACTCTCCATTGCTAGAGCATATTATTGCCCAGTTGGTTGGGCAGATCCAAGGTGAAGGAGGCGTTGATCAGGACATCCGGATTCTGGATATTTCTGGTCTTCCGAATGAAGTGGCAGGACCTCTTACTGCTATGCTTGCCCGCCTGTTATTCCAGTATAAGGTTTACCAGACCAGTGACGAGAGGAAGCGTGATCCAGTCGTCTTGGTTTGTGAGGAAGCCCACCGGTATGTCCCCGACAGGGGCGAAGCTGAGTATGCGGCAGCACAAACCGCTATTCGCCGTATCGCTCGGGAGGGGCGAAAGTATGGCATAGGTCTGATGCTCGTGAGCCAGCGACCAGCAGATGTTGAAAGTACCGTAATTTCTCAATGCGGTACTTGGCTCGTTTTAAGGCTTACAAATGCAGCAGATCAGCAGCATGTTTCTCGTTTCCTTCCGGATGGTCTATCGGGAATGACGAGAGCTCTACCGAATCTCGCTCAGCAAGAAGCGATATTTGTTGGCGAGGGTGCTGCGATTCCTGCTCGAGTTCGAATTCGAGATCTCGCTGAGCGACAATTGCCTAAATCAGAGACGGCAAAATTTGCAAAGGGGTGGGTTCTTGATCGACTCACGGAAGAAGAGATTGCAGCAGTAGCAACCCGAATGGCTGGGAATTAATCTTATCGGCCTTGTGAGTCAAACGACAAATAAGGTCAGATCAGCTTTTTGGTATTAATGTGATTGTGTTATGTGTTGCCGAAATGTTGATCTGCCTCCATTTATTTTAAGTTCCATTTGTTTATTTTTTTAGTTCGGACTTATTTGAGGTTTATACCTTCGTAGGGGACCTAAGCAATTGACTTAAAGTGGAAATCACATGGTGTCAAAATTAGCTTTATCCAAACCTGTAAAGATGTCGTGCTTTATGATTTTCTTGAAAAGTCACTTTAAGCTGCGTGGTTGGTTGATGGTTAAAGTTTAATTCAATTAAACATTATTGGATGCAGATATAGCAGGGGCTGAAAATATAGCAGAACCTGAATATTAGGCTGTTAACTTTCGGGGCAAGGAATGAAACCACAGTTTTCAGAATTTACTTATGGATATACCTTGGTAGAGGAGTTGTCCAGAGATTACGGTTTCAGCGCTGTTCCAGTTTTTCCTTCTCTTTTGGAAGAAGGGCGAACGGGTGGTGGTTACGATGCTAAGCTAGGAATAAAAGGATTACCGTTTTTTCTGCAATTTAAGAGATCTGACTTTCTGGGTCGCTCAAATTCTAAGTATCACGCCGCGTTTGGTGGTCCCTATTATCGATTCCATCTTCACGCGCGGAGACATTCTGTACAGCATGACTTGCTGCTTCAGCTAGAGTCGTATGGAAACCCAGTTTTTTATGTAGCTCCAAAATTCCACAAAAATAGTGAGCTACATGATAGTTATTTTGGTTCATCTATTTCTAAAAACTCCATTTGGGTTGCGCCAACTGAAATCGGAAAGCTTCCTGATGATAATGAGCATTCAGTTTGTTTTGATCGCTTGGCTTCTAAAACCTATTTTTGTTCGGAGCCAAGACCTATCGAAATTCGAATGAACTTCGAAAAGGGTAATGTTGAAGAATACGTAAGCTGGTTTAGACAAAGAGATGGATTCATCCGTTTTCATAAAGAAAGCTGGCAAGATCTTTATTCCAAAATGGAGTATGTATTTAGGACGCGTGATCGTGTTGGGTTTGCCAAACTATCCAGGTATTTAGATGAAGAAGAGAGTATCGTTATCAAAGCAGGGAGGCTGTCCCGCTTGGCCTTTGGGGCCGACATGGTGAATAATTGGGTCACCCATTAGCACCCACTGAGTTTTCCATCCATTAGTCTATGGCCATACCATAATAAATGGGGTCAGATCAACATTATGGCGTTACTTCCATTTGAGCTATTTAGTGTCAAAAAGTTGATCTGATAATCATCTAGCCGGCTCCCTCCGTAAGTGCCAACATCGAGTTTCCACACTTGATCTATCACTCACAGGGGAGCCGAACGATGAAACTATATTGCGGAATCGATTTACACTCCAATAATTCTGTAGTTGTGGTTATTGATGAACAGGACAAACTCGTTCTGAGCAGAAAATGTCCAAATGATATATCTGTGATTCTTGGGCAGTTATCTCCGTTCTCAGAAGATATTCAGGCAGTTGTAGTCGAGTCAACCTACAACTGGTATTGGCTCGTTGATGGCTTAGAAGATGCGGGATTCCATGTGAAACTGGCTAATACCGCGGCAATTCAGCAATACAGTGGAATCAAACACACAGACGATAAATCCGATGCTCGCTTTCTGGCAAACCTTCTCAGGTTAGATATATTGCCCGCAGGCCATATCATGCCCAGGGAGCAGCGGCACATCAGGGACTTACTGAGAAAGCGTTCACTACTGATCAAACAGCGCACCATGCTTAATCTGAATCTTCAGGGAATGATCGCCCGTCATACCGGGACGCAATTGAGTGCCAATCAAATGAAAAGACTGGACCACAAAGGCATTGAAGACCTGATGGCTGAGCAGGTCGTCAGAGACTCGGCCATGATTAATTTGATGCAAATCGAAGCGATAAATAAATCAGTCAAACTACTGGAACAGCGAGTTTCCGGATACTGCGTCAAAACCAAGGAAAACAAATTATTACAAAGCATACCTGGGGTTGGCCAGATACTGTCTCAAATGATCGCGCTGGAGTCCGGCAGTATGGACCGATTCTCTGATGTAAGGAATTACTCGTCGTATGTTCGTTGCGTACCCAGCAGGAAGATTAGCAACGGCAAAACCAAAGGCTCCGGCAATAGAAAGAACGGTAACCCTTGGCTTGCCTGGGCCTTCATGGAAGCTGCCCACCTCAGCGCAATCTGGAGCCCAGAAATTAAGAAGTACTACCAGCGCAAAGCGTCCAAGACCCATATATTGGTCGCCAAAAAGTCGGTAGCCAACAAACTAGCGAGGGCGGTATATCACATGTTGAAACAGAATACGGTTTTCGACGTGAAACGCGCTTTCGCATGATTTGCGCCCTTGTCGCAGATCAAAATGGGGTAGGACAAAGAGCCAACTACTCTGAATATCGCGATAAGGGCCTCTAACAGCAATCGCTGTCACGAAGTGCCCTGGTGCCGAGCCATTTAAGGGGTGGCCCTCGAGGCCAAGATTCTGTAATTAAATTAGGACGGCGGCAGGTACTGATGATTTTCTGGTGCACAGAGTGCAACGGGCGAGGTGCTACACCTGAGAGTGCAGCATTTCCAAATGCCTAGATCCAGATGGGTGACTGAAGCACTTCCACAGAAGCAGCTTCTCCTATAGAAATTTCAGGCGCATGGGCGGACACGGTTGTCAGATAATGGGCGATAGCCTAGAGAGCTTTTCGCCCAGTTGACGGGAGCCGGCTAATGGGTGACCCCATTTATTTCAGTAACTACTTCATTTATTTCAGTAACTACTTTACTTTACATCAACGCCAAGGTCCGAGAGCATCAACTTAAAATTTTCATTCTCAATGTATTTGTCGAATTTGTGACTTTTTGTTTCCGAAAAATCATAGGATTGTATAATTCCATAATGCGCTTTTAGTTTTTCTCCAGATTTTTCATCGAACCCTAAGTCTGTAGGATTGAATTTTCCCGAAACATTAGGCTTATCTAAGAATTTCTTAAGCACTTTGTCATTTGGATTTACGGTGTAGCTAATTTTGGTTAGTTGATCACCAAATTCCCTGTAAGACATTTTTGTTAGGTGGTCGGGCACTCTAAAATCTACATCACCAATTGCCGGAGCCAACATTAATAATTTAATTATATTTTTATTGTCCTGTAGACGTTCAGTTTGATAAACATCTACTGTGTGAAATTCTAGTGTGTCCTCAGCAAATTCTTTGCTATAAGGGGGGTTGCTTAGTGCGCTTAATGCAACCGATGCTCCGCGACTGTGGCTGATGATGATGATTTCCTTATTTTCTATCAAATTTAAAATATCTCGAAGCCCCTCGGAACCCGCTAGCTGACTGTAACCGGTAGCTCTAAACCATATTTTGGCATCACCCCAGAGTGAACTTTTTGAAACAAGGCCGTCCCAGAAAAATTCAATCACAACGTCATTTTCCTGGAATTCTATATGGTTTTTAATTGTGTCATAGTTGTTCCTAGAAGTTTTGGCATCATTATTGTAGCCGTGAACTAATATATAGACTCGATTGGCGTCCTCCAATTTAACTCTCATATTCTCAAGGATTTGAGCTTCTTTTATAGATAGATTTTCAACAGCATCATTTCCCTTTGAGGCTGCAGTGGCTATCAGAGAGTAATGGATATTCCAGCAATAAATTTTACAGGGCGATCCGTTCTCCTTTTTCCAGTTGGGTGGGTAGAAAGTTCCATTTTGATCGACAAACGCATTAAAATTTCTCGAAGAAACTTCATTTGGGTTATTCATCTCGGAGGTCTTCAGAGTGTCGGGTGTATTATGTATTGCACACCCAACAATCGTGAATAATAGAGCACCCACAACAGTAGTAATCTTTAAACTCATTAAATACTCTCCATGTTGTATTTATCATCTTATGAAATAAGATTGACGGCAGTTATTGGTTTTAGAATTGCATCAGGTGGCCCGTAGCGATGAGAATTGCCGGTGATTGCGCGCCGGCTTGAGGTTATTTTTAAAACAGTTTTAGGCTTTTAGTAATTGAGATAGAGCTAATGGTCTCGCCGACTCCTTGAGTAGTTTTATACTGCAAATAGTAATCATCTGCGAAATGAGTCAAAAAAGAATATGTGGTCGAATATTTTTGATCTAATAGTTGGCCAAAGCTATTATCAATGTCGCCGCTATAATCGTTATGTGATCTCTCGATACCAAAATATCCGATTTCAGTTTCGAAAATGATGCTGGCGGAGCTTTGTAATATTTCGCTATCCAACTCTATTTTTTCTCCATTTTCAGAAACGTCTGATTTTAGCCATGCCTGAGAAACTGATGCTCCGATTACTACATTAAATTTATCTGAACTAATGTATCTAAATGCCGTAGATACCCCAAAGCTGCCGTCACCCCCGCCTTGAAGAAATTCATTTACAGCCTTGTTTGGCTCAGATGATTCCAGACCGGTCGCTAAATTTACACTTGCGCCATAAAACCAACGATATTTTGACTTTAGGTTAACTGGTACCGGGAGCCAGCTGGATAGTTGAATTTGAGGCGTGAGTTTTCCGTCTTCGCCAACGGTTGCTATTGATGGGTTGGCAACGAGTGGGGCTATCTGTACATGTTTTTCTTTTTCTAATTCCTCTTTTTCTTCTCTAACGAATTCAATATCTCGCTCCGCTTTACCTAATTTTTGGTCGAGGTAAGTGGTCAGATCTGAGGTGCTGACCGTTTCGTTTTCGTCTAGGGATTTTTGTATGGTAATTTTTTCAAGAAGTTTTACTGAGAATTCAGAATTGAACGCTTTTAAGTAAGGATTATTTGAGAGAAATTCTTTTTCATTGTTTTCGTGTTCTCTCCTTAGTTCGTCAAATCCTTTTGAGCTGGCTAAGCTCAATTTTAAAAGTACGTTTTTGTATTTTTGGGTTTGTTCTAGCTCTTCATTTTTTGTTTCATACTCCAATACCCAGTTATCTCTTGCCAATTGGTAGTTGGAGCCAAATCCGTACTTTTCGGAGCCCCGCGTGGCTTCAAGACTAGCGACGTCGATAGCAAAGGTTTGTAGTGAGGCTAAGGTACTTAAAAGAGTAATAGCGAGTTTGGTAAGGTTGACTGATGATTTCATTGATAACAATCCATGTATTAAAGATAATTAATTTACGATATGTGGGATCATATGTGAACAAATTAGCTTTGCAAGTATCAATTATTATTATTTTTATCAAGATAACAGGCCTTTAGTGGTGGTGAAAATTAGCCCCAAAGGGTCATTAGAAAACCTGCAGGATCTCAAGGTTGGCAAATCTTATATGGAATCTGATGGGTCAGATCAACATTATGACATTCATTACCATCCGCTGATTTTTCATCCTATTAGTCTTTAGGCATAACAAATAGGAATGGGAAAGTTCGAAGGCCAGATTACCGCGCCTCGGTCCTGCGGGGATTCCGCAGCATGTCATACCGCGCGGTAACAACCCGCAAGTTTGTTTCTGTCCAGAGCAGGATATGATCGCCTACTTCGGTTGGCTAAAACACTAGGCAACGGAGTTCGATATTCAGGTACATGCCTGGGTATTGATGACCAACCACGTCCACCTGCTGGTAACTCCGCATTCTGATCAGGGTGTTAGCAGGATGATGCAGGCCCTTGGGCGTATTTATGTGCGTTACTTCAATCGGGAATATCGGCGTTTGGGAACCCTGTGGGAGGGGCGCTACAAATGCTGTCAGGTTCAGAGTGAAGATTATCTTTTGCAGTGCTATCGGTATATCGAACTTAATCCGGTACGCGCAGGCATGGTGTCGGATCCGGGCGAGTATTTCTGGTCGAGCTATGGCTGCAATGGGCTGGGCAGGTCATCCAGCTTGCTTACGCCACACATGCAGTACCTGGCTCGGCCGCTACCCGAAGCAGCGCAAGGAGCGCTACCGGGCACTGTTCCGGCATGCACTGGATGCGCCCGCTCTTGACGAAATCCGGGGCTCCTTGAATAGGGGGTTAGCACTGGGCAGTGATCGGTTCAAAGAGGAAATCGAGAAACAGTTTGCCCGGCGGGTGAGGCAAGCAACGCTGGGTCGGCCGCGCATAGCCTTGCCGTAAATGTCGGTATTCCTGGCATGATGTTGATCTAACCCTGTTTTTCATTTGTTCAAAGTAAGTTCAGCGGCGATTCAGTTGCGCCGGGTTAAAAAGCAGGTGTGAATCCAAGGAAAACGCACCATGCGCCAGGTCCCACACCGATTACTCGCCGCTCTTAGCATCACTTTGACGCTCGGTGGCTGTGTCACCTACCCAGCAGTTCCGCCGGTGATCGGCGGGAGCACTTATGTCCGCAAGGCTCCTGCGGTTTACTCCTATACAGTGATCACCGATCCCGGCTATCGCTACTATGACGATACCCTCGGCGTTTACGTATTCTACGACCGCAGCGACGTGTTCTTTCGGCAGGGGCATTACTATCGTTGGTATCAGGACCATTGGATCAGTGCCAGTCACTGGCATGGCCCCTGGTATCCGGCCCCGAATTTTTATGTATCGGCAAACTTCAATGATCGCTGGCATACGCGCTTGCGCCGCCACGGCCATCACTATGCTGGAGGACGCGACTACACACCACCGCGCCGGCACGATCATGACGACGGTTACAACCGGCGGGACCGGCATGAAGGCAATGGGCAACGACATGATCGTCGTGAGGAGGGGCAGGATCGTCGTGGGCAGGGCCAGAATCGTGGCCGAGGTGGCGAACAGGGGTTTGCTGGTATAGCCGAGCCAAAGCCGCGGGCGCCTCAGGTGGATAACCGGAGCGGGGATCGCGGTAATGAACACCGGAATCCACGTCCGGATCCAGGCCGGGACGTGCGCGCAGTCAAACTTGCGGACAAGCCAACCGGCATTTACGACCCACGAGTTGTTCCTGCATTAGAGCGTCCGGCAATCGATCGCCGCACAGTGCACGAAAGGCCCAAGCCACAAAACCTGCGCGGCCAGCCTCAGCCCCAGCGCAATGCGCCAAATGATCGGCACAATAACGCCGCGAAGCCAGCTCCGCGCCAGGAGCGCGAGCAACCAGAGAACGAGCAACCAAAGGAAAAGAAGTCCAAAAAGAAAACGGACAAGCGCGATCAGGTGCGCTTGGTGCGAGAGCCGCTTACCCGTCGTACCAATGAATCACGTCGTCAGATTGATTGATGCTGACCATAAAAAAGGGCGCCGAAGCGCCCAATATAATCTGCCGAATTTCGAGCGTCAGAAGGAGAATTTATACCCTACTGACAGATTGAACATCCAGGGATCATAGCTGTAGTCCCCGGAATAGGACTCAATAAGTAGATTCAGATCGGAGGTTGGCTGAACGTCTTCAAGAAGCTGTAACCGCATATCTGTTTCGGATCGCGCGTACACCGCGGCGACATTGACCAGCCACGAGCTATCGCGTCCGAAGTTGAAATCCATACCCATTTGCCAGGTATAGCCCCAGGACGAACCCATTTCGAAGTTGCCGCGCCGACCAAGCTCAGCCAGGTCGTCCCGCACTGCACGATTGAGGCCGCTATCACCGAAGTCGGTATAGCTAATGCCACCACCTATATAAGGCTGAACCATGCAGGTATCATCCAGGGGGTAGAATTTCAGGCTTGCGGTACTGATATCGGCATCAAATCTGGTCACATCGCGATAGTCGACATCTTCCAAATCCTGCAAAAAAATGCCATCAGCGTGACTGCTGGTATGGTTGTCGCCGTCCATATAGCCAAGCTCGATGCCCCAATGCTCTACAGGCTTCCATTCGAGGTTCATGTACCAACCCCACTCGGAACCTGGATCGACGTTAGAGCGAAACGCATCGCCAGTCCGGAAAGAGTCGTCGACAAAACTGACCTCGTCGTCTCCTGCGGAAATATAGTATCCGCCCACGCGGATAATAAAGTCCTGTGGTCCGGTCAAGCCGAGGGGGTTGGCGGAGGCGGTAGTACTCAGCGCCAATGCCAGAGGTGCCAAGATCGGTGAAAATTTCAACATCCTTTTCATTCAAGGTAACTCCTTAAATACCCATGGAATAAAAAGTGTAATACAGCCCTTTTCGGTAGATTGAAAAACAACCAACTTTGCGTGCCAAATAGCATGGTGCTGGTGTTAATCTTGGGCTGAATTGGGGGTAGGTAAACGGGCTCTGATAGTGCATTCACATCTCAGCGACATTTCAGTCACATTTGCGCTGCTAACCTTCCGGCGTTTCATCAAATAAATACGGCCAATGTTTGGGGATGGGAACATGAGCAAGCAATTGAGACAGGTATCGTGGTTGACTCTATCGGCGCTGTTGATGGGAATGCCGCTTGTCACACACGCCGCGGAGGCGCCCGGCGCACTGACGTTCATCGTCAAAGACCGGTATACCGACCGGCCACTCTCATCCGTGCAGATCACGCTCGAGGAACGGGAAACCAATACCACGCGATCTGTACAGACCGATGCACAAGGTCGCATCGTCATTGATCAGCTCGACCCCGGCCTCTACTCGGTGAGCGTAGCCAAAGGCGGGTTCAACTCCCTGTATGAGCCAAGTATCCGCGTGGTTACGCGCAAAAACCTCAAGGTCGAACTCGAACTTGGCGAGCAGGCGCTTGAGGAAGTGGAGGTCCGGGCACAGCAGGCGGAAGCATTGGCCGTTAGCAGCACCTACCTCGATCGAGAGGCGTTGCGCAGTGCGGTTGGTGGCGGCGCAGACCCGCTCCTTTCACTAGATGGTTTACCGGGCCTGGCATCCGCCAGTGAGTTCGCGAGCTTCAGCGTACGCGGCCGTGGCCCCCGGGATAATCTGATATTCGTTGATGACTTTCCCTTTGATAAAGCGGTGCACTTTGATGCGACATTGGGTGAAGCGGAAGATGTCGGTGGCGGCGGCCGCTTCTCGATTTTCGCACCGAATGTGATTAGCGGTGCCGAGTTTTCACCGGGTGGGTGGGGTGCGGCTTATGGCGGCCGGGCGGCATCGCTACTCAAACTGGAAGTCGCTGACGGCAATCCCAGTCCTTCCGCCAGTTTCCGCTACGACCTTGCGGGCTATGAAATTGGTTATGACGGTCCTACCGGTATCACGGAAGACTCTACCTTGCTCGTTTCTGCCCGACGGCTGGATTTCGGCGCTTTGTTTGAAACGATCGAAGAGCTCGATATCGGTGAGCCGGTCTTGAGAGACGTCATCGTTAAGTCGGTCATACCCCTCAACCAGAACCACACCTTCGAAATTCTGTTGATGGATACGCACGAGGACTATACCCGCGGCGTAACCCATGTGTTTGCATCGCCCAATTTCGAAGATGCCTCACTTCAGGATTCGGAACAGGATAGTGATTTGTACGGTATGACGTTGCGCTCCCTGGTCGGTGAAGACGCTGTCTGGACCAACAAGGTGTACTACCGCACAAGCGACAAGGTCAGTTCAGAGGGTGAATCGTTTCCTGATCTCGTACCTGAGGGATCGCCTGCGTCCAGCTTTCCGGTGCGGGAAGACATTATTACCATCGGTGAGGCCGAGACAGAGATCGGCTGGCGCAGTGACTTCGAGACGGTAAACCAATGGGGTGTATTCAGTGCCGGTACGCGAGTCACGCAGATTGAACTGGACTATAACACCGTCCTGGATGGTGATTGGATCCGATATATCTATGACGATGATGATTTCAGGCCAGACCCCGGTCAGCGCTTTATTGTACTGACCCCCGAGAGCATCAATTCTTCGCTCGTTCAGAAGGAAACCAACTACGCCGGTTACGTAGAGCAACTGTTTCAACGTGGCGATTGGGATATCCGAACAGGCATGCGGTTTGAACGCGACGGCTTTGCCGACCAGAGCCTTGCGTCGCCCAGATTCAGCGTCAATTGGCGGCCGAGTACAAAGGTTCGATATTTTGCGACTGCCGGACTGTTTCATCAGTCACCACGGTTCCTGGATCTTGCCGCTAACGAATCGAACGATCTTGAGAATGAAGAAATTACCCACGCCAGTATCGGCTATGAATACTTCCCGAACAGCAACTGGTCGGTATTGACCGAAGCCTATTATCAAAATCTCGGCAACCTGGTGGTAGACCTCGACCGGGCAAGCGGAACCTTTGCGAACATTGGTGACGGCACATCGTACGGCGTCGATGTTGTGGCCAATGGTATGATTCGCGAGGGTATTTACGCTACCGCAACCTATTCGTACAACGATGCGGTAATCGACCGGAAAGACGGTCGCGGCGACGTTGCCGCTGACTTCAGCCGCGAGCATGTGGCTACCCTGGGTCTGACCTGGGAAATCAGCAGCCGCTGGAAGGTCGCCGGGCGCTACAAATACCTTTCCGGTACGCCAGATGACCTCTTTATTATCCACTCAGACGTGTTGGGAGCGGGGCAGCCGCTGCGCTACTCGAAGGAGATCACCGAGCGGAATGTCGGCCGCACGAGTGGTGCCGGTTCGTTGAACGTTCGTGTTGACTACCGGCGCGCCTTTGGCCCCATCGACGTAACCGCCTTTCTCGATGTCATCAACGTAACGGCTGCATCGTCGAGCGACGAGTCCGAGTTTGACTACCGCCGGGGCGTAGTAGTAGAGGATGATAGTGAAGCCGAGCCGCTTATTGGTCTGCGGCTGGACTATGCCTGGTAAATAGTGCTTGGTAAAAAGTGCTTGGTAAATCGTGCCCGGTAATGGGGGAGCAGTAGATGGTACATGCGCTTGGTGCGGCGCCGATTAGAGTGTTGATCGTCGAAGACAGCCGCGGTATTTGCGAGAATATTGCCGCGTATCTTGAAAGGTATAACTATGTTTTGGATTTTGCCTATGACGGTATCAGCGCTATGCACCTGGCACTGACGAATCCGTTCGACGTGATTGTTCTGGACCTGAATCTTCCGGGGATGGATGGCCTGAGTTTCTGCCAAAAGCTGCGAGCGGATGCCCAATTAGAAACGCCGGTGCTTATGCTAACCGCGAGGGATACCCTTGACGATAAACTTAAAGGGTTCGAGGCAGGTGCCGATGATTATTTGATAAAGCCCTTCGCCTTACAAGAGTTGCATGCGCGACTGCAGGCGCTGTACAAGCGTAGTCACGGTAAAACCGCCAATCTGTTAACGGTAGGTGATCTGACCCTGAACAGGTCCACGCTGCAGGTGTATCGCGCGGGGCGGCACATCGATCTCACTCCTGCTGGCATGAGACTCCTGCAGCGATTGATGGAGCAGGCACCGTCTGTTGTGGCCCGCGATGATCTCGAAACCTTGTTATGGGCTGACGAGCGCCCCGATGGTGATGCGCTTCGCTCGCACATGTACAAGCTGCGTCAGGCGATCGATCGACCGTTTGATCGCCCGCTGATCCATACGTTGCATCGCATCGGCTACCGCATTGCTGAGGATACTCAGTGATGTACCGGTACAGCTTGCGCAAGCGTGTCGCCATTGCATTTGCGATGTGTGTTGCGGTAATCAGCGTGGCCTGGGGATTCGCGTTCTTCTCTGCAATCCGGTTGAGCGAAGACCATGTGTTGGAAAATCAGCTACAACGCGCTGCCGAAAGCTATCCCGCGCTGACGATGAACCTGCGCGGATACGATGAGGTGGGTAGCTTGCCGGAATCACTCAGGGAATGGGCGCGTACAAACCCCAAAGAGGGATTGTACGAATTCGATACCGAAGAGTTGCATGTCGCAGTCGTACCTATCGAAAATGAACAGCGACGCGCATTTGTGGTTTTCGACGTTGCCGGTATTGAGGCTGAGTCTTCAGAGGATTGGTGGTGGCTGTTCGTTATTACCGGGGTCGTGGGTACCCTCGGTGTTCTTGGTTTCGGGCTGGGCGTTGTTGTAATGCGTAGGGCGGTCGCTCCGGTTGTGCAACTCGCTAACGTGGTCGCGGACATCGACCCGGAAAAACTATCGGCCGAAGATCATAAACGCATAGCTTCCAGCCGGTTCGGCGATGATGAGGTTGGTGTGCTCGCCAGGACTATTGAGAAGACGCTTGAGCGTATCAGCGCATTTGTGGAAAGGGAAAGATACTTTACCGGTTCAGCCAGTCATGAGTTGCGTACGCCGATCACCGTGATACTGGGCGCGCTGGAGCTGCTGGAAGAAAGTGATCTGTCAGCGACCGATAGAAAAACGGTAGATCGAGTGCGGTGTGCGACGCTCGAAATGAAAGCTACGATCGAAATGTTCTTATGCCTCGCTCGCGAAACCGACGCTGGGCAGTATGACGAGCAGTTTTTAGTGATGCCGCTGGTAAGCCAGGCAATAGATCAGCAGCGCCACCTGTTGAACGGAAAATTCGTCGATGTTGAGATCGACGATCTCGTAAAACCCAGAGTCTGCGGACATCCACAGGCTTTTTCTATCGCGGTCAATAATCTGGTGCGCAATGCATTCGAGCACACACTCGACGGGCAGGTACCGATCACGATTCGTGTCAGTGAGCGTGAGCTATTCGTCACCAACCAGGTAGGTAGTGAAGCGGATGAGCGGCACACGCCGACCGAGTCCTCGTCTCAAGGGTATGGTCTGGGGCTGGGAATCGTTCACCGGCTGTGTGAGCGCAATGGCTGGTCGTTTTCGCTGCACGCCGACGAGACGCGTGTAGTCGCCCGTCTCGCGTGGTGACCAGGCCGCGCCTAAGTAGCCGAGACGCTGTCCCGATTTCAAGCCCCTTTTCAAAGTCGTGTCCCTAGCGTGGAGTGCTCCGAGTGGAGTGAGCTGTATTCCATCGGTCGCTACGGTCATGGCGTGGAAGAGGTGCTGATGGTAGTGCCAATGCCGGACCAAGCGCAGAGCACCACACCACCATCCACTGGGAGGATGACGAGCGGTGCCTTCCCGTGATGATATGGGAAGTGCAACGACCTCGGCTTGCAAAATATTTTATGTGCCCGACAGCAAACCAGATGATTACTTTGTAGTGTCGTGGCCAACTGTTTCCGGACAGTAAGTTAAGTTTCTCTTCGGCCTTTGCAGGCGGAATGCGGTCGTTGTGTTGATGGGGACGCTCTCAGTTGTAATAGGTCATCAGGTAGTAGCTGATGTCTCTGCTGGCATCTGCAATAGAGGCGTAGCCGAGAGCAGGTACCCATTCACTTTTCAAGCTGCGGAATAGCCTTTCCATCGGTGCGTTGTCCCTGCAGTTACCACGGCGGCTCATGCTCCGAGTCATCCGGTACCGCCACAGCCGCCGCCGGAAAAGGCGGCTCGCATATTGGCTGCCCTGATCAGAATGGAACATGACACCTTGCGGTTTTCCCGCTGCTCCCAAGCCATTTCCAACACCTTCACCGCAAGTGCGGCATCTGGCTGTTCTGAAATTGCCCATCCAGCGATACGACGCGCATACAGGTCGATAACCGTAGCTAAGTAGCACCAGCGAGAACCGGCCCAGATATACGTGATGTCACCGCACCAAACCTGATTTGGCCTCTCCACATCGAATTGACGATCAAGTTCATTCGGTATATCCGGTCGCTCGACGGTCGCCTTTTTGTATTTATGAGGCCCAGGCTGCTTATAGATCAAACCAGCTTCACGCATCAGGCGGCGTACTTTGAAGCGTCCGATAACCAGTCCCTGATCGCTCAGCAACCCTACGATTGTCCGGCTGCCCGCAGAGCCGCGGCTGCGATTGAAAACCTCGTTGACCTGGGCCCGGAGGTGCATCCACGACATCCTTTCTGTTTTTGTATTCGTAGTAGCGTGATCGAGGTACTTCAAACGCGTTACAGGCCAGTTCCACGGGCTCCTGCTCACTTAATCGGTCTATCAGCGCGTACGATTCATCTCGTCGGACATCAAGAGAGCGGTAGCCTTTTTTAGTGCTCCAGACGATTGATGCGGGCTTCAAGCTCTTGGATTCATTGCTGCTCCGAGGTAAGGGCTTTGCTGGCCGGCGTCACACCACCACATTCAGCCTCAAGTTGGTTCACTCAGCGGCGGATAGGAGTTGTGCCGACATCCAAAGACCGGGCGGCATCTGATATCGAATACCCTTGGTCAATGACCAAACGGGCAGCGTCCAGCTTGAGCTCGGGGGAGAAGGATCTATGTTGTCTACTCATTGAACACCTCTGATTCAGGTGGCAACCTTACCACCTAAGTTGGTATCCGGGATTAGTAGACCACTACAGTTCTGATGTAGGGGACGATCGAGAGGGTTGGCTCTAATCCGTCTCCAAATATAACCGCGCTTTAATGTTTAGCTCATTAGGGCTATGTTTACACAGATTTTCGTAATTGTTGGCGTACAAATATACCAGTTATTAATAAATTGTTGACATGAATAGCAATTAAAATACGATCGAAAATTATTTTACAAAATTATGAAGGAGCTTTTGATTTTCGGATTTATGCGCGAATGTTTAGTTAAGTTGTTCGCGTTGGGTATGTTTTAGTGGGTCTTTTAAATGTGTGGGTTAATAGAATTGAATTATCTGTGCGATATTTTATTTTTTTATAAAGAGAAAAGTGAAGTGATAAACCAATATTAATTTGGGTGTTGTTTTTGGCTCCCTTTGTTTCCTCATGGATAGGCCGCTAAAGGCGTCTAGTCTAGCTATGTACATTGTTGACAATTGTTTCTTATCAGAAACCCAGTAGTGAACTCACTAAATGCCAAATCATTAGACAGTGGCGGAGTTTGTAGATAATTTTTGGGGTGAAAGAACATAAACAGTCACTCTGGGGATTACTAAGTTTTAGGTGGGGTGCTATAGATCTGGATTACGCCCGTCAGGAAAAATACATGCGTAAAGTAGCTAAATATTTTATTTTCATTTTTAATATAACAATTACTAACGTTGTCTTCGCTCAGGAACTACTTAAAAGCTCGGCTGAATATTCTTACGAAATCTACGTTGATTCTCGCGAAAATCGTTTTTCACAGAGCGTCAGCGAAACTATTCCTTTCGTTACCAAAGAAATCTATTCAACCAATCTGTTGGGCTTAAATGTACCCCTGTTTCACCCTGAGTACGACGATAGCTCGTGGCCGTATAATGGCACTTTCGCGGCCGAATATGCAGTATCTACTGCCGCATTTGCCTCTTTGAGCAATCTGTCAGTTCTGAGTTCTTTCCACTTGTTTAATTTTGTTGCTGAGTGGGGTGAAGTGATGAACGGGCATATATCGCAGAATGCCAATTCCGTCCTGCAATTATCTCTGTCGCATACAGATGCTGGCACGTTATACCTGCAACCTGTTTTCGAGATAAGAGGAACGCGAAGAGGAAACTTTAGTTATGCACCTCACATCGTCTCGCTTAATATGACACTGAACGGTGAACCCTCTTCAAAATCCGATCTATTTGCGGGCACCGCGCCGTCAGATGGGACCGTCTGGCAGGATACCCAGGTGATTGCAAGCGAAATTCCAGCGGAAGTGCCTGCAGGCGCAGAAGCTCTCTTTACTTTTGAGCAGCAAGTTCAGATTGAAGTGATTTTCGAACCAGGGCATGGATTTGACGAGTCTGGTGACTACTATTCGGGCATCGAGAATACTGCCGTTTTGCTTGGCGTCAACCTCTACGAAGATCCAGAAATGACCACGCCCGTTATCCGCAGAGTCACAGTATCAAGTGCCAGTGGCTTAGACATTACGGTAGTAAATGCCTCCGACTTGCCCCCGGTAGCTGACGTCAATGGTCCCTATACCGGCACAGCCGGTAGTCCCATCGAATTTGATGGTAGTGGTTCCTACGACCCGGAAGGCGGTGCAATGAGCTTTGCCTGGGATTTTGGCGATGGCAATTTTTCTACCGAGCCATCACCAAAGCATGCCTACGCCGTTCCGGATGACTATTTAGTAGTGCTCACGGTAACGGATGATATGGGAAACATTGATACGACTACCACCTTGGCCCAGGTGAATGCGGCAAACCAATACCCAACAGCAAATCCAGGAGGCCCCTATGCCGCATCAGAAGGAGAGTCTGTCAACTTTGATGGGGCAGGCTCCGTCGATCCCGATGGGAACATTGTTATGTACACCTGGGACTTCGGAGACGGCAGCAGCGGCATCGGGGCCATGCCGAAACATACTTATACATCTGCGGGGCTATACACAGTAACTCTCCAGATTATGGACGATTACGGTGACAGTCACGCCGCCAGCACCACTGTAAGCGTCGCAGCCGTTCCAATTAATACCCAGCCTTTGTGCACAAGCGCCATTGCTAGCGACGCTTTACTCTGGCCGCCCAATCACGGATACCGGGATATCCTGATAAATAATGTATCGGATCCTGATGGGGACCCTGTAACCATTGTCATCGACGAAATATACCAAGACGAACTTGTTGATGGCCGCGGCGATGGTAGTTTTGTACCCGACGCCCGCGGTATTGGCTCGGATACGGCTGAAGTTAGGGCCGAACGCAGTGCCAGCGGTAACGGTCGTATCTACCATATCCTGTTTAGCGCCAGTGATAGCCGCGGAGGACTTTGTAGTGGCCAAGTGACTGTCGGCGTACCATTGAAGTCGAAAGAGACTGCGGTCGATGGTGGGCAGCTATATGACTCAACCATAGCTGACTAGTACTAGCAGGCCCGTGCAATTGTGTGTGGGCCTGCCTGGGCATGGTGCGGTGGCGGTTTGTCTGCTCGTCGGTGAGGAGAGTATAGGTGGAATAAAACACCCAATTATTGAGGTCATATAACCTTTATGTCGTTAATTGAATTGGGTGCGCTTGACGCCAAAATTATGATATGAATCCACTTCACTTGCTCTGTTTGTATATTGAAAATATCCGCCTGATTATTACCTCCTTAGTTCTGCGGATAACTTAGTCTGTATTAGGTGCATTTTTCCTGTCTCCTTTCGGCCGTGGCAGGTCGCCGGAGGTCGTTTGTCCGGCGCTGGCGAATGCTGATATCTGTGGATTTATCCAGTAGAATAGCGCCAATCTCCAACCCAAGCCTCAAGTCAGTACAGCCTCTTGCCCCAAGGATTTCTCCTC
The DNA here is from genome assembly GCF_029869925.1 of Microbulbifer bruguierae. Taxonomy (NCBI): domain Bacteria; kingdom Pseudomonadati; phylum Pseudomonadota; class Gammaproteobacteria; order Cellvibrionales; family Microbulbiferaceae; genus Microbulbifer; species Microbulbifer bruguierae. Next base: position 626,655 of record NZ_CP118605.1, on the reverse strand, counting down.
ACTCGCCACAGCTTTGATCAGCGCGGCAGCACCTGCATCCACTACTGGCTGGCCACGCCCGAGGGCCCGGTCAAGCTGGTCATAGAGGGCGAGCGCCCGGTTTTTATGGTGAAGGTGGCGGACCGCACCCAGGTGGCCGAGGCGCTGGCCGGCGTGCCGTACGAATGGCAGCAGCTGGGCTTCCAGACCTTTGGCCGCGAAGAAGCGGCCATGCTGTATTTTCCCACCATTGACGCGCACCGCCGGGCCCAGACCCTATTGCAAACTCGTGGCATCGAGTTGCTTGAAGCGGACTTTCGTCTGCACGACCGTTACCTGATGGAGCGCTTTGTCCGCGGTGGCCTCTACTTTGAAGGGCTGGCCCAGGCCAAAGACGGCTATACGGAATATCGCCAGGTTCGCCTCAAGGGCGCCGAGGTACAGCCGGACTTCAAGGTGGTTTCTCTGGATGTGGAGTGCTCTGGCCAGGGTGAGCTGTATTCCGTCGGTCTATACGGGCATGGGGTGGAAGAGGTGCTGATGGTGGGGAAAGCGGAGGCCGCCGACACCGCCATCTACTGGGTGGATGACGAACGGGCGCTGCTCCAGGCGCTGGAGGCCAGGATTCAATCCCTGGACCCGGACATCATCATCGGCTGGTCCGTGGTGGACTTTGATTTTCGGCTGCTGGTGAAACGGGCGGGGCGGTATGGCCTGCGCCTGAAACTGGGGCGCGGTGGTACTGATGCGCGCTGGCGGGATGGTCGGGAAGGCAATCAGGGCTTCGTGACGCTGCCGGGCAGGGTGGTTCTTGATGGCATCGACGGACTGAAGAGCGCCACCTACAACTTTGAAAGCTTCAGCCTGGAGTTCGTGGCCCAGACGCTGCTGGGCAGGGGCAAGGACACCGAAGACGTGGACAACCGCCTGGCGGCGATTGAACACGATTTTCGCCATAACAAACCCAAGCTGGCTGCGTACAACCTGGAAGACTGCCGCCTGGTCTGGGATATATACCAGCACACCCGCCTGCTGGATTACCTGCGCCTGCGGGCCCAGCTCACCGGCCTAGAGCTTGACCGCAGCGGCGGCTCGGTGGCGGCCTTTACCAACCTCTACCTGCCCAGGCTGCACCGCAGCCGCTATGTGGCACCCAACCTGCCGGCCGACGGTGGCCTGGCCAGCCCGGGCGGCTATGTGATGGACTCCCGGCCGGGCCTTTACGACAACGTGCTGGTGCTGGACTTCAAGAGCCTGTATCCCAGCATTATCCGTACCTTCAAGATCGATCCTATGGGTTTGATTGAGGGATTGGCTGAGGAGGCGCAAGAGGAATCGGAAGAGGGTGGGACGGATAAAAACACCATCCCCGGTTTTCGCGGCGCGCGCTTTTCCCGTGACAAGCACTTTCTGCCGGACATCATTACCAATCTCTGGGCGGAGCGCGACATCGCCAAGCAGGAGCAGGATGCCGCCCGCTCCCAAGCCATCAAGATCATCATGAACTCTTTCTACGGGGTACTCGGAAGCGGGGGCTGCCGTTTTTACGACACGCGCCTGGCCAGCTCCATCACCCTGCGCGGTCACGAGATCATGCAGCAGACGGCCCGCTGGATTGAGAAACTCGGCCACCAGGTCATTTATGGCGATACCGACTCCACCTTTGTCTGGCTGAGTGGCCGCCCCAGCCCGGAAGAAGCGGATGCGATCGGCAAGGGCCTGGCGAGCGAGATCAACACGCGCTGGCAGAACAAGCTCAAAGACGAGCTGGCGTTGCAGTGCGAACTGGAGATCGAATTCGAAACCCACTACCAGCGCTTTTTAATGCCCACCATTCGCGGCTCGGAGGCCGGCTCCAAGAAGCGCTATGCGGGCTTGGTGATAAAAGGGAGCGAGGAAAAGCTGGTCTTCAAGGGCCTGGAAACCGTGCGCAGTGACTGGACGCCCCTGGCCAAGCAGTTCCAGACCCAGCTCTACGGGATGGTGTTTAAGGGTGAAGATCCGACCGACTATATCCGCGAGACGGTGGAGAAAACCCGGGCAGGGGAGATGGACGAGCAGCTGGTGTATCGCAAGCGGCTCAGGCGCAAGCTGGAGCAGTACGTAAAAAACGTGCCGCCCCAGGTGCGCGCCGCGCGACTGGCCGATGAACACCGCCGCCAGCAGGGGCTGGAACCCCGCTACCAGAACAAGGGCTGGATTCACTACGTGATCACCCTCAATGGTCCGGAGCCAGTGGACTACCGTCAGTCACCGATGGATTACCAGCACTATATCGACAAACAGCTCAAGCCGGTGGCCGATGCCATATTGCCCTTTATCGATCTGGATTTTGACAGTCTGGTGGATGGCCAGATGGGCCTGTTCGGGGTGTAGAATGCCTCCCTCGTTCATCACCGGAGAACAGTCGAAATGAACACCGCCCCCGCATTCTATCCAATCGGTACCCCCGGCACGCCCTGGGGTGACGCGGAACGCAATCAGTGGCTGTCGGGTCAGACCCGTCAGCGTAGCTACGCGTCTGAGGTGGTCAGCAAGATCGAGCCACTGCGCGCGCGCTTCGATGTGGAAGAGTATGGGCGTCTGGACTACGGCGACGAGGGCTTCCCACTACTGGCGATCCGCAGCCGCGACTGGAATGACGAACTGCCAGTGGTACTGGTGACCGGCGGGGTACATGGCTACGAGACCAGCGGCGTACACGGTGCGCTGCAGTTTGTGGATCAGCATGGCGCGGAGTACGCCGGCCGCGTCAACCTGCTGGTGGCACCCTGCATCAGCCCCTGGGGCTACGAGCGCATCCACCGCTGGAACCCGCACGCCATCGACCCCAACCGTTCGTTCTACGAGAACAGCCCGGCGGAAGAGTCGGCGGCGCTGATGCGCCTGGTGGCGCCGGTTCGCGATCGTGTGCTGATGCACATCGACCTGCACGAAACCACCGATACCGACGAAACCGAATTCCGCCCCGCACTGGCCGCCCGCGATGGCAAGCCGTTCACGCCGGGTGGCATTCCCGATGGCTTCTACCTGGTGGACGACAGCGAGAACCCGCAGCCAGAATTCCAGCAGGCGGTGATCGCGGCAGTGGAGAAGGTCACCCATATCGCCCCGGCCGATGACAATAACGAGATCATCGGCTCACCGGCGGTCGCTCGTGGTGTCATTGAGTATCCGCTTAAAAAACTCGGCCTCTGTGCCAGTGTCACCAATGCCACCTACAAAACCACCACCGAGGTTTATCCCGATAGCCCCCGTGCCACGCCCGCGCAGTGCAATACCGCACAGGCCGTTGCTGTGTGTGCAGCCATCGATTACGCGCTGGCGCACAGCTAACAGAGACAAGAAATCCGCGGCGGGGGGCAGCAAGGTCGCCTCCGCCGACGATCAAAAGAAGATCTATGAAAGTACCCAAGAGATTACAACCGCTGGTCGATGACGGCATGATCGACGAGGTCATGGCGCAGTTGATGAGCGGTAAGGAAGCGCAGGTGTATGTGGTGCGCTGCGGCGACGACCTGCGTTGCGCCAAGGTCTTCAAGGAGGCCCGGCAGCGCAGCTTCAAACAGGCGGTGCAGTACCAGGAAGGCCGCAATATGCGCAACAGCCGCCGCGCGCGGGCGATGTCGAAGAAGACGCGCTACGGCCAGAAAGAGCAGGAACAGGCGTGGGTGAGCGCCGAGGTCGATGCGCTGTATCGACTGGCGTCGGCCGGCGTGCGCGTCCCCGAGCCATACGGCTTCGTCGACGGTGTCTTGCTGATGGAACTGGTGGCCGATGAGGAGGGCTACGCGGCCCCGCGGCTGGATGACGTCACGCTGAGTGCAGAGCAGGCCCGCGATTATCACGCCCAGGTAATGGCCGACGTGGTGCGCATGTTGTGTGCGGGCCTGGTACACGGCGACCTGTCCGAGTTCAACGTGCTGCTGGACCGCGACGGCCCGGTGATCATCGATTTGCCCCAGGCAGTGGATGCGGCCGGCAACAACAACGCCGCCATGATGCTACAGCGCGATGTCGACAACATGCGCAACTATTTCGGCCGCTTCGCCCCGGAACTACTGGCGACCGATTACGGCAGGGAAATCTGGGCGCTGTATGAGGCCGGTGAGCTGCACCCGGAAAGTACCCTGACAGGGGTTTTCGAACATGACACCACCAGCGTCGACGTTACGGACCTGATGGAAGTTATCGATGACGTGCGCGCAGAAGAGGCCGAGCGGCTGGCGCCGGTCTGGGAAGAGTAGGAACAGGTGCTGGCGCATCGTTAAGACGGGAGATTAGAAGCGATAAGCGCTGAATTATTTTCTCGGCACTACTTCGTATTTGTAGCAGCAGGCATATCAGCAGCGGCGGGCCACACCAGACCCGCGCGTATCGCTACCAGCAAAATGACCTGTGACATTTCCAGTGCAAGGAAAACACCAATGGGGTGGTCGGGCACGCCTTGTATCATCAGGTAAATTAAATAGAGCATAGTCAGCAGGTTGCCTGCCAGGGTGATGGTGAGCGCGTAGCCACGCGCTTGCCAGAGCGGCTTGGTGAAAAGGATATTCAACGCGGCGGTGCTGGCGAGCATTGCCCCCGGCAGCATCAGCAGCACGCGCCGCAGAAACCCGGTTTCTTCGCCAGTTATCGCCGACCAGACGGCGACAAAATGGCCGTAGGCGCCAAGGATGAGCAGGACACCCAAGAGTAGGGCGCCAGCGGCGGCAAGTTTATACAGGGCATTGTGCGGTAAAGCCGCGGATGAATTAGAAACCGACATCGCGCCCCCCGGCGGTAGCTAGTCCGCATTCGTAGGCGAACACGACGGCCTGGGCGCGATCGCGCAACCCGAGCTTGGACAGCACACTGGAAACGTGGGTTTTTACGGTGGCCGGGCCAATAAACAGGGCGTCGGCGATTTCCGCGTTGCTTTTGCCTGCGGCAATCGCTTCCAGCACTTCGCGCTCCCGCGTGGTCAGGCGCTCCAGACGCTCGGCTAGGTTACGGCCGGTTCCCAGCTTTTGCGCGAACTGGCTGATCAGGCGTTGGGTGATGCCGGGTGAGAGCATGGCGCCACCATCGGCAACGGTGCGCACTGCCTCCACCAGCGCTTCGGGCGGAATATCCTTGAGTACAAAGCCACTGGCACCGGCCTGCAGGGCGCGGAATACGTATTCGTCGGGATCAAAAGTGGTGAGGATGATGACCCGGCTGGCTACGTTGCCGCCTTCCGTTTTTTCCTCTGTCTGGAGTATATGTGCGGTGGCTTCCAGTCCATCCATTTCCGGCATGCGGATATCCATCAGGATGATGTCTGGCTGGTGCTCGCGTGCGGCTTCTATGGCCGCAACGCCGGTGCCGGCTTCGGCCACCACTTCAATATCGGGCTCATTATCCAGCATCAGGGCAAAACCGCGTCGCACCAGTGCCTGATCATCCACCACCATGACTGTAATCATCTGGTTCCCTCTTTGCTCGTCGGCAGCTGTGCTATCACCTCAAAGCCACCGTCTTCGGTCACACCGGCGCGCAGGTGGCCGCCGAGCAGTTCCGCCCGCTCGCGCATGCCCGCAATGCCGTGCCCGCCACTGGGTTGTTTATCGCTTCGCTGTTCACCAGCAGGCTGCTCAGCGGCACCGCGTCCATCATCTTTCACCGAGAGAGCAATATGATCCGGCGCAACGCTTACCTTCACGCGCACGCTGGCTTCGGCGCCGACGTGTTTGATGACATTGGTCAATGATTCCTGAATGATGCGGTAGGCGGCGAGGGCGACGCGCGCTGGTACGCCGTCAGACTTGCCGTGGGTTGCGTAGTCGACCCGGGCTACGACGTGCCGCACCTTTTCGATCAGGGCAGGGAGGTCATTCAGATCTGGCTGCGGTGCGAGTTGCGCTTCGTCACTGGTCGGGCGCAGCACGCCCAGCAAATGCCGCATTTCCGCCAGGGCGTGGCGGCCGGCGGCCTCCACGGCAGCCATGGCTTCACTGGCCGCTTCGGGATTGTTGCGGCAGATGGTTCTGGCGGCGCCGGCCTGAACTGTCATCAGGCTGACCTGGTGCGCCACCACGTCGTGCATCTCGCGCGAGATGCGGGTGCGTTCGGCCGCTACCGCCCGCTCGGACTCGGCATTGCGCTCCCGCTCCAAATATTCGGCGCGCTCTTCCAGCAAGCGCAGGTATTCACCGCGAAAGCGCAGCCGCCGACCAATGTGCCACAGCGCCCATACCAGCACCACTGTGACGGTGCCTCCGGCCGTCAGTTCAACCAGTAGCCGCTCGTCGAGCACTACGTAAGCGAGCGCGGCCAGAACGCCGATCACACTGACCCGGGCATTGGCTTCGTAGCGGCCAAGGCTATAGAGCGAAAAGGCCAGGGCCACGATACCCTCGGCGGGCAAGCCCAGTTCTAGCACCAGCGTGGCCCCGAGTACCGCGGCGTGTGTCTGCCATGGGTGGGTGCGGCGCCACAGCAAGGCGAAACAGCCGATGAATGCGCATTGAACGGCGGCCACATCCCATAGGCTTTGCAGGGCTAGCACCTCGTTTGCGCTTTCGTGCGACCACATCAGCAGCGTTAGGAAAAAAGCGCACAGGGCGATGATTAAGTCGGTCAGCTGTGGCCAGCGCGCGAAAGGCCCGCGCAATGGCTGCCAGACCGGAAGCTTGGGTAACTCGGGGCTGGTATCGGGTGCGTTGGATGCCCGCTGGGTTGGGGACGGCGATTTCATTCCCGAATGCTAAACCAGGCCCCATCGACTGTCATGAGTCTTGCGGTGGAGGACACAACACGAACATCTCCCCCTCTTGGGGGAGGCCAGATTAGTGCCTGTGGCCGATGTGCAGGTATGGAAAAAGGCGGAGCATACCCGCAGGCATCTTCAGCCAAAGTTCGTGAGGGCCGCGCGCTGAGCAATGTGAGCCAGTGTGGCGCAGGTCCCGTTCCATTAATGCAGGGAGACTAACGATGAATGACGCTGTACTCAGCACAACAATGCTCCGTCCATTCGATACACGAAGGGCCGTCCCGCTGGCGGCGACAATCTGGTTTGTTATTGCGGCGGTGGGCCACGGCATATTCCTCGCCTACATTCTGGCTGTGTTCTACCCCCCGATTGCCCAGTCTGGGCTGGCTGGCCTGCAGGGCCTCGAGCACCTTCCGGCGGGTTTTCGTGAGGGCGATACGCTGGGCAACCTGGCAGCGGTGGCGCACGTGCTGCTGGCGGCGATTGTGATCGGTGGTGGTCCATTGCAGCTGATTCCTGCGGTGCGCCGCCATGCGCCGACTTTCCACCGGTGATTGGGTCGCAGCTACTTGCTGGCTGCCGTGCTAAGCAGCGTAGGCGGGCTGTACATGATCTGGACCCGGCATTCCCTCGGGAACCTAGTGTCCCAAGTTACCATCTCTATTGACGGCATATTGATTCTGCTATTTGCCTCCATGGCGCTGCGCACTGCCATGGCCGGGCGCTTTGCAGAACACCGCCGTTGGGCGCTGCGCTTGTTTATGGCTGCGAGTGCGGTGTGGTTTTTTCGTGTGGCTTTGATGGGCTGGGCGACGCTGACCGGGGGCTGGGGCATCGACTGGGAGTCCTTCACGGGACCGTTTGTGTACGCCCTGGGCGTTGGGCAGTACCTGCTCCCTCTGGCCATGCTGCAATGGTATTTCCATTGCCAGCAGCGAGAAGCTGGGCAGGGCACGCAGCTTGCCTTCGTAAGCACCCTGGTCCCGCTAACGATCTTTATGGCGATAGGCATCTTTGCTGCGACCTTGGGCATGTGGCTGCCGCAAGTTTGATTCTGGCACGGTTAACCGTGCGTATCCTTTCTCGGATGCATCGCAGTAAAGAATTTAGGGCGGTGATCACCAATATCGACGGATGTGGAGTTGCGCCAACTTCAACCACAGAATCACCAGATGACTCATTCAAGAGTTGGTAGCAACCTTTTTTGGGTGCGATGGCATGTGGAGAGGCCGCTTAGCACAAATATGCACTAGCCTTGTCGCTTGGCGATGAACGTAATGGGTGCATCACTGGGGCGAATGGATGTATCCGCTGCGGTTGTGCCCACCTCTCCGTATTCCATGCACCGCCGCTACAAGGAGTGTGACCTGTCATGAGGCTGTTGCAATCATTTACGGCGTCCCTGATTTTAAGCCTGACATTCTGCATTGTGACCATGGCTCAGGACGCGCAGTCGAAGCACGCCGTCCTCATTACCAACGCGCGCATCTTTGACGGCCAGAACGAGAAGCTCGCCGACGGCATGAGTGTGCTGGTCGAGGGCAACAAGATCAGCCAGATCGCCAAATCCATCCCCGCGCCGGCGGGGGCGACGGTGATCGACGCCAACGGCAAGGTACTGATGCCGGGGCTATCGGACATGCACTGGCATGTGATGTTCAACGCGCCGGCTATGCCCGTACTGCTGACCGCCGACATCGGTTACCTGACGCTGCTCGCTGGCCAATCAGCACATGACGACCTGATGCGCGGGTTCACCACGGTGCGTGATGTGGGAGGTAATTCCTTCGCCGTGAAACGCGCGATCGACGGGGGGCTGATACCTGGGCCGCGGATCTATCCATCCGGTCCCATGATCAGCCAGAGTTCCGGCCATTCGGACAATCGCCCGCGCAACGAACCCGGGCATGAGACCTACCTCGAGAATAACCACATGCTGGCGGTCGCCGACGGGGTGCCCGAGGTGATGACTGCCGTTCGCCGCAACCTGCGCATGGGTGCGACCCAGATCAAGCTCGCTGCCGGCGGCGGCGTCTCATCCGACTACGATCCCCTCGACGTAACGGAATACACCTTCGAAGAGCTTAAAGCCGCAGTGGATGTGGCCAAGACCTGGAACACCTATGTGGCGGTCCACGTGAATACGGACGTTGCCGTGCGCCAGGCGATTGCGGCGGGCGTGATATCGATCGAGCACGGTTTCCTGATGGAAGAGGGGACGCTGAAGTTGATGGCGGATAAGGGCGTGTGGTTCAGCATGCAGCCGCTGTTGAACGACGAAGATGCCATCTATTTTCCCCCCGGTTCCGCCAATGAGACCAAGTGGATTGAGGTGACCGACGGCACCGATAAGGTGATCAAGCTGGCGAAGAAATACGGGGTCAAGACGGCCTTCGGCACCGACGTGTTGTTTGACCCCGCTCTTGGCAAAAAGCACGGCAAGCTGCTGGCCAAGCTCAAACGCTGGTACACACCCTACGAGGCCCTCAAGATGGCCACGTACGACAATGCGCAACTGGTCAAACTGTGCGGGCCGCGCGACCAATATCCCGGCGAGATCGGCGTGGTGAAGGAGGGGGCCCTCGCGGACCTGCTGCTTGTCGATGGCAATCCGCTGGAGAATCTCGACCTCGTTGCAGACCCGGAAAAAAACTTTGTGATGATCATGAAGGACGGTGTGATCTACAAGAACACCGTTAATTAGTTGCTGGGGCGCCTGAAGTTCACGGATGAAATGGTAGAGCTGGCGTCTGACGGAAGTTCGATGACAGTCAACAAACTGGAGATTCGACGATGAATCGCTTCTATAGACATTTGGTTTTAGCCTTCCTGTTACAGACGCTGGCATCGCCATTGATGGCCGCTGACTACGACCTTGTCATCAACAACGGCCGGGTGATGGACCCGGAGACCAAGCTCGATGCCGTCCGAAACGTGGGTATCAAGAACGGCATTATCACCAAGATTTCGCAAGAACAACTCAGCGGCAAGGAAGTCATTGACGCCGAGAATCATGTCGTTGCGCCGGGTTTTATTGATACACACTTCCACGGTATGGATGCGTTCGGAATGAAGCTGATGGCCCGCGACGGAGTGACGACGGCCCTGGAACTCGAAATCGGTGCATATCCGGTCGAGGATTTCTACAACTGGAAGGCGGGAAAATCACAGCTGAATTATGGCGCGTCGGTCGGTCATGCCGCGATCAGGCTCGGCGTGCCGCTAAAGCTCGATCCCAAGGGTGACATCCTGTATTCCGGTTTCCTGAAAGAGGCTATCCATGATGGAGGCAGCGAATGGAATACAAAACCGGTCAACGCCGCGCAAAAAAAGGAAATCCTCGACAAGATCGAGGACGGGCTCAAACAAGGTGGCCTCGGCATCGGTTTCCCCATCGGCTACTACACTGTGGTCGGAGCCGACGACGTGATGCAAGCGGCGGCGCTCGCCCGCAAGTACAACCAGTTTATTACCTCCCACGTTCGCTATCTGTCGCAGGTGCCGCCGAGCGGCTACATCGGTCTGGAGGAAATGCTCACGGTTGCCTCGATCAACAAGGTGCCCTTCCTGATGCACCACCTTCCGAGTAACTGCCTCGGCAAAACAAAGCCATGTATCGAACTGCTGCGGGCAGCGAAAGAAAATGGACTGAATGTTGCCGGGGAATTTTACCCATATACTTTTGCGTCATCGATCGTCGGAGCAGACTACCTTGCCGAGGGTTTCGAGGGTCGTATAGGAATGGATGTCAGCAAGATCATCAATATCGCCACGCAAAAGCCACTGACCTCGGAAGAAATGGCGAAGTTGCGCAAGGAAGCCCCGGACACTCAGGTCATTTTCTACAGCATGACGGATGAGCAGATGATGTCTTCATTCCGGGAACCTGGCTTTTGGGTGGGCAGTGACAACATGCCTTTTGTGGCGACAGGCAGCGAGCCAATCTCCTGGGACACGCCCTACGGGCAGGGCAGTGCACACCCTCGCGCCGCAGGTACGCATGCGCGTGTGTTGCGCCTCAACCGGGAGAAAAATATTGTGCCGATGATGGAGGCGATAGCCAAACTCTCCTATCACCAGGCCAAGTGGTTAGAACCCATGGTGCCCGATATGCGCAAGCGGGGACGGATCCAGGAAGGTGCCGTTGCCGATATCACGATCTTTGACCCGGAGAAGGTCACGGACAACGCGGACTGGGCGCCGGGTAAGAACTCTCTTCCGTCCACGGGCATTCCCTATGTGATCGTCAATGGCACCGTAGTGGTAAACGATTCCAAGGTGCAGAAGGTCTTCCCGGGAAAACCGATCCGCAACGCTATCATGAAGTAGCGGGAGAGACTGCATGTAAGCAGTAACCGGCGTTGTTCGGTCTGGGTTGCTACCTACGACAACGCCAAATTGATCAGGCTGCGCGGACCCCCATGCAAATAGATGACCTTCAATACATGTTGGGAATGGCGGGCACGGTGGCTTTCGCAGCGACAGCCGTGGCCGCGGTAGCGCCGAAAGGAATCGATTTGTTCGGTGCAACAGTGATGGGTGTTGTTACCTCAATTTCAAGCAGCTGGGTCTGTGTGCGAGTAACACCAATGTCCCCGCAGACTGCCGGCGAATTCTACCCCGACGGCCCCGCGTCAGGTCAGAGTAGTGCGATACCGCGGTGGTCGTCGCAGGGTATGCGGCCATCGATTGCGTGCTGGCGCACCGGTAGGTATGTTTGCCGGTTCACTGAGGTTGAAAAGTATCGTGAATCCCAGCCAATTTCTCGGTTTAGTCGGAAACGGCTGGGGCAAGGTTACGCTGTAAAAATTCTTAAAGTAGTAGGCTACCGTGGCATCTCTTTTAGCCGTTGATCGACGCCAAGTCTACTGCGTAAAGCAGAGCACACTGCTCTTTCGCGTCATCAATTTCATTTTGGGGTATAGATTCGCGCTTATATTCGGCTGTCAACAAAAAAGATGCTTGGTTAGCATATTCACAACCTCGCCCGCGAACTTTTACAGAAATTACAGGTTTGCCATCGCGGACTTGGCACTCTGTTATTTGAGCTCGATCCTGCACTAGAGCTGATACCAGTTTACACTTTGGCTGCGAAACCATTAGTTCGCCAGCGCGCGGTCCATCTCCGATTTTTTCGTCTGAAACAGTAACGGTTTTACAGGCGAGTGGACTTCCCAAACCTGCCGCGACCCCAAATTGAATTACTTCTTCGCGGACGAATTCCTCCAGTTCTTGTGTCTTTTTATCGATGCAGTCCAGGACCAGATCCTTTCTTTTTATCGTGTCCATTTCATTTTTAACGTTCCCTGTGAAGGTTTTTCCCATGGCAATTAAGCCTATGAAGAACATTCCAAGCGCAATCAGTCGGTAGCGAGGTACCGCATTTTTGAAAAGGGTTAATACGATGGCCGCTGCTAGAATTGTCGCAAGAGCAACAATTCCTAGTGGCGATTCGGCTGAAACTGTGATTACTTCTGCCCAGTCAATTTTTGTAATCCAGTCCATTGGCATTTTCCTTTATTGTTACTTTGGTTTTTGGCTATTTATGAAAGTAAATCTGTGTTGCCTGTTGCCTGTTGCCTGTTGCCTGTTGCCTGTTGCTTTGGGTGGTGTCTGGCGATAAATGGCGTGCCTGGCTGTGGCGTAAATATCGGGATCTGGAATGGCTTTATTAAACTAATATTGGCATATGTGGAATGCCGTTTATTTGTAGGTGCGCGATAAAACTACAATAAATTTACCTGTTTCAACAACGATTATTTGGTTGATATATATTTTATTACCTGAAATAAGCTAGAAGATAATAAATTTTGGGGTAAGTCATATATTGGGGTTGGCCTGTATAAGCGACTCTCAAATGAGCTAACAATACGGTCAGCTCAAATGACGATTAAGTTCTAAGAATTACACAAGGCCATGATGGCATAAATTTTATGTGACTAATCAGTGAATTTAGTCAAGTATGAAACTCTGAAGTGCGTTCAGATAGGATGATGTTACTTTGCTATCACTTGTACGTTGAGCGTCACCTCCGCATTCAGCGAATTGGTCACCAGGCAACTTTGCTCGGACTTCTCGAGCAGCTTGTGAGCTTTCTCCATATCCGTTCCTTCTGGCACTTCCAACTTCGCGTTCACTTCAAACGCGGTGAAGCAGGTCTTACGGCCGTCCTTGTCCAGGGTGCCGGTGGCACTGCAATCCAGCGCCGTCCACTCGAGGCCATTGAATTTGGCGATGGCGCGGAATGTCAGGATAAAGCAGTCGGCGACCGCCGCTACCAGCAATTCTTCCGGTGACCATTGGTCGCCGGGGCCGCCAAACTGAGCTGGCCCCGCGGAAGGAATAGGTGTGAGTCCTTCTGCAGTGAGTGTGACGTTGCCTTCACTCGCCGCCTTTGCGGCCACTTCGTATTTGTGGGGAAACGCTTCCATGGAGCCTCCAGGTAAATGACTGAATTAATGATGGCAGGGTAGTCTCGTTCCGATCCCGCCGCTATCTCTGACGGTATTTTGTACGCGCTCGGCGATCTGCACTTGTCCTGGATCAGGCGAGAGCCTGTTTGAAGGGGTCTCGGTATGTGCGGGATAGATTCACCTGCTTGCCAGATTTTCGGATGCGCGGGCTACCGTCACTTTGCAAGAATGCGATAACGTATTGGGCTATCGGAGCAAAATCATGACACAACCCACAGCTGAGCGTCGATACGATATCGACTGGCTGCGCACCCTCGCGTTCGCAGTGCTGATTCTGTACCACCTGGGCATGTACTATGTGGCCGACTGGGGATGGCATATCAAGAGCGAGCAAACCTCGGTCTGGCTACAGAACCTGATGATGCTCACTGCCCCTTGGCGAATGTCGCTGCTGTTCTTTGTTTCGGCGATGGCCCTGGCGCTGGCACAGAACCGGCCCACTTTACGCTCTGGGCTGCAACAGGCGGGACGACGGACACGGCGACTGATGGTGCCATTGTTGTTTGGCATGTTCGTGATTGTGGTGCCACAGGTGTATTTCGAAGCGCTCAGCCAGGAGCTGATCGGACCTGGCTATTTACGGTTCTGGGTTCAGTACATCAATCCTCGCACGGACCTTCTCACTGACCACCACACACCCATCGGGCTACTTACCTGGAATCATCTCTGGTTCCTGCCGTATCTCTGGATATACAGCCTGCTGCTGATTGCACTGCGTGGGCCGCTGCATTTGTTGGCGCATAGTGCGGTATTCCAACGAGTGCCGCCGCTCATCGCGATTACTGTAGTCATCGGGATTCTGGCAGCGGTGCGGCTGGCGCTGCATGATCAGTTCCCGGTAACCAATGCACTACTGGACGACTGGTACAACCACGGGCGTTACCTTTTGGTCTTCGTGTTCGGTTACCTGTTTGCACTGCAGCCACGCTGGTGGCAATTCGTGATTGATCGGCGCCGGGTATTCCTTTGCATTGCTATTACTTGCTATGGCTTGATCGTCGCTGAGCGCAATGGCGCTTTCGGCCAGTTGGACGCTGCTCTCGCGGCACACCCGGTCCTGGACCTGCTGGAAGGTGCCGTGCAGGCGCTGAATCTGTGGGCATGGATATTTGCCGTCGTGGGTTTCGCCGGATTCCACCTGTACCGCCCGAGCGCGCTGCTCAGTTATACCAATACGGCGATATTGACCTGGTACATGCTGCACCAGACGCTGATCATTGTTTTTGCATGGAGCCTCAAACCGCTGATTCTGCCCGTTGGCCTGGAAGCCCCCATATTGCTGGCATTGACCATAGCCGGTTGTCTCCTCGGCTATGAAATCATTCGGCGGGTAAGCGTCTTGCGCTGGTTGTGCGGTATGGATGTATCCAAAGGGGCGCTACAAGGGGATGCAAAGCGGGAGAGGAAAGGGGAGGACGATGATTGCAGGGCTGTTCCGGCTCCTTGAGTACCTGACTGGCATCTGAGCACTCAATATCGGGGCCAGGCCAATCGATTATGGCTGGCCCTGATAGTGCATCAGCACAATATCCCGTCCTTGTTTCTGGTAAGTATGGAATCGATCGATAATAGCCGAAGGCAATCCGGCTTCATCGACTTCCACATAGCCCAGTGACTGGTAAAGCGGCACCAGGTGACGGTAGGGGAAGGTGAAGGTGCTTTCATCATAGGCCTCCGCCATACCCTTAAGTAGGAACCGCGCCACGCCCCGCCCGCGGTAGCCGTCTGAGACCGCCACCCCGGCCAACAACTGGCTGTCTGTCAGTTTGCGCAGGGAGCCACAGGCAATAATCTGGTTCTGCGTGTCGCGGATCACCATACAGGGATCGTGCCGCCGCGCTTTGCCGCGGAATTTGTGGGTGCGGTAGAATTTGTTGGCTAGCGGCATCTCCGCATCGGAGAGCCATTGGGCAGTCAACGAATCTGTAGAGTTATCCGGGTCCATATCACCTCATGCCACGCGAAATCTGCCCAACCTGCCAACGCCCCCGCAAGGTCTGCTACTGCAGCGCGCTGGTCCATATTCCCAATCGAATTGGGGTGCTGATCATACAGCACCCGCTGGAGGAGAAGCATCCGTTCAACACCGGACGCATGGCGCACCTGTGCCTGGATAACAGTGAATTAATCGTGGCTGAGAGCCTGTCGGACGAAGCGCTGGCGCAACTGCTGGAGCCCAGGTCGGCGCTACTGTATCCCTCGCTAAATTGGTTGCCGCGAGTAGCGCAGGTGGAGGCCGGTACCAAACAGGCCGAGGTGTTGGAGCAGCTGGTAGTGATTGATGCGACCTGGCGGAAGTCGAAAAAGATGTTGCATTTGCATCCGGTTTTGCAGCAGTTACCGCGGGTAAGTTTTGAGGGGGAGCTGGAATCCAATTATCAGATTCGCCACTCCTCTCTAGAGAACAGCCTGTCTACCCTGGAAAGTCTCGTGATGGCAATGCAGGCGCTTGAGCCCGAAGGTGATTTCAAGCGGTTACTGCAGCCCTTCGAGAAAATGGTATCGCTACAGGTCGATCAGGCTGGGCCCCGGTAGTTGTAAAAGCCCGGTTTGAATGGCATTGCCGGACAACTTTCTGTGTGGACGAAATTTGCCACGATGTTTGTGGCCGGGGGGATAATCATTCCCGCAATACGAGAAGAGATTCCGCCAGAAAAATGAGGCGCATATTCTATATTTTCTGATGTCGGTATCGGCTCCTTTGCTTCCGCGTATGTGCCGCCGATGATTGCCGGTTGCGACCATGTCACCTATTGCTCCGCGAATCTTATCTTTCAGACATAATTCTCATTGAGGCAAAAATCTTATGACTACCCTGGGGACCCCTTTCTCTTCTACCGCTACCCGCGTGCTGCTTTGTGGCGCCGGTGAGTTGGGCAAGGAAGTTGTGATCGAGCTGCAGCGTCTTGGCTGTGAAGTTGTTGCAGTAGACCGCTACGCTAATGCCCCCGGGATGCAAGTGGCGGACCGTAGTCACGTGATCAATATGCTCGATGGCGATGCCCTGCGCGCGGTGATTGAGCAAGAGCAACCCCATCTGGTGGTGCCGGAGATCGAAGCCATCGCCACCGACACCCTGGCTCAGTTGGAAGGGGAGGGGGTCAATATCGTTCCCACCGCGAGGGCGACCCAGCTGACCATGAACCGCGAAGGCATCCGTCGCCTGGCAGCAGAAACCCTGGGCCTGCCCACTTCCAGCTACCGTTTTGCCGCGAACGAAGCGGAATTCAAGGCGGCTATCGAAGAGATCGGTATTCCCTGCCTGGTCAAACCGATTATGAGTTCCTCGGGCAAGGGCCAGAGCCTGGTGCGCGATGTTGCGCAGGTTGAACAAGCCTGGGCCTACGCTCAGGAGGGGGGCCGTGCCGGCAAGGGCAAAGTGATTGTTGAGGGTTTTGTCGATTTTGATTACGAAATCACCCTGCTCACAGTTCGTCACGACGACGGCAAAGGCAATATCCTCACCAGCTTCTGTGCTCCCATTGGTCACCGTCAGGCCGATGGCGATTATCAGGAGTCGTGGCAGCCCCAGGCGATGTCGGCTGCGGCCCTGACCCGCGCCCAGGAAATCGCCAAGGCGATTACGGATGATCTCGGCGGCCGCGGCCTTTTTGGCGTGGAGCTGTTTGTAAAAGGCGATGACGTAATCTTCAGTGAAGTTTCGCCACGGCCGCACGATACCGGCCTGGTGACGCTCATCTCGCAGGACCTCTCCGAGTTTGCCCTGCACGCTCGCGCCATTCTCGGGTTGCCCATTCCCAATATCCAGCTGCACCGCGCTTCTGCCTCGTCCGTACTCTTGGTTGAGGGTAATTCCTCGCAGATGCAGTTCGGCAACCTGAGAGCGGCCTTGGCCCGCCCCGATACCCAGCTGCGCCTGTTCGGCAAGCCGGAACTTGCCGGCAAGCGCCGTCTGGGCGTCGCCCTGGCGCGGGCCGACGATATCGAATCCGCGCGGAACACCGCCAATGCGGTTATTGCCGATATCTCGATCAAACTGTAGCGGCCCCGGATTTGTCGTGCTGAGACAAAGCTGAGGTGAGAACACGCCGCAGGTCAGGGTGCTAAGAGGTGTAATTCCTTGCGCAGTGTGCATTTTTGATTAGCCTTCGGTCGACCACTGCAGCAGTCCGCCACTGCGCGGCGGCGGGCGGGATTTGGCTCCGCAGGGAGGGTACAATGCGTCAATCTGTTGACCTTTTTTACCCAGACCCATGGAGTGAACTGTGAAATTCCGTTCCAAAATTGTACGGATTGCGGCTCCGCTGTTGCTGTGCCCGCTGGCCGCGGCGGCGGATGTCTCGCCGGTAGCGCAGACGACCGCGGAGTACGCGGTGGACAAATACGAAGCGGCGATGACGGACACCCTCGCTGAACTGGTGCAGTTCAAGACAGTAGCGCGGGAAGACCTGCCGCTGGAGAAGAACCCGGAGTTCTCCGGCTTCAAGCGAACCCTGTGCGGCAAGGCCGAGGCCCTGGATCTGGAGTGCGAGGACCACGGCTATGTGGTGATCGTTGCCCTGGGGCAGGGCGAAGAGAAGATCGGTATTGTCACCCACGGTGATGTACAGCCGGCCAATCCGGCCAAGTGGAACAAGAGCCCGTTCGAGCTGGATCGCACCAGCGAGCCAGGCAAACTGATTGCCCGCGGCAGCGAGGACGACAAGGGTCCAATCGCTACCGCCCTCTATTCCATGAAAGCCATCAAGGACAAAGGCGTGCCGATGAAGCGGCGCGTGGAGCTGATTGTTTACCTGGGTGAGGAATCCGATTGGGCTCCGTTGCAGACGTTCCTGAAAGATTACCCTATGCCTGCCTACAACATCACCATCGATGCGAATTACCCGGTGGTGACCGCAGAGAAGGGATGGAGCGAAGTCCGCGCCACCTTCGCCGAGGCTGTGGTAGCGGACAAAAGCAAACCCTACCTGAGCGACTTCCATGGCGGCTACTTCGGCAGCCAAGTGCCGGACGAGGCCCATGCCAGTATTGCCAACCCGACTGCTGCGCTGGAGAAAGCGATCCGTGCCCGTGCCGCACAGCATTCGCAAGTGAAGTTCGAGTTCGCAGTTAAAGAGAGTTTGCTGGAAATCACCGCCCGCGGCGTGGCCACCCATAGTTCCGAGCCGGAGCACGGCATCAATGCCATTGCCTTTCTGGCTGACACATTGGGCACCTACGAGTGGCCGGCTAATGCTGCCGGCGCCACGGTGCGCTACATCAACGATTTGATCGGCACCGGCATCACGGCCGAACAGTTTGGCGATATCGCCTACAGCGACGATTTTATGGGGCCGATGACCGGTGCCCTGACCATGGTGAAGGTGAGCGACAAGGGGCTGACCAGCCACCTGAATTTGCGCCGCCCTACCGGCAAGACCGCAGAATTGCTGGAGAAACAGATCCACAGGGCTATCGACACCTGGCAGAAAAAGACCGGTATTCAGGTGGCCGATGTAGGCGTGCATCTGGGGCAACCTTACCGCGCGGACGATGCGCCCCAGGTACAGCCGCTGCTGAATGTATTCCGCCACTTCACCGGTATTGAGGACGCGGGTCCTGTGGCTATCGGAGGTTCTACCAACGCCAAGTTGCTGCCAAATGCGGTAAGTTTCGGGCCGTCGATGCCAGGCAAGGCCTACACCGGTCACTCAGAGCACGAATTCATTACCGTGGATCAGCTGCGCCTGAACCTGAAAATGTATACGGCGATGATGATCGAGATCGCTAACCTGTAATTTTTGGCGAAGGTTATATTCCACCCAATAAAAAAGGGACTGAAATTTCAGTCCCTTTTTTATTGGGCTTCTGGCCGTTCTCTGTGAATGTAAACACGAGCGGCGTGCAGCGGGTCGCGAATGCGACACCTGCTCCCCCAAAAGCTTCAGAAGCGCAGGCGAAGGCCCAGAGCTCCATCCACTTCAAAGCCTTCTTTGCGGTCGTTATCACTGAAAGCAAAGTTGGGTACTGCTTGAATATAGGCCTGGACACTCGGAGCAATTCGGAAAGTCAGGCCTACGGGTAGGCGGATGCCAGCGCGGTCATTGTAATCGTCGCGGCCAGCATCCTCATAAAAACCGCCCACGTCGATGTACGCATGCAGGGTGCCGAGGTCATTGCTGAGGTTCTGCAGCCGCATATCCACCGCCAGCGCGTCGCTGTTCACAAAGATCGAAGTTCCGCGGAATTGTGCGGTCGCACCAGCCCCCAGGTCGTAGGCAACGCCGATGCCAAAACCGGAATTGCTATAGGCGAGCGACGGCGCACTGAAAACGGTTGCGAGAAGGGGCAGGGCATAACGGAGCAGTTTCATAGATACCTCGTATATGAAGGGCAATAAGCCGGCGAGTATAGAGAAGCTGGGCCGTTATTTGTTGCGGCGTATCACAGTCCATCGTTGCCTGGACTGCGAACTGAAGGACGTGTTTCAAATATCTGAAGGCAGTAGGTTGAATTTTACGCGAAGCCTCCTGCCTGGCATCTTTGGTCCGTGCTGGATGGCGAATAGGAATCCGGTATAGTGACCGGTTATTCAGTATGCGAAGTGGGTTTGGTCTTGCAGGACAAAGGTCCGAAACGCAGACATTACAAGTGAGTATTCGGGTTATATGCGCGTAGTAAATCTGACGGAGATGCCGGACATGGTGGAGGTCCTGGCGCCTTGGCATCATGAGGAGTGGAGGGATCTTTACCCGAATGAATCCCTGGACGATTTCAAAACGGAATTGGCCAAGTGCCTCGGCCCGGATGCGGTTCCCGCAACGTTTATCGCGATAGAAAATGGAGAGCTGTTAGGCTCCATCAGTGTTTTGCCCCGGGATATGGAGATTGAAGAGAACTGGGGCCCGTGGCTGGCGAATTTTTACGTAAAGCCCGAGTACCGTAGCCTGGGTGTGGGCAAAATGCTTATCGAGGCACTGTTGGCCTACTGTGAATCGAACGCTGTTCCGCACCTGTATCTTTTTACCCCAAAGACCCGCCAGTACTACGAGCGTCTGGGTTGGGAAACCATAAGCACTGAAAAATACCACGGGCAAATCGTGGATATCATGTTGCGGCAGTTGTAGGTCATTCCTCGATCGAGGCGCAATGCTGTCCTGGCTACCGTGCTCAATCAGATAACAAGTCGGATATTCATCAGGATGGTTCAGGGATGAGTAAGTCTGAAGGCGGGCTTTCTATGGATACCAGCGTTGAAAGCCTATTAGCAGAACTCACTGGCAGTAATCCCGGCAATTCCGACTTTCCCTTCCCAAATATCAGCCCGCCAGGCGGGCCCATGTGTTAAGGCTTCGAAAAAAGCCTGGCACTCGTTCCTTTTTCCCTGTTTGAGGAATACAGCGCCAAACGGCTTCGGGGTTGAATGGCGTGTCAGTATCGCCTGCGTGATTATGACTCTTTAGGGCTATTTTAGTGGCGGGCTTTGCTTTGTACTCTTGGGAAAAATGGTAGCCATCGCTTCCCGCAATAAAATAGGAATAATTTCATGGCATGCGCTTTCAGTAAGGCCCTGTCAACGCTCACCGCAGCGTTGCTCTTCAGCTCATTGGTCGCCTGTAGTGGTGGTGGGGGCGGTGGTAGTGATGATGGTGGCAGCAGTAGCTCTAGCAGCTCTAGCAGTTCCAGTAGCTCTAGCAGTTCGAGCAGCTCCAGTAGTTCGAGTAGCTCGAGCAGTTCCAGCAGCTCCAGTAGTAGCGGCGGTTCCAGCAGTAGTGGCAGTAGCAGTAGCGGCGGTTCCAGCAGCAGTAGCAGTGGCGGCGAAAGCCCATTAACTGAAATCGGTGTGTTTATCGACAGCCCGGTGGTGAATATCGGCTATCGCACCACCGACAGTGAGGGCAATGTGACCCATGAAGGTGTCACCGATGCCACAGGTGGCTACAGCTATGAGCCCGGTGACATGGTGACCTTCTTTATCGGCGGGCTGGAATTTCCGCTTGTCACGGCTTCCGGCACAGTGACCCCGCTGGATATTGCCGGTACCACCGACACTTCCGAGAATGCGGTGATCAATATGGTTCGCCTGCTGCAGACTCTGGACACGGATGGCGATGCCAGCAACAACATCACCATCAGTGAATCTGCTGTGGGCAGCAAAGACACGGTATTGAGCACTGAGGAGTTCTTTGACCAGTCCCCGGAAGCTTTCGCGGCGTCGCCCATTATTCAGACTCTGATCGAGAATGGTGGCCAGGATGTGGCGGTAACGCAGCTCGTTAGCATTGCAGCTGCCCAGGCTCATTTGGAGGGTACGCTGGAGGCGGAAGCGCTTGGCTACACCAACGAACACTCCATGACGGGTGGCTGGGTGCTGGATACCAGTGTAGAGACTGGCAACGGGGCCGAGCACTTCATCTTTTTTGCGTTTGATGAGACGACTGGAAATTACATCCATGTAGAGCAAGTGGAAGTAAATGATCCGTCTGGAGAGGGCTTGGAGTGGGGCTCTTTCAGTCTGGATGAAGAGAAGGTGCTGAAGGTCACTGGAATCACCGATGACCAGAACGGCAGCATCGGCCTGTATGACCCGGATGATGGTGAATTCGACCAGGAGGATGGTGAATACGTCACCTTTACCGTGGCCGGAAATAGCGCCGATCTGGACATTTTTGAAACTGACCTGGGTAGTGGCGAAGGGGTACTGGTAGAAAAGATCCCGGCTGCACGGGTGGTTGCGGACGGCCTGCAAGGTGTCTGGGTAACGGATGAGGACGAATTCAATACCTTATTGCTGTTTGCGTTCCTGGAAAATGGCACTTTTGTCCAGGCAGAAGATGATGGTACCGAGGTAGGTAGCTATAGCTACAACGCGGAAACCGGTGTGGTAAGTGTCAGCAATATTTTTGTCGACACCAATACCAATGGTTTCTCTGACTTCGTCGGTACCGCTGACTTGAAAATGCACGTCAGTGGTAACACCTTGACTCTGGATATCCCTGGTGAGCCTTTGCGAATCTTCAATCGCCTCGGTGCTGGACCAGTTGGCCTTCCGGGTGACGGCCCCAGTAGTGGTGGTACCGGCAGCGGCTCGGATGACGATATTCTGGTGCATGAAATCTGGAACGATTTCGGAGAAGAGTACTGCGAAGAAATCCGTTGGGTCGAAGAAGATGAAGTGGTCACTGAGTCTGATGCATCTGGAACCTGGCGAACCGTGGTAGAGACCATCGGTGGCGAGGTCTTTTATTACCCTGAGTTCGACGCCAGCATCGTGTTCGCCGGTCTTGGACAATGCCCATCGAAATACCGCACGCCATACCGCTGCGTGGATGACAATTTCATCACCTATGAGGAGAGTGCGGCAGACTGTGCCGAACTCGGTGGCGAGTTGATGTAATCAACGGATCTACGGGAAACCAGAAAGCAGGATGTGAATTACATCCTGCTTTTTTTATGCCCATTTACTTGCTGACTGAATGATGCGTCGAGGGAACACGCTACTGAGTGAAATTGCCGCGGTGTGGTTTCAGTGTGTTGTGCCTTTTCGATACGGGCAGTTCGTCTAAGCTGGTAAATATCACGCCAATACCGCGGATTCACCTGACGGGAGTGAATAGTGCGTCACAATTGCTCTTCGGCTTGAGGCCGGGTCGGCGATAGCGCTTGATCCCTGATTCGTCCTGGTACCTAGTAGCTGCCTGGCAACGCCAGTGCATCGCAGCTAACGTCAACGGTGTGTTTTCGGTAGGAATGTGGCTTCTGCTTACCTACAATACGCGCCCTTTTCTCCAAGCGAGTTCCTGTTTTGACCAGTCCCGATAGTGACCATCCCCGCGACTTCCAGTCGCTGCCGCTGCAAAAGCCCCTTCTGAAAAACCTGGAGGATCTGGGTTATACGCGGCTGACCGAGATCCAGGCCGCTGCGCTGCCGGCAATGGTGGCGGGGAAGGACGTCATCGGGCAGGCGAAGACGGGGTCGGGCAAGACCGTGGCCTTCGGTCTGGGATTGTTGCACAAGCTGCAGGTAGACCGGTTCCGGGTGCAGGCGTTGGTGTTGTGTCCTACCCGGGAGCTGGCGGACCAGGTAGCGCGGGAGTTGCGCAAACTGGCGCGGGCCGTTCACAACATCAAGATTCTGACCCTTTGCGGCGGTATGCCGTTCGGGCCTCAAATCGGCTCGCTCAAACACGGTGCCCATATTGTGGTGGGCACCCCGGGTCGTATTGAGGATCACCTGCGCAAGGGCAATCTCGACCTGAGCGCGGTGGATACGCTGGTGCTGGACGAAGCGGACCGCATGCTGGATATGGGGTTCCAGGCGGTGCTGGACCAGATTCTCGCCGAGCTGCCGCAGCAGCGACAGACGCTGCTGTTTTCCGCCACCTATCCCAAAACCATCGATGCGCTGGCATCCCGGGTACTGCGCGATCCGGTAAAGGTGGAGGTGGCCGCGGCGCATAGCCGGAGCTCGATTGAGCAGAATTACTACCGGGTGGAAAACAACGAGGCGCGGCCCGCAGCGCTGTATCAGTTGTTGGCCAATTACGACGTGTCCTCTGCGCTGGTGTTCTGCAATACCAAGAAGGAAACGGATGAAGCGGCGCAAGCCCTGAAGAGTGCCGGCTTTGCCGCGCTTGCCCTGCACGGTGACATGGAGCAGAAAGATCGCGATCGCACCCTGACGCTCTTCGCCAATGGCAGTGCTTCCATTCTGGTGGCCACCGACGTCGCCGCGCGCGGCCTGGATATTGAGGAGCTGCCGGTGGTGGTGAATTACCATCTCTCCCGTGACCCAGAGGTACATGTGCACCGTGTCGGCCGCACCGGGCGGGCAGGGCAAAAGGGGGTGGCGCTGTCACTGGTGAGCAAGAAAGAGATCTACAAGCTGGAGCGTTTGGAAGAACTCATGCAGCAGGAAATTACCCTGCAGGAACTCCCGGAGCTACCAAGAGGGTTCACACCGCCGCGACCGCTGATGTCCACATTGCAGATCGATGGCGGCAAAAAGCAGAAAGTGCGCGCTGGTGATGTGGTCGGTGCCCTGACCGGTGAGGGGGGCATCGATGGTTCACAGATCGGCAAGATTCAGTTGTTCGATTTCTCTACCTTTGTTGCGGTGGCGCGTCCGGTTGCGAAAAAAGCACTGGGCAAGCTCGCCAATGGAAAACTGAAAGGCCGCAAATTCCGCGCGCGTATTGTCGGGGTATAGGTTCGGATAGGTAAAACTTCTCCTTTGGTGATGTCTGTGCGATAGACTGATCGGCCTATTCTGCTATTAGCCAGCCTTTCGCAAACATGGATGATGCCCTGATACAGGCCCGCAATCTCAGCAGGTCATACCGCAACGGCCGCGAACAAATAACCGTGCTGCACGGTTTATCCCTTGAGTTGCGGCAAGGTGAAGCGGTGGCTGTGATCGGGCCTTCTGGCTCGGGTAAAAGTACACTGCTGAACCTGCTCAATGGCCTGATACCACCGGACAGCGGCGAGTTGCAGGTGTTCGGGCGAAGGCGTTCAACACTGACCGAGCGCGACTGGGCCGAGTTGCGCCGCACCCGTATCGCCACACTATTTCAGGATGGCAACCTGATCCCCACATTGACCGTTTCCCGCAATATCGCTTTTCGCGCCGGGCTGGCCGGTCTGTCACAACACGACGGCGAAGCGCTACTCGAACATCTGGCTATTGCCGACACAGCGCACCGTTATCCTGATCAGATTTCCGGCGGCCAGCGCCAGCGGGCGGCACTGGCTTGTGCTTTTGTCATGCAGCCGGACGTGATGCTCGCCGATGAACCTACCGGCAGCCTCGACTATGCAACCGCCCAGCGCGTAGCCCCACTTTTTTTTGACGCTATCCGCGAGCGCGGGCTGGCTGCGCTGATCGTCACGCACAATCCGGAGTTGGCCCGCCGCTGTGACCGGATACTGGAATTGCGGCAAGGAGCCCTGCGCCCATGGGACTCGGCCCGGTCTTTCTGAGTCATTACCGCCGCTATCCCGGCCAGCTGGCTGGACTCCTGCTTATTCTGATTTGCGCGGCCATGCTGTGGAGTGGCGTTCGCTCCCTGACCGGTGCGGCGGAGAAAGCGGTGGCACGTTCCCAGGCAGCACTGGAGCCGCTGTTACAGGTTGTGCGTGCGGACGGCCGCGCAGTGACCATCGCGGATTTTGCGCAACTGCGCCGCCTCGGACTCTGTGCAACACCACGTCTGAATGTGCGCTTCGATCCTATCGGTAGTGACACCGACAATAGCGATCGCCCCCCACAAATTGTCGGAATCGACCCGTTTAGCGCGCCCTGTATACGGCAATATGCCCAAGCCCGGGACGAACCGGATGGGGTGATCGGTGAATTGGTTTCAGGGTTCGAGCAGCCCATGTTGCTGGGCAGTGCCGGAGACCTGAAGCGTTGGCGACAGCTGTCACGAGCGGGCGCCGAGGCGTTTCAATACCGCGAGGTTGAAGGGCTGCCTAACGGGCAGCTGCTTGCGGATATTTCAGTGGCTGCAGAGCTCGCCACTGCCGCGCGAAGTACCCTGGCGATTCTGCTACCCGCGGCGGAAACAGACAGGGTGCCGTTACCGAATACCTATCGCGCACAGGTTTGGGACTACGGAGTGAAGCCGACCCCATTGGTGGATGCATTCCTGCTCAGTCTCGATGCGCTGGGTGCGTTGGCGCTGCTGGTGGCCGCACTTTTGGTCCGCAGCGTCTATCGCTTTGCACTGGTTCAGCGTCGGCGGAGTCTCGATATTCTGCTGCGCCTGGGCGTGCCGCCACCACATCTGCGCACCGCATTGATCTGCGAGGTGTTGTTGATTGCTGTGGTCGGCAGCAGTATCGGTCTGTTGCTGGGTGGGTGGTTGGCATCGGCACTGGCGGAGGGATTTCAGGGCACACTGCAAGGGTTGTTCAGTATCGACTCCCTGGCGGTGGGCGCACCGAAGCTGGAAACCTGGCTCGGTATGGTGTTTATTCTGGCGGTGGTGGTTGCCTGGGCCTGTGCCGATTTGCTGAAACTGCCCGGTGCGGTACCGGGCGGGTTGGGGAATAAGTCCCAAGCCGCCTACGACAATACGCCGCCCTGGGATTGGCTGACTGCGCTTGTTGCCGTGGCAGTGTCCCTCGTCCCTCTGCTGCTTACAGACCGACTCTGGCTGGTATACCTCTCCGCACTGGGCTGCCTGGTAGGTGTTGGCCTGCTTCTCCCTCTATTGTTGAACCGAATGCTGGGGCGTTTGCAGGCTTGGGCCGAACGCCAATGTCTTCAGCCGCTGCTCGAGTGGTCCTGCTCGGAGATGCGTGCCCTGTGCCGATTGTTACAGCTGCCTCTTACCGCGCTGGCCTTTGCCATCGCCACGGCCATCGGCGTTCATGCCATGGTCACCGGTTTTGAAACTACCTTTGCCCGCTGGCTCGACCAGCGTCTCAGGGGCGACCTTTATCTTGATCCCGGCCGTGCTCTGACCACAGCGGAGTGGTCCCAGTGGCGCGCGCGTTTGCAGGATTTACCCGGGGTCTCCGAGGTCTTGCCCATGGTACGCGGCCGCGGCCTGCTGGGTGAAACTCCGGTGGATGTTCTGGCGGTTGATCCCGATTCACCCCTGCTACGTGGCTGGCGCTTTCTCGACGCGGTACCAAATCCGTGGATGGCCCTCGGTGCCGGGGGTGTTTTGATCAACGAGCAATTAGCCCGGCGGCAATCGCTGGCCGTGGGAGCGCAGGTGCGTGTTCAGCTGGCTGTCGAGCAAAAGTTCGATCAACCGTCCGATCAACCGTCCTCTCAAAAGTACTATCGGGTAATCGGCATCTACGCCGATTACGGCCGTCCCGAAGGCGAATTGTTGTTGCCGCTTACTGCGCTGCCGGACGTGTTGCCCGATGGATATTCCACCTTTGTAATTGGGCTGCAGGCGGGCCGCAATCATTCCTGGAGGGATTGGTCTTCAGCCTTGCCCTGGTTGTCGGGAAGTCATATACGGGACCAGGCCGAACTGAAGCGTGCTGCCACCGTCGCGTTTAATCGTACGTTCGAAATGACCCGGATACTGAATGGCTTGACCCTGTCTCTGGCGGGAGTAGCGCTGTTGCTGATGGGATTAGTCACTTTTCGCTTGCGGCGGAATAGTTATACCCTGCTGTCTGTGTATGGGATACCGCGGGCTAGTCTGCGACGACGGCTGATCGCTCACAGTATGCTGGTGACGGGGTTGCTGGCGCTGTTGGCGATACCGCTGGGGATTTTTCTCGCCTGGGTGTTAGTGGCGCGAGTGAACCCGGCGGCGTTTGGCTGGGCTTTGCCGCTCCATCTATACCCTGGATTCTGGTGCGGGATCTGGTTGCTGAGCCTGGGAATCGGAGCTCTGGTTGGTGTATTGGCGGGTAATCCGGTGCGCCTGGAGACGATGAAAAGTGAATAAGCCCTGCTGCTGGATACTTGCCGATCTGGTCCTGGCCATCCTGATTCTGGCCGGGTGCGCAAAAGACATCGGGGGCGGATCCACCGTAGACGCCCTGCGCGACGCCCCGGCAGGCTTCATGCAGGCAGCGCCACGAACCGGTGTGCACTTGCCGCGGGATTTGGGACCGCACCCACAATACCGTCTTGAGTGGTGGTATCTCACCGCGAACCTGCGTTCTACCGACGGCCGTGAATTCGGCGTGCAGTGGACCTTGTTCCGCAATGGTCTGCGCCCTGGGCCATATGATGAACAGGAGCCCGGCTGGCGGCGCAATGAGCTCTGGCTCGCCCACGCAGCCCTGAGCAGCCCGGAGGATCATCGCTTTGCATCCCGCAGTGCTCGCGGCGGCTCTGGCCAGGCGGGTGTTACTGCGCAGCCATTTACCGCCTGGATTGACCATTGGCAACTCGAAAGTTTGGCGACTGAAACCTGGCGACTGGCGGTAGACGGCGATGACTTTGCTTATCGCCTGCAAATACAACCGGAGTTACCGGTCGTGCTACACGGTGAGCGCGGCTTCAGTGCCAAGTCCACCGGTAGTGGTGGCTCGATGTATTTCAGTTATCCGCTGGTTGTCAGTGGCGGTGCAATCGAGATTGATGGCCAGCGATTTGACGTGAGCGGGCAGGGCTGGTTCGACCGCGAGTGGAGCAGTCAATACTTGCAGCCGGATCAGGAGGGGTGGGACTGGATGATCCTGCATCTCGACGATGGTCGACATCTGATGGCGTTCCGGGTGCGCGGTAGCAAAGATTTTTATGCGGCCACTCTGGTTGCTGCCGATGGTCGCGCGCAAGCACTGGGGCCAGACGAATTCAGTTTGCAGCCCAGGGAATTTCGGCACAGCCGCTATGGCGCGGTGCCGGTGGTGTGGCAATTACTGGTACCGTCTGCGGAATTAGCATTGGAGGTTCGGTCCCGGGATGGGGATTACTGGAACCCGGGTGTATTGCGCTACTGGGAGGGACCGGTTTCGGTGCGCGGTAGCCATATAGGGCAGGGCTATCTGGAAATGACCGGCTATGGGGGTTAAAGGATCTGAACTGAATGCTCAGTAGTGTTGTGTTGCACCCAATTGGTGTGGCGTGGGGCGTAAATTGCCCATTTTCGGGGCGCAAAGTAAACGGTGCCATTTCCCAAAGCGGTTGTCTTTGACACTTCCAGATAACGGCAGTGTTTGATTCGTCCCAATCATTACCGCTTTTTCTGCCGACACCATCCGACCTGTCGCCATTTTAGGTATGTTTATTGTATAGATCTCGTTGAAGACAATAAGGAATATGCCCCGCGAGCTGGGAGAAAGTTGCCCCACCTGCGGAATCAGGACGTGAATATGAGTACTGTGGCAGAGATGATGGGGTCCAGGGGATATCTGATATTGCGTAATCAGTTCAGCGGAGCAGAACTGGATACGATAAAAAATGAAGTAGAGTCACTGATCGATCGGGTCTATACCGAACAAAACCTCTTGGATCACAGTGTGTATCCTTCAGACCACAGCGAGTCCCGCGTCAGCCACGCAATGATGATTGCGGAATCCATCAGTCCTTTTCCCACCGTAGCGCACACCGATTTCCCCAGTATTAATGCATTGCTCAGGGCGCATAACGGGCTGCTGTCGGAATTTACCGGTTCAAGGGTTTCCCCCGGTTCACGCTGCATGTTGAATTATCAGTGCTACACCAGCGGCAGCAAACCGGTGGCAGAGCATTTCGACGGCGAATACCTGCGTACCAGGCGCTGTGACAAGACCCTGGATTTTCAATTGCTCGAAGGTATCTTGCCCCGTTACGTCTCGTTGCTAGTGGTCCAGAACGAGAACGATGGAAAAGGCATCGAACTGAGCGCGGGTGAAACCCGGGTCTCTCCTGTATTGAATGCTGGAGACACCATCATCTTTGACAACATTCGGTGGCGCCACAGCGTGCCTCGCCTGGATAAGGGGAGAGTCTCCATCGGTCTGCGCAACTTTGACCATATGCCCTGGCACTTTTGCGCGGACAGGGAATATTTTCTGGACGCGGAAGAGCGGTATGTGCCGGTACACGATGGTTGGGGGTCAGCCCAGGTGGATTGCGTGGCGCGACTGGGCCGGTTCTTCCAGAACGAATGGCCTGTGCTCAAAAACGAATATTCGTTTTATTTCTGAGTACGGCCGATGACCTTGGCTACTTCGCACTTGTGGATCGGTGGGCGTGACGTGCCTGCAAATGATCGCTTTGTTGTCTGCAGCCCGATCGACCGGCTGCCAATCGCCGAGGTGGCCTCGGCAAATGACCAGGACGCACTCGTGGCGATTGAGTCCGCCATCGCCGCTCAACGCCTTTGGTGCACCGAGCAACCGGCAACGCGTGCGGCGATATTGACCCGCTGGGCGGAGTCTATCGATGCGGCGGCACCACAACTAGCGGCAATGTTGCACCGGGAATCCGGCAAGGTTATGCGTGAAGCCCTGAGTGAAGTGGGCCACGGCGCGGATATGTTGCGGTGGTATGGGCAGCGCGCCACGTGTATTACCGGCGAGGCCTTTGCTGGGCCCGACGGATTGCGCTTGATGACCAGTAAACAGGCGGTAGGCGTAGTGGCCTGTATTACTCCATGGAATTTTCCTGTTGCATCGGTATTGGTCAAGGTGGGGGCGGCGCTGGCAGCGGGCTGTGCTTGTGTGGTCAAGCCATCGGAATTGACGCCTCTGACCGCTTTGGCACTGGCGCAGCTCAGTGCCGACGCGGGCTTGCCCGGTGGCCTGTTGAATGTGTTGCCCAGCGCAGAACCTGAACGGATTGCCGGTGCGTTTTGTGGCCACACAGGCGTGCGCAAATTGAGTTTCACCGGTTCAACAGCCACCGGGAAAAAGCTCTATCGACAGTGCGCAGATAGCGTCAAACGCCTTTCATTGGAGCTCGGTGGCAATGCACCGTTTATTGTATTTGACGACGCTGACCTTGATCTTGCGCTGCGTTGTGTTGTCAATGCGCGGTATTACAACACCGGTCAGATTTGTGTCGGCGCCAACCGGATTTTCGTTCATGCCGCGCTACACGACAGATTTGCCGAGGCACTGGTAAAAATGGTTGCAGGTTTGCGCTTTGGCAGTGATGGCGACCTGGGCCCGTTGATACAGGGTTCGGCACTGGAACGTGTCACCGGGATATGTGAAGACGCCGTTTCCAAAGGTGCGCGGATATTGTGCGGTGGTGAACCCAGCGATCGTGGTGATTTCTATTTCCGTCCCGGCGTGATGATAGATATGGATGACCGTATGCGTGCGTGTCGCGAAGAAATATTCGGCCCGCTGGCCTGTATCTATCGTTTTGAAGACGAGGCGGAGGTGATGCACAAAGCCAATGACACGGAATCTGGTCTGGCCGCCTATGCCTTTTCCCGAAATCGCGCGCGTCTGATGCGTTGCGCCGACGGGTTGGAAGCGGGCGCCATAGGGTTGAATAGTTCAGCGCTGTTCCACCGAAACCTGCCATTCGGCGGAATAAAGCAAAGCGGACTGGGGAAAGAGCAGGGTATCCATTGTCTTGACGAGTTCCTGGTGGAGAAAAGTCTGGTTATTGGAGAAGCTTCGTGAAGCCGATGTCCTGTCGCGATGCCTGGCAGCGGATGAGTGCGGTTAGTGCCGAGGGCGCTGAGCACAACTACGCCCAGTTATTGGATATGTCGGACTTCCTGGTAGAAACAGAACTTTTTCCTCGAGCGGTACTGGAAGCCTACAGTGCCTGGAATCTTGGCAAGGTCCTGCAACCCGAACAAGAGCGCTATTTCAGTACGCTGAGGGGTGGCGGTCAGGGGGACTATCGGGACAAGATGCCGCAAAAGATCGCCAACGTGATCGACTGCCTTACCAAATTTCCAGAATCGAAACGCGCGATTGTCGTAATCCCGAACAACCCATCGCCGGACCATGTCACGGATGACGATGCAAAATGCATGCGGGAGATCCAGTTTTATTTTGACAATAAAGGACGACTGTGCGCGACGGTATTTTTTCGTGCGCAGGCGGCACTGATTTTCCCCAAGAATATTCATTTTATTGGCTCAATGATGCGTGAGATTGCGGTGTCATTACCGCAGCAGCCATCATTGGGGGCGTTGTTTTATTTGACCACATTCCTGGTTGCAGACCGTAGCTAAAGCAATATAGAGGCCTATCAGATTGACCATATTCATTAGCCTTCTTGGTATGTTGTTGCTTCTTGGATTTGCGCTGTTAGCATCTTCTCAGAGATCGTCCATCAGCGTTCGTACGGTGGGTATCGCCTTTGCTTTGCAGTTTCTTATCGGTGGCTTTGCGCTGTTTGTGCCATTTGGTAAATCTGTGCTGAATACAATGAGCGCGGGTATTTCCCAGGTGTTGAGTTATGGCACCAACGGAATAGAGTTTCTGTTTGGTGATATCGGGCGCGGTAATATTGGCTTTATTTTCGCGTTCAATGTATTGCCGATCATCATATTCTTTTCCTCATTGATTGCAGTGTTGTATTACCTCGGCATCATGGGGTGGACCATTCGGGTGCTCGGTGGAGGCATGCAAAAACTGTTGGGGACCAGCAGGGCCGAATCCATGTCTGCCACGGCCAATATTTTTGTCAGCCAGACAGAAGCACCGGTGGTGATCCAGCCCTACATCCGCAGTATGACTCAGTCGGAGCTCTTCGCAGTGATGGTAGGGGGGATGGCCAGTGTTGCCGGATCGGTGCTCGCAGGCTACGTCGGTCTCGGTGTGGACTTGAAATATCTTCTGGCCGCCAGTTTTATGGCTGCCCCGGGTGGCTTCCTTATGGCCAAATTGATCGTTCCGGAGACCGTGGCTCTGACGGTCAGTATGAACGATGAGGCTCCGCTACATGAATCCTGGTGCAATATATTTGATGCGGCCGCACATGGTGCGACGAATGGTCTCCGCCTGGCGGTCAATATAGGGGCCATGCTGCTCGCGTTTATCTCACTGATCGCGATGCTTAACGGGGTTTTGGGGTGGTTCGGGGGCCTCTTCGGGTTTGCGGAGCTGTCTCTACAATGGCTCCTGGGGCAGTTGTTTCAGCCTATCGCATTTATGATCGGAGTCCCCTGGGATGAGGCATCCACAGCAGGGTCTCTGATTGGCCAGAAGCTTGTGCTGAACGAGTTTTTCGCCTACGTGGAGTTCTCCGGTGTTAAAGAGCAGCTGAGCTTACATACTCAGGCAGTGGTCACTTTTGCCTTGTGCGGATTTGCCAATTTTTCATCCATCGCCATCCTGTTGGGGGGGCTCGCAACCATGGCGCCGAATCGGCGTGACGACGTGGCAAGGTTGGGGCTGCGCGCGGTGCTGGCTGCGTTTCTTGCCAACTTGATGAGTGCGGCGATTGCCAGCTTTTTTATTGCGCTGGCACCGGGGTGGTCCATCTGATGTCGCTCTGTTAAAAGCCGTTTTCCCGCAAACGCTGGGTTAAAAATTCTCCTGCAGTTATAGGGGGTTGTAACGGGGCGAGATCTCGATATTGCGGCAGACACTCAAGAGAAACGCTGTTGCGTGGATGGACGAAGTAGGGGATTGAAAAGCGCGGTCGGTCTGCGGTTCTCGGATTGACCACACGATGGGTGGTAGCGGGAAGGTAATTGTTGGTGAGCCGCGCCATCATATCTCCGGTATCAACCACGATTTCATCGCTGCGGTGCTCCACGGGTAGCCAGTTTCCATGCCTGTCGAGCAACTCCAGGCCGCTGTCGGTGGCGCCGATCAGCAGCGTCATCAGATTGATATCAGTATGTGCAGCGGCTCGCACGGCGCCAGGACTGTGCACATCGCGAAGTGCCGGGTAATGGATTAATCGCTGTACCGAATTGCCTCCGGCGATCATGTTTTTGAAGTGGTCCTGCTCAAGGCCAACGGCCAGTGCCAGGGCCTCGGCGAGATGCCCGGCCACGCTTTCCAGCTTTTGATGGAGCCCGGTAAAGAATGGTTCGAACTCCGGAATTTCCCCGGGCCAGGTATTTTCCGGGTAGTTTTCACCGTGGTGTTGTACCACGGCGGCGTTTGGCCCTATGTGCCAGTATTCCTTGAGGTCGCCGATGGACTGGCCTGCGGCGGTTTCCTTGCCAAGGCCGATATAACCCCGTTGGCCATTGCCGGATTCGTATTTCCGCTTGTTTTCGAGTGGAAGCGCAAAAAAATCGGTGCATAGCTGATAGGCGCGCTCAAACTCGGAAATCGGGATACCGTGGTTGCGGATAATGACAAAGCCGAATTCTGACAGGGAATCCAGTAACTGGCGGCAGAATTGATCGCGCTGCGCTGGATCAAAGAATCGACTCAGATCGATACTGGCGGGCTTACCGGCTGTCATGGCTGCTATTCCTTGTTGGCGTTATTGTCGGAGCAGGTGTCGTTGCGAGTATTCGTTTCGAGAACAAAAGCACCCGGGAGTAGGTCGCGAATCGAGAACACAGATTCTTTTTCGCTATCACAGATTGCGATGATTTTTGCATCTGACGAAAATTCCCATATTACCTGTCGGCAGGCGCCGCAGGGCATGGTGGGCTCTGGTGTTGGGGTATAGATCACCATCGCATCGATGGTTCGGCAGCCGGTAGTGGCGGCGGAAAATATAGCATTACGCTCAGCGCAGATGGTCAATCCGAACGACATGTTTTCGACATTGACCCCGCCATAGATATTGCCGTTTTGGTCGTAAAAGGCGGCAGCGACAGGGAATTGGCTATAGGGAGCGTAGCTATTTTGCGCAAGTTCCCGAGCTTTTTGTTTGAGAAGATCGATGTCCATGATCTGCCTTTATTGATGGTTGTAGACTGATATTACCCTGATTACGAAATCGAGCTCTGATACGGGGGTATTGTGACCCGGAATTTGATTGTTTGGTTATTCGTCGGTAAAGATATCAGGAGTTTTAGTAAACATTTTCCAGGGATTGGTGATGAATAATAAAGATATACCGCAGTCTGGGGTACCTGTTTTAGATCATATACGTTTGACTTCGCACGTTATGGCAAGTCCGGGGAGTACGCCGGCGATCAACTGGTATGCCCGCGATCCAGTGGTGCGTGGGCCGGTCATCGGTACTGTCAGCGATCCGAAAAGCCGCAATTGTATTGGCTGTCACAGCGGTAGCTATTCTGTGTACCGTGCATTGTCTATAGCCTCTGGTAGACAGTTATTGGGGCACAGGCCAGATCTGGAGAACACGGAACCCACCGAGCAGGTACAACTTCAGCCTTCCTGGTTTGAGGAGGGAAAAATTATCTCTCTGGATCCCTGGGGTGCCAATATTACTGGCGCGTTCAATGATTTTTTGGCCGAGGGATACAATATCCAGCCGAGTATCGCCATTACCCAGGCCAGGTTGAAAATGCCGGAAATCCAGGAGGCCATTGCCTCGGGGCGTCTTCCGGTAGATGAAAAATTTGTGACGTCAAAGGGGGAGGTAAAGGTTACCAAGGTAGCCATAGATCCTGTGTGGTATTTGCCGGGGCTGGCTGAACGGTTTGGTGTCAGTGAAGCTGAACTTCGGAAAATCCTGTTTCGCGAGACCGGTGGTATGTTTCCTGAACTGGTAACGCGTTCTGACTTGAAAGTCCTGCTCCCCCCCATTGGCAGTAGTACTGCCTATATTTTTGGCTCTATTGGTGACCTCGCCAACAGTGACGTAGAACTCACCTGCAGGGTCCACGATGAGTGCAATGGTTCTGACGTGTTTGGCTCAGACATCTGTACCTGTCGTCCGTACCTGACCTACGGTATTGAACAGGCGGTGAGGACGGCGCAGAAGGGTGGGGTTGGGCTTGTTGTGTACTACCGCAAGGAGGGGCGGGCGCTGGGGGAGGTCACCAAGTTTCTGGTGTATAACGCTCGCAAACGGCAGCGGGGCGGCGATAGCGCAGCGACTTATTTTGCCCGTACCGAATGTGTCGCTGGTGTGC
Source organism: Microbulbifer bruguierae (assembly GCF_029869925.1). NCBI lineage: Bacteria > Pseudomonadati > Pseudomonadota > Gammaproteobacteria > Cellvibrionales > Microbulbiferaceae > Microbulbifer > Microbulbifer bruguierae. The sequence continues at coordinate 591,136 of NZ_CP118605.1, read as the reverse complement.
AGGATGCGCGGTTTCAGGAATTGATGCCTGACGTATTGCACTATTTTGGAATCAAAAAAATTCACAATCTGCATTCGATGAGTAACATGAAATACGATGCGATTGTTGCCAGTGGTATCGAGGTGGTGAACCGGGTCAGTATCCCCGAAGAATATATACCTGATGACGCCAGGGTAGAAATCGAAGCAAAGAAAGCGGCGGGGTATTTTACCGAAGGTGAAGTGAAATCGAGCTCGGCACTGGCGGATGTCAAGGGCCGAGCGCTGGAGGTAAAATGATTCGCTACGGACAGCTGACAGCGGGAGAGTATTCGGCGGTAGGCTGGTTGTTCAGCACATCTGCCATTCGCACTCAGTGCGCCCGTATTCTGGAGCGTTCACTGAATGGTCAAACCTGTTTTAGGGTGAACTATGATCGCTTTGATGCGACGGTGCTGTATGTTATCGATACGATCAGGGAGCGCTACCCCGATTTTGCCGTGCCCTATCATAGCCGGTGGCGGCATTTTGAGGTGGGCGAACAGCGAGCCCTGTTGAGACTGCGAGAGCTGATGAATGCGCTGGCCCCGGCACAGCGTGCGCGGATGGGCTTTGACCTGATGGTGCCTTCTGTCTTTCTCGATGCAGGGGCCGGTAGTCGCTGGCGTTATCGTACCGCGGAGGGCGAATCCATAGGGCGCTCCGAGGGCCTGGGGTTGGCGTCACTCGACAGCTTTCTCAATGGAGTATTCGGCGGAGGTATTCCGTACTCCTGCAATCTTCAGGGGCTGGGCAGTTTGAGCGAAGATCGATTCCGATCGGCCTTCCAGGTGCACAGTAGCAACCCACTGGAAGGTGTGTCCGGGAGGGTTGCGCTGCTACACAACCTTGCGAGTGCGATGGAGACCAAACCGGAGTTGTTTCCCACTCAGTCTCCTGGTGACCTCGCCACGCTGCTTTTGGAAAGTTTCGGTGAATCGATTCCGGCGAGTGCCGTACTTGGCTGTACTCTTGAAGCATTCGGAGATATCTGGCCGTCGCGGGTGCAATGGGAATCCCGGAATCTCGGTGATACCTGGTATTACGCACCGTTTGGCGAAGGGGTGGAGAGCCTGGTGCCATTTCACAAGCTGAGTCAGTGGCTCAGTTACTCCCTGATCGAGTGCCTGGAACTGGCTGGATTTGAGGTTACCGGTATTAATGAACTAACGGCTCTCGCTGAATATCGGAACGGAGGTCTGCTGATCGATACAGGCTTGCTGGAGTTGCGGAATCCGTCGTTGGCAGATGCCCCTCTGGCTGTCGAATCGGAGCTGGTGATCGAGTGGCGTGCATTGACCATCTGTTTATTGGATGCCATAGCGGAAAAGATTGTAGACCAACTGGGATTCCGCGCGGAAGATTTCCCCCTTGCAAAGGTACTTGAAGGCGGCACCTGGGCAGCCGGTAGACGAATTGCCTGCGAGCGGCGAGGGGATCTATCGCCACCACTTTCCCTTATCAGCGACGGAACTGTCTTTTAGTTGGAGTCTTTATGACACTACGCTTGGTCAATAACGCGATCATGATGGATAAACTGGGTACCCTGCGGCAAGCGGAGACCGAACCGGATACATTCCGGCGTATTATCGGTGAGCTGAGTGTGCAGCTGTTTTTCGCCGCCGCGTCGGAATTACCTTTCTCTGAACGAGAAATTTGTACCCCCATTTCCACAGCCACCGTCAGGAAGGTAAGCAAGGAGATCAGTCTGATTTCGGTGATGCGCGCAGGGAATGGCATGCTGGAGGCGATACTGCACGTATGGCCTAAAAGCTCGGTTGGTCATATCGGTATTTACCGGGACAAGTTCCTGAATAATACGGTGGAGTACTACTGCAAAACGCCTGGTCACCTGTCAGATACTGCCGTGTTTGTAATGGACCCGATTATCGCTACCGGCGATACCGCCATTGCCAGTGTCAGTCGTTTGAAAGATATGGGGTGTCGGGATATTTCTTTTCTCAGTATTGTTACATCTGCACTGGGTAAGGACCTGTTTCGAGAGGCGCATCCAGATGTAAACCTGTATGCGGTTTCCTGTGATGATGAGCTTGTCGAAGATGGCTATATCAAACCAGGTCTCGGTGATGTTGGTGCACGCTTTTACAACAGCAAATGAACGGACTTGAAATCGACCGATGGAAGTACAGATTATAGCGATCGCCGGGGGCAGTTGTTCGGGAAAAACAACATTGGCGCAAGCGGTTTACGAACAGTTGGGCGAAGATAATTGCCTTCTGATCCTGCAGGATAACTACTACAGGGGGCTGGAAGGGATAACGAATTTTGATGTGCCCGAGGCCATTGATTTTGCACTACTGGCGAAGCAGTTATCGGATCTGCGTGCCGGACGCACGATCCATATGCCCACTTACGATTTCACAACCCATAGGCGCAAGCCCGAGGTGGTGGAGCTGACTGCGAGGCCTGTTGTTCTGGTGGATGGCATTTTGATCTTGCATGCGGCGGAACTGCAACAGAGTTTTGACTTTAAAGTATTCGTAGCCTGTGACGAGGCAACCCGGCGACAGCGACGCCTGGCGCGGGATGTTCGGGAGCGCGGACGGGAATACGAGGCAACCCTGCAACAATTCAATGAACAGACGGCGCCGATGCATGATCGATATGTCGAGCCGTCAAAAGGCAATGCAGACCTGATTCACCAATCCCACGCCGATACTGTCTCACTATTGCAGTATTGTTTTGCCAGTATATAGCGCAGTTACCAGCCGATCGAGAACGCGATTCCATGCAAAGAACTATTAACCTGCACAGCCCCGTTGCTCTGGTGGGCAGTATTTTTTTCGCAGTATTTGCTACCGGTTCGGCGGAGGCGAGTGGCGGCAAGTCTGCAGTGGCAGAAGCGAAGGTACATGCGGCAACCCCCTGTCCCTTGTTGACCGGCTACGGTGCTGTTGGTGATGGGGCTGTGCGGGTAGCCACTTTTAACGCGTTTCTTAACCGTCCTGGCGAGGGTGATTTACTGAGGGAATTGGCGGGACGTGATAGCCCACAAGTTCAGGCCGTCAGTGAAATTATCCAGCGTGTTCGGCCCGACATTCTTCTGCTGAATGAGGTGGACCGTGATCGTGAAGGTAAGGCGGCGGAGTTGCTGCAGAAAAACTACCTGTCTGTGGCGCAACGGCATCAGCAGGCAATCGAGTATCCGTACCGTTACTTCGCGAGCGCCAACACCGGTGTCGACAGCGCGCTGGATCTGGATGGTGATGGTCGATTGGGCGAGCCGGAAGACGCGTATGGTTACGGTGCCTTTCCGGGTCAGTACGGGATGCTATTGCTTTCCAGGTACCCGATAGAAACCACAGGTATCCGAACCTTCCAAAATTTTTTATGGAAGGACATGCCCGGGGCCCTGATTCCGGTTGACTACTATCCCCCAGAAGCGCAAAAGCAATTGCGTCTGTCGAGTAAGAGCCATTGGGATATACCGGTCAATGTCGATGGCGAAATCCTGCATATTCTGGCGGCACACCCAACGCCCCCGGTATTCGATGGGCCGGAAGACCGCAATGGCCGGCGCAACCACGATGAGATCCGGTTCTGGGCTGATTATGTCCGCGGTGAGAACTATTTTTATGATGACCAGGGCCGTGACGGGGCCCTGGAGATGGGGGCCCGTTTTGTAATTCTCGGCGACTACAACGCAGACCCCTACGATGGGGATACGCGAAACAATGCCATCTGGCAATTATTGAAGCACCCGGATATCGCTCAGGACCGTCCGCCTGGGAGTGATGGGGCAAGGCGAGATGCGGAGTCCGCGGGCTATGTGAATGTGGGACACCGCGGTAATCCGGCTTACGATACCGGTGACTTTAACCCCAAGGGTTCGGGTAACCTGCGACTCGATTATGTGTTGCCATCAAAACACGGCATCACGCCTCGCTGCGCTTCTGTCTTCTGGCCGGCGGAAGGCCAGGAGGGATGGGATTTGGTAGGGGAGGGATATCCGGTGATATCGTCTGACCACCATCTGGTATGGATGGATCTGGATATAGATAGTCTGCCGCGAGAGTAATGACTCTGCCTGATTGGTGCCGGGGATGCGAGTATTCCCGGCACCAGTTTACTACTTAAAGAGAAAAACCCTCTAACTGGGCATGTTGGCAAAGTTGATCAGCGCTTCCATATCCCAGACATCTCCCGAATAGGGCAGTGTCGGCCGCCAGCTACGATCCGCGCCGAGGTAACTTGTATTATCACTCTCCAGTACGCCGATAAGTACTTCCGCCACGATACGACCGCCGACTGGACCGAGTTTCTGTCCACCGGAGAGCATTCCTTCAGCCAGTATGTATAACCACAGGGGAGTGTTGTTGACCAGCGCTTCTGGCATGTCAAGCATATGCATATCCGGAGCAGGAAGGTGTTCGCCCAGTACCTCGCAGACGTGCGCGTGAACTTCCTGGCCAGAAGGCAAACCAAATGATTGTCCGCGCAGCAGGTTGCGTGTGGCCAGCGAGCGCATATGTGCGGGTGTGTCTGGTGACATAAATGGTAGGTCCAGCAAATCACTCTGCATCAGGATGTCTACCGCACCAGCGGTTTGGGCACCGGGGCCGAAAAACAATGACATGTCTGCTATACCGGCGTTGTTGACAGTAAAGCCTTGTCCCAGCTCGCTGCCGAATAGCTCAACACCTGAATGTGAACTGTTGTAGTTCAGGGTTCTGGTAACCATGGTGTGCCCAAAGCGATAGGCAGCAACAGCGAATTCTACGGGTATATAAGGCTGGTTTTTTATGCAGTAAAGTTTGGGGCCTCTACTGAGAATATCGACCACCAGCTCCTTGCCAACCATGCGCGGCAGAAAGTCATTCACTACCACCCACTGGTAGTGCCAGCGGGCAATTTTTTGTGCTTCCTCAAATATCCCTTCGTCTTCCGTACTCTCGTTGTTTGCCTTTTTTTTGTTCAATACATAATCCACTACGGCATTGTGGAAGTAATGCATGGCAAGCTGGATCTGTGAAACCATCCGATTTTCATCGTTGCGAGGATCGCCGATCAAGGCTGCCCTTTTCGTATTACCTTCGGGAGCGCTGGGGGCTCGCACAAGATCGTCGCCGTCTGTGAGCAGGTGTCTGCCTCTTATTTCAGCCTGGCGGGGAGTAGGGTTGTCCGGGGCCTGATAGTAAAGGTAGGGACTTGCCTCCGGGCCCGATCCGTAGACGCAGTCAAGGTCCAGTGCCGGGGTTCGGAAGTTCCGGGTTGCGGAGGGATCATTAATTCTATTGAAACTGGATGTCACGTCGAGCGTGATATCGTGGTCGATAAACTGGCCGAAAAATACGTATCCGAGAGGCGTCGTGGTCGCGCCGAGTGAGCCGTGGTCGGCATCCATCACTCCGCCGCGCTGACCTACGGCTTCCAGGTCGTCTGGATTGGAAATCAGACGAGGTAGATGGGGGAACAGCCTGCCAAAGCGTTGCGCTTCCGCGGCGTGTTCATTGATAGATCGATTGGCGGGACAGCTTTCGTTTAAACCCCGCGGTTGGACAATTCCATGGTGTTTCATAGTTACACTCCATTGCGTATGGCACCTTATATGTGGCGCATATTTATAAATGTAATGACATTGGTATTACATACACCTTTACATACACAGCGCGAAATTCGCGTTGTGTATTTACGGCTTGAAACGTGATTACTACATTGGGCTTGATGGCGCAGGGGACGGTCCAACTTATTATTATCTGAACGAATTGATTGCTATTTTTGTGTCGCCCAGTTATGCGCAGACAAAATACTACAGGGATAACTATCTAGCTAGCTTGTTTGGGGTTAATCAATTTTATATTGGCGGGTAAGTATTCGTATTTTTGAACGTGTCTGGTTTGATGCTTTAGATGGGTTGGGAAATGGCGTGTAAACTTGAATGTATGTAATTTCTTGTAATGGGGTAAGTGATATGGCCTGTAATACTTTCTCCGGTTTCTGTATGTTGGCGTTGATTATAACTTGTGAAAATTGGCGTTGACTTTTGATTCTTCGGGAATCATATTCCACCTCGTCAAATTCCAGCATCTGCTTTTTTTCTTTAGGGTTTTATATTAAGACTTTAAACATTTTTATATTCCGGGGGATATTTCTAGTTTCCTTCGGTAAATATTGTTGTTTAAAGATGTTGTTTAAAGTGTTTTGGTTATTCAAGGTCAGTTATCAATTTCTGAAGTTTTTAATTTCCACAGGAGGTGGATATGCCAAGCCAGGATTTTATGCGGCAAAGGATGGAGCGCCGTAAAAAGCAGTTCGTAGAAAATTTAAATACCGGAGAGTTTGCCGGAAAGTTTTCTCTTGAATGGATTGGTCCCGGTCTGTTCAATTACGTGCCGGATCCTCATGATCCATTCAAATATATTAGAAACCTGGGTAATGGAGAAAGTGAAATAATTGAACCCGGTTCCATGACCACCGATGGAGGAAGTATACCCTTGCTCGCTCAGGTTTTAACCGGTCTGGAACCGTGGGAATGTGGTCCTGCCTATATCATTCATGATTGGGAGTTCTATCGTCATGATGTCGATGAGAATTTCACTAAGTCCTTTGAAGACGTCAACCTAACCTTGGCGGAATCCATGTGGACTCTGATGACTAAGGGCTACCTCGGATATGAAATGCCGAAAAAAAATTACAATGATGTACACAATGTATATTTTGGTGTTATGAGCCCCGTTGCCAGATCTATCTGGGATGCTTGATGCCTGGCCGCAAGGAGAATATATATTCTTCTTGCGTACCGATTACGGTTTGCCAAAGGTCGATATATCGAAAGTGGCTCGTTTCCAGTTTAAAAACTAATGAGTTCCGCATGATTCGAGTAAATACTTGAAACCCGCCTCAGTTAATTCCCTATGCCTAAAATAAGGTAATCCTGAACAATATTATCCATCCTGGACACCGACCAAGAGGTTCCCTGAATACAAGCTGGGGTTGTTTGTCTGTTCATATACCGGCTCTATATCAATTGGCCCTGCGTGTTCATACATGCAATTCCATTCACTCAAACAGAGCGAGACGAACTACCCTAAATTCTGGATAATGCCGCGCCTCAGCTTGATAGCTTGCCAAATTCTCATACCTCGGTAGTCTCCATGGAAATCAACGTCAACTTCCTCGATAACCTGCGTCTCGAAGCTAAATTCGATGACTTTACGGTCATTACAGACCAGCCCATCCGCTATAAGGGGGATGGGTCGGCGCCGAGTCCGTTTGACTATTTCCTGGCGTCTTCCGCCCTGTGTGCGGCTTATTTCGTGCGGGTGTACTGTCTGTCACGGGATATCCCGACCCACAATATCCGTTTGTCACAAAACAACATTGTGGATCCGGAAAACCGCTACAACCAGATTTTCAAGATTCAGGTGGAACTGCCGGAAGATATTTCAGAGAAGGACCGTCAGGGCATACTCCGGTCAATCGACCGCTGTACCGTCAAAAAGGTGATCCAGACCGGGCCGGACTTCCAGATCGAAGTGGTGGACAATCTGGCGGAGGACGCTCAGGCACTATTGATGGTCGCGCCGGATGCGGAGCACCGGACGTTCATTGAGGGCAAGGATCTGCCTCTGGAGCAGACCATCGCCAATATGACGAAGATCCTTGCGGACCTCGGGATGAAGATCGAGATCGCGTCCTGGCGCAATATCGTGCCCCATGTCTGGTCTCTGCATATTCGTGATGCAGCGTCCCCCATGTGTTTTACCAACGGCAAAGGGGCGACGAAGGAGAGCGCGCTGTGTTCCGCACTGGGCGAGTTTATCGAACGTCTGAACTGTAACTTCTTCTACAACGATCAGTACTTTGGTGAGGAAATCGCCAATGCCGAATATGTACATTACCCGAATGAAAAATGGTTCGGGCTTATGGAACACGACGAGTTGCCGGACGGCATTCTGGACGACTACACCCTCGCGATCTACAACCCGGAAGGTGAGCTGGCTGGCTCGAACCTGATTGATACCAACTCTGGTCGTATTGACCGGGGCATCTGCGCGCTGCCGTTTGTGCGCAAGTCCGATGGTCAGAATGTGTATTTTCCTTCCAACCTGATTGAAAACCTCTTTCTCAGTAATGGTATGAGTGCGGGCAATACTCTCCCTGAAGCCCAGGTACAGTGCCTTTCTGAAATATTTGAGCGGGCGGTGAAAAAGCAGATTCTAGAGGAAGAACTGGCGCTGCCGGATGTCCCCCGCGAGGTGCTGGAAAAATACCCGGATATTGTTGAAGGTATAGCTGAGCTGGAGAAACAGGGTTTCCCGATACTGGTCAAGGATGCGTCCCTTGGTGGCCAGTTCCCTGTGATGTGCGTGACCCTGATGAATCCGCGCACGGGTGGTGTATTTGCCTCGTTCGGCGCGCATCCGAGTCTGCATGTGGCGCTTGAGCGCAGTCTCACAGAGCTGATGCAGGGACGCAGCTTTGAAGGACTGAATGATATGCCCCCCCCCACCTTTAACAGCCTGGCGGTAACCGAGCCGCACAACTTTGTGGAGCATTTTATTGACTCCACCGGTGTGGTGTCGTGGCGTTTCTTCAGCGCCAAATCGGATTACGAGTTCGTTGAGTGGGATTTTTCAGGTGACCACGGGGATACGAACGAAACCGAGGCAGACCGGTTGTTCGCTATTCTCGAGGAAATGGGTAAAGAGGTGTACATGGCGACCTATGAGGAACTGGGAGCGCCGGCATGCCGTATCCTGGTTCCCGGGTATTCCGAGGTGTACCCGGTAGAAGATTTGATTTGGGACAACACCAACAAAGCATTGGATTATCGGGAAGACATTCTGAATCTCCATCGCCTGGATGAAGACCAGTTGCAAGACCTGGTGGAGCGTCTGGAAGAGAGCCAGATCGACAACTACGAGACCATCACCACCCTGATCGGCGTGGAGTTTGATGAGAATACCGTATGGGGCCAGCTGACCGTTCTGGAATTGAAATTACTGATTTATCTCGCGTTACAGCGACATGAGGAGGCGCTGGAGCAGGTCGAAGCCTTTTTGCAGTACAACGACAACACCGTCGAACGAGGTCTCTTTTACCGCGCGGTGCAGGCTGTGCTGGAAATTGCGCTGGACGATGAGCTGGAGCTGGATGATTTCATGGTGAATTTCCGCCGCATGTTCGGGGCGGATACCATGGCTGCGGTCGCAGGTTCCGTGGACGGTAGTGTGCGCTTCTATGGCCTGACGCCCACCAATATGCAGCTGGAAGGACTCGATAAACATCTGCGGTTGATTGAAAGCTACAAGAAATTGCATGCCGCGCGCGGGGCGAAGAGGGTTGCCGGTTAAACGGCACTGTTTGCAGGGCCCACATGCAGGCGAACGGGCCTGGCCGCGGCAAATGTTCGTCGGCAGGCCGGGCAAGCTCCTGCAACAGGACAACCAAACGTGAAACAAAAAGGGCACACCGGAAGTTGTGCCCTTTTTGTTGCTTTTTAGAATTTGAATTCCGTGCCAATACCGAAGTAGCTGCGCTCATAGTTGTCCGCAGCGGTTTCGTCGGTGTAGAAGGTGAACACCTTCGCGGCCTTGGACAGTTTGTAGTCCAGTCCCAGGCTGAAAGTCTCACCGTCAGTCTTGACGATGTCGGACTGCCCGTATTGTGCCTTTGCGGTCCAGTTGTTGATCTTGTAGGCAACCGACGTCATCCAGCCATCCTGTTTGCTGCTGTCTGCCTTTTCCTGTTCTTCATACAGGGCGCCGACTTGCAGGTTGCCGAGGTCGTACTGGGCGACCATACGGCTCACGTTCCAGTCATTGGCTTCTACATCCTGGTCATAGGCATACGCCAGATATACGCCGTTGTTGTCGTAGGCGAAAGACAGGGAAGTACCGTTATCACGGGTGTCCACCAGATTGCCGTCACTGTCGAGGATCTCGGCATCCTTGTTGCTGATATAGGCGGCAGCAGCCTTGAAACCGGCGAAGGACGGTGTGGTGTACTGCAGGTTGTTGGATACCCGGTTGTCGTTGCGGGTGACCAGGCTCTTGATATCGCCTTCCAGGTCATTGAACAGGTCGACTTTTTTTTGTGCCATCTTCAGCGGGGTGTCGAATTTCCCCCCGATGACCTGGCCGAAGCCACCTTCCAGGCCGGCGTAGATATTGCGCTGGCTGAGAACCTCATCGGCTTCTCCATCGATGTCTACCTGATATTCCATCTTGTAGATGCCCTTGAGGCCATTATCCAGCGGCAATTCGCCCTTCACTCCGAGACGGGAAGCATTGCTTTTGATATCGGTGTTGGCACCTGCACCTTCATCTGCGGACTGGAAAGACGCATTCGCCTTGCCATAGAAAGTGAAAACCTCGGCATTTGCGAAGGCCGGTAGGGTTGCAGTCAGCGCCAGAGTCAAAGCTGTCTTTTTCATTGGATGGTCTCGTAGATGTGAAAAAGGGTAAGCAGTCGTTCAGTTGCGGCGCAGTTTGCTTCTGAAATGTTACAAACATGTGAAAGATGAAAGGTTTGTGTAAGTTTTGTTGCGGTCTGGAGGTCGTAATTTCTGGATATAAGGTAAAGACAGGTAAGGACTCGCTGGTCTCGAAAGCTTGATGCCTGATACCTGCTTCGCTTTAATCCCCCGTCTAATATGGCGCGGAAGCAGGCAGGAACGCCGTTGTCGCCAGTTGGCGGCTGTCAGAAATGGATTTCGGGAGGCGAGGTGAAGGGAGTGAGTTGGGCGGTGGCCGCGTTGTGGTCGCTGGCGGTGGGGATTGCAACTATTGCCTTTTTGCCGACACTGCCGGGGAGCGCGGGTGGTGCCGTAGCACTGCTTTTCGGTCTTGTTTGCGTGGTGCTGACCGTGGGTATTGGCGGTTGGCTCGGGCTGGCAAACCGGTTGCCCTGCGGACTTGGCTGCTTGCTGTTGCCGTTTCTGTTTGGCTGTGGCTGGGCGTTAAACGCCAACCACCATGCGCTTTCCGAGCGCTTGCCGCTCGCGCTGAACGGGTCTGACCACAGTGTCACCCTGGAAGTTGAAGACCTCCCCGAGGTTTCTCCCGCGGCTGCCCGTTTCGGCCCCCCTGGTGGGGCCAGAGGGCTTGTCGACAGTCGCTTTCGCGCGAGGGTAGTCGATACGGACCAGCGGGATTTGATTGGTAAGCACCTGTTGCTGAGCTGGTACCGGGTAGACCAGAAACTGTCGTCCAGGCTCCGCGCCGGTAGTCGCTGGAAAATGAGTGTGCGGTTGAAGCGCCCCAGAGGCAGCGTTAATCCACACACCTTTGACTATGAAGCCTGGTTGTTACAGCAGGGCATTTACGCCACCGGTTATGTACGCGATAAGGGGCAGCTGCCAACGTTTGTGCAGGCCGGTGGTGGCGTTGATACCTTGCGGGAGACATTCAGGGATCGGGTTTCCGGGCAGGGGTTGCAGCGGAGTGGGTTGATTAGGGCTCTGCTGTTGGGAGACAGGAGTGGCTTGGATACGGACACGAATGCGTTGCTCAAGCGCACCGGAACCGCCCACCTCTTGGCAATCTCGGGGCTGCATGTAGGGATGGTTGCTGGTTTCTTCCTGCTGCTGGGGGGCGCGCTTGGGCGTGTTGCGGGGATATTGCGCGCGCACAACCCCTTACCGCTCGCCGGGATCACGGCGATAGGCGGAGCGCTAGTTTATACACTGCTTAGTGGGGCGCCACTTTCTGCCCAGCGGGCTCTGGTTATGGTCGTGGTGGCGACTGCAGCAGTGGTCGCGAGACGACGTGTTGACCCGGGCCTGGCATTTGCCCTGGCGCTCGCGCTGGTTTTGTTGTGGCAACCCCTGGCCGTACTCAATGCAGGTTTCTGGTTGTCCTTTATCGCCGTAGCGGTGTTGCTACTGAGGTTTCAGGGCCGGGCAGAAACGTCTGCGCATGCCCGGCAGGCTGGGTCCATCGTTGGTAAGGTCCACGCTGCGGTCTCTGCTCAGTGGTGCGTTCTGTTGGGGTTGATGGTGCCATCCCTGGTCATCTTTTCCGGTGTCAGTGCCAGCGCTTTGCTGGTAAATCTCATTGCAATTCCCTGGTTGGCTCTGGTGATACTGCCGCTTGTCCTGATGGGCGCCCTGGTGCCTGTGGGTGGATTTTCCGGCCTTTTATGGCAGCTGGCTGACTGGCAATTGGAATGGCTGCTGCGCTTTCTTCTGGCGGTCGACGGCAATCTGCCGAGCTGGCAGTCAATGGCGGTGCCGGGTGTTGCGCTGGCGGGTTTGGCGGCTCTGGCCAGTGTGCTTCTGTTGATGCCGCGAGGGTTTCCAGGGCGGATTCTTGGGTGGTGTTTGATCCCCGTGGTTTTGATGGGGCTCACTCAGTGGCAGCGGGAGACGCAGCCCCGATTTGAGCTCACAGTTCTGGATGTAGGGCAGGGCTTGGCAGTTGTGGCGACCACCGAAGACAGCAGTCTGGTATTTGATGCCGGGGATGCGGCCCCCGGTGGATGGAGTGCAGGTGGGGGAATCGTTGCTCCCTACCTCACCGCGCAGGGATGGCGGCAGGTGGACGCGCTGGTTGTAAGTCACGGAGATCGGGATCACGCCGGCGGGGTAGAGGGGTTGGCTGAACAGCTGGGTATTGTGCGGCTTGTGGCGCCCGGTGAGTTACCCAAACGCTTGCAACCACTGGTCGCCGCCTCCAGCAGTGATAGTTGTGTTGCGGGTCGACACCTGTTGCTGGGTGAGATGGAGCTGCAATGGCTGTGGCCGAGTGGCGCGGGTATCAGTGGTGAAGAGAACGACCACAGCTGTGTGGCGCTGCTCACCTGGCGGAGTGTGCGGATCCTGTTGACCGGGGATATTTCCCGTAAAGCAGAGAAGCAACTGGTCAAAAACTTCCCGGATTTTGAGCCGGTCGATGTGCTGATCGCCCCCCACCATGGCTCCCGAACGTCATCCTCTCCCGATCTGATTCACTGGGCCAGCCCTCGCAATGCGGTATTCAGTGCCGGCTTCCGCCATCATTTTGGGCATCCCCATCCCGACGTTGTCCGCCGCTTCACCCAGAGTGGAATTCATCTATTCAATACAGCAGACCTTGGCGCCATTGCGTTTCTCTGGTCGCAAAATCGGGGGCAGCCCCGTCTACAGTGTGCTCGGGCGGCGGGAAGGTTCTGGTTTGCCGATGAGCGGGAAAGTGTGGTGAGCCAATGCGCCGCAGGCATGTGACAAGGTACATGGCGGCTTTGTGCAGCGGCACACGGGGTGATGTTTTGATGAGGAAACGCCGGTCTGAGGGGCTGTCGCTGAGAGTTCGATCAAGGTTTTGGCTTCTACGATGGTGCTATGGTGCCGTCATTCTTCAGCAACGGTGGTTTGATTAGCGGTATGAAAATCAATCATTTAATCGGTGCAACCTTGGCTGTGGCGGGGTTATCGCTTTCGAATGTCGGTTTCGCCGCAGAGTGGAAATACTCCCTCGGCACTGACGTCAGCAGTGGCGATTACGGCGATACAGCGGAAACTGAAATTGTTTCAATGCCGTTCACTGCAAGCTATTCGCCGAATGCGAGCTGGACGTTCAAGGCATCACTGCCGTGGACCTCGATCGAGGGTCCGGGAGGCGTGGTTGCGGGCGGTGATGGCGGCTTGGTTGTGGGGCCAGGAAATGGCAACGGCAACGGTAACGGAAATGGAAATGGCAACGCCGGTACTGATGAAGTCGCTTTGACCAGTGCTTCCGGGCTCGGCGATCTTTGGCTTACCGGCACATACAGTCTGGAACCTGTTGCCCAGAATTTTTTCGTGGATCTCTCCGCCAAATACAAGATTCCCCTGGCAGACGAAGGCGAGGGGCTTGGTACCGGGGAGACGGATTACACCCTGCAGGCTGAAGTGTTTACTGTGGTGGATGACTTCACTCCGTTTGTCACAATCGCCAGAAAGTATAAAGGCGACCTGCCGGATGTAGTGTTGCGTGACGTCTGGTCTACCTCAATGGGTACCGGGTATCGCTTAAGTGAGGCCGCCAGTGTTGGCGCCTCCCTGGACTATCAGCAGGCGGCGACATCAGCCAGTGATCCCCAGGCTGAAGTCTTCGGGTATTACAGCCACAAATTTACCGCGCAGTGGAGTGCGGTTGTCTATGGCTACCTGGGGCTTGCGAATGGGAGCCCAGATCAGGGGTTTGGCTTTCAGCTCAGTTACCGTCCGGGCGAGTGACAGCCGCTCAGAAGTCCGATTAGAAACCGATGTGATGCCTGCGTTTTCTGTCGTGGGCGCAATTGAAGTTAACTGGAGAAACCAGCAATGAAGATTCCGTATAAATCGACTGCACTGGCGGCTGTGATCGCTGCGCTGGCAAGTGTGCCCCTGGTGTGGGCAGACGATATGCCAGATGTGGATTCTACCGAAACCGAAGTGGTAGAGATGGCATCAACCGTACCGGGCGACCGTATTGCCGGCTACTTCAGTCACTTCTTTGGAAGTGAAGAGGAGTCGAAGCGAATCGTGGCAGGCCTGCGCGATGGGAGCATTCATTTTGTAGAGCCAGTGCCGGAAGGTGAAGACGTCAATGTCGAAGATACTGAGCTGGAGATTCCTGAAGACCTGCCTGAAATGGAAGAGGGGAAAGGCGGTCACGCTGGTATGGGTTACGGAAACGTTCTGATTACCATGGCACTTGCTGAAAAGCTTGCCGGTATGTATGAGGTTGAGCCCGTTGAAGGCGAAGTGGACGGCGAGATCGCCCCGGGTGCCGAGTATTACGTCAATCAAATCCTGGGTATGCGCCAGCGAGATGGTATGGGGTGGGGCAATATCGCCAAAGAGCTCGGCGTTAACCTGGGTGAAATTGTCAGTGGTATTCACTCCAATCGCCCGGAAATGACCGAGAAACTGGCACGCCGCGATTCTCGCGATGCCATGCGTGCGGAGAAACACGCCGCGCGAGATTTGGCTCACGCAGAGCGCGCAGAGAAGGGGGCGAAGGTAGAGCGTGTCGCGAAAGTTGATCGCCCGGAAAAGCCTATGCGCGCTGAAAAGGTCGAACGCCCCGAGAAGCCGCAACGTCCAGAGCGTCCCGGCAAGTAAACGCGGGTGCGTGAACCATATGAAGGGCCGCCTGAGGGCGGCCTTTCTCGTTTCGGGCTCGGGTGGGAGAGTGGGATGGCAGCGTCAATACCTGATTTTGCGAGGGTTTGAAGCGGAGATTGTTGTGGAACACTGATCACAGGGATGAAAAACATGCCGAAGTCCCTCTTAGCCGGCGCCAAGACCTGTGGTAGAGTCACCGGCCACGACCTGAATTCGCTACGTTCAAGGTTCGGTCATATTCCGTTCCGTTGTTTTGGGGCAAAGAAAACGTGTTAGAAATTATAAAAAGCGGCGGCTGGTTGATGCTGCCAATCCTGCTCTGTTCTGTTGCGGTAATCGCTATTTTCATTGAGCGCCTGTGGACATTGAATGAGCGCAAAATTGCGCCGCGTAGCCTTCTGGGTGAAGTCTGGAGGGGGTTGAAGAGCAATCAACTGACAACAGAGAAAATTAAGGAATTACGGGATTCCAGCCCGCTTGGTCGTATTTTCGCCGCCGGCCTGTCCAATTCCCGTCACGGCCGTGAAGTCATGAAAGACAGCATCGAAGAGGCCGCCAGTCAGGTGGTACACGAGCTGGAGCGTTTTCTGAATGTGTTGGGTACCATCGCTGCAGTGGCACCGTTGATTGGCCTGCTGGGTACCGTGGTGGGGATGATCCAGGTGTTTACTGCGATCATGCTGGAAGGCACCGGCAACGCCGGGGTGCTTGCCGGCGGCATATCCCAAGCCCTGATCACAACTGCTGCAGGCCTGACCGTCGCCATTCCGGCGCTGATGGCGCACCGCTACTTCCAGCGCCGTGTTGACTCCATCGTGGTCACCATGGAGCAGGAAGCGGTAAAGCTGGTGGACGCCCTGCACAGCGATCGCCGTATCGAAACCGCCTGAGTGCTTGACGTTATATCCGGGAGCACTTGATGCAATTTCGTCGCCAGAATACCGAGCAGGACGGGGTAAACCTGACACCACTGATCGACGTGGTGTTTTTGCTGCTGATCTTTTTCATGGTGTCCACCACCTTCACCAAAGAGAGCCACCTCAAGCTGAACCTGCCTGAGGCGGCCGGACCCCAGGCGGAGGTGCCACCATCTACCATTGAAGTTCTGATCAATGCGGATGGCTCTTACTCCGTGGATGGCAGGGCGCTTATCAACAAGAAACTGACCACGCTCAAATCTGCACTGTCGGAAGTATCTGCTGGCGAGTACAATCGCCCGCTTATCATAACCGCCGATGCCACCGCTCAACATCAGGCGGTGGTTCGTGCCATGGATGCCGCGGGGCAGCTGGGATTTGTACATCTCAGTATCACCACCCGGCAGCCAGACGAACAGTAATCTATAAAGTGTTGAACCGCCGGGCTGGGAATTCACCTTGCCCGGGAGTCACCTGTTGGCCCCATGGCATGCTGGTGACTCTAAGCGTGGGGAACACTCTGCCAAGACATTTATGGATAAATCCCCCCAGCCCGTATTGAAGCCCCAACACGGCGCGCAGACTTATCGTCGCTTGCTTTCCTACGCCATACCTCAGTGGCCGCTGTTCGTGGTTGCGGTGTTCGGCTTTATGCTGTTTTCCTCCATGGAGGTTGTGCTGATCGCTGTCACCGAGTTGTTGCTCGATGCGGTGGGGGCGGGCATTCAGGAGGGCAGGGGCTTTCTGTCGCAGTTTGTCGCCAAATATTTCCCCGGTGGGGAAATGCCGCAGAACGTCGCCCGCTGGTTGGTCCCTTTGACCATGCTGGTCATCATCATCTTGCGTGCAATTGGCAATTTTGTCGGTAGTTACGGCCTGGCTTACGTGGCGCGGGCGGTGATCCATCAATTGCGCACCGAACTGTTCGAGCATATTGGCCAGCTCCCGAGTAGCTACTTCGACCGTTACACCGGCGCCTTCCTGATTTCCAAGGTGGCTTATAACGTCGAGCAGGTAACCAACTCCATTACCAAGGCACTGAAGGTGATGATCCGCTCGTCCTTCACCGCATTGGGGTTGTTGACCTATCTGCTGATGGTGAACTGGAAGCTGACGCTGACCTTCTTCCTGTTCGTGCCGATTATTGCCCTGATCGTACGTGTGGTCGGCAAGCGGTTCCGCAAGCTGAGCCATCGAATTCAGAACACCATGGGCGATGTCACTCACGTAACCCAGGAAGCGATCAACGGGTATGAAGTGGTGCGTATGTACGGTGGATGCGACTATGAAAATACTCGCTTTCAGGCCGCCAGTAACGCCAACCGCCAGCAGTTTATGAAGCTGGTGGTGGCGGACAATGCCAGTGTGTCCGTGATCCAGATCATGGTAGGGCTCGCGACCGCAGTGCTGGTGTGGTTCGCGCTGGCGCCGGGGATGGTGGAATCAATGACTCCCGGTGTGTTTGCGTCTTACATTGGTGCCGCCGCCTCGCTGGCCAAGCCGATTCGTAACCTGTCAGAGGTCTATGCCGAAATCCAGAAAGGTATCGCGGCGGCAGAAAGTATTTTTGAAGTGTTCGACGCGCCCAAGGAACCACTCGGCGGTACCTTGCAGCTGCCGGGCCCGGTAACCGGCGCAGTCAGCTTTGAACATCTGGGTTTTCGCTACATCGATGGCGGTCCGGATGTCCTTACAGATATCGATTTTTCTGTAAATGCCGGACAGACAGTCGCCCTGGTTGGGGCATCAGGTTCCGGTAAAAGTACCCTGGTGAGCCTGTTGTCCCGGTTTTACGAGCCGACCAGTGGCCGGATTTTGCTGGACGGTGTGGATATCACCCAGGTCCCGGTGACGGACCTGCGCGCTCAGATCAGTCTGGTTTCGCAAAATATTGTGCTGTTCAACGATACCGTTTACCGCAATATCGCATACGGCGAGCTGGAAAGTCGCTCAGAGCAGGAAGTGTTGCGGGCGGTCGAGCTGGCGCACGCGAAAAACTTTATTGATGAATTACCGAATGGATTGCAGACGGTACTTGGAGACAATGCGCAGATGCTTTCCGGCGGTCAGCGCCAGCGTCTGGCTATTGCCCGTGCGCTATTGAAAGACTCCCCGCTGCTCATTCTGGATGAGGCAACTTCTGCATTAGACAACGAATCAGAGCGACATATTCAGGCCGCGCTGGCGGAAGTCATGAAAAACCGCACCACTTTTGTGATCGCTCATCGTCTCAGTACTATCGAAAACGCGGACTGCATTCTGGTGATGGATCAGGGGCGGATAGTAGAGAGCGGTACTCATCGGGAGCTGCTTGCCCAGGGTGGGCGCTACGCACTGCTGTTGCAGCAGCAGTCCGGCCAACAGGCAATTGAGTGATCGTTAGCGCGCTTTACCGCAGCGGCTGTCACCAAAGCAAATAGGATCGAAATAGGGAGCGCTATGCGCAATGTCGCTTGAGGATTGGTTGAACAAACGCTGGTATCCTGCCTCCGACGGTGGGGACCGTGAGGCGATGCAGTTGCCCCTACTGGCGCCTCTGGAACTGGCTTTTCGCCACGGCAGCCGCTGGCGCAAAATGCGCAACCAACCGCAACCATTGCCGGTGCCGGTGATTGTGGTGGGCAATATCACCGTCGGCGGTGTCGGCAAAACGCCATTAGTGGCGGAGCTGGGTCGCTGGTTGCGGGAGCGCGGGCACAAGCCTGGCATTATCAGCCGCGGTTACGGCGGTCGTGCAAAACACTATCCCTATGACGTCACCGCGCAATCCCACCCCCTGGAATCCGGCGATGAGCCGCTGATGTTACACCTGATGACGGGGCTGCCGGTGATGGTGGCGCCGAAGCGGGTGGAGGCGGCAGAAGCCCTGATTAAACAGCACGGTTGCGACGTTATTCTCTCCGATGACGGTCTGCAGCACTATGGCCTGTGGCGAAGTCTGGAAATCTGTGTGATCGACGGTCGTCGCGGTCTGGGCAACCAGCATCTGCTGCCCCGGGGGCCATTGCGCGAGTCTGTCGACAGGCTCGACAACGTCGACATGGTCGTAGTCAATGGTCAACCCAGCGAACTCGCGC
The DNA here is from genome assembly GCF_029869925.1 of Microbulbifer bruguierae. Lineage (NCBI taxonomy): Bacteria > Pseudomonadati > Pseudomonadota > Gammaproteobacteria > Cellvibrionales > Microbulbiferaceae > Microbulbifer > Microbulbifer bruguierae. The sequence continues at coordinate 572,091 of NZ_CP118605.1, read as the reverse complement.
TATCCCAGTGTGGCGATCGAATCGACTTCACCATGGAACTGGTGCCGTCTCGCTGGCACCAGTTCAACCTGGACCAGACCTCCACCCTCAGATTGAAGTCGGGCCCGGAAATTGGTCCCTGCCATGGGGTAGCGGCCATCGGCAACCCGCAGCGCTTTTTCAATACGCTGCGCGCCCTGGGCTATACGGTGATGGAAATGGCGTTTCCGGATCACCACCAGTACAGCCCCCAGGAGCTGCAGCTGGATGGTATCACCCCGGTCATCATGACCATGAAGGACGCGGTCAAATGCCGAGATTTCTGGCAGAGTCACTGGTGGGCGATGGAGGCCCAGGCACATCTACCCGACCTGTTTTATCAGCATATTCATCAGCATCTGGAAAGCTTCAGGGCCGAGTGATTCGCGCGGTCGCCCCACGAGACCAGGGTCGCGAAGTTCGCAGCAACAAGTTTGGAACGAGAGGTAAGAAACCCGCGTGTCTGATACTGAATTGGCGTTTGACGTTATTATCCCCGCGCGATTCGGCTCCAGCCGTTTGCCCGGTAAGCCGTTGGCTGATATTGCCGGCAAGCCCATGGTGCAGCGGGTTTATGAGCGCGCTATCGAGAGTCGCGCGCAGCGCGTAATCGTGGCAACTGACGATATGCGGGTAGCGGAAGTGGTACGCGCATTTGGTGGCGAGGTTTGTATGACCAGCACCAACCATGTATCTGGCACCGACCGTTTACAGGAGGTTGCCGCTAATCTGGCGGTTGCCGACGACAGAATACTGGTCAATGTCCAGGGTGATGAACCCCTGATTCCGCCCTTGGTGATCGATCAGGTTGCACGCAATCTGGCACAAAATCACCGGGCCGGAGTTGCCACCCTGGCGGAACCGATCACCAGCGTGGAAGACTTCCTCAATCCCAATATCGTCAAGGTGGTTGCGGAGGAATCCGGTCTGGCCAGGTATTTCTCCCGCGCACCGGTCCCCTGGCCCCGGGATGCCTTTACTCACGGGCAGCAAGCCCTGCCGGATGGTCTGAACCCTCGCCGGCATATTGGCATCTATGCTTACCGGGCCGGTTTATTAAAGCTGTTTGTGAGTTGGCCTGTGGCGCCAATTGAGCGGTTTGAATCGCTCGAGCAGCTGCGCTTTCTCTACCATGGCCATGACATCCACGTGGCGGATGCCTGTGAAGAGGTGCCTGGTGGCGTGGACACCGCGCAGGACCTCGAGCGCATGCGTGCACTTTTCACGTAGCTTTTAACTGGTTGATTTTATGTCGGTGTGGGGACGTGGGGCACTGGCTTCTGGCCGGCTACCGGCGCGAATTTTGGGATGACATGATTCAGTCTGACGTTGATTTACAGCCGTTCAATACCATGACCATAGCCGCGCAGGCGAAATACTTCTGTGCGGCGTCCTCTCTTGACGACGTGCGCGAAGCCCTTGTATTCGCTCGAGAGCATCAGCTTCCTATCCTGCCTCTCGGAGGCGGCAGCAATATCGTTCTGACCGGCGACTATCCTGGGCTGGCACTGCATCTGGGCCTGCAGGGGCTTGAATTTGAGACGCTCGATGAGGGAGTGCGCGTGCGGGCAGCCGCGGGCGAAAATTGGCACCAGCTGGTGATGCGCTGTGTGGCAATGGACCGGGGGGGACTGGAAAACCTGGCGCTGATTCCTGGCAATATCGGCGCGGCACCCATCCAGAATATCGGCGCTTACGGGGTGGAGCTGAAGGACAGCTTTGAGCAGCTCACGGCGATGGAGATTGCCAGTGGCGAGCTGGTGACCTTTTCCGCTGCGGACTGCAGGTTTGGCTACCGGGACAGCGTGTTCAAGGGGGCGGCCAAAGACAGGTATTTGATTTGTGAGGTGGTGCTGAAGCTCTCGAATGACTGGCAGCCTGCGGTTGAGTACCCTGCGCTGCAACAGTATTTTGCCGAACGCAAGCAATCTCAGAAGGGGCTCACCCCGTCGGCTATCGCTAATGCGGTTATTGCAATCCGTAATAGCAAGTTGCCAAACCCGGTGGAAATTCCCAATACCGGCAGTTTCTTTAAAAATCCACTGGTCAGCTCAACCAAATATACGGCGCTCAAGCTTCAGTACCCGGATCTGGTGGCTTTCGCCGCTGGCGATTGTTGGAAGCTGGCTGCAGGCTGGCTGATTGACAAGGCGGGCTGGCGGGGATTTCGCAGGGATGGCGTTGGGGTACACGACCGCCAGGCCCTGGTGCTGGTCAACCCCGGGCATCGCTGCGGGAGCGAAGTGGTGGCTTTGGCGAACGATATCGCCGCGGATATCCAACATAAATTCGGCGTAGTGCTGGAGCCGGAGCCGAGGTTTTATCCCTAGTTGCACCTCTGTCCGGCTTGGCGTGAACCTGCGTGGTGGTGTGCTGTGATCGCATTGTGGCTGGGCTGCGTAGAATCTTGAGTGGCGGCATTTAACGTCGACTCGGGCAGCCCTTCATGATCGGTCAGAAACCCTGATTTATGTCTTTCGCAAACTGCGATCTGCTCGCTTTTCAGTACCAGATTTGTCTGGTATGTTCAGCGAAGGCTCTGTGGATGGATCTTTGCGAGGATGACTCGCTGGGCAATAAAAATAAAATACGGTTTCGCGCATAGAGTGATAGGTAGGAATTTTTTGCGCGCCGCTGTCTAGATATCCGTGGTTGGGTCTAAATTGATAAAAGTCTTAGTAGTAGACGATCACGACCTTGTGCGTATGGGTATATCGCGCATGCTCGGCGACGTCGACGATATCCAGGTGGTGGGCGAGGCGCAGAGCGGTGAGGCCGCCATTGCGTTTGTGCGCGAGGCTGAGGTGGACGTCATCCTGATGGACGTCAGAATGCCTGGCATGGGCGGATTGGAGGCTACCCGAAAACTGATCTCCCGCTTCCCTTATTCCCGCGTAATCGCGGTCAGTGCACTTGATGACGACCTGTTTCCAAGCCGCCTCATTCAGGCGGGGGCCAAAGGCTATGTGACCAAAGGGGCTGATCTTGCGGAGATGGTGCGTGCCATTCGCGCTGTCGTCGCCGGAGAGACCTACATCAGCAGCTCTATGGCCACCAAACTGGCTCTACGGCGTGTCAATGGCGGCGCCTCTCCCTTTGATGACCTCTCCGAGCGGGAATTGCAGACCGCGGTGATGATCGTAAATGGGAGTAAGGTGGCTGACATTGCTGAAACACTCTCCGTCAGCCCTAAAACCGTCAATACTTACCGCTACCGAATATTTGAAAAGCTTGGGCTTCAATCCGATGTCGAGCTGACCTTGCTTGCAGTCAAACACCACGTATTGGATCCAGAAGAAGCGTTGTAGAATACGCCTTCCTCTACATCAGTGAATTTAAGAACAGGGGCCGACACCGGCCCCTGTTTTTTATCCGGCAAACCTATAGATGTTCGACAGTAAACGCTTTCTCACCACGGTTACCCGCAAGCCTGGTGTCTATCAGATGTTCGATGCCCAGGGAAAGGTGCTGTACGTCGGCAAGGCCAAAAATCTGCGCAACCGGTTGGCGAGTTATTTTCGCGCTTCCGGGCTCACGGCAAAGACCATGGCACTGGTGGAGAAAATTGCTCACGTCGAAGTCACGGTCACCCGTAGCGAGACAGAGGCGCTGGTGCTGGAGCAGAGCCTGATCAAGTCCCAGCGGCCGCCCTACAATGTCATGCTTAAGGATGACAAGGGTTACCCCTACATTTTTCTTTCCAGCAAAGACACTTTCCCGAGAATTGCCTTTCACCGTGGTAGCAAACGCAAAAAAGGGGATTACTTCGGCCCATTTCCCAACGCCTCGTCTGTGCGTGACAGCCTCAACTTTTTACAGAAAACTTTCCGCATTCGCTCCTGTGAAGACAGCGTCTTTGCAAACCGCTCGAGACCTTGCCTGCAATATCAGATCGAACGGTGTACGGCCCCTTGCGTGGACTATATCAGCGCCGAGGATTATCAGGCCGATGTGCGGCACGCGCAGATGTTTCTGGCGGGAAAGAGCGACAGTATTATCCGCGAGCTCGCAGACGAGATGGAGCAGGCCTCGGTCGCACTGGAGTTTGAGAAGGCCGCGCGGTTGCGGGATCAGATAGTTGCTCTGCGGCGGCTGCAATCGGATCAGGTTGCTGAGAGCGCTGCTGGCGATGTGGATGTTCTGGGTGTCGCCACACAGGGTGGGCTTTGCTGCGTGCATGTACTGTTTATCCGCCAGGGGCGGATTCTCGGGAGTCGCAGTTATTACCCCAGTGAAAAACTGGGATTGGATGGAGCTGCGTTGCTATCAGCATTTATTCCACAGTTCTATCTTGGCGCCAATCGGGAAATTCCCCGGCAGGTGCTCGTGTCGGAAATGCTGGAAGATCTCGAAGTCCTGCAGGAGGCGCTCTCTCAGCAGGCTGGGCGCGAAGTACAGCTGGTTAACCGCCTGCGGGGCAACCGCGCTACCTGGGTCGAAATGGCTCAGCAGGCGGCCCTGCAGAACCTGCAGAGTCGTACCGCCTCCCAGCAGCGGCTACAGGACCGCTTTGAAAACCTGCGCGATGTACTGCGTCTCGGTGAAATCCCGGAACGACTGGAATGTTTCGATATCAGTCATTCCAGTGGTGAGGCAACAGTGGCCTCCTGTGTGGTCTTCGATACCGGGGGACCGGTGAAGTCAGACTACCGGCGTTTCAATATCGAGGGGATTACCGCCGGTGACGACTACGCGGCGATGGGCCAGGCCCTCAAGCGTCGCTATACACGACTCTCAAGTGGGGAAGGGCGCTTTCCCAATATTTTGTTGATCGACGGCGGTAAGGGCCAGGTTAGCCAGGCGGTTGAAGCACTAAACGATCTGGGCGTAACCGGTGTGCAAATTATTGGTGTTGCCAAGGGCACCACTCGCAAGGCCGGGTTTGAGACACTGCATGTGGTGGCAGAAAATCGTGAGCTGGTGCTGGAATCCGACTCGCCGGCGTTACATCTGATTCAGCAGATCCGTGATGAGGCGCATCGGTTTGCCATCACCGGCCACCGGCAGCGCCGGGACAAGAAGCGGCGCGAGTCACCCCTTGAGGGTATCCCCGGTGTAGGCCCGGCCAGGCGGCGTGCGCTGCTCCATCATTTTGGCGGTTTGCAGGAAATCAAGCGCGCCTCAGTGAACGAGCTTGCCAGCGTGGAAGGGGTGAGCCGCAAGCTTGCGCAGGATATATACTCGGCTTTGCACAATGAGTAACCGCTGGCCAGTTAAAAACGGTTAATGGCGTTTATTTTTGTATGACAGGTTGTTAAGTTACCCGCTGCCGACGAAGTATGTTCAGCGAATGTAAAAGGACCAGCATGACTCTCGCAAATCGTTTGACCCTGTTGCGCGTGGCGCTTATTCCGGTTTTAGTGCTGGTTTTTTATCTCCCCTACAAGTGGAGCTATATCGCTTCTGCTGTGATTTTCTCCCTCGCGGCGGCGACCGATTGGCTGGATGGCTATATTGCGCGCAAGCTCGATCAGAGTACGCCTTTCGGTGCTTTTCTGGATCCGGTCGCGGATAAATTGATGGTGGCCACGGCTCTGGTGCTACTGGTACATCTGCACAACGACATCTTCTTCACCGTTGCTGCGGCAGTGATTATTGGGCGGGAAATAGCCGTTTCTGCACTGCGAGAGTGGATGGCGGGGTTGGGTCTGCGTAGCAGTGTGGCGGTGAACTATATCGGAAAGATCAAGACTACGGCGCAGATGGCGGCGATTATCGTCCTGCTCGCGTTCGATGTCCGCGAGTATCCAGTGATGGAGCGCGTTGGGTATGTTCTGTTGTACGTTGCGGCTGCACTGACTCTCTGGACCATGGTGATCTACCTGCGTGCCGCCTGGCCGGCACTGACCAGTGACGAAACTCCCAGCTTGTGACATTCGGTTTGGGCTAGTTCAGGTGCGGCGCTTGATGCCTGCACCTGGACAACGCCTGTTCGGCCTGTCTAGTCGTCAATCCCTCCCAGAATAGCGTCGGCTGTCGTTGCCGATCTTTGAGCGCTTCTTTGGGATAGGAGCAAAAGGCCTTCGCCTTTTGCTGGCAACTTCCTGCACAGATATCGACTTCGCCACAAAACGGGCTGGAGGGGATTTTCGCGCCGTAAATGATTCTGTACGATCGTGCCAATCAATAATAAGCACGACAACGGAGTCTCTGTGGTGCGATTCTTTTTTACCCAATCTTTCTCATTTTCTGCGTTCCTTTTTCTCAGACCTCTGGTCGCTTCAACTCTGATTTTTGCTGGCAGTAGCCTCGCTCAGGAATATGATCGTCGGGAATGGCTCCCTCACTGGTCGGATGTCGACAGAGATTGCCAGGATACCCGGCATGAGCTGCTGATTCGCCACTCTCTTGCTCCTGTCGTGTTTACTGGTCGCAGTCAGTGCAAGGTGGCGTTCGGTTTATGGTTGGATCCTTACACCGGCAATTTTTATGAAAAGGCCTCCGACCTGGATGTAGAGCACATAGTCCCCCTCAAATGGGCGCACGATCACGGCGCGGCCGGCTGGAGTACCGCGCAAAAACGGAAATTTGCGGAAGATCCAGATAACTTGTGGTTGGTCGACGATGGTCGAAATCAAAGCAAGGGGGACCGCGGCCCAGACCGGTGGATGCCTCCGTACGGACCTGTACGTCGTTACTACATTCAACGGTTTATGGCGGTGGCAGAAAAATACAACCTCAAGTCCTCTGCGGAGGAGCTGCACATATATCTCGCACTGCTGGAGAGCCGGCAGGGATGAGCCTGGCCAGCGCTATTCAGGTAGCGCCGCCAGCAGTGCGCCAAACCTTGATTCGACAGGATACGGGCTTGACGACCAGCCGAGCCGTGCGATGACTGCGTTATGACCAGGTGCCACCATCAGCTTTTGTTCTCGATTGCCCAGCATGAAATAACTGTCTGCAGGCAGGCTCGGGTGCCGCGGCGGAATATCGCCGCCCGAGTTGAGCCATAACTGATAGCCATAGCGTGGCTCGTTGTTGCTGCCATTGGCAGAAGTTGCGCGGTGGATCCAGTTGTGACTGAGGACTTGCCGGCCACTGGCGATACCATTGTTGAGAAGCAGAGTGCCGAGGCGTCCCCAGTCTCGGGCGGTTAGAAAGGCGTACGAGCTGCCTACGAAAATGCCATCGGTATCCGTCTCGAGAATGGCACCATTCATGCCCAGCGGTTCGAAAATTTCCCTCTGCAGAAAGCGCATCATTTTAGTGGTGCCACCAAGTTGGCAATGGATCCAGCGTGCAAGGAGGTTTGTTGTGCCAGAGGAGTAGGAAAAGCATGTTCCGGGGGCGTGTGTCAGCGGACGCTGTAATGCATAGCGGCTTGGACTGTATTCGCCAAATAGCATGCGAGTCACATCACTATCCGGGCGGTAGCTTTCAGTAAACGCCAGCCCGTCACACATTTGCAGGAGGTTTTCCAGGGTGATTTCACGCCGCCGGTCATCCTCCCACTCTGGAAACAGTTGGTGCTGTTCGGTATCCGCAAGCCCAAGGGTTTCCATCCGTCCCCAGAGAATAGCCAGAAGGCTTTTCGCCATTGACCAACCTAGTAGGCGGGTTTCGGCGCGGATAAATGGACAATAGGCTTCGGCGATCAGCTGGTTGTTGTGAATGACGATCACAGCTCGTGTGTCGAGCCCTAAGCGGTTGTCTCTTTTCAGTTGCTCTTCGGCGAGTCGCTGCAGTTTTCTATTGGTCGCGGCCTGAATCGGCGAAGGGGCTAGGGCGGGTGGTAGTTTCGCTTGCCTCAGAACCCGGGATTCCGCTGTCAGTTGCGCTCCCAGCTGCGGATGGAATTCTGCACTCGCGGTAAAGCGCTTCCACAGGGTTGCAGTCGTTGTATTTTTCTTGTGGGTGATTTTTACGAAGCAAAAGAGCAGGGAGTAGCTGCGCAGATCGCGCCGGATTCTGGCGTCGCATAAATGCGAAATATGTCTGGCTGAGCAGGCGAGCTTCGCGCTCATCCGTACGACAAGCTGAAGTGATTCCCGTAATCGTTGCGCACTGTCGCTGCGTTCGCGGTAAACAAGAAATGTCACGACGAGCGCCACGCTAAGTAGGCTTGATGCAAGCAGCGCACTTTCCATATTGATTTGATGCAAAATTCTGATGACAGAATCAAAGACTGGTAAAGCTTCAGCAATCAGGAAAGGTGTGTGAAGAAAAATTAGCGGGAAAATACTGAGGAAGAAAATATGGTGCCCAGAGCCGGACTTGAACCGGCACGACCTAACGGTCGGGAGATTTTAAGTCTCCTGTGTCTACCAATTCCACCATCCGGGCAGTGCGGGAGATCAGCTGGCCCATGGTTAGCGGCCAGTGATAAAGCCAGTCCGATAAAATAGACCGACAAGAAAAATGGAGGCTAGGGTCGGAATCGAACCGGCGTACACGGAGTTGCAGTCCGCTGCATGACCACTCTGCCACCTAGCCTATAAGACTCTATAGAGGTTTTCGCCGGTTCGAGTCTCACCGGGCCTCTTTGTTTTGCGCTGGGTGTTCGAGTTGCATTCCGTAGAATGTTCACTCTTTCACCCTGTGCAGGCATCGCCTGATTGCGCTAAAAACGCCGCGGATTCTAGCGGATAGAGCTGAAAAATCCTAGCATTTTCTGATACTTACGCGCCGGGGCGTGTAAGAGGGCGCTATTCTATGGTTTGCCGGGGATTAGTCAAGGGTTCTTCTGAAGAACATAATTTTATGGTCACTTATTGTTCGGTAATGGCCTGGACGTCATGTAATAACCGATGTGTAATGCTCCCACCGCTAGCATAGCCAATTGTTCTAAATTTTTTCCGCTTGGAGCTGGTAATCACGGGTGACTGGCCAATACTGAATGTAGCTGGCTTGCACACATCTCCCCCCTCGTCGTGTTTAGTAGTGCCGGCCGGACACCGTGCTCCATGTAGGGTGTCCAGTGTGTTGTAAGGATGAAATCCTCCAAGTTTCACTCCTAATGGTCTTGGCCCTGACGCTCTCCCCCCCCCGTCGTCAGGGCTTTTTTTTGCCTGAAAGAAATGTCCGTTCGAGCTGGGGTAGTGGCTTGCCCGCGACTTTTTCTGCGAGCGTGCGGAATTTCTCCAGAGAAATTTCTCCGCGCTCAGCCGCCAGGGCTTTAACGACATCGTCCAGGCTTGCATTTCCCTCACAGGATGCCTGGATTTCTTTGTCTACCGTGTGCAGTATCACCGCAGCACGTGCGGTAACAGGGCCTGCGGATCGTCGCACCAGGAGGTCCGGCGACTCCTGTCCCCACTCAGCCAGTTCTTCCAGAGCTTGATTGAACCTGCGTTCGCTGATGCCGCCAGTTCTTCGCAGTATTTCCAGCGAGTAATACTCTGCAATGCCCTCCACTATCCAGTCGCTTTCTTTATCGCCACGGATACCAGTAGCTACATGGATGAGTTCGTGCAGCATGGTGCTTGTTCGATTGCCGGAAATCAGCGGCCGGTCTGTGTGCATAAACAGGGAGCGTGTCCCAGAGAGTCCGCCCCGCCACATGGGATCACCCGCCATTACGATCAACAATTTCCGGGGGAATTGCGGGAATACTTTTTTCAGCTCGGGCAGTGTCCAGCTCAAAAATGCGAGAGTGTCCTGTCGGCGGACGTTCCCGCCCAGGGGCGCTGCAATAACGGTATCCGTGCCAGCGATAATGTCTTGTCTGCTGCCAATTTTTCCGGCAATCATCCAACCCTTGGGGCGTATAAAGCGCCTACCGGGATCTTTTAGTTGGAAAATTCCATCGCCATCTTTCGCATAGGGTGCGAGCGCATTCCAACCCTCTGGTGCTTTGATTTCCAGAGTGGCGTGTGATTGCAGGGATCTGGGGGCGCGTGCAGAGATGGGGGGGATCAGTTTGTCGGTGCGAAAGATTGTCCAGTCGTCTGTAATGAGCGAATCAAACCTGCCGGAGGACTTTTTTTTATCAATGACAAATTCGTATGCAAGTGTCGCGGTGTTGGCGCTGGGCTGCCATTGAGCCTTGTCACCATCAAAAGTAATCGTGCCGTCTGCAGTTAACGACTGGTGTCGTGTGGGATCCAGGTGGAGTGTAAGGGTGCTGGGGAGGTGGTTTCCTTCCAGTGAAATACGGACGAGGGCAAGGCCGGTCTGTGGCTCAAGCTGTGCGTAATAGTGGATGGAGTAGTCATCTTTCTCGGCATTCGCCGCCACGCTAAAAAAAAGGGTGACAAAAGCGCAGCAAAGTACACGCAAAATCAGTGGCATCTTGATCCAGCTCTTAAATCTACCGTCAGAGGGTGTTCTGACCCCAATCAAGGGTAACAGTGCCACACTTGGTGGTTCAATCTGGGAGACCGGCGGAGTTTGCTGAGGATTCCAGTAGAAGGCATGGCCCACACTTGGGCTGAAGGGGAAAGGCGAGGAAAAAAGAAAATGGTCTGAGAGAGGATTCGAACCTCCGACCCCTTCGTCCCGAAGTAAGTGGAGGGATGCATCAAAACCCAGTAACGGCGAGACCTGTAGCGATTTTTGTGTTCCATTGTGTTCCGCGTAATATGACATTTTTGATGCAATACGCGCAATACGCGCAGGGATACAGTTTTTTGCATGATACGATTCGATGAGGCGGATAATTTAAATAAACTATAAAAAAGCAAAAATGGATAGCAAAGAGCAAAGACCTTTTAGGGTTATGCCACCATATCTCACGCTTCGCAAAGTGGGACGCGGCAGTAAGTTTGAGTGGGTATATTCACCGCCATGGTCATTGAAGGAGGTAAACTTTGGTGCTTCAGGTGATGATGCCCGGCGTGAGGAAATATATGACTTCGCTGAGAAAGTGAACGCTGAATGGGTTAAAAAGCACCCACTTGATCTTGATGATTTCGGACGTCTTGCTGAGCGCCCCGTAAAAGGGGGGCGCCGTGGACCAGAAGGCCGGCCCAAGTACCTTTCCTTTCGTCGCAACTCCACAGGAAAGACCTACTGGCATTATCGTCCGCCATGGTTGGTTAAACCAGTTTCTTTGGGTTCTGATAAAAATGCTGCATTTTCTTATGCGGAGCTGGAAAATGAGCGGCGCGATAAATGGGCTAAGAATCAGGAAGCAAAATTAAGACGGAAAATAAATAAAATTATAAAAAAACGACGAAAGGGTTATTTACTTTCCTGGGATTTTGGATATCTGGTTACTGAATTTTCTAAGTCTTTGAAACGAACGATGTCTCTACGAAAACATCGTTTGGGGGTTAAGCCTAAGCTTGCGTTGTACCATAAATATCTTCATTGTCTGAACGTGGAAGAGGTGGATCTGGAACTTTTACGGATTGTTCTAAAGTTGGGCCTGCACAACCAAGATATATATGAAGAGCATAGGGCCTTGCTTAAGGAAATGTATTCTTACGGAAAGCAAAATTGTTTGGTTAGTTTTGAAGCGGCAAACTTGGGCGAGTTTCTACCCAGTGATTGGGGTCATATCTTAAGGCGCCCAAGCTGCGGTGCTCAACAATTTTAGTCGAAGAAATTACGAGGGAAAAATGTTCGAAGGGTATCTCGCAGTCCTATTCGGTGGCCTAACTGTGATGGTCACAGCATATTTCCGGGAGAGGGGTAAGTTGCAGGCGATGTCCGAAAAAATGGATATCGTTACGCGGGCAATTGAAGGAGTTAAACAAGAATACGCATTCGCTTTAGAGGCTGTGAAAAGTCAGAACCAGGTCCGGATTGTGGCAGCGGAACGGAGGCTCGAGGCTCACCAAGGTGCATTTGCTCTGTGGATGAGACTATTTAGCTCCATACATACTAAAGAGGTTCAGGATGTGGTGCGGGAGTGTTTGGTTTACTGGTCAAAAAACTGCGTTTACATGGAACCTCTCGCTAGGGAAGCATTTTATAGCGCGATTCAAGCTGCTCGGCGACACAAAGAAATTTTGGACTTTAACCGTGGGAAGGACAGTCTGCCGGTAAACGAAAATTGGAATGAGATTGCGAATGCCGGCAACGACATTATTAGGTCAGTAGACCTGCCACCATTAACTGATGAAAATCTCGCCGCTATTGCGAAGGCACAAATCAAAGCTAAATAGTTCAACCTTTACTAAGGTCAGAAGGTAGAAGCCAGCATTTGCTGGCTTTTTTTTGTGTTCCAGGCGCATGTTAAGCGTGGAAGTGGTGGGAAGGGGCAAAACGTTGAGATATCAGGTACTTGAGCGAGTTTTGTGTTCCGGTGTGTTCCAGGTGTGTTCCGACTTGTGTTCCACACGTATTTGTGTGCGAAACAATTCAAAATGGATTTATCCTAAAATGCGGAAAAATTAGCAATTTTTTTGCATAAAAAAACCCGCATATAGCGGGTTTTTCCTAGATGTGGTCGGTGAGAGAGGATTCGAACCTCCGACCCCTTCGTCCCGAACGAAGTGCGCTACCAGGCTGCGCTACTCACCGACAGATTGAGCTTTGTGCTCTGGCTTCCTTGGGAAGCGGGCGGCATTATAGCAGCCGCGACGCTTCTGTAAACCACTGATTTCATTAAATTTAGCCCGGCCAGTGAAACCGGGCTGTTGATCAACCTTTGATCTGTCGAATCAGTCCTTCCTGCGTGGTGGAAGCGACGAGGCGGCCATCTCGGGAGAAGATTTGTCCGCGGCAATAGCCTCTTGCCCCACTGGCGGATGGACTGTCGGTCACATAGAGAAGCCAGTCATCTGCGCGGAAGTCGCGGTGGAACCACATGGCGTGGTCCAGGCTCGCGGGCATCAGGTGCGGGTCGAACAGGCTGATTGGGTGAGGCTGCAAGGCGGTTCCGAGCAGGGCGACATCGGAAGCGTAGGAAAGCGCACAACGATGTTCGACAGGGTCGTCGGAAAGCGGGGATTCCACCCGGAACCAGAACATACAGCGGGGCTCCCGCAACTCGTTGTCGAAGTAGCTGGTGGGATCGAAGGGACGGAAGTCCACCATGTAGCGACGCTGATTGCCCGCAGGGCCTTCCATGCCGGCTTCTTCAGCCAGTTGCTGGGTGTTTTTGAGCTCTTGCGGGGGGACCAGCGTGTCGGTGGGCATCTCTACCTGGTGATCGAAGCCTGGTTCGGCAATTTGGAAGGAAGCCGACATATTGAAGATGGCTTTACCGTTTTGGCGGGCGACCACTCGGCGAGTGGTAAAGCTGCCCCCGTCGCGGATGGGGTCCACATCATAAATTACCGGCATTTCGCTGGAGCCGGGGCGCAGGAAATAGGCGTGCAAGGAGTGGGGCAGTCGATCTTCGACCGTGCGCGCTGCAGCCATCAGGGCCTGACCCAATACCTGGCCGCCAAAGAGAACCTTGCGGTAGTTTTCCACGTGGGCACGGCTGCGATAGAGGTTGCTGTCCAGTCTTTCGACGTCCAAAAGCTTTCTCAAAGATTCCTGCATGAGCTGGGGGACCTATTATCTCTGTGGTGGGCACCAGCATCGGCCGATAGCTGGGCGGCTGGTGAGGGAAGCGGGGAATGATAGCAACTATTTCCACTTGGACTATTGCGAATTCTCTCACCATTCATGTCCGAGGTGTTTAGTTGGGCTGGCCTGGATGGTGATCAGGGCAGTCAGTAGAGCCATCGCAATTAGCGCCAGCTTTCGCTCAAAAGGCGCCAGTTATCTTGAATTACTTTTCCAAAATGGGCGAATTGCCTATTATTCATGAATGGATAGTCAATTTCAGTCTCCAAATTCACGGACAGCTAAGGTCGGAAGTATGGATAAGGCAAAAGAGAAGGTTCAGCGCTTTCGCGCGCGTGAGCAACGTATTCTGGATGCAGCTCTGGAACTGCTTCTGGAGCACGGTGAAGAAAAGGTAACCGTGGAACAAATTGCTGAAAGAGTAGATATTGGCAAGGGCACCATCTACAAGCACTTCATCTCCAAAACAGAGATCTACATGCGGCTGCTGATGGATTATGAGAAGTCCCTCACCGAGCGTCTGAAAAGTGCCGTGGCGACCGCAGAGCAAGGGGACATTACCGCGCCCGCCCGGGCTTACTTCGAGTCCCGCATGGCAGATCCAGCCAGGGACCGGCTGTTCCAGCGGCTGGAAGAAAAGATTATCGCGCTCAACCTGGCTCCGGAAATGATTGCGGAATTGCATGCCTTGCGCAACTCAAATGCTTCTGCGCTGAACCGGGTGTTCGAGCGTCGCATGGAGCAGGGGGTGCTGAAGAAGGTGCCGGCCTACTACTACTATTCCACTTACTGGGCGCTGGTGCAGGGGGCGGTAGAGTTGTATCACTCCAAATCTTTCGCGGATGTGATCGAGGACCGCAAGGGGCTGATGGAGTTCATCATGGATGTGGGGGTACATATCGGTGACATTTCCGGTCGTCGCAGCGGTGGTGAACCGAAACCCGCTCAGGACACGCCAGCCCCGTCATCCACACCGGGCAGCAGCTTTGGCTGAGCCGCTATTCCAGCAGTTAGAGAAACTGCAGCAGGAGTTCCGAGGCCTGCCCCCAGTGGCGTCGTGGAACCCTGATTTGTGCGGTGATATGGACCTGGTCATCCAGTCGGATGGCCATTGGGTCCATGAGGGGACAGAGATCAAGCGGCAGCCGCTGATAAATCTGTTTGCGAGTATCCTGAAGCGAGAGGGGCGTCATTACTACCTGGTGACACCTGTCGAGAAGTGGCGCATCCGGGTCGAAGACGTGCCCTTCCTTATTACTCAGGCGGCGAGAGAAGGGGAGGGCGCCTCAGCCCGGATTCTGCTGACCACAAACACTGGCGACATTGTTGCACTGGATAAATCCCATCCCCTGATGCTAAAGCCGTTTGGGGATCCTCCGCAGCCGATTCCCTACATTGAAGTCCGCGCCGGTCTCGAGGGGCGTATGTCCCGTGACGTTTACTACCAGTTGATCGATTGGGCTGAAGCGCGCGAGCCGCAGGAGCCTCCGGCGCGCCTGTGCCAGCTGTTTTTACGCAGTAGTGGTGAAGAGTTCCTGCTCGGACAGTATTGACTCGGGCTGGGCGCTGCTGCGTTTGTGCCAAGATTACTCCCGTAGAATTCACGCTATACCCTTTCCCTTTCCCTTTCCCTTTCCCTTTCCCTCGCCAGCTCCAGACTTATGTTTGGAGATGTTTTTTGAAATATAACGGAAACGTTAATGAAATATTTCAGAAACATATGGTTAAATTTTTAACACTTTTGAAATAAACGAAGTATTTTTGCTTCCCGCCTTTTGTTCGTAACAAATTCGCAACACTCCATTCCTAGACTCCCCCTCGTCCAAATTGCTTTGGCCCATAAAAATTTTAAGTCACGGATTAATTCACTTCATCCTTGTTAGGGGGATCCATGAAACTTGCATCCAACAAGCTGCTGCTGGCAGCTGCGATTTCTGCGGTACTGGCTGGTTGTGACAGCGGCGGCATCAATATTGAACCGACAACAGTAGATAACTCAGTTGACAACTCCGTTACCAACCCGGGCGGCACCGAAGAAAATATTTGTGCCGAGCTGAGCAGCGGTGTGCAAGGTGCTCAGGATGGCGCCAACTGTCGTTACGATTCCGCGTTTGTTTCATATGCCAATCCTCTAATGGAAAACCTTTACCTGCCGGCCCTGCCGAATGGTGGTGCACACATTTTTGACGATATTCTCTTCGTAGGTGCGAGCTACGGCAGCAGTGCAGACCTGCAGGCTGCGAACATCACTGAGGGCGGTAGTGGCCCGAAACTGGAAATCCAGGCCGGCGCCACTATTGCGTTCAAAGATGAGACGGCATTCCTGGTCGTCAATCGTGGTTCGCAACTCTTTGCGCGTGGAACGGAAACTGCTCCGATCACCTTTACTTCCGAGACCGATGTGCTGGGTACCGTAGGTCCGGAAGACGTGAAGCAGTGGGGCGGAATGGTGATCAATGGCTTCGGCGTTACCAACAAGTGTGTATACACCGGATCTATCGCGGGTGGTGATCTGGCCCTGGACGGTGAGTGTAATCTCCCCGCTGAAGGTTCAGATTCTGATCAAGAATTGCACTACGGTGGCGACAACAACGCAGATAGCTCCGGTGTGATGACCTATGTGCTGGTTAAGCACACTGGTGCTGAAGTTGTACCTGGTAACGAGTTAAACGGCGTAACGTTTGCCGGTGTTGGTAATGGCACCGTGGTTAAAAACCTTGAGGCTTATTCCACGTACGACGATGGTATCGAAATGTTCGGTGGAGCTGTCAACATTGAAAATTATGTTGCGCTGTACGTACGTGACGACTCAATCGATATTGACGAAGGTTGGCAGGGCTCTATCACCAACGCTCTGGTGATTCACAGTGAAACCAATGGTAACCACTGTATCGAAGCAGACGGTATCGGCAGCTATGACGACATGGCCGATGGTACAAAAACCGACCGTCGTGCCGACATCATCGCTCAAGGAATTAACAGCCGTCCGGTGATTGATGGGCTGACCTGTATTGTTTCTGCTGCTTCTACAACTGTTACTCATGATCCAAGCGCTGGATGGCGTCTGCGTGAAGGTATTTACCCGACCATCACTAATTCAATGATTGTTGGTTCTTTTGGTGGAGATGAAAACGGTGCGGAGGGTAGTAACTACTGTCTGCGAGTGCAGAGCGATGAAACCCTGGCTGCACTGGCCGCCGGTACAGATGCAAATCTGGTATCCAACGTTTTCGCTTGTGAAGATCAGGTAAAAGGTGATTTGCCCGGTGGCCTCGCTACAGAGGACTGGGCTGCTGCGACTGGTAACGAGTTTATCGCCATCTCAGGCAAGGTTGACCCGACAGCGAATGCCAACAGCGAATTCGTACTGCTGGGCGGCGTTCCTGCGTTCTATACCGAGGCAAGTGCTGCGCAGATGGGTGTCACTGTTTCTCCAACAGAGCGTGCCTATCTCGGCGCCCTGAGTGTAAATGGTAGCGACTGGACCAGTGGTTGGACTTATGGCCTGCACGAAGGTAGCCGTGCTCAGCCACTGTGGTTTGAGTAAATCGCGAGTGGGGTAATCCCGCGCAAGGGCGCCGGTTCATAGAGAGGGCCGGCGCCCTCTTTGCTTCTACCACAGTAATAGACAGGAACAAAAGAGGCCTGGGTAATGGTTAAGAACGAAAAATTTCAAAGAGCGCCGCTGGTACTGGCTATTACCGCGGTCTCAGCGTTTGCTTCCGGTGCTTACGCGCAGGACGCAGAGCAGGTCGGCGAACAAGCTGATAGCAAGCCTCCGATTGCTGCGCCTCAGATTGAGGAGTTGATGGTTCAGGGGCGTCTGCAAAGCTCTGCGGAAATGCTGATAAACGAGCGCCTGGAAGAAGAGGTGGTTACCGATATTCTAGGTTCCGAGATGATCGGGCGTGTCGGTGATTCTACCGTGGCTGCCGCACTGAAACGGGTGTCCGGCTTAACCCTGGTTAACGATAAGTTCGTCTATGTCCGTGGCCTTGGTGAACGCTACTCCAGTACTAGCCTGAACGGTGCGGTAGTACCTTCTCCCGATCTGACACGGAACGTATTACCCCTGGATCTGTTTCCGACGTCGGTAGTCGAATCCTTGGCCGTTCAAAAAAGTTATTCGGCAGACAAAGCCGCCAGTTTTGGTGGCGGTAATGTAGATATCCGTACAAAGGGAATTCCGGAAGAACTGACTTTTTCCCTTGAGGCTGGCACGGGTATCAATACTGAAACCGACGGTGATGTACTGAGTTATACCGGAGGCGATGACGATGCATTTGGTACCGATGACGGCACCCGCGCGCTTTCCAAGAAAATCGAGTCTGCGCTGCAGCGCTTCCGCGGAGATTTGAGTGTTTCCGGTATCCGGGACACCCTGATTGCAGAAGGCAATCAATATGGCAGCGCGCAAGAAGCGTACGCGGCTGCTCAGGCGGTAAACCGGGAGTTGGCGCTAAATCTCAATCGGGATATTGCCGTCGCAGAGGACTCTTCAAGCCCCGATGCCGATCTGAAAGCGAGTGTGGGGAATAGTTTCTATATTGGCGACAAATGGGAGCTGGGTTTTCTCACCGGCGGCTCCTACAAGAGCAAGTGGCGGGAAACCGAGCGCACCCAGCGCAACCATGCTTTCCCTGAGGAGCGGATCAATAGCCGCAACAAATCCACGTATTCGGTGGATATCAGCGGAAATTTGAATGTCGGTCTTCGCTTCGCGGATGAGCACGAGCTGGAAACTACAAGCCTGTACCTACGTAACACCGACGATGAAACCTCAATCAGTGACTATTTCAATGAGAACCGAGAGGTCTCGGATGGCCGCGGTTTCCGTGACTACGAGCTCAAATATGAAGAGCGTGAAATGGTGGTCAACCAGATTCAGGGGCGCCACCAGATCGGCTCCGAAACCAAGGCACTGATGCCTGCTGGTGTACTGAACTGGGTGCCGGAAGCACTGGCGGTGGACTGGTTCTATTCAGATGCTACCGCCACCACCGATATCCCGAATCAGATCAGTGTTTCCGCAAATACCGAAACTGACCCTGTAACCGGTGCGGTCATCAGCTCTGATGTCCGTGTTGCTGGCAGCAGCGCCAAATTCCGCTTCACCGAACTGGAAGATCAGGTAACCAACTACGGCTGGACCGCCACGCTCCCGCTCGAGTTTACGGCCTCAACACTGGAGCTGAGCACAGGGTTCTCCCGTACCGAGAAGGGGCGAACCTATAAGCAGACAGAACTTCTGATTGACATCCTTGAAGTTGCGGATAACGGCTTCCTGGATGATCCTCTGGATCAGGTGTTCAGTGATGAAAATATCACTGACACCGATAATAACTTTGTCTTTAGTCGCTCTCCGAGCAACAAGCAGAGTTATATCGCCGCAACCTTGACCGATGCTGTATTCGGTAAGGTCGACTGGACTTTTAACCAAACTTGGCGCCTGTCTGCCGGTGCGCGTTGGGAAGATTACAACCAGGTCGCACTCAAGTGGAATCCCTACGGATTTACCGTGGACGATCCGCAGATCACCTCCGATCCTGAAGAGCTGGCAAACGCCGTGTATGCGCAAGAAGATGTGTATCCGTCGCTCTCTCTGACCTACATGGGTTCTCTGTGGGCGGAAACTTTCCAGCTGCGCCTGGGTGCTTCGAAGACGGCAGTACGCCCTGATCTACGTGAAATCACCGACTCACTGTATATCGACCCGATTACCGATGAGCGAGTCCGGGGTAACCCGGATGTGCGCCCGTCTGAGGTGAGTAACTTTGACCTTCGTGGTGAGTGGTTCTTCGGTAACGGTGACAATCTGACGGTATCCCTGTTTTACAAGGACATTGTCGATCCGATCGAGTTCTTTGAGGCGCCGATCAGCGATACCGACCGTCTGCGCGAACTTGTGAACGCGGAGTCCGGTGAGATTTCTGGTATCGAAATCGAGGGAATGAAGGACCTGGCCTTCATGGGCGATTTCATGGAGAGCTTCTTTGTTCAGGGTAACGTAACGTTGCAGGAATCAGAGTTGGTGGCAGGTACTGAGGCGGACCACCCGACCAATCCGGTGCGAACCCTGGCGGGTGCCTCCGAGTATGTGGTAAATACCCTCGTAGGGTTTGATTCACCGGATGGCGCTCATTCTGCGACATTGAGTTATAACGTGTTCGGTGAGCGCCTATATCTGGCGGGCCGTAACGGTGCACCCGATTCCTTTGAGCAGCCGTTCCACTCACTCGACCTGACCTACTCCTGGTACCCCACCGCGGAGATCACCATCAAGGCTAAAATGCAGAATCTGCTGGATGAGGCCATCGAGATCGAGCGTGCCGGTGTGGTCGTGTTCGAGGAGAAGCCCGGTCAGTCGTTCTCGCTGAGTGCGCAGTACCAGTTCTGATCGAAAACATTAAAAACCTGAAGCGACCTGGAAGTTGTAGCGTAAACGCCAACAGGGAATGCTTGATGAGCCGGCACTGGAGACAGTGCCCGGCTTTTTCAGTTTGGACAGCCCAAATCTGGATTACGGGTAAAGGGTAGGCATAAAAAAGGGGCGCCGGAGGCGCCCCATATGTAACGTGAACAGCTGATTACATATTTGGATAATTCGGTCCGCCGCCACCTTCCGGTGCCACCCAGATGATGTTCTGGGTAGGATCCTTGATGTCACAGGTCTTGCAGTGCACGCAGTTCTGCGCATTGATCTGGAAGCGTTTGTTACCGGCTTCTTCAATGACTTCGTAAACGCCGGCAGGGCAGTAGCGTTGCGCGGGTTCGTCATAGATCGGCAGATTGTGATTCAGCGGGATGTCGCTGTCTTTCAGGGTCAGGTGGCAGGGTTGGTCTTCTTCGTGATTGGTGTTGGAAATAAACACAGAAGACAGCTTGTCAAAGCTCAATACACCATCCGGCTTCGGGTAGCTGATTTTTTTACAGTCTGCTGCTGGCTTCAGTTGTGCGTGATCTGCTTTGCCGTCCCGCAGTGTCCAGGGCAATTTGCCTTTGAACAGGTTGATGTCGATAAATGCGTAGGCAGAGCCGAGAATGTTGCCCCACTTGTGCTGGGCGGGGCCGAAATTGCGCTGCATATGCAGTTCTTTCCAGGCCCAGCTTTGCTGGTACTTGGTGGTGTACTCGGTGAGCTCGTCGCTGCCACGCTCTGCAGACAGTGCTTCAGCGACGGACTCCGCTGCCAGCATGCCGGATTTCATCGCCGTGTGGTTGCCCTTGATCTTGGCAAAATTCAGGGTGCCGGCGTCATCGCCAATCAGCAGGCCGCCCGGGAACGTCATTCTGGGCTGGGATTGCAGGCCGCCCTTGACGATGGCGCGTGCGCCGTAGGCGACGCGCTGACCACCTTCCAGATACTGCTTGATGACCGGGTGGTGCTTATAGCGCTGGAATTCGTCAAACGGGCTGACGTGCGGATTGCTGTAGGAAAGATCGGTAATGAGGCCGACCACTACCTGGTCATCTTCCAGGTGATAGAGAAAGCCACCCCCGGCAGAGCCGGATTCGTCCAGTGGCCATCCGGCGGTGTGGACCACCAGGCCCTGCTGGTGCTTGGCGCTGTCGACTTTCCAGATTTCCTTGATGCCGATGCCGTAGTGCTGGGGGTCGCGGTCGGCGTCGAGACTGAATTTCGCGATCAACTGCTTGCCCAGATGACCGCGACAGCCTTCGGCAAACAGGGTGTATTTGGCGTGGAGTTCCATACCCGGCATATACGAGTCTTTTTGCTCGCCCTGGGCACTGATACCCATGTCGCCAGTGGCAATACCTTTAACCGAGCCGTCATCGTTGTACAGCACTTCACTTGCTGCAAAGCCGGGAAAGATTTCGACACCGAGGTTTTCCGCCTGCTCGGCGAGCCAGCGGCACAGATTGCCCAGGCTGATGATGTAGTTGCCTTCATTGTGCATGGTGCTGGGCACCAGCAGGTTGGGAACTTTGAGTGCTTTCTCAGGACCGCGCAAAACGTAAATGTCGTCGCCTTTAACGGCAGTTTCCAGGGGCGCTCCGCGCTCTTTCCAGTCCGGGAATAATTCGTTCAGGGCGGTGGGCTCAAATACGGCACCAGAGAGAATGTGCGCACCGACCTCGGAGCCTTTCTCTACCACGCAAACAGAAATGTCTTCATTGATCTGACGCAGTTTGATTGCGGCGGCAAGTCCGGCGGGGCCTGCACCGACGATGACTACGTCGTATTCCATTGACTCGCGTTCCACTGGTCACTCCTCAATATGATTTAGTTATCCAGCCGTCAAATTACATGCGGCTATTTATAGGTGGGCGCATTATATCGGCGATTTTGCAAGCCCACCAATTGCAGGAGTTAGCAATTCTGCTGGCAAAAGCGGTGTTGCGGCCCAATTTTTCCGCCCGAAATAGCGCGAATTTATGGCTTGAAATTGATCTTGTGAATGGCTGCTAGTCTTAGTATTCCGCTATTGATTTTGGATTGTGAAAGGGCCAACATACAGCCCGCTCAAACAACTGTTTGAACTTGAGATCGGCCCCAACTGCCTGGATTTCACCGCGTGATGCGGGATTGGCAGGGCCGTCATTGTACTCGGCCGGGAGGCTGCCCGAGTTACCCATGTTGCGCCGGCGCCGTCTTGGCTGAGGGGCGCAACTTCCAAGTAGACTACTGAGACGGGATTTTCATGAAAGTTCTTGTAGCTGTGAAACGCGTTGTCGATTACAACGTGAAAGTTCGCCCCAAGGCGGATGGTTCGGATGTGGACATCGCCAATGTCAAGATGTCCATCAACCCCTTCTGTGAGATCGCTGTGGAAGAGGCGGTACGCTTGAAGGAGAAGGGCGTGGTCAGCGAGATTGTCGCTGTTTCCATGGGCCCCAAGCAGTGTCAGGAACAGATTCGCACAGCGCTGGCGCTGGGTGCCGATCGCGGTATTCAGGTTGAGACTGATGCCGAGCTGCAGCCGCTGGCAGTAGCCAAGTGCCTGAAGGCCATCGTAGAGAAAGAAGAACCGCAACTGGTGATTCTGGGTAAGCAGTCCATTGATGGCGACAACAATCAGACCGGCCAGATGCTGGCTGCGCTGACCGGTATGGGGCAGGGCACTTTTGCCTCCGAGGTCAATGTCGCAGATGGTGCGGTCAAGGTTACCCGCGAAATTGACGGCGGCCTGCAGACTGTGGAGCTCAAGTTGCCAGCGGTTGTGACAACCGACCTGCGTCTTAATGAGCCTCGCTACGCCTCCCTCCCCAACATCATGAAGGCCAAGAAAAAGCCTCTGGATGTCACCACTCCCGACGAGTTGGGTGTGGATATCGCCCCGCGCACCAAAACCCTCAAGGTTGAGCCGCCGGCCGAGCGCCAGGCGGGTATCAAGGTTGCCGATGTTGCGGAACTGGTGGAAAAACTGAAAAGCGAGGCGAAAGTAATCTGATGAGCATTCTTGTAATTGCAGAGCACGATAACGCTGAACTGAAGGGCGCTACCCTGAATACGATTGCCGCGGCCAAAGCCATTGGTGGCGATGTTGACGTTCTGGTCGCCGGTAGCGGTTGTGGTGCAGTGGGTGAAGCTGCCTCCAAGGTAGAGGGTGTAAGCAAGGTTCTTGTGGCAGACAACGCTGCGTATGAGCATCAGCTGGCGGAAAATCTGGCCAAGCTCATTGCAGACCTGGGCAAGAACTACAGCCACGTGCTGGCTCCCGCCACCACTACCGGCAAAAACGCTCTACCGCGCGCGGCGGCATTGCTGGATGTGCAGCCAATTTCCGACATCATCGCGGTTGAGAGTGCGGATACCTTCAAGCGTCCAATCTATGCGGGTAACGTAATCGCGACCGTACAGAGCTCGGATGCCATCAAAGTAGCCTCCGTGCGCACCACCGCGTTCGACCCGGTAGCCGCCGAAGGTGGTAGTGCTGCGGTCGAGACCCTTGATATTGCCGAAGATGCGGGTGTTTCTGCATTTGTGGGCGAAGAACTGGCGAAATCTGACCGTCCCGAACTGACGGCTGCGCGTGTCGTGATCTCCGGTGGTCGCGGTATGCAGAACGGCGAAAACTTCGAGCTGCTGTATAAAGTGGCTGACAAGCTGGGTGCTGCAGTAGGTGCGTCCCGTGCTGCGGTTGATGCCGGTTTCGTGCCGAATGATATGCAGGTTGGGCAGACTGGTAAGATTGTTGCTCCGGATCTGTATATCGCTGTGGGTATTTCCGGTGCGATTCAGCATCTGGCGGGCATGAAGGACTCCAAAGTGATCGTTGCCATCAACAAAGACGAGGAAGCGCCGATTTTCTCGGTTGCGGACTATGGTCTGGTGGCAGATCTGTTTGATGCAGTGCCTGAGCTGGAAACAAAACTGTAATTGTCGGGTCATATACTGGCACCATGAAAAAGGCGGCGTTAGCCGCCTTTTTCATTGGCGGAAATTATTGGATCTTGCTGGCTTATTGGTCGTTTATTGATCTTTACTGTGTGTAAGATTGCCTTTCGCGGGCTGAAACCGGAGAATAGGCGCCCAATAACTAAAGGTGACTGTATCTTGATACAGCAGAGACGGTATTTGTCATGTCTTTGGTAAAGCACAAAATTTCATCTGCCCTGCAGGGCCAAAGTGTGCCTGGCGGCGGTAATACCGCGCGGCGCAGTCTCCTGGCAACCAGTGCCGTTATCGGCGGGTGGCTGGCGGTAAACCTGATGGCGTACGGAAGTCTGGCGGTGTCGTCTGAGGCCGATGGCGGTCTCCTGGCGGAGCGCAGTACTCGATCTGCCGGTGCCAGCCCCGCGGCAACACTTCCGACCACGGCCTTCTTTGGCGTGGCAGCGGTAAAAACCGAGGCAGAACCGGAGTTGGACCTCGCGAATATCCCGTTTACCCAGCTGAATCTCGTATTGTCCGGCGTGTTGAGTAGCAGCGTGAAAGACCACGCCAGTGCGCTGGTTGCGGAACGCGGCAAGCCCGCTGAGCGGGTTTATGTGGGGCACTCTCTCCCCGGGGGCGCGGAAGTGTACTCTGTAGAGGTTGATCATATTATCCTCCGTCGCAATGGGCAGATGGAAAAACTGACCTATCCGGATGCGGATGGACGTCCCTCCGTTCCAAAGCAATATGCCAATTACGCGCGGGCTGCTGCCGAGGTAATCAGTGCCAGCGCAGGCGCCGATCGTTCAGAAAAACAACAGTCTATTCGCGAACGTCTCGAACAGCTGCGGGAAATGGCAAGGGAGCGGCGGGATTCCCGCAGCAACTAAATACGTGCGTAGCCGGGGGGCATACATGTACAAGACCATTAATTTTTCGATCACATAAGAATTAGAGTCAGAATTATAATGATGAGCGTTTTTCACCGACGGCTGGTCGCAGTCGCCATGGGTTGTTTGTTGTCTTTTTCGGTGCTGGCTCAGTCTGCTGCAGAGCGGGTGACCCTTTCTCTGGATGACGCGGATATTCGTGACCTGATCAACTGGGCCGCGGATTTCACCGGCAAAAACATCATTGTTCACCCCAATGTTAAAGGCAAAGTGACGGTGGTTGCCGGCGATCCCATGACGCACGCGCAGGCGTTCGATGTGTTTATGTCGGTACTGCAGGTGAATGGCTTCAGCCTGGTTGAGCAGGGAGATGCCTGGAAGGTGGTGCCGGATGCACTTGCCAAGCAGCAGGCTATTCCAGTGATCGATGAGAAGACCCGTGCCCCGGGCGAAGCCCTGGTCGTGCGCACGGTCAAGATTGAGAACATTTCCGCCGCGCAGTTGATTGCGATGCTGCGCCCTCTGATTCCCCAAACTGGCCACCTGGCGGCCTACGCCGATACCAATACCCTGATTGTGGCGGACCGCGCCGCGAACATTGACCAAATCGTACGCTTGATCAAGCAGTTGGACCGTGCCGGCGCAATTGATATTGAGCTGGTCCCGTTAGAGTTTGCTTCGGCCAAAGAGGTGAAGCAGGTAATCAATGAGTTACTGCAGAGCAGCGGTAAACAGGCGGGCAATGATGTACAGCCGCTGCGTATTGCGGTAGACGAGCGCTCCAACAGTATTCTGCTGACCGGAGATCCAGTGACCCGTGCGCAACTGCGGAAGGTGATCGAGCGCCTGGACCAGCCGCTGACCGGGGAGGGCAATACCGCAGTGGTCTACGTTCAGTACGCCAGCGCTGCGGATCTCAAGCCCATTCTCGAGGGCATGAGCGGCAGTATCCAGAAAACTGAAAAAGACCAACAAGTAGCCGATGTCGAGGTTAGCATTCAGGTCAATGAGGAGCTCAACGCACTGGTGCTGACCGCGCCGCCGTCGCTGCTCGAAACCATGAAGGGTGTTATCGCCAAGCTGGACGTACGCCGGGCTCAGGTATTGATTGAAGCAATTATCGTTGAGGTCACCGAGGGTACCGGTAACGAGTTGGGAGTCAAATGGATTGCCGGTAACGGTGATGACGTATTTGCAGGGTTTGAAAATGATTTCGCGGAAACGGCGATCGTTGATGAGGATGGCAATGTGCTTTCCGAATACAACCCTTTCTCCCTTGACCCGGTCAACCTGATTCGCTCGGGCCTCAATCTCGGCTTCCTGAGTGGTACGGATGTGCGTGTGGCAATCAATGCCATGGCCAGCGAAAATAATGCGAATATCCTGTCCACACCCACGATTATGGCCCTGGATAACGAGGAGGCCGAGATACTCGTCGGCCAGAACGTTCCGTTTATTACCGGTGAGCAGCTGTTGTCCGGCAGTAATAATGACCCCTTTACTACCATTCAGCGTCAGGACGTAGGTACCACACTGAAAGTGACGCCGCGGGTGAATAATAACAATTCGGTTACCCTCGAAATCGAGCAGAAAGTTGAGAACGTACTGCCGGTAACCGGGCAGGCTGCCGATATTGTGACCAGCAAACGGGAAATTCGTACCAAGGTGCTCATTGATGATGGCGCAATTCTGGTACTGGGTGGGCTGATTGAAGACAAGGTTACCGAGGTCACCGACAAGGTGCCCCTGCTGGGCGATATCCCCGGTATTGGCCGCCTGTTCCGCAATTCTTCCAAGTCCGTGGACAAGACCAACCTTATGGTTTTCCTGCGCCCGCGTATCTTGAGCAATCAGGTTGCCGGCTATGAAGAGACACGCCGCCGTTATCGCGACATGCAGGAAAAGCAACTGTTCCTACAGGACAGAACCAGCCGTATCTGGGACTGGAATCGCGGTGAGACACTGCCGGATCTACTGCCGCCGGCAGAAGGCTATGAACAGGAGGAACCGGAGTTCCCGCTGGAGTCTGAGGACGGCAAGTGATGGCGGAGCTCGCGGTAAGAAGATTGCCCTACGCGTTTGCCAAGCGTCACCAGGTGCTGCTTGGTGAAGTGGAAGGCACACCGGTATGTCACTATGTGGCGCCGCTGAACCCTTCTGTGCTGGCGGAAGTTCAGCGCTTGTGCGAGCTACCCATTGGGGTCGCTGCAGTCGAGGTGGACGTTTTTCAGGAGGCGCTGCAGCGTCAGTATGAAAACCGCGAAGGTGGCAACCTCTCCGATGTCGAAGGTCTGGGGGATGATCTGGACCTCGCTGCGGTTGCTGATTCGCTGCCGGAAACGGAAGATCTGCTGGAGCAAGAAGATGATGCGCCCATCGTCAGGCTGATCAACGCCATTTTCGCGGAGTCGCTCAAGCAGGGCGCCTCGGATATCCATATTGAAACCTTCGAAAAACGCCTGGTAGTGCGCTTCCGGGTGGATGGCGTATTGCGTGAAGTGTTGCAGCCCCGCCGTGCGCTGGCTCCGTTGCTGGTCTCCCGGATCAAGGTAATGGCGAAGCTCGACATTGCAGAAAAGCGGGTGCCTCAGGATGGCCGTATCTCCCTGTTGATGGGGGGACGTGAAGTCGATGTGCGTGTTTCTACTATGCCGTCGTCTGCCGGCGAGCGCGTAGTAATGCGTCTGCTGGACAAGCAGGCGGGTAAAATGGATATGCGCCACCTGGGTATGTCAGAGAGTGACCTCAAGGTGATGATGGACCTGCTGGGGCGCCCCCACGGTATCCTGTTGGTTACCGGCCCCACCGGTTCGGGTAAAACCACCACCCTGTATGCGGGCCTCGCAAGCATCAACCATCGTGAAAAGAACATTCTTACAGTCGAAGATCCGGTGGAATACAACCTGGAGGGCGTTGGCCAGACCCAGGTAAATACCAAGGCGGATATGACTTTTGCCCGCGGCCTGCGCGCTATCCTGCGTCAGGATCCGGATGTCGTGATGGTGGGGGAGATTCGGGACCTGGAAACCATGCAGATTGCTATCCAGGCGAGTCTTACCGGGCACTTGGTCCTTTCGACTCTGCACACCAATACCGCACTGGGTGCGGTTACCCGTCTGGTGGACATGGGTATCGAACCCTTTCTGTTGTCCTCAAGTATCATCGGCGTATTGGCCCAGCGACTGGTACGGGTACTGTGTCCCGAGTGTCGCCAGTCTCACCAGGCGGACGCATTCGAGTGCAATATCTTGGGAGTGAAAGAGGGCGTCGAAGCCACTATTTATCGCCCTGGTGGTTGCGAAAGGTGCAACCACAGCGGCTACCTCGGCCGGGTCGGTATCTATGAACTGGTGCCGGTCAATGAAAAGCTGCGGCAGATGATTCACGACCGCGCCTCGGAAAGCGCGCTGGTTCAGGAGGCTCGCACGCTCGGACCAAGCATCCGCGAAGACGGCATGGACAAAGTACTGGCCGGTATCACTTCACTGGAAGAAGTACTGCGGGTAACCCAGGAGTCCTGAAATGGGTGCATTCGAGTACACAGCCCTCAACAGTGGCGGCCGCAAGAACCGCGGAACCCTGGAGGCGGATAGCGCCAAGGCGGCCCGCCAGCAATTGCGAGCCAAAGGACTCATTCCTCTGGAGGTCAGCGCGGCTGCCGAGCCCGCGGGCGCCAGTGGAGGCAGTCTGTTCTCCGGCAGCCCGGGATTGAGTATCAAGCAGCTGGCGCTACTTACACGCCAGATTGCGACCCTGTTGCGTGCCGGTATCCCCCTTGAAGAAACCCTCGGCGCCATTGCCAACCAGACGCGCAATCAGAAGATGCGACGCATTGTGCTTGCCGTGCGCGCAAAAGTATTGGAGGGGCACAGTTTTGCCCAGGCCCTGGGCAGCTTTCCCCGGGCATTTCCAAAGTTGTATCGGGCTACGGTGGAGGCCGGGGAGCACTCCGGCCATCTCGATGAGGTTCTCGAGCGTTTGGGTGACTATACCGAGAGCCAGCAACAGTTCCGCCAAAAGGTACAGCTTGCGCTGATTTATCCGTTGGTGCTCGTAGTGATCTGTGTATTGGTGGTCACCGGATTGATGGTTTACGTGGTGCCGGACGTGATCGAGGTGTTCACCGGCACTGGCCAACAGTTACCCCTTGCGACACGCATACTGGTTACCATCAGTAATTTTATTTCTGCGTGGGGCTGGCTGATTCCGCCTGCGGTGGTGATGCTGGTTGTCGGCTGGATCGTATTGCTTCGCCGGGAGGGCTTTCGCTACCGGTACCATCATCGGCTGCTTGAGATGCCACTGATCGGCTGGCTGGTCAGGGGCGGGCAGAGTGCGCGGTATGTGGGTACCCTGGCGATCCTGACCGGTAGTAGTGTTCCCCTGGTCCAGGCAATGGGCATCGCCAGTGGAGTGATGAGCAACGATTACCTGAAGGAGCGGCTGTTGGTGGCACAGAAGGTAGTGCGCGAAGGTGGCAGTCTGCGCAAGGCGCTGGAAGATGTGGAGTATTTTCCGCCGATGATGATCTATATGATCGCCAGTGGTGAATCCTCCGGCAGCCTGGACCAGATGCTGGTGCGTGCGGCGGAGAATCAGGAGCGCGACCTGCAGGGGGCAGTGACTGCTTTTGTCAGTCTTTTCGAGCCCATTATGCTGCTGGTGATGGCGGCTGTTGTGCTGTTTATCGTGATGGCCATCATGATGCCGATCATGAGCATGAACCAACTGGTCGTATGATTCCGGTAGCCAGCCTACGAAGCAGGGCATTATCTTTTTTAATAGTTCCGCGGTAACGTTGCACACGCATCGGAAAATTGCTGCGAAATTGAATACACGCGAGGTGAGTAATGAAAAATCTGCGTAAAAACGGGGGCTTTACCCTGATCGAGATCATGGTCGTGATCGTGATTCTCGGCGTACTGGGCGCATTGGTTGTGCCCAATATCATGGGGCGTACCGGTGAGGCCCGGGTCAAGGCGGCGATTGTCGATCTGCGTGCAATTTCCACAGCACTGGATATGTACCGTATGGATAATTTCGTTTATCCGAGTTCCGACCAGGGACTGGAGGCACTGGTAACCAAGCCCTCCGGTTTCCCTGAAGCCAAGAACTGGAATGAGCCCTACCTGAAAAAGTCACCGAAGGATCCATGGGGTAACGCCTACCAGTACATCAGCCCCGGCAGTTCTGGCGCTTACGATCTGTTCAGCTTCGGCGCCGACGGCAAGCCCGGTGGTGAAGGGGAAGCCTCGGACCTGATCGCCTCCGAACTCTGAGGCGATTCAAGTTGTTCTCATGCGCGCCGTAACCAGCCACCGCCAGCGGGGCTTTACCCTGATTGAACTGTTGGTGGTGATTTTCATCATTGCCATGCTGGCGGGTATGGCGACGCTTTCGCTTAGCAATACCGACAGCCGCAATTGGACCGGTGAAGTCCAGCGGCTGGCAAATTTACTGCAATTGGTGGCGGATCGGGCGGTAATCGACAAGTCCCATTACGGGGTCGTGTTTGAAGACCACCGCTATACGGTGGTGCGATACGAATCCAACGCCATGGAATGGCAGGAGATCGATTTCTCCGGTATTCCCGGTGCGTCCGGCGTAGCCGGTGCACAAAAATTTACCGCACACCAGTTGCCGCCCATCATGCGCCTGGAAATTCTGTCCCAGACAGAACTACCGGGTGCCCAGGATGAGCAGGCGAGTTTTGGCGGAAACCGCCCATCGAACTCAGCTGCCGATGAGGGGGGCAAGCGCAGCAGGAAAAAGGACGAAAAAATTCTCCCGCAGTTTGCTGCGCTGTCGAGCGGCGAGGTACTACCGGTTGAGATCGGTTTTTTCCTGATGAAAGATGGCGATATCGCCCGCGCTGCAATCATTTCTTACAGCAGTCTCTATGGTATGCAACTGGAGTGGCAGTCGGATGACTACTAAACCGCGCTTCTCTCGCAGTTTGCTTTCATCGCCCCAGCAGGGCTTTACGCTCGTCGAAGTGTTGGTTGCTCTGGTTATTTTCGGAGTTATCGCAGCCAGTGTCCTCAAAACATTGCAAGACAGTGTTCGCCAGCAGGCGGCACTCGAGCAGCGCCTGAGTGCCAATTGGGTAGCTCAGCAGGCTTTGGAGGAAATTCGCCTGCGGACAGACTGGCCACCCCTGGGTAAAAAAACCGAGAAACTCCTTCTTGCCGACCGGGAGTGGCAGGTCACCGCTGAGGTGAAATCCACCAACGAGCCGCGTATGCGTCACATCATCGTGCAGGTGGGTCTGCCAGATGAATCTCCCACCCTCACCATCGATTCCTGGATGGCACAGCCGGTCACTTCGAGTAGTGCTTCAAGCGGTACGTCGGGTAAAAACGGAGGCTGAGCAGTGAACGTCAACAAGTACCAGCGAAAACGACACGGCAAGTCAGCACCAGGCTCCAGCCGAGGGTTTACCCTGATCGAGGTGATGGTCGTGCTGGTCATCGTGTCAATCATCGGCATTGGTTCTTACTCTCTGCTGGAAACCTTCTTCACCACGGACCGCATACTGACGGCGCGAGCCGATGAGATGCGTCGGCTCTCCATGGCGATGTACCGTTTGGATGACGATCTGCGCCAGCTCACCGTACGCCCGGTCAAAAATGCCTACAGCGGTTACGAAGCCGCGTTTCAAGGGGTGAGCAACGAATTTGAATTTACTCGCCTGGGGGCTGCGAATCTTACCGGGGAACCACGCGGAAACTTGTTGCGTGTGCACTACGGTATTGGCTACGAGGACAAAGACGCCGATAGCCGCTATGAGCGCTACGGTATTGAAGATGACGATAATTCCGCGCTATTGCTACGCAGCCGCTGGCGGGTTCTCGATCGAGGCCCGGATTCAGAGCCCGTTGCAGAACCGGTTCTGGATGGCATAGTCGATCTCAACATGCGCTATTACGATCGCGATACCGATGCCTGGCTTTCGCAATGGCCGCCGGCATCTTCGACTGCGGTGCCGAATACTGTCGACCTGCGATTGCCGAAAGCCATAGAAATCACCTTGTTGACTCGTAGTGGGGGAGAGATGCGACGCACTTTCTCCCTCCCGGAATACACCGTTATTACCGGCACTATTTCTGCCGGAGGAAGTAGCGGCGGTAATGATGATTCGGGTGGCGATGATGGCGGGAATGATGATGGCGGAAATGATGATGGCGATGGGGGGCAGGAAGCTGATTCTGGAGATGACAATGAAGGCTCGGAGTCATCGGAATGAACAACGGCAGTTTGAAACGACAGCAGGGGGTGGCACTGATCACCGTGTTGCTCGTGATGGTAATTGCGGTCGCGGCCGTCACCCACGCCGTCACCCGTAACCGCCTGGCCATATCCCGTACCAGTGCAATCCTGGCCAATACCCAGCTGGCGGAATTCGTTCATGGCGCAGAAGCCTGGGCCATTATCGCGCTGGAAAAAGACTTTGAAGAAGACCGGACGGCAGGGGCTTCGAGCGACAATCTGGCGGAGGCCTGGGCGCAGCCGCTACTGGAATTCAATCCAGATAATGGAAAAATTCGAATAAAAATCAAAGACTTACAGTCTTGTTTTAATGTGAACAATTTAACATTGAATCTATCTGGTGGCGGCAGTAACAGCAATAGAGAGATATTGCGGCGCCTGGTTCGCAATCTCGGCGGTAGCCAGGATACCGCGCTGGCCATTGAGGACTGGGTCGATCCAGGTGATACACCTCTAGCCTCAGGGACAGAGGATACGGGTTACCTCGGGCTGGAGATGTCACACAGAACCCCGGACACCATGATCACCGATGTTTCCGAGCTCGGGGCGGTTCAGGGCATGGAAGCCGATGAATGGCGTTCATTGGAGAAGGAGCTTTGCGCTCTGCCGGAGTCGGGTACCAGTATCAACGTTAATACCGCATCGGAGGCCCTGCTCTCAGCGGTGTTTCCGTCAGCCAATATTGCCGGGCTCATCAGCGAGCGGGAATCGGGTACCTATTTCACCGGAGCGGGCGACCTCAGTCCCTTCGGGATCAGTGCTGTCGCGGGAGAAGTGGATTTCAATAGCGCGTATTATGTCGCACATATCGCCGTTCAGCTGGGCCTGGAACACCGTCAGTACTGGGAGTCGATCCTGAAACTCGACACGGCTACCGGTGAAGTAAAAACAATTCAGCGCCAAAGGCGCGAGTTTTCCGGGCAGTTATTGCAGGAATTATTGGGGGATTAATTGAGCCAGGATTTGAAATTATTACGGCTCCGTGACAACTGCGGTATCTCACTGGAGTGCTGGGGGGAGGGCGCCTGGCACCCTGTCGCCACTGATCAGCAGTTTCGGCGGGCGTTTCACGGAGGTGCCAGCGATGCGGAGTATGAACTCGATAGCTCTCCAGTTGGACCTGTGGACGTGGCAGAAACAGGGGAAGCCGGGGATATTGACTCGCTATCCTTTGAACCCGGCCAGCGGGCTGTAATTTTGCTGCCAGGCAGTTGGGTATGGAATGGCCTGGAGATGGTTCCCCGTGCAGCGCGACGTCAGAGTAGTGCTGTCGGCTACATGGTCGAGGACCAGTTGGCGGAAGATGTGGATGATCTGCACTTTGTGTGTGAGCCGATAACGGGAGATCTCTGCAGTGTTATGGCCGTTGCCACGGACAAGCTGCGGGCGCTGAAGGTCGAAATCGAACGTCGCAACTGGCCGGTGGTAACCGCGATTCCGGAATACCGGCTGCTGGCAGGGGCGGTTGGAGAATCGGCCATCTGGCTGGAAGATGACCGCGCCCACTTCTGGCAGGGTGCCGGTCGAGGCCTTTCTGTGGGACGCACGCTCGCCGGGGTTGTAGCTGAAAGCCTGTTTGTCCCCGGTGACCTGGATGAGGCGCCGGCGTCTGCAGCTGCTGCGACTGCATCAGATGATGCAGAAACCTCAGCCTCGCTGCGAGTGTATGGTGTTCCCACCGAACTGGAATTGGCGACCTTGCAGCAGCTGGGCCAAGTTGAATCTGTCGGTGAAATGCCAGAGTCTCGGTGGCTGAACGCGGCACCCGGGGTGATTCCCGGCAACCTCCTGAGTGGACCGTTTCAGATTGTCCTGCAAACAGGGCACGGCCCCTGGTGGAAGAGGCCGTTGATTGCTGTTGCCGCGTGCTTTGTTGCTCAGCTCCTGTTTTTTCTCGCGGCCGGAGGTTATTACTCTTTTCAGGCCAGCCAGGCCGATAAAGCCGCCCGTCAGTTGTTCACGGATATATTTCCCGGGGATTCCCCCAGTGCGGATCTGCGCCGCCAGGTAAACGGCTACCTCAACCAGTCCTCTGGTGGCGGTGGTGAATTTGCCAGTCAATTGCAGCAATTGAGCCAAGTATGGGGTACCGGCAGCGCCGGAGACCTGAAATTGCAGTCTCTACGCTTTGATGGCAACCGCGGCGAATTGGTGCTGCAGTTGCGCGCTCCCAGCCTGAGTCAGCTCGATACGGTGGTTAATAAATTATCCAGTGGCCAGTTCAAGGCTGAGCTGCTTGCTGCCAATGAGTTGGAAGATGGCGTATCCGGGCGGATTCGTCTGCGCTGATACCATCCGTTGGTGATCACGGTAATCGATCAAATAAGAAATTAAGTGCCCGCAAGAATATGAAGCAAACCATCGAACAATGGCGCCAGAAGTGGACCGCATTACCTGCCAGTGACCAGCGTGCTTTGGGTATGCTGGCACTATTCCTTGGCGCTATTTTTATTGTATTTGGCCTGTTCAATCCGGCCAAAACCTTCTTTGACAACGCCCGAGCCGAGGCGGAAACCTCTCGTGAGCTGTTGGCCTGGATTGAGCAGCAACGTCCTCAGCTAGAACGTATTCAGCGAACCAGCGGCGGACAGTCTCAGGCTCAGGGTACCTTGCTTCAGCGGGTGACCGCCGCCGCCACGAACCACAAGGTGACGATCAAACGCTTTGAGCCGGAGGGTGACGGCCGGATCCGGTTGTGGATCGATGAGGCTCGATACCAGGATCTTCAGCCCTGGCTGAACACGTTACTGCAGCAGCGATTTGTGATTCGCTCCGTCAGCGTGGATGCTCTGGCCGAGGAGGGTATGGTTTCAGCTCGCCTGACTCTGGAGCGGTAAACCCAGTATTAATCAATACTTTCGCTGGATTATCATTCAGATGTTCGATTAAATGGGATGACTGCTGGTTTTTCTCTGTATTTTTTTTGTTAATTTCGAATAATTTACTTGGCGTTGGCGGGCTTTGTTTGGAAGACAGCGTTACATGACAAGGGAAATTCCCGCAGGAATGACGCTGCTTTCTCCCTATACTCATGAGAAATGAGATGTTGCAGGGGACGAAAATGCTGTTAAGACACGCCGAAAGCAATCACCTGGTCGATGTGGCCGACATCGTTACTCTTGCGAACCCTTACGAACTGACTGTTATCGGGCGGTACCTGTGGGGGGAGGAGGTGCAGGATCCCGAGGTGTTCGACAAAGCGGACCTGTCTTTCCTTTCCGGTGAGGCTTTGCCCAGATGTTGGCATGACAGCCGCTATCGAGATAGGGAGGTGCGGCGTATCAAGTGCGGTACCCGTATCGAAGACAGCGACTATTACCAGGGTGCCTGACAGACCGCCAGGATTTCCGGCGCTCGCGGCGGTTAATTCGTGGTTTCGTACCAATACCTCCTATACAATACGCGCCAATTTTTTAACCCGTTGTATGTGGTGGCGCTTTTACGGTGTGGTCAGCCTGCCTGCACCGTGTGGTATTGCGTATCCCGGATGGCGGCAGAAGCGGATTTGATGTGCCATGAGCTTTGAGACGTTTGAAGAGTACTCCCTGTATCTTGGTGTTGGGGGACTCATCCTGTTTATGGTGTTTATTGTCTGGAATCTGGCCAAAGAATCGAAAGCAGGGCGTTTTGGCACCTTCATTCTGTTCACAGCACTGGGTTTGGGCTTGCTGGGGTTTCTCATCAAAACCGTTTTGGTTGAAGTCATGGGGCTGGGTCAATAGCGCTGCTACGCACCCCTGTTTACTTCGGATACACGGAGAGTTCGCCGGAACCGTCTTATGCCGTTATTTGATCATCCCGAACTGAAAGTACAGAAAGATCGGCGGGTTTGTCGCAACACCGATACACGAATTGCGAAATACAGCCGCCGAGGAATGTTGTTTTCGCTGGTCGCGTTCGCAATTGCCATCACTATGGGTGAACTCAGAGTCATGGCTCCGAAGTTGACCCTTGTACTGGCCATCGTATTGATCGTCATTACGCTCTGTCGGGCTTACTACGTCTTTCGTTTCGAGCAACTCTACTCCACGGGTCCCAAGCGCTGGCGCAACCGTTACTTTCTGGTATCGACCCTCGGCGCGCTGTGGTGGGGCGTTATTCTCCTGAGCCACGTGCTTATGTTGGGGTTTGCGCCTGCAACACATTTTTTGTGGCTGTATACGGTTATTTTTTGTGCCAGCGTGGCATCCGTATTTGCCCCTTATCATCGCTTCCTCACCTGGTTTCTCGCCGGATCTCTTGTCCCAGCTGCATTGCAGGGGTTTATGACGGCAGACATTATCGGCGCAATTTACGCAACACTGACTTTGGCGTTTGTCTGGTTGATGGCGCATCAGGCACGTAAGGAATCCGAAAACTACTGGGATCGTGTTGCCGCAATGCAGGCGCTGCAGCAAAAGGCCAGTAATCTGGCCGCCGCCCGCAAACATTCGGAAGCGGCGGTGGAAGTCACCAATGAGTTTCTGGCCAATGTGGGGCAGGAGTTTCGCAGTCAGCTTTCGGACTCTCTCGGTGCGCTGGCTCTTCTGGAGGGGGATCGCCTGACGGAGCGTCAGCGGGAATGGGTGCGCCTGGCAAAAAATGCCAGCGGCCAACAGCTGAAGCTGGTAGACAACGTCGGGATGTTTACCCGGGTTGCACGCAAAGATATCCACTTGCGCCAGGCACCCTTCAACCTGGTGCGGACCATGGAGAAGGCATTCAAATTCGCTGCTCGGGTGGCCCAGCGCCAGCGCCTCGAATTCAATTTTCAGATCAGCGAAGATCTGCCGGTCATGGTAACTGGTGACAATCGAAAAACCGCGCAGTTGATTCGCAACCTCGTGGATGCCGCCACCATTATTGCCCAGACTGGCGAGCTTTGGGGTGAGGCAACTTTCGAGCAAATCGGCAGTAGTGAAGGGCAGTTGACCCTGAATCTGGTCGATAACGGGCGCGGAGAAATCCTCCCGGATGAATCGGAACTGTTCGGGGCTTTCTCCCGCATGGATACCACTCAGGTTACCACTGGCCTGGGGCTGAATATTGCCAAGGGACTTGCGGAAGCCATGGGTGGCTATCTGCAGCTGCACTCCTCGGAAGGTGGCAACCGCTACCACGCGGTAATCAAGTTCGAAATCGAGCCGAATCAGCGTATCTACCTGCAGCCCGACCGGCGGCTGCAAGACACCGACGTTTTGCTGCTGCACCAGAAAGGCCTTTTTGTCAGTGGCTTGTCGCAGATGTTGCAGTCCTTTGGTATGGATGTGACCAGCAAAAACTGGGATGACGGCAGCACTGCACCGACGGATGAATTGCTGCAGGCCCTGGAGCGCGGCCAGTTGGTCGTGTTGGCGCCGGCTATGGGTGAGTCTCGCCTGCTTAACGGCGTTACGCAGATTATTGCGTCCCACAAAAGCAAGGCAGAGAAACTCCGATTGCTGTGCCTTGGCGGCTATGGCCATAAACTGGAGTTCGCTCCGCTGGCGGCGGCAGAGCCTCAAGCTCAGTACCTGGCGCGGCCAGTTACCCGCAAAGAGATGCACGATGCATTGATTGTGCGACTGTTCGGAGATATCAAGAAAACGAATCGACGTGTTCTGTCGACCAATACGGAAGTGAATCGCAAGCGTCGCTTGCTGTTGATCGAGGAGTCGCGCCAACATCAGGGCGTAACCGAGGAAATGTTGCAGGCACTTGGCTATATGGTGGAAGTGGTGCCTTCGGTAGATGCGGCGCTAACCCTGCTGCCTGATAACAATTACGACCTGCTACTGGTGGACTGCCAGCAGAATACGGCTCATAGCGCGGAAATTATTGAGAAATTACGCCTGTGGGAGAGTGAATATTCCCCGGACGACCGTATGCCGATTGTCGCTCTGACCAGTACTACCGAAGAGCAGTTTGAAGGGCGATGCCTTGCTGCAGGTATGGATGACTTCCTGACCAAACCGCTGAGTAAAGACACTCTGGCGGAGACACTGGAACGTTGGCTGGGGGAGTAATCATAGGCTGAAGAGTGACGGACAAAAAAGCCGGCGCATAGCACCGGCTTTTTTTGTTCCAAATCAGGGGATCAGAACTCGTAACGAATACCCAGACGTGCCTGCCAGAAGGAGGCGTCGGCGACACGGGTTTGACCTGCCGGGTCGAGGAATTCCTCGAACACATAGCGACCCTCGTCGTCGATACTGGTCTCGACAGCGGCCTGGTAGCGCGGGAAGCTGCCTTCGTACATCACACCCCAGTCATCACTCAACAGGTTACCCAGGTTCTCTACGATGAAGTAGGCGTGGGCCCGATCATTACTACGGAAGCCGGGAAGTTCCTGATCAATGCGCAAATCGAACTTGGTCCACCAGTCACTAGTGAGTTCGTTACGTCCGGCAATACTGCCGCGATCCAGACCTTCCGAGTCAGCCCAGGCAAAGAATGCCTCGGCATCGAACCCTTCAGCAAATACGACGGCCGCGTCATCTTCGCCACTCGGCACGTAAAGCAGTTGGCGGTACTGGTCTGCGTAAGCACCGAAATCCGAACCGAATCCGTTGTAGAAGGCGTAAGTGTATGGGCGGCCTTCATTAGCAGAACCAAAGACCGTGAAGCGGGTTGCATAACCGGCAATAAACTCCTTCTCGTAATCCAGTTTCATGGTGAAGCGGTGTGGAACTACGTAGTTGGAGGTGGCCGGACTGGGGTTCTCCGGGTCGGACACGGCAATATTCGAATAATTCGAATAGGCTACGGAACTTGTCATCGGGTTGACGTCTTCCGCATCGGTATAGGCGTAGCCGAATGCCATATCCAGACCAAAATCAAAGGACTTGCTGAGGCCGAGGGACAGCACGTTTGAGTAGCCAGAATCACCGTTGACGTTGGTCAACATATAGTCTTCAGCGCGGCCGTTGGTGTTGCCATAGAGTGGTCGACCATCTGCGAGGTTACCCACCTGCACGCGACTGATGTCGCTGATGATGGCGGCATCTTTGTAGTCACTGTACAACCAGTCGGCGGATACCAGATAGCCGTTTTCGAACTGATAACTTCCTCCCAGCGCGTATTTCCAAACCGAGGGAATTTCAAAGTCAGGGTCCATCAGGTTGACACCGCCAGCACCACTTTCAGCCGTTGCAACGGTATCGTACAGGTTTTGCGGAATGTCATAGATCGGCCGACCTGAGCCAGTCCAGTCCATGTCGAACAGGGAAGTACCGCTGCGATCGCTGACTTCTAACTGGGTGACACCATTGTTGGAATAGTTGTTGGAAATCCAGACGTTGGGGTTGCCACCGGAATACAGGCCGATGCCGCCGTGCATTTCAGCATTGCCGTCAATATTCCAGTTAAAGCCGAGCCTTGGCTGAAGCAGATCAAGTCCGTCCATGTTTTGCTGATTCGAGAATCCGTAGGCTTCCTCAATATCGGCATTCGCCGGCGGGGTGTCACTGCTGGTGTACCAATCGTAACGAAGGCCACCTACCAGGGTCAGATCCACGCTTGCAAAGGTGAATTCGTCCTGGGCATACAGGGTATTGATCTCGTACCCAAATTCCGCGGCAGCATCTGCCGGGTTGTTGGTGCCGGCTGCACTTTCGTAAATGATTCGAGAGGGAATCCCTGCTTCAAAGTTCTCGATACTTGAAAAGCGGAATTCGCCTTCGGCTTCCTGCACGAACATGTTGAACACATCGAAGCTTTCGCGCTCGAATCCGCCGGTCAGGCGGTGTTCACCCAGTTGCAGGGTGCCGGCCAACTTCAGGCTGAGGTTTTCATAGGACAGCTTGTTGGCATGGCGGGAGTCGTCCGCGCCCAGGTACACGGTGGCGTTGGAGGCGTTGCCGTCACCATCATGATCGTTTGAGGTGGAAATCTGGACTTCACCAAACTCCGTGCCACCGAGAGACAGTTGTCGGTTATCCAGTTCTGTGTAGCCGATTTTGATTTCGGTGGAGAAGATGTCACTCCAGTCGGAGAACAATTGACCAACGTAGGAGGTCAGTTCAGCGCCGCGCTCGTAATAATGATTCGACAGTTCCAGCTCATTAGAGTCGCCATCCGACTCGGCAATGGAATATCCATCGTTGTAGTTATAAGTAAATGCCGCGCGCTGGGTGTCGGAAATATTCCAGTCCAGTTTTACCAGCAGCTTTTCGTCTTCTTCTGGCAAGCTACTTGGCAGGCTGCCGGGTTCGTAGTCATAAATTTCACGGGAGATACGCAGAATTTCATCCAACTGCGCCTGCGATACGCCCTGAACCGGTGTGGCTGTGTTGCTGTCGGCAGTGCCGCGGTCGAAGGTGGCGACACCATCCATTTTTTCGTAAGCCGCGAAGAAATAGAGCTTATCGGGGATAATCGGGCCACTCAATGTGGCGGCGTAGCGGGTCTCATCAAAGGGGGCTACGTCGATCTTGTCGCCTTCCAGGGAATCTCCGCGCCAACCGTCATCGGTGTAATCATAGAACACCGAGCCGTGCCACTCATTGTCACCGGATTTGGTTACAGCGTTGATATTACATGCGCTGAAGCCGCCGTATTGCACATCAAAAGGAGCGAGTTCTACAGATACCTGCTGAATGGCATCGTAAGAGAAGGGCATGCGTTCGGTGGGATAGCCATTGCTATTCAAGCCGAAGTTGTCATTCATGCGCACGCCATCAACCGTCAGGCTATTGAAGCGGGGGTTGGCGCCGGCGCATTGAATGGAGTCGACGAATGCCTCATCGACATACACACGAGGGTCGAGACGAACGACGTCTTTGAGGTCGCGGTTTACTGCGGGTGCGCTTTGCAGGTCGTCCAGGTTGTAGTTCGAAGAGGGGCCGGTCGCAACCGAGGCCATATCTTCAAGGCGGGCGTAAACAGTAACCTGCTCGATCGCATCGGCATCGAGGTTGATGGATAGCGGAAGGGTATCACCGAGTGACAGGAAAATATCGTTGAGTACCTGTACCCCCTGTTCGGATTCTACTTTGACCGTGTAAGGTCCGCCTACTCGAAGACCGCTGGCTGAAAAACGACCTTTTTCGCTGGCTCGGATAACGCTGCGGCTTTGGGACGGCTGGTGGATTACCGTGATAGTGGCATTACTCACCGGTTCACCACTGGAAACGATGGTGCCGCGTATTGCAGACGTGGTTTCCTGGGCGTAAGCAACTGGCGCTGCCACCGCGGCTGTGATCACAGCCGCAGATATCAGCGAGCGTGGAAAATCAAAGCATTTCATGAAGCTCTCCTGGTCTTCTTAATTTGGCCAAATAAAGAAGCTTGTCCGTTTGGCCAAGTGTTTGATGTGCCAGCGCCCCCCATTTAATAAAGTGTCAGATTGCTGGCTGCGGCTATTGTTGGAAATATGTTTTACATCTGCATTAAGGTACGGTGACAGAATTGCCGCAAAGCGGTTACATGCAGAATGTGGGCCATTCTGTAAGGGAGGCGGACGAAAGTTACAGGGCAAATCGCTTTAGAGATGAATGCGCTTTAGGTGGCGGAAATCGGTGGGCCGATTTTCGACATAATTGTCACAAACCGTGCATAGTATTTCGCGCATTCATTTTTCTGGATTCGAATATGAAGAGTTGCACCGTTATTGGTCGATTCGTATTTTCAGCATTTTTGTTGATTTATGCGTCAAAGATTTATGCTTGGGGGGATGACGGTCATCGGGTAATTGGGGAGATTGCCTGGCAATATCTCGATGCTGAGGTCCGTGCCGAGGTGCAGGTGTTGCTTGAGAGCGCGGGGGAAGGAAGTCTCGCCGAGGCTTCCACCTGGCCAGACCGGATTCGCGGCATTGACGCTTATCACTGGGCAGCGCCATTGCACTATATAAACCTTCCTCGTGAATGGCAGGGCTATAAGCCAACCATTGATTGCCCACCTGCCGGATGTATTTTACAGGCCATCGAGCGCTTTAGTAGGGAGTTGGCAGACGCCAATCGCACAGAAATGGAGCGCGCCGAGGCGCTGATGTTTCTGGCGCACTTTGTTGGCGATTTGCATCAGCCAATGCATGCAGGGTTGAAAGCGGATCGCGGTGGGAACGATATAGAAGTGTCATTTTTTGGCTTTGATACCAATCTGCACTGGCTCTGGGACAGTAAGCTGCCCGCTGGCTTCATCACCGATTGGCACGCCTATGCGAGCAATGACGATACCTCACCGGAATTGGTCGCAGCCTGGCAGGCGAGCACTCCTGAGCAGTGGACCGCGGAATCCCATCAACTTGCACACGCGAATGCTTACACGGCAACGACGCGGCTCGGAGAGGAGTATTACGTGAAAAACAGACCGGTGGTCGAGCAACGTTTACGCCAGGGCGGAATTCGACTCGCGGCGCTACTTAACGAAGCGTTGATGGATCATTAATCCCGTTGTTAGCGCTTATCTGCTCCTGTTGGCTCAGGTGGTACAGGAGCGTACCACCGTGAGCAAAATACGCGGTTATATCTTCGTCATCATAAAATGCGCTGCTAGCGCGCGTCACATCGAACGCTGGTCAATACGTTTACGAAATTCTTCGCTGCTTTCCTTGCGCTCGGAATAACGATCAGTAAAGTAATCCCGTTTGTCTTTCAGCAGAAACGTAAACTTCATCAGTTCCTCCATGACGTCCACGATTCGATCGTAAAAGGATGAAGGTTTCATCCGATCCTGCTCATCGAACTCAAGCCAGGCCTTTGGCACCGAAGATTGGTTCGGGATGGTCACCATACGCATCCAGCGGCCGAGAATTCGCATCTGGTTCACGGCATTGAAGGACTGCGAACCACCACAGACCTGCATCACCGCCAGGGTTTTACCCTGGGTAGGGCGAACTCCTTCCAGTGCAAGAGGGATCCAATCGATCTGGGCTTTCATTATCCCGGTCATGGCACCGTGGCGTTCGGGCGAAGACCACACCATGCCGTCGCTCCAATTGGCCAGTTCGCGCAGCTCCTGGACTTTCGGGTGATCTGCTTCGGCGTCGTCCGGCAACGGGAGCCCTGATGGGTTGAATATCCGGGTTTCCGCGCCCAGGGTTTCCAGAATACGCTGCGCCTCTTCCGCGGCCAGCCGGCTGAACGAGCGCTTTCTCAGGGATCCGTACAACAGCAGTATTTTCGGTGCCTGCCCGGAAATGGCGTCCTGTAATTGCGCCAGATCCGTAGCCTGGAAGCAATCGTTTTGGAGGTTGGGGAGATCCTGGCTTGGCTCAGTTTTCATGGGAAAAACTCTTTACGCTGGTAGTGGATTCCATTGCGGGGAACCAGTGCCTGGTCCGGTTGGCAAAAGCAACCAGAGAAAGCATAACCGGTACTTCCAC
Organism: Microbulbifer bruguierae; assembly: GCF_029869925.1. Classification (NCBI taxonomy): domain Bacteria; kingdom Pseudomonadati; phylum Pseudomonadota; class Gammaproteobacteria; order Cellvibrionales; family Microbulbiferaceae; genus Microbulbifer; species Microbulbifer bruguierae. The sequence continues at coordinate 528,887 of NZ_CP118605.1, read as the reverse complement.
CAGTACGCCCACAACCGTTGCCAGTGCGGCACCGGAATGCAGGCCAAACAGGGATATGGCGACCGCGACCGCCAGCTCAAAGAAATTCGAAGTTCCGATCATACAAGCCGGTGCTGCGATATTGTGGGGCAGCTGCATCGCTCGCGCAGTGCCGTAGCTGATAGCAAAAATACCGTACGTTTGAATCAGCAGGGGAATAGCAATCAGTGCGATAGCCAGTGGATTGGCGAGGATCGTTTCGGCCTGGAACCCGAACAGTAGTACTACCGTTGCCAGCAGGCCGGCGATGGAAATGGGTTTCAGTCGTGCGAGAAAGTTGTCGAGCCTTTTGTGGTCATTCGCTTTGTCCAGTTTGTGGCGGGTAACGATGCCCGCAATCAGTGGCAGTAATACATATAGCACCACCGATAACAGCAGCGTGTCCCAGGGCACGGCAATGTCACTGACGCCCAAGAGGAAGGCCGCCAGCGGCGCGAAAGCAAAGATCATGATGATATCGTTAAGTGATACCTGCACCAGGGTGTAGTTGGCGTCACCTCTGGTGAGGTGGCTCCATACAAAGACCATGGCGGTACAGGGCGCAACGCCGAGCAGAATCATGCCGGCGATATATTCCGAGGCAGTCTGCGGATCCACCAGGTTCGCGAACAATACCCGGAAGAACAGCCAGCCGAGCGCGGCCATGGTAAACGGCTTGACCAACCAGTTGATCACCAGTGTCAGCGCCAGCCCCTTGGGCTTGTCGCCGACGTGGCGAATGGAGGAGAAGTCCACCTGCACCATCATCGGGTAGATCATTACCCAGATAAATACCGCTACCGGGATATTTACATGGGCAATTTCCATGGCCGCAAAGGTTTCAAATAAACCGGGCACAAGGTTGCCAAGTAATAATCCTGTGAGAATGCATAGCCCGACCCACAGGGATAAGTAACGCTCGAAAACACCCATGATCAATACTCCTTCACGAGCTGTTGTAATACTTGCCGCAGGTCTTCACCGCGTTTACGGTCCACTCCGGCAGTCAGCATTTGTGCAACCCGGTCTTCAATAATATCGATGGTTTCATTGAATGCTGCTGCCATTTCCGATTCGCTGCCTTGTAACTTGGATGGATCTTTCAGTCCCCAGTGGAATTTTGGTGTGTCTCCCAGCCAGATCGGGCAAGACTCACCTGCTGCGCTATCGCAGACTGTGATGACCGCATCGGGCACCCAATTTTCAAACGAGTCCCAGGATTTGCTATGTAACCCGTCGATCGAGATGTTGCGCCCCTGTAAATATTTGAGGGACAGCGGGTGAACCTCGCCTGAGGGTTGGCTGCCTGCGCTGCGGGCTTCCAACAAACCTCTGCCAAGCTGATTGGTGACCGCTTCACTCAAAATACTGCGACAGCGATTATGGGTGCAGATGTATAGGATTTTCACCGGGGTTTCCTGTCATCGATCGGCTTCAACCAAAAACACATTTAGGCTGGGCGGATTTGGATGTTGGTGAGAGACAGGTGATCCGGTCGGGTCACCTGTCAGGTCGAAAGAGGATATGCCAAGGCAATCAGAGTTTGAATTCAGCCCAGACCGGTGCGTGGTCCGAGGGGCGCTCCATGCCACGAATATCGTAATCGATACCGGTAGCCACACATTTCTCAGCCAAGGGCTGACTGGCAAGAATCAGGTCGATGCGCAGGCCGCGACGGGGCTCGCGATCAAAGCCCCGGCTGCGGTAATCGAACCAGCTGAACAGCTCGTTGCAGTCCGGGTTCATGGCCCGATAGGTGTCCACCAGGCCCCAGTTCTGGATCTTTTCCAGCCATTCGCGCTCTTCTGGCAGGAAGCTGCACTTGCCATCGCGCAGCCAGCGCTTGCGATTGGATTCACCGATACCGATGTCCAGGTCGGTGGGGGAGATATTCATATCGCCAATTACCAGTACCGGGGCGTCTTTATTGCATTCAGCGGAGAGGTAGGCGTCCAGGTCCGCGTAATACTTGCGCTTGGCCGGGAACTTGACCGGGTGCTCACGATTTTCGCCCTGGGGAAAGTAGCCATTTAATACGGTCAGTGGCTGATCGGCGCCGATATCAAACTGGCCCGCGACCAGGCGGCGCTGGGCGTCGTCGGCGTCGGTGGGAAAGCCGTACTGCTTTTTCAGGAATGGATAACGGGCCAGCAGGGCGACCCCGTAGTGGGTTTTCTGACCGAAGTAGATCACTTCATAACCCAGGTCACGGACGACATCTTCAGGAAAATCCTCGTCGGTGACTTTGGTTTCCTGCAGGCCAATGATGTCTGGTGACTGGTTCTGAACAAGCGCTTCCAGCTGATGCAGGCGAGCGCGAATACTGTTTACGTTAAACGATACGACTTTCATTTATCCCCCGAGAGTCATAAAAACCAAAGCCCGCTATTCGCAGGAATACCGGGCCCGGTGTTGGTCAGGTGCAGGCCGGACGAGAGGTTCGACCTGCCTGGTTTGACTTGTTGCTTTTGTCAGTTACTTCAGGTGTTAATCGAAGTTGGCCACCTGAGGTGAGCTGTCGCGTTTTTGCAGCCCGATAAAGTCAGCCATGATAAAACCGGCTTCGTTAAGAACCGGATCGTCCTCCAGGGTGATTTCCACTGGGCCACCCACCGGTGCGGTCTCTTCTGACTCGCTTTTTTCCAGCGCTTCAAAGTCCTTGTAGGGTTCCAGGCCTTTGGCTTCACGGCGCGTGTTTTCCATTGTCAGCATGGTCTGATTCAGGTCTTCGCGCTCTTTGATTCGGGTATCTTCTTTCAAAGAAACAAATTTTTCATTGGAGCGATCGATCTGAACGCGGAACTGCTCTCGCAGGAAGATGAAATCAGGATCCTTGGCGGTGCGCTGCTCGTGCTTACGCGTCAGCTCCGGTACCAGGTCTTTCAGGTTGAAGTACTGAGCATGGCGTACCGCGTGAATACGGTCCCAGGGCAGGGCAGTGTCGTAGGCGCTCTCACCGACGCTCTCGCTGTCGATCAGCTGAGGCATGGTAATGTCTGGCGACACACCGGCATGCTGGGTGCTGTCGCCAGATACCCGATAGAACTTCGACTGGGTGATCTTGAGCTGCCCTTCTTTCAGTGGCGCCATGGTTTGGACAGTGCCCTTGCCAAAGGACTGGTTACCGACCACCAGGCCGCGGTTGTAGTCCTGAATCGCCCCGGCAAAAATTTCTGATGCGGAGGCAGACAGGCGATTGATCAGTACCACCAGCGGACCGCGGTACATGGCGCGTGAACGCGAACGGTTGTGGCGGGAGATCTGTTCATTGGCATGGCGAATCTGTACCACCGGTCCCTGGTCGATAAACAGGTCTGTCAGCATGGTGGCTTCCTGCAGTGAGCCACCGCCATTGTTCCGCAGGTCCAGTACCACACCGTCTACGCCTTCTTTCTGCAGCTCATCCAGCAGGCGTGCGACATCCCGGGTGGTGCTCTTATAGTTCGGGTCGCGCCGGCGATAGGCTTCAAAATCAATATAGAAAGTCGGCAGATTGATTACGCCTACTTTGTAGCTCTGCTCACCGTCGGAGAATTCGAATACGGCTTTCTTGGCGGCCTGGTCTTCCAGTTTTACCTTGCTGCGCTGGATGGTAATGGTGCGATGGGTGCCGTCTCCGCCGGTGGGGATCGTTTCCAGGCGTACGAAAGTGCCCGCGGAGCCTCGGATCAGGTCCACCACATCATCGAGACGCCAGCCCACCACGTCGACCATTTCGCCTTCTTTATCCTGGCCTACGGCGACGATCTTGTCGTTGGGTTTGATTTTACTGGTGCGGTCAGCGGGGCCGCCGGCCACCAGGCGGGCGACTTTGGTGTATTCGTCTTCCATCTGCAACACAGCGCCGATGCCCTCCAGGGAGAGAGACATGCTCATATTGAAATTTTCCAGAGAGCGGGGCGAAAGGTAGTTGCTGTGGGGATCGTATAGACGGGTGAGGGAGTTCATGTAGAGCTCGAACACATCGTCAGAATTCTGCTGGCCCAGACGCTTCAACTGACCCTTATAGCGGCGTTTCAGCAGATCGCCGATCTCTTCGTCGCTCTTACCGGTCAGGCGCAGGTTCAGCACGCTGGACTTCAATCGCTTGCGCCAGAGCTCATCGGCGGCGCTGATAGATTGTGGCCATTCGCTCTTTTCGCGATCCAGCTCCAGGGATTCTTCCCGGGTGAAATCAAACTTGGGCAGGCCATTTTCCAGTTGCGACAGTATGTTGTTCAGCCGGTCTGACATACGCAGCCGGTAGCGGTTATAGATCTCGAAGCCACGATCCACATTGCCGGCTTTCAGGTCGTCGTCCAGCTTGGTGCGCCACTGGCGGAATTCGCTGATATCGGAAGCGAGAAAGTAGCTCTTGGTGGGGTCGAGACTGTCGATGTACTCGTCCCACAGGCCGGTGGACATCTCGTCGCCGACCTTGAGCTTGTTGTAGTGCAGCATTTCGAGCTTACTGACGATCTCGCGGGCGGTATCCCCTTGGTCTTCATGCGGCTTGAGGTTTTCAGAATCCGCCAGGCTCACTGGCGAAGTGACAATCAGGAAGGAAAGGGAAAGGCCGGAAACCAGCGCGGCTAGTCGATTGCTAAGCATAAGGAGTCTCTTTATACGTCCTACATCAAGGCGCCCCACTGGCATCAGGAACCGGAAGCGGGCTTCCGGAGCAGTGGCGACTTATAGCTTAGGACAAGTATAAAGGCTGAAAGCTCCGAAAGGCATGATTTGCTTCCCGTACAAGGTGAAAGATGCTCAGCTTGTACAGGAAAGCGGAAGAATTTTTCCGCCATTTTCCCCGATGTGCGATGGGCTTGTGCTTTTGATAACACTTTGACCAAAAAATTCACCGCCCTGTAACCGGGCAAGGCTATAAAAATCGTCAAGTTGAGCCTTTGAGGCGTTCAGCGGTGCCAGACCCCGTATTACTCGGCCAGACCTGATCGTGGGACAATCCCCCGTGAATACTTAATGTGTCGGACTCGGTTTGCGCAAAAACCGGGAGTTCCGCATCATTTCGAACATGGCGTCAATCTGTTGCTCACCCACCTCCGCCAGGTTGTAAGCTTCCGGCTGCATTAGCCAGTCCTGAAGCAGTCCAAGGACACCGGCGTGGAGGATGGGTACCACAACAGCAATGTTCAGATCCGTCGGTAGTTGCCCGACTTCGACCGCGGTTTCTACCAGTGAGCGCAAGCGCCGGGTCCCCTCAGCGTGTCCCTCGGAGCAGCGCTGCTGGATTTCGCCGTTCTCTGCGACCCATTCACAGCGCAGCAGAATGATGCAGAAGATTCGCCGCCATTCCTCGCTCACCATCACTTGCCGGTACATAAAGGTCCAGCGTTTGCGCAACTCCCCCAGTGGATCGGCGCAGCCCTCGGATGGTGCCTGGCATAGAGACTCGTCGGGCAGCTGGATGCGATCGGTCAGTGCACTGAAAAGATCGGCTTTATTCTGGAAGTGACCGTAGACCGCACCGCGGGTAACGCCAGCGAGTTCGGCAATCTCGGTAAGGGAGGGGCGGGATACCCCGCGGCGATCGAATACTTCGATCGCCGCATCGAGGATCCGCTCCCGGGTTTCCAGTGCGTCTTCTTTTCTGCGTCTGGCCATGAATTCCAAGTCCTGAAACTGTGTACGTTCCCGGTTTTGGCCAGTAGCCAGCGCCGCCGTACTCGCGGGTGGGTCGTGTTTTTGCACGCCCGGTGTTGACACTCGGTTAACTGTGTGTACCGACGACTAGTGCCGGAATAGGGGTGATGTTAATTCATATACATACATGAATAAATAGTTGATATTCATTCATGCATGTATTTAAATTGCGGCTATTAGCCAGATAAGTCATGTTTGTCTGGCCAGACTTACTGCTTTAAAGCCGGGTTTTCAGTCAGCCCGTCACATTCAAGCGACTCACCACCCCGGGGAAGTTTCCCGGAGTGGTTTTTTCGTGTCAGGAATCAATACCACCGGTCCCCGGTATCCGATTAGGGATGCAATTACGAGGTTGTCATGTTGCAAAAAAAGAAGGCGTTTATCTCCGGCAGCCTGCTGCTGGCCGCGGCCCTGCTTGCCGCCTGTGGTGAAAAACAGCCACAGATGGGGGGGCAGCGCACACCTCAGGTGACCGTGGTGACTCTTAATAGCCAGCCGGTAACCCTGACTCGCCAGCTGCCGGGTCGTACCAGCCCCTACAAAGTGGCTGAAGTGCGGCCGCAGGTGGACGGCCTGGTTAAGGCGCAGCTGTTCACAGAAGGTGGTCAGGTCAAGGCTGGCCAGTCGTTGTATCAGCTGGATGACGCTCGTTATCAGGCTGACTATGAAAGTGCCAAAGCATCCCTCGAACGCGCTGAAGCCGCCCGGAATGTGGCCAAGCTGAATGCCGACCGCTCGCAAGCACTGGTAAAGAGCGGGGCAGTGAGCAAGCAGGACAACGATACCGCGATAGCGTCACTGCAACAGGCAAAGGCGGATGTGGCTGCGGCGAAGGCTGCGCTGCAGCGCAGCAAGATTCAACTGGAGTTCGCCCGCATCAGTGCGCCGATCAGTGGTCGCATTGGTATTTCCTCGGTGACACAGGGCGCCCTGGTGACAGCCAATCAGGCAAGCTCACTGGCGACCGTGCAACAGCTGGATCCGATCTACGTGGATCTGACCCAGTCCGTCAGCGAATTGCTGAGCCTGCGTCAGGCTCTGGCGTCGGGCACCATGGAAAGCGCGGACAAGTTGCCGGTGAGCGTACTTCTAGAGGACGGCAGTCGCTATCCCCACGCTGGCAAACTCGAATTCTCTGAAGTCAGCGTTGATCCCTCCACCGGTAGCGTGCGTCTACGGGTAACTGTGCCAAACCCGGATGGCCTGTTGCTGCCCGGAATGTACGTGCGTGCCGAAATTGGCAGTGGTCAGCGTGAACAGGCGATTCTGGTGCCCCAACAGGGTATCGCTCGCGATCCCAAAGGCAATACCTCTGCGATGGTGGTGGGTGAGGGCGATGCTGTGGAAGTGCGACCGGTTAAGGTCAGCCAGACCGTAGGCAGCTACTGGCTGGTGGAGAGTGGCCTGAATGTGGGTGACCGTGTGATTGTGGAAGGCCTACAGAAGGTTCGTCCTGGTGCCGTAGTTAGCGCGGGGGAAGCTGCTGCGCCGGCATCCGTAGATCTGCCAGCGCCCAGTGAAAGCGCCCATTCCAAATCCGGAAAAGAACAAGCCAGCGACGTGAGCAAGGGGTAACAGCGATGGCAGGATTCTTTATTGATCGCCCAATTTTTGCCTGGGTGATCGCAATCGTCATTATGTTGTTTGGTGGTCTCGCGATCAGCAAACTGCCGGTTGAGCGCTACCCGGATATTGCACCGCCGGTGGTCTCCATTAACACGGTTTATCCCGGGGCCTCGGCGAAGGTGATCGAAGATACGGTCACCCAAGTGATCGAGCAAAATATGAAAGGGCTCGACGGACTTATTTACATGTCCGCCAGCAGCCAGTCGATCGGCACCGCAGAAATCACTCTCACGTTTGCCACGGGCACAGACCCGGATATCGCCCAGGTTCAGGTGCAGAACAAGTTGCAGCTGGCGATGCCGCTGTTGCCGGAAGAAGTGCAGCGCCAGGGCCTGACCGTTGGCAAGGGGCGCGCCGGCTTCCTGATGGTGGCGGGGTTCGTATCCACCGATGGCAGTATGCAAAAAGAGGATATCGCGGACTACGTGGTATCGAATGTGGTGGATCCGCTGAGCCGCGTGGCCGGTGTCGGCAACATTCAGGTGTTCGGCTCCAAATACGCCATGCGTATCTGGCTGGACCCGAACAAACTCGACGCCTATAAAATTACGCCCACCGACATCATTGCCGCCGTCCGTGCGCAGAATCAGCAAGTAGCCATTGGTAGCCTGGGTGGAACTCCCGCGGTTGCCGGCCAACAGCTGACCGCGAGTATTACCGCCCAGAGTCGTATGCAGACACCGGAGCAATTCCGCAACGTGACCCTGCGAGCCAACGCGGACGGATCGCTACTCCGGCTTGGCGATGTGGCACGGGTGGAAATGGGTACTGAGAGCTATGACTTCCTGACCCGTTACAACCGCGCACCGGCAACAGGCGTGGCAATTTCGCTCGCCACGGGTTCCAATGCGCTGGAAACCGCACAGGCAGTGAAGGACAAGCTCAATGAAATGAGCTCCAATTTCCCGACCGGTCTTAAAACAGTTATTCCTTTTGATACCACACCGTTCGTGAAGGTTTCCATCCAGGGTGTTATGCAGACTCTGGTTGAAGCCGTGGTGCTGGTATTCTGCGTGATGCTGCTGTTTTTGCAGAATCTCCGCGCCACCATCATTCCCACCATTGCGGTCCCGGTGGTGTTGCTCGGCACCTTCGGTGTGCTGGCTTTCATGGGCTTTTCCGTCAACATGCTGACCATGTTCGCGATGGTTCTGGCCATTGGTCTGCTGGTGGACGATGCCATTGTAGTGGTGGAAAACGTGGAACGGGTGATGCACGAAGAGAACCTGTCGCCCAAAGAAGCCACCAAAAAATCCATGAAACAGATTACCGGCGCGCTGGTTGGTATCGGTGTGGTGCTGTCTGCGGTCTTTGTGCCGATGGCGTTTATGGATGGTTCTACCGGTGTTATCTATCGTCAGTTTTCGGCAACGATTGTCGCGGCAATGACCTTCTCGGTTCTGGTCGCTATCGTGCTGACACCGGCGCTCTGCGCGACCATGCTTAAGCCTGGCTCGCACTCTGCAGAAAAAGGGTTTTTTGCCTGGTTTAACCGCAAGTTTGATCGCGGTTCCAGTCACTATCAGCGCGGTGTACGCGGCATTCTCGCGCGCAGTGGCCGCTTTATGTTTATCTTTGCCGCGTTAGCTGCGGTGATGGTATTCCTGTTCGTGCGCTCTCCCAGCTCCTTCCTGCCGGAAGAAGATCAGGGTGTGCTCTTCTCGCTGGTGCAGACCCCGGTGGGCGCCACTCAGGAGCGCACCATTGAATCTGTCACTAAACTGGAAGATCACTTTCTCAACAATGAAAGTGATCTGGTGGAATCGGTATTTGCGGTGCAGGGTTTCAGCTTTGCCGGCAGTGGCCAGAACAACGCCATGGCATTTATCAAGCTCAAGGACTGGGGTGAGCGCACGGAAGAATCTGAACAGGTGAACGCTGTCGCCATGCGCGGTATGGGTGCCCTGAGTCAGATCAAGGACGCTATCGCCTATGCGTTTTCACCACCGGCACTGCCGGAGCTGGGCACTTCTGCGGGTTTTGCAATGTACCTCAAGGACAGTGGTAACCAGGGGCACACGGCGCTGGTGAATGCGCGTAACCAGCTGCTGGGCATGTCCGCACAGAGCCCATTGCTAACAGGCGTTCGCCCCAATGGCCAGGAGGATACACCGCAGTTCCGCCTGAAAGTGGACAATGCGAAAGCGTCGTCCCTGGGTGTCTCCATTGCGAATATCAACAGCACCCTGGGAGCAGCCTGGGGAGGTCAGTATATCGATGACTTTATCGATCGCGGCCGGATCAAGCGTGTGTATATGCAGGCCGATGCCCCTTACCGGATGAACCCGGAAGATTTCCGGCTGTGGTCCGTGCGTAACAACCAGGGCGAGATGGTTCCGGTGTCTTCGTTTGCCACTTTTGAGTGGGAATACGGCTCGCCGCGCCTTGAACGCTATAACGGTGTGCCTGCGGTCCAGATCCAGGGGCAGGGTGCGCCCGGCGTGAGCTCCGGTGATGCTATGGCAGAAATGGAACGTCTGGTAAGCCAGCTTCCGGCAGGATTTGAACTGGAGTGGACAGCCCTGTCTTACCAGGAAAAGCAGGCGGGTTCGCAGACCACACTGTTGTACGTACTGTCGGTGCTGATTGTGTTTCTATGCCTGGCAGCTCTCTATGAAAGCTGGACGGTGCCTACTGCGGTACTGCTGGTCGCGCCCTTGGGTATTCTTGGTGCGGTGCTGGCGAGCAACCTGCGCGGCTTCGAGCGGGATATCTATTTCCAGGTTGCGATGCTCACCACCGTCGGCCTTACCAGTAAAAATGCGATCCTGATCGTCGAGTTCGCAAAGCAAAACCTGGAAGCAGGCATGGAGTTGATTCAGGCAACCATGAGCGCGGTGCGCGACCGTCTGCGTCCAATCATCATGACTTCACTGGCCTTCGGTCTCGGCGTGCTGCCCCTGGCTATTGCCACCGGCGCTGGCTCCGGTGCGCAACAGGCGATTGGTACCGGTGTATTGGGCGGGATGATCGTAGGTACCTTCCTGGGTATCTTCTTTATCCCGCTGTTCTTTGTGGTGGTACAGAAGCTGTTCGGTAAAAAGCCCGACGGCCATGACAGGAACGATAGTGAAAACAGTATTCACAAGCTGGAGAAAACGTCGCACGAGAGTGAGCGACAGTCAGAACCAGCCTGATTGATCAGTCTGTAAGCCTTGGCCGGGTAATGCGGAAGCAGCCCGGCCTTTTTTATTTTCAGCGCAGTTCCTTTACCGCGTGCCATCAAATCCTCCAATGTCATTCTGATGGAAGAACGATTAGCGCCCTTGGCCCCGGGGAATTCCTACTTGACTATCGCAACCGATTTAATCTGGGCGCAAAGTTCACAGCCCTCGGAAAGGTAGAGTTGGTGCGCTGAGCGTCGGGTAATCCGCGCGATCAGCGGCGTGGCGCCTGCTAGCCGGGCATCGCCATTTCCTGGCCGCGGTTGCAGGCGTACCAGTACCATGGCTGGATCGGTATCGCTACAGATCTCCAGTACTTTAACCGGTAGTCGGTTGAGAATACTGGAATGGTGATCTTCGCTCCGGGTCAGACTGATATCTCTTGCCAGAATCCGCAGCCTGATTGTTTCACCTGTGGCTTCACCGCTGTCACGCAACCAGAGCTCGCCACCGGAAAATCTGGCCTTTACCAGATGCCATTGGTTTTCGCGCTCAACGATCTGGGCTTCCAGCACGACACCCAGGTCATCTCCAAGCTGCACCGGGAAATCTATGCGAGAAAGCAATTCTGTCGCTGCTCCCTCGCGAGAGATTTTGCCGTTTTCCATCAGCAATAAATGGTCTGCAAGGCGGCTGATTTCTTCCACGGAATGACTCACGTAAAGCACCGGGATATCCAGGTTGCGATGCAATTGTTCCAGGTAGGGCAGGATCTCCCGTTTGCGTATCTGGTCGAGGGACGCGAGTGGTTCGTCCATCAGCAGTAATCGGGGCTTGATCAGTAGCGCACGGGCAATGGCGATACGCTGTTGCTCGCCACCGGAAAGGGCCGATGGGTACTGGTTCAGCAAGTGTCCAACGCCCATCAAATCTACAATCTTCCGGTATTCGGGTTCTGCAATTTTTTCATGGGCACGTTTACGCGCGAAGGCGAGATTCGCTTCCGCAGTCAGATGAGGGAATAGACTCGGTTGCTGGAAAACAAACCCCAGCGGACGCCGGTGTACCGGTAGCGTGTTGCGTTTATTCTCGGGGCATTGCCAGCGGTCACCATTAACGACCAAGCTGCCGTGATCGCATGGTTGCAGCCCGGCGACACAGCGCAACAGTGTGGTTTTTCCAGAGCCGGAAGTACCGAAAATTCCGGTGACGCCGCGGCCGGGGAGCGCCAGGTTGACATCGAGGCTAAAAGTCTCGCCAGTGGAATTGCGCGGTAGCTGCAGCAGAAAGCGGCCTATGATTCCGGGACTAAGTTGCAGACGACTAGACATAGCGTAAGTCCGTTGCGGATTTACGTTGCCGCAACAAATAGAGCACTAGAAGTACGCAGAACGAAAAACTAATCATCAACACTGAAAGCCAGTGGGCCTGGGTGTATTCCAAGGCCTCAACGTGGTCGTAGATCTGGACGGAAATTACACGGGTTTCACCGGGAATATTGCCACCAATCATCAATACCACACCGAATTCACCAACCGTGTGTGCAAATCCGAGGACAGCGGCAGTGACTATCCCGGGCTTGGCCAGCGGCAGTGTAACGTGCCAGAAGCTATCCCAGGGGCCTGCACGCAGCGTCGCCGCTACTTCCGATGGCCTTGGGCCCTGGGACTCGATGGCGTTCTGAATTGGTTGCACTACAAAAGGCAGGGAATAGATCAGGGAGGCAATCACCAGTCCCCAAAATGTGAAGGGCAGGGTACCGAGCCCCAGACTTTCAGTGAATTTACCCATCGGCCCGTCGGGGCCCATAAATACCAGCAAATAGAAACCCAGTACCGTCGGTGGCAACACCAGCGGTAGGGCAACGATGGCACTCACGGGTCCTCTGAATATCGAGCGGGTGCGCGCCAGCCAAAGTGCCAGGGGGGTTCCCAAAACCAGCAATAGAAGTGTGACGGTAGTTGCCAATCGCAATGTCAGCCATATCGCCCCAAGGTCGGTGTCATCAATCATCGTTATTCCGTACCGTTACCGGATTCGGGGGTGTAGCCGTAGGATTGGATAATTGCCCGTGCCTCCGCACTTTGTAGAAACTGCCAGAAGTCCGCCAACGCCGACACTTTCGCCCCTTCGCGCAAAATTACCGCGTCCTGGCGGATAGGGTTGTACAGGTTCCGGGGAAGAATCCACGCTGAGCCGCGCTTGATCGTGTCGTCGTGCTGAATCTGGGACAGTGCCACAAAACCGAGCTCGGCATTGCCGCTGGCGATAAACTGGTAAGTCTGAGAAATATTTTCACCCTGTACCCAGCGTCCACGGGTTTGCTCCAGCAAATTCAAACGCTCCAGCACCTCCACCGCGGCTACACCATAAGGCGCCAGTTTGGGATTGGCGAAAGCCAGCCGTTTGAACTGTTGGCGTTTTAGGACTTCGCCGTGGGGGTCGACAAAATCGGGTTTGGCGGACCAGAGCGCCAGTTGCCCCTCGGCATAAGTAAATCGGCTGTCGGCCCTGGCCAGTCCCAGCTCAACCAGTCTCGCTGGCTTGCTTTGATCGGCAGAAAAAAACGCCTGATAGGGCGCCCCATGGCTGATCTGGGCGAAAAACTTGCCGGAAGAGCCAAACGCCAGTTTTACCCTATGATCGCTATTGGCTTCAAACCGTGCCGCAATTTCTTTCATGGGGGCGGTGAAATTGGAGGCGACAGCCACAGTCAACTCTTCTGCGCGCGCCGTACCCAAAGAAAATACCGCAAGTGATGAAATCATGAGCAGCAGGCCGGCCCGAGCGACGTTGATTGCCTGAACAATGCCCAAGAACTTCTCCAATGCGTTACCAAAAACAATAAACTGTGCGAAATTTCCCGGCCATATAGTCGAATATATGGCGAGCTTGCGCAACCTTACTCTCTAGCGAGAGTCTTTGGGCCGGGTGAGACGAGGCAGATATCTTGCAAACGGCAAAGTGACCTTAGATCGGTGTAAGAATTGTGCGTAAAATCCGACTCAAAAAGATACATTTAGAATCCGCTGTCTTCGAGCGAACCGTTCATGAATTATGCTCCCACTTCTGCCCAGCAAGGTCCCGATAACCCCACGAGCGCATCGGAACTACTGGCTGATTCCCAGTTTCTGCAAGAGCTGCGTCGCCAGATGGTCAAATTTGCGCGCCTGCAATTACAGGATGACGATCAGGCGGAAGACGTTGTGCAGGAGGCTTTGGCCGGGGCAATGAAAAATGTTGGTTCATTCGCACGCAAATCGGCGCTGAAAACCTGGGTGTTTTCCATCCTCAAGTACAAAATCGTTGATGCCCTCCGGTATCGTCAGAGGATCATCGTGACCAGTGAACTTGCGGATGACGAGCAGCGGGAACAGCAGTTTATGGACAGCCTATTCAAGTCCAATGGCCACTGGCACAGCGCTGAAAGACCGAGTAGCTGGAACGGTCCGCAAGGGGGGGTTCAAAGTGAGCATTTCTGGCGGGTGTTCGACGCCTGTCTGAATGGCCTCCCCGAAAAACAAGCGCGGGTCTTCATGATGCGGGAATTTGTCGAGTTGGAATCAGAAGAAATATGTGAGCAGCTGGCGCTGACCACAAGCAACCTGCACGTGATTCTGTATCGTGCCCGCATGCGATTGCGGGAGTGCCTGGAAAATAACTGGTTTGATGTGCCGAGAGAGGGACCTTGAGGATGAATTGTAAACAGGCCACTCGACTGCTGTCTGAACGCCAGGAGCGCACTTTGAGCCGCAAAGAACAGATGGCTCTGAAAATCCATATCATGGTGTGCCGTGGTTGCCGCAATTTTGGGGACCAGATGACCGCGCTTCGAAGCTTCTCCAAAAGCTATTCCAAAGCGCGGGCCTCAACGGATCATAATGCCGGTGACAAAAACGAACCTTGAATGCCGTCCGATAACAAGAGGGACTGATGGGCCGGTATCAGGCCTTTGCGCTTTCCGCGAAATCCGAATTGCCATCCTTGCCATACCAGAAGCGGTAAAAGTCCTCGGTCACTTTCTGCTCGATTTCGGTTGCTTCCTCACGGGGGCAAAACAGCGTAATCGTCAGTACATTGTGTCCCAATTCACTGGTTGTGATTTTTACTTTGGGCTCTGTCCCAGCCAGGTCAACGCCCATTCGACTTTCAATTAGTTTGCAGTAGCGCTCCGCCACATCTTTGAAGGATTCACAGTACTCCAGCACGCGGCCGGTGATGTACTGCTTGATCACAAAGGGGTTCTCCCCCTTGTTTTCCCGGGTAATGGAAAATGTGTGTTCGATATAGCGGCGCATAAAGTTGAGATTTTTAACGGACTGCGAAAAGAACACACCATTTGGCACATAAAGGGTGGTACCGGTATAGCCGTTGCCGAGCCCGTGGGGATCAATTTCCAGCAGGGTCGTACTAAACCAGTTGTTGTCGATAACCTCGCCAAACTGGTCGCCGATTTTTACCCAGTCACCGATGGTAAAGGAGCGCATACTGGCCTGGTAGATGCCGCCCACAAGACACTGAACCGCATCCCGCAGAGCCACGACAATGGCTACCGAGAAGGCGGCAATAGACAGTGCAAAATCCCGGAGCTCGGACACCCAGACAGCAAACAGACCGATAACCAGTGCCAGGTTGGTGAAATTGTGCACCATGTGCACCCGTCGACGGATATCCTGCCGCGGCCAGCTGGATTTCCTCATCAGCGTGGTCAGCAAGAAGCGCAGTAAAAAAATGGTGGTGACCAAGAGCAGACTGAGGATGAGTTTGTTGTCTGCCAGCGTTGTCAGTAATTCGGTGGGCATGGAAAATCCAACGGGCTAAATCGGTAGTGCGGTATCAGATGGGGCGAGAGAAGCATAGTCTCATTGCGTCGTCCGCCGGGCAAGTTTTACGCCATCCGCAATCCGTTCACTGGGGTGCAAGACGATCGTTTCGCCAGGCGTGATTCCAGCCAGAATCTCTGCCATCCGTCCGTTATTGTGACCAATTTCAACTTCTGTCTGCACCGCATGATCCGCGACTACCCTGAATACCGCCCACGCCTTTTGATGGCGAAACAGGGCACCGGTGGGAACCTGTACCACATCGTCCGCGCGCCAGATTTCGATGGCGGCGTCCACGCGATAACCGTGGCCGAGCCGAGACCATTCTTCCCTTGGATCGATGAAGTCGACGATCACATTGACCCGTTGCTCCTCGATCCCCAGCGCAGAAATCTTGGTAAAACCGTAGGGCTCTACCAATCGCACGCGCCCGTGCAGGGTTTTGTCGCCACCCCAGGCGGTGATCGCGACCGATGCCCCGGGCTCCACCTTCACCGCATCCCGTGACAACAGATCGATGACGATTTCCAATTGACCTGGATTACCGATTTCCAGCAGCGGTGTGCCGACAGCCACCACCCGTTCGCTCTCCTGTAACAGTTGCAGCACCTGGCCACCCACCGGCGCCGTGACCTTGACCAGATTGCCGTCGTCCAGCTTGGGGGCGCCGCGCTGGGGGGCAATCAACGCCGCACGGGCATTGTCCAGGTCACTCTCGCTGACATGTTCCGCGGCGCGTGCGGTATCCAGCGCGGCCTTGGCGCTATCGAGGGCGAGTTCGGTGCGCTCCAGCTCGACTTTGGAGATATAGCCTTTTCCGGCCAGTTTCCGCGCGCGCTTGGCATCCGCCTCGGCAAACGCCAGTTTGGCCTCTGCATCGCGGCGTTCCGCCTCGGACAGTTTCAGTGCCGCCTGGGCGCTGCGGATGGCGGCTTCCGCCTGGTTGCGGCTGCGTTCGTCAAGAAATTGCGGATGGGTAGGCAGCAGTTCGGCGAGGGTGGTAGTGCCGGCCTTGACGGTGTCGCCCACGTCACTCTGAATACGCAGCAGGTAACCGGTGACCGGCGCAGAGAGCACAAACACATCGTGCACTCTGGTATAGCCTTCGTCGCTGACTGCCAGCTGCATGGGGCCACGGCTCACCTGGTCCATATCCACCGGCACGGGCTTGGGCATAAAGGCATAAACCAGAAAGACCGCGAGTCCCGCGAGCAGTATGGTTCCGACGATACGCTTGAACAGTGTCCGCCCCATATCACTCCCGCGTCTTGAGTACGGCAACAAGATCCAGTTGCTGGATGCGCCGGTGTACCAGCAGGCCCGAGGCCGCAGCGGAGAGCAGCACCACCAGCGCGGCGTAGCCGTAAGTGGAAGAGCTGATGATCAGGGGAATACGGAACAGTTCGGTATTGAACGATTGCACCAGCGTCCACGCCAACAGGTAGCCGAGCAGAGCACCGAGCGGCAGGGCGAGCAGCGTAAGCAGCGCGAGCTCCCCGAGCAGGATGTAGGAGACTTCGCCGCGGGTGAGGCCGAGCACGCGCAGGCTCGCCAGCTCACGGCCGCGTTCGGACAGGGAAATGCGCGCGCTGTTGTACACCACCCCCAGTGCAATCAGGCCCGCAAATAACGTATTGAAAAACACAAAGGTGCCGAGGCTCTCCTGCAGGGTTTCATAAAAGGCGTCCTGGGCCTGCTCCTGCAGGCTGACACCGGCCACCACCGGGGTATTTTTCAATGCCTGGTAAAACTCGTCGGTAAGATCCGGGTCCACCAGTAAATAGGTGCCGGAAATCGCAATATCGTCTTTCAATATCCGGTTCATCACGTCCAGGTCCATGTAGGCGGCGGTGCCCATATAGGTTTTTACAATGCCGCTGACCACTACATCCAGTTCCGGGCGCCGCCCGGTACGCACTTCCAGCCGCAGGAATTCGCCGGTGCGAATATCCAGCAATTCCGCCAGCTTGTCCGAGAGTACGATACCGTAACCCGGCAGTGGCACCGGGCGCAGGTCGGTGTCCACCACGCGGCTCAGTTCTGCATTGGGCTGCAGGCCGATGATCGCTTCACGGCGACTGTTGGTGCCGTTGCGCAGTACCACCGGAATCGCACGGAAGGGTTCAACATACATGGCTCCCGGTGCATGGAGAACATCCTGAACCGCACGCACATTGCGCGGCTCGACGAAGTTCACCGTCACATCCTGGCGGTCGATGACATTGAAACTGATGTCCACCATATACAGCATCGCGTCCAGGGAAAAACTCGAACCAATCAACAGTCCCATGGACATGGCGATGCCGACGCTGGTCATCGCCGCGCGCCGCGGCCAGCGGTACAGGTGCCGCAAAATCATGCGCGACGGCTGGTCAATCCAGCCGGTCATCCGCTCCAACCAGAGTGCCGAGCGGCTGTAGTCCGGCGGCGGTGGCGGCACCATCGCCACCGCCGGGTCCAGCCGCACGACTCTCCGCACCGCGCCGAAAGTGCCGACCGCCGCCACCAGCAGACTGAACCCTATGCCCACAAGATAGACGTCCGGCGGCGCGCGAAATAGCAGAAAGGGAAATTTGAAATAGTCCATGTACATGCGCGCCAACCCGTGGCCGAGCCACAGCCCGAGGGCGATGCCGATAACAATACCGAGCAGCGTCACCAGGCCGATCATTTTCAGGTAGTGCCGCGCTACCGCGCCGTTGTTGTAGCCGAACGCCTTCAACAGCCCGATCTGTTCCCGCTCCGTATCCACCAGCCGGCCGATCACCACATTGAGCAGGAATGCCGCGACCAACAGAAAAATGGGCGGCAACAGCCGGCCCATGGTTTCCAGTTGCTGGATTTCATTGGTCAGGAACTGGTCGGAGATCTGCTGGTTACGGCCGTAGGCGCCGGTGGCGCCGTAGCGTTTCAGCAACAGGTCCAGCTTTTCCAGCAGCGCATCGGTATTCTCGCCGGGAGACGCCAGCAGCACCGCCTCGTTGAACGCGCCGTCCAGGTCGAAGGCGTTGGCCAGGGCCTCCTGGTTCATCCACAGCACACCAAAGCGCTTTTTGTCCGGCACGATTTCGCCGGGGGAAATTGCGTATACATATTCCGGCGACAGCACCAGGCCGGTAATGGTGAGTTTTTTCTTGGTGCCATTGAGGATCGCGTAGAGGTGATCACCGGGTTCGAGCTGGTGGGCTTCGGCAAACGCCTCCAGCGCCAGCACCTCCTCTTCGCGCTCCGGGTCCGGGTAGCGCCCGTGGCGCAGCACGAAATCGTTGATGTGCGGGCCGGGAATCGCCGGCAGGGACTGAATCTCGCCGGTAATAGGGGCAGCGGCACCCTCCACATCGAGAATCACACCGGCGCGGATACGGGTTTCCGCGCGGCGCACGCCCGGCAGTTCGGCAATCTGTTCCAGCAGCGCTTCCGGGGCGCGCTTCACCGGTGCCCAGATATCCGCAAAACGGTAGCGCTCGTAGTAGGCGGCGCGGGTATCGGCGAGGGACGCGAGCATACCCTTGGACATCAGGTACATGCCCACACCGCAGCCAATCACCACGGCAATCGCCAGCGCCTGACCCTTGATGGCCCAGAGATCGCGCAGCAGTTTGCGGTCGAGGGGGGCGAGAAACTGGATCACGGGCGGACTACCAGCTCAGTTCCGCGGGCGCACAGGGGTGCGTGTTCTGTTCGATATTCTGAATACGCCCATCCGCCATGCTCAGAATGCGGTCGGCCATTTTTGCGATGGCCGCATTGTGGGTGATGACCATGGTGGTGGTGCCCAGTTCGCGATTGACCCGTGCTATTGCTTCGAGCACCACGATGCCGGTTTGGCTGTCCAGTGCGCCGGTGGGTTCATCGCACAGCAACACCCGCGGTTGCTTGGCAATGGCGCGCGCGATGGCGACCCGTTGCTGTTCACCGCCAGATAATTGTGCGGGGAAGTGGTCCATGCGCTTACCCAGTCCCACCAGTTCCAGCGCCTGTTCCGGCGTCATCGGGTCGCGTGCGATTTCCGTCACCAGCGCGACATTTTCCCGCGCGGTCAGGCTTGGGATCAGGTTGTAAAACTGGAACACAAAGCCCACGTACTCGCGGCGAAACTGGGTCAGGTGGCGATCGTCAAACGCGGTGAGTTCATCCCGATCAAAAAAGACCCGGCCCTCGCTGGGGGAATCGAGTCCACCGAGAATGTTGAGCAGGGTGGATTTGCCGCTGCCGGATGGTCCCAGCAGCACCACCATTTCACCGCGGGGAATTGCCAGGTCCACGCCGCGCAGCGCGTACACGGTGGATTCGCCGCTGCCGTAGGTTTTCGCCAGGCCCTCGGCGCGTATCGCGGCCAGTTCAGTGCCTGGTTGAATGTCGTTATTCATGGCGGACACCAGTTCCTTTGGCTGTCCATTTCACTTTATCGTTTCACTGCATGGAGACGGGGTAGGGCACCGCTGGCGGCAGATGAGGCGCCAATTCCACATTGCGCGCTACAGGGTCGCGGACTGCTTCTATTCTAGAAGGAAACCTATGACATGAAATAAAAACCATGCTGAACACGGATGACGGCGCCGTAGCCTGCTCGTCCATTGGCACCATTGCAGAAGTGCACGGGCCAGTGGTGGTCATCCGCTGCGAGACATTGCCGCCGCTGCGCCAGGCCCTGCGCGCGTCCATCGATCACGAAAGCTACCTGTTTGAAGTCCACCAGCATCTGGACCGGCACCACGCGCGCGCGATCACGTTGCACCGCACCGCCGGTCTGCGCCGCGGACTGCCGGTGTTTGATACCGGCGCGCCGCTGCATGTGCCGGTGACGCCGGATTGTCTGGGCCGCCTGCTGAATATTTTTGGTGAGCCGCTGGACGGCGGTGCACCGCTGGAGGCGCGGGAATTCCGCAATATCCATACGCCTCCCGCCGCGCTGTGGGATGCGGTGGGCACCGGGGATATTCTGCAGACCGGTATCAAGGTCATCGACCTGCTGTGTCCGTTTGTGCGCGGCGGCAAGACCGGCCTGTTTGGCGGTGCCGGCGTGGGCAAGACGGTGCTGGTGATGGAATTCATGCACGCGGTGGCCTCACTGCACAGCGGGGTGTCGGTGTTTGCCGGTGTCGGCGAGCGCATTCGCGAGGGCCATGAACTGTGGCACGAAATGCGCGAGGCCGGGGTCATGGAACAGACACTGATGTGCTTCGGGCAGATGGATGAATCCCCGGGGGTGCGCTTTCGTGTGGGGCTTTCCGCGCTTTCCTACGCGGAGTACCTGAGGGACTCGTTGCACAAGGAAGTGCTGTTCGTGATGGACAATATTTTCCGTTTTGTGCAGGCGGGCAGTGAGATCTCCAGCCTGCTCGGGCGAATGCCGGCCACCGTGGGCTACCAGCCAACCCTGATCAGCGAAGTCGCGGAAATGCAGGAGCGTATTCTCTCGACCCCGCAGGGCGCGGTGACTTCGGTACAGGCAGTGTATGTGCCCGCGGATGATATGACCGACCCGGCGGTGGACGCGATCCTCGGCCATCTTGATTCCTCGGTGGTGCTGTCCCGCGCGCAGGCGGGCAAGGGCATTTATCCGGCGGTGGAGCCGCTGCAATCCGCCAGCCGCCTGATGGATCGCCATACCCTGGGTGATCGACATTACACGGTGGCGGAAGGGGTGCGCGAGTATCTGGCGCGCTACCACGAACTGGAAGACATCATCGCCATGCTCGGTATCGGCGAGCTGTCCGCAGCCGACCGCCTTGTGGTCATGCGCGCGCGCAAGTTGCAGCGCTATCTCACCCAGCCGTTTATGGTCACTGCCTCCCACACCGGCATCGCCGGGGTTTCCGTGGCCCTTGAAGACACCCTGGATGACTGCGAGGCGTTCCTGCGCGGCGATTATGACGGGCTGCAGGAGGAGGATTGCTATATGCGCGGCACGATTAAGAAGTGAATCAAGAACGGCAGATGAACAGTTTCATGCTCGAGTTGCTATCGGCCACGGAACAACAGCGCTTTGATGGCGTGACCAGCTTTGTAGGCGAGGACGCCTCCGGCAGCTTTGGGATTCTCGCCGGACATACCCGCACCATTGCGCCGCTGGTATTCGGCCTCGCGCGCTTTCGCCGCGGCAGAGAAAACTGGCAGTACCTGGCGCTGCCCGGTGGACTGCTCTATTTTCTGGACAACCGCCTGCAGATTTTCACGCGCCGCTTTCTGCTTGACGCGGACTACGCGCGAATTTCCGCGTTGCTGCAGCAGCAATTGTTGGTAGAGGAGCAGCGCCTTGTGGAAACCAAGGAAAGCCTGGCGCGCATGGAGGAATCCATGCTGCGCCGGCTGTGGGAGTTGAGCCGCGAATAGGCGGGAAACAGGCACAGAGATGGCGACCGATCCAGATCAAAAACAGCGTGACCTAAAACAGCGCAATCAAAAACTGAGCGAGCGCGTGGAACGCCAGGCCAAGCGGATGAAACAGGCCGAGCGCGAACGGGAAACACTGCTGGCACAGACCATCTACATCGGCACCCTGGGACTGGTGTTCGTACTGCCGGTGGTGGGCGGCGCGTATCTCGGTCGCTGGCTGGATGGATTGGTGGAAGGCTATTCGACCCGCTGGACCCTGAGCCTGATTTTTCTCGGTGTGGTGGTGGGCGCCGTCAATGTCTATCTGTTGATACGGGAATAGGGCATGCACGGCGACACCATGTCATTTCCCGTGTTGTTGCAAGTCGGACCGCTCAAGGTAACGACCACGGTTGTGACCACCTGGGTGATCATGGCAGTGCTTGTGCTGGTGGCCTGGCTGGTAACGCGGCACCTTCTGCTGCGCCCAGGGCGCGCCCAAACCGTGGCGGAGGGGATTGTCTCCACCATCGAAGAGGCGATCCGGGCAGTAGCGCCAAACCATGTGTCGCTGTTGCTGCCGTTCATTGCCACATTGTGGATCTTCCTCGTGGTCGCCAACCTGTGTGGCCTGATTCCCGGGGTGCATTCGCCCACGCGGGATCTGTCGGCAACGGCGGCGCTGGCCATCCTGGTGTTCCTGTCGGTGCACTGGTTCGGGATTCGCGACCAGGGCCTGAAGGCCTATCTGCGTCACTACCTGGTGCCGACGCCGGTGTTGCTGCCGTTTCATATCCTGAGCGAAATCACCCGCACCCTGGCGCTGGCGGTGCGTCTGTTCGGCAACATCATGAGCCTGGAAATGGCCGCGCTGCTAATCCTGCTGGTCGCGGGTTTTCTCGCCCCGGTTCCTATACTGATGCTGCATGTAATCGAGGGGCTGGTGCAGGCCTATATTTTCGGCATGCTGGCGCTGATCTATATCGCCAGCGGGCTGCAAACCCAACAATTGAGGCAGGAAACCCGCAATGAATGAACTGTCCTGGTTTGCGACTCTTTCGACCGTCGCCGCGATGATCGGCATGGGTATTGGCGTACTGGGACCCGCGATCGCCATGGGGCGCGCCATCAGCAGTGCACTGGAGGCTATTGCGCGGCAACCTGAGGCGGAGAAGTCGATTCTGCGCACGCTATTTATCGGCCTCGCCATGATCGAGTCGCTGGCGATCTATGTACTGGTCATCGCGCTGATCGTGCTGTTCCGCAACCCGTTGCTGGAATACCTGCTCAACACCAAATCCTGACCCAAATCCTGAACGGGGTACAACCGTGGAGCTGAGCTGGTCGACCTTCCTGCTGGAAATTTTCAACTTTCTAGTCCTGGTGTGGATTCTCAAGCGCTTTCTCTATCGCCCAATCCAGTCGGTGATAGCGCGCCGCCAGCAGGATATCGATGCGCGCCTGGCGCAGGCCAGTGAGAAGGAAGCACAGGCGCAGCAGTTGCAAAACGACTATGAAGGCCGGCTGGCCCAGTGGCGCGACGAGCGCGAACAGTCCCGGGAAGCGCTGGAGAAGGAATTGCGCAGTGAAAGAACGCGGCGGGAAAAATTACTGGCGGACGACCTGGAACAGCAGCGGGCGAAGTCCACGGCGGTGGACCAGCGGCGGCAGGGAGAACAGCGCCGGCAGCTGGAGTTGCAGGCGATGGAGCAGGGCAGCCGTTTCGCCGCGAAATTGCTCGAGCAGGGTGCCGGACCCGAGACAGAAACCCGCCTGGTAAAACTCTTTCTCGCAAGTCTCGCGGACATGCCGGAAGCGCAGCGGCTGCAGCTATGTGCGCAGTTGCGCGATACGAAAAAAGAAAACCCGCTACAGGTGGCGAGCGCGCATTCGCTGGATGCCGAAATGCGCAAAGAAATAGAGCTGGCAATCACGGCTTGTCTGGGGCCGACTGTCGCCTGTCGGTTTGTGGAACAGCCAGCGCTGATCGCCGGCATACAGGTTTCCATGGGGGCCTGGGCAATGGGGCTCAATGTCCGTGACGAGCTGCAGGGCTTTGCACGTCTCGCGCCTGATGCCGTTGAGGGGTGACCGATGAACGGCAGCCTCATCCAGCAGCGCAGCGATTGGCTCGACAAATACCAGCCCAAGCTGCGGATCGCCGAGCAGGGCTGGGTGGTGTCCGTTGGCGACGGCATTGTGTGGGTGGCCGGGTTGCCTGCGGTGGCCATCGACGATGTGCTTGAGTTCAGCGATGGCAGCCGCGCGCAGGTGTTCGATCTCAATGTAAACCTGGTGGGCGGCGTGCTGTTGCAGGCAACCGACGGATTGACGGCGGGTACCCGCGCAACGCGCCGCACCCAGCCCCTCGGCATTGCGGTGGGCGATGAACTACTCGGGCGCGTGCTCGACCCGATCGGCGGACCGCTGGATGGCGGCGCGGTGCCGGAATGCGCCAGCTGGCGCCCGCTGGAAGGGCGCGCGCCGGCCATCGCCGAGCGGGATTTTGTGCAGCAGCCCCTGTACACCGGCAGCAAGGTGCTGGACACCATGATTCCGGTGGGCTGTGGTCAGCGGCAACTGTTGATCGGCGATGAGGGTTTGGGACGCAGTGCGCTGGCGCTGGATGCGGTCACCAATCAACAGGGTAAGAATATCCGCTGCGTGTATGTGTTGATTGGTCAGAAGCGCTCAACGGTCATCGGTACCATCGAGCTGCTGCGCAACAGCGGCGCGCTGGAGTACACCACGGTGATTGTGGCAGAGGCCAGCGCACTGCCGGGGATGCTTCATCTGGCGCCGTTTGCCGGCTGTACCGTGGCGGAATACTGGATGCGCCAGGGCTGGCACACCCTGGTGGTTTACGACGACCTGTCCACCCACGCCAAGACCTACCGCGAGTTGTCGTTGTTATTGCGGCGGCCACCGGGACGCGAGGCGTATCCCGGTGATATCTTTTCCGTACACGCGCGCTTGCTCGAGCGCGCCACCTGCCTTAACGCCGCCAATGGGGGCGGTAGCATGAGCGCGCTGCCAATTGTGGAAACCAAACTCGGTGAAATCGCGGCCTATATCCCCACCAATCTGATCTCCATTACTGACGGCCAGGTGTATCTGGATCGTGATCTGTTCAGCGGCGGTTTCCGGCCCGCCATCGATATCGGCAAATCGGTGTCACGTATCGGCGGCCGTGCGCAGCATCCGGCGGTAAAGCAGGAGGCCGGACGCATGAAGCTGGATTACCTGCAGTTTCTCGAGCTGGAAATGTTCACCCGCTTCGGCGCCAGGCTGGAGGCGGGCATGGAAAAGGTGATCCGTCGCGGCCGGGTACTGCGGGAAATTTTCAAGCAGGATCGCCTGTCGCCATTGCCTATCGAGTTTCAACTGGCGTGGATGGTCGCGTTCAACGACGGACTTCTGGACGATTGCGAGCCCCGCGCTCTTCCGGACATGCTGTCGATACTGGAAAAGCGGGTGGCTGCCTCCGGCCTCACCCTCGACGACGGGCGAGACCGGTGGGCCGAGCTGGCGCGCGACTGGGCTGGTGAGCACAAATCTGACAAACAGGGCGAACCGCTGTGAGTCGTCGCCACGAGCTCCTGCATCACCAGAACCAGCTTTCGGAGGCGAGACAGATTATCGGTGCCATGCAGTCGCTGGCGTTTATCGAAGTCCGCCGCTTGCGCCGTGTGCTCGAGATACAGCAGGGCGTCGTCGCTGGCCTCTACCGAGCCGCGCGGGATCTGCTTGGTTTTCACAGTGAACTGCTGCCAGAGGCGCCGCCTGGAAGCCCGCTCTTTCTGGTGCTGGGGTCCGAGCGCGGATTCTGCGGTGACTTCAATGAACCGCTGTTGCAAACTCTGCAACAGTGCCTGGCGGAAACCGGCAATAAAAATACAGGCTTTGTGGCCTGTGGCCGCAAACTGAGTGGACACCTGGAAACACACCCGCAATTGAAAGCGACATTCGAGGGTGCCACAGTGCTGGATGAGGTGGACGGCACCCTGATCCGTTTGGCCAATGGCTTGGCTGGATTTCTGAAAGGCGATGCCCCGCTGATCGTGATCTATCATGGCGGCACAGACGACGGGATCATTGCGCGCCCGTTGCTGCCGCCGTTTGCAGAACTGCGAGATCAGCCCAGGGAATTTGCCTTTCCACCTCAGTTGAATGTCACTCCCACGCAGCTGATGCAGGAACTCGCCGACCAGTACCTGTTTGCCGCGCTGCACGAAATACTCTATGTCTCGCTGATGGCGGAAAATCACCGCCGGATGCAACATCTTGAGGGCGCGGTGCGCCATCTGGACAAGCGCCTCAACAGTCTGAAAACCCGCGAAAACCAGCTGCGACAGGAGGAAATCATCGAGGAAATCGAGGTGATTCTTCTCAACGCCGAAAATGTCTCGTCGTCGGACTCCAACACTGACTAAGTGTCACGGCTGGGAATCGCTCAGGGTAAAGTAGAGCTCTTCTTCCTGCGCAAAATGCAGCCGTACTATGGCGATAAGGCTGAACAGCAGCCGCCGTAATTCCTGTAGTTGTAACTCGTCGGGAGATGCGCCGGCGAGATCGTCCGCGAGTTGTTGGTACCCGCGCGCGAGGCGAAAAATTTCGCGATGGGTATGACTCATTGCGCCCATCGGATCGAATCCCCGCACCATGGCGGCCAGCGCCGGGTAGAGTTGTTCCTCGTCTTCGCGCTCGTGAGGCAGCAGTTGCTCCCGTATCACTGTGGATACCGCGTCGATTTCATCGGAAGTGGACGGGTGCAGCCCGCCATTCAACCGGTTGCAGGCCTGCTCCAGGCGGTCCAGCACCGGCTGTAATTCACTGTGTTGCAGCCGCAACCGATCGGCCAGTTCAATGGGCATGGCAGCTTCCGAGCGCTGTTCCACTGGCAGACGCAGTGCCCGCAATGCGTTGAAAATGACCGCTACATCGATACCTTCCTGCACCAGGGCGCCGATAACCGGAGGCAGGTATCCGAGCGCGGCAATCAGCATGGCGAGCGCGGACAGTCCCATACCGGCGATCACACTCTGCAATGCGATTTGCCGACCGCGCCGCGAGATATGCAACCCTTCCGGCAAACGGTCGAGCCGATCCACCAGTAAAACCACGTCCGCAGCTTCGGCGGAGGCTCCGGCGCCGCGTGCACCCATGGCGATGCCCACATCGGCGGCCGCCAGCGCTGGCGCATCGTTGATACCGTCACCCACCATCGCGGTGGTGCCGCGCTGGCACTCGGCTTTTACTGCGGCCACCTTGTCCGCCGGTGAGCGCTCGGCGAGTACCGCATCGAATCCCAGCGCCAGCGCCACCGTTTCCGCCACATCCTGGCGATCGCCACTCAGCATGACGGTGCGCTCGACACCAGCGCGGTGCAGTTCCCGCAGCGCGCGGGGTGTATCCAGGCGGATCTGGTCGGCCAGCAACAGCACGCCCGCCATCTGACCGTCAACGGCAACAAAGGCGCCGGACAGACCTCGTAATGCCATGTAGCGCAGACGGGCCGCGGACCAGTTGTCAGCGGAAGCACCATTCAACGCCAGCGCAAGACTGCCGACGGCGACGGTTTTGCCGTCCACTTCGCCACGCAAACCTTCGCCCGGCGTTTCCTGCGCATTTTCCGGGATGGATAGTGCCAGATTGCGCTGCCGCGCCTCGGCCACCAGCGACTGCGCCGTATTGTGCTGGGAAACCTGATCCAGGGATGCCGCTAGCCTGAACACTTCATCGGCACCGAAACCCGGGGGCGTCTCGATTCCCACCAGTTGCTGACGTCCGGTGGTCAGGGTCCCGGTTTTGTCGAACACCAGGTTTTTGGCATCCGCCAGCTGTTCAAGTGCGGCGCCGTTTTTGATCAGGATTCCGCGCTTGGCCGCGAGGGAAATGGTGGCGATGATTGCCACCGGCGCGGCCAGAATCAGCGGGCAGGGGGTGGCGACAACGAGTACCGCCAGCGCGCGCAACGGGTCGCCGGAAATTGCCCAGGCCAGTCCGGCTACAAGCAGCGCCAGGGGAATAAACCACAGCGCGTAGCGATCCGCGAGTCGGGTGAACGGGGCCTTGGCCGCCTGGGCTTCACTTACCATACGCACGATACCGGCGTAGGTACTTTGTTCCGCGGTTTTCAATGTCTGCAGATCCAGCGGGCCACCGGCGTTGATCACACCACTCATGATCTGGTCGCCGCGCACGCGCCGTCGCGGCAGGGATTCACCGGTTACCGCGGACTCGTCCAGCTCCGCGGTCGCGGACAGCAGTAACCCATCCACTGGCACGGCCTCGCCGGATTTGACGATCAGTTGATCGCCGATCTGCACCTGCTCCGCCGGGATTTCTTCGATGGCTGTACCCACGCGACGATGCGCGGAGCGCGGGCTGCGCTCGAGCAACGCCGACAATGCCTGGCGCGCGCGTCCGCTGGAGTACTCTTCCAGCGCGCGACCGCTGGCGAACATAAACGCGATCACCGCGCCAGCCAGGTATTGCCCGAGAATGAGCGCGCCGACCATGGTCAACAGCGCCAGTACGTCCACCCCGGCCTTGCGATGGGCAAGGGCGCGCAGGCTTTCCACACTGGCAACCACAAGCATAAGCACCACCGCGGCAACCCACGGCAACACAGGGGATTTGTGCAGCAGCTGCGCCACGCCACCGGCGGCCAAAAGCACGGCGATAATGACGGCGAGGGATTTGTGCAGATGGCGCGTGAAGAACGAGGAAAAGTACGTTGAATTGCGTTCTGTCGGCTTATTTGCCGATGGCATTGGAGATGGCACTGGAGTTTCTCAGCAGATAGTCGACGGCGCTCTTGAGACTCTGTAATTTCGTGTCGTCCTGTCAAGGATATCCAGTTGGAATTTCCGCTCGATGTTGATGGAAAGCCCCCCGCAAGTAGGGGTTCCTGGCCAAACGCCGAAAACGAAGGACAGAGGGGGCTTTAAACTAAGGTTCCAATAACAGCAATCGCGAAAGTTATTTGTCGAATAATCATGCAAGCCGACGTCGACGAAACAGACAGTAACACCACATGTCCGTGGCATTACCTGCCTGCGCAGGATGTCGCCGAGCGATTGAAAACCGAAGCCACGGGATTGTCGGCTGCAGAGGCAAGCCAACGCCTAACCAGTTATGGCACCAACACACTGCCGCTGCCACGACTGCCGAGCTTTTCGCGGCTGTTTCTGCGCCAGTTCATCAGTCCACTGATTTATGTATTACTGGCGGCGATGCTGGTTTCGCTGATTGCCGGCAAGCTTGCCGATGCCTCGTTCATTGGTCTTATTCTGTTGATCAATGCGTTGATCGGGGCGCTGCAGGAATTCCATGCCCACCGCAGTGCACAGGCGCTGCGCAAATTGATGGTGAGCCGCGCGCGGGTAGTGCGGGATGGCGAAACCAGCGAGATCCCCGCCGAAGATCTGGTGCCTGGCGACCTGGTGCTACTCAGTTCGGGAGACCGGGTACCCGCGGACCTGAGGCTCCTGGATGCAATCGGGCTTGAAGTCGACGAATCGGTGCTTACCGGTGAGTCCCTGCCGGTGTTCAAGCGCAGCGATATTCTGTGCGGTCCACAAACGCCGATCGCAGAACGTGTGAATGCATGTTTTGCCGGAACCCTGGTGGCGGCTGGGCGGGGTAGCGCGTTGGTTACGGCAACGGGTATGGCCACGGAAATGGGCAAGCTGAGCCGGACGATGGAAACCGCAAAGACGGTTCAACCGCCGCTGTTTCAGCGCATTGAGCGCTTCAGCAAGAAGCTCACCCTGGCGTTACTGGTAGCCGTCGCGCTGCTGGCGGCCATCGAATTGGCCCGCAACACCGATCCACTGGTGATCTTTATGACGGCGGTGGCTCTCGCGGTATCCGCGATTCCCGAAGGGCTGCCGATGGCACTGACACTGGTGCTGTCTGTTGGTACCCGCCGCATGGTCAAGCGTCACGTGATCGTGCGCAGGTTAGTAGCGGTCGAGAGCCTCGGTTCCTGTACGGTCATCGCCACCGACAAAACCGGGACATTGACGGAAAACCGGCTTACAGCGCGGGAAATCCGTTTTTTGGATGGCAGCGGTGTAACCGTCGACGGCGGCCGTCTGCCAACAGAGGAATCCCCTCCGCAGCACGAAAATTCGCGCGTCGCGCGCGTCGCGCGGGCGGCCGCATTGTGTAACGAGGCGGAATTACATCCGCTGGAAAACGGCGACTGGCACAGCAGCGGCGACGCGGTGGATCAGGCACTGCTGGGGATGGCGCACAAGGTCGGGGTCGACCCGCGGCGGCTGCTGGATTCCTGGCCCCTGCTGGATCAGGTGCACTATGAACCCGCGTTGGGATTTGCCGCCACGCTGCACGAAAACAGCGCGGGCGCCCCCAAACTGGTTTGCGTAAAAGGCGCGCTGGAAAAGCTCCTGCCCATGTGTGACACCATGACAAGCGCGACCGGCAATACGCCGCTGGATTCTGCGCTCGCTCATATCACGTTGGAGCGTCTTGCCGAACGGGGTGCCCGGGTACTGGCATTTGCCGATGGCGACTGGACGGATAATTGTGAATTTACCGGCAACAACCTTCGAGGCCTCAACTTGCTGGGACTGGTGGGGATGTTTGATCCATTGCGACCAGAAGCGGCTGGCGCTGTAGCTGAGTGTCGGGCAGCGGGCATTCATGTCTGCATGCTTACCGGGGACCATCCGCGCACTGCGATGAGTATCGCCAGGGAGCTGAAACTGTCGGACGAGGGCGACAGTCCGGTAACCGGTGGCGATTTGGTCCAGGCGCAAGCAGAAGGCCCGCATTCGCTGGATGCATTGACGGCTGATACCCGCGTTTACGCGCGGGTATCGCCGGAACAGAAGCTGATCATCGTGCAGTCACTGCAACGACAGGGACAATTTGTGGCGGTGACCGGCGACGGTGTGAATGACGCCCCGGCGCTTAACAGCGCCCACGTCGGTGTGGCAATGGGGGAGCAGGGCACCGAGGTGGCCAAACAATCTGCGGACCTGCTGCTGACTGACGACAACTTCGCTTCAGTGGTGGCCGGTGTTGAGGAAGGGCGGATTGCCTACCAGAATATCCGCAAGGTCGTTTTCTTCCTTATCTCTACCGGCGCGGCGGAAGTGGTGCTATTTGTGCTGACCACCAGTTTGGGGCTGCCGCTACCCCTGACCCCGGTTCAGTTACTGTGGCTGAATCTGGTGAC
Source organism: Microbulbifer bruguierae (assembly GCF_029869925.1). Classification (NCBI taxonomy): domain Bacteria; kingdom Pseudomonadati; phylum Pseudomonadota; class Gammaproteobacteria; order Cellvibrionales; family Microbulbiferaceae; genus Microbulbifer; species Microbulbifer bruguierae. The sequence goes on along the minus strand of NZ_CP118605.1, from coordinate 498,144 downwards.
CAACAGCGTACAGAGTATCGGGCTGGCGCTAGAACCGGGCGAAGGCGACGAGATGCGCAAACCCCCACGCCCTCCCGGGGAGTCGCTGTTTAATCCAGTGATGGTTCGTCGGGTATTGGTCTCGGGGCTGGTGATGGGAGGACTGGCTTTTGCCTGCTTTTACACGTTGTTGGCCCGGGGCTGGGACCTGGATGCCGCGCGTAACATTGTGTTGTTGTTGATGGTGCTGTTCGAAAATGTCCAGGTACTGAACAGCCGATCCGAAAGCCGTTCCATTTTTCACCAGCCAATCTTTTCCAACCCGGTTTTACTGTTGGGCACTCTGGCTGCCCAGGCATTGCATATCCTCTGCCTGTATTCGCCGCTGATGCAGGAGGTGCTCAGTGTCTCCCCGGTGAGTGCAACACAGTGGACAGCACTGCTGAGTATCGCGCTGTTGCAGCTGCTGGCGATGGAGCTGTTACTCCGTATCGGCAAGTCCGACCGGGGTACAGGTTGAGCTGATCGCCCGAATCAGGCCTCGGGGGTCCCCGTGTCCTGGACACCGTGAGCTAACTCTTCCCGTGCAACGGCAGCCAGATGCTCGTACCGCCGCAGGAAATCCTGAAGGCTGTCTTCATCCAGCTCTTCGAGGTCCAGCAGGGCATTGTGAGCGCCTTTGGTCGCACGAATGAGTTCGTCCAGCTTGAGCTGGATGGCTTCGGTATCCCGGTTCTGGGTGTTCTGGATCAGGAACACCATCATGAAGGTGACCGTGGTCGTGATGGTGTTGATGATCAACTGCCAGGTATTACTGAAACCGAAAACTGGGCCAGCCAATGCCCACAACACGATAATGCTGAAAGCACCGGCAAAGACTTTTGGCTTGCCACAAATATGTGCGGCTGTTTTTGCAAGTCGTGAGTACCAGGTCGTTGAATGCATACCGATATCCTTTCGTCAGATTTCGATTTGTGTGCCCAGCTCGATTACGCGATTGGCGGGAATCCCGAAATACTCCACCGCGCTGCTGGCATTGCGCGCCATCACTGCAAATATTCGCTCGCGCCAGTAGGCCATACTGCTTGGCAGGCTTTTCAGTGGGGCGATGGTTTCACGGCTGAGGAAAAATGAAACCTGGTCCGGGTCGACATGAAGCCCGTGCTCTACACCCAACCCTAGCAGTGCCTGTGATATGTCCGGGCTCTGCATAAATCCGTAATACAACCTGATACGGATGCAGCCATTGCCGAAATCCTGCAATTGATAGCGTTGATCGTGGGATACCCGGGGTCGATCGATGACTTTCACATTAAGAAATAGCACGCGTTCGTGCAGCACCTTGTTGTGCTTTAGGTTATGCAGCAGTGCGTGAGGTACCGATTCCGGTTTGGATGTCATGAACACTGCGGTTCCCGGTACCCGCAATGGAGGTTCACGAAATAGTAGATTCAGGAAATCCTTGAGCTTTGACTCGTCACACTGCAGTCGTTTGATGAGTAGCTTCCTGCCGTCGCGCCAGGTGATCATCAACACCATCGTCGCAGCGGCAATGACGAGAGGAAACCAGCCTCCGTGCCAGATTTTCATCAGGCTCGATGAAAAGAAGGCGAGATCTATGCTGCTGAAAAATACGGTGCCTGCCACACACAATACTAACGGGTAGCGCCAGCGCAAGCGGTACACAAACGAAGCGATAAACGTGTCCATCAACATGGCCCCGCTCACGGCGACCCCATAGGCCGCCGCCAGATTGGACGATGAACCGAAACCGATGACCGCGGCCAGAACCAGGACCAGTAGCAGCCAGTTGATCCCCGGCATATAGATCTGCCCGGCCTGTACTGGTGAGGTATGTCGCACGGCCATACGGGGCAGATAGCCAAGCTGTATTGCTTGTTTTGCCAGGGAAAAGACACCGGAAATACACGCCTGGGAAGCGATCACCGTCGCTGCGGTGGCCAGAGCCACCATCGGATACAGCGCCCAGCCTGGAAACATACGGTAAAACGGATTGTCCACGGCGCCTGGCTCTGTCATCAGAAGCGCCCCTTGCCCCAGGTAATTCAATGTGAGAGCGGGGAATACCAGCCCGCCCCAGGCAAGCCTGATTGGTCCGCGACCAAAGTGACCCATATCGGCATACAGCGCCTCCGCGCCGGTAAATACCAAAAGTACGGCACCGAGTATGGCGAAGGAGCCGACGCCGTGATTGGTGATAAAAACCAGCGCGTGAGCTGGGTTGAGAGCCTGGAGTATGACCGGGTTGCCAACCATGGCGTGAACACCCGACAGCATGAGTACCACAAACCACAGCCCGGTAATGGGGCCGAACAGTGCGCCGACCATGGCGGTACCAAAACGCTGTAGAAAAAAGAGCACCAGTAAAACGCAGATGGTCAGCGGTAGCACGAAAGGATGCAGGAACTCTACACCGACCTCCAGTCCCTCCATCGCCGATAGCACAGAGATCGCTGGGGTAATCACTGCATCGCCGAAAAATAGCGCCACGCCACACAACCCGGCAGAGGCAATCAGCCAGCGCGTGCGGTGGCTGTGGCCCCGGGTCGCCGCCAGTGCCAGGGCCGTCAATGCCATGATGCCACCTTCACCATCATTGTCGGCGCGCATGATCAGCAGCACGTACTTGATGGTGACAAGGATCATCAGCGCCCAGAATATCGCGGAGATGCCGCCCAGGATGTTGGCCTGTGTCAGGGGCAGGCCGTGTTCAGTGTGAAAGATGAGTTTGACCGCATAGAGCGGACTGGTTCCGATATCACCGAAAACAATTCCGAGCGCAGCCAGGGTTAGGGCTGCGCGACTTCCGCCATTTTCCCGCTTCGATTCATTCATGCGGTGCTTCTGTCAGATGGACAGCCTTGGAAATCCCACGGGTAATCTAGGAGAACTCATCACCGCCCGCGGCAAGTTTGTGTTCCAGTGCCACCACCTTCTCAATGGTGTGGAGGAGGGCGTCTGGACTGAGACTGATGGAGGTAATACCCAGGCTGACGAGATACTCCGCGACTTCCGGATAGTTGGATGGCGCTTCACCGCAGATCCCTGCGGGAATACCGTTGCGCTGTGCGCCCTCGATGGCCAGTCGCAGCATTTCCATCACCCCGGGATCCCGTTCATCGAAGTCGAAAGCGACAATATCGGAGTCTCGATCCACGCCCAGTACCAACTGGGTGAGGTCGTTGGAACCAATGGAAATGCCATCGAACAATTGACTGAAGGCATCGATCTGCACCACGTTGTTGGGAATTTCGCACATCACATAGACCTCAAGGCCCGCCTCGCCTGGTGTCAGCCCGTGCTCAGCCATAACCTGCAGTACCCTTTCGCCCTCGGGGATTCGGCGGCAGAACGGAATCATCACCTTGATATTTTCAAGCCCCATTTCTTCCCTTGCTCGTTTCAATGCCGCACATTCCAGCGCGAATCCCTGTGCGTAGGCCGGATGGCCATAACGCGCAGCGCCGCGGAAGCCGAGCATGGGGTTTTCCTCGTGGGGCTCGAAACTGCTGCCGCCTACAAGACGCGCATATTCGTTGCTCTTGAAGTCTGAGGTACGCACGATCACCGGTCTCGGATAAAACGCAGCGGCGATCGTGCCAATCCCCTCGGAAAGCTTCTGGATAAAATACTTACTTCCACTTTCGTAAAGCGCTGTCAGCCGATTCAATGCGATGCGGTCCTGTTCATCTGTCACCTTGTCTGGACACGCCAGTGCCATCGGATGGGCCTTAATATGTTCGCTGACGATAAACTCCATCCGCGCGAGGCCCACACCCTCGCAGGGCAGGGCGCTCAGACGAAATGCCTGTTCGGGGCTACCGAGGTTGATCATCATCTTGGTTTTGGACGGGGGTACCTCATCCAGTGCGGTGGTGGTGATATCGAAGGGCAGCTCACCACGGTAAATCTTCCCCATATCCCCCTCGGCACAGGACAGGGTAACCACCTCACCGTCCTGGAGCGGGTGGTCGCTGCCAATGCCTACCACGGCGGGAATGCCAAATTCCCGCGCCACGATGGCGGCGTGACAGGTACGGCCGCCGCGCTCGGTTACCACCGCAGCAGCCCTGCGCATCGCGGGGCCCCAGTCGGGACTGGTACTCTGTGCGAACAGGATCTCGCCGTCGTTGAATACTGAAAGTTGCGTCGCATCACTGACCCGGCGCAATTTGCCGCTGGCAATCCCGGTGCCGATGGCTCGGCCGGTGGAGAGCAAGGCAGATTTTTCCGGCTTCTGGCTAAAGCGATAGCGTTTTAACAGATTGCGTGATTTTTGCGAGGCTACGGTTTCCGGGCGCGCCTGCAGCAGATACAGCTGGCCATCGTCGCCGTCTTTGGCCCATTCCAGATCCATGGGGCAGGGCGAACCGCGCTGTGCGCTGTAGTGCTTTTCAGTTGCGATGGCGTAGTCCGTCAGGGTTAATACGTCGGCGTCGCTCAGGCTGTAGTGGGCCCGGCGTGTATCCGGGGTGTCGATATTGTGCAGTTCCTGGCTGTTGAGGTCCTCGTCGCATACCAGCGTCTGCTGCTTTGCGCCGAGTTGCCGACGTAGCACGCAACGATGGCCGAGCTCGTAAGTGGGTTTGTGCACATAGAATTCGTCCGGGTCGACAAGGCCCTGGACGATATTCTCCCCGAGGCCATAGGCCGAGGTGATGAACACCACATCACGAAATCCGCTGTCAGTATCCAGGGTGAACATCACGCCACTGGAACCGTGGTCCGCACGTACCATTTTCATCACTGCGATGGCGAGGAACACCTTGAAATGATCAAAACCGTTGCGCTCCCGGTAGCTGATGGCGCGCGCCGTAAACAGGGAAGCAAAGCAGCGCCGGCAAGCCTCTAACAGGCCTGCCAGGTCACCGATATTCAGAAAACTTTCATGCTGTCCGGCAAAACTCGCTTCCGGCAGGTCCTCCGCGGTGGCGGAACTGCGCACGGCGAGCCGTAACTGCGGCCCGTATTGTTCACACAGTTCCACATAGGCCGTGGCTATTTCTCGCGCCAGCTCATCCGGCAGTCCAGCCTGGTATACGATGACCCGGGCTTGTGCGGCGATTTCGGCCTGCTGATTACTGTCGGCGGTAGCCAGCCCTCCGAGCAGCCGTTTCAACGGCTCCCAGGCGGATGCCTGATCCAGCATGTCCCGGTAGGCTTCTGCGGTAACGCAAAAGCCGTTGGGTACGTGAATCCCTTTTGGGGTCAGGGTTCGATACATTTCACCCAGGGAGGCGGCCTTTCCTCCCACTTCTGCTATATCGGTCAGCCCAATCTCCGCAAACCAGCGGATATAACAAAAATCAGTCATGTTGAGAGTAATGCCCAAGATTGGCTCGTTATTCAACGCGAATTGCGCTGAATTTCGTATAAATCAAAATAGCCGAGCTAAGCTCTAAGCGCGTCCTGTTTTTCCGCATTTCTTGTGTTAAACGCCAGTAATAACGGAGCCATATCCGCTCCAATAAATCCGCTGACGTAAATTTCTTTTCCGCAAAACATTTGCCATTCAAGAATATTTGCCGATCCACTTCCGGGGGAGCCGCTATGCCGTTCAAACATATCTTGATTCCATTGGATAGTTCGTCACTCGCGGAGGAAGCGATTGCCCATGCTGTTTCTATTGCACGCCAAAGTGGAGCAGATATTCACCTGCTGCATGTGCAGAAATCGTCCTCTCACTCAGACGACCACTGTACAGACCCTGTAGACTGGCGGCTGCGGCGGGCGGAAATTCGCAGCTACCTGAACAGCCTCACAGAGCAGATCGTTGCGCAGGATATTCAGGTGACGGTCAACATTGTAGAGGGCCGGCCAGCGGAGCAGATTGTCGAATACTGCGAAAAGTATGGGATCGACCTAATTGTCATTACCGCCTATGGCAAGGGAGGCATCAGCCGCTTTGATTTCGGCAGTACCGCACAAAAAGTATTCACCGGCTCCGGGCGCTCCTTCCTGATTGTGAGACCGGGCGAACGTCCGGCGTCTCAGGAATCGACGTCCTACCGGCGAATTCTGGTGTCGATGGATGGATCGCCACGATCGGAATGGGTGGCGTGCAAAGTGGCATCGTTAATGCGAGGGCAGGAGGTCGAAATTATCCTGCTACAGGTGATTGCAGTACCTGAGATGCCGCGGCGTATGCCCGTTACCCGCGAGGAACATGCGACGCGGGAAAAATTCGTCGAGAGCAATCGCCGTGCCGCTGAGGCTTACCTGGAAGAGATCGCCAATCAGCTCAAAAACGGGATCAAGGTACGTCCGCGTTTACTGGTGTCACAGAATGTCGCCGAGCGTATTTATGCTACCGCGGCGGAAGAGGGCGTAGACCTGATCGCAATGAGTGCGCACGACTGGCAGACCGGAGCGCAACAGGTCACCGGCACTCTCTGTCATACCGTGATGTGCCACAGTAGTCAGCCTGTTCTGGTGTTTCAGGATATGCCGGAATCGCAATTACAGGCACTTCGAGGCAGTGTCGATAACGGAAATCAGTCCTACCCTACATTTGCAAATAATGGCGCCGCGCATCAATGAAACTACGCCGTGGAAACTCCGACGGGTTTGCCCGTGCGCGCGAGTTTTTTTCGCGCAAAAAGAAACAACTTGGTGGGCCCCGACCAACACCCGAGACCGATAATGCCGAGGTAAACCATGGTGCGGATGACGAACAGAAGCGTCGGGCCGAAATCCATGCACTGGCAAAGAGACACCGGCATCTGATCGGCACGGATATTGGCTATCCACTATCTGCCCGCCTGCGTCATCTCGAACGAAATTTTCAGGAAATATACCGGCGCCTTTCAGCGCGTGTAGAAGCGGGCGAGAAAGGCAACCGCAGCGAGGAGTGGTTGCTCGACAATCGCCACGTCGTACAAGAGGCGTTGGAACTCGTACGCGAATCCCTGCCGCGCACTTACCTTCGCCAATTGCCAAAGATTGCATCAGAACAAGGCGCGATCGACTTACGTGTTGGCTCTCTCGCGGCAGCATTGGTGGCAGAGGTAAAACAGCCGCTGGATTTGGGTGCAGTTTATGACCTGGTCGATCATTATCAACAGGAATGCATCCTGACCACCGGGGAATTGTGGGCTCTACCTGCCATGCTGCGGTTGCGCCTGCTCGAGCATCTGGTGCATTTTGCCGAAAATGCGCTGGAAAAGGCTGAAGCTGGGAGCGAAGGCGAAAGCGTAGGCATAGCAAGTGCAATCATCAGTCTGCGGGAGCTCCGCACACACGACTGGCGGGATTTTGTCGAAGCACAGAGTCGCGTCGAGCGGATTCTGCGCGCCGACCCCGCCGGCGCCTATGGGCAAATGGATTTTGAAACCCGCGATCGCTATCGCGGTAGGGTCGAGCAACTCGCAAGAGGTAGCAACATTCCGGAACACCGTATCGCCGAACAGGTAGTAGAGCTGAGTGAAAAGGAGATTCACGAGGCGCGTCGTCGGCACGTCGGTTTTTACCTGGTGGATAATGGGCGCAGGGAACTGGAAAAGTTACTGGAGTTCACGCCGGATGCTTTTCTGCGTTTACATCGCTGGATACTTGAGCACGCAGCAACGGTCTATTTTTCCACCTTGGGTTTATTCTCGATACCGCCGCTTGTGGCTCTGGCCGTTTACCTTTTTCACCACAATACCCCTCTTGGGGTACTGTTAATTACCGTAGCAATTGTTGCAATTCCAATGATCGGTGTGGCGCTCGCGCTGGTCAATGGATTGATTACGCACAGCCTTGCACCGCAGATCCTGCCAAAGATGGACTTCGAGAGCGGTGTTCCGGATGAATGCCGCACTGCCGTGATCATGCCGGTACTGTTTGCCGATACGGATGATGTGGAGAAAATTCTGCAGTGCCTGGAAATCAACTTCCTCAACAACGACGACGCAAATCTTGTCTACGTGGTATTGGGTGATTTCGCCGATGCCGACAATCAGAGTACGGCGGAAGACGCGGCGTTGCTCGAATTCGCCAGGGATGCGATCGACGCACTGAATCAACGCTATGCCGACAATGACGGGCGAGAACCCTTTCTGTTGTTACATCGTGAGCGACGTTGGAATTCCGCGGAAAAATGCTGGATGGGTTGGGAGCGTAAGCGAGGCAAGCTGATCGAGTTCAATCGTTTGCTGAAAGGACATGACGACCACAGTTACACCACTTGTATCGGCAATCGATCCGCGCTGAAAAACATACATCTGGTCATAACCCTGGACGCAGACAGTCAGATGCCGCCGGGTACGGCGGCGCGCCTGGTCGGTACCATGGCACACCCTCTTAACCGCGCGGTCATTGATGAACGCAGCCGCCGGGTGGTCGCCGGGCACGGGTTCCTGCAGCCGAGGCTGGAAACAGATCCCGCGGGTGCGGCGGATACCTTGTTCATCGAAATATTTTCCGGTGACCGCAGCGTGGATCTCTATACCCATGCGGTGTCCGATGCCTATCAGGACCTCTTCGGTGAAGCAATTTTTGCGGGGAAAGGGATCTATGATCCCCGGGTGTTTTCCCAGACCCTGGCAGGGAATCTGGCGCAAAACGCAATCCTGAGCCACGACCTGCTGGAAGGCTCGATCGGCGGTGCCGCGTTGCTTTCCGACACCATTTTTTACGAACAGTACCCTCCCAACGTGGTTGCATTGTTACGTCGTTCCCACCGCTGGATTCGGGGCGACTGGCAATTGTTGCCGTGGCTGTTTGATCGCGTGACCATTGATGGTGGCGAGCGGGTAATCAATCCGTTGCCACCTATACACCGCTGGAAAATTGCTGACAATCTGCGCCGCAGCCTGGAGGCACCGAGCCTGCTGGTCCTTTTCCTGTTGGCCTGGAGCGGCGTATTGCCCGGCAGTCCCTGGGCGTGGACATTGGGCCTGCTATTCCTTTCCGCCGGTCCTGTCTGGCTAGAACCCCTGTCCACCTTGTGGAGAGGCGTGTCAAAACCCAACCGTGTCCATCACTACCTGCGGAACCTGCCGGGCATACTGCAGCAGAGAGTCCAGCACTGGCTGCTGTCACTGGCGCTATTGCCGGTGCAGGCAGTAAATGCGCTGGATGCTATCGTGCGCACTCTCTACCGGCTTGGAATTTCACACCGGCGCTTGCTGGAGTGGACATCCGCCGCCCATGTAAACAGGTCCAGTACTTCCACTACCGGTCGCAGTTGGCGCGAATTCTGGTTCTCGCCTGTGCTCGCTATCATGATCGGGCTGTGGCTGGCGGTTACCTCGCCCCTCAGCTTGTTACCTGCGCTGCCCCTGCTGCTGGCCTGGTTGTCGTTACCTCAGCTAAACCAACGTATTAATCGTCTCTATAAACGAGAAAAGCAAACACTGTACGAAACGGACGAGCATGAATTACGCATGCTCGCCCGTCGCACCTGGTATTTTTTTGAACACTTCATGGGCCCGGATGACCACTGGTTACCACCGGACAATTACCAGGAGGAGCCAGTAGCGGTACTCGCACGGCGGACTTCGCCCACGAATATTGGCCTGGGCCTTCTGGCAACGCTCAGCGCCTACGATTTTGGTTATCTGGACCTGTCCCAACTATTAGCCCGGCTCAACAACACATTTGACCGGATGCGCGGGCTGCAACGCTATCGCGGCCACTTTCTCAACTGGTATGAGACCCGTGAACTTCACCCACTGGACCCAAGATATGTATCCACGGTCGACAGCGGCAACCTCGCGGGCAGCCTCCTGACCCTGGCGAGTGGACTCGAGGCTCTGGATTCCACACCGATAAACGGGCGCCAGTTGGTACAGGGTATCGCCGATACCCTGGGGGTCGTCGTTGAGACACTGCAACCACCAGAACCTGAAGTAGCATCGAGTGCACTGCGTGAGGTCATTGGCTACATCACCCAGCTGCGGGAGAGACTGGAGTCCAGGGTGGGGGACGGTCACTGGTGGCAAATCATCGACGATATCTACGAACGCGAAGTGCCAGCATTGCAGGACCGGGTGGTGGCGCTGATCGAGGGCGACGAAAGTTTCAGTGCGGAGTCTTTGGGGCGTCTGCGCCACTGGCTCGACGAACTACTCCAGCACTCGGTGGCCGCACGTCGCTACCAGGAAAGCCTCGAACCCTGGCAGCGACTTATCGCCGCGCCACCGGTAGCGTGTCGGGAGCAGGGCGGAGAGGTCGCCGAGCATTTTCGCGTACTGCACGAACAGCTGAACGCTCCCGTCACCCTTGTGACATTGAGAGAAACCTGTGCGCAGGCGTCGCAGCAACTGAATATATTGCAGGCAGAGTTGGCCTCCGTCGGTGGCAGTCAGAGGGAAGAGGCCGGCGAATGGATTGTCAGGATGCGCCAATCTTTTGTGGTGGCACAGGACAATGCAGAGAAATATCGGCGCGACCTGAAACGTATCGCGGGAAGGGCGCGGCAATGGGTTGAGGAAATGGACTTTGCATTCCTCTACGACTCCGAGCGCCACCTGTTCCATATCGGCTACAACGTCAACGACGCGGCACTGGACGCGAACTACTACGACCTGCTGGCATCCGAGTCGAGACTGACCGGATTTGTTGCGATCGCCAAAGGCGATGTGCCGGCGCGCCACTGGCGCCATCTGGAACGCCCGTTCCGGCGCATCCAGCGCAGGACCGTGTTGATGTCCTGGAGTGCCACGCTGTTTGAATACCTGATGCCGCGCCTGCTGATGGATACGCCGGATCACAGTCTGGTGGGGCGCGCGTGCCGCAATGCCATCGACGTGCACCGGGAATTTGCCGACCGTTTTGGCGTGCCCTGGGGTATTGCCGAGTCCGGCTTTTATGAACTGGACAGCCACCTGCACTATCAGTACCGCGCGTTCGGCGTGCCGGGGATAGGCTTTCGGCGCGACCTGGGGGAGCGGTTGGTCATCGCTCCGTATGCGTCCATGATGGCACTGCCGTTTTGTGCCGATAAGGTAATGGAAAATCTGCGTCAATTGCGCAGTCAGGGCGGCTATGGGCAGTTCGGTCTGCATGAAGCTATTGATTTCGGGCGCACATCCAAGCCCGCACCGCGCCGCGCGCGCACGGTGCGTTCGTACATGAGTCACCACCAGGGAATGATCCTGCTCGCGGTCAATAATTTCCTCCATGGCGATGTCATGCTGCAACGCTTCCACACTGATGCTCGTATTAGCGGCCTGACGCCCTTATTGCATGAACGTATGCCCTCATCGCCACCTGCGCTCAGGCCGTGGAAACGTCCGGGGGTTATGCGCAGCTTCCACGCCGAAGTGGTGCTCGAAACCTGGTCGGCACAGCCGTCCCGTCCGTATCCGCAATACAATCTCCTGTCAAATGGACACTTTTCCACTGTGCTTGCGGCCGATGGTGCTGGCGGTAGCTACTGGGACAATATCGCGTTGACGCGCTGGCAGACGGATCCAACCTGCCACCAATGGGGGCGCTATTGCTATGTGAGGGATCTCGACAGCGGTGATTTGTTTTCCGTCGGACTTGCCCCGTGCGGCGGCGAAGCCCAGCGCAGTGCCGCCTACTTTTCGCCACAGAGTGTGGAATATCAACAGCGAAAATCAGAGCTCTTCTGTCGCCTGCATGTCGCTGTCAGTTCCCAGCACGATGTAGAAGCGCGACGCCTGAACATAAAAAATGAAAGTGATCGTGAGCGCCATTTGCTGCTGGCAGATTTCGCCGAAGTAGTGCTGGCACCAGAACGTGACGACTTACGGCATCCGGCGTTTGCGAAATTGTTCGTGGAAAGCCAGTACCTGCCCGAAGAGCAGGTGATGATCTACCGGCGTCGTCCGCGTGGAAGCAACGAAAAACCGATTTATCTTGCCGTCTCTGTGCTTGTACAGCCTGGTGTACGCCACAGGTTGGCGTGGGAAACCGATCGTTTCCGTTTCCTGGGTCGCGGCGGTTCTGCGACTCGGCCCCTTGCCATGACTGAGGGGCTGTCCAGCTTCAGCGGTACCACTGGTCCGGTGCTTGATCCGGTCATTGCCGCGGCACAGGAAGTCACGATTCCGCCACAGTCGGAGATAGAGGTCATCTACCTCACCGGTGCCAGCAAATCCCGCAGAGAATTACTCGCTACCCTGAGCGCCTACCGTTCCCGACCGAAAGCCCGCTGGGTGTTCGATCTCGCGCGTATGCAGTCGGAACAGGAGTTGCGCAATCTGCATATCACTGCCGGCTCCATGCACTGGATGATGGAGCTCCTATCGGCCGTGCTCGCGCCAATCGCGCCGCTGCGTGCACCTTCCCGTGTACTGGCCCGCAGTCGTCACATTCAGCCCGGGCTCTGGAGTAAAGGTATCTCGGGGGATAACCCCATTTTGCTGGTACATATCCGCAACCAGCTCGAAACCGATTTTGCCGAACCGATTCTCCAGGCCCACACCTACTGGTGTGGCCGTGGGATCGGTGTCGATCTGGTAATTATCGACGAGGAATCGGCGGGCTATGAACAGCAGGCCCGCGATCGGTTGCAGGAAATGATCACGGATGTTCGCGGGCGCACCTTACGCAAACTGCCCGGGTCGGTGGTAATGATTCCCGGGCAGGAGTTGCCAGGGGATGTACGAATACTGTTGCTGGCAGCGGCGCGGGTAATTCTCGACTCCTCCGCGGGTTCGGTACAGTCTCAATTGCAAAATGGTTTTTCCGCCCTGCAGACACAGCTGCAGCCACTGCCACCATTTGTGCCAGTGGCTGCCGCTGACAACACCGCTCCGCCGACACCGGAATTACGCCGCCCGGACGACCTTCTGTTCGACAATGGTCTCGGGGGGTTTTCCGCGGATGGTCGCGAATATGTACTGCATCTGGAGCCGGGGCAACGCCCTCCAGCACCCTGGGTGAATGTCATTGCCAACCCCACCTTTGGATGCCTCGTTTCCGAAGGTGGCTCTTGTTGCACATGGGCGGGGAACAGTGGCGAGCATCGTCTCACCGCCTGGAACAACGATCCGGTGCGAGACCCGAGCGGGGAAGTCCTTTACCTTCGAGACGAAGAAACGGCCGAGGTTTGGACGCCGACACCCGCACCGCGGCCCGGCAATGGGGCCTATCAGGTACGGCACGGTGCGGGATACAGTGAATACCGGCATAACAGCCAAGGTCTTGAACAATACTGGCGGGTATTCGTCGATCGCGAAGCGCCGGTAAAGATCGGTCGTCTTACGTTGACCAATACCTGGGACAGGCCGCGCAGGCTAACGGCAACCTATTACGTTGAATGGATCCTAGGGCTCGTGCGGGCCAATAGCTGGCCGCATCTGGTGTGCGAATTTGAGGCCGAAAGTTGTGCGTTGCTGGCTCGCAACGCCTTTGTAGCTGATGCCAAGCCCGGCGTGGCTTTCCTGACATCCAGCTTGCCCCCCCATGGTGTCACTATGGACCGCCATGAGTTCATCGGGAATTCCACGGGTCTTGAAGCACCTGAAGCGATGTTCAGAATCGGGCTATCCGGCCGAGTGCAATGTGGTAGCGACCCCTGTGGGGCGTACCAGGTGCATGTCGACCTGGCGGTTGGGGAAACCCAGCATATCTATTTCATCATTGGTGAAGGTGTGGACCGCGCCCAGGCGCTTGAACTGGCTAAAGAGTTCCGCATTCCCGGAAGGGCGGAAACCGCACGGGAAGAGTTTGAGCAGTTCTGGGAAGATTTTCTCGGTAGTGTGCAGGTGGAGGTCCCCGATAAAGCCACCGAGATACTGGTCAACCGCTGGTTGCCTTACCAGACTCTGGCCTGTCGATTGTGGGGACGCAGCGGCTTTTACCAGTCCAGTGGTGCTTTCGGATTCCGCGATCAGCTACAGGATGTGCAGGCACTGCTGTGGACTCATCCCGAGTGGACTCGTGAACATATCCTGCGCGCGGCGTCGCGCCAGTTCCAGGAGGGTGACGTGCTGCACTGGTGGCACGAAAAACCATTGCGTGGGGTTCGCACCCGCTGTTCCGACGATCTCCTGTGGTTACCGTTTGTCACCGCGCAGTACATTCGCACTACCGGTGACTACGGCATTCTCGATGAGCCGGTGGCCTATCTCAGCGGCGCGCCGCTCAAGAAGGATGAACACGAACGCTACGCGGAGTTTGATATCAGCGATGAATCGGGTTCACTCTACGAGCACTGTTGCCGGACCATAGAGCGAGCGAGCTCCGTTGGTCCTCATGGATTGCCCATCATCGGCAACGGCGACTGGAATGATGGCTTCAGTCGTATCAGTACCACGGGGCGCGGTGAAAGTGTCTGGATGGGGTGGTTCCTTCTGCGGGTTTGCCGGGATATGGCGCCCCTTTGTGAGCACGTTGGCGATACCGCGCTGGCCGAGCACTATCGCAAATTGGGAGAAAATTTTCGCGAGCAGGTGGAAGAAAGTGGCTGGGACGGCGCCTGGTACCGGCGGGCTTATTACGATGACGGTACGCCAGTCGGTTCAAACGAGAGTGATGAATGCAAGATCGACCTGATCGCGCAAACCTGGTCCGTATTGTCCCAGGAAGCGCCGACAGCGCGCGCGAGAGAGGCGATGGCATCCGCCTACACGCATCTCGTAAGGCAGGACGCGCGACAGATACTGCTATTAAAACCGGCATTTGATAAAACCAAGAAAGATCCCGGATATATAAAAGGCTATCCTCCCGGAATTCGCGAAAATGGTGGCCAATATACCCATGCGGCGACCTGGGCGATTTGGGCGGCAGCCGGCCTTGAGCACAGCGAGCGGGCACATCATCTGTTTAGCTTATTGAACCCGATTACTCACACTGACAGCGCAGAGGGTGTTGCCCGTTATCGCACGGAACCTTACGTATTGGCTGGAGATGTCTACGGGGTCCCGCCGCATGTCGGGCGAGGGGGCTGGACCTGGTATTCCGGCGCATCCGGGTGGTTATATCGCGGTGCGCTGGAGGCACTACTGGGCGTGCGAATTCTCGACGGAAACAGCCTGGAAATAAAACCCTGTCTGCCGGAAACCTGGGGGGAATTCCGCATGTCGCTGCGCTTCGGGAATAGCCGCTATGACGTTGAAGTGCAACGTTGCGGAGAGTGTCCTCGGAACATCGCCGAACTGACACTGGATGACGAACCGGTCGCGGGTGAGCGAATTCCACTGCGGGACGATGGCGACAATCATCGTGTGCGACTGGTGTTCTCTGTCGCCGCAATAACCAGTGAAAATTGAGCCCGTTTTCACTGCTAGACAACGTTGTCAGCTTGGGTCCGCGATTGCCGGGTCACTATAATTTTTTTCGCCAACCCCGGCCGCTCCTGGGGTGGTGTTAATTCGGAAAACTGGAGACTCAATCATGAAACACCCGGCGAGAAGACCAACGGATCTGTGGCATCGATTCCAGGATGATTTCGAACAACTGACACGTACGATGAACGAGCGATGGCCCTCTCTTTTTGAAGAAGAGGGTGAAATGGCATCCCGTGAATGGTCTCCCTCCGTGGATGTCATTGAGGAGGACAATCAATTCCTCATAAAGGCCGATATCCCCGGTGTGGATCCAAAGGATATTGAAATCACACTGGACAGCGGCAACCTCGTGATACGAGGTGAACGCAAGTGGGAGAAAGAGGAAAAGAAAGAAGGCTATATGCGCAGTGAATGCTCCCACGGCATGTTTTACCGCCGTTTCAATCTGCCAGACTCCGCAGACCCGGAAACGATTGAAGCCAAGGGCAAAGATGGCGTGCTGACAGTGACCATTGGCAAACGGGAAGTATCACAGCCAAAACGTATTTCCATTCAGTAAATCAACCGCTTTTGGGGTGCCTGGTACCGGCCCTGTTTCCAGCCTCGGCATGGCACCCCGTCACTCGTATATTTGACATCTTCGGGATCCACGTATGCCAGCCAAGCTCATCAAGTTTGGAACAGACGCCCACACTCAACTCATCGCCGGTGCGGCGATCCTGGCCGACGCCGTCAAAGCCACACCGGGGCCGAAAGGCCGCAATGTCATCATTGAGAAGCATTTTGGTTCGCCGGGAGTGACCAAGGATGGTGTTTCCCTGGCCAAGGAAGTCGAGCTGGAAGACAAGTTCCAGAATATGGGCGCACAGATGCTACGGGAAGTTGCGGCGAAAACTTCGGACGTGGCGGGCGACGG
Organism: Microbulbifer bruguierae; assembly: GCF_029869925.1. Lineage (NCBI taxonomy): Bacteria > Pseudomonadati > Pseudomonadota > Gammaproteobacteria > Cellvibrionales > Microbulbiferaceae > Microbulbifer > Microbulbifer bruguierae. Next base: position 482,040 of record NZ_CP118605.1, on the reverse strand, counting down.
GACGACCACCGCCACGGTCCTGGCTCAAGCCATCATGCAGGAAAGTTTCAAAGCAGTGGTGTCGGGCATGAATCCGATGGACATCAAGCGTGGCATTGATCTTGCGGTCACCGCAGCCGTGGATCAGCTACATAAACTGGCAACACCGTGCGATACCAGCAAGGCCATTGAGCAGGTGGGCACCATCTCGGCCAACGGCGACGAGGATATCGGCAACATTATCGCCCGCGCCATGGATACGGTCGGAAGGGATGGTGTGATTGCCATTGAAGAAGGGTCCGGGCTCATCAATGAACTTGAAATCGTCGAAGGCATGCAGTTTTCTCGCGGCTATCTTTCTGCTTACTTCGTCAATGATCGCAGTGCCATGCGGGTAGAGCTGGAAGATGCCTACGTGCTCCTTTACAACAAGAAAATTGGCAATATTCGAGACTGTCTGCCGCTTCTGGATCAAATAGCCAAGACAGGCAGGTCGCACCTGTTTATTGCAGAGGACGCAGAAGCAGACGCATTGGCAACGCTGGTGGTGAACGCCATGCGCGGGACGATACACACTGTAGCCATCAAAGCGCCTGGCTTCGGCGATCGTCGAAAAGCCTTACTGGAAGACATCGCCGTCATGACCGCAGGACGAGTAATCACCGACGAGGTAGGTCTCAGCTTTGAGAACGCCACACTGGAGGATCTGGGGCGCGCACGCAAAATCATAGTGACCAAGGAGGACACGACTATCATTGGCGGCGCCGGCTCACAGGAAAGTATCAACACTCAGATTGAAAATATCCGGGGACAGCTTGAATACGCACCCGTGGAATATGAAAAGGAAAAGTTGCGAGAGCGCCTGGCCAAGCTGTCAGGCGGTGTAGGCCTGATCAAAATTGGTGCGGCTACTGAAATCGAAATGAAGGAAAAGAAAGACCGGGTCGATGACGCGCTGAATGCCACGCGCGCGGCGGTGGAGGAGGGCGTAGTACCGGGTGGCGGAGTGGCGCTCATTCGCGTTATGCAGGCACTAAAGAAAGCCAAGCTGAAAGGCGCCAATCACGATCAGGATGTAGGTATCGGTATCGCCATCGCTGCCCTGGAGCGGCCGTTGCGAGAAATTGTGAACAATGCCGGTGAAGACGCCTCTGTTGTGATCAATGAAGTGAAAAAGCACAAAGGCAGCTACGGCTATAACGCGCAGACGGAGAAATACGGCGACTTGCTGGAAATGGGGATCATTGATCCTGCTAAAGTGGCTCGAACCGCGCTGCAGAATGCAGCGTCCATTGCGGGATAGATGATTACCACCGCGGCTATGATCGCGATCAAACCCCAACCACAGGAACCTCAACCGGGCATGGATCAGGGTATGTGAGGTCTACGGCTTTCCGCTGCGCCTCTATCCGATGATCGTTTTTTATTCGGTGTCCGGAAACAAGTTTCACATACTTTTAAACAGCAGCTCTACATCTTCACTGCGGCAAAGTTCCGTTCCCTCTGTCATTACGGCCGCCGCTCCGGCCGCCACACCAAACTTCGCCGCCTCCCGCAGTGGCATGCCTCGTGACAGGGCCGCGAGCAGTCCTCCGACCACGGCATCGCCGGCCCCGACTTTACTTCGCAGGCGTACGGACGGCGCCGATATCCGCTCTATGCGATGTTTGACCGCAAGTAATACGCCGGCTCGGCCGAGGGACAGGATTACGACTTCGGCACCATTGCGGTCGATAATTTCACGGACTGCTCGCTCGATAGCGGCGTCATCGGTAAGCTCACGGCCAACCAGTTCCTCCATCTCGCGTACGTTGGGTTTGATCAGAAAGACGCCGACCTCAAGCGCGTGACACAGAGCGGCCATTTTCGTGTCCACCACGACACGTATCCCGGCAGGTACGGCCTGTAGCAGCTTTCCATACCACTGTGGCGGCACGCCCTCGGGCAAGCTCCCGCTAAACACCACGTACTGGGTTGAAGAGGGGAGCTCCCGAATCCGCGCCACCCATTGTCCCTGTTCTACCTCCGAAAGCAACGGGCCAGGCATGCCAAAGCGGAAAAGGTTTCCGCTGGACTCTTCCTGCACAATCAGGTTCTCCCGCACAGCTCCTGCGATCGGAATCGGCGTGTGTTGAACCTTTTCGTGGTCGAGGAATTGCCCTAACCTGCGACCATTTTCGCCGCCACAGGTCCAGTATGCACAGGCATCGGATCCAAGGCGCGTTAAGACCCGGGCGACGTTAAGCCCTCCACCGCCGGGATAGGCGCCAACATCACGACAGGTAAGCTTGCAGTCGGGGATGATCTGCGCAACGGATACCGTCTTGTCTATGCAGGGATTGAGGGTAACGGTGACGATACTCATCAGCGCGGCACCTTCTCTGGCAGCTATAGCATCCGCGTGATCATATCGACGCAGCGCTGGGAAAATGCCCACTCGTTGTCATACCAGGCAAACACCTTAAGGAATTTGTCGCCTACCATCAGGGTATCTTTGGTGGTGATGATCGCACTGTAGGGTTTGCCAACGATATCGCTCGAGACTAATTCCCGATCGTCGATCGCAAGGATGCCCTTTAACGGGCCTTCCGCCCAATGCCGGAACACATTGTTCACTTCGTCTACGTTGGTGCCTTTTCGCAGGGTGCAAGTGAGATCCAGCAAGGATCCACACTTTAGTGGTGTGCGTACCGCACAGCCATGCATCTTGCCCGCGAGTCCCGGCAAAATCAGACCGATGGTAGCGGCCGCCCCGGTGGTAGTGGGCACCAGATTGGCTGCGGCCGCACGACCGCGGCGGAATTTACTGCTGTGACCGTCAACCAGATTCTGGGAAGCGGTGTAGGCGTGGATGGTATTGATCATGCCATATTCGATACCGAACTCTTCGTTCAGAACCTTCGCCACTGGCGCCAGGCAATTGGTGGTACAGCTGGCGGTGGAAATAATGTTGTGGCGGTGTCGGTCGTAACGATGGTCATTGACGCCGACAACAAAATGCCCGTCGAGCATGCTTTTTCCGGGCGCTGAAATCAGTACTTTTTTGGCACCGGCAGCGATGTGTTTTGCGGCCCCGGTTCTGCTGCGAAACATACCGGTAGCTTCGAATACGACGTCGACACCTTTCTCTCCCCAAGGCAATTTGGCGGGGTCTTTCTCTGAACTGACAGAAATTGCCTGCCCATCAATCAGCAGTACATCGCCCTCACCATGAACCTTCATATCGCGGGTGTGGTAGGTGGTATCCAATTCCAACAGATAGGCAAGGTTTTCCACACTGGCCAGATCGTTCACATGGACAACTTCCACGCCGCCGTGATGGGATTCAAGCGCAATACGTAGTACTTGCCGGCCAATACGGCCAAGTCCATTTATGCCGATTCTCATCCTTTATTCCCTAATGTCCGTGAGCGATCACGTGCGGTTGAGAGGGGCCAACTCCGAGGTTGAAACAATTTCTTGTACGAGGGACAGGTCGAGTGCACTGATAACTTGTGTGTGGTCATCTGGACCCATTTGGTTCTCCCAGCCCGTCGCCTTGGCGAAGTTAGGTAAGCCGGTATTGGAAACAAAATCGAGGTTCATTCGACATTGTCGCCTGCTCACACGCAACTGTGGCCGTGAGTTTCTACACTCTGCCTGAATAATAGTTCTGTGCGTCTACTACCGCCCCTTCCGCAGAGGCAATTCATGCACAATCTTTGGCGATCCGGCACGGGGTAGGGATCTGACCATGACAAATTTCCTGTTGCAGGCAGACGATCTGGATACGCTTGTCCGGGTTATTTGCGGGGAAGGGCACCAGCTTATCGGACCAGTTTTGCGGGATGGCGCGATTATCTATGACGCCATCCGCTCTGCCGGTGATTTGCCACGCGGCTGGACCGACGAGCAGGAAAAAGGCCAATACCGAATTAAAAAACGCGAGGACGGTGCCTTTTTCGGATATGCCGCCAGTCCACACTCCTGGAAACAATTCCTGCAGCTTCCGCGCAGGCAAGTGTGGCAGGCAGAACGAGATAACAGCGGAATTCAGATCAATGCTATCGAAGAACCGGTGCAATCACTGGCGTTTATCGGTGTTCGCAGTTGCGAGCTTCACGCCATTGCCATCCAGGATCGTGTCTTTATGGGAGGCCGGTTTACCAATGACAGTTACACCAGGCGACGACAGCCGCTACTGATCATTGCCGTGAACTGTACCTCCGCCGCATCCACCTGTTTTTGCACCTCAATGAATACGGGACCCGAGGTGACACTACCCGCGGACCTGACCATGACCGAAGTCATCGACGGCAATGCGCACTTTTTCCTGATCGCTGCCGGTTCAGTGCGGGGCGAAGGTATTCTGCAGAAATTACCGGTGCAATCTGCGGGAGCACATCAAATCGAACTGGCACAGAGGGCCATTCAGGGTGCGGTAGTACAGATGAAGCAGGGTGCGCGGAACTTCGACAGTTCCGATGTAAAGGAGTTGCTGTATCGCAATTATGAAAGTCCCGTGTGGGATCAGGTGGCCGAGCGCTGTCTGTCCTGCGCCAACTGCACGATGGCTTGCCCTACCTGCTTCTGCTCCACAGTGGAAGACACCACTGATCTCAGCGGCGACAACGCGGCACGCTGGGAGCGCTGGGACTCCTGTTTCACCGGTGATTTTACCTATATTGCCGGTGGCGCCGTACGCGCGGACACACGTTCCCGCTACCGCCACTGGATGACACACAAACTGGCAACCTGGCACGACCAGTTTGGCACTTCGGGTTGTGTCGGCTGTGGTCGCTGCATCGCCTGGTGCCCGGTGGGGATAGACCTCACCGAAGAACTACAGCGCATACGGGAGTTGGAAGGCCAATGAAAAGCATGGCGCAGTTGCTACACGAGCACCCGTTCTTCAAAGGTATGCAAGAACGGCATCTGGATTTTATGGCAGGCTGTGGGGAAAACCATATTTACAACGCGGGCCAATACATCGCGCGTGAGAATGAACCGGCAGATAATTTCTATCTGATCCGGGATGGGCAGGTGGCGGTTGAGTGCTTTGTGCCGAACTATGGCGCGATTTGTCTACAAACTCTGCATAACGGCGATATCTTTGGCTGGTCGTGGCTGTTTCCACCCTACCTCTGGACCTTTGATGCCCGCGCTGTCGATGAAGTGCACGCGATCCGACTGGATGGAAAATGTCTGCGGGAGAAATGCGACAAAGATACTGAAATGGGCTTCGAACTGATGAAGCGTTTCGCACAGATCGTGACGCAGCGGCTGCGTGCGACACGTATACAGCTGTTGGACGTTTACAGTTTGCAGCGTCCGAATCTGGATCGCGAGACATGATACCCACGCTCTTTCGTATTGAGGATCGCCACGAAGAATTTTCCGGCACGTTTACCCTGAGAATTCGCCCGGAGCCTGGCATGAGTCTGCCATCGTTTACTCCCGGGCAGTTCAATATGCTCTACGCATTCGGCGCTGGCGAAGTGCCAATTTCCATGAGCGGTTCACCGGATGACGATGGCAGTTACGTGCACACAATTCGCTGTCAGGGTTTGGCCACCCGGGCACTTGAGCGACTGATAATGGGCGATGCCCTCGGTGTGCGCGGTCCTTTCGGCTGTGGCTGGCCAATGGCAGCCACAGCCGGCAAAGAGGTTCTCATTATTGCCGGAGGTTTGGGGCTGGCGCCGCTGCGCCCGGTGATTTGCACCTTGCTGAGTGGACACCACCGGGCAACACGGGTGCGGCTATTTTACGGCGCACGCCGGCCTCAGGAAATTCTCTACCGCCGTGAGCTCGCGCGCTGGAAACAGGAATACCGCAGTGATGATCTCGAAGTCACTGTTATCGTGGATCAAGCCGACAGCACATGGAATGGCCGCATCGGTGTGATTACCCAGCCCCTTGAAGCGGCAAATATCGACAGCACCGACACATTGGCTTTCCTGTGTGGCCCGGAAGTGATGATGCGTTTCTGTATTCAGTCCCTGCTCACCAAGGGGTTGCCTGTATCCGCCATTTACCTGTCGATGGAACGCAATATGAAATGTGCTACCGGCCTCTGCGGCCACTGCCAATGGGGACCCAACTTTGTGTGCAGAGACGGGCCGGTATTCTGTTACGGGAGCGTGCAATCGTGGTTCAACCTGCGCGCAATCTAGACGGGTCCAACACCAAGGCACGCCTTGCAGTATGGAAATTCACGTCCTGTGACGGCTGCCAGCTGAGTCTGCTGGATTGCGAGGACGAACTGCTGCAGTTGGCGGACTGCGTGGAAATCGCCTACTTCATGGAGGCCTCCAGCGCCACATCACCAGGGCCCTATGACCTGTCGCTGGTGGAAGGTTCTGTGACTACGGCGGATGAAGTGCGCCGCATCCATGAAATCCGTGCGCAGTCGCGGATACTCGTGACCATCGGAGCCTGTGCGACGGCGGGTGGTATCCAGGCTTTACGCAATTTCTCCGATGTCGATGATTTCATTGCCGCGGTTTACGCCCACCCTGAATACATCGACACCCTGAAAACTTCTACGCCCATCGGTGCGCATGTACCGGTGGATTTCGAACTGCACGGTTGCCCCATCAATAAGCGACAGCTGCTGGAAGTAATCAGCGCTTTTCTGCACCAGCGACCGCCACAGGTGCCCGCGCATTCGGTATGCATCGAGTGCAAAATGCGTGGCAACGTATGTGTCTGGGTAGCCCATGGCACACCCTGTCTGGGGCCGGTAACCCATGCGGGTTGCGGTGCCATTTGCCCCACGTATTCCCGTGGTTGCTACGGATGTTACGGTCCAAAAGAAAATCCCAACACGGTTTCCCTGTGTCACTGGTGGCAGCAAGAACTGGGCGCCGAGAAGGCGCTCGTGATTGAGTATCTGCGCAACTTCAATGCCGCCTCACCAGTTTTTGAGGCCGCAAGCAGGAAACTGGAAGGCGACGATGGCCAAGAGTAAGACCATCAAAGTCGATTACCTCGCGCGGGTTGAGGGTGAGGGTGCGCTCTACGTCCGCTACGACGATGGCGGTGTGCACGATGTCAAGTTGAAGATCTTTGAGCCGCCACGATTTTTTGAAGGCTTTATGCGAGGGCGGGATTTGCGCGAAGCGCCAGATATCACCGCACGTATCTGCGGCATCTGTCCGATTGCTTACCAGATGAGTGCCGTATACGCGATGGAAGATGCCCTGGGGCTGACTCTGCCGCCAGAGCTCCATGCGCTGCGCCGGTTGATCTACTGCGGTGAGTGGATCGAAAGCCACACTCTACACATCTATATGCTCCACGCCCCCGACTTCCTTGGCTACCCCGGTGCCGTCGCTATGGCCAAAGATCACCCACAGATTGTTCAGAATGGCCTCCGCATCAAAAAGGCTGGCAATGCCATAGTAGGTTTGTTGGGGGGCAGAGAGGTGCACCCGATCAACGTGCGTGTTGGAGGGTTCTACCGGGTTCCGAATGCAGCTGAGCTGCAACCACTTCGCGAGCAACTGTTGCACGCCCGCGACATGGCCATCGAAACTGTGCGCTGGACCGCGTCCTTGCCATTTCCAAACTTCGAGCGCGCCCAGTCTGAACAGTACGAATTTGTCGCACTCTCACATGCAGATGAATATCCGATGAATCGTGGTTCGATTACCTCAACGCGCGGTTTGGCGATACCGGTAAGCGCGTACGAGAGCCATTTCCGCGAGGAGCACATTGAGTACAGCAGCGCGCTGCACAGTACCCTGATCGAACGCGGAGCCTATTTTGTTGGCCCGATGGCACGCTACAACCTGAACGCAGACAGGCTATCGCCGTTGGTGCGACAGCTGGCTGATGAGGTCGGCTTTCCGCCGTTTACAGCGAATCCGTTCCAGAGCATCGTGGTGCGAAGTCTTGAGGTGCTGTTTGCGTTTGATGAAGCGTTACGACTTATCGACAATTACCGTCGACCGGACGTTTCGTATGTGCCAGTAGCACCCTGCGCTGGAACGGGCTATGGGGCCACCGAAGCACCGCGCGGTCTGCTCTACCACCGCTATCAAATTGACGACGCCGGCAAAATTGCCGCGGCGAAGATCGTCGCACCAACCTCGCAGAATCAGAAAACCATTGAGGATGACCTGCGCCTGATACTGCCAAAGTTCATGCACCTGCCAGAAAAGCAGTTGCAGGCGCGGTGTGAGCAGGCAATCCGCAATTACGATCCGTGTATTTCCTGTTCTACCCATTTTCTGAAGCTGCACCTGCAGCGTTCAGAGAGGATCGGGCCATGAGCGATTGGGCGGTAATCAGTCTCGGTAATCGCTTTCGAGGAGACGACAGTGTAGGCCCGTATCTGCTTCACCGTTTGCGGTCGCAAATCGAGCCTGCGGTACCCTGCATTGAAAACGGTGGTGATATGGTGAATCTACTGGAGGCCTGGAAAGACCGCAGAATCTGTCTGGTGGACGCCGTCGCCAACGACGATCTCGCTGCCGGTGCGATCCTGCGTCTCGACGGACTCTCGGAAACGGTGCTGCCGAGCCTTTGCACCACGTCCAGCCACGGTATCAATCTTGGGGAGGCACTTGAGATGGGGCGCCTTATGCACGCCTTGCCACAACGACTGGATATCTATGGGATTTGTGGGGAGAACTTTGCCATCAGCGCTGGCCTGTCGCCGGCAGTGTTGGCCGCTGCAGAAATCGTGGAACAGGAAATTCTCGATCTGCTAGATACACACACCGGAGGTCGGACGTGCACGAGCAATCCCTGATCAGCGATTTACTGGAAAAAATCTACCGGCTGGCGGCCTCTGAAGACGGCAGACTGGTAGCCGCGAAACTTCGCCTGGGAGCGTTAGCCCATATCTCTTCAGAACACTTGCGTGAACATTTTGACCAAGCTATCTCAGGCACGGCGTTGGAGGGGCTGCGGTTACACATCGAGGAGCACAAGGACATACACCACGCCGAAGCCCAGGAAATAGTCCTCGATAGCCTGGAGTTTGAGCATCCCGATGAATAGTGAAACCAGGCAGCGCTTGCGACTCGAAATAGTCGGGCTGGTACAGGGGGTTGGATTTCGACCTTTCGTGTATCGCCTGGCCGTTGATTGCGGTCTTAGCGGGTGGGTTGCCAACGGCAGCGCTGGTGTCTGTGTCGAAGTAGAGGGGGAGAGCACTGACCTCCGTCGATTCCAACTAAGGTTACCACTGGCAAAACCAGCACTTGCACAAATTGAGTCTGTTGCCTGCACACCCATTCCATTGCAGCGCGATTGTAGTTTCCGCGTTCGTGCCAGTGAAACGGGCACGGCAGCAGTGCCGGTGCTTCCCCCTGATCTGGCACCCTGCGATGACTGCCTGCGGGAAATGTCCAATCCGGGAAACCGTCGTTTCAAGTACCCGTTTATCAATTGCACGCAATGTGGCCCGCGCTTCAGTATTGTCGAGCGATTACCTTACGACCGCGATCACACCGCGATGAAACATTTCCCCTTGTGCGCAGCCTGTAAAAGCGAGTACGACGACCCGGCGGACCGGCGCTTTCACGCCGAGCCCATCGCCTGCCCGGAATGCGGGCCGCAGCTGAAGCTCCAGGATAGTAGCGGAAATACTCTCGCAGCGGGCGACCAGGCGCTGCAGCTCGCGGCCCTGGCGCTCAGTGACGGCCAGATCGTTGCACTGAAAGGCGTCGGTGGTTTTCAGTTACTGGTAGATGCCGGTAATACCATTGCGGTTAAGCAGCTGCGAACGCGCAAACGCCGCCCTCAAAAACCGTTTGCTTTGATGTACCCGGATTTAACGCAGCTAAAAAAGGACTGCGTTACCTCCGTGCAAGAGGAAGCCTGCCTGATTGCCAGCCAAAGACCCATTCTACTGCTGAAAGCGAAACCCGGGGCGGGGACACGTATCAGCTCGGCAGTGTCACCAGCAAACCCGAATCTCGGTGTCATGCTGCCCAGCGCGCCGTTGCATCATTTACTGCTGGAATCAATACAGCGCCCTCTGGTTGCTACCAGCGGCAATTTGTCGGGAGAACCGATCTGCATCGACAACGATGAGGTCGTCCACCGGCTGGGACAAATAGCAGACCTCTTTTTAGTCCACGACCGCGAGATCCTGCGTCCACTTGACGACTCGGTAGTGCGGGTGATGGATGGGCAAACGGTGCTGCTTCGCCGAGCCCGCGGCTATGCGCCGCTACCGCTTCCATTACCGGAAGCATCGTGCAGCAATCGAGCACTGCTGGCGCTCGGCGCGGATCTTAAAAATTGCGTGGCCACCAGTCTCGGCAATACCGCGTATCTCAGTCCTCATATCGGCGATCTGCAAGATCACCGCACACTTCAGCAATTTGAACACGCCGTCGCCGATCTCATACATTTGCACAATGAGGCACCAACCACACTGCTGTGTGATCGCCATCCTGGCTATGAATCGAGCCGTTGGGCACGCAAGCAATGGGCAGACATGCGTGGCGAAACACCTCGTAAACCGTTAGAAGTACGACCACATATAGAGGTACAACACCATATTGCGCACTTGTTTTCCTGTATGGCTGAACATCAATTTCGTGGCGCTGCACTGGGAATCTGCTGGGATGGCACTGGCCTCGGGGAAGACGGTAGCCTGCGCGGCAGCGACTGCCTGTACTGGAATGGCCGCGGCGCGGTGACGCGTATTGGCAGCCTGCGAGAATTTCCACTACCCGGAGGTGAACAGGCGATCCGCGAGCCCCGGCGTACCCTGGCGGGACTGCTGTATGAATGCCTGGGGGAACGGGCATTTTCCTGCAATATTTTGATGAAATTGTTCACCGTTTCAGAATTGTCAGTGATTCGTACCATGCTCGAGCGCGGCATCAACAGCCCGCGCTGCTCGAGTGTGGGCCGTATGTTTGATGCGGTGGCGGTGATTCTGGGACTGGTTGATTCTGTCAGCTTTGAAGGGCAGGCGGCGATGGCAGTGGAGTTTGCTGCAGGGGAATTCGGTACCGATGCGCACTATCACTTCAATATTGATGATACGACACAGGCCACATGTAGCCTGGACTGGGCGCCGATAATCATGTCGCTGCTCGAAGATATGGATCGGGGAATCTCCTCTGCCTGCCGGGCTGCAGCTTTTCACAATACGCTCGCGCAAATGGCGCTGGCTACTGCACTTCGAGCCAATGTGCGGGATGTTTTCCTTTCCGGCGGAGTATTCCAAAACAAGCGTCTAGTGGAACGTACCGCTGAACTTTTGCGGCTGAATGGCTTTCAGGTATACAGCCACCGCCAAGTGCCGCCCAACGACGGCGGTATCGCCCTTGGGCAGTTATATTACGCTCGCTGTATGGACGATTGCCTGATGGTGAGCGAGGAGGGTAGTGCACTGTGTGTCTAGGTATTCCGGGGCGCATCGAGGAAATTCTCAATCTTGTAGCACTGGAGCGTACCGCGCGGGTCAGCTTTGGCGGTATTACCAAGGAAATCAATATCGCCTATGTACCCGACGCCGTCGTCGGGGATTATGTGATTGTGCATGTGGGGTTTGCCATCAGTCGGGTGAACGAGCAGGAAGCGCAACGGATATTCGATTATCTCGGACAGCTCGGTGACCTGGAGGAACTGGGGTAACGCATGAAATTCCTCCACGAATACCGCCAGCGTCCAGGCATAGAGCGGATAGCACGAGAAATCGTGCGTATCACGACTCGCCACTGGACCATCATGGAAGTGTGCGGCGGCCAGACGCATGCCATCGTCAAATATGGTCTGCAACAGTTTCTCCCGTCCCAGATACGGCTGGTGCACGGCCCTGGCTGCCCGGTGTGCGTGACGCCACTGGATATCATCGATCAGGCAATCGCCATTGCTGCGCGGCCGGACGTTATTTTCTGCACATTTGGGGACATGCTCCGGGTGCCAGGCAGTGAGGGCGATCTGCTCGGGGTCCGAGCACGGGGTGGGGATGTACGCATGGTTTACTCACCACTACACGCATTGGATATCGCCAGGCGTAACCCCAATCGCAAGGTGGTGTTTTTTGCTGTCGGGTTTGAGACCACTGCACCAGCCAACGCCATGGCCGCATTCCTCGCGCACGAACAAGGGCTGAACAATTTTTTCTTGCTTGTTTCCCAGTTCCTGGTGCCACCCGCCATTGCGGCAATCAGTAGTGCCGCCGATACCCGTATCGACGGGTATCTTGCGGCGGGCCATGTCTGCGCGGTAACCGGATTTGAGTCCTACCAACAACTCGCCGATACATTTCGCGTGCCCATCGTGGTAACAGGCTTTGAACCACTGGATATTCTCCAGGGTATTTTGATGTGTGTGCGACAGCTGGAGCGCGATAAATATCAGGTGCAGAACCAGTATGCGCGCGCGGTAGAGCCCGCCGGTAATCCCCATGCTCAGCACATGCTACAGCAGGTGTTCGAGGTGAGCTCACAAACCTGGCGTGGTGTTGGCAATATTCCGGCCAGTGGTTTGCGCCTGCGCGCCGCATACTCCGTGCTGAATGCCGCTCCGCTATTTGACGAAAAAAGATCGTGCCCCGACGATACCAGAGGCTGTATCAGCGGGGAGATCATGCTCGGGAAAAGAACGCCTCCCGATTGCCCGCATTTTGGCGAGAGCTGCCAGCCGCAGCACCCTCTGGGCGCGCCAATGGTGTCCTCTGAGGGCGCTTGCGCAGCCTATTATCGCTATCGCGCTCAGGTCATTACCAGCGACGCAACGGATCGTGCGACCCATGAACATTGACTGCCCGCTTCCCGCAGATATAGAAGACACTATTCGCCTGGGCCACGGCAGTGGCGGTGAGTTGAGTCAGAATCTGTTCCGCAACTACATCTATCCCTACATTAAAAATCCCTGGCTGGATCAGGCGCACGATAGTGCGCTGCTGACCATCAAGGGATCACAGCTGGTGTTCACCACGGATTCTTTCGTAATAACGCCGTTGTTTTTCCCTGGCGGCGATATAGGCGAGCTTGCCGTGTACGGTACGGTCAACGACCTGGCCATGAGTGGCGCGCGGCCTATGTACTTGAGTTGCAGTCTGATCCTCGAAGAGGGACTGCCGTTGAACACCTTGAAGAGAATCATGGCGTCCATGGGCCGTGCTGCCGCGCAAACCGGCGTACACCTGGTCACAGGTGACACCAAGGTTGTTGAGCGGGGTAAGGGGGATGGCTTGTATATCAATACCGCTGGGATCGGGGTCCTGGAACATGAGCAGGAGATAGGTCCCGGTGCCATTCGAGCGGGTGATCGGATATTGCTGTCTGGGGATATTGGTCGGCACGGTATGGCAGTGATGGCGAGTCGCGAGGGACTTTCGTTCGATACATCTTTACACAGTGATTGCGCACCGCTGCATGAACCGGTGCGCGACCTGTTGGCAGCGGGCATTCAAGTACATTGCCTGCGGGACCTGACTCGCGGCGGTCTCGCCACCGCACTGGTGGAACTGGCGAACGCTCGGGGAGTATCGGTTGAAGTACAGGAAAGCGCGGTACCCATAGACGAATCCGTGGAGGGGGCGTGCGAGTTACTCGGACTAGATCCCCTGTATGTCGCCAACGAAGGACGTTTTGTCGTGTTTGTGCCAGAAGAAGAAGAAAAGGCGGCGTTGGATATTTTGCGCTGTCATTCGGTCTCTGCCGGAAGCCAACGGATAGGGCTGGTGACTGCCACTGGCCGGACGGGGGTCATACTGAAGAATTCACTGGGTTGCGAACGACTGCTCGACCTGCTGCAAGGAGAACAGTTACCGCGTATTTGCTGAGCCCCGCTTACAAGTATTCTTGAGTAGCTAACGTAGAGGCCCCGGCTACTTAGTCCATTTTTTCGTGCATTTCAGCGAGAGTGGCCATTTTCTCCATCAACACAGTGGTAGCGTTGTCAGTTAGGCGTTGGCCTTCCTCGATGTACTCCCACACGGTTGCATCACTCTTCCAGCCACCCTGTTTCTTGATCAGCTCGAAATCCACCTTTTCCCGTGCTGCGGAAGTGGAGAGTCCACGGCGGAAACTATGGCTGCTTAAGCTGTCGACAAAATCAAAACCACACTCCGTGCCCAACTGTTTGAGCAGTTGATTGATGGCGCCGGGATTGAGCGGCTTGTGCTGAATCTGATCCCAGCGGTTGACGGCTCGGAACACGGGTCCATTCTGTATATCCGCAGCGTCGAGCCAGCTTCGTAGTGCTGTGCCGGGACATACTGCTGAATTTCCGAAGGGCAGGGCTCGTAGTATCCCCTGACCAGTCTGATCCGTCTTGGATCGAGGCAGGCGCACAATCAATCCTTCGTCTTCCCAGATCAGATCCTCCACCCGAATCGCCGCCAGCTCACTGCGTCGGAATGCACCGAAGAATCCCACCAATAGCAATGCAAGATCACGGTGCTTCTTTTTACTCTCTGTGCGAGCCCGAACGTGATTCGCCATCGCCGCGACATGTTCGAGGCGCAGCGCTTTCGCTTTCTGCTTGGGTTTGGCGTGCACACGCCGGATCCCATTCATCGTTTTTTGTATGAGTGGCTCAGATACCGGATTTTCGACGCCTTGATAGCGATGCCACTGGCCAATGGCGGTGAGGTGCAGTTCGAGGGTGCGTGGATTCAAGGTTTCCGCCCGATCCAGCAGGTATTGCATCAGGGTTTCGCTGTCCGTAGGTAAACGGCCGCCCCATTTTTCAAATTGTCGGATTGCTGAGCGATAGGCTCTACGTGTGCTTTCTGAGGTGGCGGCGTTCAGATACGCCTGCAGGGTTTCCCGGGGTAGCGGAGCTCTGGTTTCCGATGTGCGAGTTGGGGGCAGGGCGTTGATTCGCGTGTCTGGGAAGCGATTTTTCATATTCTGGGGGGATGCTGAAATTGGGGTTGTGTACCGGGCTGGCAGAGATTTTCGCATAACTTGTTTTCATAACCTACGATAAGTTTGATTATCGAAGGTTATGAAAAGTGAAATATCTAGTGATTTAAGCGACACCAATTATGTATTATTACGTATCACGTAATACGTTATGAAATTTATCCGAGACCCACTTCAGCCCGAATCGACAAGGAGTTCAAATGGCTCGCACAGGTGTTAATTACTTCGATATTGCGCAGGCCGCACAAACCATCAAGCAGCGCGGCGAAGAGCCGACGGTAGATCGTGTGCGGGAAGCGCTGGGTACAGGAAGCAAAAGCACCATTGCACCACTGTTGAAACGCTGGAAAACCGAGACCGGAAAAGCTCAAACTGATACTTCCGGCCTGCCGCAAGACTTGCTGGATGCGGTCAAAGCGTTGTATCAAAGCATCCAGCAGGAAGCCGACCAAAAGGTGGATGCGGTGCACGAAGAGTCTGCAAGCCAGGTAAAGCAAATTCAGGCAGAACTTGTGCAGGTACGAGCGCTACTCACCGAACGCACGGACGAGCTGCAAAAACTGGAGCAAAAATTGCTGGAGAGCCAGCAAGAGAACCGGGAGCTTCGCCATTCGCTGAACGACACACAGCAGTCATTGACGAAATGTGAATACCAGCGAGACGAGGGCAGGGCACGGATCAGTGAACTCCGCACAAATGTTGATGAACTCAAACAAGAGAATCGTACGGTCCGGGACCATTTTGAGTTCTTTCAGCAGCGGATGGCGGATGATCGCCAGCAGGAGCGCGACCAGTTCCGGCAAACCAACACACAGCTAAACAACCAGATTTCGTCCCTGAATGAGCAGATCACCATTGCTGCCCAGCGGCTGACTGAACGAGAACAAAAAATCGAAGACCTTTCTGAGCTCAACACTCAGCAAGCGTCCGAGCTGCAGCAACTTCAGCAAACTCTGCTCACGAATCAAACTGAACTGCTCTCAATGCAGCGAAACGTCACTGAACAACAGGAGAAATTGGAGCAAAAGGCCCTGGAATCAGCGGGGTTGCAGCAGCAAATCACCAGCCTGTCGAGCAGTAACGCTGCCCATATCCGGGAGTCGGAATTACAGCGCGACACCTGTAATAAACTGGAAGCAGAATTACGGACCCAGCGGGATTCACTGGTATCGTTGAGTGCAGAAATCAAGGTGGCGCTGCAGCAAAAAGCCGAGCTGCAGAGCCAGCTGACACGCCTTCAACGTGCACCCGACAGGACTGAGCCGGCCACCTAACCGGATCGGATTCTGCCCAGACACAGAAATTGATAACGAAATTCAAATAACTTTCAAACAACTAAAGTAGCAAAAAAGGACAGTAGACATGGAGGACCGCCGCGATCACCAGCTCAGTATGAGCGTGCTGATGACACCGGACATGGCGAACTTTACCGGCAAGGTACATGGCGGCGAGCTGTTGTCATATCTGGATAAGGTGGCCTACGCTTGCGCCAGTCGTTATGCGGGGTGCTATGTCGTCACCCTTTCCGTTGATCGCGTCATGTTCCGCCAGCCAATTAACGTTGGGGAACTGGTGACATTCCTGGCTTCGGTCAACTATACCGGCAACACCTCACTTGAAGTTGGTATCAAAGTCGTGACCGAAGATATCCGGTCCCGGGTGATGCGACACACCAACAGCTGTTATCTGACAATGGTGGCGCTGGACGATGAAGGTAAGCCGGTCAAGGTTCCACCGTTTATACCGGAAACACTGCTTGAGAAGCAGCGCTTTGAAGCGGCGGTGCTACGAAGGAAGTTACTCCACGAGCAGGAAGCTGCCCACGAAGCCATAAAGGCAAAAGTAAGAGAATTTCCGTTTGCGGTCAGTGAGCCGTCATAACCGTATTTCCGGTAGGATAGGCGACCGGATTACCATAATGACGACAGCAACCCAATGAATCTGATGATTGTCGGCGCGACCGGGCTAGTCGGTCGCCATGTCCTAGATCTCGCACTTGCCAATACCGCCGTCCACCGGGTTATTGCCCCTACACGACGGCCGCTTCCGGCACATCCGAAACTCCTTTTGCCGCAGGTCGATTTTGAACAGTTACCGGATGGGGTCGATTGGTGGCAAGTGGACGCCGTCATCTGTGCGCTGGGCACTACCATGCGCATCGCCGGTTCCCGAATCGCATTTACGCGGGTAGATCACGACTACCCACTTGAGGTAGCGCGCCTGACGCATCGCGCAGGCGCTAGTGTCTACGTCCTCAATTCAGCTTTGGGCGCCGATCCCGATTCTCGGTTTTTCTATAACCGGACCAAAGGAAAATTGGAGTACGATCTCAAACAAATAGGGTTTGAGTCCCTGGCCTTCGTCCGCCCGGGGTTAATTGGCGGCAACCGCGAAGAATTCAGACCGGGTGAGCGTATGGCTGAGTTATTGCTACGACTGATGCATCCATTAATACCCAGGCGATGGCGCATTAGTCCCGCGCAAAATATCGCGCGTGAGCTACTCGGCGCCGCTTTAAAGCCCGAAGCAGGCATTCGGATTGTGAGCTCCCAGGAGCTGACCTATTAAATTGTTGCTACAAGATTGTTTCTGCGCGCTGAGCGAAACGCCCATCCAAATTTAACCCATCAATCTAATGCAGTCTGAGTAGGTGGGATTCCTGCGTTGACCACCAGGTAGCCAGGTAGCAGGTAGCAGGTAGCAGGTAGACTGCAACTCAGGCACTGCCGGCAGATCCTTATGTCCAATACTGTTTAGTGTTCGACTTCGCGTGTAGGGGCGGTTAGAATGGCTGTTCGCGTATTTTACCAGCCCAAGGCGTCCAGATATGGCTATTCCGAAACCCGTCCCGCTGTATCCAACCTATACCGAATTGAAAGCTTTCAAGCCTTTAAGTCCGGACCAGACATTTTTTAACAGTTTTCCCGACCTGAAGAAGTTTCTCCAATCTGGCGAATCTTGGTGGATGCCGCACTGGCTTTGGGGCCAGGAATTTTTGAGCTATATCGGCCGCAATAAATCTGAACATACATTTACGCGTTTTCGCAATGAAGCCGAGCGCTTCCTTTTGTGGCTGTTTCTGATCAAGGCTGCGCCTATGGATCGATTGCGCAAGGCGGACATTTTAGAATACGCAGACTTCTGCTGGCAGCCGCCGGTGGACTGGATTTGCATCGCAAACCATGAAAAGTTCCAGTTTATTAACGGCAGTTTTGTCCAGAATCCAGCCTGGGCGCCATTTCGCCTCAAGCTTCCGAAAAATAGCCAACCCGCAGAATCCGAATCCGATAAAAAGAAATATCGCCCATCCCAGCAAACACTGACGGCCACATTCACCGGGATAATCGCGTTTTACAAATATCTGATGAATGAGGAATACCTGTACGGTAACCCGGCACAAATTGCCAAGACCGATTGCCGCCACTTTATCAAGGATGCCCAGGTTAAGGAGATTCGGCGCCTTACGGAAGCTCAGTGGCAATATTTGTTTAACGTGGCGCTTCGGATGGCCGACGAAGATCCGCTTCACGAACGCAGCCTGTTTGTTATTTGCGCACTAAAAACACTGTTTTTACGGATTTCCGAGCTCTCTGAGCGAAGTAACTGGACACCGGCAATGAGCCATTTCTGGCAGGATTCTGACGGCAACTGGTGGCTCAAAATTTTCGGAAAAGGGCGAAAGTTAAGGGATGTCACCGTACCCCCAAGCTTTATTCTTTACCTCAAGCGCTACCGTAACTATCGCGGTCTGAGCCCCCTACCCGGCGCCGGTGAAAACCAACCTATTGTGGAAAAAATTCGTGGTCAGGGTGGAATGACATCTCGGCAGCTAACCAGGATCGTTCAGCAGGTTTTTGACCGTGCCTACGATGAAATGCGGCAGGCCGAAGGCGAAGATAAGGCGTATAAACTGAAAGAAGCATCTACACACTGGCTAAGACATACTGGCGCCAGTATGGAAATTGAACGCGGTCGAGCGCTCAAGGACCTATCTGAAGACCTGGGACACTCGAGTATGGCGACAACGGATACCGTTTATGTAAATACCGAGAACCGAGTACGTGCCCATAGCGGTAAAAATCGCACCGTAGATTGATCTTATTTTCTGAAATAATCAGCAAGTACAGGCGTTTATGGTCTGCGGATATGAAAACGACGCAGGTTGGTACAGGTAAGATTCAACTTGCCAGAGTAATTGCTCAATATTTCGGAAAACCTGGACAAGTAAGTCTGTTGTACCAGTGTCGCCGAAACCAGAAACTTCTACTATCGCACGGCTGACAGACTGACCAAACTGGGCCAATCCATCGCAGATAATCAATAATTGATGGTTGATATTCCGGAAATCGGGCGAAAATTTGGACAAGTTAGATATTGATACCACACTATTCACCTCCCCTGTCACAATTCCGCCCAGCGCGATACATCGTCCAGCTATTTTTTCAGTCAATTCTTCAATATTCCTTAAGACCTTGTCGAATAGATCGTGCAAAGCTGTAAACGTCGGCGCTTTGACATTCCAATGTGCGAATTTAACCTGTACACCTAAATCCAGAATGCCCGATAAATAACAGTTCAATAGGTCTATAGAATTATGACGGACATGTTCCGATAATTCCTTTTTGCTCTGAACAGCACAAATATCCATATTCCACCGTCCTGGCGCGAATTTATATTTTAATAAATGGAAAGAAACATCGTATTTCAAATCGGCGCCATCTCGTTGTCATGATCCACACTGATACCGCTTTATATGACGCACGTTAAGATGGCATGACACTAGAATGGAGGGAGTGATCTTCGAATAAAACAACCTAAGAAACGAAATATTTCTACGACTCTTGGAGGAAGGTAATATCCTTCTTTCGAAGGATTGACGATATGAGCCAGACACTACCGATGTACATTTTTTAATCTACAAATGGATGAGACCGCGCCGATTAGCCTCCATAATAGCTTCCGTTCGGTTTGCGACATCTAATTTTGAAAAAATATTACGTAGATGTGATTTAACCGTTGTTTCACTTATAAAAAGCTGACTACCAATATCTTTGTTGCTTTTTCCCCTTGCGAGCAATTGAAGTACTTCCTTCTCACGTCCGCTTAATGGTATTCCATGTATCCCTTGAGCCAGCTTTTCTATCAAGCTGTGTTGAATACAGGTACCGCCCCGATGGACTTTCCTTATACAATCGAGTAATTCACCAATTTCGGCATCTTTAAGTAGGTATCCTTTCGCTCCAGCTTTAATTGCACTGGCCAATTCATTATCTGAATCGAAGGTAGTCAATACGATTGCGCGGGCTTTGGGGTCTTCCTGCAGGATATGAGCGATTACATCAATGCCATTAGTGACAGGCATACGTAAGTCAAGCAGTATTATATCAGGACGATGTTTGTGCCAAAAATCTATGGCCTCTCCCCCGTCTTGGCCCTTTGCAACAACGGCCATATCAGTTTGGCGATTTATGATCGAGGCTAATCCTTCAAGCACTGTAATATGATCATCAACGATCAGAATTCTTATCTTATCTCGTGAAATATCACTCATAATATTTTCTCAACGCGACGATTCCGGCTACAAAACTCGCTCGGGTAATAGGGGAAGCACGATAGAGATAGCGGTAAATTTTCCAATTTCGGTTTCCAAGTTAAATCTTCCTCCCAGCTCAATTACTCTTTCTTTCATTCCAATCAGGCCAAATCCCTCTAATCCATTTTCTTGATTTACGCCACGTCCATTGTCCACCAATTCTAGTTTCAGACTTTTTTCCATAAAGTATACGTCGCACCTAAATTCACTCGCATTTGAGTGCCTTAACACATTGGTCAGTGCTTCATTGACCATAAATAATATGTTTTCATCCCAGCCTTGAGGAAGACTACGTTTTCTGCCATTAATGAAAATTTTCGTTTCAAGTGAAATACCTTGAGTACGACGAATAAATAATTCTTCAATGGCTTGCCAGAGTTCCTTTGTCATTAGCACATTCTGTCTTAGTGATAATACGGACCTTCTTGCTTCTCCCAGGCTTTCTCTGGCTAATCCGATCGCGGCATTGATGTGCTCCTGGGACTCCTTCAACAGTGATTTTGACCTGGCATCGACCGCGGCCTCTAGTTGAATGATTATCCCGGTAAAGCCTTGCGCCAGGGTATCGTGCATATCCCTTGCAAGGCGGTTTCGTTCATTGATAATTGCCGATAGTTTAATTTGATTTGAAAGGCGCATAACTTGAATTGCTAATGTGGCAATTTGAGAAAGCGCTCGTGCCAGGCCAATCTCTTCCAGTCTAAAATCTACGGCCCCAGTAAACCGAATACTGATTAAACCAGTTACCCTACCAGATAAGAAGATTGGAACTGAGAGCGTATTGACAACGCCGTCAGAATGCAATTTTTTAGCGATAGCTTTAATAGTATCAGTGGATCCCCATTCGTGCCATTTAGACTCTGAAGACTCGGCATTACATATATATATTGATTCTTCTTCAATTTTCCCTTTAACACAGTAGTGGCCAGTAAGAAGAAAATCGCTCCAGACCGGATGGAAATCCGTCCCCTCAGGAATCAGCATTTGATCATATAAACCATTGCTTTCAACAATTTCCAGTTTGTTCGAGGAATAGCTAATCGCTAATTGAACACGATTTTGATCGTCCTTTAGCTCCCAAATACTCAAACTATGCGCGCGAAACTGCGACGTAATCATTTCAATTACGTGTTTTAAGAATTCTTCCGGATCCGATTCCCTTGATAAGGCTGACAAGGTTAGCTTGAGGGCTTCCACTTGACCCCGTATGACGTGCTCAGATGCATGCAGTGCTTCTACATCGGTATTTGTCCCATACCATTTAACTATTTCCCCGCACGAATTTTTTAATGGTACGCCCCGAAACAGGAACCAGCGATATTCACCGTCATATCTTCTCAACCGTGCTTTATATTCCCCTTCTATTCCTGACGCTAAAATTGACTTCCAGTACTCCACAAGACCTAGGATATCTTCAGGATGCACCCCTTCTTGCCAACCCCAGCCTTTTGCCCTTTCTTGCGTTAAACCCGTATAGTCCAGCCACCGCCTGTTCAAATAGTCGATACTGCCATCAGGTAAGCCCGTCCAAACTAAACCAGGTATGGTATCAATAGCTATGCGTAATTCGCTTTCTGCCACGTTTCTTTGCTCACTATCGTTGTGACTTCCTATGCTGGGCATATATTCGTACTCACTTAAACTTATTGCAGAATACCTGTGCTGGCTAATCGCTAGTTGAGCGTAATTCCAAACTCCTTGCCAGCAGCATTCTATTTACTGCAATTTATCTGCCTTTATCGATCCAAATAGAAAAAATTAAAAAATTAAAATGCTAGATTAATCATCGCTTGGCTGTAAATAGTTATTCCTTCAATGTACACGGATAACCAAATAGGAATACACGGGATACCTAAGGCTGCCAGGAGAGTTCGGATCAGAAAGGCTGAATAATTTCGGAGCGACGATACAGGGATACCCGCCTCGCAATCGGTGGTATAGGTGCCAATCTACAACAAATAAAGAAACAGTCGCCAAGCCTCGCTGGTTGGCGGTCAATGCTCTTTGGTATTGATACCTACTCGATTAGTATGCCTGCCTCTTTTTCGGGGGGAATAGAGAATGTCGATCGGACAAAAAATCTACCAGTTGATTGAACAATTCGCGATTGAGCCAACATTTTGGAAGCAATTTGCACATGCTTTCCGGGACGTACTGGTGGATCAGGGTACGGCGGATCATCTGGCTCAAAAATTAGCGACCATCGCCTCGGAGGCTTTACGTCTGAGGGCCGGGAGTGACTACCATCTTGGGATGGTTGAAGTTATCGCCCTGCACCCAGAATTTGAGCATACGATGTATCAGGATATTGCTGCTGCTAGTGCGATGCATAAGTACATGACGTTCTGTATGCATTTGGACGATCTTCAACCGGCTTCAGGTTTCACAAGCCATTGATGCAAAATGATGTAGCGATTCTATTAGCTGTAGCGGCCGGCTGAGCGCCATCCCGTCAAAAATTGCGGAATGCGCTGTTCAAGCCAATATTCCGGGCGCCAAATACTGCCGCTGACGAAGCCTACATGACCTCCCTTGCTGGTGATATCCAGTTCGACATTCGGGCTTATTTCAATGTGACTGGGGACAGCGCTTGGACAAACGAAGGGGTCGTCTGTCGCATGGATGATCAGTGTCGGGGTCTGAATAAGCCGCAATAACGGCTTGCTGGATGCCCGGGTGTAATAGTCGTCTACACCCCGGAACCCGTGCAACGGCGCGGTGAAGTGGTCGTCGAAGTGGCGGAAATCCGTAAAATATCGCTTATCATCAAGCGCGGGCATTTGTCGCGCCAACTCGGGATCAAGTGCCTTTTTCCGCAGGCTCTGCTGAAGGCTGTTGAGTAAATGCCGCTGGTAGACCTTTGAAAACCCCTGCCCCATTCGACGACTTGAAGCATGTAAATCCAGCGGGGCCGACACCGATACGGCGGCGCTAATTGGGGTATCAGCCCCGTCCTCGCCAAGCCACTTGAGCAACACGTTCCCTCCGAGCGAATAGCCTACCGCCATCAAGGGGGTATTCGGGTACCGATCGCGCAGGTGAGAAGCGAGCCATCGAGGATCTTCGCTAACACCGCTGTGATACGCCCGTGGTAGCAAGTTAGGTATCCCGCCGCAACCACGGAAATGCAGTACCGCCACCTGGAAATCCTGTGCCAACAGCGCCTGCATAAGGCCCTGAACATAAGGAGACTCGACGGAGCCTTCAAGACCATGCAGCACCAGAATGATCGGTCGTTCTTGGGTATCCACTAGCGGCGCGGGAGTGTGTAACGCGAGCCGATCGCCATCCGGCGTAGCCAGCCACTGGCACTGGGTGCGAATCCAGGGTTTGGGGCGGTGAAATCTGGGGAATATGGTTTGCAGGTGGCAATTGCCAAGGCCCACTGCGGGGGAAAAAGGTTGAATCATCGAACGGACCACGGCCCTTACTACGGGTTGAGGGGAGCGCAAGCCTAGCGCCCAGGGATTACAGAATCAAATGGATTCGCCGCGATCAATTCGCTTCCGGTACGGTCACTCTTTCGTAAAAGCGGTATTCACCTTCGGGAAGAATCGAGTAGACCACGTAAGGTTCAAATTCACCGCCTCTGTACATACCGGGACTTCCTTGGGGCATTCCTGGTACTGCAAGACCGATACTACCCTTCGGTGGATTTGCCAAAAACTGACGAATCAAACGCGCAGGTACATGTCCCTCAAATACAAATTGGCCGCGCCACACGCCGGTATGGCAACCCTGCATACTGTGTGGAACGTTCCACCTTTGTTTAATTTCCGCGGTATCCAATCCGTTTTGGGTCTCGACAACTAACCCATTCTTTTTGAGGTGGTTCACCCAGTCATTACAACAGAGACAGAATGGCGATTTGTATACCACTATATCTTGAGCGGTATTTGCGCTGTCCGGCTTCTCTGAAGCTCTGACATTGCCACTGAGCGAAATCAGGATTCCGATTGACACCAGTTGAAGGATGTTGAGGGTCCGCCTTAGGAGCGGCAATTGGTTACCGTACTTCTGCATAATAAATTGCATAGTGTTGTTTATTGTCGGTCCAGAATTTTTGTGTGGTAAACCCTGTCTCATGCAGTAACGTCCGTAATCCGGACAGAGTGTATTTGTGGCTGTTTTCCGTATGAATGGTCTCGCCCTCCGCAAACTCGAACTGCTGTCCGGAAACCTCTACCTTTTGGTCCGTGAGACTGACCAGGTGCATTTCCACCCGCTGGCGTACGCGATGGTAAAAGGCGCGGTGAGCGAAGTCATCAATATTGAAATTTCCGTTCAACTCATTGTTGATACGGGTTAAAAGATTTTTGTTGAAGGCTTCTGTCACATGCGCGCTATCATGATAGGCCCGCTCCAACACAACCGAGTCTTTTACCAGGTCGGCTCCCAATAATATTCCTTCACCCGGACGAAGCTGCTCGGCAAACCGCTGCAAAAGTTCCCGGGCTTGTTCAGGGGTGAAGTTGCCAATCGTTGAGCCAGGGAAAAACAGTACCTTGCGCTGGTGGGATTTTGGCAGTTGTTGCCAGACTGTTGTGCTGGTGAAATCACCGATTACAGGCACAACATCCAGTGTCGGCAGACGTCGCTGTATTCTTTGTTGTGCGGCAAGCAATATTTCGGGGGAAATATCCAGTGGGTAATACGCCACCGGGTCGTTCATGGCGACAAGCAGGGGTTCAGCTTTTTCACAGTTACCCGCACCTGGCTCAACCAGTGCGACCCCCTGCCCCAGGACCATCGTCATTTCATCCAATGCGCAGGAGAAAATATCGGCTTCAACCCGTGTCAGGTAGTAATCTTCTAGTTCACAAATACTTTCGAACAGCTTCGAGCCGATCTCATCGTAAAAATATTTACACGGCAACGTCTTCTGCGGTGCGGCCAATCCGGCTAAAACATCACGCTCAAACTGAAGTCGGTGATTCGATGGTGAGTCTGGCAGCCCCGCCCTACCTGCTGTAGGAATTGCCATATTCATTGCCAGTCCCCCGCCAGCCGAATACCAGTAAACTGCCACGCTTGATGCGGGTAAAAGAAATTCCGGTAACTAATACGAATATGATTGCGCGGCGTGACACAAGAGCCTCCGCGCAACACCATCTGGTTGCACATAAATTTTCCGTTGTACTCCCCTACGGCGTCTTCACTGGCGCGGAAACCCGGATATGGCCCGTAGGCACTCGAGGTCCACTGCCAGAGATTACCCATCAGCTGAATTTGGTTAACGCCTGCGGGCTCGGCAACAGGTCTGAAATTCCGGCTTTCGAGCATATTGGCCCGCTGCGCCGCGTCCTTTTTACAGTGCAGCCAGGCAGCAATCTCCCACTCAAATTCCGTCGGTAACCGCCTGCCTGCCCAAGTGGCATAAGCATCGGCTTCGTAATAACTGATATGACTAACCGGGGCGTTCAGATCCAGAGGCCGGATCCCGCCGAGGGTGAATTGCAGCCAATCGCCCTCAATAAACCGCCAGTAAAGCGGACACTGCTGCCGCTCGCTCTGCACCCAACGCCAGCCATCGGATAGCCACAAGCGCGGCTCGTCATAACCGCCATCCTGCAGAAACTCGAGAAACTCACCGTTGGTCACCAGATGGGAAGCAATGCGAAACGCTGGCTGGTAGCGCTGATGCGCGGGGCCTTCATTGTCAAAGCTGAAGTCCTCGCCCTCCCCCCCGACCGTATAATTATCTTCCGGTACGCTCAGCCAATGCTCTCCAGGGGGTTCAGCCTCCGTATCGCCTTCAAACTCTGGATCTTCACAGTACGCCGGCGCCAGAGGATTGATGGAAAAGGCATGCTTGATATCCGTCAGGAGCAATTCCTGATGTTGCTGTTCATGGTTAATGCCCAGCAGCAATAGGTTTGCCTGCTCCCGAGTGACCTCTTCCTCCGTCAACCACCGCTCAATACTTCGATCCACCTGACAGCGGTAGGCGAAAACCTGCTCAACGGAGGGGCGTGACAAGAGCCCCCGATGCGCTCGGGTAAACGGCTGGCCCAGAGTGTTGTAATAGGAATTGAAAATATGGTGGAAGGCGGGATGGAAAACGGCGTATTCGGGAAGGTAAGAGCGGAGGATGAACGTCTCAAAAAACCAGCTGGTATGTCCCAGATGCCATTTGCTGGGACTGGCATCGGGCATGGACTGCAGTAACATGTCTTCTGCAGTTAGGGGATCTACCAGGAACTCGGTTTCTCTGCGTACCACCTGATACTGTTCAAGCAGGGCGACACATTCATCGAGGGACAATTCCCGTACTGGCCCCTGCCCTTCACCTGGCTCCAGCCCGCCATTTCGTTCCTGAATATGTGACGATACCTCTGAACCTGCTTCTGAAATCAGACTCATGTTTTGGCCCGGTCAACTGCGGAGATTGCGTTCGATCATACAACCATTGTGGCGGAATCCTATGACAATGTGCGAAGTTGCGATGTAACGGGCGCCAGGAATTCTGCCCTGCACCTCGTCTCTTGAGGCACAAAAAAGGGCCGGCGAGCCGACCCTTTCGTGTGACAAAAGACGTGATCAGAAGCGAACGGTGAAGTCCGCGCCGTACATACGGGGCATAAAACGCCACGCTGGGCTGGCACCAATCGCCGCACCAGTACCGCCGTAGCCACCGGCGATTTCTTCGTCGGTCACGTTCTGTACCCACAGTGCTGCGGAATAACGATCGGATGCGCTGTTCCAACCTGCGCGCAGGTTCATCAGCTGGTAATCAGGGATTACGCGAGCGGGGTCACTTACAGAACCGACACGTTCGCCAGTCCAGTTATAGTCACCACGCAGAACCACATCACCGCCAGAGCCCAGCTCCCAGGTGTATTCGGCCAGAATGTTGAATTTGTTCTCTGGCGTACCTACGCGGGGCTGGCCAGTGCGGTCATCCTCTGGACCTTCGTTGACAGGAGGCTGATCCAGCAAGGTGTAACGGGTGTATTCGGTATGCAGATACGAGTAGTTACCGGCAACAAACAGGTTATCGGTAGCGGCCCACTGCACCTCGAATTCGGCACCACGACCTTCGGCGTCCGCGTTGCGCAGGTAATAGTTCGGAATCGGCGCGCCGACAAGATCCAGTTGCTGCAGATTCTTGTAGTCGTACGCAAACACAGACGCGTTAAAGCGAACCGCGTTGTCGAACAGGCTGCTCTTGAGGCCAATTTCCAGGTTGGTTACGCTCTCCTGGTCGAAGGACGGATCAATACCCTCGGCAACGGTAAAGCTGTTGAAACCGCCGGCCTTGAAGCCATCTGCCAGAGAGACGAAAGTCATCACATCGTCATTCCAACGGTAATCCAGCACGATTCGGCCAGACAGATCACTCCAGGAGTCGCTTAGTTTCTCGTTGAGGACCGGAGCGCCGTTGTTGTTGAACGCCATACCAAATGATTGTCCCAGCACCACACCCGGGAGGGTGATGGAATCCAGAACGGCACCATTCGGCAGAGTGATTTGCACCGGATTGCCATTGTCATCTACCAGGCCGACAGTACCTACGAGAGCCACCGGCAGAGAGTTTTGGTAGGCACTATTGATGGTGAAATCTTTTTCGTCCGCGGTATAGCGGGCGCCAACGGTGAGATCCATCTTGTCGGTGATGCTCCAGGTCACATCACCGTAAATGGCCGCTGAGCGGTAATCACCGGTATTGAGGACAGATTCATTCCACGGAGTATCTGCTGCTACCCAGGGAGCGATACCTGACATCAGAGATGCCATCATATCCGCGCGGCTCAGGTTCTGCGCGCCAAAGTTTGTTCCCAACATAGCGTTTAACGGCGCCAGCTGCGCGGCAATCTGCTGCTGGAAATCCTGGGAGTTCATGAGCAGTCCGTAAACGACTTCGGTAACTGCTGAGCCTTCCGGCATACCCGGTAAAGCGCCCGCGGCCATCGCGGCCCGGGCTTTCGCCGCAAGATCTTCGATTTCCGTTTGTGTTTCAGGAGCGGCAACCTGGAAGGCTGCGGCTAATACCTGCTGGAGCTGCTCACTACCTTTTATTCCCTCATAGAGGGCGAACGACTCGAGCGAGCCGGCAGTAAAGTACGCATCCGTCACGTGCTCCAGCTCCTCGCGGGAGTACGATGCACCCAGAGTCCATTTCAGCGTGTCCGTCGCGCCATTGAGACGAAACTCCTGGGAGAACTGGGTCTGATCGTCGAAGTTCGCGGAGCCGAACATGTAATCCGCATTGTCGGTGCCATCCTCATCCTGCTGCAGGTGGGCTTCGAAGCCGCGGTAGGCCGTGATCGAGGTAAAGCTAAAGTCTTCGAAATCGTGGGTAACCGTGACGGACCCGCCCCAGGAATCCCGATCTTCAATGGTCGGGGTATCCAGTGCGTAATCACCAAATACGTCCGTGCCGCCCCCATCTGCCTGAAGGGTGGGAACGATGGAACTGCGCAGGGCACTGCCCTGATCCATGATGCCGTAGTCGGCGCGGAACAAAACTTCAGTATTCGGGCTCGCTTCCCACAGCAGGGATGCGCGGTACGTCTGGGTATCGATGTTGCCGACGGTGAAATCGTTTTCTGCGGAAATGTTATCCGCAAAAGAGTCGCGACGGTTGGTGGACGCGGTAAAGCGGGTGTAAACGGTATCGCTCAGTTGGCGGTTGATCAGCAGGTCGGTTGACTGACGACCGTAATTGCCGGCGGTCAGGTTCAGCTCGGTGGTATCGTCTGCCTGAGGCTTCTTGGAAATAATGTGGATCGCACCACCGGTTGCGTTGCGTCCGAACAGCGTACCCTGCGGGCCTTTCAATACTTCAACACGCTCAATATCCGCCAGCGGAATCTCGGCGCCCGCCCCACGGCCGGTATAAACCCCATCTACATAGACGGCAACCGCCGGGTCGGAACCCACGGTAAAATCACCGGTTTCGATACCGCGCACGCTATAAGTCGGCTGCAGCGGTGTATCGTTATTCATTTCTACACCTGGGGTAAATTTACCCAGGTCTGTCAGGTTCTTGACACCCATCGCCTTCATGCTGTCGCCAGTGAAAGCGGAAATGGCGATCGGAACGTCTTGCAGGTTCTCCGCACGTTTCTGCGCGGTAACTACTACCTCCTCGATCTCTGCGGCAGAGGCAGCAGCGCTCAGGGCTGTAGTCACAGCGATAGCGGCAGAGAGAGTGGACAGGGAGAAAAACCGGTTTTTACCGGACAGATCGGCGTCGTACATCATCGCGTCCTCGCATTTTAGTTATATATAAAGCGTGATGGAAAATGGTCGTTTTTGATAGTCAAGTTGGGCCATATTACGGGTGTAAATGTCCCAAGAAAAGCTAGTTGTGACCTTTTTGTTGTGACTGGTCAGTTTCGTGCTGCGTAAGAAAGCCATAGTGCGCCAATATGGCGCATTATTCAACTTTATTGGTGCTATTGTGACCAGATTAAGTCCGTTGGTAACCAATTATGAACAACAAGTCACTGATAGACTCGGATACACACCAAAAGGGCTAAAAGTCCCAAAATAACAATTTTGTGCTCACCCGAAGAGATCTCAAGATGATGAAAAGCCTGTCCTTACGGGGCTACCTGTTGCGTGCCCTACTCGCTGTCTCTGTCCTGTTAATACTGGTAGTCGCCATCACCTGGGTATGGCTTCGCCAAAGTCTGCCGGTGCTAAATGGTGAGCTAGACACTGGCCAGCTGGAGAATGCCGTTACCATCGAGCGCGACGCACAGGGTGTCGCATTTATCACTGCCGAAAGTCGTGCCGATTCAGCTTTTGCCCTCGGGTTCCTGCATGCCCAGGAACGCTTTTTCCAAATGGACCTGTTGAGACGCAACGCCGCGGGGGAACTCTCGGAATTGGTGGGTGAAGCGGCACTGGAACACGACCAGGATGTACGCCTGCATCAGTTCCGGGCGCGCGCTGAACGCAATATCGCGGCGATGCCGGAACATCAACGGCAGATCCTTGCGCAATACGCCAGAGGGGTGAATTACGGGCTGAGTAAATTGGATGCGGCACCATGGGAGTACGCCCTGCTCCGCCAGCAACCGCGAAGCTGGGTACCAGCTGATAGCCTACTGACCATATTCAGTATGTATATGACCCTGCAGAGCCGTAGCGGGACCTTTGAACAGCGAGATAACGCACTTGCTGAACTCCTGCCCGGAGACCTCTACCAGTTCTTTGTTCCCAAGGGTGGAATTTGGGATGCGCCCCTGATCGGTGAGGCGCGCGGCCCACTGCCACTGCCGGAAACGGATATCGCCGCACTGGTTGAGGGGGATACACCCATGGCTTTCCATGAAATGGAAAGCGAAGACATGATCTTCGGCAGCAATAACTGGGTCGTGGGTGGCGCGCTGACCGAGCACGGTGCGGCCATTGTTGCCGATGATATGCATCTGGCAATCACCGTCCCCAACATCTGGTTCCGCGCGGGCTGGAATGTACCCGGTACGGATTTTGTAATGCGTGGCGCGACCCTGCCCGGCGGCCCTATCGTAGTCGCTGGCAGCAATGGGAAAGTCGCCTGGGGCTTCACCAATACCACCGCGGACTGGGGTGACCTGATTCCACTGGAGGTGTCCAAAAATGGCAAGCAGTACCGTACTCCCGAAGGCTGGCGCGATTTTGACGTAGTCGAGGAAGAAATTCCTATTAGCGGCAAGGCATCGGCCGTGGTCGAAGTCCGCAAAACAATCTGGGGACCCGTTGTCGCCGAGAATCACAGCGGCACGCCGCTGGCTTACCGCTGGGTGGCCCACGATGTGCGCGGAGCCAACATGAATTTGTTGAATCTGGAAACGGTGGGCACTACTCGCGACGCGATGAACCTGGCACCAGAACTGGGTATTCCCCACCAGAACCTTGTACTGGGCGATAGCCAGGGCAATATAGGTTGGACGGTTGCGGGCCCCGTGCCTCGCCGTGTTGGCCTCGATGGCAGTCGCTCCATAAGCTGGGCCGACGGCTCCGCCTACTGGGATGGTTACCTGAGCCTCGAGGAACATCCTCAGGTGTATAACCCGCCCTCCCACCGAATCTGGACTGCCAACTCCCGCACCATGGATGGCAGATATCTGGAGATTATGGGTGACGGCGGCTATGCGTTGGGGGCGCGGCAGCAACAGATTCGCGACGACCTGTTCGCCCGCGACCGGTTCACCGAACAGGATTTGCTGGATATCCAGCTTGATGATCGCGCTGTATTTCTACAGCGGTGGCAGGAGCAACTGGTAGCGCTGCTGAAAGACAAGGATGAATATGCGGAAGTACGCGAGCAGATCCTCAACTGGGGTGCACGCGCCAGTGCAGACTCTGTTGGTTATCGCATTGTGCGTAATTTCCGCCTGCGTTTTATCGACCTGTCTACGGCGCCGGTGCTCACTTATATGCAGCGGTTCCAACCAGAATTTTCCTTCGGTCGCGTAAACCGCCAAGTTGAATATCCCGCATGGGAAATGCTGTCCGCTGAGCCCGCGCACCTGTTGAATCCCGAGTATGAGTCCTGGCAAGCCCTGAAGTTGGCCGCGCTGGATCTGGCATTAGACAAGATGGCGAAAGACGGGCTGCCGCTTGCGCAACAAACCTGGGGCGTACAGAACACGGCCGAGATTCAGCATCCGCTAGCGCGCGCCGTTTCCGCGATAAACTGGTTCACAGCGATGCCACAAGATCACCTTCCTGGCGACTCTCACATGCCTCGCTTCCAGTCATCCACCAATGGCGCGTCCGAACGTATGGTGGTAGCGCCGGGACATGAAGAGCTGGGAATTTTTCATATGGCTACGGGCCAGAGTGCACATCCACTGTCGCCATTTTTTGCAAATGGGCATAGCGACTGGGTCGAGGGCAATGCGTCAAGTTTCAATGAACAGGCTATCACCCACGTCCTGACTCTGAAATAAGGAGACCCTGGTTCGCCGGCGACGATGGGACTACCGGGGGCAGGTTTTGGAATCTGCCACTCGGTACCAGCATCATGTCGCCGAAGCCAGGGTACGGATTCAAGCGGTTTCGTCGAGAATTGCGAAAGAAAGGAATGAAGTGAACAGCCCCAGGCCGAGCACAAATGGCAGGAGCGGAAAGCAGATCATCAGCAGCGATGAGCCAATCCAGAGATTTTTGACCCAATTGCGTTTAACCCGGTAATGGTAGGTATAGCGACGAAGATGACTGTCGTTATCATCCGGCAGCGCAATTTCACTTTCCCCGGGCAAAAAATTTCGAATTAGTAAGGTGCAGTAAAAGCGAAGCAGCATCCAAAACATAGAACCACCACTGGCAAACATCTCCTTCAGTATAGATAGGGGTTTGCCAGTGAATGGGAGTCGGGCGCGCCTTACTCCGGATTACTGATACCAGCCGAGACTTTCGCGCAGAGTGACCACGCCGCCGATAATTGTCAGCGCCGGTGCTCCCACCTTGTGGGTTTCCGCCAGCTCGGGAAGCGTGGCGATGGTGCCCACGATGACACGCTGATCCCGTGTCGTACCCTTTTCCACCAGTGCCGCTGGGGTGTCGACATTCATGCCGTGAGCGATCAATTTTTCCGAGATGGTCGGCAGGCCGGCCAGCCCCATATAGAACACCAGTGTCTGGTTCGCGGTAATCAGTTCCTGCCAGGGCAGAACCAGATCCCCCTGTTTCAGGTGGCCGGTAATAAAGCGCACTGATTGTGCGTGATCCCGATGGGTGAGAGGAATGCCCGCATAGGCAGAGCAGCCGATCGCCGCGGTGATCCCGGGCACGACCTGGAAAGGCACACCGGCCTCTGCGAGCTTGTCCATCTCTTCGCCGCCGCGGCCAAACACGAAGGGGTCGCCCCCTTTCAGGCGCAGGACCTTTTTGCCTTCTTTCGCCAGATCCACCAGCAGCTGGTTGATATCATCCTGGGGCACGGAGTGAAACTGCTTCATCTTGCCCACATAGATGCGCTCGGCATCCCGGCGCACAAGCTCCAGCACCTCGCTGGACACCAACCGGTCGTAAAGCACCACATCCGCCTGCTGCATCAATCGCAGGGCGCGGAATGTAAGCAGGTCCGGGTCGCCGGGACCTCCCCCCACAAGGTAGACCTCGCCACTGGGGGCGGGCCTTTCCTGCCAGCGTTCCAACTCCTGCAGCAGCGCCTGCTCGGCTTCCGCCTTATGACCGCGCTCCACCTCGCCGACAATGGGACCGTTAAATACCCAGTGCCAGAAATCTTTGCGCTGCGCTTCCGGCAATGCCGCTTTCACCCTGTCGCGGACAAGTCCGGCCAGTTCGGCGATAACACCGAGTCCCGGCGATAACAGTGTCTCGATCTGTGCCCGTAGCATGCGGGTCAATACGGGGGCAGAACCCCCGCTACTGATACCGATAGCCAGTGGCCCCCGTTCGACAATGGAGGGAAAAGTGAAGGTGCATAGCTGCGGGGAGTCGACTACGTTGACCGGCAAACGCTGTGCGCGGGCATCGCTGGAAACCTGAGCATTGACATCGCTGTCTGCGGTAGCGGCAACAACCATTTCCACATTTTCCAGCAGGTCCCTGCGATACCGGCCAACGATGTATTCGCCGCCACTAGCCAGTACCAGCTGGCGCAGCTCATCGGTAATATCCGGAGCCACCACCAGCAGGCGGGCCTCCGCTTTGTTAAGTAACCGCGCTTTGCGCGTGGCAATGGATCCGCCCCCGACAATGAGACAGGGACGGTTTTTCAAGTCAAAAGCGAGAGGCAGGTAACGCAAACTAGTCTTCCAATACTACTTAGCCGATCTTGGCCGCGCCTCCCATATAGGGGCGCAGTACTTCTGGCACCTCGATACTACCATCGGCCTGTTGGTAGTTTTCCAGCACCGCGATCAGCGTACGCCCTACTGCCAGCCCGGACCCGTTAAGGGTGTGCAGCAATTCTGGCTTGCCCGTTTCCGGGTTGCGCCAGCGGGCTTTCATACGCCGGGCCTGGAAGTCGCCCATCAGGGAGCAGGAAGAAATTTCCCGGTACTTGTCCTGAGAGGGGATCCACACTTCCAGGTCATAGGTTTTGGTCGCACCAAAACCCATATCGCCGCCACACAGCACCACCGTGCGGTATGGCAGATTCAGTTTCTGCAGAACTTTTTCTGCATGACTGGTGAGTTGTTCGAGCATATCCAGGGACTGATCCGGTCGGGCAAAACATACCAGTTCGACTTTTTCGAACTGGTGCTGGCGGATCATGCCGCGGGTATCGCGCCCATGTGAACCGGCTTCGGAGCGAAAGCAGTTGGTGTGACTGACAAATTTATGCGGCAGGGAATCGGCGTCTTCGACGATTTCATCGCGATAAAGATTGGTCAGCGGTACTTCTGCCGTGGGGATGAGATAAAAACCGCGCTCATCTTCCAGCTTGAACAGGTCCTCAGCAAACTTGGGCAGCTGCGAGGTACCGTACAGGGAATCGCTATTTACTATTACCGGCACATTGGCTTCTTGATAACCGTGCTCTTCTACATGCAGGTCAAGCATGAACTGTGCCAACGCGCGGTGCAGTTTCGCTACGGGGCCAGTCATGACCGCAAAGCGGGAACCGGTGATTTTACTCGCCACCTCGAAATCCAGGCCGCCAAGGCTTGCCCCCAGGTCCACATGGTCACGCACATCAAATGCAAAGGTCCGCGGCTCACCCCACTTGCGGACTTCAACGTTATCGTCTTCGTCCTTGCCTTCCGGCACAGAAGCGTCGGGCAAGTTGGGAATGGCCAGCAGGATATCGTCCAGCTGGTTTTGCAGTTCGGTAAGCGCGTGCTTGGCCTCGGTGAGCTGCCCGCCGAGTGATTCGACTTCTTTCAGCAACGGTGCGATGTCTTCACCTGAAGCCTTCGCGCGGCCGATATTTTTGGATTTGCTGTTGCGCTCGTTTTGCAGCGCTTCGGTGCGTACCTGCAGTTCTTTGCGTTGCTCTTCGAGCTGTTCCAGCCGGGCTGTGTCCAGCGTTACGCCGCGCTTCGCCAGCGCCGCTGCAACTTCGTCGAGTTGGGTACGAATCAGTTTTGGATCGAGCATGGTGTTTATTGATTACCGCGTTACAGATATTTCATTCCCAGTGCGATCGCTGCAGCGGTTGCTGCCAAGCACACCAGAAAGCTGACCACCACATAGGCCAGCGCCGTTAAAGGCTGGCCATTGTGCCACAAGAGCACGGTTTCCAGCGAGAAGGTAGAGAAAGTGGTGAGGGCGCCAAACAGGCCGGTCATGATCAGCAAACGCCACTCTTGCCCGAGCATCCCCCGCTCCACAATCGCCACGTAGGCTATGCCGATCAATAAAGAACCGAGAACGTTAACAATCAGGGTGCCCAGGGGGAATCGCTGCTCGAAAACCGGGAAACTCCAGATGGCGATCAAATGTCGCAGAATGGCACCAACGGCACCGCCGAGCGCAATAGCAATCCACTGCATAAAAAATAATCCGTCAGTTGAAACATGCCCTATGCCGGGGGCAACTGTGGCGGATTCTAACCTTTTTCGAGGCCCGGGTACCGCTGGTTGGGGCTGGTCCGATTGAGCTCACGCAAACGCTGCAGCTTTTCTTCGATTTTCATTTCCAGTCCGCGATTCACAGGCTGGTAATAGCGACGCCCGGCAATAGCCTCGGGGAAATAATTCTCGCCGGCGGCAAAGCCATCCGGCTCGTCGTGGGCGTAACGGTATTCCGCGCCGTGAGCCATTTCCTTGGCGAGCTTGGTGGGCGCATTGCGCAGATGGATCGGGACTTCGTGACTGGGCTCTCTACGGATGTCCGCCAGTACGCGTTTGTAGGCGCTGTAGACAGCGTTACTCTTCGCGGCTACAGCCAGGTAAACGACTGCCTGGGCAATGGCAAGCTCCCCTTCCGGACTGCCAAGACGCTCTTGTACGTCCCAGGCATTCAGGGCGATTTCCAGCGCCCGCGGGTCTGCATTGCCAATGTCCTCACTGGCCATACGCACAACCCTACGGGCTACATAAAGGGGGTCGCAGCCGCCATCGATCATCCGTGCGAACCAGTAAAGTGCGGCATCGGGATCGGAGCCGCGCACGGACTTGTGCAATGCAGATATCTGGTCGTAGAAGTAGTCGCCGCCTTTGTCGAAGCGACGCACATCCGCGGTAAGCACCTCCGCCAGGACACCCTCATCAATGACCTGGCGCCCGCTTTCGTCTCGCGACAGATCGCAGGCAATCTCCAGTAAATTCAGCGCGCTGCGGGCATCACCATCTGCACTCAGGGTAATTTTCTGCAGAACCTCAGGAGCAATCTCGATCTTGCGGGCGCGCAGCTCTTCATCTTCCGTTAGGGCGCGCTGGAGTAGCCCCGCCAGCTCTTCCTGGCTCAGGCTACGCAACAGGTAGACCCGGCAGCGGGACAGCAGTGCATTGTTCAGCTCAAACGCGGGATTCTCGGTAGTGGCACCGACGAAGGTTACCGTGCCCTCTTCCACATAGGGCAGGAATGCGTCCTGCTGAGCCTTGTTGAAGCGGTGAACCTCATCCACAAAGAGAATTGTTCCACGCCCAAACTGCGCGCTGTGCTGCTCAGCCTCTGCCACCGCCTGGCGAATTTCTTTTACGCCGGCCAGTACCGCAGACAATGTCGCGAAACGCACATCGCACTCTTGGGCCAGAAGGCGTGCAAAGGTGGTTTTGCCAACCCCAGGAGGGCCCCACAACACCATGGAATGCAACTGGCCTCGTTCTACCGCCTCCCGCAGCGGTTTACCGGGACCCAATAAATGCGTCTGGCCCACATAGTGGGCCAGTGTCTGTGGCCGCATGCGGGCGGCCAGTGGCTGGTGCCTGGGTGGCGCCTGAAACAGATCATTCATCGCGGATGATGTCAGTACCTTTCGGTGGTTTGAAATTGAATATGGATGACGACAGCCGGGGATTGGCCTGCAGGCCATCAAACTGAATGTCCGTGGTTTGCCCCATGCCATCCCTTACAGTCATTGCGGAGGGAAGTCCCTGGCTATTGAAGCGGATCACCATCGACTTGAAAGGTGCGGAAGCGCGCTTGGGGGTCAGGTAGTAAGCCCCCTTCTTGTTCTCCACACTGAAGGAGCTGCGAATATCTTCCACCTTGCCTCCCAGCAGTAAAGCGGGTGTCTCCTTCATGCGATTGTCTACCGGGCGGACGGTGACCTGTTCTAGGTCCGGATCGTACAGCCATAGCTGCTTGTTGTCGGTTACCAGCAGCTGGGGAAACGGCTCTCCGGTCTGCCAGCGAAGTTTGCCGGGGCGCTGGACGGAAAAGTTACCGCTACTCTTCTGCAGAGTTTTGCCCTTCTGATCTTTGAGAACCTGACGGAAATTGCCCGAGATCGAACCCAGGGGCTGGAGCAGCCGGCTCAATTCTTCGCTGGCATCGGCTTGTGCGCCTGTAGCCCCAAGACCAAAACCCAGTGCGGCCAGAAAAATGCTCAGTGTACGTATCATAAATGCCTTCCACTTTGCTGTTGCGGGGATTTCCTTAAAAGCCTAGTCGGCGGCAAGTGAACCCGGCCTGAACCGGGCTCCAAAGTTTGCGACCCTTGCTATTTTGGGATGTGATGGCCCGCTGGTTCAGGCGGGTGGCGGCACCAGTACCTCACGGTTGCCGTTGGGCTGCTGCGGGGAGACCACCCCTGCAGCCTCCATGGCCTCGATCATCCGCGCGGCGCGATTGTAGCCGATGCGCAACTGCCGCTGTACCGAGGAAATCGACGCCTTTCTGGACTTGGCGACAAATGCCACCGCTTCGTCGTAAAGTGCATCGGCTTCCGGGTCATCTTCACCACCTTCAGTGGCCATACCCGGCACCGGGATGCTGTTGTTCGAATCGTCCACAATGCCATCGATAAAGTCGGGTTCACCGCGACGACACCAATCTGCCACAACCTGGTGCACTTCATGGTCATCGACAAAGGCCCCATGCACCCTTATGGGCACTGCTGTACCCGGCGGAAGATATAGCATATCGCCGTGGCCCAAGAGCTGCTCCGCACCCCCCTGATCCAAAATGGTGCGGGAATCCACTTTCGAGGAAACTTGAAACGCCATACGGGTTGGCACGTTGGCCTTGATCAGGCCGGTAATTACATCCACAGACGGGCGCTGGGTGGCCAGCAAAAGATGAATGCCCGCCGCCCGCGCCTTCTGTGCGATCCGCGCGATCAGCTGCTCTACTTTTTTGCCAACGATCATCATCATGTCGGCAAATTCGTCGATCACAACGACAATTGCTGGTAGCGGCTTCAAGTGAGGAGCAGTCTGTTCGGCTTCTGGGACGCTGGACATGGGGTCAGGCTGCCAGATGGGATCCGTAAGCGGCTCTCCCGCAGCATTGGCCTCTTTAACCTTGCGGTTGAAGCCTGCCAGGTTGCGCACACCCATGGCTGCCATCAACTTATAGCGCCGCTCCATCTCCCCCACACACCAGCGCAGACCGTTCGCGGCGTCGTTCATATCGGTAATGACCGGCGTCAGGAGGTGCGGAATGCCCTCGTACACCGACAGCTCAAGCATCTTCGGGTCCACCAGAATAAGACGCACCTCGTCCGGGGTGGATTTGTACAAAAGGCTGAGCAGCATCACGTTGATGCCCACAGACTTACCGGAACCTGTGGTGCCCGCCACCAGCAGGTGCGGCATCTTCGCCAGATCTGCCACCACCGGTTGACCGGCAATGTCATGTCCGAGTGCCAGGGTCAACGCAGAACTGGCCTTGTCGTAGACTTCCGCACTCAGCACCTCGGACAGACGCACCATCTGGCGATTTTCGTTCGGTATCTCGATTCCCACCACAGATTTACCGGGAATAACCTCGACCACCCGCACACTGATCACCGCCAGCGATCGCGCGAGGTCCTTAGCCAGGTTAGTGATACGGCTGACCTTGACCCCGGGTGCGGGCTGAATCTCAAACCGTGTCACCACCGGCCCGGGAAGCACCGAGACCACCTCGGCGACCACCCCAAAATCCTTCAGTTTGAGCTCCAGAAGGCGCGACAGCGCCTCCAGTGCTTCGCGTGAAAAGCCCGCCTTCTTGTTGGCGTCCGCGGCGTCGAGTAACGACAACGGCGGCAAGGTGCCTGTCACCGGTCCGTTGAAAAGCTCACCCTGTTTCTCCTTTACCGCTCTCGGGCTCTGCTTGGGCGGCGGCGCCACTGCAGCAATCTGCGGGGGCTGACGTTTCGCCGTACGCTGTTTTTCCTCTTCAATAGCCGCCTTGCGTACCACTACCGCCTCACGCGCAACTCGCTGCTCTTCGCGGTTCTTGCGCGAACGCGCCATACGTCTGCCTATCCAACCAAGGACAAACAGCACACTGCGGCCAATATCTTCGAACAACTTCAGCCACGACATACCGGTAAATACTGTAACCCCGATAGCAAACATGGCCAGTAAAAGGATGGTGGCCCCGACATAGCCGAGGCCGGTTTCCATAAAATGGGAAATTGCAGCGCCCAAGATACCGCCATTGGAAAATGGCAGCGGTTGTTCCGCCTGGCTGAAACACAGGGTGGCAAGCGCGGCGCCGGCTATCAGCAGCGCAATCAGACCGCCAACACGCAGCGCAAAAAGGGGACCGTGGAAGCGCGCGTTCTTATCACGCAGAATGCGGAAGGCCCGCCAGCCGATCAAAATTGGAAACAGGTAAGCCATCCATCCGAGGAGTGAAAGACTGACATCGGCCAGCCAGGCACCGGTGGGTCCGATGGCATTTTCTATGCCACTGCCACTGCCGGTGTGGGACCAGCCCGGATCCCGCGGGCTATAGCTCAAAAGGCTTATCCCCACCAGCAGCGCACCCGCCAGCAGGGTGATCAAGGCACCTTCACGCACAATGCGGGCAACCAGAGAATCGGGAATGCCTGCCCCAGTCTCAGTATCACTTTCAGCCTTCACTGGCTTACCTCGGTTTTACTTATTCAGTCTGTTAACGGCGTCTACCGGATGTCGGAGAAAACTACGACCAGTGAAACCCACACTAGTTTGCACTGTGTACTACAGCCACTGTACAAATGCTACCGCAGGCTCTCTTCAGAGATCACTTTAGCTATCAATTTTATTCTTTAAATCAATAAGTTAATGGACATACCTCACGTTAATTAAACGATTTAAGTGAAATTTGTCGAGATCAAAAACAGCCCGTGTAGGCCACCGGTAAACTTCGAAACCCGACCTGCTTATGGTACAGACACAAGCCATATTCGCACCCGCACACCCCGCGCTGATTATTTGATCAAACTATAAAGACCAGCAATTAGATAAATAAGGTCTAACTATTTGGTGACTGAGATAGCATCCCTTATCATTGCCGGCAATTTTTGCACTGGTGACAAGTTCGCCGGCGGGAGCCCCTGGCCGCGAGCCGGTAACCCGGTGGGTACCCACCCGGGCTAATAAGCGCCGACGGCATTGCTGGTGTAGCGATCGATTCCCTTCAATTGAAGTATTGCGAGTTCTGTCATGAGCAACCATCACCGTCTGATCATTCTCGGTTCCGGCCCTGCCGGTTACACCGCCGCCATTTATGCCGCTCGCGCGAACCTGAACCCGGTAGTCATTACCGGCATGCAGCAAGGCGGTCAGCTCACTACCACAACCGAAGTGGAAAACTGGCCGGGTGGCACCCACGACCTCCAGGGTCCAGACCTGATGGTACAAATGCAGCAGCACGCCGAGCGCTTCGACACCAATATCATCTTCGACCACATTCACGAGGTAGACCTCAAACAGCGCCCGTTCACCCTGAAAGGCAACGAAACCTACACCTGTGACGCGCTGATCATCGCTACCGGCGCTTCTGCCCAGTATCTGGGTCTTCCCTCCGAGGAAGCCTTCCAGGGGCGCGGCGTTAGTGCCTGCGCAACCTGTGACGGTTTTTTCTATCGCGACCAGAAGGTGGTGGTTGTCGGCGGCGGTAACACCGCAGTTGAAGAGGCCCTGTACCTATCCAATATTGCCAGTGAGGTGACTCTGGTACACCGTCGCGACGAGCTGCGTTCGGAAAAGATCCTGCAGGACCGCCTGCTGGAGAAGGCTGAGAATGGAAATATCACCCTCTGTTGGAATCACACCCTCGACGAGGTACTCGGCGACGACAACGGCGTCACCGGTGTGCGTTTGAAGAGTGTGCAGGACGGCTCCGCCAAGGAAGTGGAGGTTTCCGGAGTGTTTATCGCCATCGGCCATAAGCCGAATACTGACATCTTCGCGGGTCAGCTGGAAATGAACGGCGGCTACATCGTTGTGGAGAGCGGCCTGAATGGCAACGCGACCCAAACCTCGATCCCTGGCGTATTCGCGGCAGGTGACGTCTCCGACCACATCTACCGCCAGGCGGTAACCTCCGCCGGTACAGGCTGTATGGCAGCCCTGGATGCGGAGCGCTACCTGGACGCGCAGTAACACCGGCCACTTTCCGGTAAACTCAAAAAGGCGACTTTTTAGTCGCCTTTTTCTGTTTGGAGTACCCTCTCTCCTAACCCCAATAATGGCAATTGCCAGGAAGCACAGAGCCTGTGACCGATAACGCAGACGAAATACTGACCCTGCTGGACCCCGACGCGGTCAATTTTCCCGATACCGGCAAAGCCCTGAAGGACCCTAATGGCTTGCTGGCTGTAGGCGGTGAACTCAGCCCCGAGTGGCTTCTTGCGGCCTACAGCAAAGGGATATTCCCGTGGTTTTCCGACGACCAACCGATACTCTGGTGGACCCCGTCGCCCCGCTGCATCGTTCGCCCCCAAAACCTGCGCTTTAGCCGTAGCCTGCGCAAAGTGATTCGCCAGAAGCGCTTTCAGGTAACTTTTGACCAGGCTTTCGCCGACGTCCTGGATGGCTGCGCCGGCCCCAGAGCCTCCGAATCAGGCACCTGGATTACTCATGATATGCGCCAGGCCTACATTGAAATGCACCGGCAGGGACATGCCCACTCCGTGGAAACCTGGTTGAACGGTCAGCTGGTTGGCGGGCTGTATGGACTCGCCATTGGTCGAGTTTTTTTTGGCGAATCCATGTTCCACCGCGCCACAGATGCCTCGAAAGTTGCGTTCGCATTTCTGGCAAGCCAACTGCGAGAATGGGGGTGCGAACTGATTGATTGCCAGGTATGCAATCCACACCTGTCCAGCCTGGGCGCCGTTGAGGTCTCCCGGGCTATATTTGAAACACTGCTGGTATCAGAAGTACGCAGACCGTCGTTCCCATCTCCATGGCCTCCAGCACCTGCTCCGGCCCTGTTCGATACAACCTGAGGCTTACAAACCCAGAAAACGGGTTTGTATTTTTTCTGACCCCAAATTACCCTCTGGTCTGACAGGCTTGTGAGAACCGGCTCCGGCTACCCCCATAGGTCTGCGCGTGAAAGGAGTGTTGCCGACAGTGAAAAAAGTGATATGTGCCGAAGCGTCCCGCATGGGCTGCCTGTCATGAGCAAATACTCCCAACTCGACTCCGTGCGCTTGCTTGCCACCCTCCCCCACCCCTGTGGCTATCTGGAAGATCAGGAAGCCACCACGGTGTTTGTTGACCCTCAGATACCGATTGATCAGCGTCTGTATAGCCGCCTGTCTGAACTGGGCTTTCGGCGCAGCGGTAACTACCTGTACCGCCCCCAATGCACCGCCTGTCAGGCCTGCATTCCCGCCCGAGTACCTGTAGAGCTATTTGTTCCGAACCGCAGCCAGCGGCGTTGCTGGCGCCGGAATCGGGATCTGGATGTCTTCCATCGCCGCGACATTGATACCGATGAACAATACGCACTTTATGCGCGCTACATAGAAAACCGCCATAGTGACGGTGAAATGTATCCCCCAACTCGCGAGCAATTTCGCAGCTTTCTCAATAATGCCTGGGGCAGTACTCGCTACCTCGAATTTCGTGCCCGGAACCGCCTTGTAGCCACGGCCGTTACCGATGTATTGAGCGCCGGTGTCTCCGCAGTCTATACCTATTTTGATCCCGACGAAGTGAAGCGGAGCCTGGGTAGCTACGCCATTCTCTATCAAATTGAGTGGGCCCGGCGACTCGGGCTGCCCAGCCTTTACCTTGGTTACTGGATCGCCAACTGCCACAAAATGACTTACAAAAATCAGTTTCAACCACTGGAACTGCTAAAAGATAACCGTTGGACCCTCAAGCCTGACTAAACTTCCTCCTGAGCCACGAACAATCAGTCACAGATTTAAATATTGATTGGGCTGCCTCCACTCGGACAAATCACCGAGTACCGTGGTTTTACTTGGCCTCACATCACTTTTCGTGCAAAATGCACGCCCGTCGTACCGCCGGGCCAGTTGTTTGGCCACACTTACCGGGCGGAAGAGCTAGTACAATACATTCAAAGGTTAATGCCGCATGGCAAAAGACGATTACATTGAAATGGAAGGCGAGGTCATTGATACCCTGCCAAACACCACATTCCGCGTAAAACTGGAAAATGGACATGTGGTAATCGCACACATCTCCGGCAAAATGCGCAAAAACTACATTCGTATCCTGACCGGTGACAAGGTAAAAGTGGAGCTCACTCCTTACGATCTGAGCAAGGGTCGCATTACCTATCGCGCACGCTAATCACGCACAG
Organism: Microbulbifer bruguierae; assembly: GCF_029869925.1. NCBI lineage: Bacteria > Pseudomonadati > Pseudomonadota > Gammaproteobacteria > Cellvibrionales > Microbulbiferaceae > Microbulbifer > Microbulbifer bruguierae. The sequence goes on along the minus strand of NZ_CP118605.1, from coordinate 438,078 downwards.
AATCCGGCCTCTTTGGGCGGACGCAAAAAAGCCACCTCGCGGGTGGCTTTTTTCGTTTTTGCTGTCGCACATACTCCAGCGATCTCAGTGCAGGGCGGGAACCGCCGTGGTGATCTTGAGCTGATCGTTTTCGACGGTAACCTCCACTTTGCCGCCATCCTCTGACAGGTCTCCAAACAGCACGGCTTCCGCTAGTGGCTTACGCAATTTCTCGCGAATGAGTCGCGCCATTGGGCGGGCGCCCATTTTTTCATCGTACCCATTCACAGCCAGCCACTCCCGGGCTTCATTGTCGACAACCAGGGTGACCTTGGATTCATCCAGCTGAGCCTGCAGCTCAACCACAAACTTGTCCACCACGGTTTTGACCACATTCAAATCCAGCGCACCGAACTGAATGATACTGTCGAGGCGGTTGCGGAACTCTGGAGTGAACATTTTCTTGATCTGCTCCATTCCGTCACTACTGTGATCCTGATTCGTGAAGCCGATAGAGCGCCGGCTCATCAACTCCGCACCAGCATTGGTAGTCATGATCAGGATGACGTTGCGGAAATCCGCCTTGCGGCCATTATTGTCCGTCAGCGTACCGTGATCCATCACCTGCAACAGCAGGTTGAACACTTCAGGGTGCGCCTTCTCTATTTCATCCAGCAGCACCACGCTGTGCGGATGCTTAGTGACAGCATCGGTGAGCAAGCCTCCCTGGTCAAAACCCACGTATCCGGGGGGAGCGCCGATCAGCCGAGAAACCGTGTGGCGCTCCATGTATTCCGACATATCGAACCGGATCAACTCGATTCCCATCACTTGGGCGAGCTGGCGGCAGAGCTCGGTTTTACCCACCCCGGTAGGGCCGGCAAACAGGAAAGATCCAATGGGCTTTTCCTCCGCACCAAGACCGGCGCGAGCCAGTTTGATTGACGTACTCAGCGCCTCAATGGCCATATCCTGGCCGAAGACCACCATTTTCAGGTTGTCCTCAAGCTTGGCCAGGGCCGCTTTGTCCGAGGCAGAAACGCTTTTGGCGGGAATTCGGGCCATCTTGGCCACGATGTTCTCGATTTCCGTCACGGTGATCGTATCAGTGCGCTGCTCCAGGGGCAGAAGTGACTGGAAGGCCCCAGCCTCATCGATGACATCAATCGCCTTGTCTGGCAGGAAGCGCTCGGTGATATGGCGATTGGCAAGCTGCGCAGCGGCCTCGAGGGCTGCGTCGGTAAAGCGCACCTTGTGATGATCTTCGAAGCAGGACTTCAGGCCCTGCAGAATCTGCACCGTTTCCTCAACAGAGGGTTCATGCACATCGATTTTCTGGAAGCGACGAGACAATGCGCGATCTTTTTCAAAAATGCCTCGATATTCATTGAACGTTGTAGATCCAATACAACGCAACTGACCACTGGAGAGCAGCGGCTTCAACAGATTGGAGGCATCCATCACGCCGCCAGACGCGGCGCCGGCACCGATAATGGTGTGAATTTCATCGATAAACAGTACCGCATGCTCACGCTTTTTGAGCTCAGCCAGCAGCGCCTTGAAGCGTTTCTCAAAGTCGCCGCGATATTTGGTTCCCGCAAGCAGAGAACCGAGGTCAAGGGAGTAAATAGTACTGTCCTGCAAGGGCTCCGGCACCTCACCATCGACGATACGGCGGGCCAGCCCCTCCGCAATAGCGGTCTTGCCCACGCCGGACTCACCCACTAACAGGGGATTGTTTTTGCGACGGCGAGCCAATACCTGAGTGACACGCTCCACTTCAGGTCCCCGTCCCACCAGCGGATCGATACGGCCGAGAATGGCCTCCTGATTCAGGTTGGTGGCATAGCTTTCCAATGGATCAGAGCTACCGGACTCAGAAGAGGCGCCAAGATCTTCGTCCACCTGTTCCGGGGAAGGATCCGGCGCACTGTGCGAGTTGTTGCCGCCAGAGCTCACGCGGGAAATGCCGTGGGTAATGTAATTCACCACATCTATCCGGGCCACGCTTTGCTGCTTCAGGTAGTAAACCGCCTGGCTCTCCTGCTCACAGAAAATAGCCACCAGTACATTGGCACCAGTGACTTCTTTCTTGCCGGATGACTGGACATGAAAAACGGCGCGCTGCAGAACACGCTGAAATCCCAGGGTGGGCTGGGTTTCGCGCTCGGCGTCGTTTTCGGGAATCAGTGGTGTCGTCGAGTCCACAAACTCAAGCAGCTCACGGCGCAGCGCACTCAGATCGGCGCCACAGGCGTGTAGTACATCTGCCGCGGATTCATTGTCCAGCAGTGCCAGCAGCAGGTGTTCTACGGTCATGAACTCGTGGCGTTTCGCCCGCGCACCTTTGAACGCCAGATTAAGCGTTACCTCTAAATCCTTGCTGAGCATCTAAACCTCAAACCTTACTGGCCAATGTCATCCGGGCTACTCAGGTCTACACCCGGTATTCGTGGTTTTGCCGGTTTACCGGCTGCGGCGCACCTGACTTAATTCAGGCGCTGGACAACTTCCCTCTACTCCTCCTCGCCGTTTTCGTCATCTTCATCAGCTTCGATTTCACACAGCAGCGGGTGCTCATGGTCCCGCGCGAACTGATTTACCTGCGCGGCCTTTGTTTCCGCTATATCTCGAGTATAGACACCGCAGATCGCTTTTCCCTTAGTGTGTACCTGCAACATCAGTTGAGTGGCACGCTCACGATTCACGTAAAAGAAAAGCTCCAGCGCCTCGACAACAAACTCCATAGGTGTGTAATCGTCGTTAAGCATGACCACCTTATACATTGGTGGTCGCTTGAGGCGCGGCTTGGCTTCTGCCAACGCCGTGTCCCCTTCCGCTCCATGGAAAATGTAGTCATCTTCTCCCTCGTCATGACTCGAGTGTAGTTTAATGATTAATGATTTTCCCATAGCGCCAGTCAATCAGAATTCAGGAAATGGTTCACAGTATTGACGCACCTGTTGCCGCTGATTTCCCCTCCCAGGGAGTTCGACCAGGTATCCTAAACTGCAGTAAATTTTTCGACTTGGCATTGTAACCCTAAACGGCTGCCGGCACAGTCCGCTGCGGGAGCCGATTTGCTTGACAAGGGCTGGGGTCTTGGCTACAAGAGGTATTAACCGCGCCAATGCGGTTTAAAGGCAATAGCCGATGATGTACAAATGAGTTCGTACGCAAAATGAAGCGCATGAAGCGCGATAACAATAATTAATACAACGTTTGGCGGCCAGCAGTCGCCCCGGCAATATAGAGGGATTTCGCCATGCCTACCGGTACCGTAAAGTGGTTCAATAATGCCAAGGGATATGGATTTATTCTTGCGGATGAAGGTGGAGAAGATCTGTTCGCGCACTACTCGGCAATTCAGATGGAGGGTTATCGTACCCTGAAGGCCGGGCAGCAAGTCAATTTCGATATCATCCAGGGCGACAAAGGCTACCACGCAGCCAACATCAGCATCGCCGACGCCACCCGCAAACCTGCGGCACCCGCGCCAGCCCAACACACGGCGGTGCGAGAAAAAGAGACCGAAGAAGCGCTGGACTGAATCTAGCCAGCACCAAAGCCTTCGATACAGTGTGCGCCCTGAACCCAGGGCCCTGTAAATGTCTCAGGCCAAAACTGGAACCATGGTGCCAGGTAACTGCGCACCTCAACTCCATGATTTGACCCACAATTCAGTAGATTCGCGGATGCGCCAGAGCGTATCCGGACAATGCGTAACCGAGATTTATTCCAGACACAAAAAAGCCCCGCATCTTTCGATGCGGGGCTTTTTATTGACTCAGAAGAATCAAGCCATGTGCTTGATAACTTCTTCACCGAACTCGGAGCAGGACTTCAGCTCTGCACCTTCCATCAGACGCTCAAAGTCGTAAGTTACGGTTTTGGCTTCGATAGCACCTTCCATACCTTTAACAACCAGCTCTGCAGCTTCGTTCCAGCCCAGGTGACGCAGCATCATTTCAGCGGACAGGATCAGGGAACCCGGATTCACCTTGTCCTGGCCAGCATACTTCGGCGCAGTACCGTGGGTCGCTTCGAACAGTGCAACCTCGTCAGACAGGTTGGCACCGGGGGCGATACCAATACCACCCACCTGCGCAGCCAGGGCGTCGGACAGGTAGTCACCGTTCAGGTTCAGGGTGGCGATTACGTCGTACTCAGCCGGACGCAGCAGAATCTGCTGCAGCATGGCGTCCGCGATTACGTCTTTAACCACGATTTCCTTGCCGGTATTCGGGTTTTTGAAGCTGCACCAGGGGCCGCCGTCGATCAGCTGGGCACCAAACTCTTCGCGAGCAATTTCGTAACCCCAGTCAGCGAATGCACCTTCGGTGAACTTCATGATGTTACCTTTGTGCACCAGGGTCAGGGAGTCGCGATCCTGATCAATGGTGTACTGCAGTGCTTTGCGCACCAGACGCTTGGTGCCTTCCTCGGAAACCGGCTTAACACCGATGCCGACGTTCTGCGGGAAGCGGATTTTGGTAACGCCCATCTCTTCCTGCAGGAATTTGACAACCTTGTTGGCTTCGTCAGTACCCGCTTTCCACTCAATACCAGCATAGATGTCTTCAGAGTTCTCACGGAAGATCACCATATCTACCTTGTTCGGCTCTTTCACCGGAGAAGGCACGCCACTGAACCAGCGCACCGGACGCTGACATACGTACAGGTCCAGCTCCTGGCGCAGAGCAACGTTCAGGGAGCGGAAGCCGCCGCCTACTGGGGTAGTCAGCGGGCCTTTGATGCTGACTACGTAATCTTTGATCGCTTCCAGGGTCTCAGCCGGGAACCAGTCGCCGCTGTAGGTTTCCGCCGCTTTTTCGCCGCAGAAGATTTCCATCCACGCGATGGACTTGTCGCCGCCATATGCCTTGCTGACTGCAGCGTCGATCACCTTGATCATTACCGGGGTGATATCCACACCGATGCCGTCACCTTCGATGAAGGGAATGATCGGCGTGTTCGGCACGTTCAGAGAACCATCTGCGTTGACTGTGACTTTTTCGCCGTTGGCCGGCACTTGGATGTGACCCATTAAGTTGACTCCCGTAACTCTTTGACTAAACGCCCGGCTTTACAGGGGAAAAACGGGCATAATGCGCCGAATCATCCACCGCCGGTCTTGGTTGCCGCCCATTGTTTGCGCCGTTGCACACGCCGTGGCGGCTAAAAATCGGCGGGATTATACCAGTATCCATCCGTTTTTGTAGTTTCATTACAACCAAGGCAGTAGTGCCTGCCGCAAACAGCCAAATGAGTCGACTAATCCTGATCAACAAGCCCTACGGCGTTCTCTGCCAATTCACAGACCCGGACGGGCGCCCCACCCTGGCGGATTACATCAAGACACCGGGGGTCTATGCCGCGGGCCGCCTGGATTACGACTCAGAGGGGTTGCTGCTGCTGACAGACAACGGCCGCCTGCAGCACCAGATCGCACACCCGAAAAACAAGCTGCCCAAAGTGTACTGGGCGCAAGTTGAAGGGGAAGTAGCAGAAGACGCCCTTTACATGCTCCGCCAGGGTGTCGACCTGAAAGATGGCCGCACCGCCCCGGCCAAGGCAAGAATCGTCCCCCAGTCAGAGGTGGAGCCATGGCTGTGGCCGCGTACCCCACCGATCCGCGAGCGCAAATCCATTCCCACGGCGTGGATCGAACTCACTATAACCGAAGGACGCAATCGTCAGGTGCGGCGCATGACCGCAGCTGTCGGCCACCCCACGCTGCGCTTAATCCGGAAATCCGTCGGCAATTGGCATCTGGGGGACCTGAAACCGGGAGAGCTGCGAACAGAATCCGTCAATCTGCCTCAACCCAGCGCCATCCCCCAGCACAAGTCTCGCCACAAATCCAGGACGGGAGCGGGCAAGTTCGGTGCTGGCCGCAGCACTAGCCGTAACGACCGGCACAAGAGCCCCGGCCGCAAACGCTGAAGGCGTCACAGGCACAAACGCTGAAGGCGTCACAGGCAATAGCCTCACAGCGAGTGACCTCCGCCTGATCAACTAGTCTGATGAGTGAATTGGCGCGAAGATTTCCGGCCGTCCTCATTGGTAAATCGCGCAGCCCAAAAGCGACATATTGGTCAGCAACGGTATTCACAGGTAAAATGCGCCCCCAATTTTCCGCCCCCAGTGGGCTTCGGGGCACTTGGACCTGATTGACGGGATTGAACCCCCTGTGTGCCCCTTACTGCAACAACCCGGTATTCCATGTCAGATTCGGATACATCTGTGCCTTCCAGCTCCATTGACCAGTCAGTTAATGTCCCAGGCTCCCCCAAGCGGGTCATCGTCGGCATGTCCGGCGGTGTCGACTCATCTGTGGCCGCGCTGCTCTTAATGCAGCAGGGATACCAGGTCGAAGGCCTGTTCATGAAGAACTGGGATGAGGACGACGGCACCGAATACTGCACCGCCAAAGATGATCTCGCGGACGCGCAGTCCGTTTGCTCCCGCCTCGGGATCAAACTGCACACAGCGAACTTTGCTGCGGAGTACTGGGATCACGTGTTCGAGTATTTCCTTGCGGAATACCAGGCTGGGCGCACGCCGAACCCGGATATCCTCTGCAACCGGGAAATCAAATTTAAAGTCTTTCTGGAATACGCCGAAATGCTCGGCGCTGATGCCATCGCCACCGGACACTACGCGCGCCGGAAAGATATCAATGGCCGCACCTACCTGTTGAAGGGGCTGGACGGCAACAAGGACCAGAGTTACTTCCTGCATGCGGTGGGCGAAGCCGAGTTTGCCCGCTCTTTGTTCCCCCTGGGGGAACTCGAAAAGCCGGAAGTGCGCCGCATCGCGGAAGCCAACGGCTTCATCACCTCTACCAAGAAAGACAGCACCGGGATCTGCTTTATTGGTGAGCGCCGCTTCAAGGACTTCCTGGAGCAGTATCTGCCCGCACAGCCGGGCGAGATGCAGACACCGGAAGGTGAGGTAATGGGGCAGCACAGCGGCCTTATGTACCACACCATCGGCCAGCGTCAGGGGCTGGGTATTGGTGGCGTCAAAGGCGCAGGTGACCAGCCGTGGTATGTCGTCGGCAAAGACCTGGAGCGCAATGTGCTGCTGGTTGCCCAGGGCAAACACCACCCCCTGCTCTATTCCACAGGCCTCACTGCCTCCCAGACTCACTGGATCAATGGTGCGCCGCCCACCACGGAATTCCGTGCAGCGGCGAAGACCCGCTACCGTCAGGAAGACCAGGACTGCACGATTTCCGTCGCCGAAAATGGCGACCTCCGTATCGCATTCGACCAGCCACAGCGCGCGGTGACCCCCGGCCAGTCGGTAGTGATCTACCAGGATGACATCTGTCTCGGGGGCGCAGTCATCGAGCAGGCCACCGGCGTCGGGGCAGCTATCGGGGCAGCTAAAGTATCGGATCGCGGACCAAAGCTGGCAGCTGGGAGCAACTCTTGAGTAATTGGCGAGATCAAGCACTGGCCCTGGCCGGTGTATTCCAGACTGCAATCCTGGTAGAGCGCCTGGCGAAAACCGGCACTGCACCAGCAGATCAGCTGGAAACCGCGGTGTACAGCCTGTTTCAACAGAACCCGGAGACCACGGAAGACGTGTTCGGGGGGGTTGAGAAACTACTGCCTGGTCTGCGCGGCGCCCGCCAGCTGCTGGCTACCCGCAGCCATCCGGAATACACAGACTGCCTCCGCTACGTGTTGTCGATCCTGTATTTACAGCGGCAGCTGGCGAAGAAGCCGGACCTGCTGTCGATTATCGGCAGCCGGTTGGAAAAGGCCCAACTGCAGACAGATCACTTCGGCATTGGTCACGAGAACGTGTACGCCAACCTGGCCAGTATTTACAGCGACACCCTCAGCACCTTCCGCTTCCGCATCCAGGTGCTCGGTGACTTCAATTATTTGCAACAGCAGCGGATCGCTAATCAGATCCGCACCATGCTGTTTGCCGGTGTTCGCGCCGCGACCCTTTGGCGACAACTTGGCGGGCGCAGGCTGCACCTGCTGTTCCAGCGCAAGAAGCTGATTGCCGCCATGGACGCACTGATCGCCAAGTACGAATCACTGGAACATTAACGATTTCCACTTTCCGCCGCACCCGGCAAACTGCCCACCTGCGGCTGACACTCATATCGGAGAGATACAATGACTGTCGAGCTATCCGCACTTACTGCGGTTTCCCCCATCGATGGACGCTACGAAAGCAAAACAGCAGCCCTGCGGGACATTTTCAGTGAGTACGGCCTGATCCGTGCGCGGGTGGAAGTGGAAGTGCGCTGGCTGCAACAGCTGGCCCGTCACGAAAAAATCACTGAAGTGCAGCCATTTACCGGTAACAGCAACCAGATTCTCGACGATATCGTCGCGCAGTTTTCTGTAGAAGATGCCGAACGCATCAAGGAAATCGAGCGCACCACCAACCACGATGTGAAAGCGGTTGAGTACTTCCTCAAGGAAAAGGTTCAGGGTGACGATCAGCTGGCGGCGGTCAGTGAATTCATTCACTTCGCCTGCACCTCGGAAGACATCAACAACCTGTCCCATGCACTGATGCTACGCGCCGGGCGCGACCAGGTACTGCTGCCGGCGATGAACCAGATCGTGAATGAAATTGCCACCCTGGCCAAGAGCTTTGCGGATGTGCCGATGCTGTCCCGCACCCACGGCCAGACCGCCAGTCCCACTACCGTGGGCAAAGAACTGGCAAACGTCGTGGCTCGCCTGCGCCGCCAGGTCAAACAAATCCACGAAGTGGAATTACTGGGCAAAATCAACGGTGCCGTAGGCAACTACAACGCCCATCTGTCCGCCTACCCGGACGTGGACTGGCAGGCCAATGCGGAAGAATTTGTGACTTCCCTGGGACTCACCTGGAACCCCTATACCACCCAGATCGAACCTCACGACTATATCGCCGAACTGTTCGACGCTATCGCCCGCTTCAATACCATCCTGATCGACTTTGACCGCGATGTATGGGGTTACATCTCCCTGGGTTACTTCAAGCAGAAAGTCGTGGCCGGCGAAGTGGGCTCTTCCACCATGCCGCACAAGGTCAACCCCATCGACTTTGAAAACTCCGAGGGTAATCTGGGCATCGCCAACGCCGTGTTCCAGCATCTGGCAGCAAAATTGCCCGTCTCCCGCTGGCAGCGTGACCTGACTGACTCCACCGTACTGCGCAACATGGGCGTTGGCGCCGGCTACTCTGTGATTGCCTATGCCGCTACCATGAAAGGCCTTGGCAAACTGGAAATCAACCGCGCGCGACTGGCAGAAGACCTGAACAACGCCTGGGAAGTCCTCGCCGAGCCGATCCAGACCGTTATGCGCCGCTACAACATCGAAGAGCCCTACGAGAAGCTCAAGGCATTGACCCGTGGCCAGGGTATCACCAAGGAGACCCTGGCAGTCTTTATCGATGGCCTGGATATGCCGGAAGACGCCAAGCAGGCACTGCGCGAGATGACTCCCGCCAGTTACATCGGCAATGCCATCGCACAGGCCAATAGCATCTGAGTCTTCGTTACCTAAGCAATCCGGGAGATGTTCGATGACGGCATCGGTGTATCGCTCCATTGAACCGCTAACCCACCTGGGAGAAATCCCGGTGGAAACTTTTTTGCGGGAATACTGGCAAAAAAAGCCATTACTGATCCGCAATGCATTTCCCGGGTTTGAATCCCCTATTTCCGGCGAGGAACTCGCCGGTATGGCGCTGGAAGAGCAGATTGAATCCCGCCTGATTGAAGAGTGCGGTATCGACGGCCCCTGGCAGTTGCGCAACGGCCCGTTTACCGAAGAGGACTTCTTTTCCCTGCCGAAAACCCACTGGACCCTGCTGGTCCAGGCGGTTGACCAGTGGATCCCGGAAGTGGCCGAATTGAAAAACCGCTTCCGCTTTATTCCCGACTGGCGTCTCGACGATGTCATGATCAGCTATGCCGCGGATCAGGGTAGCGTTGGCCCCCATTACGACTTCTACGACGTATTTCTGCTGCAGGCGGAAGGTAATCGCCGCTGGCAGCTGGGCCCGAAGGCCGATGCCAGCAGTCCGCGCGTTGAAGGCACACCACTGAACATCCTGAGTGAGTTTAACGCGGAGTCCAGCTGGCTACTGGAACCCGGCGACATGCTGTACCTGCCCCCTCAGTACAGTCACTGGGGCATCGCCGAAGGTGGTTGCACCACCATTTCCATTGGTTTCCGCGCTCCCGCAGCGCGCACTATGCTGGAAGATCTCGCCGCAGAACTCGGCGCGGGCCTGCCAGACCACTACCGCTATACCGACCCCGATCTCAACCTGCCGACAAACCCCGCGGAAATCGACAGTGACACCGTGGCGCGGGTGCAACGCCACCTGGCAGAGTGGCTCCAGCAACCGCAGAATATCGCCCAGTGGTTCGGCGCCATCATGACCGAGGCGAAATACCCGGATACCGTCGCCATCGATGCCGGCAGTGCGGAGGACTGGCGCGAACATCTGGCCGAAGGTGGTGCCCTGATCCTGAACCCAGGCTCCCGATGCGCCTTCTGTCGCGACCCCGCGACTCTGTTTGTAGACGGCGAGTCCCTGCCCGCCCCACTCCTGTTCGCGGAGAGCTTTTGTGGCAGTCACATGGTGAACCAGGCGGATATCGACAGCCATCCCGACCTGGCGGCGACAGATGGCCTGCTTGACCAGCTGGTTTCTCAAGGCAGTCTCATTTACCCTGAGCTTCTGGAAAACGACGAGCCAGACGAAGAATAATAAGCGGGAGAACTTTGCATGACTCTGTTTGTACGCCTGGCGGACTGGCAAGCGGATCAATCCACCATTCGCAAAATTCGGCAGAAAGTGTTTGTTGAAGAGCAGCACGTACCTCCGGAACTGGAGTGGGACGAACAGGAGGATTCAGCCCAGCACTTTCTTATCTACCAGAAAGACAAGGCTGTTGGCACCGGTCGCCTGACGGCCACCGGCAAGATCGGGCGCATGGCCATCCTCAAGGATACACGGGGACTGGGCGCCGGCCTCGAACTGCTGAAACGCATCTGTAAATTCGCACGTATCGAAGGCCAGAAATACGTCTACCTCAATGCCCAGGTACAAGCCGTGCCTTTTTATGAAAAAGCGGGGTTTGTCGTAGCCGGTGAAGAGTTCATCGAAGCGGATATCCCCCATGTGCGCATGGAGCTGTCCCTGAGCGACTACCAGCCCGACGAAAAAGTCGACGACTGGAATCGCTAAGTCCGTTCACAACAGCCCGGAAAACGAAAAGGATCTGGCTGCAGATACAGCCAGATCCAGATTGGTTTTCGGGGTTCGCTATTCGCGCTTACGCTACCGCACGAAACTCTCTCTCCTCCCAGATGGGGACCACATTTTTACGCTGGATGATATCGACATCGATTCCGCGAGCCGCTGCGGTGGCGATAAAGTCTGCAATGGTCTCTGCCACATCGTGATTGATATACACGCAGTTGCGCTTATCGAGAATCACGTGGGCATTGTCCGGGATTTCACTCAGCTCCTTGCGGATAGCACCTTTGTTCAAGAAGGTTACTTCTTCCGCCAGTTGCATATTGATCCGGATGCGATTGCCCTCTTCCGTATCCTGTTTTTTGTGCAGGAAATGAGAGTTGAGGTAATTGCGGCGCAGCAGTGCAAAAATTGCCGCAACCATCCCCACGCCAACACCGGTCAACAGGTCCGTAAACACCACCCCAAGCACAGTGATCAGAAACGGCAGGAACTGCTCCATACCGTTGCTCCACATTTTGCGAAACAGGGCCGGCTTGGCAAGTTTGTAACCGGTAAGAATCAACACCGCGGCCAGCACCCCTAGCGGGATCATATTGAGCCAGGTTGGCAGGGTTGCAACACATACCAGCAGCAGAATACCGTGGCAGATGGTGGATCCCTTGGAGCGCGCTCCGGTCTGCAGGTTAACGGAACTGCGCACAATCACCTGGGTCACTGGCAGGCCGCCGATCAGGCCGGAAAAAGAGTTACCCACCCCCTGCGCCACCAGTTCGCGATTGGTGGGTGTCGTCCGCTTCAGCGGGTCCATTTTGTCGATAGCCTCCACACTGAGCAGTGTTTCCAGACTCGCCACGACGGCGATGGTCGCCGCTACCGTCCACACCAACGGATTACCCAGCTGCGAAAAATCCGGTAGCGTAAACAGGCCAACAAACTCATTGAAACTCGTCGCCACCGGCACACTGACCAAGTGCGACGGATTCAGTCCCATGGTCGCGGAATTGCCCAACATCAGATACAACAGCACCGAGGAAAGTACCGCGACCACGGGACCCGGCACCATTGCCAGCCAGCGCGAACGTTTTACCAATGGCGTTTCCCAAACAATCAACAGCGTCAGGGAGAGTGCAAAAATTGCCAGCGCGCCCGGGTGCACTGAATTCAGCAGAGACACTGCACCGTCACTTATGGATGTGCCGGAGTCCAGGCCAAATGCATAGGGAAGTTGTTTCAACACGATAATCAGGCCGATACCCGTGAGCATCCCATTAATCACCGACGACGGAAAGAAATACCCGAAAATTCCAGCGCGTAACAGCCCGAGCACGATCTGCATCAGACCGCCTATGACCACCGCCAGTAAAAATATCTCGAACGAACCCAGTGTTTCGATGGCGCTCAGTACAATTACCGTAAGTCCTGCGGCCGGACCGGAAACACCGAGGCGCGATCCACTTGCCGCCCCGACGACAATACCCCCGACAATACCGGCAATCAGACCGGAAAATAGCGGCGCGCCGGATGCGAGCGCCACGCCAAGACATAGCGGTAGAGCGACAAAAAACACCACCACACTCGCCGGAATATCTTTCTTTAAGTTCTGCAAATCCATCACCTACAGCTCCTGTACAACTCATCAGTCAATGCGATCGACGGAAATGAAGCGGCCAGCGCGTTATACCCAGCGATGACCATGAATTCGGCGAGATTACTGACACCCCCTTTCAGCAACCTTTCAGCGATGAAATTTTCCGATTGTCTCAACAGTCACGTACAGATGCGCAGAATCGTGTAATCTTCCCCGCATTCGAACCGTCAACGGTGAGCTCAACACCATGAATGTATTGCTGGTAGAAGACGACCCACTAATCGCCCAGGGGTTATTACAGGCACTAAAGCAAAACGCCTATACGGTGGTGCACGCGTCCTATGGTGAGCGCGCTGAGGGCTTGCTTCTCGCCAACGACGTAGACCTGATCATTCTCGACCTGGGGCTACCGGACATGGATGGGCTCGAGTTGTTGCGGCGCCTGCGTGCACGCCAGAACCGGGTACCGGTACTGGTACTGACCGCGCGCGACGGCGTCGAACAACAGGTCGCGGCACTCGACCAGGGTGCCGACGACTATATGGAAAAACCTTTCGATCTGCGCGAGCTGGAAGCGCGATTGCGGGCGCTGTTGCGTCGCAGCCACAACCTGTCCACCGATGAGGTCAGCCTCGGCGCGCTGCAATTGAGCCCGTTCCAGCGCACCGCCACACTCAACGGTGACCGACTGGAACTACCGGCACGCGAGTATGAAATTCTGGAGGTTCTGTCACTCAATGCACACCGTGTAGTCACCAAGGCTCGCCTCGCGCAGCGTCTCAGCCGCGAGGGTGACGAGGTCGGAGACAACGCGGTGGAAGTGTACGTGCACCGGTTGCGCCGCCGACTGAAAGACTCCGGGCTCGCCATCCGCACCCAGCGCGGCGCCGGTTACGTGCTGGAGGAAGCCTGTTGAATACCAACCTGGGGTTGCGCGCTCTACTGCTGCTATTGGTCGGTGGCCCGCTTTTTGTACTGCTGCTGATTGAAACACTGGTCACCTTTGGTATTGGCTTGCATGTGACCAATCAGGTGTTTGACCGCTGGTTACTGGACTCCGCGTATTCTCTGGCACAGGAAGTTCGCCAGGAAAACGGCGAGTTGGTGCTCTACGCCGATGAAGCCGCCATCGAGGTGTTTGAATGGGACGAACTGGACGAAGTCTACTACCGCGTTTCCACCCTGGATGGGCGCGTGCTGGGTGGAGAAACACAAGCCTGGATAACTCCGAGCTTGACCGCGCTTAAGCAGGGGCCGGTATTCACCAATATAAAAATGGGCGGCGAGTGGGTGCGCAGCGTAACCGTGCTCACCAATCCGAATACGCCGAGTGAAAGTGCGCTGGTGAGCGTGGCGGAAACCTTGCATAAACGAATTCCGCTGTCGCGCACCCTGATGTTTGAAGTGGTGTTTTCGAAGGCAATCATGATCGTGGCGGCACTACTCGTGGTAGCACTGGCCCTGAGCAAGGGAATACGCCCACTGCTCCGCCTGAGCCAGGAAATTGCCAACCGCTCACCGCGAGACCTGACGCCTATCAGTACTCAATCAGCACCGAAAGAAGTGCGCACCGTAATCGACAACACCAACCAACTATTGGAACGACTCGACGACGCGTTCAATGCCCGTGAGCAGTTTATCGGCAATATTTCTCACCAGCTTAAAACCCCACTCGCCGGCATCAAATTGCAGGCGCAGCTCGCACTTCGGGAAAAGAATCTCGAAAGTGCACATCAGGCGCTGGAGCGTATCTGCCAGACTACCGACGCAATGACGCACCTGAATATCCAGCTACTGAAACTCGCGCGTGCAGAGGCCGCGTCCGGTCGCGGTTTACGCAACGATTCAGTCGCACTGGACAACGTCGTAAGGGAAGCGGCGGAAAGCCTGCGTGAGCTGGCCCGGGGCCGCAACGTCACGGTGCAACAGAATTTTTCCAGCGCTCCCGCAAACCCCATCCCCGAAATCTTCCCCAGCTTTAAAGTTGCCGGAGATTACTATTTGCTGCGGGAACTGGTGTGGAACCTGATGGAAAACGCCATCCTCTACGTACCAGAGGGCGGCAATGTATGGGTAGCGCTATCGCGGGAAAACGGCAAGATACGCCTAAGCGTCAAGGACGACGGTTTAGGCATCCCCCGGGAACACTGGCCGGTAATCTTCGAGCGTTTTTTCCGCTCGAAGATTAGTGGCGATGGTTGCGGGCTGGGACTCGCAATCGTGCGGGAAATTGCTTTCGCCCACGGTGCCACCGTTGAGCTGCAGGAAGCGCCCGGAACTACACCCGGCACACCCGATACTACGCCCAGCAAACCCGGGACTACAGGCGCCTACTTTGTATGTATTTTCCCCGCCGAAGAAAATCCCGGCTAAACGATCCGCTCCGGCACCGAGCTGGGCTCCAGGCGAATCGCAATATATTTTGAGGTCGGTGTATAACTACCGACACCGTAACTTTCCAGGGGAACCAGCGGGTTGGCTTCGGGATAGTAGGCTGCAGCCTGGCCCTTGGGAATATCGAAAGCGATCAGGGTAAAACCGCGAACCCGGCGCTGTTGTTCATCGCTCCACAGGGACACCACATCCACTTTCTGCCGGTCTTCAAACCCCAGACGGTGAATATCATCGAGATGCGCAAACAGTACCCGTCGCTCTCCCTTCACGCCGCGGTAGCGATCATTAAGACCATAGACAGTGGTGTTGTACTGGTCGTGTGAGCGCAGGGTCTGCAACACCAGGTCTGCATTTTTTCCGGCTTTATCCAGTGCGCTCAGCACCGTTTCCGGCAGAAGCGTCGGCAACGCCTGGGCGACAAAATTCGCTTTGCCATTTTCCGTATTCCACTGCCGTTTGCCGGCGGAATTCTCCAGATAGAAACCGCCCGGTGCCTGGATTTTCTCATTGAAACGTTCGAATCCAGGAATCACATCCTGTATCAGCTCCCGGATGCGCCCGTAGTCCTCGATCAGTGACAGCCATGGAACCGGCTTTTCACCCAGCACTGCCTCGGCCATACCGGCGACAATCGCCGGCTCCGAGCGCATCTCCGCCGACAGCGGCTGCAATTGTCCAAAGGATGCATGCACCATACTGAAGGAGTCCTCCACCGTCACCGCCTGCGGGCCGCTGCGCTGGTAATCGATATCCGTGCGCCCAAGACAGGGAAGAATCAGCGCTTCGCGGCCGGTGATCAGATGACTGCGATTGAGCTTGGTGCTGATCTGCACTGTCAGATCGCACTTCTGCAACGCCTCGTGGGTGCGATCACTGTCCGGTGTCGCCTGGGCGAAATTTCCCCCAAGGGCAATAAAAACCTTCAACTGATCGGCGAGCATGGCCTCAATTGTCTGCACCACATTAACGCCGTCTTCCCGTGGTATCGGGATCTGAAAGCGTTTTTCCAATGCATCCAGAAGTGCCGCCGGGGGTTTGTCATCGATCCCCATGGTGCGGTCACCCTGTACATTGCTGTGACCTCGCACCGGACACAAACCTGCGCCGGGCTTGCCAATCTGGCCACGCAGCAATTGCAGGTTGGTAATTTCCTGGATCGTGGCAACCGAATGCCGGTGCTGCGTGACCCCCATCGCCCAGCAGATGATGGTGGCATTGCTGCGACAGAATATATGCGCAGCCCGCTCCAGCTCTTCCTTGTCGAGCCCACCGTAAGCGAGAATTTCGTCCCAGCTGGTCGCATCCACCGCTGCGCGATAACGTTCAAATCCCTCGGTGTGCTCTTCAATAAATGCTTTGGCCAGTGGCTCGTCACCGCCGGAGCGCTCGGCCTCGTCCTGCCACTGAAACAGCCATTTGGCGATACCGCGGATCACCGCAATATCGCCACCCAGTGCCGGGCGGAAATACGCGGTGTTGAGAGCAAAGTCACCATTGGTGAGCATCTGCACCGCGTTCTGGGGTGCCTGAAAACGCTCTAACCCCCGTTCCCTCAGAGGGTTGAAGACAATAACCTGCGCGCCGCGTGCTACCGCTTCGCTCAGCGGTTCGAGCATCCGTGGGTGGTTGGTACCAGGATTTTGGCCGATCACAAAGATGGCTTCCGCGTGCTCGAAATCCTCATAGGTCACCGTGCCCTTGCCCGTGCCAATGCTGCCTTTCAGAGCCACACCGCTGGCCTCATGGCACATATTGGAACAATCCGGCAGGTTGTTGGTGCCGAAAGTACGGGCAAAGAGTTGGTACAGAAATGCCGCCTCATTGCTCGCCCGCCCGGACGTATAGAAAGCAGCCTGGTCGGGGGAAGAAAGGCTATTCAGGTGTTCGGCGATGCGCTTGAAGGCGAGATCCCAGCTGATTGGCCGATAGTGTCCACTGTTGCCGTCGTAATACATCGGCTCAGTCAGGCGCCCCTGGTACTCCAGCCAGTAATCGTCCTGTGCCAGCAAGTCTTCAATGCTGTGCCGGGCGAAAAACTCAGCATCCACGCCGCGACCGGATGCCTCCCAGTTCACCGCTTTGGCGCCATTTTCACAGAATCGGATACGCCCCTCTTTGGGCGCTTCGCCCCAGGCACAACCCGGGCAGTCGAAGCCCCCGTTCTGGTTTGTCTGCAGCATCGCGCGCAGGTTCTTGAATGGCTGGCGGCTGTCGAGCCAGGCATGGGCTACGCTGCGCAGCGCTCCCCAGCCAGCCGCAGGTCTCTGATAGGGCCGAAAACGAAAGCGATCCACCGGTGTTTTCACGAAAAGGTACACTCCCCAAAATACATCTTTTTTCGCGATGCAATATCACCGCCCTGCGATCCACTTGCGTTGCGTGAATCCCCGGATGAGCTGGTGTATGAATCGACACTCTGATTCGATGCAGGCGAACCACTGTAAACTCGCGGCGCGCCGCTGGCTGGTATATGGACCAGATTGAGATGGTAGTCCCAGGCCCAGCGCACACTGATGTCGGACGGCGAAGACAGGCTCGCCAGGGTGCCGACGCCGGCACGTATGGATTTCTGCACCAGTTCCAGGCTACAGCGACTGGTCATGGCGGCAAACCCTTCAGCCATCGGATACCCGGCTCTGGCACAGGCGCCAATGAGTTTATCCAGCGCATTGTGACGGCCAATATCTTCGCGACATAAGACCGTATTCCCACGACTATCCACAAACAGGGCTGCGTGCATGGCGCCACTGGATTTCCGGTGTTTTTGCGCACACTGAAAGCGCTGTCGGAGGTTGGCAAAATGCCGCACCGGAGGCAGCGCGGGCGCAAATCCTGGCTGACTGCTATCAATCGGCGCTAATGCCTGAGATAGAGCTTCAATCCCGCAAAGTCCGCAGCCGCTTGAGCCGGACTGGGCTCGGCGCTGTAACTTGAGCCGATTGAATGCGCGCTGGCTGATGGTGATATCGAGTTCCGCGGCATCTTGTGTGTGACGGATGTCCAGATCCATCAACTGGTCGCTGTGGCTGATTACGCCACTGGTAATACTGAAACCAAAGGCAAAATCATCCAAAGCCTCTGGCGTCGCCATCATGACGGCGTGATTGATTCCGTTGTAGCTGATGGCAACTGCCACTTCCCGGGCAAGTGGCTGGGACTGCGTTGATACCAGCTGCACATCGGACTCTGCGCAAACGTAATAGGTGTAGGCGTTATCCACGTAATTGTTAACACTCGTTCATTGTTGGTGGCGGCTCACGATGTTTTTAACTGTAGTTGTCAGCGATATTTAACTGCGGTGCCGCTAACACTCACCATCATCATGCCCCCCTTCTCACCTACCACTTCGTAATCGAGATCGATACCGACAATCCCGTTGGCACCGAGTGAGCGCGCCTGGGCTTCGATTTCAGAAAAAGCGATTTTGCGCGCTTTACCCATTTCTCTCTCGTAAGACCCGGAGCGTCCACCGATGATGTCGGTTATGGAGCCGAACAGGTCCTTGAAGATATTCGCACCCAAAATGGCCTCACCCACAACAATACCCAAATATTGTTGTATTTCGTGGCCTTCGATATTCGGCGTGGTGGTCTTAATCATGGGGATACCTTTCCGTTAGGGTGGGTCCGTTTGGGGGAAGCGCGGCGACAGATTCACAGTCGCGTTCGCAATTATAGAAACACAAAGCCCCGCGAGTCGCGAGGCTTTGCTGATCGAGATAAAGGACTTGTAAACGAAATCAGCCTTGGCGGGCTTTGAACTCCCTGCGGCGGCGATGCAGAACCGGCTCGGTATAGCCGTTGGGCTGTTCACAGCCCTCTAGTACCAGTTCGCAGGCAGCCTGGAAGGCGATGCTGTCATCAAAATTTGGCGCCATATTCCGGTAATTGGCATCTTCCGCATTCTGGCGATCCACAATCGCAGCCATGCGCTGCATCGTCTCCAGTACCTGCTCTTCGGTACAGACGCCCTGCTTTAACCAATTCGCGATGTGCTGAGAGGAAATCCGCAGGGTGGCGCGGTCTTCCATCAGACCTACGTCATTGATATCCGGTACCTTGGAGCAGCCGATACCCTGGTCTACCCAGCGCACAACATAACCGAGAATGCCCTGGGCATTGTTATCCAGCTCACGCTGAATATCTTCCTGACTCCAGTCAACGCTCTCCGCCACCGGAACCGTGAGGATATCGTCAAGACTGGCATGAGTGCGGCGTGCAAGCGCCTCCTGGACAGCTGGGACATCCACCTGATGGTAGTGCAGCGCGTGCAACGTGGCCGCAGTAGGCGACGGAACCCAGGCCGTGTTAGCGCCCGCTTTGGGGTGACCGATTTTTACGTCCATCATAGCGGCCATTTGATCCGGAATCGGCCACATGCCCTTGCCGATTTGTGCGCGGCCCTTGAGGCCAGTGGCCAGACCGACATCCACGTTCCAGTCTTCATACGCGGCGATCCACTTGGACTGTTTCATGTCCCCCTTGCGGATCATTGGGCCCGCCAGCATGGAGGTATGAATTTCATCCCCGGTGCGATCAAGGAAACCGGTGTTGATAAACACCACCCGCTCCTTTGCCTCGGCAATACATGCCTTGAGGTTAACCGTGGTGCGGCGCTCTTCGTCCATAATGCCCATTTTCACAGTGTTGCGGGCGAGACCCAGGGCGTCTTCAATCCGGTTGAACAGGGTGTTGGCGAACGCCACCTCTTCCGGGCCGTGCATTTTTGGTTTCACGATATACACACTGCCGGCACGGGAATTCTTGTGCGGCCCGGTACCGCGCAGATCGTGCATGGCAATCAGGCTGGTGATCATGCCGTCGAGAATACCTTCGGGAACCTCGTTGCCGTCTTTGTCGAGCACCGCGTCATTGGTCATCAGGTGGCCAACGTTGCGCACAAACATCAGGCTGCGTCCCGGCAGGATCAATTTGCCACCTTCCGCGCCGCGATATTCTCGATCCGCATTCAGGGTCCGCACCAGTTCCTTGCCACCCTTGACCAGGGTTTCCTGCAAATCGCCTTTCATCAGGCCAAGCCAGTTCCGGTAGACAACCACTTTGTCTTCCGCGTCGACCGCAGCTACCGAATCTTCACAGTCCATGATGGTCGTGAGCGCGGCCTCCACCAGCACATCCTTCACTCCAGCCTTATCGGTTTTGCCGATCGGGCTTTCGCGGTCGATCTGAATTTCAAAATGCAAGCCGTTCTGCACCAACAGCAGGGCTTCCGGCGCATCCTGTTCGCCGCGGTAACCGACAAATTGACGGCTGTTTTGGAGTGCGGCCACCTTGCCGTTACTTAGCACGACTTCCAGCAGCGATCCGTTGATGCGGTATTCGACAACATCCTGGTGACTGGCGCGATCCAACGGCGCGCTCTCGTCGAGAAACTTGCGTGCGTATTCAATCACTTTGGCCCCACGCACCGGGTTATAGGCACCACCCTTTTCTGCGCCCTGCTCTTCACTGATAACATCGGTACCATACAGAGCGTCGTACAGGCTGCCCCAGCGGGCGTTGGCCGCGTTCAGCGCATAGCGCGCGTTCATCACCGGCACCACCAGCTGCGGGCCGGCCATGGTCGCAATTTCCGGGTCTACGTTTTCTGTTTTTGCGGAAAAATCTGCGGGTTCCTCTACCAGGTAACCGATTTCCCGCAGGAATGCCTTGTATTTTTCCAGATCCCGGTAACCTTGAGGATTATCGCTGTACCACTGATCCATACGCGCCTGAATTTCATCGCGTTTTTTCAGCAGTGTGCGGTTTACCGGCGCCAGATCGTTGACGATATTTTCGAGTTCAGCCCAAAACACCTCGGTACTGACGCCGGTGCCCGGGATCACCTCTTCTGTAATCAGTGCATGCAATTCTGCAGCGATTTGCAGCTCGCCAATTCGGACTCGTTCCGTCATGTCTGACCTCTTGGTACTGGTAGTTTTTTCCGCATTCTAAACATGGCACGATACATGTCGCTAATTTATAGCTGCAATCTTCAGTATTTGCGAGGTGAATTTTGGTTGGGTCGAAGACCCTACAATTGCCGTCCAACATCAAGTATCAGGCGTCGCATCCAGCGATGAGGGGCACTCTGCTGCAACAGCGGGCTCCAGGCCATTTTCAGCTCAAGGGGCGGGATTTTAAGCGGCGGATCCCTCAGAACAATACGCGGATTGCTGGCACCGAGCTTGGCCAGACGGGTGGGCACGGTGACGATAAGGTCGCTTTCCTCCGCCAGCAACATGGCCACCTGGTAGTGACGGGTGAACACGGAGATATCCCGTTTGCGCCCCACACGGCCGATGGCCTCATCCACCCATCCAAGGCGCTGCACGTCTTCCGGGTTCACACCGACGCCGACCCCCATGCCGGTTTTACTGACCCAGATATGCTGTGCCCGCAGGTAACTCTCCAGATTGTAGTCATGGAGCATGGGGTTATCGGCGCGCATCACGCAGGAAAAGGTGTCGGTCCAGATGGTCGCCTGATGAAAGCTCTGGGGCATGGAATCAAAACGGTTGATGACCATGTCGACCTTGCCCTGCTCCACGTCTACAAAGCTCACGTCGCTGGGCGTCATGATATCCAGACTGATACCGGGAGCCCCCACACGCAGCTGCTTCAGCAGGGGTGGGATCAGGGTAGATTCGGCATAGTCACTGGCCATGATGCGGAAAGTGCGGCGCGCTTCGGCAGGGTCAAAGTCCCGGTTGGGCTGGATTACCTGATCGATGGCCGCGAGCGCTTCGCGCACCATTGGCTGCAGCTCCATCGCCCGTTCCGTGGGCATCATCCCCTCGCGAGTGCGCACCAGCAGCGGGTCGCCAAACAGTTCTCGCAGTCGCTTGAGCCCATTGCTCATGGCGGGCTGCGATAAACCAAGTTGGTTAGCGGCGCGGGTGACATTACGCTCACGCAGAAGTACATCGAGGTAAACCAGCAGGTTGAGGTCGGCTCTTTCCAGATTCATTGATGGGGCTCTCTGCCGGTCTTACCAGCCGGCTTAACGGTCACGAATTTTCAGGGAAATCGCCATGTATTCACACTGTGGATAGCGGAAATAATGACAATAAATTAGCCAAATTATGCCAGCACTCCTAGGATGCATACAACCCAACCGCAGTCACCTTTTCGAGGAAACACAGCATGTCCAATTACTCTAAAGAAATCCAAGCGGCAGCCAAGCTCTGTGACACCAATGGCAGCTCCTGGGATGCCATCAACCCGGAATCCGTGGCGCGGATGCGCCTGCAGAACAAATTTAAAACCGGCCTTGATATCGCGAAATACACCGCAGATATCATGCGCAAAGACATGGACGCCTACGACAAAGACTGCACCAAGTACACCCAGTCCCTGGGTTGCTGGCACGGCTTTATCGGTCAGCAGAAAATGATTTCCATCAAGAAGCACTTTGAAGGCAACACCGACCGCCGTTACCTGTACCTGTCCGGCTGGATGGTTGCCGCCCTGCGCAGCGAGTTCGGCCCCCTGCCCGACCAGTCCATGCATGAAAAAACCGCGGTAGCCGGCCTGATCGAAGAGCTGTACACCTTCCTGCGCCAGGCGGATGCCCGTGAACTGGGCGGCCTGTTCCGCGAACTGGATGCGGCCCGCGAAGCCGGCGACCAGGTCAAGGAAAAATCCATTCAGAACAAGATCGACAATCACGTGACCCACGTCGTGCCGATCATCGCCGACATCGACGCCGGTTTTGGTAACGCCGAAGCGACTTACCTGCTGGCGAAGAAAATGATCGAAGCGGGTGCCTGCTGTATCCAGATTGAAAACCAGGTTTCCGACGAGAAGCAGTGCGGCCACCAGGACGGTAAGGTGACTGTGCCTCACGAAGACTTCCTCGCCAAAATCCGCGCAGTACGCTACGCGTTCCTCGAACTCGGCGTAGACAACGGCGTGATTGTTGCCCGTACCGATTCCCTCGGTGCCGGCCTCACCAAGCAGATCGCGGTGACCAAAGAACCCGGCGATCTGGGCGACCAGTACAACGCCTTCCTGGATTGCGAGGAAGTTTCCGCCGGGGATCTCGCCAATGGCGACGTGATCATCAACCGCAACGGTAAACTGCTGCGTCCGAAGCGCCTGGCATCCAACCTGTTCCAGTTCCGCAAAGGGACCGGTGAAGCCCGCTGTGTACTGGATAGCGTGACCTCCCTGCAAAACGGCGCTGACCTGATCTGGATCGAAACCGAGAAGCCCCACGTGCGTCAGATCGGCGCCATGATGGAAGAGATCCGCAAACAAGTGCCCAACGCGAAACTGGTGTACAACAACAGCCCGTCCTTCAACTGGACCCTGAACTTCCGCCAGCAGGTATTCGATACCTGGCAGGAAGAAGGCAAAGACGTATCCGCCTACAACCGCGAAAATTTGATGAGCGCCGAATACGACGACACTGAGCTTTCCAAGCTTGCCGATGAGAAGATCCGCACCTTCCAGGCAGACGCGGCCCGCGAAGCCGGTATCTTCCACCACCTGATCACCCTGCCGACCTACCACACTGCGGCCCTGTCTACCGACAACCTGGCCAAGGAATACTTCGGCGAAAAAGGTATGCTCGGCTACGTCGAGGGCGTACAGCGCAAGGAAATCCGTCAGGGCATTGCCTGCGTGAAGCACCAGAACATGGCCGGTTCCGACATGGGCGACGACCATAAGGAATACTTTGCTGGCGAAGCGGCGCTGAAAGCCGCCGGTACAGACAACACCATGAATCAGTTCAGCTAAGCGATCGTCTCTATCCAATATCCCTGAGATTCGCTTTTATTACTTGATGGGCCGCATTGCGGCCCTTTTTTCGTTTCAGTCGTGCGATTTAGCGCCTGATTGAACAGTCTTGCGTGACCTTGTTTCCACTTCTGTATATTTGCCTGCTTTCCTATTCCAACCTCTCCTCACTTTCCGTCTCCGGCACGTCTTCTAATAAGTCATACATTTCATACGAATCTCGCAGAGATTCATTTCCATAAAAAAACTGAGAGAAACCGGAGGATCCTTTTATGCGTCTATCGCATTTATTGTTGTCCGCGACCGTGTGCTTTGCCGCACCAGCCGTATTTGCGGCACAGGCAAGCATGAACGTCGTTAACGACTGGGGACAGGGGGCGCAAGCCGATATCGTGGTGCTCAATGACGAGTCGGCGCCACTAACCAATTGGTCAGTGGAGTTTGATCTGAACGCGCAGATCACCCAGATGTGGAATGGCGTGGTGCTGTCCCAAAGTGGAAGTCACTATGTGGTGGGCCCCGCGGCCTATAACAGCACCATCGGGGTGAACGGCCAGGTCAATATCGGCTTTCTTACTACCCCGGGCGGCCTCACTGCGGTGCCAGTGACGGTCAATGGGGACGGAGGGTCTTCCGGCGGCTCGTCGAGTAGTTCCAGCAGTTCCTCAAGTAGCAGTTCCAGCTCTTCTTCCAGTAGTAGCTCCAGCTCTTCGAGCAGTAGTTCATCCAGTAGTTCCAGCTCCTCCGGCGGCAGCTCTTCCTCATCTTCCAGCTCGTCTTCAGGATCCTCTTCATCTTCTTCGTCAGGCGGGTCCGGCAGCGGGCACCTGAGCTACGAACAAAGTTCCTTCATTACCGTGGATCAATTTGGCTATCTGCCAGGCAGTGAAAAAGTTGCCGTATTGAGAGACCCGCAGCAGGGTTACGATGCCGCCGACAGCTACACACCGCCGTCGGATATCCGTGTGGTTAACGTAGACAGTGGCGCAGTCGTATATACGGCGCAGCCCCAACCATGGAATGGTGGCGCTACCGCCGAATTTTCCGGAGACCGTGTGTGGCACGTGGACTTTTCGGCGGTGACCACAGCGGGCAACTACATTCTCGCCGACGAATCCGGTGAACTGCGCTCCGCAGAATTCCGCATTGCCGCCGATGTATACCGCCCGGTACTGGTACAGGCCGTGCGCACCTTCTACTACCAGCGCGCCGGATTTGCTAAACAGGCCCCCTATGCCGATGCGCGCTGGGCCGACGGTGCAAGTCACCTGGGTGCCGGACAGGACCCGCAAGCCCGGCGGTACAACGCCACCGGCGATGCCAGCACCGAAAGGGATCTGCGCGGCGGCTGGTACGATGCCGGCGATTACAACAAGTACACCAACTGGCACGCGGACTACCTGATTTCCCTGTTGCATAGCTATCGGGAAAATCCCGCGGTATGGACCGACGACTTCAATATCCCCGAATCCGGTAACGGTATTCCCGACCTTCTGGACGAAGTGAAATGGGGCATGGACTGGCTGGTGCGGATGCAGGAAGACAATGGTTCGGTGCTCTCTGTCATGGGACTCTCCCACGCCAGTCCGCCGTCCTCTGCCAGCGGTGCCAGCACATACGGTCCCGCCACCACCGCGGCCACTTACAGCAGTGCCGCAGCCTTTGCTCTCGGCAGCCATATTCTGGGTCAGGTGCCCGGGCTACAGAGTTACGCAGCAGACCTCAGCGCCCGCGCCGAATCTGCATGGCAATGGGCCCAGGCCAACCCGGCGGTGACCTTCCGCAACTCCGATAACGGCGTGGCCGCGGGCGAACAGGAAGTGGACGATTACGGGCGTTTCGCCAAAAGCCTGATGGCCGCCATCAACCTGTACCGGGCCACCGGTGATACGCAATACCGCAGCTTCGTGGAAAGTAATTATCAGACTGCCCACTTGATGGAGTGGAGCTGGGTATCCATTTGGGAAGTGGAAATGCAACACGCGTTGCTCTACTTCGCCTCCCTTGATGGCGTCACCGCAGCGGTTGCGAGCAATATTCGCAACACCTACGCGGCTGGTATGAATGGGGATGACAACTGGCCGGCAGTCAGCGGCAACGCGGACGCCTACCGTGCCTATATCCCGCAGTACACCTGGGGCAGCAACCGCAGTCAGGCGCACCAGGGCAACCTGTTCCTCGACCAATTCCAGTACAGTGCCGGCGCCCCCGGTGAAACCGCCGCGCGCAACGCCGCCCTGCGCAACCTGAACTACCTGCATGGCGTAAACCCACAAGGCAAGGTGTACCTGTCCAACATGGGCGAGTTCGGTGCAGAAAACTCGGTGGACAGCTTCTATCACACCTGGTTTGCCGACGGCAGTGCCCAGTGGGATTCGGTCAGTGAGTCCTCCTACGGTCCGGCGCCGGGCTTCCTGGTCGGCGGCCCCAATCCCAGTTACGACTGGGATGGCTGCTGTCCCAACAGCTGCGGCAGTGCGGAAAACAACGCCCGCTGCGGCATTGCCCCCCCGGAGCCACCCTATGGTCAGCCCGCACAGAAGTCCTTCCTCGACTTCAATACCAGCTGGCCGCTGAACTCCTGGGCGGTCACCGAAAACCACAATATGTATCAGGTGGCATATATCCGCCTGCTGTCGAAGTTTGCAACCAGCAGCAACTGATTCTCCACGAACGGGGGCCGGCTACGGCCCCCAATGTTCAACGCCCGTCCCCCACACTTCACACCTCTTCTCGACATTTGCCGGTCAACCGGCCACTTCAAACCCGACAAGGCGCTGACGCATTTTTGCACTAGTCTTATGGCAAGACTGCAACAAATCCGTGCAGCTATCACTCAGTGATTGCACTCTTATACAGACGTCCAGCATGCCGACCTCCAGCCAAGTCCTTGTTCTTAACTGCGGGAGTTCCTCGCTCAAATTTGCCGTGATCGATCCCCGCAATGGCGATTTGTCTGTGAGCGGTATCGGCGAGGCGCTGGGTGAGGAAGAACCTCAGATCAAGTGGTCGATCCACGGGCAAAAATTCGCCACCAGCCTGCCTGGCGATGCCCGGCACACGGAAGTCATCCGTTTTCTGGTGGAACAGATATTGAACGACAAGCCTGAGTTGCGCGACCACCTGGTAGCAATAGGCCACCGTGTGGTGCACGGGGGCGAGAAATTCTCCCATTCGGTACTGATCAATGACGCAGTGATCAACGCCATTCAGGAGTGCGTCGCTCTGGCCCCACTACACAATCCCGCGCACTTGCAGGGCATCCAGGCTGCGCGCGAGGCATTCCCGGAATTGCCCCAGGTTGCGGTATTCGATACCGCTTTTCATCAGTCGATGCCCCGCCATGCGTTCGTCTACGCCCTACCCTTCGCCCTGTATCGGGATCACGGAATCCGCCGCTACGGTATGCACGGTACCAGCCATCGCTTTGTCACCGAGCGAGCCGCCGAACTGCTGAACCTGCCGGTAAACGAGGTCAATATCATCTCTGCTCACCTGGGCAATGGCGCGTCCATCACCGCGATCCACAACGGCCGCAGCATCGATACCAGCATGGGGTTAACGCCACTGGAAGGGCTGGTAATGGGCACCCGCTGCGGGGATGTGGACCCGGGATTGTTGATGCATCTGAGCAGCCGGCTGGATTACTGCATGAAAGAAATCAGCGATATGCTGAACAAGAAAAGCGGCCTGCTGGGAATTTCCGAACTGAGTAACGACTGCCGCGCACTGGAACAGGCCGCCTCCGAGGGGCACGATGGCGCGCAGCTGGCAATGGATATTTTCTGCTATCGCCTGGCCAAATACATCGGCGCCTACCACGCCGTGCTGCCGCAAGTGGATGCACTGGTGTTTACCGGTGGTATCGGTGAGAACTCCAGCCTGGTCAGGGAGAAAGTACTCGGCCAACTGAGGGGATTGGGGTACGAGCTCGACCTCGGTAAAAACGCACGCGCGCGATTTGGTGAAGAAGGCCCCATCGCTTCCGACCGGTCCTGCGTCACCCTGGTAATTCCCACCAATGAAGAGTGGGTCATTGCCCGCGATGCCGCCGAACTGGTACCACCAGACACCCCAAACCATGACCCGAGTGTGAGGGAATAAGGCATGTCTCGCACGATTATGCTGGTGCCGATCAGCTCCGGCGTCGGCATCACTTCTGTTAGTCTCGGGACCCTGCGCGCGCTGGAGCGCAACGGTGTCAGCGTCAGTTTTTTCAAGCCCGTCACCGAAGCGGTGAAAAACGAAAAGCACCGCGATCGCAGCAATGAAATATTGCGCAGTGCCTCCAGCCTCAACGTCCCCGATTCATTCAGCATGCAACACGCTGAATCCATGATCGGGCGCGGAGATCTTTCGGAGCTGCTTGAGGACATACTCGCACGCTTTCAGGAGTGCGCCAGAGTCGCCGATGTCGCGATTGTCGAGGGACTGGTACCCAATGCGGAAAACCAGCTGGCAAGCCAGCTGAATCTGCAGATTGCCAAAACCCTGGACGCGGAAATCGTGCTGGTGGTATGTCCGAACCTCGACTCCACCCAGCAGCTGAAAGACCGGCTGGAAATGGCCATGGCCAGTTTTGGCGGTGCCAAATCTGGGCGTGTGGTCGGCTGTATTGTCAACAAGGTTGGCGCCCCCTCCCAGCTACCGGACACCCCCGGCGCGGATATTACCGGCATGTTCGAGGCGCCGAGAGCGCGCCGCGGCAACCTGGAAATTCTTGCTCTGTTTGGCAAGAGTCCACTGCCGATCATCGGCTGTATTCCCTGGAACGCAGACCTGATAGCGCCCCGCGCCAAGGACCTCGCCGATCATTTTTCCGCCGAAGTCATCAATTACGGGGAACTGGAAACACGCAGGCTGCGCAGTATCACCTTCTGCTCCCGCTCGCTGGCAAACATGATTTATCGCTTTGAGCCCGGCTCCATGCTGGTAACGTCCGGGGACCGGCCCGATGTTATCGTCGCCGCCTGTCTGGCAGCCATGAACGGAGTAAAAATCGGCTGCCTGCTGTTAACCGGTGCTTATTACCTCGAGCCACAGGTACGCAAGCTCTGCGCACCGGCCATGGAAACCGGTTTACCGGTGATTCTGGTTGGCACCAATACCTGGCAGACGGCTCTGCAGTTACAGTCCTTCAATACCGAGACTCCCACCGATGACCTGGAGCGTATCGAAAAGGTCCAGGACTTTATCGCCGGCCACCTCGACAACCACTGGGTGGAATCTCTTGGCCGCGACTCCAATCGCCCCAAGCGCCTGTCACCGCCGGCTTTCCGCTTTCATCTCACCGAACTGGCCCGGCGCGCCAACAAGCGTATTGTATTGCCGGAGGGCGATGAGCCACGCACCGTGAAAGCCGCACTGATCTGTGCCGAGCGCGGTATCGCGCGGCCGGTATTGCTGGGCGATCCGAAAGAAATACACCGGGTTGCTGAACAGCAAGGACTCAGTCTCAACGACAAGATCGAAATCATCGATCCGCGCAGTGCGCGCGGTAAGTACGTTGAGCCAATGGTGAAGCTACGCAAAAGCAAGGGGCTGACCGAAATCGTCGCCAAGGAGCAGCTGCAGGACAATGTGGTGCTAGGCACCATGATGCTGGCGGAAGGCGAAGTGGACGGTCTGGTCTCCGGCGCAGTCCACACCACCGCCAATACCATCCGTCCCGCGCTGCAACTGATCAAGACCGCACCGGGCGCGGCCCTGGTTTCTTCGGTGTTTTTTATGCTATTGCCAGATCAGGTGCTGGTTTATGGCGACTGCGCGATCAACCCCGATCCGGATGCGCAGGAACTGGCGGATATCGCCATTCAGTCCGCCGACTCTGCGAGCGCATTTGGTATCGAACCCAGAGTAGCCATGATCAGCTACTCTACCGGAACTTCCGGCAGTGGCAGCGATGTGGAAAAAGTGCGCGAAGCGACCAAACTCGCACAGGAAAAAAGGCCCGACCTGATTATCGATGGGCCGCTGCAGTACGACGCCGCGATCATGGAAAATGTAGCGAGGAAAAAAGCCCCGGACAGTCCGGTGGCGGGACGCGCAACCGTATTTATTTTCCCCGACCTGAATACCGGCAATACCACCTACAAGGCCGTACAACGCAGTGCAGACCTGATCAGTATTGGCCCGATGTTACAGGGCATGCGCAAGCCGGTTAACGATTTATCGCGGGGTGCGCTGGTGGACGACATCGTCTATACCATTGCACTCACCGCGATACAGGCCAGTCAGTTAAAGTAGAAGCTCCTTATGAACTACTTCAAAGGTAACATTTCGATCATTGACACCTCACAAGCTCCCGAGCGCTTTTTGTCATGACCAGCCCAGAAAGCGCTCTCAATCAGTCTCTACTGGAGAGTGGTATTGCTCATCACTTACTTTCTCCAGCCAATTCACTGGAGAACCGTCAAGCGCTTCCTGGATCGCAATGTGGCTCATGCTGGTGGTATCGGTAGCCCCGTGCCAATGCTTTTTACCGCAGTTACAGAACACAACATCCCCCGCACGGATCTCCCTTTTGGGCCCACCCCAACATTGAGTCCAGCCACAACCAGCAGTGACGATGAGATGTTGGCCCAGAGGATGGGTATGCCAGGCTGAACGGGCGCCCGGCTCAAAAATCACCAACGCGGCGGAAGTTCGAGCTGGCTCAGTAGGGCTGAACAACGGATCGATCCGGACATTTCCCGTAAAGGTTGCTTCAGGACCAGCGATCGATGGCTGGGACCCAACACGGTAAATCTTCATATCCATGAAATGTCACTCCTACCGATAAATCGAATCCGGAACTGGCTCAACACCGCATTCATTGACGCCAGCGGGCAATGATTAGCCCGACAATCCGCTATCTACTTATGCGGATTATTCACAAATTTAGACCAAATGCTTAGCCTGGGTTAGAAAGGATTCAACAAACGCACAGGACAGATGCCCCCGAATATGGGTGAATCCTTGGGTTGCTGGTTACTCCGCGGCGGTCGGATCTGTGACATCCCCTAGCAGGCGGTCATTGTCCAGGTTGAGCAGTAGAGACCCCGCCACAAGATATGCCTCGAGACGATGCTCGAATGTATCGCTGTATTCAAATTCCATACGCTCGAGACAGGCGTGAATGTCCCGGTACTCTGGCGCCTGGCTTTTGCACACCTTGCGCCCCCGGCGCAGCAGCGGCCATAGTTCCCAGATTTTCCGTCCCTCTTCCTTTAGCGCCTTGAGTCCTATGGCTAGCTGCGCCTCTTCACGAGTCAAGTCGGTCCCCAGCGGGTAGTAAGGTAGCAGCTGCCGGCGATGTCCCTGCTGGAACACGGACCGAATACGTTCCGGGGTGTTGTTGGTAAATTCAGCAGGAATTTCATAGCCCCCCTCTACTTTGTGGGCTGATTTGGCCTTCTCCAGCAACTCCTGCTGAAAGCGCGAATCGGTAATACACAGCAAGGCGACGATCACATCGCGATCGCATTTACCCCGTAAGTCAGCCACGCCGTACTCAGTTACCACGATATCCCGCAAATGACGGGGGATGGTGCAGTGGGGATATTCCCACACCAGGTTGCTGCGGATATGCCCCGCGCTCTGGCGGGTACTAGGAAGGGTAATAATAGAACGGGCCCCGGGCAGCTCATGGGCCATGGCGACAAAGTTGTATTGGCCCCCAACGCCGCTAACCACCTGCGCATTTTCCAAACCATCGGAAATCACCGCCCCATTCAGGGTAACCATCATCGCGGAATTCACGAACCGCGCGTGTTGGCGTTGGGCGATTTTGAGCGCCCTGTCCTGCTGTAACTCGTTGATGAAATCGATCGCGGTCATATTGATTCCGGCCATTTCACCCGCGGGCAATTCCCGCAGTGCTTTATACATGGCGCCCGAGCCGAGATAAAAGCCACCGTGCAACCAGGTACCTGGAAGCTTCCGGCCCGCGCAGGCGCCGAGCAATTTTTTTCGCCCGCCACTGCTGTGCAGGTCGCACTCTTCAAGCTCCCCGTTTTGGTCGAGAAATTTATGCCCTCGCCAACTGTAACTGGGGTCGACGATACCCATAGCCTGAAGGAATTTGGTGTCCTCCTCGCGGAGTGGACACTGCACGCGCCCCGCCTCTCGCAGTGCAATCAGCAGCTTCTCATCCACGACGTCACTTACTTTGCCGGCGTTCAACAGCTGTTGCAGCGACGCATCGCCACAGACTTCTCGCTTGAGTACACCGGCCCGGCGCAGGTGCAGGAAACCTTCGGTTACCATCTCACTCGCACCATACAATCCGTTCTCAAAGACGCCCAGCTCAAGCGGCAATTTACATAATCGATGTTCGCCATCTCCGTGCAAAGACTGCAGGATTTCCCGGTAATCCCGGTTGTTGCCGTGACGCAATCGCAACACATGGCAGATAGCGTCTCCCAGGGCGCCGATGCCGATCTGCAAAGTGCCGCCGTCCTTGATAAGACCGGCGATATGGAAAGCCAGGGCATACTCTGTCAGCTGCACCGGTGGATTGGGTGCCGGAAATATCTGGCAATCGAAGGTGTCGCCTTCAAGAATAAAATCAAACAACTTGCGCCCAACCCGCGCATCCCCACCGAGAAACGGCAACTGCGGATTCACCTCCGCAACCATGGTGATGTGCGGATAATCGCTCGCCTGCGCCAGCGCCACCAATGGCAGGGTTAGATCCGGATTACTGCTCAGGCTGAAATCACCGCTGTCATCCGGCGCTGGTGACACCATCTGCGCGACCACATTGACGCCCCTGTCGAGAAGATCCCGGGGTACATGGGTGTAATTGGCGCTGACATAGCTTTGTTGTGCGGAGGGAGAATGCAGGAAGCTGCCGGGCTGCATGAAAAACTCACACACTTCGACATTCTTCGGCAACAGGCCTTTGCGGCGTGCCTGATTGTAGGCAAGGTCCTGGTAGTCACTGTAGAGACGATCCAGCAGCGGCTGGACAAAGCGCCGCTGCAACTCGCTACTGGCAGATGGGCGCTCCAGGGTAAGGGCAGTGAAGATCGTAAGGGAAATTTCCGGATCGCGCTCCGCGCGCGCGTAGATGGCATTGACAAAGTGGTTGGCCTTGCCGATAGCCAGTGGCAACCCCAGCACCACCCGCTTGCCAACCTTTGCAAGCACCGCATCAACACAGGCCTCTGCGGTGCTGAACGTATCCGCTTGTGCCATGGATACCCCTCTGCGATTTGCAATCCGATTGATTTGGTGGCGTGCAACACCACCCGATCAGGCGGATTTGGACAATGATTCGAAGTGGTCGACCTGGATCGCCTTGTCTACTGCATCGAAGGTTACTTTGATCTGCGCGCCCTCCTCCTCGGTAATCAGCTTATCGGCCACGGCTTTGTCGATGGTATCCGGCCGCAAGGCACGCAATCCGCCCTTCTTCATCTTTTCACGAATAGCCGCCGTTTCGTGGCTGCTCAGAAACGCCTTCTCGACGATATCGATACCGTCACCGGTAACACCGGGGAATACACCGGCAGTCAAACGGTCGCGGGTTTCCGAGGGTTCCATTATCAGGTTGGCGCAGGCCTGTGCCTGACGGTCGGAAGCTGCGCGGATACTGTGTCCCCAGGGCATGGTCAGGAACTGCATCAACTGTCCGACAAAGCGCAGGGGGAAATTGTGGAAGACCTCAATCAGGCTCACTTCAATATTGTGAAAGCCGGAGCGCATGGCAAATTCCAGCAGTGGTCGATCTGTCCTCGGGCTTCCGTCGTCCTTGAATCGCTTCAGTGTGCAGCTCATCAGGTAGAGTTCGCTCAATACATCTCCGAGCCGTGCAGAAATCATTTCCTTGCGCTTGAGCTCACCGCCCAGCGACATCAGTGAGATTTCGGTCACCAGCGTCAGTACCGCCGAGTAGCGGTTCATCTGCCGATAGTACTTGGTCGCATCGCCGACGCCTTTCGGGCTGCTGGCAAAAAGCCCACCGGTCCAGCCGTGGAACACCGCGCGGGCGAAAGTTTTAACCTGGAACAGGAAATGTTTCGGCAGCAATGCATCCAGCTCTTGCACCCCGGCATCATGATCCGGGTTGGTGGCGGCCTCCATTTCCTGCAACAGATAGGGATGACAACGGATGGCGCCCTGCCCGAAGATCATCAGGCTGCGGGTCAGGATATTGGCCCCTTCCACCGTAATAGCGACCGGCACAGCACGGTACACATTCCCCAGATAATTACTCGGGCCATCGATGACCGCCTTGCCCGCATGAATGTCCATGGCATCGTTGATCGCCTGGCGCAGTCCATTGGTGGCATGTGCCTTCATAATCGCAGAAATGACGGCCGGCTTGCGCCCCTGATCCAGCGCGCGGGTGGTGGTTTTGTGGGCGGAATCCAGTACATAGGCAATACCGGCAATTTCTGCAAGACGACGCTGTACGCCTTCGAACTTGCCGATGGGAATCCCGAACTGCTCGCGAACGTGGGCGTAGGCACCGGTGGTACGCGCGGCGAGTTTGGCCCCGCCAGTAGACAGCGACGGCAGCGAGATGCCCCGCCCGGCAGCCAGCGCGCTCATCAACATATGCCAGCCGCGGCCAATGTTCTCCTGACCGCCGATAATCCAGTCCATGGGAAGAAAGACGTCCTTGCCCCAGTTGGGACCGTTCATAAACGCCTGCAACGCGGGGATATGCCGCTGCCCAATGGTTACTCCGGGGGTGTCTGTCGGCACCAGAGCAACGGTGATGCCCAGTTCCTCCTGATCACCAAGAATGTGTTCCGGGTCATACAGCTTGAAGGCCAGTCCGAGAATGGTCGCCACTGGCCCCAGGGTGATATAGCGTTTGTGCCAGTTCACCCGCATACCCAGGGTCTTTTCGCCCTGATACTCCTCGTAGCAGACCACTCCATGGTCGACCATTGAAGCGGCATCGGACCCGGCCTCCGGACTGGTGAGACCAAAACAGGGGATTTCCTGTCCATCAGCCAGTCGCGGCAGGTAGTAGTTCTTTTGCGCTTCGGTGCCATGTGCCATCAGCAATTCTCCCGGGCCGAGAGAATTGGGCACCATGACAGTGACGCCGACCGTGGTGCTGCGGGTGGAAATCTTGGTGACGATTTGCGCATGTGCCGAGGGGGAGAAGCCGAGGCCGCCAAATTGCTCGGGAATAATAATACCGAAAAAGCGGTTTTTCTTGAGGAAGTCCCAGATTTCAGGGGATATATCGTGGTCTTCGTAGGAGATCTGCCAGTCGTCGAGCATACGGCAGAGTTCCTCTACCGGCCCGTTAAGAAAAGCCTGTTCTGCCTCGCTCAGTTCAGGTGGCCCCATATTCAGTAACTGTTCCCAGTCTGGCTTACCCGAAAGGAGTTGTGCGTCCCACCATACCTCTCCCGCCTCCATCGCCTCCCGTTCGGTATCCGAGATTGGCGGCAAGACCTTTTTGATCCATTTCAACAGGGGGGTAGTGATCCACTTCTGGCGCAGGGTACTCATTACTTATCCTTGTTTGAGAAATTTGTTGGCCGACAGCAGCGGCGTCGCTGTAGACACGCAGTGAGGAATGGTGATTTACCGGCGACTTTAGCCTGCAACTAGACGTTAGCCTGCAACTATAGGCAAAACGCCGATCAGGCAAGTGCCAGAGTGCCAATGCCAGTAAAAATTATCAACGCGGCAAATACCCTGTGCGCGGAGAAGCGTTCATTCAGCAGCACCACGGATATTACCGCGGCAAACAGAATACTGACTTCACGGGTGGCGGCAACTGCCGCCACCGGCATTACGGAGGTGGCCCACAGTGCGATGCCAAAGCCGCAGGTCGCCAGTACCCCGGAAACCGAGCTACGGACAAAGTGGGTGCGAGCAAAGGCGAACCCGATCAGCGGCCGGGTGAGCAGAACCGTGAGTATGATGCCGCCACCAGACAGGATTTCGAGCCAGGCCACATAACTAAGGGGATTCTCTACGGTGCGCACGCCAGCAGCCCCCAATGTGGTGTACCCGGTAATGGCAATACCCGTACCCAGGGAATAGAAAATTCCTTTCCCGCTGACGCGAAGCTCCTTCATGATCAGGGCAAAAATACCGCAAGTAACCAGCAAAATACCGGTCAACTGCAATGGCTGCAGAGACTCATCCAGAAATAGAAGCGCGGCGGTAGCAACCATAAGCGGGGTTACCCCGCGTGCCATGGGGTATGCGGTGCCATAATCCAGCGCTAGATAGGAACGGGAAAGCAGGTAGAAATACAGGTATTGAAAGAAGGCCCCGCCGAGCAGAAACCCCAGCGCATTCTCTCCCGGCAGCGGCAACTGGGTAGCCAGTGCCGCACCCACAAGCAGGCCGACACTGCGAATCATCGCCAGTTGTAGAAATCCTTCTTCGCTGTGTTTGACAACCGCATTCCATACGGCGTGAGCAAGCGCAGACAGCAGGATCAGCGCAAATAAGGCAGGCTCAGATATTTCCAATTTCTATAAGTGATTGGGGAGAAACTATCACACCGTTATTATCAGCGTACACATACTCTCCCGGTTTAAAGGTGACGCCGCCAAAAGTCACCGCAACGTTAAGTTCGCCGATACCTTTTTTATCGGTTTTCATAGGGTGGCTTCCCAGCGCCTGTACTCCTAACTCTAGCTCAGAAATGGCATCCACATCGCGGATACACCCGTACATCAGGATCCCCTCCCACCCATTGACGCAGGCCTTTTCAGCCAGCAGATCACCGAGACACGCGCGCCGCATGGAGCCGCCCGCATCCACCACCAGCACTTTGCCCCTGCCCGCCTTAGCCACCTGTTCCCGCACCAGTGAATTGTCTTCAAAGCATTTGATGGTGACGATCTCTCCCCCAAATTGCTCTTTACCGCCGTAGTTAATGAACATGGGTTCCAGCACCTGTATCAGGTCCGGGTATTCATCGCACAGGTCCGGGGTGGAAATACGCTGGCTCATGGATCGCCTCCTTGGAGTAAAAATCAGTGCATATATAGGTGGCTGCCATCATAGCGCTTGCAGATAGGCAACACAGCGCACCTATAAAAATGCCGGGTATTACCCTGATGGATAATCCCGGCATTTGCACGTGCTGCAACGGAAAATATCCGCACAATCACTACATCCCTTCACTCCTGCTGGAGGCCTGCTTCAATAACTCACGCGAACAGGCATTCCGACGCGGGCATATTGGAAGAACTTTTGCGCCATATGCGGCGGCATACGCACACACCCGTGGGACGCGGGGTAGCGCGGAACATGCCCCGATGCGTGCAGTCCGATACCACCATTAAAGCGGATATAGTGATTCATTTTCGCGCCGCGGTAGTAGGTGCCCGGAGGACGGCGATGCTTGCGGGTATCCACGTCTGCCTTCACCACCCTTCCGGTACTGCGGTCTACATAGCTGCCGTAAATGGTGGAGCGGTGGTTGGGACGCTTGGCCAGTACCCGGAAGTGGCCCGCACTGGTTCGAAAGCCGGCCTTTCCCGACGATACGTTAGACACGCCAACGAGACGGCTACCTTTATAGAAGTACGCCTTCTGTTCACTAAGGTTGATCCGGATCGACGGTGAACCGGACGAATGCATCGCTGCGTCGTCATCGAACCAGTTGGTTCCCGTATACGCATTCCCCAAGCTCGGCCACAGGCTGCCAACGAGAACGCCCACAAATAGCATGGCAGCCACCAGCAGTCGATGCATCTCCCGGGAGGCCTTGTCGGCAGCGGCAACACTGCGGTAATAACCCGATGTTGCGGTTCCACTTGCCGACAGATCGCCGGCACAGGCAAGAGGTATCAGCTCTGTGAGATATTTTTCTGGCGTAGACGACGAAGATTTTTGCATGACAACACCTCAATCAATACTTCAATCGAAGATTCCTGTTTGTATAAACAGTCCCCCTGAAACTCTCGATATAACAGGGACTCTTTCGATTCTATTGAGCGGGCTCTCCACGCTTAGAATACTTTTTATGCCGAAAAGCGGGTTTTATCGGGTTTGGCAATGCACTTAAGGTAATTGCCTGATGTTCACAAGAACAAGGATGCCCATTCAACAAATCCTCGTTTGCAAACCTGCGCAAGACTTTAGGAAATTGTTTCACGGACAGACACAAAAAAAGCGACCTGGAAAGGTCGCTTTTTTCAGTTCCGGAGCAGGGCTGCGCGGCAAGGTTCTGGGTTTTCCTTACGCCTGAGAGTTCGCCAGATACAGCCAGGTATCCACCGCGGTGTCCGGGTTCAGGGAAACACTGTCGATCCCCTCTTCCATCAACCACTGCGCAAAGTCCTTGTGATCTGACGGCCCCTGGCCACAGATACCGACATATTTACCGGCATTTTTACAGGCCTGGATGGCGCGGGACAGCAGCATTTTCACCGCTGGGTCACGCTCATCAAACAGTTCCGCCACCAGGCCGGAATCACGGTCCAGCCCCAGCGTCAGCTGGGTCAGGTCATTGGAACCGATGGAAAAA
This sequence comes from Microbulbifer bruguierae, assembly GCF_029869925.1. Taxonomy (NCBI): domain Bacteria; kingdom Pseudomonadati; phylum Pseudomonadota; class Gammaproteobacteria; order Cellvibrionales; family Microbulbiferaceae; genus Microbulbifer; species Microbulbifer bruguierae. The sequence goes on along the minus strand of NZ_CP118605.1, from coordinate 399,683 downwards.
CCGTCGAAATATTGCAGGAACTCGTCCGCCAGTAAGGCATTGGACGGGAGTTCGCACATCATGATGACCTTGAGGCCATTCTCTCCACGTTTCAGACCGTTCTGTTCCAACAGCTCGACAACCTGACGCGCCTCGTCCGGTGTGCGCACGAAAGGCACCATGATTTCTACATTGGTGAGCCCCATTTCGTCGCGCACCTTTTTCAGTGCACGGCATTCCAGCGCAAAGCACTCGCGGAAGTCCTTGGAGCGATAACGCGAAGCGCCGCGGAAGCCCAGCATGGGGTTTTCTTCACTGGGCTCGTACATCTGCCCGCCGACCAGGTGCGCGTACTCGTTCGACTTGAAGTCCGACAAGCGCACGATCGTGCGGTTGGGGGCAAAGGCCGCCGCCAGGGTGGAGATGCCCTCCACAAGCTTTTCGACGATAAACTCTTCTGGAGACGCGTAGCCACCGATGCGGTTGCGGATGTTCTTTTGCAGATCCATCGGCAGCTTGTCCAGCTCCAGCAGTGCCTTGGGGTGAATGCCGATCATGCGGTTCAGGATAAACTCCAGTCGCGCAAGTCCGACACCCTGGTTCGGCAGGTTGGAGAAGGCAAAGGCGCGATCCGGGTTACCGACATTCAGCATGATTTTAAACGGCAGATCCGGCATATCGCTGACTTCGGTGAGCGAACGCTCGAAGTCAAGCTCACCTGCCATGACGAAGCCCGCATCGCCTTCGGCACAGGTGACGGTAACCGGTGTACCGGTGGACAGCTTTTCAGTGGCATCGCCACAACCCACTACGGCGGGAATACCCAGCTCGCGCGCGATGATCGCCGCGTGACAGGTACGGCCACCGCGGTTGGTCACAATCGCACTGGCTTTTTTTAGTACCGGCTCCCAATCCGGGTCGGTCATGTCGGTGACCAGCACCTCACCGTCCTGCATTTTGGCCATGTCCTCAACGGACTCCAACACCCGCACGCGACCGGCGCCGATGCGCTGACCGATAGCCCGGCCCTCGCAGAGGATATCGCTACGCTCATGCAACTTGTAACGCTCGATACTGGTGCCGGTATCGCGGGAGCGCACGGTCTCCGGACGCGCCTGGACAATAAACAGCTTGCCAGTATCACCGTCTTTAGCCCATTCAATGTCCATCGGGCGCTGGTAGTGTTCTTCGATACGGCGAGCCTGAATGGCCAGATCTGTAAGCTCGGTGTCGCTCAGGGAAAAGCGCAGGCGATCCGCTTCCGCCACCTGCACGGTTTTGACGGAACGGCCACATTCGCCGCTCTGGTCGTAAACCATCTTGATTGCCTTGCTTCCGCGATTGCGGCGCAGGATGGCCGGGCGCCCGGCATCCAGGGCCGGCTTGTACAGGTAGAATTCGTCCGGATTCACCGCCCCCTGTACTACCGTCTCACCGAGACCGTAGGCTGCGGTAATGAAAATCACATCGCGGAAACCGCTTTCGGTATCCAGTGTGAACATTACCCCGGAGGCACCGGTTTCACTGCGCACCATGTGCTGGATACCCGCAGACAGGGCCACGCCTACGTCCGCGTAGCCAGTGTGTACCCGGTAAGCGATTGCACGGTCGTTGTACAAGGAGGCAAAGACCTCTTTGACCGCCTGCAGTACCGCGTCGATGCCGCGGATATTCAGGAAGGTTTCCTGCTGACCGGCGAAAGACGCATCTGGCAGATCTTCCGCGGTTGCGGAGGAGCGCACCGCTACAGCGGTCTCACCGCCGCCAAGAGCCTCGTAGCCAGAGCGAATTTCCGCCTCCAGCTGTGCGGGAAATGGGGTGTCTAGCAGCCAGTTGCGAATTTCGTCACCGGCGGCGGCCAGCGCAATAACGTCCTCAACATCCAGACCCTGCAGTCGCTCAGCGATACGGGTATCCAGCTGTGCACCGGCGAGAAATTCGCGAAAAGCGTCCGCGGTAGTGGCAAAGCCGCCCGGAACACTGACTCCGGCCCCGGAAAGGGAGGAAATCATTTCCCCCAGGGATGCGTTTTTGCCGCCGACCTTGTCGACATCCGCCATGCCCAGCTTCGCGAAATCGATGGTGTAAGTGGTCAATGGATTGCCCTCTGCAACTACTGTTCTGGCGGCAGATTATAAGGATGGGATTTGTAAATAATACCCCGCAAACCCGGCCAAAATTGCGCTATTTTTGTTGTAATTCTCCTACAAGAATTGGGAGCAGCCGAGATTCCTGGCCTTGGGCGGATGCCAAATTGCACACACGAATTTTCGTGGGCAGTGATATACCATTAACAAAATTATTCAACCGCCATCCGTCAAATGCCGATGCGAAACCAGGAAACCAGAGACCATGAGTGAAATACGCGCTGGCGTCACAGCACCGGAAACCACCGACTACAAAAAGCGCACGGCATTTTTCATCTCCGACGGCACCGGCCTCACCGTGGAAGCCATTGGCCACAGCCTGCTGGCACAGTTTCGCAATCAGCAGGTCGAACAGGTAACCCTGCCCTATGTGGACTCGGATGAACGGCTCAACCAGGTACTTCATCGTATCGAGCGCGCCGCGAGTGAATCCGGCCTACAGCCAATAGTCATCTCCAGCATCATCTCGGACGACATTCGCAGGCAATTGCATCAAAGCTCTGCGTTGATGCTCGATGTGTTTGAAAGCTATCTCGCGCCACTCGCCGCCCTGTTCGGCACTGATCCCGCACACACCGTCGGCATTTCACACGGTATCGCCAATGATCGCCGCTATACCGCGCGTATCGATGCCGTTCACTTTGCCATGGACAACGACGACGGTCGCCGCACCCGCGAATTTGAAAGTGCCGATATTATTCTGGTGGGCGTCTCGCGCTCAGGTAAAACCCCGACCTGCCTCTACCTCGCCCTGCAGTTCGGCTTGCGCGCCGCGAACTACCCGATCACGGAAGAGGACATGGACTCTACCGCGCTGCCGAAAATACTGCGTCCCTTTCAACACAAACTTTTCGGGCTCACCATTGATCCCCGCCGCCTGATGAGTATCCGCCAGGAACGCAGGGCCAATAGCCGCTACGCCTCGCCTGAGCAGTGCGAATTTGAAGTGCGCCAAGTTGAACAGATGTTGCGGCGCAGCCAAATCCCCTACCTGGACGCCACCGAACTCTCGGTAGAGGAACTCGCTACCCGCCTGATGTCCCAGGCAGGAATCGAGCGTAAAATCAGCTAGATTTTGTTAAGGGCACAGGATTCTGACAACTCGTTGCCGGCAGCCGTGATAAGCGCCCGCTAGATGGGTGTTTCGAGGTAACCTCGGGCCAGCCTGGAGCTATGCCACAGCTAGCGGGAAACGCCTTGAAGTGAATAGGCGCAGGGCTGGTTTTGGAGTAAAGTAGCTCCGCTCAAATGGTGCACTCTTTGTGGTGAGTGTGCCCGGATATCTGGTTGACGTTTTGCAAATCATTTCCCTGCCTTATTCGATGAATACCGGTGCCGCATTCGCAGCGCTGGCGGATCTGCCCTGCCCCGTTTGGTTAGACTCCGGAAATCCCAGTGCTCGCGGCGGCCGCTTTGACATACTCAGTGCCGACCCGATATCAGATCTGCGATTGAGTGCAGACAGCAACACGCCTTTCCAACAGATAGACGACCTTCTGTGCGAACTGGCGCCCCAGGAAGAAGATCAACAACTCCCGTTCTGCGGTGGTGTAATCGGCTACGCAGGCTATGAAATTGGTAGCAGTAGCAACTTTCTGCCACCGGACAATCGCAAAACACCGTTGCCCGGCGGCTACTTCGGACTTTACACCTGGGCGCTGATCGTCGATCACCAGTTACAAGCCAGTCACCTGGTGTTTCATCCAGCCTGCACCGAACCGCAAAAACGGGACCTGCGCGCACGATTTAGTGGCCTGGATTGGCACAGGACGCCGGCGGCGGAACACTTCCGCCTGACTTCTACGTTCAAGCATGAGTTCACCGCCGAGCAGTATCAGGCTCAGATCTCGCGCATCCTCGAATACATTCGCGCTGGTGACATCTATCAGGCGAACTTCACCCAACGCTTTGATGCGTGCTACGAAGGCAATACCTTCGCCGCGTATCTGGCCTTGCGGCAGAGGGTAGCGGGCCCATTCTCCGCGTTTCTTGCCCTACCGGAAGGGCAGCTCCTCAGTCTTTCTCCCGAGCGCTTTATTCGCGCCGACGGCAGCTTTCTGCAGACCGAGCCGATCAAAGGCACAGCTCCCCGCAGTGGCGACCCGGTGGAGGACTCCGCGTTCGCCAGGTCCCTTATGGCCAGCCGCAAAGACCGCGCGGAAAACCTGATGATTGTCGATCTGCTGCGCAATGACTTTGGCAAAGTGTGCCGCCGCGGCAGCGTGCGGGTACCGGCACTTTTCGAGCTGCAGAGCTTTGCCAATGTCCACCACCTGGTGAGCACCATTACCGGGCAGGTTCCGGAAGACGTGGAATTCCCACAGGTACTGGAAGCCTGTTTCCCCGGCGGGTCGATTACTGGCGCTCCCAAGCGCCGCGCGATGGAAATTATTCGCGAGCTGGAATTGAGTCCCCGGGGTGCTTACTGCGGGAGCATCGGCTACATCAGCAGCTGCGGCCGCGCCGATACCAATATTGCTATTCGGACACTGACGGCCGCCGCTGGCAAGATCAGCTGTGCCGCCGGCGGCGGTATCGTGGCCGACTCGGACCCAGCCGCCGAGCACAGGGAGTGTCTCGATAAAGTCCGGCTGATTCTGGAAACACTCGAGAGCCGGTTTCCCTGATTCCGGCAATCCTCCCGATGACTTGTACAATGAGTTCTGCAGCCAACCTCAGGCCGTCACGACAGTTATAGAGCTATCGCCGTTTGGTATTTCCCTGAACCCGCTGCCTCTGGTAGATTCCGCGCCACTATTTCTCTCAACCGAATTCATGCAGGTCCGGAATGATCCGGGCAGCAGTTGGTCCGCATTAACATAAGGCAGTGACAGATGCGTATTACCCTGGTCAAAAAAATTCTTGCCGATGGTTCTCTGTGTGCGAAGTGCCGGGATGTAGAACAAAAGCTCAAGGAAAACGACCAGGAAAAGTTTCTCGATCAGGTATTGATTGCCGACGAGCGAGATCCTCAAAGCCCTGGCATGCAAATGGCGCAGCGCCTTAATGTTCAGCGTGCGCCATTTTTTGTAGTGGAAGCAGAGGGTCAGGAACCAGAGGTTTATACGGTGTACTTCAAATTTGTCAAAGAGGTTTTGAACAAAGCCTCAGCCTGACCAGGCAGCCCCTGATATCAAAGCACACCGAAAAGCCCGGCCATTTTGCCCGGGCTTTTTCGTCTCTGTCTGGAGGAATATCTAGTAAACGGGCAGATCAATATGCGAAAAGAGCTCATCGATCTCCGCACGGGAAGAGGCCTGGGCGGCCTGCTCGACCACTTCGCGGGTCAGGTGGGGCGCGAATTGCTGGATAAATTCGTACATAAATCCTCGCAGGAAAATCCCCTTGCGGAAGCCGATCTTGGTCACACTGGATTGGAACAGCTCACTGGCATCGAGTGCTACCAGATCACTGTCTTCATCTTCCACCGCAGCCATATCTGCAACAATGCCGATGCCCAGCCCAAGTCGCACATAGGTTTTGATCACATCCGCATCGGCTGCGGTAAATACCACCTTCGGCGAAAGACCTTTTTCCAGAAAGGCTTCATCCAGCTTTGAACGCCCGGTAAAACCAAATACGTAGGTCACGATCGGGTACTTGGCGACCTCCTCCAGAGTAAGCTTGGAAAGCTGGCAAAGCTCGTGCCCCTTGGGGACCAGAATACAGCGATTCCACCGATACACGGGCATCATCACCAGATCACTGAACAGTTCCAGCGCCTCGGTGGCAATGGCAAAGTCTGCCGTACCGTCTGCCGCCATTTCTGAGATTTGCATGGGCGTGCCCTGATGCATGTGCAGAGACACTTCAGGGTAACGGGCGATAAACCCCTTGATCACCGGAGGCAACGCATAGCGGGCTTGGGTATGGGTGGTAGCAATGGCGAGGCTGCCGCGCTTGTCGTTGCTGAACTCCTGCGCCACCTGCTTGATATTTTCCACCTTGCGCATGATTTCGCCGGCGGTTTTCAAAATGGCCTCTCCGGCCGGAGTGACCCGCGTCAAGTGTTTGCCACTGCGTGCAAAAATCTCCACGCCAAGCTCGTCCTCAAGCAGCCGGATCTGTTTACTGATACCCGGTTGTGAGGTGAATAGACTCTGTGCCGTGGCAGATACATTGAGGTCGTGGTGCGCCACTTCCCAGATATAACGCAGCTGCTGCAGCTTCATAGCCTCTCCCTGTCAAACGTTGGCAGCACTCGTCAGGCACTGACAATGCTCATTTTTACGCCAACTGTTGGTTATAAAAACTCTATACCTATATGCGGCAAAAGCATAGCAGCGAAACCTGCAGCGAGCCAACAGATAAACCTCGACAAATGACAATCGTGTTGAAAAGAGTTACAGAATGAAACGCCGGCGAGAAGCGGTTACACCGATTTACACTTCGACATTGGCAATGCCGTGAGGGACATGACCGGTTGCCACATGGGCGGCTGCCGAAGCGCAGTGGTTGGGCTGGTCATCAAAAAATACATCGGCACCAAAGGCCCGCAGGAACTCCCCTTTTGGAAGCCCCCCAAGAAAAATGGACTCGTCGATGCGGATGTTCCATTCGCGCAGAGTTCGGATTACGCGCTCATGTGCAGGTGCGGAGCGCGCGGTGACCAGCGCTGTTCGGATGGGACAGCTTTCTGGATGAAACTCTGCCTGCAGTTGCTGTAGCGCTTCCAAAAAACCTTTGAAGGGACCGCCCTGCAAGGGTTGCCTGGCGGAGGCGCGCTCTGCGGTGGTAAAGGCGGCAAGACCATCACGTTTGAAAATCTGCTCTGCCTCGTCAGAAAAAATCACCGCGTCACCATCAAATGCGAAACGCAGAGTGTCATCGCCGCGCTGGCGCGCACCTCCGGGAATAAGGGTTGCCGCGGCGATACCCTGCTCCAGTGCACGTCGCACATCGCTTCCATCGGTCGACAGAAAAAGATGGCAACCAAAAGGGGCTATGTAACGATAAGGACTTTCGCCATTACAGAACGCGGCACGACTGATGTTCAGGCCATAGTGCTCGATGGAGTTGAACACGCGCAACCCGGTATCAGCACTGTTGCGCGACAGCAGGATCACCTCAACCCTGGGCTCACCGTCGAGACGCTGGTTGATCTGTAAAAATTTTTCGACCAGGGAGAACGCCTCCCCCTTTGGCAGCACATCGTTTTCGCGCTCAATCTGGTAGGCCGCAAACGCCTCCACCCCCTGCTCTTCGTATACCTGGTGGCTCTCGCGCAGATCGAACAGCGCTCGCGAGGAAATCGCGATAATGAGTTTGTTGTTACCGCTGGCGACTATTGATGGACTAGATGAGCTGCTCATGTTGTCTCAGGGCGCCTCCACATCATCCAGGCCCGAGGGGGTTTCGTCGTTGCGGTGGGGCTCCAACAGCACCAGCAACATATTCAGCAGATCTTCCCGGGTGCGTCGTGAGCGCACTCCCTGCTGATTGACAATAACCAGTAGCATGGCGTGACAGGTTTCCAGGGTGGCACGGGCCAACCGGTTGGTTTCATTCGGCGGACAGGTAAAGCCGAGTCGCCGGAACATATCCACCAGATGATTGATCACAAGCTCATCGTGGCGCTGGTCAAGCTCATGCAACTCCGGGATTCCCCACATTGCCTGCACCAGTGGCAGCAGGCCGCGCTGTTCCCGATAGACCGATTCCCAGCGAAACAACAGGTCACCGAGAAAATTCTTCAGCGACAGTTCTTCCAGATTGCCCGCCGCCAGATCATCCAGACGCTCGGTAAGACTGGCCAGCCACTGCTCCCCCATCGCATAGAGAATCGCGTGCTTGTTAGGGAAGTAGTGATATACAGAGCCCACCGAAACCCCCAGCTCCTTGGCGATGCGGATCGTGGTTAGGTCGTTCAGTCCTACCTGCTCCAACAGGCGACCAGTGGTATCCAATATCTGGCGGGCGCGCTCGCGAGCCCGAGCCTGTACTGGCTCCCGTCGCGGCGACAACTGATTTCTGCGGCGATTCTGTTCTGCGCTCGACACTTCGTAATCCTTTCTGCTGAGTTGCCATTTTTAACACAAATAGAGCACCTGATTAACAAAAAAGCCGGCAATCATTGCCGGCTTTTTTGCTCATCCTGTGAGACGAAGGTCGAAAACGAACGTGCGGATCAGAATCGGTAGTCGAGATTAACCCCCGCCACACGACCGCGAGAGGGGTCAGTCTGGGTAGCCGGCAGGTTGTAATCCGCTGCAGCGTAGCCCCAGTGGTAGTATTCCTCACCTGTAAGGTTTTCGACGTACAGACCCGCAGTCCATTTTTCCGATGGGGCGGTAAGCGACGCCCGCAGGTTTACCAGGCTACGGCTTGCCAGCTTCACTTCCTCGGTGTTTTCGAGATCGGCGAACTGCTCACCGGTATAGGTATATTCGCCGGAAAGCGCCATGGTGCCGAACCCCAGATCTCGGGTATAAGTCAGCACGGTAGCGGAGGAAAACTCGGGTGAGAATGCCATCTGGTTACCATCACAATCCTCACACAACTCTTCCGGCGCACCGGTGAACTCGGTATCCAGCCAGGCGAGTCCCAGGTAGAGGTCGAGGCTATCGGTGATCAACCAGCGGGCATCCACTTCCATACCCCGCCCTTGGCTTTCTCCCACATTACGGGTAACGGCGGCGGCACCGATAAAGAATGCCTGTTGCAGATTGTCATAGGTGTACTGAAATGCCGCCGCATTGACATGCAATCGGTTATCCAGCAAGCGCGCTTTCACGCCAAGCTCATAGGACAGAACCTGTTCTTCATCAAAGTTGTTGGGCTCGCCGGTAGCACTATCGACGGTCCACTCATACTCTTCGAGCCAGGCATCCTGATCTTCTGCAAAGGCCGGATCAGTTACGCGGTAGGTCAGATAATCGAAACCACCGGACTTGTAACCGGTAGCCACACTGGCATAGGCGGTGACACGATCGCTGAAATCGTGATTCACGGTGGCACGGCCGGAAATATTGCTCCAGGTGTTATCGCCGGTAATCGGACCATCGGTAAACATGGCCTGATAGTTCCAGCCACCGGTCCAGGTATCTGGCCACGGAGAATCCACGGTGTATTTTTTGTGGTCTTCGGTGTAGCGCACACCCAGACCGAGACTGGTGGCCTCGGTGAGGTCAAAGGTGGTATTCGCGAATACACCCCAGCCGCTGAATTCACCGCGAGTATAGGCCTCTTCTACAGACATGCCGTTCGGTACCCGGACACCGCCCGGAATAGACATGCCTTCGGTTGGGGCATACTCCCAAGGGTCGCCACCGGTCCAGAAGGCATCGTCCATTTCATCAGGAAACGCCAGCGCGAGCTCTTCACAGGTCATGGATGAATCCACATCCAGCTCGTAGTCGACTTCCATGGCGCCAGCACAGATGAAGTCTTCGGAATCGACGCCGGCAAAGTAAGCGTTCAGGTTTTCCCGGTAATAACTCGCTCCCAGCACCCAATTAAAGGGCCCTGAGTTGTCGGAAGTCAGGCGGAATTCCTGACTGAAAAAATCTCCGGACTGATCGCGCACAAACGTATCAATGGACTGCGCGGTCCCATCAAAGTCCTCGACATAGGTGTAGTTGTGGGTTTTATAGCCGCTAATAGCGCTGAGAGTGATATCCCCCAACTGGTGTTCGACAGTGAAAATCACATCGCCGATTTCCGCTTGGTCTGTGCCCTGCTGGTCGTTGTAAACCTCATCATAGGCGCCTTCAGTACCCAGCGCCCGGTAAATGGTTCCGTCACTGATGCGGTCTTCATACTGCGCGAGCAGTGTCATGCTAGTGTTCTCAAACCCGCTGTAAACGGCGGTCACACGCATGGCATCCGCTTCACTGGCACCCAGCTTACGGCCGCCTTCAAGGTTTTTCACATGGCCGTCTTCCTGCTGGTGAATACCGGATATGCGCAGCGCGAGATCCTCACTCACCGGCATGTCCACGGCCCCTTCGAAATTCGCCCGGCCGTACTGGCCGGCGTTGATGGAGATTTCTCCACCAAAAACGTCACCAGGCTTGCGGGAAGTCATCGCGATGGCACCGGACGCCGTATTGCGCCCAAATAGGGTACCTTGAGGCCCCTTGACGATCTCTACCCGTTCCAGGTCATACATGGTCGGCGTGGCACCGGTGCGACTCTGGTAAACGCCATCAAGGAACACACCCAGAGCCGGATCACTACCGGTGCCAAAACTGTTGTTATTCACACCGCGTACGGACACCGTATCGAAGAAGGAATCGGTGGTATCGCCCGATATACCGGGTGTAATGGCAAACAGATCTTTGAAATCGCTGAGGTTGGAATTCTTGATCGCCTCACCAGAAAAGGCACTGACGGACATGGGTACGTCTTTCAGGGACTCTGCGCGCATCTGCGCGGTGACAGTCACCTCTTCAATTTCCGGCGCAGCGCTCGCACCGCCGGCGATGCTCAAAACGGCTGCACCGATGGTGGAGGCCAGGATGTGTTTCTTGGCGGCAAACGGCTGGATAGATTGCGTCATCGTTACTCCCCGTGGGTTATTGTTGTGCGGGTTTCTACCTATTCACGACCACTCAGGATGAACCCGGCGATGGCCTTGGCAATTTGTTATCCCACAAACCGAACAAATATTCAATTTTCATATTCACCGGCCCAGCTTGTCCTTCAAGCTGTAATAAAGCATTCCCGCTACCAGCCCTGGCCAACGCAGTAGCGTTCCCCCGGGGAAGCTCGGCGTTGGAATACGCGACAATACATCAAACTGCTCTTCCGTGCCGCCAATTGCTTCCGCAAGCAGTTTTCCAGCAAAAGTCGCCGTGGGAACCCCGTGCCCAGAGTACCCCTGGCTGTAATACACATTGGGTTCAAGACGGCCGATACTCGGCATTCGATTCAGGGTGATCGCCAGAGTACCGCCCCACCCATAGTCAATACGGGTATCGGCCAATTGCGGGTAGGTTTCTAACATGTACCTGCGTACGAATGCGCGTATATCCTGAGGGAAGCGGGAGGTGTAGTTCTCCCCTCCGCCGAAGACCAGACGGTTATCACCGGAAAGCTTCCAGTAATTGATCACAAAAAGGGTGTCTTGCAACGCGTAATCGTTCGCGATCAATTCCCGCGCAGTCTCTTCCGGGAGAGGCTCGGTCGCGAGAATGAAGTTGTTGATAGGCATAATCCGCCCCGCCATCCGCGGTTCCAGATTGCCCAGATAACCATTACAGGCCAGCACCACATTGCGGGCCTTCACCTGCCCCTTGGCGGTGTTGACCACACACGGGCTGCCACCGGTGTAACTGGTAACGCGGCTGAACTCATAGAATTGAACACCAGCGTTCGCGGCAGCGGCCGCCAGGCCCAGGGCGTAGTTCAGTGGGTGCAGGTGCAGTGAGCCGCTGTCGATCTGGCCGCCATAAAACCGCTGGGACCCCACCAGCGCGCCCACTTCTTCTCTGTCCGCATAACGCATCTTGTCGTAGCCATAGCGAGTATTGAGCAGCTCGACTTCTTCGCGTAACCAACCATCGTGACTGGGCTTGGCCGCGAGGTGCATGATGCCCCGCTTCAGGTCGCACTGAATGTTGTGCTTGTGGATCAGGTCTTCCACGGTCTTTACCGCTTCCAGCCCCATGTCCCACAGAACCCGTGCTGCGTCCAAGCCAAGCATCCGCTCAAGCTCTTCCTGCCCTTTGCGCTGCCCTACCCCGACGTGGCCGCCGTTACGACCTGAAGCCCCCCAGCCAATACGCTCGGCCTCAAGCACCACCACCTTATAGCCCTGCTCGGCGAGGTGTAGTGCGCTGGAAAGCCCGGTGTAGCCAGCACCAATGATGCACACATCCGCCTCAACTACTTGATCAAGAGCTGGATAGAGGGGTGCATTATTCGCGCTGGCGGCGTAATAAGAATCGATATGGCCTAGCAGTTTGGTGACTGTTCCGCTGGCTGGCATGGGTAACTCTCCGTTAAACCGGGTCTTGTGTATTGCCTCAGCGCCAGCCCCACGATACAGAGTTTGCTATGGGGGGCGAGTGCCATCACACAAAACCGAATCATTATTCAATTTAAATTGAATGATAATTCGGTTTCCTGTCATAATCAAAACCTGCCCCGGGATTTTTTTGTCAGCTCCCACGGGCGACCCGGCCCTCTCCGACTATTTGGGTCCTGAGGGCGGGATATATACTAATGAACCCCAGCCGGGGAAAAGACCTTTCAATAACAAGGTGTACCATGGACAAGATTACCCAGTGGCTCGCAGAACACTCAATTTCCGAGGTCGAGTGCCTGGTACCGGACATGTCCGGAAACGCGCGGGGGAAGTTTACCCCAACCGATAAATTCCTCACCGAAGACAGTCGCTTGCCAGAAAGTATTCTGGTGCAGACCGTTACCGGTGACTATGTCGATGAACATAACGAACTGGTAGATCCCGCAGACACGGATATGCTGCTGGTACCTGACCCGGATTCGATCCGCTTGAACCCCTGGGCCAACGAACCAACCGCCCAGATTATTCACGACTGCTATACCCGTGATGGAAAACCCCACCCCATCAGCACCCGCAACATCCTCAAATTTGTTCTGGAAAAATACGCTGAACAGGGCTGGCAACCGGTGGTGGCACCGGAGGTGGAATTTTATCTGGTCAAGCGCAACCTGGACCCGGATGAAAAACTGTCTGCCCCGGTAGGACGTTCCGGGCGTACGGAAAAAACCCGGCAATCCTACAGTATCGATGCAGCGAACGAATACGAGCCGATCATTGAGGACATGTACGACTTCTGCGAGGCCCAAGGGCTAGATGTGGACACCCTGATCCATGAGTCCGGCACCGCACAGATGGAAATCAACTTTCTGCACGGTGACCCTCTGAACCTGGCCGACCAGGTATTTACGTTCAAGCGTACCGTGCGTGAAACCGCCCTGCGCCACGGTATCTACGCGACCTTTATGGCAAAGCCAATGGAGGATGAACCCGGCAGTGCACTGCATTTGCACCAGAGCGTCATCGACACGAAAACCGGGAAAAACATTTTTGTGAATGACGACGGCTCCGAAAATGAGCGTTTTATGCACTTTATTGGCGGCATGCAAAAATACACTCCGGGGTTCATTACCTTCTTTGCACCCAACGTAAACTCGTACCGTCGCTTCACACCGGAAATGGCAGCGCCCACAAGCCTGCATTGGGGATATGACAACCGCACTACCGGACTTCGCGTACCGGACAGCTCGCCGCAAGGCAAGCGCCTGGAAAACCGCTTCCCCGGAGCCGATTGCAACCCCTACCTGGCGATAGCAACCTCCCTGGCGTGTGGCTACCTTGGCATGATGAACAAGATAGAACCCAGCGAACCTTACAAAGGTGACTGCTCGAGTGAACCCATCACCCTGCCGCGAACCCAGGAACACGCCCTGACATTACTGGCGGAATGTCCTGAGGCGGTGGAAATGTTTGGCGATACCTTCGTGCGCGCCTGGGCGGCGATCAAACGGGATGAATACGAGGAGTTCAACCGGGTAATCAGCTCCTGGGAGCGGGAATACCTGCTGCTGAACGTATAAACGACCACAACTCAACCATAAAAAAACCCGGCGCATGCCGGGTTTTTTTATGGTTACAAGCAACGAATTACTTGTGGCTGGGATCCTTCCAGTAATCCTTGACCGTATCCTTCATTTCCTTCGCCAGGATAGTGATCCCGAACAGGTTAGGCAGCGTCATCAATACGATGGCAACGGCAGAAAGGTTCCAGATCACCGTCGTATCCTCAACCGCCGCCCAGAAAAAGGCCACCACATACACCAGACGATAGGGCATCACGGCTTTGGGGCCGAACAGGTAAATCATTGAGCGATCGCCATAGTAAGACCAGGCAATGGCGGTAGAGAAAGCAAACAGCAGAATACCCAACGTTACGATGTAACTGCCGTAATCACCAAAGAAGCCCCGCTGGAAGGCTCGGTTTGTAAGAGCTACCGAGTGCAACAGCGAATTACCCCACACATCGACGTTCGGATTTACCAGACGGCCATCATTAACCTTCAAGGTGCCGGAATAATTATCACCTGCCACCCGAAACTCCACATCCTCAGCCACGGAGCGGGAGTTCAGCACAGTGAATTCACCCTTGTTCAGAGGCTGCCCATCGGCCACTACAATGGTGCCGGTATAGGTACCGACATCGCTGGGTTTGCCACTCAGGTATCCGAACAGCTGCTTCACCTGCGCTTCATCTTTGTCCGAGTAGCTACCGGTGACGATGGTCATATCCGCCCGTTCGAAGCGGTTCATATGCTTCTCGGTCCACACACCGGAAGATAGAATCACCAGGCCGGTCAGCGTACAGATGATCAGGGTATCAATGAACGGCTCCAGCAGGGAAACCATACCCTCAGAAACTGGTTCATCGGCGCGAGCCGCGGCGTGCGCAATGGGCGCGGATCCCTGCCCTGCTTCGTTAGAGAAGAGTCCCCGGTTTACACCGCGATTAAAGGCATAGGCGAAGCTGGCACCAAGGAAGCCGCCTACCGCGGAGCTACCGTTAAACGCATCGGAAAATACCGCTGCGAATGAAGGAATGATGTTCTGGTAGTTGTAGAGGATCACTCCGAGCGCGCCAACGATATACAAGACCGCCATCACAGGCACGATGGTCGAGGTTACTTTGGCGATACGGGTAATACCGCCGATAATCACCAGACCAAGCAGAATTGCCAGCACACCACCGGTAAGCATCTTGCTCAAACCAAAGGTGTCGTACATGGCCTGTGCGATATTGTTGACCTGCGGCAGGCTGCCGGTACCAAAAGAACTGATCACGGTAGCTATGGCAAAAATCACCGCTAGCCACTTCATATTGAGACGGCGCTCCATGTAAAACATGGGACCACCCGCATAAAAGCCGTCAGCGGCCTTGATACGATACTTGTGGGAAAGGGTTACCTCGACAAACTTGGTCGTCATACCAAGGAAGGCAGTGACCCACATCCAGAAGAGTGCCGCTGGGCCGCCAAGAAAAATTGCCAGACCTACACCGCCGATATTACCAGTACCCACGGTACCGGAAAGCGCAGTGGACAGCGCCTGAAAGTGAGAGGTATCACCTGGATCGCCAGGCTTGTCGTACTTGCCCTGAACGATCTTTATTGCGTGACCAAAATAACGAATCTGCGGAAATCCGAGATACACCGTAAAGAAAAAACCCACCCCGAGAAGAACCCAGGGAAACCAGGGCGCAGACCCCAGCAGTCCATCCAGGGATAACAACAATTGATTGAATGATTCCAAACCAACCCCCACTGCTTTTATTTTGTGTGATTATTCGCCAAGTCTTCGCTGTGTAAACCAGCAAAACAAGAACCGGCCTCTGCAAGTGCACGGCAGGTTATCAGCTTCCCTGCGACGAGAACAGCAATTCACCAGCCATCGGCAGCATAGCTCTCGTTTCTGCCAAAAATTAAACAAAAACCCACCTTTTTAACCAAAACCGGCAATTTTGTCGCAAATCTATTTCTTACCACGGGATGCTACGAATGGGCATGCCATCAGAGCCCGTCTAGATATTGCATAAATTCCGCCCGGTGTGGAAACACCCCGAACTGCCCCCCGGTGTGCACAAATACCAAATGATTACTGCCGCGGTATTTACCGTTCCTGACATCCTCTAACAAACCATGGAAGGCCTTTCCGGTGTACACAGGATCCAGCAATATCCCTTCCAACTGCGCAGCTTCGGCAATGGTTCGGTAAATTTCCGGCCCCGCCAACGCGTAGCCCGGGCCGATAAACGAATCTGTCACCTGGATTTTGGATTTATCAAACCCGAATGTCTGGCCATAGCGCTGCCGCCAATCCGCCACATCCGCGACTATTTTGTTAACGAAATAGTCTGCATCATCACATACGGCATAACCCGTTACAGCACTCGCCACCCCAAGCAATTGGCAGCCCAGTGTGAGCCCCGCCTGGGTCCCGCCACTGCCACTGGCACAGACGAGATGCTCCGGCACAAAATTCAGTGCGGCACAATCCGCCAGCACTTCCTCTGCGCACTTAATGTACCCCCAGATGCCGAGACCGTCACTGCCTCCGGTGGGAATACACAGCGCCTTACCACCAAGTTGACGGTAATGTTCAGCCCAATATTCAAACAATGCCGGCAACTGTTCCACATATTCCCGCAGCGGATAAACAGATACCGCTGCACCGGCCAGATGGTCCACCAGCAAGTTGCCATCAGCCGGCAGCTCATCACTGCCGAAAAGCGCTTTTCCGCGAAGAATCAGGTGTGCCCTAAGACCGGTTTTTGCTGCTGCAAGTGCGGTTGCCCGACAGTGATTGGATTGCTCACCACCACACGTGATCAGGGTATCGCAACCCAGCGCTTTGGCTTCAGCGACAATGAATTCCAGCTTGCGAAGTTTGTTGCCGGACATAGCGCTTTCAGTAAGATCATCCCGCTTGATCCAAAGCTGCGGCCCCCCATAGGGCGTGGAATACTTTTCGGTAATTCTGTTTAGCGGCTGCAGCGGGGTTGGCACATTGGCCAGGCGCTCTCTCGGCGGGTACTGAATTGCCACCAATGGATCCTCCTAGTTTTTTCCATGCATAAAAAAACCCGGGGAAACCGGGTTTTTTGAGCCGTTCAGGCCTGTAGAGACCAGGAAACAGCATCAGATGTTCTTGATGGTGCCCTTCGGCAGCACCGCGTGTACCGCTACCTTCTGGAATTTCAGCTTCATATTTTCCGCCACTTCCAGAATCACATAGTCATCGTCGACCTTTTCCACGCGCCCCAGCATGCCGCTGGTCATTACTACTTCGTCGCCTTTTTTAAGCGCGGAAACCAGTTCCTGATGCTCTTTCTGACGCTTGCGTTGCGGGCGAATAATAAACAGCCACATAAACACGAACAGGCCACCGAACATCAGCAGAGTTATCAGTGGGTTGCCCTGAGGAGCTGGAGCTGCCTCTTGTGCCACAGCAGCAGGAATAAAGAAATCCATGGTCTAAACCTCGATAAAGTCAGTCAAAAATCTGGGGCCAACTCTAACGGCTTTGACAAAATGAGGCAATCCAGAACACCGGAAACACCGGTGCCCTGGATCACGTGATGCGAGGTGTATTGCCGAAACGCTGGTTAAAAACGTTGTCGAACCTGACGGCGATAACCCGTTGGGGACATTCCGGTCCAACGCTTGAAGGCGCTGGTAAAGCTAGTTCTATCGGAAAAGTCCAGGATACGGGAAATGCCATCCACGCTGAGTGCAGTATCTTTAAGAAAATGCACCGCGTGGCGGAAACGTACGTGATCACGCAGAGAGGCGAAACTCAGGTTGTGCTCCTGCAGGCGACGCTGCAGGGTCCTGGTGGACATACTGAGGTCAGATGCCACCGGGCGAATTGCCAGAGATGCCTTTCCAATCCGTTGTTCCAGCACATCAATTACTCGAGCGGCGATCCCGAAGCTGGTTGCTTCCGGCGGCGCCAGCAACTGGTCAAGAATGTTCGGATCACCGGACAGTCTTGCCTGCTGCAAGGGTTTGTCTTCTGAGAGCGAAGCTTGGTCTGGCTGAATATGGTTCATTGAGCTGCTCCTTGATGGGTTCCTTGAGCCGCGGTTATTGTTCTACGCCCGCTTCCTGCGAGTCCCTAATTTACCACTGCCGACAAAATTGCCGACTACAACCTGGGTGCGGGGGCGCACCTGAAAACAGGCATCGAAGCCTACCCAGAGTGTTCACTTTTTGTACTGCAACCTCGCACCACACCCAATCGCTCTGGGCAACACGGTTGAGCGGCGCTCGTTTACACAAGGCAGTATAGACCATCTGAACAGAA
Organism: Microbulbifer bruguierae; assembly: GCF_029869925.1. Taxonomy (NCBI): domain Bacteria; kingdom Pseudomonadati; phylum Pseudomonadota; class Gammaproteobacteria; order Cellvibrionales; family Microbulbiferaceae; genus Microbulbifer; species Microbulbifer bruguierae. The sequence continues at coordinate 381,731 of NZ_CP118605.1, read as the reverse complement.
TGCAAGGGGCGACAGTGCAATTTTTTTTAAAATTCTGCAAAAGAATCTGCCGCCTCCCCAGTCTTATGGATCGTGAGGTGCTCCCCCGTCTTCACACCAAAAGTTACTCATGTCTCAAACCTGACTTTTTATCACATCACCGAGTACTCAGGCTCTTAGCTACTCAGGTCAAATTCTCGTCAATCCAGCGCAGCACGTCCTCGTGGTGCGTTTTGGTTTTGACCTTATCGATGATGTGTTGAAGTCGACCACTCTTGTCGACGATAAACGTGGTACGGAGCAGCCCCATATATTCCCGACCCATGAATTTTTTCAGGCCCCAGCATCCATACTTGTCGGCAACCTTGTGGTCCTCGTCCGCCAACAGGTCAAAATTGAGCTCATGCTTTTCAATGAATTTCTGCAATTTGCTTTCCGGGTCCGGGCTGATACCAAAGACAACGGTATCGCGTTTACTGAACTCATCCACACTGTCACGGATACCACAGGCCTGGGTAGTACATCCCGGTGTCAGGGCTTTGGGGTAAAAATACAGGACAACATTTTTATGATCGCGAAAGTCTTTAAGAGCGACGTTTTCACCGCTCTGATTCTTCAGCGTAAATGCCGGTGCCAGATTACCGATCTTTGGAAATGCCATGCTCCCTCCCCTGCTGGAATTCGTCTTGTCTTCACGTTGGTGTAGCAACCCTTCAATCGGGAAGCTCCGTGCGCATTATATCTGCAGAAAACGATAACTTTAAAAGTCCTGCAAGCGGTAACCTTCCTCCCTGCGTGCACGCAAGCCACAGCTACCGAGCTTTTCTATCAGCGCTGCCTTTTCGACATCGGTAAGAAACTCTCCTACTTCCAGACACCCCTCAGGCCCGGAGAAAGTCACCGCTGCAGGTTCCGCCGGGTTCGCACCCATACGCACCAGTATCGCGAGGCTGCCGCGATCAAATTCCGCGTGGTACACCGGCCGCTTAAGATTGCCGCGGCTACTGTCGAGCATAACGCGATCATCACTGATCCGAATCATTTCCCGTCGAGTCCCTTCGCTGTACACATAACCGAACAGCACAGCCAACAATAGCACCTCTAAACTGGCAAACGGGATAACCATCCACGCTCCTGCCAACGCAAAGGCGATGCTAATGCCCAGAGACACCGCTACCAATGAAATAAAAACCCAGAGATTGCCCGTCATAGACAGGGATTGATTGGGCGCGAGAAGAATACAGGCCCGGCGCCCGCGCGCGCCGCCGACTTCTTTGACCATGAGCGCTTCACCCCATCACTGCGATGATTTCAGTGTAGGACAGAGGCTTGATGAACCAAGAGTCACATCCCGCTTCTATACTGCCTTCTAGGCCCCTGTTAGCTGCACCAAGGAGTCACGCCATTTTTCACGCAGGGTGTGCTGTCGTACGACGTTTGGAACACCACTAATGCGGGGGTGGATTTTCCGGCAAACAGGCGGCAAGATGCCGCCGGAAAGCGCGACCACAAGCCGCGCATAGATAACCGCGCCGATTCCCTGGGCCGCCATTTCAGCCCAGGGGCAGAGCATCAATTCTGAAAGCGCGCACGACAACAAGAGCACCATCATGCAAGTTGAATCCATCGATACTCTCCTGAAATCCAGCCAGCGTGAAGGCGATACCACGCGCGTACAGGGCTGGATCCGCACCCGCCGGGACTCCAAAGCGGGCCTGTCTTTCCTCGCCGTGCACGACGGCAGCTGCTTCGACCCGATTCAAGTGGTCGTAGAGTCCAACGTCAACAACTACCAGTCTGAAGTTTTGCGCCTGACCACTGGCTGCGCTGTAGACATTGAGGGCACCATCAAAGCGTCTGAGGGCAAGGGCCAGGCTATCGAATTGCTGGCCACCAGCGTAACGGTGGTAGGCTGGGTCGAAGACCCGGATACCTATCCGATGTCACCCAAGCGACACACTATGGAACACCTGCGCGAACACGCGCACCTGCGCCCACGGACCAATGTAAGCGGCGCCGTCGCCCGCGTGCGCAATGCCATTGCCCAGGCGATTCACCGCTTCTTCCACGAGCGGGGCTTCAACTATATACACACGCCGATCATCACCGCTTCTGACTGCGAAGGCGCCGGTGAAATGTTCCGGGTAAGCACTCTGGATCAGACCAACCTGCCTCTGACCGATAAGGGTGAGGTGGATTACTCACAAGATTTCTTCGGCGAAGAGACCTTCCTGACCGTTTCCGGCCAGCTGAACGTGGAAAGCTACTGCCTCGCGCTGTCCAAGGTGTATACCTTTGGCCCCACCTTCCGTGCGGAAAACTCCAATACTACCCGCCACCTGGCGGAGTTCTGGATGGTGGAACCGGAAATAGCATTTGCCGATCTGGCGGACTGCGCCAATCTCGCGGAAGAGATGCTGAAATACGTATTCAAGGCAGTACTGACGGAGCGTCCCGACGATATGGCGTTCTTTGCCGAGCGCATCGACAAGGAGGCCATCAGCCGCCTGGAAAATATCATCGACAACGACTTCGCCCGTATCAATTACTGCGAAGCCATCGAGATTCTTGAGAAATGTGGCGAGAAATTCGAGTTCCCGGTTTCCTGGGGTATCGACCTGGCCTCCGAACACGAGCGCTACCTGGCAGAGAAACACTTCAAGAAGCCGGTGATCGTGCTGAATTACCCGAAGGACATCAAAGCCTTCTATATGCGTGTAAACGACGACGGCAAAACTGTGGCGGCGATGGACATCCTGGCGCCCGGTATTGGTGAGATCATCGGTGGATCCCAGCGTGAAGAGCGTCTCGACAAACTGGATGCGCGTATGGATGAGATGGACATCCCCAAAGAACATCTGGACTGGTACCGCGACCTGCGTCGCTATGGCACCGTGCCACACGGCGGTTTCGGTCTCGGCTTTGACCGCATTGTTTCCTACGTTACCGGCATGGGCAACATTCGCGATGTAATTCCCTTCCCGCGCACCCCGCGCAACGTCAAGTTCTGAAGATTTACCAATCTCCAAAACAAAAAAAACCCGCATGAAAATGCGGGTTTTTTTGTGGCTTTTACCTGATGAAAAGTAAAAGCTTACGGCAGCAGGTGGGCAACTGCGTCGCGCTCTTCTGCCAGTTCCTGCTCAGTCGCAGTCATCTTCTCGCGAGAGAAATCATTGATATCTACGCCCTGCACAATTTCCCAGTCACCGTTCTTGCAGACAACCGGGAAAGAGTAGATCAGGCCTTCCTGGATACCATAGGAGCCGTCGCTGTATACGCCCATGCTGGTCCAGTCACCTTCAGCGGAACCCAGCGCCCAATCGCGCATATGGTCGATGGCGGCGTTGGCTGCAGAGGCGGCAGAGGAGGCACCGCGAGCCTTGATGATGGCTGCACCGCGTTGCTGTACGGTCGGAATGAAGTCGGTTTCGTACCACTCCTGCTCCACTTTGCCCATGGCGTCTTCGCCATTTACCTTGGCCTGATGCAGATCAGGATACTGGGTAGCAGAGTGGTTGCCCCAGATGGTCATGTGGGTGATGTCGTTAACCGTGGAATCGGTTTTGTTCGCCAGCTGGGTCAGCGCGCGGTTGTGGTCCAGACGAGTCATGGCGGTAAAATTGCGCGGATCAAGGTCCGGCGCATTGCGCTGGGCGATCAGTGCGTTGGTGTTGGCAGGGTTACCTACGACCAGCACCTTTACGCTGCGCGCAGCAACGTCGTTCAGGGCCTTACCCTGAGCGGAGAAGATTGCAGCGTTGGCTTCCAGCAGGTCTTTGCGCTCCATACCCGGACCACGAGGACGGGCACCAACCAGCAAAGCGTATTCCGCATCTTTGAAGGCAACGGTGGCGTCATCGCTCTGCACGATTCCAGCCAGCAGCGGGAATGCACAGTCCTCAAGCTCCATGGCTACGCCTTTCAGCGCTTCCAGTGCCGGGGTGATTTCCAGCAGCTGAAGAATGACCGGTTGATCTTTGCCGAGCATCTCGCCGGAAGCGATGCGAAACAGCAGCGAATAGCTGATCTGACCGGCGGCGCCGGTAACTGCAACACGAACAGGTGCTTTCACGATTAATCTCCGTTGTTTTCAGGCGCCCGCATTATAGGGCCTCGCTAATAAATTTCATTAGCCTTTAATCAGCTTCGGGCAAAATTTGTCTGGCCAGTGCCTTTGCTTACCCCGGATAACGGGTTTTCAAGGCTCCATACAATTCCGTACTGAAGCTTTCAGCGGTACTGTCCAAAGATTGTACGATTTCCGCCAGATGCTCGTTGTCTTCACGCCCCTGCCAAAGTTTTTTATAGCTTCCATCCTTGTAGCCATGATCCTGGCGGAAACGGTTGAGGACATTTTTACCTACATAGCGGCGGTAAAGATCTTCAAAAGACATATCGCAATCGATCATAAGTTGCGCGAAGCCCACAAGATCAAACTGTTTTGACGACAGGGTATTGAGAGTAAAGGCTTCCAGATCTTCCTTGAAATCACCGCTCACCGGATCCAATGCAGCAAGCTGTTGTCGCATATTTTCCGCAACCACTTCCGGTGCGCCCTGCTGTAATTCCAGGCTGAGCCCAAAATGCCAGATATCCACCAGTTCCAGCTTTACCTGCTCCATATCCGGCAGCTGCTTTTTCCACCACTTCCAGCCGTAGTGATCCAGCAACTCGGCGCTTTCGACCCAGATCGCGCGGTACCAGGCAAAGTTCTGCTCGCGCCAGTTATCGTTAACCAGCGTATTGATGTCGTCCTGCAGTGCCAGCATGGCCTGCAATTGCTGTTGCAACATAAGCAATTCCTGAATTTTTTAATACGCGCGGTCAGGCCGCACGCGGAAAAAGTCGGTGAAAATTATTGGTGGTGATTTCAGCCAGCTCTTCATATGCCAGCCCGCGCAGATCTGCGATGAATTCAGCCACTTCCCGCACATACGCGGGAATATTCGGCTTGCCGCGATAAGGTACCGGGGCAAGGTAGGGAGAGTCGGTTTCAACCAGCAGGCGATCCAGCGGCACCTTACGAGCCACATCGCGCAGCTCTTCGGCATTCTTGAACGTTACGATCCCGGAAAGCGAGATGTAATAGTTCAAATCCAGTGCCGACCTGGCCATATCCCAGCTTTCGGTAAAACAGTGCAACACACCGGCGTGCTCACGGCTACCGTGCGCACGAATCAGTTCAATCGTATCTTCCCGTGCATCCCGGGTATGCACGATTACCGGCAGGCCCACCTGCGCCGCGGCCTCCAGGTGGGCGACAAAGCTGTGTTGCTGTACTTCTTTGGTTTCGGTGCTGTAGTAGTAGTCCAGCCCGGTCTCACCCAGTGCAACCACCTTTGGTCGGGCAGCAAGCTGCTTCAACTTTTCGACATCCGCCAGTCCTGAGTCCACATCCAGGGGATGGACGCCCACGGAACAAACGACATCGTCATAACGGGCTGCCAGGGAGACCACCTGGTCCACATTCTCCAGACTGATTCCAACACACAAAAACTTGCCGACACCACGACTGCGTGCGAGCTCGAGTACCGCATCCAGATCGCCTTCGAATTGATCAAGTTTGAGTCTGTCGAGATGACAGTGGGAATCTACCAGCATGGTTTAGGGACCTATTGGTCAGAAGGTGTATTGGGACTTGGGCAATAAAGCGGGGAATTATACAGATTGAAGCCCCGGGTCGCGCGGATGATTACACCCGCTGAACAGTTGGAGGGCCAGGGGGAGCTGCGCTCCCGGAGATCTACAGAGTGTGTGTGGGTCGGCTGGATTCGAGCGAACCCGCTAACAGGGTCTCGATCTTACTCTGCGTGATATGTTCTTTGTCATTGAACTGGATACCGATTCCCGGGGTGCGATTACCCTGAGCGCCGCCAGGAGTAATCCAGACAACTTTGCCCGCAACCGGCAGCTTTTCCGGCTCGTCCATAAGGCTGAGAAGCAGGAAAACTTCGTCGCCAAGGTTGTAGCTCTTGTCGGTATTAATGAACAGGCCGCCGTTTTTTACAAATGGCATATAAGCTGCGTAAAGCACAGACTTGTCCTGAATCTTCAGCGACAGGATGCCATTGCGGGCACCGCCCCCCATACCTTTCATGTGCAACCCCGTATCGGAAACAACCGGTGAATCGTTTTTGTTGTAGCTCAGGCCGGGCCGCTTGCCCGGATACTGTGTAACTTACCCCGCCAGCCTGCAGCCTGTCTACTCCATCAACTGCCTCGAAAGGCGGACGGAACCTTCACGGGCAGCCGCGGATATCATCGAAACAGTGCCGCCCAACGGATTAGCAGCTCTTCCAGTAGCAGGCGCTTGTTTGGATTGCTGTTGCCAACCAGCAGGCCGCGGGCTTTGAGCAGGTGGTCATAAAAAGCAAACAGCGGACGCAAACTCTCAGTTCCAGAGCCTGGAGTACGCTGCAATAATGCCATGATCTGCAGGTCTCCCGCTTGGTCTGTCGAGCGTACCCTTAGCATCTGACCTACCCAGTTCTGCCAAAACTGCAGCAACTGCGTGAGCTCCACACCTTCTCCCGGCGATTCCCAGCGCCCAGCGAGAGTGACCGCCGCCTGATCACTGCGCGACAACGCCACTAGATCAGACAGAAACTGCTCGCGCATTTCGCGAGCTTCCGGCTCCATCAGGTTCACGGCAAGCAGCGGCGCACCGCCGGCCAGTGTCAGCGCACTGGCAGCCTCGTCGGTATCGACACCGCTATCGTGTAGCCAGCGCAGTGCCGACTGTGCAGAGGGAACCGGAAAGGCAATGGCTTGACAGCGGCTGCGAATGGTGGGCAACAAACCGGAGGGGTTGTCGGTCACAAGTAAAAACACCACAGAGCCAGAGGGCTCTTCCAGATTCTTCAGGAGTGCATTGGCCGCGTTGACATTCATCGCCTCCGCAGGCGCCAGCCACACGATTCTGACGCCGCCACGGCCACTGGTACGACCGACAAATTCGCCCAGCTGGCGAATCTGCTCCACCTTGAGCGGCCCCTGCTCCTTTTCCGGTACCACACGGATAAAATCAGGGTGAGAGCCGGCAATACGCAACTGACAACCGCGACACTCCCCACAAGCGAGCCCGTGGCGGGGCTGATCACACAGCAGCAGCGCGGCAAATGCATCGGCGAAACGACGCTTGCCAAGCCCAGGCTGTCCGCTAATCAGAAGCGCATGGGGACAACGCCCGGCGGTCCACTGAGCACCCAATCGCTGCCATTGCGCCGCCTGCCAAGGCAGCGGGGAAGGGATAACAGGCTGCAAGCCCTCACCATTCACACTTTCACTGCTCATGGCGTGCCCGCTATGATCTCAAGTACATGCGCGAGTTGCTGCTGCACCTCTGGCAACGCCACTGATGCATCAATTACCGCATATCGATCTGGATCCGACTCTGCGCGCGCCCGGTAAGCCCTGCGCACCTTGCGAAAAAAATCCAGCTGCTCACTTTCAAAGCGATCAGCCTCTCCAGTAGCCGCAGCGCGTTCAAGACCGATCACGGGATCCAAGTCCAGCAGCAGCACACGATCCGGGCGCAGATCTTTCTGGACAATATTTTCGAGCTGAGCGATCAAAGTGCGATCGAGCCCGCGCCCGCCCCCCTGATACGCATAAGTAGCGTCGGTAAAGCGGTCGCAGACTACCCACTTGCCAGCGGCTAGCGCCGGAAGAATCTGCTGACTCAAGTGCTGCGCGCGAGCAGCGAACACCATCAGCAATTCCGCAGTAGGGTCCACACGCTCGTCGCGCTTTTGCAGTAACAGGGTGCGCAATTGTTCTGCCAGCGGTGTGCCACCAGGCTCACGAGTCTGGATAAATTCGATACCGCGGTTTTCCAGCCACTGGGTGACAAAACGTAAATTGGTAGACTTACCTACCCCTTCGCCACCCTCAAGGGTGATGAACTTGCCTCTACTCAATTCTGACATTGATTCAATAACAACCTGCAGGCGCCTGCTGCGCGCATTTCTAATTTGTCGGATTCGTATCCGCCGGTCTGGAACGATAGTCTGAGCGGCGCTTCAATTGAAACTCACGCACTGCACGATTGTGCTCATCCAGGCTGGAAGAAAAGTGGTGGGAGCCATCCCCTTTCGCCACAAAGTACAGGGAACCTCCCTCCTTCGGGTGCAACGCCGCCCAAATGGCCTCACGCCCTGGCAATGCAATCGGAGTCGGCGGCATGCCATTGATGACATAGGTGTTGTACGGTGTAGCGGTCCGCAGATCCGCGCGACGAAGATTGCCGTCGTACTTATCACCGAGACCATAAATTACCGTTGGATCCGTCTGCAGGCGCATGCCTTTGCCCAAGCGCCGGACGAAAACGCCCGCGATTTCATCCCGCTCAGAGGGCACCCCCGTTTCTTTTTCAACGATGGAGGCCATGATCAACGCCTCGTACGGACTCTCGTACGGCAGCCCTTCTGCACGATCCTCCCACTCTCGCTGCAACACCGCAGCCATTCGCTCAAATGCCTCCCGCAGAAGGTCCATATCGGTCGCCCCGGAGCGATAGACATAAGTATCAGGGAAAATACGCCCCTCTGGATTACCCTCGATACCCAGCGATGCAGCGGCCACCGCTACCGATGCCGCAGCATCCGTTGGCTTCACTTTACGGCCATTGCGAATCTGCGTGAGGGCCTGTTCGAAAGTCCACCCCTCGACGATGGTGATTCTGTAGCGCGTGACATCACCGCGGTGCAATCGCCCCACCAGGTCCATCGCGTTGCTACCCGCGGGAACCATATATTCACCCGGGTGGATACTACTCTGCCGTTTTATCCGCGCATAAATACGGGCCCAGAGTCGCGAAGGCAGAACACCCTGCTCCTCAAGTCGATACAAAATGGTGGAAAGGTTACTGCCGTTTTCAACGTCGATACGCATGCCATCCACCGGCAATACCAGTGGACTAACAAGCGCCTTTTGCGCGGACCACAGGCCGACAGCAACGGTACACAGCAAAAGAAAACACAGGATGAATAACCAGCGCAGCCAGCGGAACCGGACAGAGTGTGCCGACTTGCCACGAGACTTGGTCGAGGTACTTTTACTGTTACTTTTCTTGCTAGTCACGATTTGTATTTACTGCCTGTGCCTATCGCAATTAGCGAGGGGCGCTATTACCGGGGAAACGCTACTGCCAGAGAACTCGATGTACCAGCTCTTGCAATTCGACAAGTGCCGGATCCACATGGCGCCGGGAATCGAAAAGAACCCGATCTCCGGCAAACAATTTTATGACCGGCACCACGCCCCTGACACTATTACAGACCGCAAGTGCATCAGCCTGTTCAAGATTCGCCAACACAATATCATCTTCAATGATTTCCACGCGACCTGCCAACCACTCACGCATTACACCGCGGACACCAAAGTAGGTCAGATCCGGCGTCCACCAGGCACCGCCACGACGAATCAGCAGGTTGGTACGCAGGCCTTCAATCACTCTACCCTGGGGGTCCCGAATTAACCCTTCCCGCTCGGCAACTGCGCCCTCAGCCTGAATATCCGCCGGCGAGGTGCTCGCACCAAATTGCGAAAGCTCTGCTGCCGCTGCTCTGTAGTTGTCTCTGCACAATAATTTACAACCTCGTACAGGCTCCTGCGCAGCGCCGTTTCTCGTTTTACTTAAAAGGAACGGCGACACTGTAGCCAACGGCTCTAACGGGGTCTCGCAGACATACAAGGCAACCCCATTATCCCAAGCTGTCGCTACCTCAAGCGCAACCGCCGTCAGGTCCCAGCGCAAACGCGGGCTGACATCCCCCATTTGGCCACCATGAAACCAGCCGTAACGCAAACGTATGCGCGCGCCACCGGGCCAGCCTTCCGTACGACCAGCAAGGTCTTGCGCGGCACGCGCAATATCATCAAGCACTGTGGCTTGCAGTACACCACAGCGATACAGCCGCGCTAGATGTAGCGACAAAAGTGGAATCTGCCCACGATGGGCGCGCATGGTCTCGAGGAGGCCGGATGAGAAATCACGATCTTCGGGCAGCCCACCGGCAAATCCCGCAGCGTCGTCACGATAGAGCATTGAAGGTGTCATCGCGGGAAGTTGTAGCCGGCACTGACAATTGTGCAAACCATCAGCGCCGGATACCGTCAGACGCGCTTGAAAATCAGCGAGCCGTTGGTGCCTCCAAAGCCGAAGGAATTGGACAGCACCGCATCGATTTTCATTTCCTGCGCAGTGTGCGGTACGAGATTTACCCCTGCGCAATTTTCGTCGACGTTATCAAGATTGATTGTGGGCGGTGCTACCTGGTCCCGCAGAGCCAGTACAGAGAAGATCGCCTCGATGGCACCGGCAGCACCTAACAGGTGCCCGGTCATCGATTTGGTAGAACTCACGGCCAGCTGGTCCAGCGCGCCGGCGAATACCGAGCGTACCGCAGCAATTTCCGCCTTATCACCCAGAGGCGTCGATGTACCATGTGCGTTGACGTAATGAATATCGCCAGCACCCATGCCGGCGTCCTGCAACGCATTGGCCATAGACAAAGCAGCGCCTGCGCCATCTTCCGGCGGTGACGTCATATGGTGTGCATCACCACTCATACCGAAGCCGCTCAACTCGGCGTAAATTTTTGCACCGCGCGCTTTTGCATGTTCGTACTCTTCAAGTACCAGAACACCGGCGCCCTCTCCCAGCACGAATCCATCGCGGTCTCTGTCCCAGGGACGGCTGGCAGCCTGCGGGTCATCGTTCCGCGTAGACAGCGCGCGCGCCGCACAGAATCCGCCGAGACCCACCGGCGTTGTCACCATTTCTGCACCACCACAGACCATCACGTCCGCATCGCCGTACTGAATAGTGCGTAAACCCAGACCTATGGCGTGAGTGCCAGTCGTGCACGCGGTGGTGGTTGAAAGATTCGGGCCTTTCATACCGTATTTAATTGAAAGGTTGCCGGACACCATATTGATAATGGCACCAGGCACAAAAAATGGAGAAACCCGGCGAGGACCCTTCTCTGCAATCAACATTGCATTGTTTTCAATCGCCTGGATGCCTCCCATTCCGGAACCAATACAGGCACCCACACGCGGGCCTGTTGCGTCCGTTATCTCCAGCCCGCTGTCCTCCATTGCCTGAATGGCAGCGCTGAGCCCAAACTGTAAAAAGATGTCCATCTTGCGCGCTTCTTTCAGCGGCACATGCGGTTCGGGGTTGAAATCTTTGACGGTGGCGGCAAAACGTGTGGTAAATGCGGAAACATCAAAACTATCAATGGGCACAACGCCGCTTTTGCCTGCCAGCAACGCGGACCAGGTATCTGCAAGGGTATTTCCCAGCGGGCTCACCATACCCATCCCGGTAACTACTACTCTTCTACGCGACACTAGCGCCTCCCCCGAAATCAATAATCACGCCGGAAACTGTACTTCTACAACCGGTCGCATTTTTACAAGGTTCAAATAGACGGAGAGCCGCGCTATGCAACATAGAACGGCTCTCGCAATGCCAGTAATGGGTAACGCTAATTACCCTTTACCTAAACTATCCAGCAGGAATCAACCAAGGTTTTGATTGATGTAGTCGATCGCCAGCTGAACGGTAGTGATTTTTTCTGCTTCTTCGTCAGGGATTTCGGTTTCGAATTCCTCTTCCAAAGCCATTACCAGCTCAACTGTGTCGAGGGAGTCAGCGCCGAGATCTTCAACAAAGGATGCTTCAGGCTTTACATCTTCTTCCTTCACGCCCAGTTGTTCAGCAACGATCTTTTTTACGCGCTCTTCAATGCTGCTCATGATTCAATTTAACTCCTAGTGGATAAAAATCTGTTTTGGTCACTGTTTAATATTCACCCAGAAACAATACTGGGTCAGTAACCGGCTAACACAGCTTATGGTTAATGCGAGGCGGCATTGTACCCTGATTTTTTCGGGATGTAATGCACCGTCTCCCAGCAACCATTGAATGATAAAAAAACTTTTACCAATCAATTACTTACGGAAATTTTCCCGAAAGAAAATCACCCCATATACATGCCGCCATTCACGTGAATGGTCTCTCCGGTCACATAACCGCCAGCGTCGCTGGCCAAAAACGCGACAACGGACGCAATCTCTTCGGGGGCACCCAAACGGCCCAGAGGAATCTTGCCCAGCAATGTTTCCCGCTGCGCCTCCGGCAGAACCTTGGTCATATCTGTGTCGATAAAACCGGGCGCTACAGTATTTACAGTGATGCCACGGGAACCAACTTCAGCGGCGAGGGCACGAGCAAAACCACCGACGCCGGCCTTGGTCGCAGCGTAGTTGCTTTGACCAGCGTTACCCATGCTTCCGACAACGGAACTGATATTGACAATACGCCCCCAACGGGCTTTGGTCATATCACGCAAACAACTTTTGGTCACGCGATAAACTGCGGTCAGGTTGGTATTGAGCACAGAATCCCACTCATCGTCTTTCATACGCATGAGCAGGTTGTCCTGCGTGATACCGGCGTTGTTCACCAGTATGGTTGGCGCACCGAACTCGGCTTTAATGGACTCCAGTACAGTAGCGATACTTTCAGCGCTGGTCACATCCAGCTTTTTACCGGCCCCATTTAGTCCTTTCTCCGTAAAACGCGCAGAAATTTTTTCAGCGCCAGCGTCACTGGTGGCAGTACCGATAACGATCGCACCCTGCGCGCCCAGGAGATCAGCAATGGCCGCCCCTATACCGCGGCTGGCACCAGTAACCAGTGCCACCTTGCCTTCAAGTGAAGTTGTAAAAGACATTATTTCCCCCAGAGACCAGTGCGCATCGCCTAACACAAACAGCGACGACACTGTGTTTCGTTAAAATTATACTGCTGTAGACGCTATCGCTTCCGACATCTGAGCTGGTGATTCGATACTGAATGCCGCGAGGCTCCGATCAATGCGCTTGGTGAGGCCAGCAAGCACTTTGCCCGGACCGCATTCAACCAGCTGCGAAACGCCATCCACTGCCATAGCCTGCACACAGGAAGTCCAGCGTACCGGACTATAAATCTGCTCTACCATCAGCGCCTTGATCGCCGCTGGATTCGCTTCGCTTTTAGCGTGAACATTATGAATCACCGGCATTTCCGGTGCGTTAAACACCGCAGCCTCAATTTGCGACGCCAGTTTTTCCGCCGCCGGGCGCATCAGCTCGGTATGAAACGGGGCGCTCACGGGCAGCGGCATAGCGCGCTTCGCACCGGCAGCCTTACAGGACTCGATCGCCCTTTCCACTGCGGCCGCTGAACCGGCAATAACCACCTGCCCCGGAGAGTTATAGTTGACCGCAGCAACCACGCCACCCTGGGCCGCTTCGGCACAAGCGGCTTCAACAGCCTGATCATCCAGACCGATAATGGCAGCCATGGCACCCTCACCAGCGGGAACGGCTTCCTGCATCAAGCGCCCCCGCTCACGCACCAGGCGCACAGCGTCGTCGAAGGCCAGCACACCAGCACACACCAATGCCGACCACTCACCCAAACTATGGCCCGCCATACACGCAGGTTTTACACCGCCGTTAGCAAGCCAGGCACGGTAGAGGGCAACACTTGAAGTCAACAACAGGGGCTGAGTGCGTTCGGTAAGGTTGATATCTTCCTGGGCGCCATTCTGGCACAGATCCCACAGATCATAACCAAGAGTGGAGGAAGCCTCGGAAAAGGTCGCGCCGATTTCAGGAAATGCCTTAGCAGTGTCACTCAGCATCCCAATTTGTTGGGAGCCCTGGCCCGGAAATACGAACGCCAAAACTGGGTTGGTCATGGAACATCCTTAAACCAAAAAAAAAGAGCCTTGCCTGGGACTGAGGTGGCAGGACAGGCCGGCCGCCGACCAATAACGGCGAGCTACTCAGATCCAGCTTGGCGCTGAACCTGCATAGACATGGCACTGCCTACTTTGTGCGCCAGGTCGGACTCAGCACACTCTTTCGCCGTTAGTAAAGCGCGGTAAAACGCCTCACTACTGGCACCGCCATGACTTTTAATGACGTTGCCCTCCAGCCCCAGAAAGCTGGCGCCATTATAGCGACCGGGCTCTAGCTGTGCGCGCCATTTTCGCAACAGATTTATGGCTAATTGGCCAAAAAAACGCTTTATCGGCGCTTTTTTGTCGATCGTAAACGTTTTTTGACCTATCAGTCGAATGATGCCTTCGGCGGATTTCATCGCAACATTGCCCATAAGGCCATTGCAAACCACCACATCAACAATACCGGTAAAAATATCGTGCCCTTCGACAAAGCCCACGTAATTGATTCCGGGATCTGACTGCAGCAACTTGCCGGCGCGGCGAATCTCTTCCGTTCCCTTGTGTTCTTCGGCACCGATATTCAACAGCGCCACCGTCAGATTACTTTTCCCGGAAAAGATTTTCTGCGCTTCCATGCCCATACGCGCAAACTGGACCAGGTCCTCCGCGCTACAGTCGATATTGGCACCGAGATCGAGCAGGAAGCAGGATGCATCTGCCGTAGGCAGCGACTTCCCCAGCGCTGGGCGCCGCACCCCCTCTACCGTGCCCAATATACTGCGACCAAGCGCCAGCAAAGCCCCAGTATTACCGGAGGTCACCATGGCACCACATGCGCCACTGGCAACAGCCTCCAGGGCCTTTGCCATTGAGGATTCACGCTTGCGGCGAAGCGCCTGAATCGGATTGCAACCCTGAGTAATGACCTGGGCACAGTCGATCACTTCCAGGCGCTCGCGCACGGAAGGGGGCTGCTTGATAAGGAGGGATTGTAGTTGAGAGCGCGGGCCGAACAGGCTGAGTTCTGCCTGCGGAAAGCGGATAAGGAATCTTGCGCAGGCCGGAACGACAGAGCGGGGACCTAAGTCCCCGCCCATCGCATCCACGGCCAATCGTAATTGGCTGGACAAAGCTTACTCTTCTTCGGAAGAGCCGCCGACGTCGATCACTTTGCGACCGCGGTAGAAACCATCTTTGGTCACATGGTGACGGTGATGCTTTTCACCAGTAGTCGGATCTACGGACAGAGTAGGTCCGCTCAGTGCATCGTGAGAACGACGCATACCGCGACGGGAACGGGTTTTTTTGTTCTGCTGAACAGCCATTTGGTGCTCCTAAACATAACTAACAGTTAACACCGGAACCGGGGCGCCTACCGGCGAGCCCAAACCCTTCAAACAATTCTCAAGACTTGTTTGACGAACCCTTCAACTGTTCCAGTACTTTAAAGGGGTTTTCTCGTTGCTCCTCCGCTTCTGCTGCCTTGCCACTACTTTGAAGATCGTCTCGAGAGACACACTCCACTTCGTGGTAAGCCACCATCGGCAGATTGAGCAAAATCTCATCTTCCAACACTTGATACAGATCCAGCTCATCACCTTCCTGTATCACCGGATCAAGAGACTTGGGCAATGCGTTGCCCTGCTCTTCCGTCCAGACGAACCCCCAATTGACCTCTGCTTCAATACGCTCGGTCACCGGCTGCAGACAACGCTGACACAGGAGATGCACCTGCACTTCCAGATGGCCACTGGCAATCTGGTTGCGCTGCAGATCCCGACCAAACGCCAGCTGCACCTGCACATCACCATCTATTGACTCGGTAGACGAGACCAGTCGAGGCAATGCATCCGATGGCACGGTGCCGTCCAATTGCTGCTCGCGCTGCACCAATTTTCGTGCATCAATGCGGCGCGGGAGCGCAGATTTCTGGGGGGGTATCGACATAAGCGCGCAATTCTATGGACTCATCTGAGCCTTGTCAAAACAATTCAGCGACCGCATGATCGCCGTTCCCAACACCACCAACAGCAGCACACGCCAAGCCACGAATCCGGAACCCCGACCTCATGCGACAACTGATACTGGCGTCCAGCTCACCCTATCGCCGCGCACTATTACAGAAGCTGGGGCTCCCCTTTCAAACCGCATCTCCCCATATAAATGAAGAAGCAGCACCCAATGAAAGCGCGACGGTACTCGCCACGCGACTAGCCAGGGAAAAGGCACAGGCCCTGCGCCACGAATTTCCCGACGCCCTGATTATTGGCTCCGACCAGGTGGCAGAATGTGACGGTCAACGACTGGGAAAACCGGGAACCCCTGATAAGGCTGCACAGCAACTGCAGCTCTGCTCCGGCAAAACAGTAATTTTTCACACCGGACTCTGCCTTTTTGACTCCAGAAGTGGAGCCCATTCCACCCTGTGCGAACAATACGCCGTTCAATTCAGAGCGCTCAACTCGCGAGAGATAGAGCGCTATATCGAGCTGGATTCCCCACTGGACTGTGCAGGATCATTCAAAGCGGAAGGTTTAGGGATCGCACTTTTCGAAAAAATGGAAGGAAACGATCCCAATACCCTGATTGGCCTCCCATTAATTCGATTGATGGAGCTACTCAGACAATACGAAGTGGACCCGCTCGCCTGAACCTCTCCACCCTTCCAGAAGCCTAACTCAGGATCCAAACTATCAAGCCACCAGCGGCGGCCACTCCAGTAACTCACTGAAATGGTCGATAATCTGACGCGGACCGCAGCCATGTAGACGTGCGCGATCGTGCACACCATAACTGACACCGATAGCGTCCATACCAATAGCGGCCGCCATCTTCAGGTCGTATTCCGTATCCCCCACCATCACCGCCTGCGCTACCGGGTAGCCGGTCTCTCGCAAAATCTCATTGAGCATGCGCGGATCAGGCTTGGACGCCGTCTCATCTGCACAGCGACTGGACAAAAACAAATGCCCAACACCGTGCACTTCAAATTCACTATTGAGTCCGCGCCGGCTCTTCCCGGTGGCCACCGCCAACTGATGACCCGCCGTCAATAGGCGATCCAGGGTAGCCAGAACACCATCGAACAGTGACAGAGGTTCCGCCCGCGCCGCGAGCCACTCCTCTGCATAGTAATCCCGAAGCAGAGCACGCTGCTCACTGTGCGCTTCAGGAAACAGGGCTGCTATCGCCTCAGGCAATCCAAGACCAATAATCTGACCAATGGCAGCAGGCTCCAGCACTGGCAGCCCAACCCTGTCAGATGCGCGCTGCATACAACGGGTAATGCGCTGCTCTGAGTTACAAACAGTTCCATCCCAATCGAGAATCACCAGCACTTACCGGCACCTCCAGCAGCTGAGACTGACACCGACACAGAACAACCCACCTCAGCTCTTGCGCAGATTGTCCAACACCAACTCGAGCTCCGAAGGCAAAGGCGCCTTTACCTGCACCCTTTCACCACTGGGGAGCGTGCAACCGACTTCCGCGGAATGCAAAAACAGACGCTTCAACCCGAGCCCACGAAACTCACCGTTCACCTCATCAGGGGTGTATTTGGCGTCCCCCGCCAGAGGGCAGCCAACAAACTGCGCATGCACCCGTATCTGGTGCGTTCGTCCGGTTACCGGCTCAGCCGCCACCAGGGTAGCGCCATTGAAGCGCTCCGCCACCTGAAAACGCGTCGTCGACGGCTTGCCTTCGCCATCCACAACCACCATGCGCTCGCCGCTTTTCAGGGTGTTCTTCTTCAGTGGAGCCTCCACCAGCTTGCACCCCCGCGGCCATTTTCCTGCCGCCAGGGCCAGGTAGGACTTACCCAGCTTGCCCGCCCGCAGCTCGGCCTGTACATGCAGCAGCACCGAACGCTTTCGCGCCACCAGAATGGCGCCACTGGTATCGCGATCCAGGCGGTGTACCAACTCCATAAACGGGCTGTCCGGATACATCTGCCGCAGCGCCTCGATCAGGCCCAGGCGCACACCACTGCCACCATGCACAGCCAAACCCGCAGGTTTGTTCACCACCAGCAAGCCGCCCTTGTCATAAAGTATGGCTGCCTCCAGTGTCCGCCGCAGCTGATCGCCAGCTACCGCTGGCGCAGACTCTTCAGACACCCTGATCGGCGGCACGCGAACCTGGTCGCCCCCTTTAATCCTATACTCCGCCTTCACTCTTCCTTTATTAACGCGCACCTCCCCCTTTCGCAGAATCCGGTAGATCCGCGAACGGGGCACGCCTTTGAGTCGCGCCTGCAGGAAATTGTCGATTCGCTGACCAGCAAGTTCTTCTGGCACGGTGAGAAACTGCACGCCAGAACCCTTTGCCGCGGACGACTGGTCGGCGTCACCGGCTTCCGGTTTACTGGATCGAGGGCTATTTTTAGGGGGGATACTTCGCATGCGGCGCATGATAGCCGCAAGCACTGTGCATTGAAAGCAGCCCGATTGCTGCCGAAGACCCACCATGATATATTCGGCCGGTCTGAATTGGGGCTGGTTTTCGGCGGTGCACGGTTTTTCTGCTATAAAAACTCAGGTGCCGTTCTTGAGAAAATACCGCCAGTCAGGCCGGTGCGCGGAACGCCGCGTGATCAACAAAACTTTGTCGGTGAGACTCCTTGTGAGCGCGTCGAAAGGCTGAGCTCAAAGATCGCGCCCAAAGAGAGTGCCCAGGGAACGCAGCAAAATTGCACCCCCCCGAAGCTCTCACCGACTTGACCCCGCTATTGCGGGATTTTTGCGAAGGTAAGACGGGCTGACGCCCGCAGCGCTTGGAAAAGACTCGATTCGTTACATCTCGCTCTGAGATTTTGTCGCCAGCGACCGAACTGGCCCCCGGCGTTTGCAGCCGATGCACCATGGCATCCCTGCGGCGCAGGTAACAAACAGGTAAGACCACAAGGGCCCAGTTACGAACCGGCCCCAGAGCCAGAACTGCGATGTAACCCATGCTGCCCCTACCCGGGAAGCAGCCAGGAGCCGCCCGAGATATACACGCGGCCGCCCTGGCAGGAAGCGAATACCGTATGAACTGGGTATTCAGAGTTAAAAATATGAACCCGGCAGGCATCGCCCATTTGCGCTGCCCATAGACCGGGCCACATATAAAACAGCAGTGATTACAGGGACATCCCCGGTCACAGCCGTATCCACTCAAGCCTGCGAGCTTCAGCGGTGTTTTTGCCTTTGCACAACGCAAGGAAAAAACTGACGCATGAAGAGAATGCTGATCAACGCAACCCAGCCGGAAGAGCTGCGCGTTGCACTGGTCGATGGCCAATGGCTGTACGACCTCGATATCGAAAACCGCACCCGCGAACAAAAAAAAGCCAACATCTACAAAGGTAAAATAACCCGCGTAGAACCCTCCCTTGAAGCCGCTTTTGTCGACTACGGCGCTGAGCGCCACGGCTTCCTGCCGCTGAAAGAAATATCCCGCGAATACTTCATAAAACAGCCCAAAGAGATCGAAGGCCGCATCAAAATCAAGGATGTGGTCAAAGAGGGCATGGAAGTTATCGTCCAGGTGGACAAAGAAGAGCGCGGGAATAAGGGCGCAGCGCTGACCACCTTTATCAGCCTCGCTGGCCGCTATCTGGTATTGATGCCCAATAACCCCCGTGCTGGCGGTATTTCACGCCGCATTGAAGGCGACGATCGCAGCGAACTGCGCGATGCCCTCTCCAGCGTCGACGTCCCCTCCGGTATGGGCATCATCGTACGCACCGCCGGTGTCGGCCGCAGTGGCGAAGAACTTCAGTGGGACCTCAACTACCTCCTGCAGCTGTGGACGGCGATCAAGAAAGAGGCGGATGACTCCAAGGCCCCCCATTTCCTGTTCCAGGAAAGCAACGTCATCATCCGCGCGATCCGCGACTATATGCGAGACGATATCGGCGAAGTCATCGTCGATGAGAATGGGGCTTACCAACTGGCGGCAGAGTTCGCCCGTCAGGTCATGCCGAACTACGCCCATAAGGTTAAGTTCTACGACGACAACATCCCGCTATTCAATCGCTACCAGATCGAAAGCCAGATCGAGACCGCGTTCGAGCGCGAAGTGAAACTGCCTTCCGGTGGCTCCATCGTCATCGACGTCACCGAAGCCCTGGTGTCTATCGACATCAACTCCTCTCGCGCCACCAAAGGCGGCGATATTGAGGAAACCGCGCGCACCATCAACCTGGAAGCGGCCGACGAGATCGCTCGCCAGTTGCGCCTGCGCGATATGGGTGGCCTGGTAGTCATCGACTTTATTGACATGCAGAGCAAGTCCAACCAGCGCGAAGTTGAAAAGCGTATGGAGAAGGCCCTCGGCATGGATCGTGCCCGCGTTCAGGTAGGTCGCATTTCCCGCTTCGGTCTGCTGGAAATGTCCCGCCAGCGCCTGCGCCCCTCCCTGGGTGAAACCACTTTCCGTGTGTGCCCCCGCTGCAGCGGCCAAGGCACCATTCGCGGCACCAAATCCCTGGCACTGTCTATTCTGCGCCTGGTAGAAGAGGAAGCCAAAAAAGAGCGCAGCGCCGAGATTCGAGCAATCACTCCGGTGAACGTCGCAACGTACCTGCTCAACGAAAAGCGCAAGGCGATCTCCAATATTGAAGCGCGCAACAATACCCGCGTGGTGGTTGTTCCCAACGCCGATCTGGAAACCCCGCATTTCGAAGTCCAACGCCTGCGTGATGACGATTCCGCTACTCTGGAAACGTCCTACAAAATCGCCAGCTCGATCGAAGAAGTGGCTGATAAAAATCAGGAAGAGGAACCTCTGCGCGCACCAGCACAGCCCGCAGTTCAGCAGATTGCCCACACTGCACCGGCACCCTCTCCTGCAGAAAAGCCGAAGGCAAAAGCTAGCAAGGAATCCAAACCGGGACTGTTCAGTCGCCTGATCAGCGCTATCACCGCGCTGTTCAGTGGCGAAGAAGAGTCCTCTAACAAAAAGCACCAGAAAGGCAAAGGACGCGGCAAGAACTATCAGCAGCGCAATCGCAGCCAGCGTGGCGGTCGCGGACGCGGACGCAATACTCGCGGTGGCCGCCGCGACGATCAGCGTAGCGACGAGCGCAAAGACGAGCGCAAAGACGAGCGCAAAGAGGACACTCGCTCCAAGCGTAACGACAAGCGCCGCGAAGACACTGAAGCCACAGAGCGTCGCAGTGATAACCGCGATAACGCACGCAGTGAATCCGGGCGCGAGCAGAGCAGAGATGGCAACCGTGAAGGCCAGCGTCGCAGCCGACGTCGCCGTGGCGGTGATCGCCGCAGTGAGCAGCAGAGCCCAGCCGCCGAGGTGGAAACCACCAACCTCGACAGCGCGGCTATCGAAGTTGCAGAAACCGGCGACGATCAGCAGCGTCCATCGCGCCGTCCCAGCAACGTGCGCGCCCGTCCGCAGCCTCGCCGTCGCGGTCGTCGCGGTGAAACCGGTGGCGCCGATGAAAGCGAAAGCGCCGAACAGCAGGAACTGAACCGTGAGGTAAACGAAGCCATCGATAGCGCCGAGCGTGAAGCGACGGCCAAACCGCGCCCGGAGCGCAAGCCTCAGGAAAAACCGGCTGAAAAGCCGGTGCAAAAGCAACCGGAGCAACAGGCAGAGAAACAGATCGCCGAGCCCGCACAAGCAGCACGCAAACCCTCAGGCGACCGGCCACAGCCAGCCCGCCAAGAAGTAGCGCAGAAAGCCGAAAAGCCGCCTGTAGAAGCGCAACCAGCAGCTGAGCCGGCCAGCGCAACATCTGTGCAAGCCTCCAGCGCGCATCCCGAAGCCGTAGACGCTGCAGAAGCGCCCAAAGCAGAAGTTGCTGAAGCGCCCAAAGCGGAAGCCCCGGTAGAAGCAGCACCGGTTAAGGAAACAAAACCCGCTGTCGAAGAGGAAAAATCACAGGCTGAATCACCGTGGAACACCGCTGCTATCGCGCCGAGCGAGCCAGCAGAGGTGGAAGAAACTCCAGCAGTGCTTGAAGACGCTACTCAAGAGTCAACCGCGGAAATTACTGAAGTGCCTGCCGAGGAAGTCCCTGTACCGGTAACTGAGACAGCTGAAGCCCCATCGGCAGAAAAAGTGGCAGCGCCGCACGCCGCGGCAAAAACCACCCGCGCCAGTAACGACCCTCGTGTAAACCCCAACCCGCTTGGAGAGTTCGAGATCGTTACCGCGCGCCCGGCAATCGGCGAGCTGCGCCCTCTGGATACTGCACAACCAGCAGCCATCCAGCACCAGCCCCGCCCACTGCAACGCCCGGTGAACGACCCTCGGGTTAAGCGCAGTGCTACAGTGGAAGCCGACAGCGACTCCGCCGAAGCCAGCTGATTCTTGCAGGCAGGAAAATGGGTTAGCTGCTCAAAAATGCAGCTAACCCATTGAAGTTATTAAAAAAATCTCAGATGCACTTGTACCGGAACAACAGCTCGGTATAATGCGCAGCACAATTTGGTGGGGTGGCTGAGTGGTCGAAAGCGGCGGTCTTGAAAACCGTTGACTGTAACAGGTCCCAGGGTTCGAATCCCTGCCCCACCGCCATATAAATGAGCCCGGCTATATGCCGGGCTTTTTTTATATGCGCTGGGGGAGATTTGGAAGAGAACCCCCGTTCGAGCCGAAGCCGGCAAAGCCAGCAGAGACCAGCGAGCGAAGCGAAGCAAATTCCAACCCGCCAGATATGATCCGGTACCGGGCAATCCTCTCCCAACTGGTCACGCCATAAAAACCCAACTCTGTCCTCCACTACAATGATGTGACAACCAGAACCTCACATCACAATGGCCCCAGACAGCCCTTTAACCCCCCATCAATTACTCGACTCCGAAAGCATCCTCGCCTTCGCCATCGCTCTGGGCCTTGGCCTACTGATCGGCCTGCAACGGGAACGCACTTCCGACCGACTTGGCGGCATCCGCACCTTCCCACTGATTGCCCTGTTTGGCGCCCTGACCGGGTACCTGAGTCAGGCGCCAGGACTCAACTGGCTTATGCTCACAGGCTTAAGCGTTATGACAGTACTTATACTGTTAGGGAATATAGAGCGCCTGCGCGGGAAGGATGATTACACCGGGATCACGACGGAAGTGAGTGCGCTCCTTGTCTATCTGCTGGGCGCATTCATTGTACTCGGCGACAAAACCGTGGCGGTGGTGGTGGGTGGAACCATAGCTGTGCTGCTGCATTTCAAGCCCGGCATGCATGCCTTTGCAGAAAAGCTCTCGGAAAAAGATTTGCGCTCAATCATGCAGTTCGCGGTGCTGTCGCTAATCATTCTACCGATACTGCCCAATCGTACTTTCGGTCCCTATGACGTACTTAACCCCTTTTCCATCTGGTTACTGGTGGTGCTGATTGTCGGCATCGGTCTCGGTGGTTACGCGGCATACAAGGTCGTGGGCGCACGTGCCGGCACTCTGCTTTCAGGCCTGATCGGAGGATTGATTTCCTCGACCGCCACGACTGTCATTTATGCCCAACAGGCCCGGAACCAGAAAAAAGCCGCGGTACTGGCCGCACTTGTGATATTGATCGCATCCACCACAATGTTTATCCGTATGTTCGTAGAAATAGCCGTCGTAGCACCGCGACAATTGATGGAGTTTCTGCCACCACTAGGCCTTCTATTTGTAATCAGCCTGCTAATCTGCGCTCTCACCTTTCTCTGCATCCGGCAGCAGGAAGACGCAATGCCCGAGCCCGGAAACCCCGCAGAATTGAAGCCTGCACTGATTTTTGGTGCCCTGTACGCACTCATTACAGTCGCCATCGCGGCCGCCAGAGAGTATTTCGGTATACACGGCATTTATGTCGTGGCGCTGATTTCCGGGTTTACCGATGTCGATGCCATCACCCTTTCCACCGCCAATCTCGCTGCCAACGGCAACATGGATGTGGGTACAGCCTGGCGCTCAATGGTCATCGCAAACCTCGCGAACCTGACCTTCAAAGCCGTCGCCTCTGGCGTTCTCGGTGGCGTGATCCTATTTCGCTGGGTCCTGCTACTGTTTGCCATTCCCTTTACCGCAGGTCTCTCGTTGTTGTGGCTATGGCCCAAATAAGTTCACAGTGATTTAAAATCCGGTTGAATTTTCAAGTACCCCTTGTACACCCAGCAACGTGTTTCTCGTTAGAGAAGGAACTCATCAATGAATGCCAAGGTACAAACAGATTCCATAAGTGCAATTGATATTGCTATCTAGTATCAAGTTTGAAGTGCAACGCAGCCGTTGGCCGCGGATGCCAGCCATGCCCGTATCGCCGAGCGGATCAAAGATGGCCAATCGCCACCAATCCCCCTGGATACCTTAATACGCATTCTTCAGGAATCTTACGATCCAACAGCGGCATTTCCCGTTCCAGAGGGCAGCTATACAGAATTGTTGGCCAACACTGCTATTCCGCTAAAGTCACTGTGCGGCGATCACCATTTGGCATTCCCAGTGGAGAACTGGTATCGACTGAATCGAACCCGGCCATCCCTTTACATCGTAACCGTCCCTCAAGCCGGGCACGCCCCCAACACCAGGAACCAGAATTCTGCGCGGTAGTCATCGCATCGTTCGTCAAAAATATGCTCGGCGCCGGCGGCTGATGCGGCGCTACGATATGATTGCGGCGCAAGTATCTAAAGTACTCAATTTCTGAAAAAAGCCAGAAGATCGGGATTGATGATATCCGGGTGCGTCGTACACATCCCGTGAGGCAATCCCTTGTAAGTTTTCAGGATGCCATTTTCCAGTAACTTCGCGGATAACGGTGCCGAGTCATCAAAGGGGACAATCTGGTCATCATCTCCATGCATCACCAGGGTTGGAACCGTGATCGCCTTAAGGTCGTCTCTGAAGTCAGTTTCACTAAATGCCTTGATGCAGTCGTAGTGAGCCTTGGCGCCGCCCATCATGCCCTGACGCCACCAGTTCCAGATGACACCCTGATCGACTTTTGCTTGCGGGCGGTTGTAGCCATAAAACGGACCGCTCGGTATATCAAGGAAAAACTGGGCGCGATTTTCCACTAGCGCCGCACGAAACCCATCGAAAACCTCTATCGGCAGTCCGCCGGGGTTTTTATCCGACTTCACCATGATCGGCGGAACCGCGCCGATCAGTACAGCTTTGGCAACACGACCGGCCTCGGCACGCGCGACATAGCGGGCGACTTCACCACCGCCGGTCGAATGCCCGACGTGGATCGCGTCTTTAAGATCGAGATGATCGACCAGTGCCGTAACATCTGCGGCATAGGTGTCCATGTCATTTCCACTGAATGTCTGGGTAGAGCGACCGTGACCGCGGCGGTCGTGGGCAATCACCCGGTATCCATGGCCGAGGAAAAACATCATCTGGTTGTCCCAATCATCCGCAGAAAGGGGCCAGCCGTGGTGGAACACGACCGGCTGAACGTCACGAGGCCCCCAGTCCTTGTAGAAAACCCGTGTCCCGTCACTGGTGATAACTCGATTGCCGATTGCGCACGTTTCCATCAACCCGACTTCCCGTGGAAAAACTTTCTCTAACGATAGATCTGTTCTCACCCACAAAGATCAAAATACCCGCAAATTTACCTAGCGTAATTTTAAGCCGGCAATCGCGATCAATCACGAAAGTAGAGAGCTGTTGAAATAATACCGGCGCATATTCTTCCGCACCTGCTAGGCTAATTTCCGTGCGTGCTTTTGCCTCCGAAACAGGTTCACTGCCTTCGTATCCCTGACTGAAAATCGTCGTAACCACAGGCATTGCCGTCGGCACTTCCACGTCACTTAAATGATTCACAACCCAATAATCAAACAGGAGCTCTCGTTTCATGTCCGCTAAACCTGAACTTTTGATACCGGGAAATTGCCAGCTGATTTTTATCGACCAGCAACCCCAAATGGCATTTGGCGTTCAATCGATCGACCGTCAGGTATTGAAAAACAACGTAGTGGCACTGGCCAAGGCCGCCAAGGTATTCCAAATCCCGACCACCATCACCACCGTAGAAACCGAAAGTTTCTCCGGGCACACCTACCCCGAGCTTCTCGCGGTTTTCCCTGAACTGCCGCTATTGGAACGCACCTCGATGAATTCTTGGGATGACCAGAAAGTGCGCGACGCACTCGCCAAAAATGGCCAGAAAAAAATTGTGGTTTCGGGACTTTGGACCGAAGTCTGCAACAACACCTTCGCATTCGACGCCATGCGCGAAGGCGGCTACGAAATCCACATGGTGGCCGACGCCTCCGGTGGTACCTCGAAGGAGGCCCATGACTACGCGATGCAGCGCATGATTCAGGCCGGAGTAATCCCGGTTACCTGGCAACAGGTAATGCTGGAATGGCAGCGGGACTGGGCGCGCAGGGACACCTACAACGATGTAATGGATATCGTCAGGGAGCACTCAGGTGCTTACGGAATGGGGGTAGATTACGCCTACACCATGGTGCACAAGGCCGAAGAGCGGGTGAAACACGGCGTGGTAGAAGCCCCGGTCGCTGCGAAAAAATAGGCAACACCGGCAAACAGTGACAACAACAATGGTGAGTTGACCGATGGATGCGCCCTCCTCTGATAATCCGCAAACGTCACCCGACAACGTCTC
The DNA here is from genome assembly GCF_029869925.1 of Microbulbifer bruguierae. NCBI lineage: Bacteria > Pseudomonadati > Pseudomonadota > Gammaproteobacteria > Cellvibrionales > Microbulbiferaceae > Microbulbifer > Microbulbifer bruguierae. Next base: position 355,434 of record NZ_CP118605.1, on the reverse strand, counting down.
ACGCAGGGAGGTGGTGAAAAAAGCCGCAAAAGGAACCGCGGCCCTGGGGGCATTTGCCCTACTTGGTCCGCTCGCCACCACTCGCAGCCACGGAGGCAATAACGTTTTGGCAGACCTGATTCTACGCAACGGAAATATCACCACATTCGATCCTAAAAATCCGGAAGTGAGCGCAATCGCCATAAAAGACGGACTGGTTCAGGAGATCGGCAGCGACAGCGAAATCATGGCCCTCGCCGGTGATAAAACTCAGGTCATCAACCTCGACGGCAAACGGGTTATACCAGGTCTGAATGACAGCCATATGCACCTGATCCGGGGTGGACTGAATTACAACATGGAGCTGCGCTGGGAAAATGTCCCCTCACTGGCGGATGCTCTGCGAATGCTCAAAGAGCAGGCGGACCACACACCGGCGCCACAATGGGTGCGCGTGGTTGGCGGCTGGTCGGAATTCCAGTTTGCCGAGCGGCGCATGCCGACCCTTGCAGAAATCAATCGCGCGGCGCCCGACACCCCGGTGTTCATTCTCCATTTGTATTCCCATGCTCTATTAAATCGCGCCGCACTCAGGGCCGCGGGTATCCAGCGCGACACACCCAACCCTCCCGGCGGAGTGATCGAAAAGGATGCCAATGGCGAGCCTACGGGAATGCTGATCGCCAAACCATCGGCAATGATCCTCTACACGACTCTGGCCACGGGGCCTAAATTGCCAATACAGGATCAGATCAATTCCACCCGGCATTTCATGCGGGAGATGAACCGGTTGGGGATCACTTCGGTGATCGACGCCGGTGGTGGCGGTCAAAACTATCCCGATGACTATCAGGTGGTGCAGAAACTGCACGACGAAAAACAACTGACGGTGCGCATCGCCTACAACCTGTTTGCCCAGAATGCGGGCGCGGAACTCGGCGATTACGAGCGCTGGGTGAGAATGACAGAACCCGGTGCCGGTTCGGCCATGCTGCGCATGAATGGCGGCGGCGAAAACCTGACCTGGTCAGCGGCGGACTTCGAGAATTTTCTCGAGCCGCGACCGGAACTGGCGCCGACCATGGAAAAGGAACTGGAGCCTATCGTCGCCCTGCTGGCAGAAAACGCGTGGCCGTTCCGCATTCACGCCACCTACGACGAATCGATCGACCGTTTTCTCACCCTGTTTGAGCGGGTAAATGGCAAGACCCCATTCAAGACGCGTTTCATCATTGACCATGCGGAGACCGTCAGTGAGCGCAATATGGAACGCATCAAGGCTCTGGGGGGTGGAATCGCCACACAGCACCGAATGGCATTCCAGGGCGAATATTTTGTCGATCGCTACGGTGCAGACGCTGCGAAAACCACCCCGCCAATTGCAAAAATGCTGGCGATGGATCTACCCGTCGGCGCGGGCACCGATGCCACCCGCGTTGCGTCCTATGATCCCTGGACCGCGCTGTACTGGATGACCACCGGCAAAACCGTCGGCGGCCTGTCACTTTATGACCGCGAAAACATTCTGGATCGTGCGACGGCACTGCGCCTATGGACCGAAGGTTCCGCCTGGTTTTCAGGGGAACACGCAGTGAAAGGCTCGCTGAGGCCGGGTCAATTCGCTGACCTTGCGGTGCTATCTCAGGATTACTTCAAGGTTTCCGATACGGCCATCCGGCAGACTGTGGCCGAGCTGACCGTGGTTGGCGGAAATATTGTGTATGCCGCTGGTCCATTCTCCAGGTTCGATCCGCCACTACCACCGGCCAGCCCCGACTGGAGCCCGGTCAATCGGGAAGCTTCACCGGCAATGCGCCAGACCAGTGCGCCAATACAAGCGCGAGCATTCAGTCGCGCCTGTAGTGATGGATGTACCAGCGGTTGCGCCCTCCACGGACACAATCACCAGATTGCCTGGAACTCCCCAATCCCCGCGGGCAACCAGCGGGATTTCTGGGGTGTGCTTGGCTGTTCCTGTTTTGCCGTTTGACCGGTGAAGACGCGCTGTGGCCGCTGACCAAAAGCGTAAACCCACCTCGGGCTGGGCACCGTTTCACCACATCGCTTTTGCGGTACTGTGGACCGCAACGGTCATTTCCAATATCGGCACCTGGATGCACGATGTCGCGTCGGGATGGCTGATGACATCGCTCGCGCCCTCACCACTGATGGTGGCCCTGGTCCAGGCCGCCACCAGTGCGCCGATTTTTTTGTTCGCGCTGGCCGCGGGCGCCCTCGCGGACCTCATCAGCCGACGCAAACTACTTATCGTCGTAACCGTATTACTGTTTTGCAATACGTTATTGCTGGCGGGCCTGGTATTCGCCGGCGAAGTCACACCCGGGATCTTGCTCGTATTCACCTTTGTGAATGGCACCGGTGCCGCCTTTGTCGCTCCGGCTTGGCAAGCTATCGTCCCGCAACTGGTGCCCCGTGAACATTTGCAATCCGCCGTTGCCCTGAATGGGGTAGGCATCAATATCAGTCGCGCCATTGGCCCCGCTCTGGCTGGTGCCATAATCGCGGCCATCGGAATCGCGTGGCCTTACGGCATCAATGCCGTGAGCTATCTGGTCGTTACTGCTGCGCTGCTGTGGTGGAAACCGCCGGCAACGGCCGCCAGTGACCTCCCCGCCGAGCGCTTTTGGAGCGCCATGCGCGCGGGACTGCGCTACACGCGCGCGAGCCGAGTCATGCGATCGACGCTGATCCGTGCAATCGCTTTCTTCCTGTTTGTCAGTGCTTTCTGGGCCCTTCTTCCCCTGGTAGCCCGCCAGGAACTGAAAGGCGGCCCACAGCTCTATGGCTTCATACTTGGTGCTGTAGGCGTGGGCGCCGTAGCCGGCGCCTTTCTGCTTCCAAAGCTGTCGAAGAAATTTCCCCCTGATCATCTGGTGGCGATCGGCACACTGGGAACTGCTGTGGTGCTTGTGATATTGGCTCTGGTCAAACGTACAGATGCGGCACTGGTGGCAAGCCTGCTCGCCGGTGCCTGCTGGATCACCGTGCTGTCGCGCCTGAATGTCTCCGCCCAACTCGCGCTACCCGACTGGGTCCGCGCGCGCGGGCTATCCATATTCATTACCATTTTTTTCGGAGCAATGACGCTCGGCAGTATTGTGTGGGGTCAAGTCGCCTCCCACCTGGGAATCCCCGTCGCCCAGTTGATTGCCGCCGCCGGCGCGTTAATCGCCGCAGTACTCAGCTGGCGCTTCAAATTGCTGAGCGGAGACGCGCTAAACCACGCCCCGAGCGGATATTGGCCGCAACCGCTGGTGGCGGATGACATAGCACTGGATCGCGGACCGGTGATGGTAACGGTCGAGTATCAGATTTCGCCCAGGGACACCGCAGCATTTATGCAGGCCATGCGCGGTTTGAAAGCGTCGCGAGAACGCCACGGCGCCTACGCCTGGGGACTTTTTGAAGACGTCGCCATTCCGGGAAGAATGCTGGAATACTTCATTGAGGAATCCTGGGTGGCACACCTGCGCCACCATCAGAGAACCTCCGTGCTCGACAATGAAATTCAGCAGCGCGCTCTCCAATACCAAAGCCCGGATACCGCGCCAATCGTCACCCATATGCTGGCACCGGACCCGGCAAGACAACTCCCTGCAGACAAAACCTGTGGGGACGGCACGTTAAAATGACGCCGCAACACCGGTACAACCCCGGTTCCTGTGTGCACCGAACAGCCTATCAGCTACTCGCAGCCCCCCTATTTACATTGACGGTGAATGTCGCGGCTGCTGAGCTTCCGCCTATCCAGAAACTGCGCTTCAACGAGGACTATTCGGCACTTCTCACCCAGTCGCGCTCTACCTGCTGGCCGGAGTACTGGAAAGCCATCCCCCTGCAAAATGGTGCCGGCGGCTACCTGAATATCGGCGGGGAAATCCTGCAGCGCTACGAATACACCGATAGCCCAGTTTTCGGGCAGGACCCACAGGATCGCCACGGGGTATGGTTCCAACGCTATGCGATACTTGCCGACTTGCGCTGGAGCTCACACCTTCGCCTGTTTGCACAACTTAACAGTGCTCTCGAGTCCGGGCGTCGCGGAGGCCCGAGTCCCGTGGACGAAAACAAGCTCGAATGGCAAAACCTGTTTGTGGATTTCGACATCGCAACATCGAACAATGGAACACTGACCCTGCGACCGGGCCGCCAGGAAATTGTGCTGGGTTCAGGTCGCCTTGTGGATGTGCGCGAAGGTCCGAATGTTCGCCGCACCTTTGATGGAGGCCGCATATTATTCGCAGATAATCGCTGGCGGCTGGAACTGTTCGCAGTGCGTCCGCGAGAAGATCACGCGGGAATTTTCGACGACTCCACCAGCGACCGCTATTCCCTTTGGGGTGCCTACGGGACGATCAGGCAGCCATTTGAAACTGTCGGCGATCTGGACCTCTACTATCTCGGCTATAGAGACACCGATGCGCTTTACGTGCAGGGAAGCGGCCGTGAGAGGCGCCAATCGTTCGGAGCGCGCTATTGGGGAGAACACGGAAGCTGGAACTGGAACTGGGAATCACTGATTCAAACAGGAATATTCGCCAGTGGCGATATCGCTGCCTGGACGCTGGCCACAGAGACCGGCTACCGCTTTGAACACTTTGCCTGGAAACCGGAATTGCGGTTCAGTATCAATATTGCCAGCGGCGATGATGATCTCGACGATACGGACCTCGGTACGTTCAATCCGCTGTTCCCACGCGGTAATTACTTTTCCGAAGCCGCTGTATTTGGCCCTCGCAATTTTTACAACGTCCACACATTCCTGAATCTTCTACCCAACGCCGACTGGTCTCTCACCGCCGACCTGAATCTGTTCTGGCGCCTGGAAACAGCCGACGGACTCTACAGCCCGAGCGGCCAGATCGTCCGTTACCCGAACGGCAGCACAGCACACTTTGCGGTGACAACCCTATCTCTTACTGCGGAGTACAGTCCGGTGCGTGGGTTGGTGTTTACCGCCACACACACCTTCGGCAAGCCCGAGGCCTTTCTCGAAGAGACCGGGACTCACGAATTTCTCAACTTTACCGAGCTAACGATGCAGTACCGGTTTTGACGATCGAGATCTTCCTATTGCTGACGGGTCATTCCACGAATTTCCATCGGCTATATAGCGATTGGAAATATCAACGTATTCATTCTGCCTTTGAAAGCAGGTCCCCATCACCCGACGCCTTCCGATTGGCTAGGCTATAGTGAGGCGCCAACACGAATTGGTATGCTCATAAAACTGCAGGCAGGAGTGGCGTGAAATTTTCCCCTATCTGGCTGGCCATCATCAGTGTCGCGACGGTCGCGGTGGTACTGTCCATCCTGCACTACTTCGATCTGGACGACCGCCTGATTGAGCTGATGCAATGGATGGATACCCTCGGCTGGGAGGCGGGCATCTGGTTTATGCTAGTGATCGCCGTGGCGATTGTGTTCCTCTTCCCCGGAGTGATTTTCACTATGGGCGCCGGTTTTGTATTCGGCGTGGTGAAGGGAACAATTTACGTGGTGCTCGGCACCACAATCGGTGCGGGAATAGCATTCCTGATTGCCCGCTACCTGTTCGGCAAACGCACTTCGGCGTGGGTGATGTCGAAAATCAAACCGGACAACCTCGGCGAAATCGTACGGAATGAGGGGTGGCGCATGATCATGCTCACACGCATGGTGCCACTCTTCCCGTTTAAGCTGACGAATTATTTCTTCGGGCTGACACCGCTTAAATTTCGCGATTTCGTTATCGGCACCTTTCTTGGTGTCATTCCGATTACCGTGAACAATGTGTATGTAGGCTCCATCGCAGCGGACCTCGCGAGTATCGGGAGTGAACGGGTCGAGCGCACGGCGACAGAGTGGACACTGTATGGCCTGGGGTTATTGTTTGCGGTTATCGCCATCATCGGCCTTACCCGTATGGCGCGTCGTGCATTGAAACAGAAAATCGATGGAGGAAACCTTTAATGCCCTGGATGAAATGGCTTCCCTGGCGATTCTTCGTACGCAAGTTTGCGACCGCCCACGGGTTTCTCGATCCACTGGCGGTAATGGCCCGACTGCAGCGTTTTGCCGAACCTTCGGAAGTCAGTGAACCCATCGAACTGCTGCGCGCCGGTGTAATTTTTCACGCGCGGGCCTTGATGAACAGCAAAGTCATCCAGCACAACCTCGACTGGGTCTGGCCCTACTGGATCGAGCGGCAATTTGATCCTGCTGATGTTTCGTTTATTCCCCGGGCATTTTCCATCACGCATTGCAATCTGAGCCATCGCAACTGGACCGCGGTAGGTGTGCCCGGCAGTGAAGAAATGCCTATCGTCGATCCCAGAGGCCTGCTCACCCCTCACTACGATGGGTGGTCAATCGACAGCTGGATTATCGGTGACGACGAACAAAACCTTTACCCGTCGCAGCATCAGGACGTCGATCAATATCTGGACCTGAAAGATGGTGTTGCGGTTGTCACCGAGTCGACATCCGATTACTGCCAACTCTCAACCAGGGTGTGGGCTGAACTCGACCCACACAACAACAACTGCCACCTGCAGTTGAGGGTCAGTCACAATGCCGGCGGCTGGCTGGTGGTGGCGTTGAGACCCTGCAACCCGGAAGGCGTTGCGTTTATTAACAAGGTGGCGCTGGACAGTAATCGCAATCGCTGGCTTGTCGATGGCAAGGACAAAATCCTGTTCGACAGGCCAGTGGACCGCCATCACGCCTCCGACTACCGCAAGGGCGATATCGCCCTGCACCTGCTAGACGAAGGCAATGAAACACACACCGAATGTGAGGTGGGGATGGCCACTGCCGCTGCCCTGTTTCGTATTGAGCCCGGAGCAACCGTCGACACGCTCGTTACCATTCCCCAGCATTGCAAATTGAATAGCGGTAATGCCCCGCCCGGGTGGAAGCAGAATCTCGATCACCACTGCGCGATGACGGTTCCCGATCCCGAAATGCAGTTTATTTACGACGCCGCAGTGCGCACACTGATACTGCACTCACCCCATGACGTGTACCCGGGACCCTATACCTACAAGCGCTTCTGGTTCCGGGATGCCGCGTTCATGATCCAGTCACTGCTTCACGCAGGACTACTCGATCGCGCTGAGCGTGCACTGGAGCGGTTTCCATCCCGCCAGAAACACAATGGCTATTTTCATTCCCAGGATGGCGAATGGGACTCCAACGGCGAAGCACTCTGGATCATTGACCAGTACTGCAGAATCACCGGCAGCCAACTCAAGCAGGAATGGCTCGACCCGGTGCTTCGAGGCACCCACTGGATTCACAATAAACGCATGCCCAAAGACGGCAGTCTCACCGGCGGACTGTTGCCTGCGGGATTCAGTGCCGAACACCTGGGCCCCAATGACTGTTACTTCTGGGATGATTTCTGGGGAATTGCCGGACAACAGTCTGCAGTGGCCATCTGCACTCGGGAGGGGAAAACCCGGGATGCGGAAATCTTTCAGGGTCACGCCGACGACTTCATGCTCACCGTAGACAATGCTCTGGCGCAGTGTGAGGCCAGGCTGAATCGTCCGGCGATGCCCGCATCCCCCAAGCGCAGGCTGGATGCTGGCGCCATTGGCTCAATCGCCGCAGGTTACCCGTTGAAGCTTTATGCCGAAGACGACCCGCGCCTGTTGGATCTGGTAGAGTTCCTGCTGGAAAACTGCTTCGTTTCCGGCGGATTTTTTCAGGACATGATTCACTCGGGCATCAATGCCTATCTCACCATTCATGTAGCCCAGGTGTTGCTGCGTGCGGGTGATCCGCGCTGCATCGAACTGATGCGCAACGTCGCCAACCTCGCCTCGCCCACCGGCCAGTGGCCGGAAGCCATTCACCCGCACTCGTTCGGCGGCTGTATGGGTGATGGGCAGCACGCGTGGGCCGCCGCGGAGTGGGTCACCATGCAGCGCAATTGCTTTGTGCGCGAAGAAGGGGAAAAATTGATTCTCGCGTCCGGCCTGCCTCCAGAGTGGCTTCAGGGCACCAGTTCGCAAAAGGCGATTCGTTTTGGTCCCGCGCCTACGCATTTCGGCAGTATCTCTCTGGAAATAACCCCCGGAGAGAGACCGCGCGTATCCTGGTCTGGAAAATGGCACCAAGAGGCGCCGGCAATCGAAGTGCGCGCCTTTGGCTATAAGCCCGCCATTGCAGGTAACTATATAAAACACCTGGAGCTGCAACCTCTGTGAATATCGTCATGCTCACCAACACCTACCTGCCCCATGTTGGTGGCGTGGCACGATCGGTGGATGCGTTTTGCAGGGCCTACCGCCAGCGGGGGCACAATGTATTGGTGGTCGCTCCGGAGTTCTCGGAAAAGATTGCCAATGAAATGGATGTGGTGCGGGTGCCTGCGATCCAGAATTTTAACGGCAGCGACTTTTCGGTAGCACTGCCGCTGTCACTGGAGCTGGACGACCGGCTGGATATTTTCGAGCCCGATATTGTGCACTCCCACCATCCTTTTCTGCTGGGTATGACCGCCCTCAGGATCGCGCGCAGCCGCGAGTTGCCGCTGATCTTCACCCATCACACATTGTACGAGCGCTATACCCACTACGTGCCCGCAGACTCCGAAACCCTTAAGCGCTTTGTGATCGAATTGGCTACCCGCTACTCGAACCTCGCCAGCATGGTGTTCGCGCCCAGCGAAAGTGTGGCAAGCCTGCTGCGCGAACGTGGGGTGAAGACCCCGGTTGCCGTGGTCCCTACCGGCGTACAGCTGGACAATTATTGCGACGGCAATGGCGCAGCGGCGCGCCTGCAATATGGCATCCCGGAATCCGCCTTTGTTGTAGGCCACCTGGGGCGACTGGCAGAAGAGAAAAACCTTACCTTTCTCGCCTCCGCAGTGCTCGAGCTGATGCAACGTAACCAAGACATCCATTTCCTGCTGGTGGGCACGGGCCCAATACAGAGCCAGATAAAATCACTGTTCGACGCCAGAGGGCTCAGCCCGCGACTTCATCTGACCGGAACATTGCAGGGCGAAGCCCAGCGTGACGCGTACAGTGCGATGAATGTATTCGCGTTTTCTTCCACCAGCGAAACCCAGGGTATGGTGCTCACTGAAGCCATGGCTGCGAGTGTACCGGTGGTAGCGCTGGATGCCAGTGGCTGTCGCGAGGTGGTGGAAGATAGAATCAATGGTCGCCTGGTACTCAAACACGGTGAACGGGAGATGATTGCAGCCCTGCAGTGGGTACATGATCTGCCCGAGGCGGACTATGCAGAGCTGTGCAAAGCAGCGCGGCAGACTGCAGAGCACTTTTCCATGGAAAACTGCGCGGACTCTGCGCTCACCCATTACCAGTCACTGGCGCACCAGCACTGGCCACTGGATGACTCCCTTTACGCCCAGTGGATGCGATTACGCAATACCATTGGCGCGCAATGGGAAATTCTTGAAGGTGTCACCAGTGCCGCCAGTGCTGCGCTGGAACACTCCGGCAAAAGCAAATCCTGAAAGTGAGCGTATAACCATCACCCCAGTAAATACAGACCGTTACTAAGAATCGGATTGCCCCCTTCATGCTGACCCGTATCGAGAGCACCCTGCGCCGTTGGCGCCGCCGAATGAGCCGCAGTGAATGGCTGGCGCGAATGCTCAAGTTACAGATCAACGAGCGCGACCCGGATGCGCCTGCACTGGTTCTGATTCAGGTCGACGGCCTGGCCCGCCCGCAACTGGACCAGGCCCTGGCAGAGGGCAAAATGCCCTTCCTGAAAAAACTGATCGAACGCGAACATTACCATTTGGACCACATGTACTCCGGCGTACCCGCGACGACGCCCGCGGTACAGGCGGAGATTTTTTATGGGGTAAAAGCCGCAGTCCCGGCATTCGGATTCATGTCCACCGAATCCCAGGAAATGCTGCGGATGTACGAATCCAACGCCGCCAATCAGGTAGAAAAGCGTCTCGAGGACGCGGGACACGAGCCGCTGCTGAAACAGGGAAGTTGTTATGTCAGCGTATTTCGCGCCGGGGCACTGGACGACGAAGCCCATTTCTGCCCCGCGTCAAAAGGCTGGGGCGAATCCCTAAAGCAGGCCGGACCGCTGGCCCTGGTGGCGCTGGTACTGGCCAACCTGTGGAGCCTGGTACGCACCGGGGCACTGTTGTTTCTGGAATTGATTCTGTCCCTGGTCGACTTCATCCGCGGCCTTACCAGCGGTCAGGATTTTATCCGCGAACTGATGTTTATCCCCACCCGCATCGCCATCACCATCTTATTGCGGGAACTCTCAACCGTCGGGGTAAAAATCGATATTGCCCGCGGCTTGCCGGTGATTTACATCAACTTTCTCGGCTACGACGAACAGGCGCACCGCCGGGGCCCGAGTTCCGCGTTTGCCCACTGGACACTCAAGGGTATTGATGACGCCATCGCCCGTATCTGGCGAGCCGCCCACCGTTCTTCTCGCCGCCACTACGACGTATGGATTTATTCCGATCACGGGCAGGAAGACAGTATCGCCTACGAGACACTTCACGGGCGTCCGCTGGCGGACGCCCTGAGTGACGTCTTTTCCGAACTGTCAGAAGCGCCCGACAGCTATCGCGCCACCCTCAATCACGGCGTCCAGCTGCAACGGGTACGACTGTTCGGCGGTCAATGGATTCAGAAGCTGTTTCCCATCAACTACCCTCGCACGGAACGGGAAGGCCCGGCCTGTGCCGAAACTGCCCCTATTGCACTCTCCGCGATGGGGCCGCTGGCACTGCTGTACAACCTGAACCTGACCAGTCTCAACCAGGCTGAAATTGCGCGCCTGATCGTCGAGAAAACCGGTGTACCGATGGTGCTCTACGAAGATAAAAGCACCGCGAACATCGCTGAGAGTGAACCGCCTAAGGCGAGTAAAATCCGCGGCTGGTGGAAACACGGCCCGATCTCCCTTCCGCAAGATGGCCGCAAGATCATGGGGGAACAACATCCCTTTGCGGATGAGGCAGCGGAAGACCTGGCAAACCTGTGCCGACATCCGGATGCCGGCGACTTTGTCATCAGTGGCTGGTGCGCAGGCAGCGAGAGTATTTCTTTCGCCATCGAAAATGGCAGCCACGGCGGAGCCGGCCCCAATGAGACCCACGCCTTTGCGCTGATGCCCGGAGATATTCACTTCCCACCCGGAGGTCGCCAACACTGGCGGCCGAAGGACATTCGCGAAGCAGCCCTGTCGTTTCTGAAGGCTCAACCGGCGAAAAAGTTGAAGTCACCGCCAGCGGTTGCCATTGTCGGCTCGCCGCCCAGCCCCGAAACGTCCGGCTCTAACACCCGCCCCTCACCAGGCCCCGCAGCAACTATTTCTGCAGCCGGGCCAACAGGTAGCGACAGTGGAATCTACGCCGCGGAGAAGCCTTCCCCTGCGCCAATACATCGGCAACAGTCCGAAGCGCGCCCCATTCCCGAAACCGGTCTCACTCAGAACCTGCGCGTGATGACCTACAACGTGCACATCTGCCAGGGCGTGGACGGCAAGCTGTCTCCGGAGCGTATCGCTCGCGTGATCGCCCGCTATTCACCGGATGTGGTGGCGCTGCAGGAAGTAGATGTACGGCGCCAGCGCACCGGCGGCATTGACCAGGCACATGAAATTTCCCGCCTGCTGACCATGGACTGCCACTTCCAGCCCGCCATGCACCTCGAGGACGAGCGTTACGGCGACGCCATCATGTCCCTGCACCCGGTGCGACTGATCAAAAAGGGCATCTTGCCGGGGCCACCCAAGAGCGCCAGATTGCGCGACCGTGCCGAGCCCCGTGGTGCACTCTGGGTTGAGGTGGATTTCCACGGCACCAAACTGCAGATCTTCAACACCCACCTGGGGCTGATCAAATCAGAACGCATGCGGCAGGTGGACGCACTGCTTGGAGAGGAGTGGATGGGCAGCCCCGCGTGTTCGCGCCCGCGTATTCTGGTGGGCGACTTCAACGCCCTGCCCGGCTCAACGGAGATCAGGCGCCTCTCCCAGGTGCTGGGCGATACGCAGCTGAAACTGCCCGGACACTCACCCAAAGGTACCTTTTTCAGTCGCCTGCCCAAGGCGCGTATCGACTATGTATTTGTGGATCCGGAGCTGGAAGTGCGGGATGTCCATGTGCCCCGCAGCGAACTGACCCGACTGGCATCGGACCACCTGCCACTCATCGTGGACCTGAAGGTTCCCATTCCGACCACCGAGGACAGCTCATCTGAGTGAGCTGCCAGCCAGTGAACGCCTCCAGTCCGAATTTATTCGAACATTTTCCGCACTTGTGCTTCACGGGAAGGCCGCATCCCGGCCGTGCGCCCCTCTTCAATCGCGATGTCCAGAGGAATGCCGCGTTTCGCGCGATAGATGGCCCAGACTGTGCCCACCCGGTTACCGGACGCACAATGGAGCAAAACAGGTCCAGCAGAGGCATCTTCCAGGATCGCGCCCAACTCGGCGATAAGTTCATCCGATGGCGCGCCGCCGGAAACCGGCAGGTTCACATAGCGAATTCCCGCCGCCTCCACCGCCGCCTTTTCTTCCGCGGTGCCCTCTTCCGCTGTGCGCAAATCAATAATGGTGCGAAAGCCCTTTTCCTTGAGCGATGCCACCTGCGCGAGATCTATACTGCCTCCGGTAGCCAGTTGTGGGCGCAGACGGTTGTAATTCGCTACCTCCGCCCCCATCTTGTCTCCGAAGGGCACTTCCGCTGCCTCAGCCGAAGACTCTGCGGCCACAGCGCTGGCTGTAAGCAAAGTGAAAGCACAGAGAAGCCATACTGACAATTGTTTTGAAAATTTCATTTCTAACCCTCGATATTTCGCGCTATTTTGCCCCAAGTTTTATAGGATCGTCGAACCAGCCGTCCACTTGAAGGTCCAATGCGCTGGTTATATGATCGCGAAAGATTTTATGTTCACTAGCAGGAGACGCTAATGCAGCCGCAAGTTTATTCACAGTCCAGAGCACTGGAACGCTCGGAAGCCGCCAAGGTACTGCGTAACACCTACGCACTGCTGGCAATGACTGTTCTCTTCAGCGCAGTCACCGCTGGTGTATCCATGGCCGTAGGAATGCCACGCGGCCTGAGCCTGATCTGCTCCATCGCCGCCATCGCGCTAGTGTGGTTTGTACTGCCGCGCACTGCCAACTCCGCTTCCGGTGTGGGTGTTGTATTCGCCTTCACCGGCCTGCTGGGCGCCTCCCTCGGCCCAATGCTGAACCACTACGTCGGTCTGCCCGGCGGTGGCCAGGTTGTTATGCAAGCCCTGGGTACCACTGCACTGATCTTCTTCGCGCTGTCTGCCTACGTGCTGACTACCCGCAAGGACTTCAGCTTTATGGGCGGCTTCCTGTTTGTCGGCCTGATCGCGGTTCTGGTGTGCGCCCTCGGTATGATGATTGCGAGCTTCTTCGGCGTGTACATGCCGCTGGCCAGCGTTGCCCTGAGCGGTGTGATCGCGCTGCTGTTCTCCGGTTTCATCCTGTACGACACCAGCCGCATCGTGAACGGTGGTGAAACCAACTACATCATGGCGACCACCTCTCTGTACCTGAACATCCTGAACCTGTTCACCAGCCTGCTGCACATTTTCGGGTTCGCTTCCGACGATTGATCAGCCTATAGAGCAAGTTCTAACAGTGCCCCGCTCTGCGGGGCATTTTTTTATCCGCCGGGAATCCGTCTCCACATGCAATTCACCCTGGTCGTTTACGGCGCTCCCCACGCCTCGCAAGGCGCCGCCACAGCCTTGCGCTTCGCCCGTGCGCTCCTGGCATCAGGACACAGTATCTACCGGGTATTTTTTTACGGCGACGGCATACATAACGGCAGCGCACTGGCCGCCCCCCCTCAGGACGAGCGGGACCTGCTTGGCCAGTGGCAACAGCTACAACAGGATCACCAACTGGATCTAACCATTTGTATTGCCGCGGCCCAGCGACGCGGAGTACTGAGCGAAAGTGAAGCCAACCGGCTGGAAAAGCCTGCGGCCAACCTGGCTCCCGGCTTCGAATTGTCGGGGCTCGGTCAACTGGCTGAAGCCGCTGCTCTCAGCGACCGCCTTGTGACGTTCGGAGGCTGACCCGATGGTTGACAGCAAATCCCTGCTTGCCCTCTGCCGCCATGCGCCTTACGGCAATTCCATGGCCCGCGAAGGGCTAGAGGCCGTACTGGCCTGTGCCGCTATGGATCAGACACCTGAAGTGCTGTTCATCAATGACGGCGTATTCCAGTTAATGGAGCAAAACCCGGTGGCTATCGGCGAAAAAAACCTGCGCAGAAACCTGCAGGCGCTACCGATATTCGGTGTTGAGACGCTCTTTGTATGTGAAAACAGCCTGCGCACCCGCGGCCTGAAACCCGAACAGCTGGAAATCCCCGGTGCGGAAGTGAAACTGGTAAAGGATACCGGCGCATTTATCGCCGGATTCGATCAGGTTCTGAGCTTTTAGTTACCGCACCTAATTTGAGACGCCGAGTTACTGAAATGACCCTGCATATCGTCAATCAATCCCCCTTCGCCGGCAGCGCCCTCAGCGACTGCCTGGATGCATTCAGCGACGGCGATGCACTACTGCTGATCGAAGATGGCGTGTACGGCGCATCTGGAAACCAGGACAGACTTCCAACGAGCAGTGTCTACTGCCTGAGTACCGATGCACTGGCCCGCGGTGTTGAAATTGCTTCCGGCATCACCGCAATTGATGACGAGGGCTGGGTCGCGCTGTGCACCGGGCACAACCCCATCGTCAGCTGGTTCAGGTAAACGTTTGTGAAGAATCTGCTCATTGAAGGGAAAGAGATCCCGCTGGACAAAGAAGGCTTCCTGCGCCACCTGGAAGACTGGAGCCCACAGGTAGCGGAGGCGCTTGCCGCGCAGGAAAACATTGCACTGACCGAGGACCACTGGGACGTAATACGTCTGCTGCAGGATTTTTACCGGGAGTTTGAACTCTCTCCGGCGATGCGCCCCCTGGTGAAATATGTTGGCCAGCATCTGGGCGCAGAGAAAGGTCGCAGTATTTTTCTTATGCAGCTGTTTCCGCCAAGCCCCGCGAAAATCGGCAGCAAGATCGCGGGCTTACCCAAGCCGACCAACTGCCTCTGAGTTGCCTGCCCAAAAACTCAACTGCTCACATGCACAATCACCCGGCGCTTGCCGCGGTGATGCCGATGCTCCCAAAGGTAAATCCCCTGCCACGTCCCGAGCATTAGCCGCCCGCTTTTTACCGGTATCGAGAGGCTGCTGGACGTAAGCGCGGCCTTGATATGCGCAGGCATATCGTCGGCCCCTTCCATGGTGTGCGTGTACAGGGGATCATTTTCCGGAACCAATCGATTCAACCAGTTTTCCAGGTCTACTCGTGCACTGGGGTCCGCGTTTTCCTGAATCAGCAAGCTCGCCGAGGTGTGCTGGATAAACAGGGTGCACAGCCCGTCTCTGGAATAACCCTGACTGTTCAGCCACCCCTCAACTTCGCCGGTAAACTCGTGCAGTCCCTGCCCTCGCACTAGAATTTCCAGCTGTCCAACCGCCATTGCCTCTCTCCCGGGTTAATTGTCTGGGCGCTTCCGCTATAATCCGCGCCCGATTTCATTTGGCATATTGTACGGCTCTGCTCATGGCACTTCACCGCGTAAACTCTGACGATTATCCGCAGCAACTGGACCAGAAGGTGGCCCGTCTGCGACAGGCATTCGCGCCCTATACCGAGCTGGCCCCGGAAGTCTTCCCCTCCCCACCCAGCCACTATCGCCTGCGGGCTGAATTCAAGATGTGGCAGGAAGGCGGACGGGTGGACTACGCCATGTACAAACAGGGTGAGTACAAAAAGCCGTTTGTGATCGAGGAGTTTACCGTCGGTTCCGCGCGGATCAACGAACTGATGCCGGTATTGCTGGAAGCGATCAACAACAGCGAAATCCTGCGCAAACGCCTGTTCTGCACCGAATTCCTCACCACCCTCAGCGGTGACGCACTGATCACGCTGATCTACCACAAGCCGCTGGATGCGGCCTGGGAAGCGGAAGCCCGCGCACTGCAGGCTCAGCTGGGCGTTCCCGTGCTCGGCCGCTCACGCAAGCAGAAACTGGTGCTCGAGCGGGATTACGTGATTGAAAAGCTGGAAATCGACGGCCGTACTTACCAGTACAAACAGGTGGAAGGCAGCTTTACCCAGCCCAACGGTGAAATCTGCCGGTCGATGATCCAGTGGGCAAGAAGCTGTTGCGAAGAAAGCGCCGACGGTGATCTGCTGGAACTGTACTGCGGCAATGGCAACTTCACCATTCCGCTGGCAGAGAAATTCCGCAACGTACTGGCAACAGAAATTTCCAAGGTTTCGGTGAATGCCGCGCAGGAAAATATCGCCGCGAATGGGGTGGAGAACCTGCACATCCTGCGCCTGTCCGCCGAGGAGTTCACCCAAGCCATCGACAAGGTCCGCCCCTTCCGCCGCCTGAAAGATTTCGATCTCGACAGTTACCACTTCTCCACCATACTGGTAGACCCGCCCCGCGCCGGCCTGGACGCAGACACCTGCGCGATGATCGCGCGCTTCCCGCGTATCCTCTACATCTCCTGTAACCCGGAGACCCAGCTGGAAAATCTCGCCGAGCTGACCAAGACCCACGACATCGAGCGTTTTGCGATCTTCGACCAGTTCCCGTACACCGACCATACCGAGTCCGGGATATTGCTGGTTAAGAAATAACTCACACGTCTTCATTCGGGAAATCTGGCGCACTTCGCCCTGCCAAGCGCGTTAGCTGCGCTAGCTTGGTTGGTACACATCCGGTACACAGGGATCGTTTACCATGGCACAGCAGGAGGAAGATGGCCTGAAACCGCTGTTCGGCACGCGGCGACGGTTCCTGCAGACTCTGGGTGCCGGGATGTTTTCCGCCGGCATCAACGCCGCCTTTCCCCTGGCATCCTGGGCCCTCTCCTCGCCCAAATACCTGCATAACGGCATCGGCGACTACCACCCGGAAACCTATTTCGACCTGGCCTTCCGTTACACCCCGCTGGAAATCGACGGCCGCACCGGCACTTCAACCGCCATCAACGGTACCGTACCCGGGCCGCTGATCCGCTGGCGCGAAGGCGACACGGTGACCATGGATGTCACCAACCACATGCACGACACCAGGCACACCTCGATTCACTGGCACGGCATTCTGGTGCCATTTCGCATGGATGGCGTGCCCGGAGTCAATTTCAGCGGAATACAGCCAGGCGAAACCTACCGCTACCAGTTCAGGGTCAAGCAGGCTGGCACCTACTGGTACCACAGTCACTCCTTTCTCCAGGAGCAGAGCGGTTCCTACGGGCCGCTGGTCATCGACCCCAAGGGTGGCGAGCCCTTCCACTACGATCGCGACCATGTGGTAGTACTGTCGGACTGGGCCTTCACAGATCCGGAAACCCTGTTCCGCAATATCAACCTCTCACCCGAGTACTACATCTACTACAAACGCACGGTGTTCGATTACCTGCGCGATGTCCGCAAGATGGGCTTTGCCGAAGCCAATGCGGAACTGCTGCCGTTTCGCCGGATGAATATGAGCCCGAGGGACCTGTCCAATGTCACCGGCTATATCTACACCTACCTGATGAACGGCCACTCACCGGATATGAACTGGAGCGGCAAGTTCCTGCCCGGTGAGACGGTGCGCTTACGAATTATCAACTCGTCGTCCATGAGTAATTTTGACGTGCGCATTCCGGGGCTGGATATGGACGTGGTGATGGTGGATGGCAAAGCGGTAAAACCCGTGCGCTGCCATGAATTCCGCATCGGCGTTGCCGAGACCTACGATGTCCTGATCCGCCCCCGCGAGGCAAACGCCTATACCCTGTACGCGGAGTCCCTCGACCGCAGCGGCTATGCGCGCGGCACCCTGGCACCGGAACCGGGAATGCAGGCACCTGTGCCTGCACTGCGGCCGGTCCCCGACCGCAAGCTGGAAGATATCGGCATGGGGATGATGAAGGGGAAATACTTCGGTGGCATGAGCGACGCGATGAAGGAAAAGTTGCACCACAAGCGTATGCAAATGCAGGACGACGCCATCCCCGGCCCCAACGGCCCCATGCCTTTCCTGCCGGAGAAAGACAATCCTAACGTGGCCATGGTGGTAATGAACCCGCAAAACCGCCTGGCGGAACCCGGCGTGGGACTCGGCAACGACGGATGGAAGGTACTCACCTACAAGGATCTGGTCTCCGCCGAGCCGCAGCCGTATAAAGCGACCGTCGACCGGGAAATGTGCATCAATATCACCGCCAATATGGAGCGGTTTATTTTTTCCCTGGACGGAAAAAAATTCACCGAACAGCCGGGCCCCTACCTGTTCAAGTACCACGAGCGACTGCGGTTATTCCTCGTCAACCACACCATGATGGAACATCCCATGCACCTGCACGGCATGTGGATGCAGCTGGAAAACGGCGCCGACCATGAAGAAATTCCCTACAAGCATACCATTCTGATCAAGCCCGGAGAGGCGCTGTCGGTGCTGATTACGCCGATCGAAAAAGGCGATTGGGCCTTCCACTGCCACCTGCTCTACCACATGGAAGCCGGCATGTTCCAGGTAGTGCGGGTCGCGTGAACACCCCCTCAATGAAACGTCTGGCTATGAAACGTCTGACCATAAAAAACGTCGCCACCAGTCTCACCATGCTCCTGCTCTCGCCACTGCTGCTGGCTCAGGAACCGTCACCGCAGACGGTACCGATCCAGGCCAGTGACGACGGCACCGAACCCAAACCGGAGGGTTACCGCAGCCCACCGCTGCCTCCGCCGCCCGGCCAACAGATCCGGAAATATGCTGAAGATACGCCGGGCAAACCCCAGCAGAATTTCGGGGTCATCCCCATTCACGACAATCAGAAATTTTTTCAGGTGATGGGCAAGCGGCTTGAGTACCGCCGCGACGGTGACGACGACAAAGAATTGTGGGAAATCGACGCCTGGTACGGAGCCGACCGCAACAAGCTCTACCTGGAGTCGGAAGGCGAACGGGAGGTGGGAGGCAAGACCGAATCAGCCTGGCTGGAGGTTTTCTGGAATCACGCCGTACGCTCCTACTGGGACCTGCAGCTCGGCGTTCGGCACGACTTCAATCCCGGGCAGAGTCGCTCATACTTCGCCGCTGGATACCAGGGCATGACGCCCTATGGGTTTGAAACAGACCTGACCGGCTATATCAGCGAGGACGGCGATGGGTCCTGGCGGCTGGAAATCGAACGCAGCTTTCACTTTACCCAGCGCCTGGAGCTGGAGCCGCGACTGGAAACTGGCTTTTCCTTTTCGGATATTCCCGCCTACAACATCGGCGACGGCTTCACCGGCGTCGAACTGGGGCTGCGCCTGCGCTACATGATCACTCCCAAATTCGCGCCCTATATCGGCGTATCCTGGGAGCGCAAATTCGGTGGCACCGCCGACCTGATCGAAGCCGACGGCGGAGAAACCGAGTTCACTTTCGCGGTTGCAGGATTCCGCTTCTGGTTTTAATCAGCAGTCCACCGGTTCCGGACAACCACGAATCATCGCTAAAACTCAGAACGTGCGACCTAGAATCCGCTTTGCCGCATCCAGTGCGAAATCGCGGTACTCATCCTCTACCCGCGCCATTTCCTTTTCAAACGCAAACTTTTCCTTGCGCGATAACTGTTTCCAGTCCTGCAGAATCGGAATATGGCTGGTCTTGTCTGCAATCTGATAGAAGGCCACGAACTCTTGCTTGACCGGATCTTCCACCTGCAACGAATCCAGCAGCACCCGAATACGCAATGAAGCCTCCGTCAGGCCCACACCTTCATCCAGCAGGGTTTTGGCAATGATCTGGATACTGGTATTCACCCGATCCCGCTGCGCATGTGCCGCCGCTTCCAATTCCGCCAGCCGCTGCTTCTGATTCCTGCGCACCTTGCGCAATTCCAGCACGTAATAGGTGGCAATCGCCGAAAGCACAATAATAATCGCAGCGGCAATAATCAGGATCCAGACGGGAACTTCGGTCATGGGAGATATACCTTCAACAACGCCAGTCCGGCACTGGCGGTAACAATAGATAACAGGGTGCTGATCGCAATGATATTGGCCGCAAGCTGGCTGTTGCCGCCAAGCGCGCGGGCCATGATAAACGATGCCGATGCGGTGGGCGCTGCAGCCAGCAGAAACAGGATAGCCATCGACTGGCTATCCAGGCGGAACAGCCAGCCAATCACCAGCAATACCAGCGGTACGACTAACAGCTTGAAACCACTGGCCAGAAATGCGCCGAAGGAACTGCGCCGCAACATGCTCAGATCCAGGCTGGCACCGATACACAGTAGTGCCAGCGGCAGGGTCACAGAGGCCAAGTAATCACCGGTCTGCACCACCATCTGCGGCAACTTCAGGCCAACACCCTTGGCCACCAGCGCCAGCACGATGGCCACAATCAACGGATTGCGGGCGATGTCCTTCAGTAATTTACCCCAGGAGAATTTCGCCTTCTGGCTGTACACCGCAAACAGCGCCACCGCCGCCACGTTGTAGAAAATGGTAATCACCGCCATCAACAGCGCCGCCTGCGCGAGGCCGGCACTGCCATAGGCGTTGGCCGCCCAGGCGAGGCCAATAATACCGAGGTTGCCGCGAAACGCGCCCTGGATAAAGGCACTACGATCGCCATGTTCCAGCGGGCGCGCGGTGAGCCAGGCGAGCGGCACCGTCAGTATGGTACCAATCAAGCCCGCCAGCAGCAGCGGCCATTCGTCCCCGAGGTGTGCATCGGAGCTGAAGATATTGAAAAACAACAGCGCCGGCAGTGTGACCAGAAACACCAGCTTGGAGGCATCATCAACAAATGACTCGCTAAGCAATCCTGCCCTGGCCAGCACGTAGCCAATCAGCAGGGTCAGGAAGATCGGTCCGGTTACCGACAGGGCAAATGAAAATGTGGCGAGGAAATTTTCCAAGACTTATTCCGTTTCGCTTTCGAAGGCGAGTTCTGCTTCCATTTCTTCCGCGTCTGACGCCATTTCCGGAGCCGGCAATTTGTGGCTGTCTTCTGCCTTCTCGCGCAAATCTGCCGCGATCTGCTTGCGGGTTTTCGCCCCCAGTTTGCGCAAGCTGTCGATCCGCTTCACCGCGTTGCCGCGGCCGGTAGCCAGGCGCTTGTAGGTTTCCTGGAACGCTTCGTCCGCCTGCCGGATGCGGCTGCCCAGATTGTCGAGTGACTCCAGTACCAACGCAAACTGATCGTGCAGCTTGCCCGCCTCCGCCGCGATCTTTTCCGCGTTCTTGTTCTGCTTTTCGTAGCGCCAGATATTTTCCACTGTGCGCAGGGTCGCCATCAGGCTGGTGGGGCTTACCAGCACGATCTGACGCTCATAGGCAAAGCGGAACAGCTCCGGGTCCGCCTGCATGGCGAGCATGTAAGCCGCTTCGATGGGCACGAAAATGAATACGAAATCGAGGGTGCGCACGCCTTCCAGTTGTTCGTAGGCCTTTTTGTTCAGACCGGTGATATGCGCGCGCAGGGAATTCACATGCTGCTTGAGCGCCTGGGTCCGCTCTTCATCGGTCTCCGCAGAGGCATAGCGCTCGTAATCCACCAGCGACACCTTGGAGTCGATGATCAGGTCCTTGCTTTCCGGCAGGCGCACGATCACGTCCGGCTGACGACGGCGACCATCTGCGGTAAAGCTCACCTGGGTCTCGTACTCGCGCCCTTTCTGCAGGCCGGATTCCTCCAACAGTCGCTCCAGTACCACCTCGCCCCAGTTGCCCTGGATCTTGCGATCGCCCTTGAGCGCGGAAGTGAGATTCAGGGCCTCGTCGCTGATGCGCTGGGTCTGCTCGCGCAGCGCCTTGATCTGGCCCACCAGGCTGTTGCGCTCGGCGGCCTCGCGGTCGTAGACATGCTCTACCCGCTTGCGGAAATCCCCCAGCTGGCGTTCCAGCGGGTCCAGGCTCTTACGCAGGCTGTCTTCGCTGCGGCGCACAAACATCTGCTGCTTTTCTTCAAAAATCCGGTTGGCGAGGTTTTCAAACTGCTGTGTCATGGCCGCACGGGTCTGCTCCAGCTGCTGCTTCTGTTCCGCCAGCGCAGCCTCACTTTTTTCCACCAATACCTGGCTGCGGGCCAGTTGTTGTGATCTGGCGGTGAGCGCCTCCCGGGTTTGCTGCAGCTCCACACCCAGCTGGGTCTCACGCTCACGGAGGCTTTGCAGCTGAGACGCCAGCACCTGCTGCTCCGATCGCACCGCCTGCAGCTGACTCACCAGACGCGCCCTGCCCATCCACAACACCAGTAACAGCAGGGCCAGTACGCCCACACCGGCGAGGATCGCGTGCTCGAGGGAAATTTGCAGGGGAAACCAGGTCATAAAACTCACTTAAACTTATTGCATGGCGGCGGCTGGGGTATGCTTGTCACTTCCTCGGCAACACCCAGTGCAGGAACGGGAGAAAAGTTTTACATGCCAACAGGAAACGGCCATTCTACCAAGGGCCCCAGCGCATTGATATTCGATTCCGGCGTCGGAGCCATCAGTATCGCGCGGGAAATCCGCCGCCAGATCCCCGGCCTCACCCTGCATTTCGGCATCGACAACGGCTTCTACCCCTACGGCAACAAACCCGAAGCGCTGCTGCGCCCGCGCATTGTTGAAGTGGCCAGCAATATGATGGCCGCCTGCGGGGCCGATATTTTGGTAGTGGGCTGCAACACCGCCAGCACCCTGGCACTGCCACAACTGCGCGAAGTACTGAGCCAGCCCGTGGTGGGTGTGGTGCCGGCCATCAAGCCCGCTGCGGCCAGCAGCCGAACCCACACCATCGCCCTGATCGCCACCGAAGGCACGGTAAACCGCCGCTACACCCGCGAGCTGATCGAAGAATTTGCCAACAGTGCGCGGGTCATCAACGTACCCGCCCCGGAGCTGGTCACCCTCGCGGAAGCCAAGTTGCAGGGTGAAACCATTACTGCATCCGATCTGGCACCCGTTATCGAGCACATTTTTGAGGTTCCCGGTGGCGAATCCGTAGACACTGCCGTGCTGGCCTGCACCCACTTCCCCCTGCTGCGCGACGAGCTGGCCGCGGCATCCCCGCGCCCGGTTACCTGGCTGGACTCCGGTGATGCAATCGCCCGCCGTGTATCCTGGTGGCTGGGCGAGCTGAACCTGGCACTGCCGCCAACCCCGGACAGCACCCAGTTGCTAACCAGCAGCGACGAGCACAGAGGGACGATCCTGCGGGCCTTTGCCGAGTTCGCGCCCGAATACCGGCATACTTCTACTCCAGTTAAACTTCGGCCCCAGTTAAACTCTGACCCCGGTTAAACTCTGACCCCGGTTAAACTCTGGTGCCGTAAACGCACAGTGCCAGACAACCAAGTCCTTCCGGCGCAGCGAAAAACGCAACGACAACAAGAATTCACAGCCACTGACCATGCTACAACCCGCATTTCCGTTTTTTCATATCCTTCAGCAATTGCCGGAGGGTGGTCTGCTGCTGACGCCCACCAACCGCCTGCGCAACCGCTGCCAGCAGGTTTACGGCACCAGCCAGCAGGCGAGCAAAAACTGGGCACCGCCCCCCGTTGAATCCCTGCAGGGCTGGCTCGACAAACTCTGGTTCCAGCTGCAGCAAAAACAGTGGCAACCGGCTATGTGTCGGGTACTGAACCGGGAGCAGCGGCAATTGCTGTGGCAGCAGTGTGTGGAAGAAAGCCTGGACAAGGGCCTGATCAACACCCAGCAGCTGGCAGGCAACTGCGATACCGCCCTTGCCCAGCTGATCCAGTGGAATCTTGTTACGGACCTCGCCGACACTGACCAGGCCATGCAGCCCCACTGGGAGAAAACCGGCCTGCTGCCGGATGACTTCCCCCTGTTCAAAATCCTGCCCAAGTTCCACCGGGAACTGCAGCAGCGCAACGCCATCACGCCAGACCAGCGCGACCTGCTGATTGCCCGCGCCTTCGACGAGGGCCAGCTGCCGAGGTTGCCGCAAATCTCCCTTGCCGGCTTTGTACAGAATTCCCCACTAGTGGATCGGCTGCTGACCAACGCCGCAGATTCCATTGAACGATTTGCGATTCCTGAAAAGTCGGACACTGCATTGCGGGTTGCGCCCTGCCACAGCCTCGAAGACGAACTGGTACAGGCGGCACGCTGGGCCGCGGAAAAACTTTCACAGGCCCCGGACAACAGCATCGGTATCGTGGTGAACAACCTCGGCCAGTGCCGGCCGCTGGTGGAACAGGTGTTTGCGCGGGTACTGGAACCCCAGTGGCTGGATCCCACCCAGCCCGCCTACACCTTGCCGTTCAACTTCTCCGCCGGCACCCCCCTGGCAAAAACGCCGGTGGGCGCCGCCACCCTGCAATTGCTGGAAAGCCTGCGCGATCGTTTCGATTACAGCCAGCTGCGCAACCTGCTGTTTTCTCCCTTCTGGGGCGGCGACAGCGCTGCCGAGCAACACCTGCGCAGTGCCCTGTTCCGCCGCCTGCAAAAGCAGGAACTGAAAGAAATCCCCGGAAACGTACTGCGCACCTGGGCGGAAAAGCTGGCCGCGGAAATCGCCCCGGACAGCGCACTACCGGCGCAACTCAACCAGCTCGGCGATTGGGTGCGACGCTGGCAACGGGCACCGGCCGAAATCTGGGCCCAGCGTTTTTCCGAACTGCTGCTGCGCCTGCAGTGGCCGGGCAAGCGGAACCCCAACAGTCAGGAATACCAGCAGCTGATGCTGTGGGAACAGGCGCTGGAAAGTTTCGCCGGACTCAGCGAATTCAGCGGCAGCCTGCCGCTGACCAAGGCCCTGCAGCTGTTGCGCCAGATCGCCAGCCGCACCCCTTTCCAGGCCGAGACCCGCGACGGCCCATTGCAGATTCTCGGAGTACTGGAAGCCGGCGGTCTCGCCTTCGACCATATCCGCCTGGTGGGCTTCGGCCAGCAACAGTGGCCAACACCTCCCGCTCCCAATCCCATGCTGCCGGTACTCTGGCAAAAGGACTGGAAAATGCCCCGCGCCAGCGCGGAGCGGGAACTGGAACTCGCACAACAACTCACCCGCGACCTGCTGAATGCCAGTGACGATATCGTGGTCAGCTATGCCAGCGAGGAAGACGGCGTGGGCCAGGCGTTGAGCGCTCTGTTCGGCGAGCCGGCAACGGCGAGCAGTATGCCCGGCGACGCCCTGACCGATTTCTACAATATTCTGGAGGAAGGCCCGGCACTGGAAAAAATCGGCGATACACAGCTGCCGGAACTGGGCAGTGATGAGTGCGCGCAGGTCCGCGGCGGCGCCGGCGTACTGAAAGCCCAGGCACTTTGCCCGATGAACGCACAGCTGCGCTATCGCCTCGGCGCGGAGGATTTTGCAGAACCCGGGCTGGGGCTGAGCGCGGCCGAGCGCGGCAACCTGATCCACGAAATGCTCGCCGCCTTCTGGACCCAGTGCGAAAACTCGCAAACCCTTGCGCAAATGTCCCCGGAGCAGCGAGGCCTGCAGATCGCTTCCAGCATCACAACCGCCATATCACGCCTGCAGAAAAAGCACCCGGAATTACCCGCGGCCTTCTGGCAACTGGAGCAAACCCGCCTGCGCGATATCTTCGAGCAGTGGCTGCCGCTGGAACAGGACCGCCCAGGCTTTGCCGTCACCGGGGTGGAATCCGATCTCACCGTCACCCTCGCCGGGCTAACCTTCACCCTGCGACTGGATCGCCTGGATACCCTGCATGAAGGCGAACAGCTGGTGATCGACTACAAAACCGGGCAGACCTCGGTGAATGACTGGCTTCAGGACCGCGTGCGGGAACCCCAGCTGCCGCTCTACGCCCTGTTTCAACCACAAGCGAAAGCCATCGCCTTTGGCGCAATCAAAAATGGCGACTGCAAATACCAGGGTTGCGGGGAGCTTTCCCAGCCCATCAATGGCATCAAGTCCGTAGCAGACAGTCAGAAAAGTTCAAAAGATGAAGTGCCGGAAATCATTCAATGGGACCAGCTGAAACTGCACTGGCAACAGGCCCTGGAAACCCTCGCCACCGAGTACCGCACCGGCTACGCCGCGCTGGATTTTGATCGTCCCGCCGACAATGACAGCCAGAGCGCCCTGTGGCCATTGAACCGCTGGCCGGAGCGGGAGCAGGCAAGCTCGTGATTAACAAGCGGCAGAAAAACTCCCACGAAGGGCGCGCGACTGCATCACTGCTGTGTGCGCTGATTTCTCTACTGTCAGTGTCACTGGGCGGCTGTGCCCAGATGGTCACCTCATATATTGAAGCGCGCAGTATCAGTCCGGAAGACGCCACAAACGCATCAAAAGAAGTACTCGCAGAAATGAGCAAGGGCGGATTCAGCGGATTTTCCAGCGAGGAATATTGCCCGGAAGGAAGCCTCCCGTGCCTGCGCTACCTGAAAGCCGGCGCCGCGCCGATCAGTGAAATCGAAGAACTTGCCTACGACTTCAAGCTGCAGAATCTCGCCGCCGCTGCGGGCGAACGCATTTCTCTGCAATTGTCCCGCAAGGACAGCGCGCCGTTTCAAGGCCTCGTAGTACTGCTGCACGGCTTCCGCGCCGCCAAAGAAGACATGCTGGCAACCGCCATTTATTTCCGTTTTCTGGGATTTGATGTACTGGCTCCCGACCTGCTGGGTCACGGCGAGTCGGAAGGCAGACTAGGTTTCGGGATCACCGATGGTGAATACCTCAATGAATTGCTGGATGCGCAGGCGGGTCCGTCACGCCCCATATTTCTGGTAGGTAATTCCATGGGCGCCCTCGCCGCACTAGAGCTCACTAAGCACCGCACGGATATTACCGGCGTTATTCTGCAGGCGCCGATGCTGCCCTTCGACGAAGCCGCAGTGCGGATCGCCCGCCAGTTCTCGCCACTGCGCTCCGCGCTGATTCCCGACAACAGCATTCGTCAGGGCGCCATTACGGCACTGGAACATCGTGGCCTCACGATTGCCGACACCGATATCCGCCCCGCACTGACAAAATCCGCAGTGCCCATTTTATTGCTCGCTTCGCCAGACGATACGGTGTCGCCGCTCTCCTATTTCTCCGATATCCAGGGCCCACAGCTTTCGGTCGTCCAGATCCCGGAGCGCAGCCATTTCGGCATGGCCCTGATCGGCCAACAACAACACGCAACCATTCACGCCTGGTTACAAACCACCCGTGAACACCCAGAACAGCAGCCGAATTGAATAACATGACGCAAACCCCGCCGCCAGCGAATCAACCCGTCGATGCCGAAGCCCGCGCGCAGGCGCTGGATATTTCCCAGAGTTTCGCCGTCTCCGCGCCGGCGGGTTCCGGTAAAACCGGCCTGCTGACCCAGCGCCTGCTGAAACTGCTCAGCGCCTGCCAGCAGCCCGAAGAAGTGCTCGCCATTACCTTCACCCGCAAAGCCGCGGGAGAAATGCGCGAGCGTTTATTGCACGCACTGCTGGATGCCCGCGACAACCCCGAGCCCGACAATCCTCACGGTCGTGTCACCTGGCAACTGGCCCGGGACCTGCTGGCACACGACGAAAAACAGCAGTGGCATTTGCTGCAGAGCCCGCAGCGGTTGCGCATCCAGACCATCGACGGCCTGTGTCGCAATATCGCCAGTCAGCTCCCCATCGACAGCGGACTCGGCGCCCCCGGGGAACCGCTGGAGCAGCCCGCCATCGCCTATGAAATGGCCATCGCCAATCTGCTGAAAAAGCTGGAGCAGGAACAGCTGGACGAAGATCTCGGCCGCCTGCTGTTGCACCTGGACAACAACCTGCCGGAGGTTTCCGGGCTGCTGCAGACACTGCTGGAAAAGCGCGAGCAGTGGTTGGAACCGTTGCTCTCGGTGCACAACGAGGAAGCCGAGGATTACTTCACCTTCGTAATCCACGAGCTGATCCGGGAACAACTGGAAACCTTCGGCAAATCCCTCGGCAGCTTCGCCGGAGAATTGGTGCAACTGGCGGGCTACGCCGGCAGCAATCTGCAAAAAGAAAAACCCGAACATATCGTCAGCGCCCTTGCGGGTATTGCGGCGTTACCGCCCTGCTCCGATGAAGGCCTGCCGCAATGGCTGGCACTGGCAGAGCTGCTGGTTACCGGGACAGGCACCTTCCGCAAGTCCATTTCCAAAACCATTGGTTTCCCCCCGGCGGACAAAAAGTCGCCGGACCCGGAGCGAGCCAAGGCGGCGAAGGATGCCATGACCGCGTTGCTGGCAGACATCAGTGAAAACACCGAGCTGCTGCAGATCGTCACCGAAGTCCGCACCCTGCCCAGCGGCATGGACGACAACCAGTGGCAAATTCTGCGCGCCCTGGCGAGAGTGTTGCCGCTACTGGTAGCGGAACTGAAACTGGTATTCCAGCAACTGGGCAGCACCGACTTTACCGAAGTGGCCCAGGCCGCGCTGGTGGCCCTGGGAGAAAGCGACTCTCCCACCGATGTAGCACTGAAGCTGGACGTACAGCTCCGCCACATTCTCGTCGACGAATTCCAGGATACCTCGCAGCTGCAGCTGGAACTGCTGCAGAAACTGACCGCCGGCTGGGAGCCGGATGACGGCCGCAGCCTGTTTATCGTCGGCGACGGCATGCAGTCCTGTTACGGATTCCGCAACGCCAACGTGGGCATTTTTCTCGATGCGCGTAACGAAGGTATTGGCGAACTGCCGCTGTCGCCGCTGAATCTGCAGGTCAACTTCCGCTCCAGTAACGCGGTGGTGGACTGGGTCAACCATACCTTCCGCCAGGCCTTCCCGCGAAAGGACAATATCAGCCGTGGCGCCGTGCGCTATCTGGATTCGGTCGCCTTCAAACCGGAAATCTGGGGCGCACCACCGGTCAGTTTCTATGGCTGTATCGACGACGCAGAGCGATTGCAGGAAGCCGAAAAAGCCGTAGACATTATTCAGTCCCTGCAGGCCACCGCCCCGGACGACAGCATCGCGATCCTGGTGCGCAATAAAAAGCACCTGCAACAGATACTCCCGGCACTGACCCGCGCGGGTATCCCCTACCAGGCCCAGGACCTGTCGCCACTGGCGAGCAAAATGGTCGTGCTCGATTTGCTCAGCCTGACGCGCGCATTACAAGACCCCAGTGATCGCATCAGCTGGCTGGCTGTGCTCCGCGCCCCCTGGTGTGGGCTGACGTTGCCAGATCTTTACGCGGTAGCAAATCACAACGGCGCCGAGCTGGGCGCCCGCGATCCCCGGGTACCGCCGGTCCTCAACAGTCTCGGCGAACTGGACCAGATCACAGGCCTGAGCGAAAGCGGCCGCAACCGCCTCCAACTCTGTGCCGATCTGCTGCTAAACAGCTGGCGGGAACGGGGGCGCAAACCCCTGCGCGTATGGGTGGAAGGCCTGTGGCTGGCCCTCGGTGGGCCGGCGACGGTGGCAGACAAAAAAGAGCTCAGCAACGCGGCAGACTTTTTCCAGTTGCTGGAGAAATACGATCAGGGCGGCAGCATTGCCGACTGGCCCGCGTTCGAGCAGGCTCTTGAAAAGCTCTTCGCCCGCCCGGCCCAGGAAGCCAAAGTACAGGTGATGACCATTCACAAGTCCAAGGGCCTGGAGTTCGACCACGTATTGATTCCCGGACTGGATAAAACCGGCGGTGCCGGCGGCAGTGACCAGCTGCTGCGCTGGTGCACCTGGCTGAACAGTGAAGTGGAAACCCGCTTCCTGCTCGCACCCAAAAGCCCGCGCAGCGGCAAGGACCCGCTCTACGCCTATGTGAAACACGACAACAGCGAGCGCGAACGCCTGGAAGGCACCCGCCTGCTCTACGTAGGCTGCACCCGCGCCATCCACTCCCTGCACCTGCTAGCCAGCGTCAAATCTTCCGACAAGAAAAACGAAGACTACAAAGCACCCGCCTCCGCATCTCTGCTGGCCAGCATCTGGCCCGCACTGGTGGAAAATCCGGATAACGGCTGGTGCCACTGGATAGAAACCGATGCCCTCGCGGAAACTTCCGAACGCGCCGATTACAGCTACCTGCTGCGCCTGCCGGAACACTGGCAGCGCCCGGCGCACCCGCGACAGGACTATCTCGCCCGTTACCGGGTGGACGTGCTTGAACAGAAAGAGGACGACGAACCCAACCTGCCGGAACTCGGCCAGGTCCAGCAGCGCTGGTTTCGCCACGCAGGAACCGTGGCCCACGAAAGCCTCGCCACCCTGGCAGAATCACCACACAGGCTGGCGGCACCACCCGCGCAACTGATCGAAGAGATGCGCCCCCTGTGGCAACTGCGACTTTCGCAGGCCGGCCTCAACGGCAGTAATCTGGAATATGCGCTGGAGAAAGTCGAACAGGCCCTGCTCCGCACCCTGAACTGCAGCACCGGCCGCTGGTTGCTGGATGCCGGTCACCAACAGGCGGCGGCGGAACTGGAAATGCATAGCGGTGGCCAGCAGTTGCGACGCAATATTGTCGACCGCACCTTCGTGGATGCCGAAGGCACCCGCTGGATCGTCGACTACAAAACCGCGGAGCCCGCGGCGGGCGAACCCGAAGAGGCATTTGTCGAATCCCAGCTGGAACAGTACCGCAAACAGATGGATAACTACCGCCGGCTGTTCTACCAGCGCGGAGAAAAGAATATCCGCTGCGCGCTGTATTTCCCGTTGCTGCAGCGTCTGGCAGAGCTCCCACCCGAATAGCCGTCCCAGGCGCTTCAATGTCGGTTGGGCGACGCAATACGTGCCCAACCGTCAATTTAACCGGGAACTACTCAGAGCCCACCCCATCCTAATCCCCCAGATAACGACCAATGATCCCGCAATCTCATCCCAGAAACCCCACATCAACCAAGACAAACCTCCCCCAACCGCCCAAAATCCGTGACGCGCAAATTTGTTTCAAATGAAACCCTAGCCCTACCCCCGGCCACTGGTTAGCATAACTGCCCCGCAGTCACACTTTGCGGGCAAGGAAGACCCTTTTATTACAATTAGCAGTGACAGTGACACCATGACCATGCAGCAGTTCGACGACTTAAATGTCCTCTCCCAGGACATTCTCATCACTCCGGAAGCGCTGAAATCGGAACTGCCCGTCAGCGAGGCTGCCGAAGCATCCGTAGCCGCCGGCCGCGCCGCAGTGCGCGACATTCTCGACCGCAAAGACCATCGCCTGATGGTGGTGATCGGCCCATGCTCCGTACACGACGTAGACGCAGCCATGGACTATGCGCGGCGCCTGAAGGCGCTGTCTGACCTGGTCGCCGATACCCTGCTGATTGTCATGCGCGTGTATTTTGAAAAGCCCCGCACCACCGTGGGCTGGAAAGGCCTGATCAACGACCCGTACCTGGATGACTCCTTCAAGATCGAGGACGGACTGCACATCGGCCGCAAGCTGCTGCTGGATATCGCCGAACTGGGTCTGCCCACCTCCACCGAGGCACTGGACCCCATTTCTCCCCAGTACCTGCAGGACCTGATCTCCTGGTCCGCCATCGGCGCGCGCACCACCGAATCCCAGACCCACCGGGAAATGGCCAGCGGACTCTCCTCCGCCGTGGGCTTCAAGAACGGCACCGACGGCAGCCTGGAAGTGGCCATCAACGCCCTCCAGTCCACCGCCAACCCGCACCGCTTCCTCGGTATCAATAAGGAAGGCCAGGTCGCCATCATCCACACCGCCGGCAACAAATACGGCCATGTGGTACTGCGCGGCGGCAACGACAAGCCCAACTACGACTCCGTCAGCGTCGCCATGTGCGAACGCGAGCTGGAAGCCGCCGGCCTAGTGCCCAACATCATGGTCGACTGCAGCCACGCCAACTCCAACAAAAACCACGAACTGCAGCCGCTGGTAGTCGACAACGTCACCCACCAGATTCTGGATGGCAACAAGTCCATTATCGGCATCATGGTCGAGAGCAATATCAAAGCCGGCAACCAGAAAATTCTCGCCGACCACAGCCAGATGGAATACGGCGTATCCGTAACCGACAAGTGCATCGACTGGGAAACCACCGAGAAGCTGCTGCTGAGCATGACCGAGCAACTGCGCAATACATTGAAGACACGCAACGGCTGAGGCTTAACGGTCTCCTGCCCCTCTTCGAAAAGGCCGGAAAATCCGGCCTTTTTTTATAGCCATACTTTTTATATACAATGCGCGCCTGAACTGCGGTTGCCGCAGCCAAACGCAATGAGGTAATAACCATGAACAATGACAACCCATCATTCACAAGAGTCGAAGACAGCGGCAACGTGTGGCTGGCCCAGAATACAGCGCAAGACGCCGAGCTGAGCGATCACGGCATCACCCCAACCGTACTCGACACCGAAGCAGCCGTCGGCCAGGCGATGCTGAATGAACTGCTTGAAACCGCCGCCCAGAAAGACGGCGATATCAATATCGCGCTCCTCGGCGGCCGCGGCGCCCAGGCCCTGCACCGCCTGCTGGGTGAACTGGCCAAAACCTCAGAACAGGACGAACTGCTCGGCCGCCTCAACGTATTCACTCAGGACGCCCTCGCCCCCATGAGCATGGGCAACTGCTTCAGCTTCGTGCGGGACTTCGAGCGCATCCTGGGCCCGGACTTTTTCAAAAAGATCAAAAGCTTCACCCCGATGCAGACAGATACCGACGATCTGGAAGCCGGACTGATCGCGTATCTGAACAAACTGGAATCCCTGGGCGGCCTGGATATCTTCTTCATCGGCCACGGCCCGGAAGAAAACCAGGCCTCCCACCTCGCCTACATCAAACCCTTCTCCGGCGCCCAAAGCGACCATGTAGCCGGTGTAATCCCGATTTCCAGCAGTATCCTCGAGCACCATATCAGCAAGTTCAAAGCTGGCGGCAGCGCGGTGAATGAACAGGATGAAGCAGAATGTCGGTCTGCCGAGTACATTCTTACCTTGGGTCCGGCGGCGATTCTGCAAGCGAAGAAGGTTGTGCAATCTGTTGTGGATGTCGATACAGCACCGGCGAAGGTGCAGACTTATGCGAATGTGCTTAATACGCGACTGAGTTCAGACAAAGATGAAGCGTTGCAGCAATTGAATGCGAATCCTGGACTGTGGATCAGGCTGCACCCGAATACCAAATCTTTTGTGCTGCCGAATTTGGGGCTGTAATAATCACCCAATACTTTTAAATATGGCCCATAAGGGCTAATTAGGAATTGAATTAATCAATTCAACTCAGAAGGGTCGGTATTGCCGGCCCTTTTTATTTACCAACAAGCGGTTTAAGCCAATTTACAGACTGGCAGCAAATATCAAATAAAGTTATAAATACAACAGAAAAATGATCACCACACCCACTATCTAGCGTGGAATCTGGGCACAGAATATTTTTCCCCAAAAAACAAATACTTATATCCTCGCTAAAACAGGCCGGATAGGGGGCATGGCGACCACTTTGCCGCTTGGAAAACATACACAATGAGACGCAAATAGCCTGACTGATATGGGATTCAAGCAATTTGGATAAGTATTCGACGGAAAGATAGTGATCACCAGAAATACGATCACGATACCCACTATATAACTGTTAAGCATCAAAATGAACTACGGATTTACTAAACTGGCAACCAACTGGAATGAAAAGGAAATGAATGGTATCGGCGTTCGTTTAATCAAAGCCATTCTGTTCTTTGTTCCACGAACTAACCCCGATCAGGAAAAGCTATATCCGTCTGTGGCCAAGTGGCTCATCGAAATAGACGAAAGCGGAATTCCAATACGAGAAATAGGAATGGATAAGAACAACGCCCCTTTATTTGCCGCTCCAAATAACCGCAATTTTGGGCTCTGGACAGACAGTAACAAGAGATTTGAAGTTGGAGAGCTGGAGCCATCTACCAAAGAAGAGTTTGAGTCTCTCTGGCAAAGAGTGGTGCAAAATGCTTAACAAGGCGCTGTTGTCGCCGCTATCGCGGCTGGGACAGCCTACGCGTTGCTCCGGCTGCCCCAAAGCTTGGCGTTATGGTGCCGGTCAGTATTTTTGGGTTTTTCGTGGTTGCTGAAAATTCAGTGCCACTAAATAGCATCCAATGTTGAGCCGCTTTGGCCGGTTGCTATTCAAGCTTGTTCGTTCCTAGAGTGTTTGCTCGGGTTCGGCAGAATAGGGTAGTCCGCAGCATTATCGTGGAGTGCCAGTAAGATAATAATTTGGTGGGGAAAGTGCGGTATTCTTTCCTCGTAATATTCGGGCAGTGGCCAGCCAAGCCGTGGCTGGCAAAGTGCTAGTAGGTAATCCGGAGCGCGTCAGCCATAACCAGGCTAGGCAGGCTCGCCCATCCCCTTCGGGGCTGGGCTGGACGTCCAACGCTACGCGTCGGCCGCCCCTGCTAGCAACGTTATGGCAATCGAGTAGAGAGAGCATGGAAGAAGTCATTTCTTATGTGAGCCTAGCAATAGGCGTGGCAAGTTTCGGATTTGCGGTTTATCAAACCAATGAAAAGAGAAAGCTCAACGAGTATGTGAGAGCGAATAATTGGTTCAATTACCAGAGAATGGAAAATACTAACGGAACTGTTCAGTTGGCCAAACGCCTTTATCTAGAGAAACATAAAGATAACCTCGTTCCAGAGTTGCTGGATCGCCTATCCATGGCTGATGCGCACGGGCAAGAGCTGCTGAAAGAGTCGATTCGGCAAATACAAATCGCAGAGCCTTCATTTAGATCAAAAGATATTGAGCGCTGGAAGAAGGAAGGAAAGATTTCCGAGGCCAAAGAGAAGCTGTTTACTCAGTTTTCCATAGACGCGGAGCTATCAGCGCCATAACAATGCAATGCAGCCGACGTCTTACTTTGTGCACTTTTTGCACGGTCGCTGCGCTCCCATTTTCGTGCAAAAAGCACAAAAAGTAAGCCGCGTCTGATTGCGGCGTTATGAGTCGAGATGACCTCCGAAGAGTATAAAAATATTTGTAGTAAGGTGAGTACATTCAGGGTTTCTGATCTTGAAGATACCTTATCGCTACTGCAGCAAAAGAGATCTTCTGAAGCTTCAATTGTTGCTACAGCAATAAGCCAGGGAACAGTGGAAAAGCCGGCAAAGCATAAAGGAAGTTCAATTAGCGAGTTTTGCGTAGTTACATGTACTCTAGAAGAAGCTACTTCAATCGTAGATTTTCTAATTGAAGCGGAGGCTTCCGCTGTTTCTAAAACAGGTCAATCCACAGCGGCTGCCGGCAGGTTCGCTGATCTCGTAAACAAGTGGGCGAGCTTTCGTAGTTCGCTATAGTGGGGAACTCATAACAAGCAGCGGCAGAGCGACAGCCAACGCTACGTGCTTTTTGTGTTACTCGCTGGCGCTCAAACATTAACACAAAAAGCGCTCCGCGCTGGCTGCGCCTGCGCTGGGCGTTATGGTGCCGGTCGGTAAAAATTAATATTTGTGCCGTGGCAAGTTTGGCTCACAGTTTTGGCGTCCAACATTTGGCGTTTTTGCCACGGCACATTCAAGCAGTTTCGTTCCTAGAGTGTTCGCTCGGGTTCGGTAGAATTGGGCAATTCCGCTGCAGTATTTTGGCGTGGCTCTAAGATAAAAATAGATTGGGGAAAGTACGGTATTCTTTCCTCGTAATTTTCGGGCGGTGGCCAGCCAAGCCGTGGCTGGCAAAGTGCTAGTAGTTGGTCCGGAGCGCGTCAGCCATAACCAGGCTAGGCAGGCTCGCCCATCCCCTTCGGGGCTGGGCTGGACGTCCAACGCTGCGCGTCGGCCGCCCCTGCTAGCAACGTTATGTGTCCGGCATAGAAAATGAAGAATAGAGTCACACCAGTTTCTGTAATATTTTTCGTTCTTTTTGCGTTATCTGTTCTATTCGGGTTTGCATATGAAGAATGGGATGGTCTCTGCGGCCACAAAAAAGAGTTTGGTTTGTTTCCATTCTATCGTGTAGGCACACCAACAGATCCATCCGGTGAGTGTTCGACTGGGGTTATTGTTAAAGGAGCAATTCAAACTTCTGCTGCGTTAGTGTTTTTAACAATATTCGCATTTTCTGCTCGGCGGAAACTCAAAAGGAGGTCAGGTGCGAGTAGTGGCACATAACAAGGCCGGGCAATTTGCTCCGGGCCTGCGGCCCTCCGCGGGACAGCTTACCTTGTGCACATTTTGCGCTGGTCGCTACGCTCCCATTTTCGCGCAAAACGTGCACAAGGTAAGCTGCCCCTGCCGGCGGCGATAGTGCATAAGGAAATCTAGATTGTCAATTTACGTAAGACGTGAATCAGATAATGAAAGAATTGCCTGGATAGCTAGAGATGAGTGGGAGCTTCCCGCGCAAGTTGAGAGCTTAGAAAAGTGGCTCATTGAAAATGAAGAAAAATTACCCTCGGCAAGTTATATCGCTGACATTGGTTTTAGCATGAGAGAAAACGCGTGCGGCGGCGGTGCAATTTTAAGCGTTCGAGCTATGTCAATAATGTCTAAGCTGGGAATAAAGCTGTATCTTTCAGAGTATCCAGATGAATAGCGGGCGCATCTGCACTAACAAGGCCAGGCAGTTTGCTACGGGCCTTCGGCCCTCCGCGGGACAGCTTACCTTATGCACGTTTTGCGCGGGTCGCTGCGCTCCCATTTTCGCGCAAATCGCGCACAAGTTAAGCTGCCCCTGCTGGCGGCGTTATGAGTAATCCAGATGATTAGAAAATTATTGAGAAAATGGGATGGATTGCAGTTTGATGCAATGATCAAGCAGAGAGTTGAAACGGCAAAATGGTCACTGGATAAGCACGGACAACCTACTGAGCGCGACATTGATGTGATATGTACAAGGTTTGCAAAAGAAATAGTGCTCAGAAACTTGAAAAAGGAAGATCCAAGTCAGGTTGAATTGATTAAAAAGAAAATTCAAGATGCAAGAATTGGCATTCAAAAAATGTTCATGGAGGATGGTCATAGCCATGAATTCAGCAATGTTCTTTCCTATATATGCGTCGGCTGGGATTGGGATGCATATAAAGATAGAAACCTTAAACACAATTTAACAATGAATTACCTCCTAAAAAAGCATACTTTTGCCGGTGCTTTTTTTAAAGAATCCATGCTCTTTGATAAAAGCTCATAACAAGCAGCGGCAGGGTGACAGCCAACACTACGCACCTTTTGTGTTACTCGCTGGCGCTCAAACATTAACACAAAAGGTGCTCCGCGCTGGCTGCGCCTGCGCTGGGCGTTAAATGTTCGGAGATATTGAGCGCATGGATGATATTTCTAAACAGATAAGCGAAATGATTAAAGGATTTAATGATGAGTCAAAAATGAGATTTGCTCATGCAATCCTGACCGCAGCACAAACTAAACCCGATGAGCCATGTTGGTGCAAAAGCGGAAAGTCCTTCAAAGACTGCCATCTTGATAGAGAAAGTAAGAGAAAGGTTAGCGAGGGTGAGCTGAGGAAAAACCTGTCTAGAATATTTGATTCAAAAAAATTCTGCTGTGCATCTTTCGATAGAAAGAATTGTGACCTTCCCATCAAGGGAGCGCATACAGTTCAGAGAGGGAGGGTACTATCTAGCTTTTGTAAAGATGGTCATGTAGGAACGTTCTATAGAAATACTAACGGTTTTGAAAATGTAAGAGATATAAAGTCGGGAGTAAAAAAGCAGGCATCAATATTTTATGGGTTTTGCAGCTATCATGACACCGAGCTTTTCAAGAATATTGAAAATATCGAGTTTTCTATATCTTATGAAAACTGTTGGGCAAGTTCATATCGTGCCGTGTGCCATGAGCTTTACCAAAAGAATGCTGCAAAGGAAGCTGTAGAATGGCAAATCAACAACATTGATATGGGCTATAGGTTAAGCGACCAGATAATTTTACAAGAAGAATTGTGGTTTTTAAAAAGAGATATATATAAAGGGTTTGGCGATATAGACTCAATAAAAGAAAAGTACGAGGATCTATATAAAAAAAGTAATTTTGATTTTTTAAAATCCTATGTTATTGAACTGGATGCCCCTATCTCTGTAGCTGTATGCGCGTCAATTTCTCCTTATTACAAAGTCGATGGCACTAAATTTCAGAATTTGGGTGATCCTTCATACAAGTTTCAGCATTTTTCATTATCAACGGTAACGATTAACGGTAATGCGGCGTATATTATATCTTACTTGGAGGAGCACAGTGTTATTGGTGGCTACCTGTTGGATGTCTTCTCGCGTGATACAAAGTTTATTAAGGACTGGCTTTTTAAATCTATATTTGCGTACGCAGAAAACGTGTATTTTGATCTTGATTGGTGGGATTTGCTCGATAAAAAAGCAAAAGAGACAATATATAATTTGGCTATGACCGAAAATTATACTAAGCCATTTGAGATAGATGGCGAAGTCTCAAAAGATGTCTCTGGGTCAATATCGTCAGTGACCCACATTTAACAAGCGCATGTTGTCGGACTGCTTTTCCGCTGCGCTCCAAATCAGCCGCAAATGCGGGCGTTAGCACTCAAAACAAACCGGAGATAAAATGAAAAAAATAGCTCTATTAACGGCAGTAACTTTTTTCGCTGGCTGTACCGCAATAGATGTGAAACAAGTAGACTCTTCGCATCAAATTGATCATGTTTGCTTTGAAAACAACCCAAAAGTCATCGTTGCAGATTTTGTGAGCACTGTAGAGGATGTTTTCCATGATCATCATATTACGACAGAAGTGTACTCCGGCCGAAAGCCAGAACACTGTAATTTTAAACTTACATATACGGCGCTTAGATCCTGGGATTTTTCTCCCTATCTGAGTCACGCCGAGCTTAGGTTGTTCAAAGGTCGTGAGCGAATTGGCTATGCTGAATATCACCTGAATGGCGGTGGAGGCTTTGCCCTAAACAAATGGGCAAGTGTAGAGAGCAAAATGACACCTGTTGTAAATCAGCTGTTGGCTCAGTACAAATAAGTGCCAACAAGGCCAGCCAGCAGGACGCAGCAGAGCTGCGCCTCTGCTGGCGGCGTTGAAACTGTAGAAAAACTCCCGATTCCCGACGTTTTTCGATAAAATCTGGCATCGCACAAAGGATTGTTGTCATGCCGAACTTTAAAAGGTACAGCTACGCCCAAAATGCCATGGTGGTTGTGGATTTTGAGCAACAAATCCGCCCGGGTACCTTCGAGTTTACCTTGCACCAGCTGATTGAAAACCACATCGATCTGTCAGCTTTCTACGATAAATACAATAATGACGCTGGTGGTCGTACCGCCTACGACCCGGCAATTCTGCTGAAGATTATTCTCTTCGCCTACTACCATGGTGTGCGCTCCAGCCGCGATATTCAGTGGGAATGTGAGCACAACATCCTGTTTAAGGCCCTGTCCTGCGATACCGTTCCCCACTTTACGTCCATTGCCAGTTTTATCAGCAGTTACCCCGATGCCATCGCCAATGTGTTTGAGCAGGTGCTGTTGGTGTGCGACCAAGAAGGCCTGATCGGCCATGAACTGATTGCCATTGATGGCTGCAAGATCGCCTCCAATGCCTCGAAGGAACACTCAGGCACACTGGAAGAGTTGGCACAAAAACGCGACAAAATATATCGCCAGATCAAGCAGTGTATGCGAGAACATCAGAAGCTTGACCGGCGAAAACCCAGGGATAGAGAACGCAAAGATCAGGTGGAGCAAGCCATCAACACACTAGGCAAGCACTTCCACAAGATCGACCAGTTCCTAAAGACCGCCGCCCCAAGGATGGGGCAGAGAAAGCGGCCAAAAGAAGTAAAGAGTAATATCACCGACAACGAGTCGGCCAAAATGACCACCAGCAAAGGCACCATTCAGGGGTATAACGGTGTGGCAGCGGTCGACAAAAAACACCAGGTTATTGTGGACGCCCAGGCCTTTGGCGAAGGTCAGGAGCACCATGCTCTGAAGCCTATTATTGAAGGTGTTCAGAATCACTATAAAAGAAGCGGCATTGACGTAGACCTCGTTGGCGAGGACGTAGTTATCACTGCAGACACCGGTTTTGCCAACGAAGCCAATTACGCCTGGCTGAAAGAAGAAGGCTATAACGCCTATGTACCGGACAACCGGTTCCGCTCGCGGGACCCTAAGTTCACGGGCCAGAAAGCCAAGCACGGCAAGCGTCACCGCGACACAGTAAAGGGCGTCAAACCCACCATACCCGCAGCAGAGTTTAAGCTGGATAGTGAAAATAAGCTGTGCTGGTGCCCGGAAGGTAAGTTGCTGTGGTTATACCATGAGACCATCGATGAATACGGTAAGCAGAAGCTCTACTTCGAAGGCAATCTGACCGATTGCCGTCACTGTCCGCGCAAGCATGAGTGCATGCGCAACCCCGAATCACCTGATACGCGGGAAGGCCATGGACGGCAAGTGTCGTTTACGGTAAATACCCATCATTCACCCATGCGCTGGATGCAACGGCGGGTGGACAGTCGGTATGGCAAACAGGTTTATGGCCATCGCATGTCAGTGGTTGAGCCGGTGTTTGCCAATATCGGTACGCAAAAAGGACTGA
Source organism: Microbulbifer bruguierae (assembly GCF_029869925.1). Classification (NCBI taxonomy): domain Bacteria; kingdom Pseudomonadati; phylum Pseudomonadota; class Gammaproteobacteria; order Cellvibrionales; family Microbulbiferaceae; genus Microbulbifer; species Microbulbifer bruguierae. The sequence continues at coordinate 314,964 of NZ_CP118605.1, read as the reverse complement.
ATCGGTTCTCCTTGCGAGGAAAAAATAAGGTGCAAGGCCAATGGCAATTGTACTGTATGGTGCATAACATCGAAAAAATTGCCAATTACGGATCGATAGGAAGGTAACTGAGAGAATATCGACTTATCACAGAGGGATCGTGGTCTGTACGCACAATAGTTGAATATTTCAAATGGTCCTGGTCGATATTTGTCGGATCAATATTAAAGAAGGAGTGCTGTAGAAACTATTTTTCTTGGAAATGTTTTTCTACAGTCTCGTTAATGGTCTGAGTTACCCACAGAAAGGTCGAATCAAGGAATATTATGACCGCTTTTGCTTTAGGACTATTGGCTGTATCGGGCTGTTTACTTGGTGCGTCTTCGCTACAAGCGATCAAGGAGATGGAAGTGTCAATACTAGGCTTCCCTATCGATCGGGCATGCGGCTATTTAGGTGTCATATTATTTGCAACTGGAATTGCGCTGATCTTTGTAAGATGGGCCATATGGTCCCTCTTGTATTCGTTTGGCCGCTTGCGAGACAGTCTTCCAGAATTTCTAGATCCGGTTTATATGGCTAGACCCGCATCAAGCATGGAATTAAAACTTATCTTTAATATGGGTGAAGATTTATTTGAAGGCGGTGTATCGTCAATTAATCAAATGAAGGCTTGGTATAAAGTAAACCCTAATATTTTTTGGGTGCTTAGGAGAAAAGGTGAAGGGAAACGAGACCCCATCAGAGGATACTTCTGCATTATTCCTCTAAAGGCGGAAGCTGTTAAACTTCTAAAAGAAGAACAAATTACTGGGCAGTCACTTACAGCCGCTCATATAAGCAAAGAGATAAACCCAAAATCTGTATATGTCGGTGCGATAGCCGCGAAAGGGTTTAAGTCCAAAGGTGCCGTACTACATAAAATGTTAAATCAGATTGAAATGCTTAAACAAAAAGGTACAAAAAATGTATTTACACGACCAGTCACTAAAGACGGCGTCAGACTAGTAGAGAAATTTGATTTTTCCTGCATTGGTTACGGTGAAGGTGCAAAAGGGAAGCTTCATCACCTTGACCTGCTATGTTTTTAAACTAACAAGGCACTGCTGTAGGTCATGATTCTCACCCGTTTTAACGGCTACAAAAGTAGATCACCGACTACCGGGTTTAACCAGCAAGCTTTACTGGCGGCACATTTCGTTTATATCTGTCGAGCAGAAGGAATCCCCGAAAAAACACTATCCGAAATCCAACTCTGAATATTCCGTGTAAGCGCCGAAGGCCCTACGAGTTTCATACGGCTATCCGCTACCGCTTCCCGATAACTTTCATCCCCCATCCAGCAATTCACCATGGTGCGCAGGTCTGTGGTCAGGTAAACGTCGACATCCTGTCCAGGATCTTCTAGGCATATATCCACATTGGGGCCTTTGACGATCAGCCACCAGCTGTGAAGTTTCTGTAGATCGGTGAAGCGAAACTGGATGACGGATTGATCCCCCGGCAACATGTCCGTTTTGATACTGCGCTGCAGGTAGAGCATCAGTAGCTCTACATCGAGCTCGCTGTCGCGGATATCACCGCGCGCCCAGCGCATGCCCCATTCACCCACCAGCCGCAACATCGGCAATGTCTCCTTGCCGGCCTGGGTGAGGAAATATTCATTGCCACGCTGGCCGGGAATCTTCTTCCGCAGGACGAGTTCGGCGTCAGAGAGCTCTTTGAGGCGTTTGGTGAGGATGGTCGGAGATATTAAAGGCAGGCCGCGCTGTAATTCGCTGAATCGCGTGCCACCCATATGCAGTTCGCGCAGAATCAGCATTGTCCAGCGTTCGCCAAGCAGATCCATCGCTTTGGCTATGGGGCAGAATTGACCGTATTCCATGGTTTTCTCCGCTGCAACGGGCGTTGCAGGCCATAGTTTGTGATTTGTAGCTGGTTACTACAGAAAACGTAGTGGAATACTACATCTCGCAAAGCAATGAAAACAAGCCTCTCCCCTTAATCTACTCCTATCGGAACGCGGTGTTCTGATCATTCATCAAACACGAACTTGAATCTGAACTTAGGAGAACCATCATGCCGTTGATTACTGTAAACCTGATCGAAAACGTATTCAGCCAGGAAGAGAAAGCCGAAATCATCACCCGCCTGACCGATACCATGGTCGCCATTGAAGGCGAGCATATGCGCTCAGTTACCTGGGTAAAAATTGAAGAAGTACCGGAAGGCCTGTGGGGTATTGGGGGTATGGCGCTGACAGCCCCCATGGTGCACAAGCTGCAACGGGATGGCGCGCTGTAATTCATTCTGCAGAAAGGAAGGCCGGCGTTCGCTGGCTTTCCTGATCATTTGCCAGCCTCCCCCCCTCTTTCTGCCCATCTGCCTAAAAATGCCGAAATAGTTCAAACAGCAAACCACCCGACATTTTTGTCGATCCGCCAACTCCGGTGCAGTACCGAAATCATACGCGTTCATAAATACCCGAAGTGAAATACGAAAGCCGTATAAAAACATCCGGCACAATATCTGATGGCAACTATCCTTCTGTGCGACTCGAAACACTTGTTTGAGGAGGCAGCCCCATGACAACCCCTAAGAACGTGGTCTTGATACTGACGGCTTTTGGACTCTTCACTGGCCTTGCGTCGGTATATGCCGCACCAGATAAAAAACCCGTCAATGCACTGATTATCAATACTCCAGAATTTGCAGTACCGGTCATCCCCATCGAACAGCCGCCGTTACGGCCAGACGTGCTGGATTTCCAAAGAGATTATTGTGCGAGCTTTAAACGCGGCGACGTGCTGTCCGAAGACGCCACGCGGCGTCTTATCGAATACACCGCAAAATTCGACACAATATTTTTCCCGGAAGGGGTTTACTGGGAGGGGCGGTTACTCGGAAGGTTTATCGGCCCGGACGATAATGTATCCATCGGCTGGGGCGGCGATATCGATTTGATCACCAATTGCGGCATCCCCGAACCTCCCGCTTCCATGCTCCGATTCATCCCGCAACTGGATCCGTCGACGCTGAACCTGTATCGCATTGATCATAATGTGCGCGATTTCGTGTGCAATTTTAGTGGCGGCTATCCCGTGGATATCAATGTCCGGGCCCAAGTCCTTGAATTCAAGGAGTTGCAGAATGCGTTACCCAGTTTGACCCCAGATGGGCAGGGCCAAATATGTCTGGATATAACCAAGATCCTGGCGGTTCCATAACGCACTGGATGCCATGGGGCAGTGTTGCGGGTGGGTTTAGAGGCTGAAACCGAACCCTCCCCCGCGGACCAGACTATAAAGCGCTTCCGAACTGATCAAATTTCACTCAGGTCCCCGCTACGGCTTTACCCATAAAAGCATCAATGACTTCAACGGTTTGCGTAAGGTAAGGGTCGAACAGCCAGTAGGTGTGGATCACTTGGGGAAATTCGTAGTACTGATAGGGAATATCAAAACCCTTGAGTACCTGCCCTACCTCTTTGTGGCCCGCAGTAAAACGGGGCTGACCGCTGCTGATGACCAGCGTGGCCGGTGAGACCTTGGAAAGATGTGATACTGGCGCCGCTTCCCGCCACAGTTCCGGTGACTGGCTAATGTCACTGCCGAGCCACTGCTCCAGAGGGGACTCAGGATTGGGACGTTCATGCTCCAGACTGAGTACCCCGTCGAGATCAATCAAGGCATTCACCTGCACGTCACTCTTGCCGAAAAGCTGTGATGGCCCGGCATAGGCCAGCAACGACGCCATATGCCCACCGGAAGAACCGCCGAGCAAGGCGATCTTGTCGGTGTCTATGCCGTAGTCCCCGGCAAACTCGCTTAACCAATGCAGTACATCGTTGATATCCTGCATCCCTGCCGGGTATTTGGCTTCCAGCGACAAGCGGAATTCCGGCAGCACCAGGATGTAACCCCGCTGAGCTAGCTGGTTCGCCATCGCATACAGATGAGAACGTTCGCCCGATCGCCAGCCACCACCGTGAATCATCACAATGGTCTGCCGATTGCTCGTTTTCGCGGCAGGCTTGAAAATATCCAGGTGCAGTTCGCGCTTGCCGATGGTCTTGTAACGGCGATCGAAATACACCTGCTGCCCCTCGGTAAAGGTTAACGCGGGCCATTTCAGTGACGAGTCTTGCTTTTTATAGCGGTAAAAGCGTTCTGACGGGGTGTAAGAATCGTCGACCGGAATCGTGGTGAGGCCGAGGCAGTGCTGAGCAACAAGTAGTAAGAGCGATAGTATCGATGTGCGGAATACAACTGTCATAGACCTGGGCCCTTCGTTTCTGGGGTTACTGCATTAGTTGACGCGATACGTCGTGCATATCTGCGGAGGCGAATTTTACCAAGAATAAAGGAAACAGACCGGATTCAATGACCAGGGCCTTTACGAAGACTTCTAAGTCGAGTGCAGTAAAACCCAACCGGCCGTAGACTATGGGAACACCGTATTCTGCATCTGCAACATAACTCAAAGATTACGTAGTATGAGGAAGAGCATCTTGAATATAGGAATATACATTTACGAAAATGCTGAGGTGCTCGATTTTTCCGGCCCATTTGAGGTGTTTTCAACCGCGAACAGATTGGCGGATTCCAAGGGTGCTTTGAATGTTTTCCTTGTGGCCGAACACAGTACTCCGATTATTGCCAGAGGTGGGTACTCCATTAACCCCCACTACGATTTCGACAATCACCCCGATATCGACGTATTGATCGTTTCCGGCGGCATTCATAACGGTGAACTGAATAAATCCGATGTAATCAGTTGGGTGGCAGCCACATCAGAAAACGCCAGCATAGCAGCATCCGTGTGCACAGGGGCTTTTCTTCTAGCCAAAGCCGGATTGCTGTCGGACCTTAAGGTAACGACGCACTGGGAAGATATCGAGGATCTCAGGTGCGCCCACCCGGACCTTACCGTCGTGGACTCGGTGCGCTGGGTGGATGAAGGCAAGTTCGTAACCTCGGCCGGTATTTCGGCTGGTATAGATATGAGCCTGCACCTGGTTGCAAGGTTGGCCGGACCAGAACTGGCCGAGAGAACAGCACGACAAATGGAATTTGATTGGCGCAAAAACTCGTAACAATCGAGAAAGAAAGAACCTTCGATGGCTACAGCCTGACACACGCGCCGATCGAAGGTTAGTATTCCGCGTTACCCAACTCGTATACAAGAGAGAATTAATGAAAGCTTTCGGCAGTTGCCACTGCGGCAACATCACCCTGCAGGTCGCCAGTCTCCCAATGGAAGTCACCCGCTGCAACTGCTCCCTGTGCCGGAGATACGCGGGGCTTTGGGCCTACTATGAACCCGGTGAAGTCACCATCCACTATCAGAACCCTGTAAAGAGCACCTATATCTGGGGAGACCGCGATATCGAATTCCATCGCTGCCACAACTGCGGCTGCGTGACACACTACACCTCGACAGAAAAATGCCCAGTAAAACGTATCGCAGTGAATGCCCGCATGGCCGACCCGAAGCTATTATCTGACTTGAAAATCCGGGAAGTGGATGGCGCCTCCCTATAGTCTGAATCAGAGTTCGTCCCAAAGCTTGAAGAACTACTTTAGTTTTTTAAGGAACTTAGATCCCTTTCTGGAACCGGCTTTTCGGATATATATATGAGTTTTACCCTTAAGCAATTTCGAGCGCAGTATGGATTAGTGACCAATAAGGGCTAACGGAAAAATAATTCAAGGGAAAAATATAGCGAATCAATTTTAATCGCTCTTGTTAGCCAGAAAGGACTAATAAAATCTAATTAAACTTTATCTAAGTAGAAATTCCTGTCCTTTTATATATCTAAATCGCAATTTGGAACACAAAATAGTGGCACTTTAAGTGGCTCACGGCTATAAAATATACCCTTCAATATTTCATCGAATCCATATCACACCTCCAGCAGAAAAGGTGACGGGAAAATGCAATCGATTAAATTCCCCAAATATGAGTTGCAAGGCTTGGCGCGCGATGAGCAAAGCCATACCGACAATCCCCAATAAAAAGTGACACAACAAAGGAATCGATATTAGTAGACCTTCACACACCGAAGGGACGCAATACTCTATACAAAAAAAATTGAACAGGAGATTCAATACAATGAAAGTCATAGCATGGATGCTTTACACCTCATTGACCTTGCTTGTTTTTGGGTGCGTTGTTGATAACCCTCCACTAGACTGGAACGATGAAGTACTCAACTGGTCGAGTTATGAAATAGGAGTACGAGAACTTAAAACGAGTGGCCAAAATGGGATCATCATTCTTTATTCGGATTGGTGCCCAACTTGCACGGAATATTCAACCCTTTTCAAAGATTCGGAAGTTGTTCAGGCCCTGGATGCTTTAGTTCTGATTCGGGTAAATATTGAGCTGGAACCTGAAATTGCTGAGATATTCAGTCTAGATGGCGAGTACGTCCCAAGAACCTTTGCGCTAGATTCTTCAGGGCGGATAATTAAGTCTCTAAACTCGCAAGGAACCTAACCCGCTTTTGCACACACCTCCATCTAACTGAATTGGAGGTGTCAAATGGCACGAAGAAAGCACTACAACCGCTACGACGATGATTTCAAGGCAACAGCGGTCTCGCTATCCGAGATTCCTGGCGTGTTGGCCAAGCACGTGGCTGAAGCTCTCGATATCCATGAGGTGATGCTTTATCGTTGGCGCATGGAGATGCGGCGGGGACAGATCATGGCCAAAAAGAAAAACATACAGATAGATCCTGAGGTTAAATCAGAGCTGAAACGACTCAGGAAGCTGGAGCGGGCGCATAACCTGCTCCAGGAAGAGCATGCCCTTTTAAAAAAAGCCATCCAATTCTCTTTACAACAAAAAGGGAAATCTTCGAATTCATAGACGAGCACCGGGGAAAGCACAGCATTAGCATGATGTGCCGGCTTTATGGTGTTACCCGGGATGGGTACAACTCGTGGCGTCGCCGCGGTGCATCTAACCGTGAGCGAGAAGATAGCGAGTTATTTGAGCATGTAAGGTCAATATTTAACCGACATGACGGTTGCTATGGCAGCCCTAAAATCACGCAGGAGCTTAAAAAGAAGGGTATTCACGTTGGCCAAAAGCGTGTCGCGAGAATCATGCGAAATCACGGTCTCAGAGCTGTTAAATCAAGGATTTACACGGCTAGGCCGGGTACGTATAAGCATGTCTACGGGATCAAATGCAAGATAGAAGGCATTAAGTTAACACGGCCGAATCAGCTCTGGGTGGGCGACGTCACCTACATCAAACTGAAAGATGGTAGCTGGCAGTATTTATCTGTAGTCATGGATCGCTTTAGCAGGAAGGTTGTTTCTTGGTCTCTGAGTGATCGCAGGGACGTATCTCTGACGCTATCTAGCATCGATAGGGCGGTACGAAACCGCGGGCATCACCGGGAGCTGATCTTCCACTCTGACCGCGGCAGCGAATATCTATCAGGGCAGTACCGCGAGCGCTTACGACGGTATGGTATCAGCCAGAGTATGAATCGCTTTAAGAATATGAATGACAATGCCTTCATGGAGTCATTCTTCCATCAGTTTAAGACTGAAAGGATTAAGCGCCAGGTCGTCGAATCGGCAAAACAGCTAAGATCGACAGTGACCGAATATATGCGCTACTACAACAATCAGAGATCGCATTCTTCAATTGGGTATGTTTCCCCTCAAGAATTTGAGTGTAGAATCAATTGCTAACAACTAGGTGTGTGCAAAAGCGGGTTAAGTTCCCAAGACTCTCGATGGTGGTATTTTCTCCCATCCGATGACCCTGAATTCTTAGTTCACTTCGCCGAGAGAGTTAAGAATTTCAACCAGAGTATATAAAGACACTTACAAACTGTATCTTTAGCCAGGGATATGTCGGCAGCAAGCCGACTGCAAGCCCTGTGAGGTATCTTTACGCTGCGAGAATTCCCCATTTCCGGAGCGATGGGAACACTGAATGCCAGCTCTGCTACAACTCTGTGGTATGGCGCTCTGTTCCATAGCGGAAAGATACCCTATTAAAATCACAACCGTGAATGCCCGTATGGCCGCAATGGGGCTATCGACCAGCTTTTTGATCCAGCAGGTGGATGGCGCTTCCTTCTAGGTTGGTTCACAATTCTCCCAACCTGAGCAAGGAGATATGTCCATGACCACCACACTACTCACCCAGATCGTCTGCCCGTCCTGCACCACCCAAAACCGCGTTCCCCAGCAACGTCTTGGCGATCGCCCGCTGTGTGGAAAATGTCGCGCCCCCCTGATCAGCGGCCACCCGATCAATGCCACCGATGCGAATTTTCGCCGCTTTATCGACAAAAGCGATCTGCCTGTCATTGTGGATTTCTGGGCCACCTGGTGCGGCCCTTGCCAGCAATTCGCCCCGGTATTCAGCCAGGTGGCTGCAGAAATGGCAACGCAGGCTGTATTCATAAAGCTGGATACCGAAGCCAACCAGCAGACTGCCAGTACCTTCCAAATTCGCTCCATCCCTACCCTGATGATTTTCCACCGAGGCCGCGAAATCGCTCGCTTGTCTGGTGCCTTGCCCAAACCGCAGTTTGTGCAATGGGTGAATCAGCAGTTGGACTTAATCTTAGATTAGTGCAGAGACTTCGAGCTCGACAGAATTATGGCGGCAAGTGGTAACTGCATACGATCATGCACCTATATAGCGCCATAACCGCTATTTGAGAATGCTTCAGACACGATAACTATCGAAGCATCACTATCAAACCTAGCCACACCACAAAAAACCCTCAATAGCCAAAAGTGGCTAACCGACTACATAAAAATCATAACAGCGAATATTTTTGACGCTCCTTATTATTTCGCACAAAAAAAATATTGAAAAAACGTGTAGGCCATAACAACAAAATATGCTAAAACAAAATTACCGGAATTTTATAACAGCCGTCTCGATATATCCCTTCTCACGCAACCAGCACCAAATGGGGTGTTTATTCAAACATCATGCAACAAAATAAAATCAAGAAACACAAAGTATCGGGATTTGAAGAGAGGGGAATGTCTACTGAACTTATTGTGCTAATCCATGCATACATGAGCTCTCCAATAAAACTCACATCTTTGCGAGCGCTCGTTACGAGGGAACTTCCAAATGCTGATTTATACATACCAGACCTAAATGCGGGGTGGTCATCTACTGAAACACCCGTAAATATCACTCAAAACCTTCTCGAAAATATAGATCAAATATGGGAGGTTAGAGAAAGACAGAAATCTAAACCATATGAAAGGATAATATTTGTCGGACATAGCTTTGGCGCCTTGATCGCAAGAAAGCTATACGTTTGCGCTTGCGGAGAAACCCAAGCAGCCCCATTTGAGAACGCAATTTCTGCAAAAATTGCACGACCATGGGCATATAAGGTTGAACGCCTAATATTGCTGGCCGGAATGAACAGAGGCTGGAGAGTATCTCATCATCTTTCACTTTCAAATGCTGCAATATGGTCTGCAGGGAATCTTATCGGAAATATTTTATCGTTACTACGAAGTTCACCACCGCTAATATTTTCTGTACGCAAAGGTGCACCCTTCATAACGCAACTTAGACTCCACTGGATTCACATGCGAAATCAGGCCAAAGAGAGAAAACTAGGAGATGCACTAACCATTCAATTACTTGGGTCAATCGATGATATGGTATCACCTGAAGACAATGTTGACCTTATCTCTGGACGTGATTTTGTTTATCTAGACGTACCCTATTCTGGACACTCCAACGTTATCGATATGTCTGACCCTTCCCCCGTACCAGACTTTCATGAATTGGAAAAGAATAAAGTACATACAGTTGGCGAAGCCAGATCTGCTGTTTTACGAAAAGCTTTACGAAAAAGTAAAGATGAACTGCTAACAAGCACAATGCTGCCAGCAGACTTACCCCCCGAAAGGCGCAGACTTGAAGTAACAGATGTTGTATTCGTCATTCACGGCATCAGAGATAAGGGATACTGGACTCATAAAGTGGCTCGCCGCATTCTTGAGTTAGAAAAAAAACAGGGGACTGGAAACACAATTTTTGCCACTGAGACTTCTAGCTATGGTTATTTTCCCATGCTTCCGTTTTTGTTACCCTCAAAGCGAAGAAAAAAAGTCGAATGGCTGATGGACCAGTATGCAGAGGCGCTTGCGTTATATCCCAACGCGAAATTTTCATTTATAGGCCATAGCAATGGGACATATTTACTAGCCCGCGCCTTACATGATTACCCTGCATGTAGATTTAAAAATGTACTTTTGGCCGGTAGCGTAGTTAGAACGCAATATAATTGGACCACCGTAATTTCAAGAGGCCAAGTAGAAAAGATTCTAAATTATGTGGCAACCGCAGACTGGGTAGTAGCCATTTTTCCACGCGCAATTCAAATGCTTCGACTTCAAGACCTGGGCAGCGCCGGCCACGATGGATTTATTGCCAAAAAAAATGAAGTTGAACAAATTAAATTCGTTAAAGGTGGCCATGGTGCCGCACTGAACGAAGCGAACTGGGATGCGATAGCTAGATTTATTATCACTGGCAGCCCACAAGAGCCCCCACTACCCATAAAAGGAAGGGCACAAGCATGGTTAGTTAAAATTCCAGGGTTAGTTGCACCTTTAATATGGTTACTAATAGCATCAATAGTATATTTCATATTTAAAGCCATTTGGAGCCTGGATCTGGGAGAGTCGGAAAGAACACTATTATCGGTAGGCCTTGGATTTCTTATTTGGAAGGTTGTGACTACTGTTTGACCTATTAATTAGAAATACAGCAAACTGGATACGCGCAAACTTTCATTGGATGTTCAAATAACATTCTTTCAATGTCTTCCCCGAGAACAATTTTCCCTACATGCTTTAAGCACTCTTAACACCAGAGTGCATAAAGTAACCGATATCACCTGAACATTGTGAACATTAACAGCTCTACAGAATCTACCACATCGACACACAACCATGTGTAAACAAAAATTTCCTGACATTATTAAATATTCTTTTCAGAAAATTACTTTGAAACCCTTCTAAAAAATTCATATATGACCAATCTCGAAGATTATCTAATATGGAGTATTACAAGAATACAAAATCAACAATCGACCTCACAAAAGGACAGCTAACCTAATGAAACCCAATAAGTTCAATCTTGCCAATATTTTTTTGTATTTTCTCATCGCCGCTTACTCTCTACCCTGCTTTTCAATTACCGAGAACATGGTCCAGAAGGACACAAATCAACAAGGTGAAAATATAGAAACCCCACCACTAACTATCAATCTTAGCGCTATTGACAGCGAGGCCGGCGCGGCAGGGACTATGAGATTAAATTTATTGAGCTCGACGGGAGCTTACTTGGATAACAGCAGTAAGTGGCCTGTTAAATATAATGCGTTTATTGACCTATCTTCGGGAATAGACACGGAAAACCCAGAGGAAGCCGCTCAAGAGTTCTTACTAAATGGTGGTGATGGGGGTTACGGCCTGGAAATTAGTTTAGGGCGAAAAATTGAAACCAGCGACGGTCCGGCAAGCATTTTTTTTGACCAAATAAGAGGCTTTATTTCTTATCAAAGAAACTGGCTGAATGTGGATCTGGACTTCGAATCAAATACTCGGCAGGTGATAGATGACCAAGTTCAACGTTACGCCGGGGGATTTATTTTAGACAAAGATAACTTCCATATAATTTTCGAGTGGTCAAAGTCGGATTATCAGGGTCCAAACGCCGGGGCTTTTTCTGAGATTTTGGAAGGAAAGACTCCTTTACGTATTTCTTGGCTCCGGAAATATGAGATTTCTGAAACGAGCAACTTCACTGTTCGTATAGATACCTTGACCTCCAAAGAGGGCGATATTTCTCAAATAACACTATCCAAACCGATTTCATTATAAATACTCAATTCAATAGGCCGCCAAAGCGGCCTTTTTTGTTTAAGCTACATATCCACAATCACCCTCCCCTACCTCTACAACTCGCATCCCCATGAGTTAATTTACGTCACCCTGAACAATTCGATACATCTGATACTGGCGTATGTACATTCCAAGACATATATTCATGCTTCGACCTTCAACCAACATAAAAATGGCAGGGTTTGGAACATGGAAGATAGCCAGGGAAAAACCGGCGGAAAATGCCCGGTAATGCACGGCGGTGCCACAGAATGTGGCATGTCCAATATGGAATGGTGGCCGGAGGCACTGAATATCGACATCCTGAGTCAGCACGACACCAAAACCAACCCGCTGGGCGCGAAGTTCGACTATCGGGAAGAGCTGAAGAAGCTCGACATCAATGCATTAAAAAAAGACCTGCACGCACTGATGACGGACAGCCAGGAGTGGTGGCCTGCGGATTGGGGGCACTATGGTGGTTTGATGATTCGTATGTCATGGCATGCGGCGGGCAGTTACCGTATCGCCGATGGCCGTGGTGGCGGTGGCACCGGTAACCAGCGTTTTGCGCCGCTCAATTCCTGGCCGGATAACGTCAGTCTCGACAAGGCGCGTCGCCTGCTGTGGCCGATCAAGAAGAAGTACGGCAACAAGATCAGCTGGGCGGACCTGATTATTCTTGCCGGCACCATCGCCTATGAATCTCTGGGTTTGAAGACCTTTGGCTTTGCTTTTGGGCGTGAGGATATCTGGCATCCCGAGAAAGACACTTACTGGGGTTCTGAAAAGGAGTGGCTGGCGCCAACTGACAACCCGAACAGCCGCTATTCCGGCGATCGGCAGCTGGAAAACCCGCTGGCTGCGGTGATGATGGGCCTGATCTACGTGAATCCGGAAGGTGTAGATGGCAAGCCGGATCCGCTGAAGACGGCCAAGGATGTGCGCGTAACCTTTGCCCGCATGGCGATGAATGATGAGGAAACGGTGGCACTCACCGCCGGTGGTCACACCATCGGCAAGTGTCATGGCAACGGTGACGCGGCTGCACTGGGACCGGATCCCGAGGCGGCCGATGTGGAGGAACAGGGATTTGGCTGGCGTAATCCCAAGGGCAAGGGCTGCGGGCCGGATGCGATCACCAGTGGTATCGAGGGCGCCTGGACCACCCACCCTACCCGCTGGGACAACGGCTATTTCGAGATGCTCTTCAACCACGAGTGGGAATCCAGAAAGAGTCCTGCCGGGGCCTTTCAATATGAACCGGTGAGCATCAAGGAAGAAGACAAGCCCGTCGACGTGGAAAATCCTTCCATCCGCTACAACCCGATCATGACCGATGCGGACATGGCGATGATCAAGGATCCGATTTATCGGGAGATTTCCGAGCGCTTCCACAAGGATCACGATGCGCTGTCCGAGGCGTTTGCCCGCGCCTGGTTCAAATTGACCCACCGCGATATGGGGCCCAAGTCGCGCTATTTCGGGCCTGACGTTCCGGATGAAGACCTGCTCTGGCAGGACCCGGTGCCCGCGGGTCCGACGGGTTACGATGTCCAAGCGGTGAATGCGAAAATCAAGGACAGCGGCCTTACCATCAGCGAGATGGTCTGCACCGCCTGGGACAGTGCGCGGACGTTCCGGGGTTCCGATATGCGCGGTGGCGCCAACGGTGCGCGTATCCGTCTGGCGCCGCAGAAGGACTGGCCGGGAAATGAGCCGCAGCGGCTCGCTAAGGTGCTACCGGTGCTGGAAGGCATTGCCGCCGAGACGGGTGCCAGTGTGGCGGACGTTATCGTGCTCGCCGGCAATGTGGGTGTCGAGGCGGCGGCCAAGGCTGCGGGATTTGATATTTCCGTGCCCTTTACGCCCGGCCGCGGCGATACGACGCAGGAGATGACGGATATCGAATCCTTCGAGCCTCTAGAACCCATCCACGACGGCTATCGCAACTGGTTACAGAAAGACTACGCGGTTAAACCCGAAGAACTGATGCTCGACCGCACCCAACTTATGGGGCTGACGGCGCCCGAGATGACCGCGCTTGTGGGCGGGATGCGGGTGCTCGGCACCAACCACGGCGGTAGCAAACACGGGGTGTTTACCGATCGCGAAGGTGCGCTGACCAATGACTTCTTCGTGAATCTGACGGATATGGCCAATGTCTGGAAGCCTATGGGCGACGGTCTGTATGAAGTGCGCGACCGCAAGACCGATGCGCTCAAATGGACGGCGACGCGGCTGGATCTGGTGTTTGGCTCCAACTCGATCCTGCGGGCCTATTCCGAGGTTTATGCGCAGGATGACAGCAAGGAAAAATTTGCACAGGATTTTGTGGCGGCCTGGACCAAGGTTATGAATGCGGACCGCTTTGATGTGGCATGACCTCGGTCAGTGTTGGGCTCGTTGTTCTCCGTAGCCGATCTCGTAACTGCCCTTCCCCGCTCGCGGCACCCTACCAAGGGTGCCGCACTATCCGGGAATCCATACGCGTCAGGTTACGACCAGTAGCCGCGCGTTAATTTCCCCTAAGTGCCCAACCCCATCCACAACAGCAATACCAACAAACCCACAAACCAAGCGACCAGTACCAGACTGCGGCGGTACCAGTTACAGCGTGCTTCCTCTCGCAAATGATGACGGATCGCGGTTTCATACAGGTCATTCCTGATTGCCCGGTTTCCGTTCCCAGGCCACAACCGGGACAGGATCAATGCCACATTCACCGCTACGGCAAAGCCGATAACATTCCACCACAGCCAGGAAATTTCCGGCAACGTCAACCAGCAGATGCCGTTTACGGAAATGCCGGCGAGCAGTCCGGCGATTGCATGCCTGCCCTGCACCCGATGGGTAAGGAATCCCAGCGCGAATACCGCAAGAATGGGCCCATTGGCGAGAGAGCCAATTTTGTTGATAGCTTCCAATACGGTTGTGGCGATGTCATCCACAAAAAATGCCATCACCAGTGTGACTCCACCCCACAGGGCGGTGATTACCCGGGACAGGATCAGCTCTTTATGAGGCGTCCAGCGACCGCGATGGAAGCCGCGCACAAAGTCTTCCATGGTGGTGGCGCTCAGAGAGTTGAGTACGGAATCCAGCGAAGACATGGCGGCAGCGAACAAGGCGACCAGACTCAACCCTACCAGGCCCACCGGCAATACATTGATCATGTAGAGCGGCACCGCGAGGTTGTACTCGAGACCGTTTCCGGAATCCGGAAGTGCGGCGACAAATTCAGGGTGACCAGTGGCAAACACGGCAATGCCGACGCCCACAAGGCAATAGAGCAGCACCAGGGGGAAACGCAGCAGACCGTTGATCAGCAACGCGTTGTTGGTCGCGTCGATATCACGGGTACTCAGCTGGCGCTGTACCTGGCTCTGATCGCAGCCGTAGTAGGACACATACAGAAACAATCCACCCAACAGCATGGGCCAGAACGCAAAGGTCTGACCATCCCCGAAGCCGTGATGGGCAAAATCCAGCGTGGTTTTGCGCTCTGCCGCAAACGATTGCCACATCTGTTCAAAGCCTCCACTCGCGTCCACCAAAAATGCCAACACCAGCATTAGCATTACCGCGAGAATCAGCAGCTGTATGACATCGGAATAGATCACGCCGCGAATCCCGCCCATCACGTCGTAAACGACGGTAAACGCCCCCAGTAGCATTACCGATGCGGTGAACCCCAGACCGGTAATCAGGTTGATGACCAGTGCAATACTGTAGACGGTGACCGCGGTCGCAAAGGCACGCACAAAAAGGAATAACCCGCTCAACGTCAGGCGTGTTTCCAGATCAAAGCGCTGTTCAAGGTAGGCGTAGACAGAAACCAGCTGCAGGTGACGAAACAGCGGCATCACAAACAGAATCAAAACCACCATTGCCAACGGCACCGCCAGCTCGTACTGCAGCCACAGCAGGCCGCCACCTGCCGCAAAGGCGACGAATGCCGGTGCCCCCAGGATACTGTTGGTGGAACACTGGGTGGCCATAATGGAGAGACCTACCGGCCAGGGGCCAACATTGCGACCCGCCACATAATAATCTTCCCGGCTCTCCTGACGGCGTGCGAGCCAGTACGCCATGGCCAGCAAGCCGATGCAGTAGATTGTGATGATCAGCCAGTCGATCCAGGAAATACTCTGGTTCATAGGGCTTCCCTTGTTATTGTTCTAGCGATTTACTTTTGTAGCGCGTATTTCTGACGTGGACTTCCGGGTCAACTGGGACTGACCATAACAGCCCGCGTGTTCAGGCATTCAGACTGATGGCCCCCCGGAGTTGAAATTGCCGCACGGTCAGAAATATCCGTTTGCGAATCACAGAGTACCCTCTTAGACTTCTACGGTGTACCGCTTAAACGGTGCAGCAAGTCATCATCAGACAGCCAGCCTCGACTGGTTTCATCTTGTACGATTACCTTTCCAGCCTGCTTGAGGACCTCGACGGTATCCAGCAGCACCCCAAGTACCATCCGGAGGGAGACGCCCTCTTCCATTCACTTCAGGTCTTCCAGCTCGCCCTCCAGGCCACCGATGATCCGGTGATTTGGGCCGCAGCCCTGTTCCACGATGTGGGCAAAGCCGTAGACAGTCCCCGTCATGCAGAAGTGGGGGCGGAGATGCTTACCGGTGTTCTCAATCCACGGATCGTATGGCTGGTGGAGCACCATCTCGACCTGATGCGGTTCCCGCAACGCACACGCAACAAATTCGCCGGGGAGCCCCGGTTGCAACAACTGCAGCTGTTGCGTCGCCTCGATGTCGGTGGTCGCGACCCCGTGGCCCGCGTCATGGACTTCGAGGACGCCATACAACTGCTGAAACCCCACCACGCACTGATCGCGGCCTGAAGCCGCCAGTCTCAATGAAAAAACAGGAAAGAATCCGCCTCCTGATCACCCGGGAGGCCGCACGTTTGATGTATGAGGAAGGTGTCGGCCAGTATTTCGATGCCAAACGCATGGCCGCAAAGCGCCTGATCGGTAAACAGTACCGGTTTACTCCCAAGTACCTGCCTTCCAACGGCGAGATCTCCGATGCACTGTACGAGCTCAGCCAACTCAAAGACCCCGATACTCACGAAGAACGCCTGTATCGCATGCGCTGTCGGGCGCTGGAAGTGATGGAGCAGCTTGAGCCGTTTTCACCAAGGTTAATCGGATCGGTCAGTACCGGGCGTATCCGTGAAGGCAGCGATATCGACCTGCACGTGTTCTGCGATGAAATCGAAGAGCTGGAACACTACCTGAATACGCTCGGCTGGCACTATGAACGGCAGACCACCACCATCAATGTGAACGGGCGCTTTGTGGACTACCAGCACATTCATCTGGATTTCGATTTCCCGATAGAACTGTCGGTTTACCCGTTGCGTGAACTGCGTGTCGTCGGCCGTTCCAGCACCGACAACAAACCCATCCGGCGCCTTTCCGCCACCAAGGTACGCCAACTAATCACCGACGAGCACTGGTCCCTGTATATAAAATCGGGCTAGCAATTTAGTCCGGGATGCACCCTACTTTGCCTGAGACTCCTTGATCATTTTTGTAATCTGATCGGCAAGATCGTTCGGTATCGGAAAGTGCAAATTGTACTGGGCGATCTTCCACTGGCCGTCTTCCCTGACCAGCACACCGCTGCCGCGGCATTCGCCATAGGAGGCGTTGTCCAACAGTTCATCGAACCAGGCAACATCACCGTGGAGCACTATCGTGCGATCCCGCGGTACATAGGTCCAGCCCTTACCCTGGTCAAAATAGGGTTTCGCATATTGCTTGAATTCCGCGACCGACCAGCGCTCCGTCGCATCGGTGCCGAGAAACACGCCGTCTTTGCTGAACAGATTGAAATAGCCCTCAGAATCCGCATCGGAAGCTGCCTGGTGAAAGCGGTCGAGTTGTGCGGCGATGGCGGTTTTCTGCTGCCATGCGGGGTATTCACTTTCCAGAAAGCTCGCAGGCCAGTAACCATACCAGCTGTAGCCTGTGCGGCGATCGGCATCGACATCGGATAGCCGGTAGACCCGCTTGCCATCGCGGTTCGCGAGGAACGGCTTGCTGGTTTTCAGATCGTAGAAGCGTGCCCAGATCGGCTTTGCCTTACTATCGTCAACGACCACAAGATCGTAGTCTGCGGCGTGGTAGTCGAATCGGCGGTGGTCGCTATCAACCCGATCAACGCGAAAACCGGAGAGTTTTACGAACTCGAGCCAGGCGGCGCCCGCGTTCACCGCTTCAATGATTTCTGCGGATGGATTGTCAATAGACATCAGGTATTGCAAAACCGGCACCGTTTCCCAGGCGAGAACGCCCGGCAGTTCGTAGGAACGGCCCTGTGCGGGTTTGAGTGTACCTTCATGATACTGGCCGGCCCAGCCTGTACGTTTGCCATCGATACGTACCTGCAAATCCAGCAGCAGCATATTGCCTTTGGTGACGGCTTGCGCAGTCTGGTTACGCAGTCCTTCGTCGATATAGTCGAAGGGGTAATCGCCACTGGCCACTTTGCGCAGGAAAGCGAGCACCCCCGGCATTACTTCGTCAGCGATGGTGATATGGCGATAGTAAGCGCGTTCAGTGCGATCCGGGGAGTGGGCCCAGCCACCATTGGGATACTGGCGGTCCAGCGTGTAGTGCAGGCCTTTTAACGCGGCGTCGCGGTAACGGGTATTGCCGGTCTGGCGATAGACTTCCGACAGGTACTCGATCTGCGGGTAAATGTTGCGGTTGTCGAAGCTGGCATCCGCCAGGGACTTTTCCGCATTTGCCTGCGCACGCTCCTCTGAGGATACGACTCTCAAAGGATGTTTGTTGGTAGGCCAGCCGCCGCTGTCACGCTGGTAGAGCAGTAAATTGTCGGCAATGGATTCGATCTGATTCAGCGGGTAGTGCGCAATGCCCTCCTCGCCGGTGCGGTCATTCCAGTGCTTGATGGCATCGTAAAAGCCGTCGATGGAAATTGGCTGATATACCGGTTTCTCCGGCTCTGCACTAGCCGTAGTGATGAAGCCGGCCAGTAGCGCGCCGACTACCGGCACGAGAAATTTACGGCGTATGTACGTCATTATTTATTGCTCTTTTCTATTCTGCTTAGTCTTTTCTGCTCAGTCTTTGAAAATTCGGCTGCGGAATCATCTGTGGAGTCATATGGTTTCATCATGAAACGTGGGGCTGGAGCAGCCAAACCTTTTCCAGTGCGGCGACCTTTCCCTTCAGTCCACCTTCCACATC
Source organism: Microbulbifer bruguierae (assembly GCF_029869925.1). Taxonomy (NCBI): domain Bacteria; kingdom Pseudomonadati; phylum Pseudomonadota; class Gammaproteobacteria; order Cellvibrionales; family Microbulbiferaceae; genus Microbulbifer; species Microbulbifer bruguierae. The sequence continues at coordinate 295,839 of NZ_CP118605.1, read as the reverse complement.
CACGGCATCAATCAGCTCCAGATTATATTCACCGCTGTATAACCCCTGCACCTCATCGTCGTCCACGCAGAACGGCGGACCGGGCAACTGGCTCTGGTCGTAATCAAACGAAATCAACAACTGTGGCGCGCACCCCGTAAGCTTGCCCAAATGCTTAGCGTACTCTATGCGCATGCGGTGCGGCAGTGCGACCAAGGCGGCACGATCGTAGACTGCATCCACCTTGCCCAGTGCTTCCCACGTCAAGTGGAAAAAATCTCCGACGAAAATATCCAGCCCCGCTGCGCTGTAACGCTTCAGCTGGCCTTCTTCTGTGATTTCCGGTGTAAGCGCCAATTCTTCGAACAACTGCTGTACCGCCATCTCACTCAATTCGGCACCGGCCACACGATAGCCCTGCGCCAGTAGCCAGCAGATATCCAGGGTCTTGCCGCAAAGCGGCAGAAACAGCCGCGCCCCAGGCGCCAATCCCAAACTGGCAAAGTGCTTGACCAGCAGTGGATGCGCTTCCGAATTGTGGAAGCCAATTTCATTGCGCTGCCACTTGTCCAACCAGAATGCTTTTTCCATAAACCGTCCTAACAATCAGGGATGGCTACGTCAGCCATTCAACCCGGGAATCTGCGGTGTGACATTTCAGTCACGCCGACGATGTATCCCATAAATGTATCCCATATCAGGGACACGAGTATAATCGCCGCCATGTCAGATTTACCCATCCATGAGGTGCTGCCAGCTCTGCTGGACACGCTCAACACCCACAACAATGCCGTGCTCCAGGCCCCGCCCGGCGCAGGCAAGACCACAGCCGTACCCCTCGCCCTGCTGCAAAGTCCCTGGCTGGATGGACGCAAGATCATCATGCTGGAGCCGCGTCGCCTCGCCGCACGCTCGGCGGCGGCACGCATGGCAGAGCTGCTCGGTGAGTCCGTCGGCAAAACCGTAGGCTACCAGATACGTGCCGAGCGCAAGTCCAGCCGCGACACCCGTATTCTGGTAGTTACTGAGGGTATCCTCACCCGCCTGCTGCAATCCGACCCGGAGCTTGCGGATACCGCACTGGTGATCTTCGACGAATTCCACGAGCGCAACCTGCAGGGTGATCTGGCGCTGGCCCTGTGCCTGCAGTCCCAGGAAGTACTGCGGGAGGACCTGAAACTGCTGGTAATGTCCGCAACCCTGGATGCGGACGCAGTGGCGAGTCTGCTCGACAATGCGCCGGTCATCACCAGCGAGGGCCGAGCCTATCCGGTGGAAGTGGAGTACCTCTCCCACCAGCAAATTCCGGATGACCCGCGCCAACTGCCGGCACTGATGAGCCGCAAAATCCGCGAGCTGATCGAGCAACAGGAAGGCAGCCTGCTGGCATTCCTCCCGGGAGTCGGTGAAATTCGCCAGGTAGAAAGCGCATTGCGTGAAGCGCTGGGTAGCCGCAACGACATTCTGATTGCCTCACTGTACGGCGACCTGAAGAAAGAACAGCAGGACGCTGCGATTACCCCCTGCCCCGAGGGCCGCCGCAAAATCGTATTGGCCACCAACGTGGCGGAAACCTCCCTCACCATTGAGGGTATCCGCTTGGTGGTGGATTCCGGACTGATGCGGGAATCGCGTTTTGATCCCAACACCGGCATGAACAGGCTGCTGACCACGCAAATTTCCCAGGCCTCCGCCACCCAGCGCACCGGCCGCGCCGGGCGCCTCAGCGCCGGCTACTGTCTGCGGCTGTGGAGTGAATCTACCCAACGCGGAATGGCAAAGAAGAATTCGGCAGAAATCCTGATCAGTGACCTGGCACCGGTGATGCTGGAGCTCGCCAAATGGGGAGTAAGCGATGTGCGCGAGCTGCGCTGGCTGGACTTGCCCCCACCGGGACCGACGGCCCAGGCCCAGGAGCTGCTGATCGAATTAGGAGCACTGGACCGGGAGCTGCGGATTACCGATCACGGCACGATGATGCTCAATCTCGGCACACACCCGCGACTCGCGCACATGATGCTGAAGAGTGTCGAATTCGGTCTCGAAGAGTCTGCATGCCTGCTGGCGGCACTCCTTTCCGACCGGGATATTTTCCGGGGTGAACAGCGCTGGGACCGGGACATTCACAAGCGCATGGAAGTACTTATCGGGGTAGCCAAAAATAGCGGCGCGGATTTTGGAGCTATACAGCGAATTCGACAGCAGGCAAAAACCTGGCGTGCGCAGCTGCCAGGAAATTCTGACGGCAAAGCCGAGGCACCGGACCAATTCGACATCACTGGTGTGCTGCTGGGCTTCGCCTACCCGGATCGAATCGCCAAAAGCCGCCACGACCGGGAGCGACGCTTCCTGCTGTCCGGTGGGCGCGGTGCGCACTTTTCCCACGACGACGAGCTGGCACTGCAAGACTATATCGTGGTTGCCGATCTTGACGGCCAGGGCCGCGACGCGCGTATCCAGCTGGGAGCGCGTATCAGTCGCGATGCGCTCGAAAAATATTTTTCTGATCTTATCGAAACCGACGAATCGATAACCTGGGACAACAATGCCGGGCGCGCTGTCGCCAGTATTCAGACAAGGCTCGGCCGTCTGGTAGTGGAAGAAAAACCGGCTAAGGATATATCCCCTGCGCTGCTCAGCCGCGCACTGCTGGATGCCATCCGCCAGACCGGGTTGCGTATACTGCCATGGGACAAAGACGCAGAAAGCCTGCTGGAGCGCGTGCGATTCCTACAGACTGAATGTGACAATTTCAGTGATCTTGTGGGCTCGCTCTCGCTCCCGGATTGGACCGAGAAATCGCTACTGGAAACACTGGATGAATGGCTGCTGCCGCACCTGGACGGCTTCAGCAAACTGGATCACCTGAAGCAACTGGACGTGAAAACCATTCTCCAGTCACAACTGGACTGGTCCACCCAGCAGCAGCTGGAAAGTCTCGTACCCAGCCATATCGAGGTACCCAGCGGTTCACGTATCGCCATCCAGTACCGCGAAACACCGCCGGTACTCCCCGTACGCTTGCAGGAAATGTTCGGCCTGGCTCAGACCCCGACCATCCTCAATGGCCGCTATCCCCTGATGATCCACCTGCTCTCCCCCGCCCAGCGTCCGGTGCAGGTCACGCGAGATCTGGCGAGTTTCTGGCAAAATACTTATCAGGACGTAAAGAAGGAACTGCGTATCAAATACCAGAAACACTTCTGGCCGGATGATCCCACCACCGCACAGGCGACGAATAAAACCAAGAAGCGGATGTAGTACAGAGGTCTGGCCTACATGGCGGGATTCATAAGTTTTGACGGGATACCCCATAGGCAACTGCGCCATGGGGTACCCGGATTTGGCGGGGATCAGTGTTTGGTGAGTTTGTCCAGATAACCCATCAAAAAGGCGGACAGCACAAACGTCAGGTGAATGATTACGTACCACATGAGCTTTGTGTCGTCCGTTCTCTCCACTGCCATGAAAATTTTCAGCAGGTGAATGGAGGAAATGGCCACGATGCTCGCGGCAATTTTTGCTTTCAGCGACGACGAATCCATTTTTCCAAGCCAATTCAGCTTTTCTTCGTCATCCCCGATGTCCAACTGGGACACAAAATTTTCATACCCACTCATCATCACCATGACCAGCAGACCGCCCACCATGGCAATGTCGATCAGGCTGAGGACCACCAACACCATATCGGCTTCTTTGATGGTGAAGATGTGCGCGAGCAGGTGGAAGGTTTCCTTAAAAAACATTATTGCCAGTGCCACCACAGCCAGACTCAGCCCAAGATAAATGGGCGCCAGTAACCAGCGGGAGCGGTACATGGTTTGTTCGATCAGCTTTTCCAAAGTTACCTCGTATCTGTTTTGCAATTCGCGTTAATAATGGATACGCAACAAAAAAATCGCGGCCAGGCCGCGATTTTTTTTACTCAGTAATTCTTTAACTCAGTAATACGCCTGAGACTTGTCCGTGTGGTCGGTGATGTCTTTTACCCCAGCCAACTCTGGAATCTTTTCTTTCAGAGTTTTCTCAACACCCTCTTTCAGGGTCATATCCACCATGCCACAACCCTGGCAGCCACCGCCAAATTTGAGTACGGCGTACATGTCTTCGGTAACTTCTACCAGGCTTACCTGTCCGCCGTGAGACGCGAGACCAGGGTTCACGTCGCTGTACAGAACGTAATTGATACGATCTTCAAGCGGACTGTCATCGGTCACCTTGGGCATGCGCGAATTGGGCGCACGGATGGTGAGCTGGCCACCCATTTTATCGGACGAGTAATCCACCCGGGCTTCGTCCAGATAGGGAATGCTGCGGCCTTCAAAATAAGCTTTGAGACCATCAAGCTCCAGGGATACATCGCCTTCCTTTTCCTCGCCCGGGCGGCAGTAGGCAATGCAGGTTTCCGCATTCGGGGTACCCGGATTGGATACGAACATGCGGATGGCGATACCTTCACAGTCCTGCTTGGCGAGCAGATCGCGCAGGTACTCCTGAGCGGAGTCGGTGATCGTGACGTTCAATTCTGACGGCTGTTCTGACATAGACCTTCTCAAATAACCGGACTTCCTGAAACCGAACCCGACAGCAATAACCAAGTTCAGCGGTCAGGTATTCTACGCGCATCCGCGGCCAAGTTAAACCAGGCCAAAGAGCCAAGTAATCGGGAGATTGCAGAACGTCCGGCTACCCCGCCTGCGACACGGCCTCGAGCAGTGCATGCGCAGTGGCCTCCGACGACGCAGGGTTCTGGCCAGTGACTAGCAACCCGTCAATACAGACATGGCTCTGCCAGTCATCCGCCTTGGAGTAGCTCGCGCCCCGCTCTTTGAGCATATCTTCCACCAGAAAGGGCACCACATCGGTCAGCCCTACCCCATCCTCTTCACTGTTGCTGAAGCCAGTTACCTTTAGGCCGCGGACCAGTGGTTCGCCCTGTTCGTCCACCGTATGGCGAAACACGGCCGGTGCGTGGCACACCGCGCCCACCGGTTTACCGGCCCGATAGAAGCCGTGAATAATGACCACGGAACGCTGATCCTCGGCCAAATCCCACAGGGGGCCGTGGCCACCGGGGTAAAACAGCGCGTCGAAGTCGTCGGTATCCACTTCATCCAGATCCAGGGTGTGCGCCAGCGCCTCCTGGGCAACCGGGTCGTCGCGAAAGCGCCGCGTGGCCGGCGTCTGGGCATCCGGGGCGTCGCTTTTGGGGTCAAGCGGCGGCTGTCCGCCCTTGGGAGACGCGAGGGTCACGTCGGCTCCCGCATCCACAAACACGTAATAGGGCGCGGCAAATTCCTCCAGCCAGAAGCCGGTTTTCTGGCCCGTGTCCCCCAGCTGGTCATGGGATGTCAGTACCATCAGGATTTTCATGGGTTCCTCCCCTGTCGTCAGTTCACCGAGTGTAGTGTGGGTATTGCTGGAACCGGCCCTGGGACTGATCCCAGAACGATCGGTTACAAGGTAATGAATACTCGGTCTTTAGCCGTGACCAAGGCGCCGAAGAAGTTGGGCATCTGTGCTAACATTGCCGCCAATTTTGGTCCCTGGCCCCTTTTTATTTTTGGTATAGGAAATTCCCATGTCCCAGCAGTCCCGCGATCAACGCCTGAAACAGCTCTACGCCGCCCTGGGCGAGCGCATCCTGATTCTGGACGGCGCCATGGGCACCATGATCCAGCGGGAGAAGCTGGGTGAAGCGGATTACCGCGGTGCGCGTTTTGCGGACTATCCCTCCGACATCAAGGGAAACAATGACCTACTGGTTCTGACCCAGCCGGACCTGATCGAGCGGATTCACCGGGACTACCTCGAGGCCGGTGCCGACATCATCGAGACCAACACTTTCAACGCCACCCGTCTGTCCCAGTCTGACTACGACATGGAAGACCTGGTGCCGGAACTAAACCGGGTGGCTGCGGAAGTGGCGCGCCGTGCAGCCGATGCCCTCTCCACGCCGGAGAAGCCCCGCTTTGTCGCGGGCGTGCTCGGTCCGACTTCCCGCACTGCGAGCATCTCCCCGGATGTAAACGACCCCGGCGCGCGCAATGTGACCTTCGAAAAGCTGGTGGAAAACTACATCGAATCCACCCATGCACTGATCGACGGCGGCTCCGACATCATCCTGATCGAGACCATCTTCGACACCCTGAATGCCAAGGCAGCAATCTACGCGGTACAGGAAGTGTTCGAGCAGCGGGGCTTCGAGCTGCCAATCATGATTTCCGGCACCATTACCGATGCCTCCGGCCGCACCCTGTCCGGCCAGACTACCGAGGCCTTCTACTATTCGGTTGCCCATGCCAAGCCATTGTCTGTCGGCCTGAACTGCGCCCTCGGCGCCACCGAACTGCGCCCTTATATCGAGGCACTCTCTGGCGTGTGTGCGGAGCACGTATCCGCCCACCCCAATGCGGGCCTGCCGAATGAGTTCGGTGAATACGACGAGACACCGCAGGAAACTGCAGCCATTGTGGCGGAATTCGCCCAGAGCGGTTTCATCAATATTCTCGGCGGCTGTTGCGGCACTACTCCTGAACACATCCGCGCCATTGCCGATGCCGTCGCCGACATCGCCCCGCGCAAGCGCCCGGAAATCAAACCGGCCCTGCGCCTCTCTGGCCTCGAACCATATATCGCCGACGAAAATTCGCTGTTCGTCAATGTCGGCGAGCGCTGTAACGTCACCGGTTCAGCCCGTTTCAAGCGCCTGATCATGGACGAGGATTACGATACCGCCCTGCAGATCGCCGCCGCCCAGGTGGAAGACGGGGCCCAGGTTATCGACTTCAACATGGACGAGGCGATGCTGGATTCCGTCGCCGCCATGCGCCGCTTCCTCAACCTGTGTGCCACTGAGCCGGACATTTCCAAAGTGCCGTTTATGGTGGACTCTTCCAAGTGGGAAGTCATCGAGGCCGGTCTGCAGTGCGTTCAGGGCAAGGCCATCGTCAACTCCATCAGTCTCAAGGAAGGAGAAGAAGAGTTCGTCGAAAAAGCCCGCCTGTGCCTGCGTTACGGTGCGGCGGTGGTGGTAATGGCGTTTGACGAATCCGGCCAGGCGGATACTTACGAGCGCAAGATCGAAATCTGCAAGCGCAGTTACGACATTCTTGTCGACAAGGTTGGCTTCAATCCCACGGATATCATTTTCGATCCGAATATCTTCGCGGTCGCCACCGGTATCGAGGAACACAACAACTACGCGGTGGACTTTATCGAGGCCACCCGCTGGATTCGTAAAAACCTGCCGGGCGCGAATGTTTCCGGTGGCGTTTCCAACGTGTCCTTCTCCTTCCGCGGCAACAACCCGGTACGCGAGGCGATCCACTCCGTATTCCTGTACCACGCCATCAAGGCGGGAATGAATATGGGTATCGTCAACGCCGGCATGCTCGAGGTTTACAGCGACCTGCCCGACGAACTGCGGGACAAGGTCGAAGACGTCATTCTCAATCGCAACGACAATGCCACCGAGGCGCTGCTGGACATTGCGGAAAAATACCGCGGCGATGGCTCTACCGCCGAGCGCAAGGAAGACCTGGCCTGGCGCCAGTGGCCGGTGAAAAAACGCCTGGAGCATGCGCTGGTCAAAGGCATCAACAATTTCATCGAGGAAGACACCGAGGAAGCCCGCCAGGAGTCAAAACGTCCGCTGGACGTGATCGAAGGCCCGCTGATGGACGGCATGAACGTGGTGGGTGACCTGTTCGGCGAGGGCAAGATGTTCCTGCCGCAGGTGGTGAAATCCGCACGAGTAATGAAGCAGGCGGTGGCCTACCTGCAGCCCTACATCGAGAAGGAAAAAACCGCAGACAGTAAACCGAACGGCCGCATCCTGATGGCCACGGTGAAAGGCGACGTACACGATATCGGCAAGAATATTGTCGGCGTGGTACTGGCGTGTAACAACTTCGAGGTAATCGACCTGGGCGTGATGGTACCCGCGGAAACGATCCTGCAAGTGGCGAAAGAAAAGCAGTGCGACATCATCGGTCTGTCCGGTCTGATTACCCCGTCTTTGGACGAAATGGTGCACGTGGCAGCAGAAATGGAGCGACAGGGCTTCGATGTGCCGCTCCTGATCGGCGGCGCGACCACCTCCAAAGCGCACACGGCAGTAAAAATCGAACCTCAGTTCAAGCGCAACCAGGTGATTTATGTCGCGGACGCCTCCCGCGCGGTGGGCGTAGCCAGCAATCTGCTCTCCGATGAACTGCGTCCGGCATTTGTAAAAGGTGTACAGGACGAATATGTAAAAGTCCGCGAACGTACCGCCAATCGCAAACGCAACGACCCAAAACTGAATTACGCCGATGCCCTGAAAGCGGGCCCGCAATTGGACTGGGCCAACTTCGCACCGAAAGTGCCGAACAATCCTGGCCTCACAGTACTGGATGACTTCCCGCTGGAGAAACTGGTCGACACCATCGACTGGACCCCGTTCTTCATTTCCTGGGATCTCGCCGGCAAATACCCGGCGATCCTGAACGACGCCGTGGTGGGTGAAGCGGCTACGGATCTGTTCAAGAATGCCCAGACCATGCTCGCGGATATTATCGACAACAAGCGCCTGACGGCCCGTGCAGTCTTCGGCCTGTGGCCGGCGAATGCCGATGGCGACGATATCATCGTGTATTCGGATGAGAGCCGCACACAGGAACAGGCGCGCCTGCACCAGATGCGCCAGCAGATTCAGAAGCGCGGTGGCGACGGTTTCTGCCGCTCGCTGGCGGACTTTATTGCACCGGTCGGATCCGGCGTGGCGGATTATGTGGGCGGTTTTGCGGTGACCACCGGCATCGGCGCCGACGAGTTGGCGAAAGAGTACGAAGCCAAGCACGACGATTACAGCGCAATCATGGTGAAGGCGCTGGCGGATCGCCTTGCGGAGTCCTTTGCCGAATTTCTGCACCGGGAAGTACGTAAGAACTACTGGGGTTACCAGCCTGACGAAATTCTGAGCAATGAAGACCTGATCAAGGAAGCCTACAATGGTATCCGCCCCGCCCCCGGCTACCCGGCCTGCCCCGACCACACGGAAAAGGCCACTCTGTTCAAACTGCTGAACGCCGAGGAGAATGCGGGTATCGAGCTCACCTCCAGCTTTGCCATGATGCCCGCGGCTGCCGTCAGTGGCTGGTACTTTGCCCACCCGGAGTCCAAGTATTTCAATGTGGGCAAGATCCAGCGCGATCAGTTGCAGAGCCTGGCCAAGCGCAAGGGAATGAGCGAAGACGAGCTGGAACGCTGGTTGCGGCCAAATCTGGAAGATTGAGGTTTTCGCTAGACACCCACATGTAGGAGCCTGCTTGCAGGCGAACTCAAGCTGTTTTCATCGCTACAAATGTTCGCCTGCAAGCAGGCTCCTACGGGGTGCGAGTCAGAGTGGAGATACCACAGGAGTGCGTATGGAAGACAAGAACCGGAAACCATCGTTCGGCCAGGTAATTCTGAGCACGCTGGCCGCCGCCATCGGCGTTCAATCGGACAAGAACCGGGAAAGGGATTTCAGCGGGGGGAGCTTCAAGGCGTATATCGCGGCGGGCATCATCTTTACTGCCCTGTTCGTAATCACCCTGGTGCTGGTGGTAAAGACCGTTTTAAGCAATATGGGCTAATCCACGAAGCGCACTACTTCGCGGTAGAACCGGAACCCTACCGTACAGGGAAAGTCGATCACACTGCCCTACCGACACAAGTACCGGCAGGCAGTGTTTCTCTAGGCCTGAGAGGCCACCCAATAAACACAGGTCGCAACAAAAATGGCCACCAGGGCCACCGCCGCTACTGCGTCCGCCAGGTTATCGCTATCGTCAGATACAACTACTACTTCTTTTGCTACTTGATCGCTCATCGGAATACTCCGTCAGTCAAGAATTCATTATTGTTTTAGAGGGTAGCAGCACCGCGCAAACGCGGCTTTTTCAAGTAGATCAAATCCGTTTCCGGTGTGCAACAGCCCTGAATTCGGGCAGGCCCCAGCTTATAACCACCAGTTACTAAGATAGCGAAAAAAATTGTTATTTTTTGCATAAGGCGGCTGGTATGTTATGCGCCACTCAGGCTCATCAGTAGGGTCCCAAAATCCCATCCGAGCTTGAGTATCGGCGTAAAAAAGCAAATGGAATCAAGCCTTTATGTATCGATACGACGAACAGGACCACAAACTAATCCGGGAACGGGTGGCCCAGTTCCGCGGCCAGACCGAGCGCTATCTTGCCGGTGAGCTGAGCGAAGAAGAATTTCTGCCCTTGCGACTGCAAAACGGTCTGTATGTACAGCGCCTTGCACCAATGCTCCGTATCGCCGTGCCCTACGGCTTGATGAACAGCACCCAGGTGCGCCGCCTGGCACATATCACCCGCAAGTACGACAAAGGCTACGCGCATTTCACTACCCGCCAGAATGTGCAGTTGAATTGGCCCAATCTGGAAGATGTTCCAGATATTCTTGCGGAGTTGGCCGAAGTCGAAATGCACGCGGTGCAGACCAGCGGTAACTGTATCCGCAACACGACTACCGACCAGTTCGTGGGCGTGGCCCAGGACGAACTGATCGACCCGCGCCCCTATTGCGAGTTGATCCGCCAGTGGTCCACCTTTCACCCGGAATTCGCCTTCCTGCCGCGCAAATTCAAGATTGCCGTGTGCGGTGCAGAACATGACCGTGCCGCGATCCGCGCCCACGATATCGGCGTGCAGATCGTGAAGAACGCGGAGGGCGAAACCGGCTTCCAGATTTTTGTTGGCGGCGGCCTCGGGCGCACCCCGATCATCGGTGTTTCCATCCGCGACTTTTTGCCGGAAACCCACCTGCTCTCCTACCTCGAAGCCATCGTGCGCGTGTACAACCAGCTCGGTCGTCGCGACAACAAGTTTAAGGCTCGTATCAAGATTCTGGTGAAGGCGCTGGGTCCGGAAGAATTTGCCCGCCGCGTGGAAGCGGAATGGGAGCAGATTAAGGATGGCGCCGACCAGCTAACCCCGGAAGCCATCGCCTGGGCAAAACGCTTTTTCCCTGAACCCGTTTACAAAACCGTCGACGCGGCGCACGCCGGTGCCTTACTGAGAGATCAGGCCGGCAGCAATAAAGCCTTTTCCCGCTGGCTGGAGCGCAACACCTTCCCCCACCGGGTACCGGGCTATCAGGCGGTAACCCTGAGCACCAAACCTACCGGTGTGCCCCCGGGTGATGTCACCGACCGCCAGCTGGAGGCAATTGCCGATCTGGCAGACCATTACAGCTTCGGCGAAGTGCGGGTAACCCACGAACAGAATGTGGTGCTGACAGACGTGGAGCAGGAAAAGCTGTTCGAACTCTGGGAAGCGGCGCGGAAACACGGTTTCGCCACGCCGAATATCGGTACCCTGACCGACATGATCTGCTGCCCCGGCGGCGACTACTGCTCGCTGGCAAACGCCAAGTCCATTCCGGTGGCCGAGGCCATCCAGCGCAAATTCGACGATCTGGATTACCTCTACGATCTGGGCGATCTGGACCTGAATATTTCCGGGTGTATGAATGCCTGCGGCCACCACCATATCGGCCATATCGGCATTCTTGGCGTGGATAAGAAAGGCGAGGAATTTTACCAGGTACAACTTGGCGGCAACGCCAGTGAAAATGCCAGTCTCGGCAAGGTACTGGGCCCGAGCTTTTCCCGTGAGGAAATGCCGGAAACCATCGGCAAGCTACTCGACGTTTTTGTGGAAAATCGCCAGCCGGATGAACTGTTTATCGACACCTACAACCGTATCGGGCTAGAGCCATTCAAGGAGCGTGTGTATGCCAAAGCCAGCTAAAAAGCCCGTAGGTGCCCAACCGGAAAACCCACAGCGCGTGCTGTGCGATGGAGCCGTCGTGGAAAACCAGTGGCAGCTGCTGCAACTGGGTGGCGACGAAGATGTCAGCGCGGAATCCCTGCCCGCCGGTAACCTTATTCTGCCACTGACCCTGTGGCTGGAACTGCGCGGCACCCTGCAGGCGCGCAAGAATGAAATCGGCGTGTGGCTGGACAGCGATGAAACCGCAGACCTGATCGGTGACGCGGCAAAAGAACTGCCTCTGATTGCGGCCAATTTCCCCGCGTTTACCGACGGGCGAGCCTTTACTGCCGGACGCCTGTTGCGCCAACGCTACGGCTTTACCGGAGAACTGCGCGCGGTCGGAAACTTTATCCGCGACCAGCTGACTTACCTGACGCGCTGCGGGTTTAACGCCTTCGCGTATCAGGGAGACCAGCCCATGGAAGGACTGCTGGATTCGCTGCAGGACTTTTCCGACAGCTACCAGGCTGCAGTGGATCAGACCCAGCCGATCTTCCGTCGCCGCGCGCTGGCATAAATTGCAGGTATAGATTACCGGGATTGTTTGCCGGAAAATTTTAACCAGTGCCTTTTGATCAGCGTATTTACAACTGCCCGACAGCCTCGCTGTCGGGCAGTTTTTGTTTCTGTCCCTCACAGAGCTCAGCGGCCTGTAGCAGTGTGGCGACAAAACATCCCAACCCTACCCTGCCGCGGGTAACCGTACCCGACATGGGTAATCTCAACTGTGGTATTTCCCCCAGGACGTCACCCACTTCAAGTAGCACTTCGTCCTGCAACTGCAGCGCGCCCTGCAAAAATTCCACCGTTTGAGCGGATTCTGGCAATAGCCTGTTGATGATCAGCCCGACAATGGGAATGCCGGCGGCATTCAATGCCGAAGCCGCGCGCCGTGTTTCCTGCAAGGGCAGAGTTTCCGCCGTCATCACGAAAACGAATCCGGTTTCACTCGCATCTTTCAAAACCGCGACACTCTCGCGAAAGCGCGCCTGACGGTCGAGTAACGGTTGCAATTCTCGGGGGACATCAGCCGCACCCTGCTTGTCCCCGCCCACAGGATTATGAATATCTCCGCCGCTTTTCAGATGCGCCAGAATATCTGCGAACCGCCCACTGCGCTGCTTCTGTGTCAGCAGGCCGTCAGTCCAGGCAGACATGATGCGGGGTAGATTGATTAGTCGCAGAGTATGTCCAGTGGGCGCAGTATCGAAAATTATCAGGTCGTAGTCATCCCGCCGCTGGATGATTCTGGTCAGCACATCCAGCAGCGCGGCTTCTTCGGCACCGGGGGAATGACGACTCAATTTCAGTTGCTGTTCCAGCTGTGGCCGCAAACCCACCGCTATATATGCGAGCATCTGTTGTCGAACACCGGCCAGATAATCATCCAGTACCTGCTCGGGATTCAGTTCCAGACCAAAGAGTGACGCGGGGGCGTATACCGAATCCCCCAATGCAGATTCCGGGGGCAACGGGGGCGGGTCGAGCGCGACGGGATCAGTTGCGGCGCCACCAGCAAAGCCAAACAGGTCGCCAAGATTGTGCGCGGGGTCGGTGGATACCAGCAGTGTCCGTTTGCCGCTGCGCGCGGCGATGGTAGCGAGCCCGGCAGCAACACTGGTTTTGCCCACCCCGCCCTTACCGCCAACGAAAAGCAGACGGCGCTGCAACAGGTTTGGCAGGTCCAGCGCGGGCATTTTCAGCAACACCGCAGTTCATCCAGTGGCGATCGCTCCATCCCCATACGCTGATGCCACTGGTGAAAGCGCTCGAGTAAAAGCGGCTGTAGTTCCAGGGTATACAGACTGACGGGGTTCGGAATGCCAAGGGACTCGCAGTGCACAAGGAGCATAAACAGATCCTCTTCATCGCGCTGAGCCTTGGCAATGTCGCTGCGATAAGGCCCATTGTAATAGGCTTCCAGCTGTTCGCTGATGCGGTGAAAAACCAGTTGCAGGTTTTTCGGCAACCCCGGTTCGGGAGGTGTATCCGTCATCTCGCACTCCTGTCGTCCGTTACAGAAATCGCGGCTGGCTTACGCAGTGCGGATGCGCACTCCAGAGCCACCAGAATTGCCGCCACCAGCGCCACAACGTCAAGACCGAGCAAAAACCAGTCTTTTTTCTGGAAAAACTCGTTCAATTGGATTAACAACGCCAACACTGTCATCAGCAGCAAGAACACCAGCGGTACCAACGTGACCCACACTGGGCGTTTCAGGCGCACCAGCATCACCGTCACCACCAACAGCGTAAGCCCGGCCAACAGCTGGTTGGTGGTGCCGAACAGTGGCCAGATCAATAAGCCTCCGGATCCATCCGCGCCGCCGGCGCCAAACGCCAGCAATATGCAGCAAGTCACCGCCATTAGCGTGGCCGGCAGTGGCCGGCCAAGCCAGCGGATACCGTAAATTTCGCCAAATTCCTGAAAGATATAGCGCTGTAGACGCAGGCCGGTGTCCATGGTGGTGCCGGCAAACAGGGCCGCCATCACCGTCAGCATAGTGCCAGCCACCGCGCTACTGATGCCGATTCCATTGCTCAGAATCGTCGCCCCACCGTCCACAAACGCCTGTACCCCGCCCTGACCAAATCCCTGGTACACCGTCTGCCAGTCCGCCAGAGTGGCGAAGCCCGCGGTAGCGGCAAGGATTGCCGCCAGCGCCAGGGCGCCCTCACCCACCGCACCGAAATAACCAACAAAACGGGCATCGGGCTCCCGATTCAATTGTTTTGAGGTGGTGCCAGATGCGACGAGACCGTGAAATCCGGAAATGGCTCCACACGCAATAGTGACGAACAGCAGCGGAATCAGCGGTGGTGTATCCACCGGCACCTGGTGATTGATCATGGGGGCGACGACTTCCGGGTTGCCGACCAGCACCGCGGCATACAGCAGGATCAAACCGACAAACAGCTGCAGCCCGTTGATGTAATCCCGCGGCTGCAACAGTACCCATACCGGCAGCAGAGAGGCCACCGCCGCATAGGCAAATAGAATCAGAATCCAGCTGGCGCCGTCGGAAAGCCCGGCCACAGATTCCGGTAGCGACACAGGGACCGAGGGCCCGATGTAAATCAGCAGATACAGCGCGATCACGCCGAACAGGGAAACCAGGGCAAGGTTGAATTTGAAGCGGTAAATCAGCTGCCCGATCACCAGCGCCACCGCGATTGCTCCCCATATCGGCACCACCGAAGCGGGGTTTTTGATCAACAGGCCCGCGATCACAACGCCAAATACCGCGTTGACCATCAGCAGAACCAGAAAAATCACGATCATGAAAATGCTGCGGGCCCGCTTGCCCACAACATCACCGGTGAGTGAGCCCACGGAAACCGCACGATTGCGCACGCTGGCCCAGACGGCGCCGCTGTCGTGAACACCGGCAAAAAATACGGTACCCAGAATTACCCACAAGAAAGCGGGCAGCCAGCCCCAGATCACCGCAATTGCGGGTCCAACGATGGGTGCCGCACCGGCCACGGAAGTAAAGTGATGGCCCCAGAGCACGAATTTATTGGTGGGCACATAGTCCACACCATCCTCAAATTCGTGGGCGGGCGTGATAAAATCCGGGTCGAAGCGATAGATGCGATCGGCGATATAACGGGAGTAAAACAGGTACCCGCCGGCCAATCCCCCAAGCCCCAGAAGCATCAGTAAAATCGCACTCATGCAAACCATCCCTGTTCTGCATTATTGGTTGCGCAACCCCGGCGATCCAATCCTGATGCCGGTTCTGTTTCGTGGAAAATGTCGCCCAGGCCCCGTGATACTAGCCCAGACGCATTAAACATCAGAGAAATCTACGCGAAATTCATCCTTATAGCCACCAAAGTGCCATTTTAGCTGCGCAGTTTGCAGCGCATCTCGCTGGCACCGTATCCCCACACCACCGTCGCTTCGGTCTGATGTTCCCACAGACTTTCATTGCGTCCGCGATAGCGGGTACCGCTGGCGGTAGGCTCCAGTACCATGATTGACTCGTCTTCCTTGTATTCCGCGAGGGCTGCGCGGGGCTCGGTATCGTAGTAAGTCACCGTTAAGGGAGCGCCGTCGCAGAGAAAGGTCGCAGAACCTGCCGCCGGCAACAGACCGTAGCCAACCTGCAATTCAAGAATGCGGCGCCGGTAACTCTCCACCACACACTGGCGCTTGTCATCCGCCTTCCAGCATTCATTGCGGCCTTTGATCCAACCTCGCTGATAGGCTTTAAAATATCGATCCTGCCGAGCCTTTTCCGTTTCACCGGCCGCCTTGTATACCGACGCCATTTTCTGATCGAGTTCCGAGAGCGATTCATCCGCACAGATCATTTTTTCGATCGAGCTCACGCGTGCCGCGGCGCAGTCGTAGGAGGGATTGAAATTCGAGGACGCAGGAGCAGTACTCGTGTCGTCTGCACCCGCATTCCCGGATATGGTATTTACCCCGATACTCTTGTCTTTGGTGCCCGTGTCTTTGGCACTCTTTTCCCTGGTGCTGTGCTGGCTGTCGGGCGGAGTTTCGCTACCCGCTTGGGGGTTCTTTTCACACCCGTAAACGGCCAGCGACATCACCATTATCACCAGTACCCATCTAGCCACTGTTTTTTGTCCTCGGTTGTACATCCTGTTTTGTGTCTCTGCCGTTGCACCGCTCCGTTTACAGTTCAGGCTAGATGACACCCTGCGAGTGCAGCATCTCAATCTCCTCCTCGGACAGGGAAAGTTCGGACTTCAGTATCTCCGTCGTGTGCTCACCCAGTATGGGTGGTGCCTGCGGGTACTCCAGTGCTGACGCGGAAAAAATTACCGGGTTGCGCACCGTTTTCACCTTCGCGGCGGTGGGGTGATCCTGTTCCACCACCATGCCGCGGGCCTGCACCTGAGGGTCCGCGAAAACCTGCTCCAGATCATTGATCGGTCCACAGGGTACCAGGGCCTCACTGAGCATTTTCAGCCACCAGGCGGAAGGATGTTTGCGGGTGGCCAGCTCAATCCGTGGCATCAATGTCTGCCGGGCCATTACCCGGCCCTTGTTACTGGCGTATGCGGGATCGGCGGCGACATCGTCCAGTCCGGCAATAGCACAGAACTTCTGAAACTGCGCATCATTGCCTACCGCCAACATGAAATAGCCGTCACTCGCGGGCACCGCCTGATAGGGAACGATATTGGGATGCGCCGTACCCTGGCGCCGGGGCGCTTCGCCCGAGGTGAGGAAATTCTGCGCCTGATTCGCCAGCCAAGCCACCTGGGTATCCAGCAATGCGAGGTCGAGCTGCTGCCCCTCTCCGGTTCTGTCGCGGTGGATAATTGCCGCGAGGATGCCGGAAACTGCATACATCCCGGTCATCAGATCCGCCACGGCGACGCCCACCTTCTGCGGCCCAGCGCCGGGCTCACCGTCCGGCACACCCGTCAGGCTCATCAGCCCCCCCATTCCCTGAATCATCGCATCGTAACCCGCGCGACTGGCATAAGGGCCTGTCTGCCCGAACCCGGTGATGGAGCAATAGACAATGCGCGGATTGACTGATCTCACAGATTCGTAATCGAGCCCGTATTTCTTCAGGCCGCCGACTTTGTAGTTTTCCAGTAATACATCGCACTGTTGAGCCAGCTTCAGGATCAGCTGCTGCCCCTCGGCTTGCGTGATATCCACGGTGATGGATTTCTTGCCGCGGTTGGCGCTCAGGTAATAGGCCGCCTCACTGGTATCGTTACCCTCCGGATCCCTGAGAAAAGGGGGCCCCCAGTGACGGGTGTCGTCACCGCGCTCCGGGCGCTCTACTTTGATGACTTCCGCACCAAAATCCGCCAGCACCTGTCCTGCCCAGGGACCGGCGAGAATACGGCTGAGATCGAGTACTTTTAAATGGGCCAGTGGACCGGACATAAATTTGCCTATTTGCCGTTACTGCCTGTTGATTCCACATCGCCCAGAATATCGGCTTGTACGCGAGCCACGCATGGCAATGTGATCACAAAAGTTGAATCCCGGACAGTAGCAGATTCCCTGCTTATTGGTCCAAATTTCAAACCGCCGTACACTGTGGCGAGCGGACTAATCCGACCCAAAGGATCTAATAACAGGATAGCGAGATGGCAGACACCACCATGGGCAATCAGCAGAACGAACCCCAGCCGGCGACAAAGGAAACGCCGCGCTTTACATCCTTCAAAGAGTTTTATCCCTTTTATCTGGGAGAGCACAGCAACCTCACGTGCCGCCGCCTGCATTTTGTCGGCACGGCACTGGTGATTGGCCTGTTGATCACCGCTGTTACCACCCAGAAATGGTTATTACTGGCAGCGCTGCCGGTAGCCGGCTACGGCTTCGCCTGGGTAGGGCATTTCTTTTTTGAGCACAACCGCCCCGCCACCTTCAAAAACCCACTGTATTCCCTGTGGGGGGATTTCGTGATGTTCAAGGATATTCTGCTGGGCAAAATACCTCGCTAGCTTCGTTGGTCCTCACTTTCCCGCGGTTTGCGGGCAGCGCCTGGCAACTCGTACTTGCGCAATTTATTGGCGACAGCCGTATGAGAAATTCCCAACCGCTTCGCCAGCTCCCTGCTGGAATGCAATTCTTCGGGAAGCTCCGTCAATATTTCGGCGAGTATCGCCCGCTCCACCTTTGCCAACTGCTCCGGCAGGGTCAGCCCCCGCCCCCAGTTTTGCCACGGCAGTCGATCATCCACGGCTGCCGCGGGTAAATCCTCCCGCTCTAAACAAGTCGCACCGCGTCCACGGGCAGACAAAATCGCCGCCTGTAGATGCGTCTTCAGCCCCCTCAGGTTACTCGGCCAATCTCTTAGCCTGAGCTGCTCAATCAGGGAATCGGCACACTCCAGCGGCTCTCCACTGCCGCTCGCTTGCAGAATTCTCGTTGCGAAGCCCTGGATTGCCGGGCGCATGGAGCGCAATGGTGGCAAATGAATCTGGCCAGTGGCGAATATTTGCTGCAGTGCCGGTTCCAGCCCGTGACAGGCAGTAGCAGTAACCATCAGGCGGGCAATGAGGTGCCCTCCCAGCAGATATTCCGTCAATTTTCGCTGGGCTTCGGCTGGCGCCCGCTGCAAATCGTCAATCAGTACTACCGCGTCTTTTCCCAGGGCAGCGGCCTCGGTGACTGAGGCGCTTACAAAATCTTCGCCCGAATACAGACGAAACTGTCCCTTCTCGGCCAGTGGGCAGAGGTAGTAGGCAGCATGCAAAAATGTGGTTTTACCGCTTCCGGGTTCCCCGCTGATCAACAGGGGTTCCGGCAAGGGTGCCAACTGCTGCAACCGCAGACAGCTTTCACGTCGCCGGTCCAGGTCCCACAGAATTTCAGGCGGAAGTTCCTGGCCGGAACTGCCACTTGCGGGGTTCTCCTGCAGAGTCAGTACCGCACCCGCAAGTGAGGCGACCACGCCCGGGTCGTCCGCCAGGGCAATTGGCGACCAGTCCAGGGTGTACGCCCTGCCCCGCACAGTGACCGGAAACCCGTATCGGGGTGCGGTTAATCCCCGCAGTAATTCCGTCAACTGCAGGCGCGGCAGAAAGCGCTGCAACTGCATACCCGGAACCTCGGTGAGGCTGACCCCGAAGGCCCGTGCGGCAGCCAGATTGGCCGCAACAATATGCCCCTCCCGATCGACCGAGAGCACTGGGTCCGTAACGTGGCGCAGCAGGGTGTCCAGTTCGAAATGCCGCCGCTCCGAGGGAATTAACGAGATTCGGCGCACCTTCTGTACGCCGGGGATACGGTGCAGGGACTTCTCTATGGCCTGGTACTGATTAGCCAGCAGGCCGGGGGCGGACAGATAGACTTTGTCACCGCTGTCACCACCGAGTTCTCCCGACCGCACATTGATCCGGAATTCACTGAAGATACCCATTATTTCTTGCAGTATTCCCACACGATTACTGCAGGTGATCTCAATTCTCATGGGCCACCTGTAAACAATTATTTACAGAAAGTATAGTCACCCTGTGGCTGCTACCGCAAGTTTCAGGCTCCAGCCCCTGCCAAGCCCCATGCCGCTGTCTAAGAATTAAGAACAGATAACAACAGACGCAGCGGCAGCCTCTGACCCTGCGCATTGAATTCGGGCAAATGCCCAGGAGACCGTGATGGGTAAACAGACGAGCAAATATGTCGCGCGGCAACCGGATGCCTCGGGCGTTATCGAATACTCTGACCTTGAGAACCAGACCTGGCAGCGCCTGATAGAACGGCAGCTGAAGGTGGTACAGGGCCGCGCCTGCGACGAGTACCTGCACGGGCTTGAGCTGCTGGACCTTCCACGAGACCGCATTCCGCAACTGGATGAAATCAGTCGCGTACTGCGTCGGGAAACCGGTTGGGAAGTGGCGCGAGTTCCGGCCCTGATTGGCTTCGAGACCTTTTTCCAGCTGTTATCTGAACGCAAATTCCCGGTAGCCACCTTCATCCGCACCCCGGAGGAATTTGACTACCTGCAAGAGCCGGACATCTTCCACGAGATATTTGGCCACTGCGCCATGCTCACCAACCCGGCCTTCGCCAACTTTACCCAGAAATATGGGGAACTGGGCTTGAAGGCCTCCCCTAAAGAGCGCGCTTACCTGGCTCGCCTTTACTGGTTTACGGTGGAATTTGGCTTGCTGAACCGCCAAGACGGCCTACGAATCTACGGCGGCGGCATACTTTCCTCCCCCAAAGAGACCCTGTACGCCCTCGGTGAAGAACCGGTGCGCGCGCCTTTCGAGGTGGTGGATGTACTGCGCACCCCCTATAGGATCGACATAGTGCAGCCGATTTACTATGTGATCGACGATCTGGAACAACTGCAGCAGCTCACTGAAATCGACCTGATGGCACGGGTGCGCGAAGCCATGGCGGCAGGACTGTTCGAGCCCATGTTCCCGCCGAAAGAAGCTGCCTGAAGCCACAGCACATTTTTCCAACATATCCCTGTTGTTTGGCCGGGCATTGCCCGGCTTTTTTGCGTCCGCCTGTTCCTGCCGGTCGTGGAAAATTTGAAGTTAAAAGTCAGGAGAAAAATTCCACTACTGCCACGCCCGAACAGAGATTATCGTTACAGGCATCGGCAGAGGTGCAGCCAAAGGGTTCTTCCGAGCCCGCGCAACGTCGGATCCAGCCGCACCGCTCAAAATCACTGGGGTATTTTGTTGCAATGGATGGCGAACTAAGCGCATTTCAGGGAAGCGATCCCCGCGTTTTCGGGAGATATGTAGAACTATGTCCTCACTCGACGCGATTGATCGACAACTTCTTGCCATCCTTCAATCTGATGTTAGTCTCTCCATCGAAGAGCTGGCGGAGCGCGTGGGTCTCACCAAAACCCCCTGCTGGCGCCGGATTCAGAAATTGGAAAAAAGCGGCATCATCCGTCGCAAGGTCGCACTGCTGGATGCGAATGTACTCGGGCTGCCGGTATCGGTATTCGCCCAGGTGAAAACCAACCAGCACAGCGCGGAATGGGCAGAATCCTTTTCCCGTGCCATGGCGGATTTACCGGAAGTGGTGGACTGCTACCGCATGGCCGGGGACTACGACTACATTCTCCGCGTCGTGGTCAGCGATGTAGCGGCCTATGATCACTTCTATAAAAGGCTGATTGCCCACTCCGGGATATCCGATGTGGCTTCCAATTTCGCGATGGAACAGATCAAAAGCACAACAGAATTACCCATTCCTCCGAGCGAATGATCCGGCCAGCTCAATAGCTACATAATCAATAGCGAAACCATTAACTGCCCGCGGGTGATCCCTGCCGGGCAGTTTTCAGTATATTGAGGTCCGCATGTCCGCTCACGCTCGAACAAAAAATAGCGCAATAAACCCAGAGTCCGAGTCCAAAACAGAAACGCTTTTGCAGCGCATTCGCGACAACGTCATCGGCGAACGCATGCCGATGCAGACTCCTTTTGGCGAACGCCCGCTGATCTATGCCGACTACACCGCCTCCGGCCGCGCGCTGACATTTATCGAGGACGCTATCCGTAACCGGGTTTTGCCCTGGTACGCCAACACCCACACGGAAACCTCCGCCACCGGGCGCCAGACCACCGCTTTTCGCGAGCAGGCGCGCGCCGCGGTGCGTAAATCCGTGAGCGCAAGCGATGAACACGCAATCATTTTCTGCGGCGCCGGTGCCACCGCAGCGGTCAACCGTCTGGTCGACTGCCTGGGCCTGCGCGCCGACAGTTACGAACGGCTTGGCGGCAACAGCGGCAGCATTCCGGAACACCAGCGTCCGGTCGTTTTTATCGGTCCCTACGAACACCACTCCAACGACCTGCCCTGGCGTGAATCCATTGCTGAAGTGGTGACCATTCCGCAGAACAGCTGCGGCGGTGTTGACCTTGCGGCGTTACAGGGCGCACTTGATCAGTACGCCGAACGCCCTCTGAAAATTGGCAGTTTCTCCGCCGCGTCCAATGTCACCGGTATCCGAACCGATGTCGACGCGGTTACCCGTCTGCTGCACGAAAACGGCGCCCTGTCCTTCTGGGACTACGCCGCTGCCGCGCCTTATGTGGGAATCGATGTTCGGGGAAGCGACCCGGGCTGCAGTAAAGACGCGCTGTTTATTTCCCCGCATAAATTTGTCGGTGGCCCCGGCACCCCGGGCATATTGATTGTGCGACGCGCCCTGCTCCCTGCGGGCCAGCCAGCGGTCACCGGTGGCGGCACGGTTTCCTGGGTAAGTCCGGCCCGCCACACCTACCTGCCGGCCGGAGAGCGCCGCGAAGAAGCCGGCACTCCCGCCATCGTCGAATCTGTGCGTGCGGGCATGGCATTCGCATTGAAAGATCAGGTAGGTGCAGAGGTTATCGAGGCGCGAGAAGCCGAATGGCTCACTCGGGCCTTTGCCCGCTGGGCTGACAACGACAACATCCAGATACTCGGTGGTACAGAAGCGGAGCGCGTGAGCATCGTCTCACTGCATATCTTGCATGACGACAAACCGCTGCATCACGGTTTCGTAGTCGCCCTGCTTAACGACCTTTTCGGTATCCAGGTTCGCGGCGGCTGCTCCTGCGCCGGTCCCTATGGTCATCACCTTCTGCACCTGACGGATGAACAGAGCACTGCCATCGAAAAACTGGTCAGTGAAGGTGAAAATATTCTCAAGCCCGGCTGGGTGCGGTTGAATTTCAATTACTTCCTGGATGAAGAAACCGTCGACTACCTGATCGACGCCATCGACCTGGTCGCCGAATTTGGCTACCGGATGCTGCCCTATTATCAATACGACCCCAGTCACGGGGTATGGCGATATCAGGGTCAGGCGGCGGATGATCCATTGCTCCTAAGCTTTGATATCGAAGACCGCGCGCCCGGTCGGGTGACAACGCCGCTGCAGGAATTTATCCAGCAGGCGCGTCCAATTATGGAAAACCCGCCAGGGCGGGAGTGCGAACAACCGATTCTTTCGGTTGAGGGAGAAAATCTGCGCTGGTTCAAGCTCTAATTTTCTCTAGTTCCCACTGAAAAGTGAGCCAGGGCGGGCAGCGTAGATTCGGTGTCCGCCAATTGTGAAAAAGATCCAGGAAACGCGAGCGGACGTTGAAAGAAGCTCCCTTCCGCACCGATAATGCAGACAAGCCCTTCAATCAAGTCTGCTACAAGGATGCGCAGTGCCTGAGACCTCCCTGTTCCAGTCGTTTTTCCTGATCTTCACCGGCGCCGCCATCGTCGCATCACTCGCACTCTGGGGCCGTCAGCCCCTGCTCGTCGCCTACATTGCCCTCGGCGTACTGCTGGGCCCATCGGCTCTCGGCGTTATCGACAATGTGGAACTGATGGCAGAGATGTCCAACATTGGCATTATCTTTCTGCTGTTTCTGCTCGGCCTCGACATGCAGCCGAAAGCCCTCATTGCGGTGCTGCGCAAAGCCACATTCGTAGGTCTCATCAGCTGTGGTATTTTTCTCGGCCTTGGCTACGTCATCGGTAAACTCTTCAGTTTCACCGATACCGAATCCTGGGTAATCGGTATGGCGATGATGTTCTCCAGTACCATCATCGGCATCAAACTCCTGCCAACCACGGTACTGCATCACAAGCACCTGGGAGAGTTGATGGTGGGCCTGCTGCTGTTCCAGGATTTCGTCGCGATTACTTGTCTGATGATTCTGCTGAGCGGCAGCACCGGCTCTGTCGATTTCACCCGCCTCGGCATCTCCTTCGCCGCGCTACCGTTACTGATTGCCCTCGCGTGGGGCGCCGTGCGCTACCTGCTGCAACCGCTGCTGGCCAAATTCGACCGCTTTCACGAATATGTATTCCTGCTTGCCATTGGCTGGTGCATGGGGCTCGCGGAGCTGGCGGAGCTGATGGGATTGTCCCGGGAAATTGGCGCCTTTATTGCCGGTATTACCCTCGCCACCAGCCCCATTTCCCAGTACATCGCCCTCAGTCTCAAACCCCTGCGCGACTTTTTCCTGATCCTGTTCTTCTTCAGTCTCGGAGCCCAGTTCCACCTCGAGATGGTCCCGGAAATTGCCTTCCCGGCACTGGTCGCCGCGATCGCCGTGCTGATTATTAAACCGGTGGTGTTCCGCTACCTCCTCGGACAGCAGAGCGAGAGAACCATTCTTGCGTGGGATATCGGCTTCCGCCTCGGACAGATCAGCGAATTTTCGCTGTTGATTGCCTACCTGGCCATGAGCCAGCAATTGATCGGCAGTGCCGCATCGCACCTGATCCAGGCGACGGCGATTCTTACCTTTCTGGTTTCTTCTTATATTGTGGTTTTGAATTTTCCCAACCCGATTGCGATCAAGGACCACTTACGTCGGGATTAGTTTTTTTTTGCAGGAGCGCTTCGTAGCCAGCTCCCTGGCGAATTGAAGCAGGCCCTG
Source organism: Microbulbifer bruguierae (assembly GCF_029869925.1). Lineage (NCBI taxonomy): Bacteria > Pseudomonadati > Pseudomonadota > Gammaproteobacteria > Cellvibrionales > Microbulbiferaceae > Microbulbifer > Microbulbifer bruguierae. The sequence continues at coordinate 271,184 of NZ_CP118605.1, read as the reverse complement.
TGGCGGCGGATCACTGGGAAGTTGCTTTCAGGACCGCGGTGAATACATCCCTGTACGCTCTGTCGCAAACGTCCCTGTTTGCGACAGTCCTGAAAGCAACTTCCCAGTAATCCACCTTCGATTCAACGTTCATCACTCCGAAGCAGTTGATACTAACGAAGCTCTGAATTTCGAATTGAAGGCGATGTGGCGGGGATGGGTTTTCGAAAGCGTCGGCGACAGGGACGTCGCCGACGCAGCGTACAGGGATGTATTCACAGCGGTTTCGAAAATCCATCCCCGGCACATTGCCGCCACCCAACCAGCTTCAAAGCGCCAAGGACTCGGAGGGAGAACATACTACGACGTTGTGCCTCCCAAAGTTCGTCCCTTCAATATCCCAAACAACGCCGGAATATCCCGCGAAAACATCAGATACAAACAGGGCACCAGCAACAGGGAAATTGTGGTCGCTGCGAGGATGCCATAGCCAAGAGAAATCGCCATGGGAATCATGAATTTCGCCTGCACCGACGTTTCAAAAATCATCGGCATCAGACCACAGAAAGTAGTTACCGTGGTCAGAATGATCGGCCGGAAACGGCGGGCAGCGGCGGCTTTGATGGCGTCGGTAATGGGTGTGCCCTGCTCTCGCAGGCGATTACCGTACTCGATCATCACCAGGGTATCGTTGATCACGACCCCCGCCAGCGCCACCATGCCCAACAGGCTGACCATACTGAGCCCATACCCCATCACCAGATGGCCAAGCAGAGCGCCGATGACCCCAAACGGAATCGCCACCATCACCGTCAGCGGTTGAATGTAACTTTTCAGCGGAATCGCCAACAGAAAATACAACACCGCCATCGTCAGCGAGAACGTCATCCCCAGCGAAGACAGCCCTTCGCGCTCATCCGCCTGACGCCCCTCGTAGGAAATCGACAGGCCCGGGAACTGCGCCCGCAACTGCGGAATGACCGTCTGATTGAGCTCATTGATCACCAGCGCCGCCTGATCCGCCGGTTCCACATTCGCGGTTACCGTCATCACCCGCCGCCCCTCGCGGCGATTGATGGTCGCGTAAGCGCGGCCCTGGTCGATTTCGACAAGATCCGGCAAGGGCAGCCACAGACCGTTCCCGGCACGAATCATGATGTTGTGGACGTCGTTCAGGGTAACGCGCTCCGCTTCCGGCAAACGCACCATTACTTTCACCTGGTCGCGACCGCGCTGCTGGCGAATGGCCTCGGCACCGTAGAGTGAGGCCCGCAACTGGCGGCCGATATCTTCCGCACTCAGACCCAGACTTTTCGCCGTGTCTGTCAGGGTGAGATCCAGCTGACGCTTACCCTGGGAAACACCCGCATCAATATCCCCCACGGCAGGAAAACCCTTCAGGGCATCCGCCAACTGCATGGCCGCGTCTTCGAGTAAATCCGTATCCGCGTGGCGCAGTTCCACCGTCAATGCCGGCCCGGCGCCGGGGCCACCGCGATCGCTGGCAAAACTGGAGCTGAGAGCGCCGGGCACCGGCCCCACTTGCCGCCGCCAGCGCTGCACGAATTCACCGGTGGTCACCGTGCGCTGGTCGCCCGGGGTGAGGTAAACATCCACCTGCACCTGATCGTCGCGGATCAGACCACGCATTCCGAGGAAAACCCCCTCGCGACCGACCTCATCGAGAATAAGGTTGCCCGCATCCATGATCTGGCGGCGTGCGCGCTCCAGTTGCGCCTCGGAGGTGCCGGGTGGAAAGGTGACCTGTACCCGACCGGAATCGCGCTCTACCTTTGGCATCAAGGTAAACCCCATACGGCCGCTGGAGGCGTAGCCAATCATCACAATCAGAATCGCTACCGAGATTGCGATGGTGATATAGCGATGGCGTACACACAGATCCAGAAATGGCTTGAAACGATTTTCCACAAACCGGTCCAGGCTGCGTGCCAGCATCTTCTGGCGCGCGGCGAAGCGGCGCGCGGACCGGCTCTTGTGACCCCGACGGGAATACGCCAGGTGCGCAGGCAGGATAAACAGAGCCTCCACCCAGGAAATGGCAAATACCGCCCCCACCACAAACGGGATCACACCAAAAATCTTGCCCATAAAACCGGGCAATTCTGTCAGCGGAATAAATGCGACGATATTGGTGAGAATGGCAAAGGTGAGAGGGACCGCGACCTGGCGGGCACCCGCCACCGCCGCTTCGAAATTGCTGTAGCCTTTCTGGCGCCACTCGTGAATATTTTCACCGGCGATGATCGCATCATCCACTACGATCCCAAGGGCAATGATGAAGGCGAACATGCTCACCATGTTGATGGAAATATCCATCGCCGGCAGGAACAGCAAAGCGCCGAGAAAACTGACAGGGATGCCGAGAGTTACCCAGAATGCCAGACGTAACTCCAGGAATGCACCCAGTACCGCGAACACCAGCAACAAGCCGATAAAGCCGTTTTTAAGCAACAGCGACAGACGTTCTTTGAAAATCTCCGAGTCGTCATCCCGTACGCTCACATGAATGCCCGGCGGCAGTGTCTCGCGCAATTCTTCCAGCACCTGGTGGGTCGCGTCGCTGACGCTCATCGGCGTCTGGTCGCCAATACGGTATACATCGATTCCTGCCGCGGGTTCGCCGTTGTAAACCATATCCCGGGGCTCATCCACCAGTGCGTCGCGGATACTTGCGATATCCCGCAGGCGCACGGTGCCGCCGGCATCGGTCTTGGTGATGGCAATATCACCAAATTGCCGCGCCCAATCGCGCCGCTCGGTCACCCGCACCAGTATCTCCCCCGCCTCGGACTTGACCCCTCCAGCAGGCACATCCACTGCCGCATTACGGATCAGCTGCGCAATATCCGGCAGTGACAGGTTGTAGCGGCGCAGGTCGTCGCGCTCTACTTCGATGGCTACTTCGTAGTCCTTTACCCCGTAGGCTTCGAGCTGGGTAATATCCGGGTGCGCTTCCAGCTTGTCGTACACCTGCATGACAAATTCACGCAGAGTGCGGTCGTCCACCTTCCCGTGCACCACCAGATCGAGCACATCCCGTTTGCGATCCGCAAGGCTGACCTGGGGACGCTCGATGTCGCTGGGAAAGGTCGACACGCGATCGATCGCTGCCTGTACGTCCTGGAAGACCTTGTTGGGATTGGCATCCTCTTCCAGTTCCAGAGTAAGGCTGGCACGACCCTCGCCAGCGCTACCGCGCAACTCCTTGATACCTTCCAGCCCTGTCACCGCCTGCTCGGCGGGAACCAGTACACCGCGTTCCACTTCTTCCGGACTCGCGCCCGGGTAAGAAATACTGACACTGACCATATCGAGGCTGAATTCGGGGAACACCTCTTTCTTGATCGAGAATGAAAAGAACAGCCCGCCGATCAGGAACACCAGCATCAGCAGGTTGGCGGTGACGTGGTTGTGGGTCATCCAGGCGATAGCCCCGCGGCGGGTTTCCACCGGAGGGCGTTTGGGACTGTGCCCGAAGCTGCCGTTATCGCTCATCCGCGCTCACCATCGGCGCCGTCACTGCGGGGGCGCTCCGGCAACTCCGGGGGCTCGCTTTTCTGGGATTGGGTTTTCTGGCGCGCAGTTTCCGCAACGCGCACCGGCATACCATCGGTCACACTGGCGAGCCGTGTCGTTACCAGGATTTCACCACCGCGCAGACCACTTTCCAGCACCGCAAATTCTTCATTGAAATGCGCAACCCTGACCGGCTGGATAACGATTTTGCCATCGCGCACTATCCACACCCGGTCCCCATCCTGCAGCGCAGTCAGTGGAATACGCACCTGCTGCCCGTTGGCACGGCCGGTAATTTCCACACGGGCGAGATCATTGAGCAGTAATTGCGGGCGCGAAGGGTTTTCGATACCCAGAGGGTCGTCCAGCTCTACCAGCACCCGTGCCAGGCGGCCCTGCTCTTCCAGTACCGGAATTACCCGCACAAAACGCCCGTCCCTGTACTCCCCCGCAGGCCACTGACTGCCGCGAATACGCACGGTGGCTTTGGGAGTGTTGAGCTGTGGCAACTGGCGCGCGGGCACTTCCACTTCGATCTGGAAGCGGTCGGCACCCGCCAGGTTGTACATGACGGTGCCCGGTGCCACACGGTCACCGATATCCACACTGCGCGACACCAGCAGTGCCGTGAAGGGACTGGCAATGGCGGTCAGACGCAGGTCGCGCTGAGCCAGGTTGACCGATGCGTGCGCCGCATCCACGCGAGCGCGGGCAGCCGCCAGTTGCGGCTCACGCAACACCAGCGCGCGATCCGCATCGGGCAGAGAGCTGCCGAGCAGTTCGAATTCTTCCTCGGCAACCGTGCGCTGCCCCTCTTCCTGCTGCAATTCTGCGCGGCGCTCCGCCAGGCTACTGCGGGCGCTCTGTAGTGCCAGCTGATAGGGCTCGCGCTCGATGCGCATCAGTGGCTGGCCTTTTTCCAGGGTCGAGCCCGGTCCCAGGTCATAGTCAAGCCATTCCACCCGGCCTTCTACCTGTGGCTGCAGCTCCACCAGCTCGCGCGCGGCTACCTTGCCCAGCGCTTTGATTGTGAGCGGGAACTGTCCGTATTCCGCCTCGGCGACTTCGACGGTAACCGGTGGCGCCTTGCGCTCTCCGCGCTGCATGGTGGGCTTTTCTTCCAGCAGCCAGTTGGACAGCAACAGGGCCATGCCAATCAGCGCAACCGGAATCACGATGCTCCAGTTGAGTTTGTTCAGGATTCCAAATTTAGACATCAATGGGTCTCCACCCGGTAAACATCCAGCTCCACCTTCGGCGGCTGCGGTAGATCTTGTGCCGCCAGCCCGCCGGAAAGCGCACGGTAGAGTGTTACCCGGTTTTCCAGTAATTCGCGGCGTGCAGTGAGATGCTGCCGCTCCAGGGATTGCTGATTGTTGGTCGCCGACAGCACGTTGAGAAAATCAACCGTGCCGCGCATGTACGCGCGCCGTTGGCGCACGGAAATCTGATCCGCCAATTCGATTCTGGTCTGTAAGTAATGCAAGCGGTCGCGGATGGCCTGCTCATTGATCAATGCCTGCTCCACTTCTCCGAGTGCCTGCATCACGGTATTGCGAAATACCGACCACCGTTCCTGCTCTACCGCCTGCTGCTGGCGCTTGGCCGCGGAGAGCGCTCCGCCATCAAAGATCACCGCCTCGACGGCTGCGCTCAGGTTCAACAGCCAGTCCTCGGCAATATCGCTCAGGGAGTTACCGCCACCACTGAAAAATACACTCAGGGTGAGACCAGGCAAGCGCTCCGCCCAGGCCTGATCCGCCAGGTAATGCCCCTGTAACAGTTCCCGCTGCGCGCCGTTTACGTCCGGGCGTCGCAACAGCAGTTGCGAGGGCACTCCAGTGTCTGGCAGCGCCGGAATTGTCGGTAAGGCATTTCCCCGATTCACAAAGGTCGGCAACCGCTGTTCTGTTGTCCCCAGCAATGCCGCCAACTGCACCTGTAAGTTCTGGATGTTTGCCCGGCTTGCATCCAGCTGTTGCATGGATTCCTGTACCAGCTGGCGCTGCTGCAATACATCGGCGGCGGCACTCACACCGCCACCAAAACGCAGCTCCAGCACTCGCAGGGTTTTGCGATTGGTCTCCAGCTGTTGTTCCAGTAGCTGGAGCTGGCCCCATTGCTCCTGCAATTGCAACCACACCCCAGTCACTTCCGCTACCAGGGTAAGCGCGGCGGTCTGCAGGTTTTCTTCCTGTGCCAGGCGCCCCGCCTCAGCGGCACGGGCGCCACTGCGCACCCGCCCCCACAAATCCACCTCATAACCGGCCGCCAGACTGCCGCTCCAGCTGCCGCCTTCGTTTTCGGCACCGGAAAAGTCGAAGCCGTCGGAGGAAGCCCGGCGCTGGTTGGTGTTGTCCAGGGAGCCAGTCAGGCGCGGCCAGAAACCACTGCGCGCCTGAGCGGCAGCGGCATCCGCTTGTTGCAGGCGCCAGTAGCTTGCCTGCAAGTCCGGACTGTCCGCCAGCGCCAGGGATACCAGCTGGTTGAGCTCGTCGTCAGCAAAACTCTGCCACCAGCGCTGCTCCGCCGCCAGCGTGCCAGAGGCGCGGAACTGCTCCGGAAGTCCGAGTGTCTGCTGCGGCAATTCCGGCGGCAGCGTCTGGCTACTGCAGGCAGTCAGGCAGAGGACACACAGTACGCGCCCCAAAACGGGAATTTTTGTCAGGTACCCCATAGCACTTTTTCGATATAACGAGAGTTGTTTTCATTATCTGAACTTATATAACACCGGCAAGGCGTTTTACGTTCATTAACGTAAATTGCGAGACGAATGGTGGGGTCCTTGGTCCGGATATTTTGCCGGCTCCAAATCGACCGAGAAAAAATGTGATCACAAACGTGATTCCCGGAAAATTGTTCGCTATGATCGACGGATAGCAATAAAGCCCCCGGCGATCTCGTATCGCTGCTGAATCAATTCTGCCGCTACGCCACGGGCTTTTGCTTAACATTCTGATACATAGCGATTTCACAGTTTGTCTTAAGTTTTCTATTAGTTTCCCTTAAGTTTTCTACGGACCCGAAACCATGAGCAAAAATCAGCCTTTGGCACACTGGGACGATATCCTGCTGCTGGACCGCCAGCTCACCGATGAAGAGCGCATGATCCGCGACAGCGCGCGGGAATACTGCCAATCCAAGTTGATGCCGCGGGTACTCGAAGCAAACCGCCATGAAATCTTCGACCGCGACATCATGTCTGAAATGGGAGAACTGGGGTTGCTTGGCTCTACCATTGAAGGCTATGGCTGTGCGGGATTGAACTACGTGTCTTACGGTCTGGTGGCGCGGGAAGTGGAACGTGTTGATTCCGGTTACCGCTCCGCCATGAGCGTGCAGTCGAGTCTGGTGATGCACCCGATCTACGCCTACGGCAGCGAGGAACAGAAGCAGAAATACCTGCCGAAACTGGCCACTGGCGAATGGGTAGGCTGTTTCGGCCTCACCGAGCCGGACGCCGGCTCCGATCCCGGCGGCATGAAGACCCGGGCTCGTAAAGTGGACGGCGGCTACCTTATCAGCGGCGCCAAGATGTGGATCACCAACAGTCCCATCGCTGACGTATTCGTAGTCTGGGCAAAAGATGACGAGGGGGATATCCGCGGCTTCATACTGGATAAAGGTATGGAGGGCCTGGCGGCACCGAAAATCGAAGGCAAGTTCTCCCTGCGCGCTTCCATTACTGGCGAAATCGTCATGGACAATGTGTTCGTGCCGGAAGAAAACCGTTTCCCGGATACCAAAGGCCTGGGCGGCCCCTTCGGCTGTCTGAACCGCGCCCGCTATGGGATTTCCTGGGGCGCTCTCGGTGCAGCGGAGTTCTGCTGGCACGCCGCGCGCCAGTACGGCCTGGACCGCAAACAGTTCGACAAGCCGCTGGCGCAGACCCAGCTGTTCCAGAAAAAACTCGCGGATATGCAGACTGAGATCACCCTCGGCCTGCAGGCCTCCCTGCGCGTGGGCCGCCTGATGGACGAGAACAAAGACTTCGACCCGACCATGATTTCCCTGGTCAAGCGCAATAACTGCGGCAAGGCCCTGGACATTGCCCGCACCGCCCGGGATATGCATGGTGGCAACGGTATCTCGGACGAATTTCACGTTATCCGCCATGTGATGAACCTGGAAGCCGTGAATACCTACGAAGGTACCCACGATGTCCACGCACTGATACTGGGGCGTGCGCAGACAGGATTACAGGCGTTTTTCTGAGACCAGCAGCCCGGAAATCCACACGATCCTGCAGCATCGCCGCTAAGGTGCTGCTGCCGGGTACAGCCTTCCGAGACCTTCGAAAACAGGATGTTTTCGCAGAGCCCCCAGGGATGGGTTCACGGCGTGTCTCGGAAGGCTGTACCCGGTAGCAGTACCGCCACAGAAGTATCTACAAAGGACCATTGCAAAGGTCCATTGCAAAGGTCCATTGCAAAGAACCCTTGCGCTGTACCTTCGTGACAGAGGACCCCATAATCTCCGCCTCACCGACAAGACTCACGCGGACGGGTACCCATGGAACAGCTGCTGCACTGGTTTGACCTGATCGGCATTGTCGTTTTCGCTTTTACTGGAGTGCTGGCGGCGGGTCATAAGCAGATGGACCTGTTCGGAGCCGTGGTGCTGGCCTGTGTCACCGCCACCGGCGGCGGCACTACCCGCGATATGATTCTCAATGTCCCGGTGTTCTGGCTGTCCGACAGTCACTACCTGTGGATCGCCGCCGCCACCGGTGTCATCAGCTTCTATCTGATCCGCTATTTGCACGTCCCCATGCGCCTGCTGATGATCGCTGACGCCGCAGGGCTCGCGGTATTCGTGGTCATCGGCACCCAGAAAGTGCTGGACCTCGGCCACTCCTCCGCTATCGCCATCGTCATGGGCGTCATGACCGGGACCTTCGGGGGGCTGATTCGCGATATTCTGTGTGGTGACATCCCGCTGCTGCTGCGGCGGGAAATTTATGCCACCGCGGCCTTGAGCGGCGCCTCTGCTCTGGTAATACTGGACGACATTGAAGGGCTGCCCGGGGAAATCGTGGTGGCCATAGCGGTACTGGTCACCCTGGGGATTCGTCTGGCGGCGCTGCGCTGGAACCTCTCCGCCCCTATCGCGCGAATGCGCCCCAACTGACCTCCGCAAGCGGCGTTTCAACCACCGGATTCCAATTCAGGCAATCGTAATATGCCCCTACGCTTTACCCTGCCCCACCGTGCTCTGTGTGCGCCCCTGCTTGCTCTCGGCGCGCTGCTGTTTTTGGCTGGCTGTGACAAGCCGGTAAAAACCGCCGGAGAGACCCCCAACCAGCTGATCAGCAAACCCTGCTGGTTTGACACCGAGCCCAGCTGGCCCACCACCCAGTGCTTCATGATGGAAGTGCCGGAAGACCACACCAAGCCCGAAGGCCGTAAAATCCAGTTCCCGGTGGTGCGCTTCTTTGCCCAGATTAGTGACCCGGACAAGGAGCCACTGCTCCACCTGGGTGCCGGCGGACCCGGCGCCAGCATGGGACTGGAGCCGGAAAATGCCAGTGACTGGCTGTGGGTCAACTATGCGGACATGACCGTGGAAAGCGGCCGTGACCTGATCGTCATCGACCCCCGTGGCACCGGTATGGCAAAACCGCGGCTGGCCTGCGACGAGTTCATCAAGGATGCCGACCTCGCCTTCACCCGCAAACTGAGCACCGACGAGGAATCCCGGGTATTCACCTACAGCATGGAGCGCTGCTACACCCGCCTCAGCCAGAGTGCCGACCTCGCCCATTACAACAGTCTCGCGGTCGCCAGGGATGTCGAGGCCCTGCGCCAGGCCCTCGGACTGCCCAAACTGAACCTCTACGGCGTCTCCTATGCCAGCCGCTACGCGTTGACCATTGCCCGGGAGTTTCCCGATTCGGTACGGGCCATGGTGCTGAACAGTGCGGTCTTCCCCAATATCATTTACGCCCAGCAACTCCCCCAGGACGTGCTGGCCGCCTATGAGCGCGGCATCGAGTTTTGCAGCAAAGACCCGGACTGCAACAAACGCTATCCGGACCTGCAACGGAGACTGGAAGCACTGGTACAAACGCTGGATGAAGAGCCACTCACGGTCGACACCGGCAATATCCACCCCGGCGAGCGCTACCCCTTTGTTCTCAGCGGCCAGCGCCTGCTGCGGGTGCTGTTTCAAGCGCTCTACAACGAACATTTTTACCGGGAATTGCCCGCCATTATCGACCAACTGGAGACCGGCGAGGCGGAACTGCTCAAGCCCTCTATTGCCAGTTTTATGGGACTGGTACTGGACCCGAATTTTGGCGACGCCGCCGGCATCAGCCATTTCTGTTACGAAGAAGCCCCCTTCGTGGACTTCGACCTGGCCCGCCAGACCGCTGCCAACAGCGGTACGCTCGGCGGCTCGGTGCGCTCGGACATCGACATGATGCAGGTGCAGTGCCGAATCTGGGCCATCCCCTCTGCGCCGCTACTGGAGTCCCAGGCCATCAAGACACCGGTCCCCACGCTGGTCATGCACGGTGCCCTGGACCCGGTACTCGCTGCCAACGACGCCGACAGGGCACGCAAAAAACTGCCCAACCACCAGTGGCTACTGTTCCCGAACCTGGCCCACGACGTGATTTCAGCCAGTGACTGCGCTGCGCGGGCCGCTGCAGATTTTCTCGATCAACCGGCCCAGCCGGTCGTGGAAACCGCCAACGCCTGCCGCAAAGAAGAACTGGCCCATCAGGCGGAGCTGGAGCGCAAGATCGCGGAGATGGAAGCACAGCGGGAGGCTTCACAGCAGCTGGCGGCAGAGCCAGGAGCTGAATCCGGGACTGACGAAGACCTGCCCAACGGCGAGCAACACGAGAAACCAAACGAAAGGCTGCGGGAAGCTCCAGCAGGTAGCCGCTACTCTGAGGCCCGCGAGAATCCAGCGCCGCAATAGGCTGCCGACACTCACGGATACGTAAGTGATTGGACTGGACAAAAACCCGGGCGGGCCTTACTTTCGCCACAAACGAAGATAAAAGCAGTCACTATGAACTATCAGCGTGTGATTACCGTCTCCGAGCTTTCCGCCTTACAGAAACAACAGGCTGAAGGCCTCTGCGATCTGGTGGTTCTCGACTGCCGCTACGATCTGGCAGATCCTCAGGCCGGTGAAAACGCCTTTCTTTCGGGACATATTCCGGGCGCCCACTACGCCAGCCTGCACCGGGATCTTTCGGCACCCTGTGCAAGATACGGCGGCCGCCATCCCTTTCCCTCGGCATCCCAGATTACCGAATTTGCCCGCGCCGCCGGTATCAACCGCGACACTCAGGTAGTGGCTTACGACGACCAGCGTCTGGCCTTTGCCGCCCGCCCCTGGTGGCTGCTGCGTCATTTCGGCCATGACAAGGTGGCCGTCCTCGACGGCGGCTTCGGCGCATGGAAAGAAGCCGGAATGGAGGTAGAGGAAGGCACCGCTTCGAGCAGCGCACCCGGCGACTTCGTCGCCCACCCCCGCAGTGGCGAACTGATGCATTACGATGACATCTATCCGCACTTGCAGAACCCACCATGGCAGCTGGTCGACGCCCGGGATGCCAAGCGCTTCGCCGGCAATGAAGAACCCATCGACCCCATTGCCGGTCACATCCCCACCGCGGTCAACAAACCCTGGCAGCTCATCACCAACGACCAGGGTTTTATCCGCCCCATCAACGAACTGCGGGAACACTGGCAAAGTATTCCCGCAGATGACGATATCGTGTGTTATTGCGGTTCTGGAGTCACCGCCTGCGTCAATCTATTAGCGCTGAGCCTGATCGATCGGGAGGCCCGGCTGTATCCGGGAAGCTGGAGTGACTGGTGTGCGCATATCCTGCATCCAGACACGCCTGCGAAGACATAGACCACCGAAGACATAGTTAGAGACGGTATAGCATGCTACGAAAAAGCGCCCCGATTGGGGCGCTTTTCGCGATCAACGCAACAGGCAGGCACCGGTACCTGCCAGGCCGCAGTAACCTCCTGGATTCTTCGCCAGATACTGCTGATGATCCTCCTCTGCGTAAAAGAAGGTCGGCGCGGGGAGAACCTCGGTAGTAATGGCTCCGTAGTCCCGATCCTGTAGCGCCTGCTGAAATTCCCGCTCGGTTTCCTCGGCCTGTGCCTGCTGCTCTTCGCCGTAGGTATAAATACAGGAGCGGTACTGGGTGCCCAGATCATTGCCCTGGCGCATACCCTGTGTGGGGTCGTGTTCCTCCCAGAAGTGGCGCAGCAACTCCCTGTAGCTCACTTTTGCCGGGTCAAAGACCACCAGCACCACCTCCGCATGGCCGGTGCCACCACTGCATACTTCGCGGTAGTTCGGATTGGGCGTGTGCCCTCCGGCATAACCCACGGCCGTTACGTAAACCCCGTCGATTTCCCAGAACAGGCGCTCTGCCCCCCAAAAGCACCCCATTCCGAAAACCGCCTGTTCCAGGCCCTCGGGAAATGGCGGCTGCATTGGGTTGCCGGAGACAAAATGTTTGCCACTGATGGGCATGGGCTCTGCACGACCGGGCAAGGCCTCGTCTGCACCTGGGATCTGGGTTTTGTCGTAATGCATGTTGAACACCTATTTGAGCATCTGGCAATTGGTCGCCGGCGCTATTTGCCCGCAAGCATAATGCAGCCCGTTGCCTTTAACGGGCGCTGAGTCTGCCACTCGTGGTATTGCGCGTCGAGTTTTTCTTGAGCCCGCGCCGCCAGCCGCCGAAACGGTGAACGGCCCGGATCCACCAGCAGAACCCGCTCGACACCCGCCCGCAGCGCGCGCCGGGTAAGATTGTAAAGTGGCGCTTCCAGCTTGTCCCAGAAGCAGATGTCGGTGCCGATCACCGCGTCAAAATCCCGCAGTGCCGCTTCCGTCACCTTTTCGTAGCGGCAGCGCCAGGTTTTGATCTGCACACCGTTCAATTCCGCGTGGTACTCCGCGAACGGAAACACGCTGGGGTCCGCATCCAATGAAGTCACCTGCGCATCAAATTCTTTGGCACAAAAGATCCCACCAAGACCCCAGCCACACCCCAGATCCAACACCCTGGCACCGCTTTCTAACGGGTGTCTTTTCAGAAAATCCATGGTCAGGCAGGAACTTTTCCAGAACTTGTTGCCGTGCAGGGACGCGTCACCCGCTTCCCGGCGCAGCCTGCGCATATCCGCGTGTGCATTGTTGCGCACCGTCAGCCCGAACATCCGGCGACTGAGAGATGTACTTTCTGCCAAGGTTCTCTCCCCTATTTATCTACATTTTTAACGACAGGTATTCTGCATTGCGGTCATTTCGTCAAAATTAAAGCAAGTACTGCCAAAAATGTGCAGTGTACCCATTCGGATATCCACCTTCAGCCCGCGGGTCTATTTTTGCATTGGAATCCAGTTCAAGCGTATTGCACTACTTCGCCTCCAGGTCCGCCTCCGGACGGATATGCGAGCAAGAGACCAGGCATGAATATACATTTCCGCATACAACTTCTGGCAGCGGCGACCCTTCTGGCGACTTCAAACGCACACGCAGTCCCTATCTACCAATCGAACGAAGTCACCCTGTATATGGAGGGGTACTTTACCGCGCACATGATCAACATCGAAGGCGATACCCAGATGCGGGACGGTGCTTCCCGCATTCGTATTGGCCTCAATATACCGGCATACGACAATTGGGATGCCGGGATGAACCTTGAGTGGGGTGTAAGGGCCATATCTTCCGCGCAGGACCTGATTATTCAGGGTGACCAACAGGCTGCACCCGGCGATGAAAGACAATCACTCTATTTGCGCCAGGGGCACGCGTTTGCGAAACATCCCACCTGGGGTGAGTTCACTCTCGGCAAACAGTGGGGCGTCTATTACGAGGTCACCTATATCACCGACTGGTACCACGCCTCCGGCGGACTCGCCAGTGGTACCTACGCCCTCGGATCCGACGGCGGCACAACCGGTAGCGGTCGTGCAGACAGCGCGATCACCTGGCGCAAAACCTGGAAGGTCGACGCCGGTGAATTCAAAATCGGTGTGCAATACGCTGCTCACGTGGCAGACCTGAACCTCTCGGTCAACGATGTCGCAGGTCCGGATACTTTGCTGACGTGCCCGCCTGGCGACTGCGAGTATGGCATCAACCACAGCATTGCCGCGGTTTACCGGGCAGACATCGGAAAAGGGCTATTTATCGGCGCCGCGTACAACCGCGTGAAACTGGATGTGAGTACGGATAACGGTATTCTCATTGACCTGGCGGGCGATACCGAAGAGATCATCCGTACGGATTTTCCCATCAGGGCCAGCAGTAACAACTGGACCACAGCACTGGGCATGTACTACGGCGGCGAGGCGTATTCCAAGGGTTTTTATGGCGCACTGGTGATGCAGCGCTCGCAGAATAATGAGCTGGCACCGACCGGATCCGTCATGGGTATAACCAACTTTTTCGATGCCAAAGGGTCCGAATCTTTTATGAGTTACACCTGGGGGCGCGACAACTGCTACTCCATTTACGGCGGCCACAACTACCTCGTCTCGGACGACCCTACCTTCGAGGCTGCATTGGTCGAGGGTAATCGGTACAAGCTGGCTCTCTACTACTTCGGCTTCCAGTATCGCTGGAACGAGCGCATCACACTCTTCTTTGAGAATGCGGTTGACGACAGCAACGAACTGGCCACGCCCCTGGGTGACCACTTCTCTGCAGTCGGCTTTCGCGTCGACATCTGATACGCTTGCGGCCCGTTTGCAGTAATTGCGCTTGATAAGGGGACGACTTTGGGCCGCATGATTCTGTTGATTGCCGTGGGCATTTTCGCCTGGCTGGCAGTCCAAAAGTTCAAATACAGCCCGCCTGAGCAGCGGCGCAAACTTCTTATCCAGTATGTGCTGATTGCGCTGGCCGTCGCTGCGGTACTCCTGGCGATTACCGGTCGGCTGCATTGGGTTGGTGCCGCGGTGGCGGTAGTACTGCCATTGCTCAACCGCCTGTGGCGCACCTTCGGCCGCCATCTGCCATGGATTGCGCCACTCATCGCCAAACACGCACAGGCCCGGGCCGAAAAAAATCGCGCGCAGAATCAGGGAACATCCGAGCAATCACAACAGCGCCAAAGCGGCAAGCAGGCGGGAGAACCGCAGCTGACACTACAGGAAGCCCGTAAAATACTCAGCGTCAGTGCCGATGCCAACCGTGAGGAAATCATCGGCGCCCACCGCCGGCTGATTCAGAAATTCCACCCGGACCGCGGCGGCAACGATTACCTGGCCTCCCGCATCAATGCCGCCAAAGCGCTGCTTTTAAAACACCTCGACCAGCACTGAGTGCACGACCCAGGACAACCCTCAGGCCCGCCGACACAGAAGGTGCACGTAGCGGGCCAGTTGCCGATAAGGATCCACTCGGGAATACACCAGTTCCTTTTCAACAATGGCCGCCGGTGGCAGCTTGTCGCGCATTTCTGGCGTCATAAAATCGTGAAAACAGCGAATACCACTGTGCGCCACAATTGAAAGCCCCGCCTGCTCTACCCACCCCATCACCTGCTCAGGCACCAGTGGGTTTTTCGGTGTCAGGCTGCCCGGGTGTCCTCCCCAGTCGCCACTGGCCACATTGCGATCCAGTTGGCGCAGGCTACCCCGCTGTAGCAGTCGGAACTCCAGCGCGCGACGGTTATAAAACGTGAGGGAAAGATAGCCACCTGCGCGCACGCTGTTTGCCAGATGCGCCAGCGCCTGCTCGGGCTGTGCCAGCCATTCAAGCACCGCATGGCAGAGCAGCAACTGTGCCGAGGGAATCTCCGGGGAATCTGCCAGCGACTGCAAGGGCACCTGGGCAATTTGCACCCGTTGCGCCAACCCGCGCTGCTCGGCCTGCTCACCAGCCAAGGCCAACATGGATGCGGAGATGTCCGTAATCCACACCCTATGGCCAGCGTCCGCCAGATCCAGCGCAAACTGGCCCTGTCCGCCACCAGCGTCGACCACAGTCAGTGTGTCGTTCTGTGCCGCCAGGAATGGTGCCAGATCACGGTTGAGTACTGCGAGGCGAATATCCCCCTTGAGGCCTCCGTAAATCCGCTTTTTGAAACGGTGGGCCAGATCATCAAAATTGCGGTCTGTCATGGTCGGCAGATTCGCGCACAATTCGTTTGCAACAGCATCCGCACCGGTTATTTGTCCTTCGCCTGATCAAGAGAACGGCCCTCGGCGGCCAGAATGACCTGCAGGGTTCGCGAGCGGAATTCGCGCATATACAGCACCCAGATGACGCCCAGATAACCGAGCACAAACAATGCCGGGTGTACAAACCAGCCCATCACGGCCATGGAAAAGTAGAAACAACGCAATCCGTAGTTATAGCTGTGACCCGCCTGATCAATCACCTTGGCGGCACTGATGGCGTAACGTCGGCGCTCCTCTCGACTTATTTCCTCTTCATCCACCGCCGGCGCGGCACCGAGCAGTACATTGGCGAAAGAGTACTGACGCAGTGACCAGGTGAAGTTAAAAAAGGCAAAGATATAGATGAGGATCAGTACCAGCACCTTGAGCTCAAACTGCTCCACGCTGGTTCCCTGCGCAAAAGGCAGGCTACTCAGCAGCTCCACCGCCGCACTATTGGCGGAGAGTGCGGTAACCAGACCCGCGAGAATCAGGATGCTGGTGGATGCAAAAAAACCAATCACGCGCTCCAGATTACCGAGAATGGCGGCGTCGGGGATGCGCACATCCCGCTCCAGCATTCGCAGCATCCACTCCACCCGGTACCACTGCATGGACGAGGCCAGACACCAGGCGGTTTTCGCCTTCCTGCGGGCAAATACGGTATACCCGGCCCAGATAAAGCAGAAACCTGCCAGGCTCACATAGTCCATCCAGTTCAACGCACAACCTCCTATCGACTACATTTATGGCGTCAATGAATCACGAACGCACCGCTGAAATCCCCAGCTCCCCCCAACAGGCATCCGCTCGCTGGGATTTCAATGGCACCGGTAAATTATGGGGGGGCAGTTTCGCACCAGTGACGCAGGTGTCAACAGTCTCCTGTCAACCCTGTCATTTGGTCGGCGCAGGGCGCTAAAATGGCCGCCGTTTTTGCCAATCTCAGAGCCTGTCTGAGTCAGGGCAACCGCAAACTACCCATTGGAGCTGACACTTGAGCAACGTACACCCCGCATTTGAAGCCATTACCAGTGCCGAGATCGAATCCCTCGGCGTCCGCGTGGAAGAGTACCGCCACCGCCGCACTGGCGCCCAGCACCTGCATATCGCCGCCGACAACCCCGAAAATGTTTTTCTGGTGGCCCTGCGCACCGTTCCCCACGACTCTACCGGCGTCGCCCACATTCTCGAACACACCGCCCTCTGCGGCAGTGACAAGTATCCGGTGCGCGACCCTTTCTTCATGATGATACGCCGTTCGCTCAACACTTTTATGAACGCCTTTACCAGCTCAGACTGGACGGCCTACCCGTTTGCCAGCCAGAACCGTAAAGATTTCGACAACCTTCTGGATGTGTACCTGGACGCCGTGTTTTTCGCGCGCCTGGACCCGCTGGACTTCGCCCAGGAAGGCCACCGCCTGGAATTCGCCGAGAGCGACAATCCGGATAGTGATCTGGTGTTCAAAGGCGTGGTCTTCAATGAAATGAAAGGGGCGATGAGTTCAGTGACCTCCCAGCTGTGGCAGAAACTGAGCAAATACCTGTTCCCGACCACCACCTATCACTTCAATTCCGGCGGTGAGCCCGCGGATATCCCCGATCTCACCTACGAGCAACTGGTAAATTTCTACCGCACCCACTACCACCCCAGCAACGCCATCTTCATGACCTTCGGCGATATCGAGGCGGCGGAGCATCAGGCGGTGTTTGAAGAAAAAGCCTTGCACAAATTTGACCAACTTCATCAGAAGATCGAGGTTGGCCGGGAAAAACTCTACGTATCCCCGGTGCGCGTGGAAGAAAGTTACCCTCTGTCCAATGACGAGGGGCAGCAGGAAAAGACCCACATCGTACTCGGCTGGCTGCTGGGCGATGTCACCGACCTGGAACAATCCCTGACCGCGCACCTGCTCTCGGGGGTACTGCTGGACAACAGCGCCTCGCCACTGATGCACCTGCTGGAAACCACCGAGTTGGGGCAATCCCCCTCCCCGCTGTGCGGTCTGGACGACAGCCAGCGCGAACTGGTGTTCGTGTGTGGCATTGAGGGCAGCGAGCGCGAGCGCGCGGACGAGCTGGAGCAGGCGGTACTCAAGGTACTGCAGGATGTGGCGGAAAATGGAGCGCCTTACGAGCAGGTTGCCGCGGCACTGCATCAACTGGAACTTCAGCAGCGCGAGATCGGTGGCGACGGCTACCCCTATGGGCTGCAGTTGATCCTCACTGCGCTTACCGGTGCCACCCATCGCGGCGACGCCATCGGCCTGCTCAATATCGACAGTGCCCTGGAAAAACTTCGCGAACAGATCAAGGACCCCGATTTTATCGCCGGTGCCGCGCGCAAACTGCTGCTGGAAAACCAGCACCGCGTGCGTCTGGTTCTGTCACCGGACGCGGATATGGCATCCCGCGCCGAGCAGGCTGAGAAGTCCCAGCTGGCCGCAATCCGGGAAAAGCTCAGCGACGGCGAAAAGCAACAGGTCATCCAAACGGCCAAGGCCCTGGCCGAGCGCCAGCAACGCAAAGACGATGAGTCCATTCTGCCCAAAGTCGGCGTCGAGGATATTCCCCCGGAACTGCCGAAGGTCGAAGGCGAACAAGTCGCCATCAACCACAGCAAAGTGACCCGCTACAGCGCGGGCACCAATGGTCTGGTGTACCAGCAACTGGTGACCACACTGCCGGAATTCAGCGACGAAGAGCGCATCCTGCTGCCCTACTACTGCCAGAGCCTGAGCGAACTCGGTCTGGGCGAAAAAAATTACCTGGAAGTGCAACAGTGGCAAGCGGCGGTGGCAGGCTCCCTGCATTCGTTCACCAGTCAGCGTACGGACCTGGACAACCTGAATAGCCAGACCGGCCATTTCATTCTTTCCGGCAAGGCGCTGGCGGCAAACCAGGCAGCCCTCAGTGAATTGATGCAGGCCACCATGGAGCAGGTGCGCTTTGACGAGCTACCGCGCATCAAGGAATTGCTGTTGCAGACCCTGGCCCGGCGGGAACAATCTGTAGTCGGCAACGGCCATGCACTGGCCATGGCTGCCGCCAGCGCCGGCTTTAATCGCGCCGCGGCAGACGGTCATGAGTCCGGTGGCCTGCAGGGCCTGCGCCAGCTGAAGGCACTGGTCAAAACCCTGGACAGCACCCAGGGACTGGAAATCCTGGCGGGGAAATTCAGCAGTATCCACCAGAAAATCAACAACGCCGGACGCCAGTTCCTGCTGATCGGTGAGGAAGAAAAACTCGCGGAATTTACCGAGGCCATGGCACCACTGGCGAATGGCAAAGAGACCGCCAGCAACAGGGATGATGCGCCCTTTGCGCCGCGCAAGGTTCAGGAAGTCTGGGTCGCCAACAGCCAGGTAAACTTCTGCGCCAAGGCCTACCCCACCGTGCCCATGACCCATGCGGACGCACCGGCACTGGCCGTACTGGGCGGCTTCCTGCGCAATGGCTACCTGCACCGCACTATCCGCGAACAGGGCGGCGCCTACGGAGGCGGCGCCAGCCACGACGCCAACATCGGCGCTTTCCGCTTCTATTCCTACCGCGATCCTCGCATGGGAGAAACTCTGAAGGACTTCGATGCGTCGGTGGAATGGCTGCTGAATGAAGCCCATGAAGACCAGCAGGTCGAAGAAGCCATTCTCGGCGTGGTGGGCGGTATGGACAAACCCGGCTCTCCGGCGGGCGAAGCCAAGAAGGCCTTCCATTCGGCACTTTACGGCCGCACCCATGCCGTGCGCCAGGAATTCCGCCGCAAGGTCACCGAAGTCACCCTCGCGGACCTGCAGCGGGTAGGAAAAACCTATTTGCAAGCCGACAAGGCCAACACCGCAGTGGTCACCGGCAACCAGGGACGCGATGCGGGACTCGCACTGGATCTGCACGAAGAGAAACTGTGAGCAGCGCAGTGAGCAAGAAAGACGATATTTTTGCCAAACCCCTGGGTGAAGTCGCGGGCTTCACCTTCGATCAGTCTGTGGTGGAAGTGTTTCCGGACATGATCCAGCGTTCGGTGCCGGGCTACACCACGATCGTGGCCATGATCGGCACCCTCGCCGAGCGCTTCGCCCAGGCCGGTAGCCGCTGCTACGACCTGGGCAGCTCCCTCGGCGCCGCGACCCTGGCCATGCGTCACCGTATTCCCGCAGCGGATTGCGAAATCATCGCCGTGGACAATTCCCCGGCGATGATCGAGCGCGCCCGCACGGTACTCGCCGCGGACAGCGGCCAGGTTCCGGTACAGCTGATCTGCGACGACCTGCAGGATGTGGTCATCGAAAATGCCTCGGTGGTGGTGTTGAATTTCACCTTGCAGTTCATCGCCACCAGTGAACGCGAACAGATTCTTCAGAAAATCTATGACGGGCTGCGCCCCGGCGGCGTACTGATCCTGTCGGAAAAAGTGGCATTTTCAGACAGCGATCACCAGGAACTGATGATCGACCTGCACCACGCATTCAAAGCCGCCAACGGCTACAGTGCACTGGAAATTGCCCAGAAGCGCAGCGCACTGGAAAACGTATTGATACCGGAAACCCTGTACGACCACCGCACACGCCTAAAGAGCGTGGGCTTTCACAGTGTCGATGTCTGGTTCCAGTGTTTCAACTTCGCCTCGCTGATTGCCATCAAACAGCGCGCAGACTGACAGACCACGACTCCGATGATCGACTACACCCCGCTTTATGCAGGCCTGCAACATATTCCAGCCCTGCGCCCCTGGCTCACCACCCTGCCGCAGCAGATCAGCGAGGGGCTCAGTGCCGCGCGCTGGGGCGACCTGCCCGACTGGCAGGCAGTTTTGAATGCGCTTCCCGACATTACGCCCTCCTCCCTGGAAACCGTCAGCGAGGTGCGCGTGGGCGGCGCCAGCGATGCCACGGAACAGCAGTTGCAGCAACTGGAAACACAACTGCGCAAACTGCACCCCTGGCGCAAAGGCCCCTGGACACTGTTCGATATTTTTATTGATACCGAGTGGCGCTCCGACTGGAAATGGGATCGGGTGGCGCCGCATCTGCACGACCTGAGCAACCGCCTGGTACTGGACGTGGGCTGCGGCAGCGGCTATCACTGCTGGCGTCAATTCGGCGCCGGCGCCCGACGGGTGATTGGTATCGACCCGTCCGCTAAATTCGTCGCCCAGTTCTACGCGCTGAAAAAATACATGGGCCTGGAGAAGCCCGTCGATGTTTTACCCGTTGGCATCGAGGCCCTGCCCGCCAATCTGCAGGCTTTCGACACCACTCTGTCCATGGGGGTGCTGTATCACCGTCGCTCCCCTCTGGATCATCTGCGGGAACTGAAAGAAACCCTGCGCCCCGGCGGCCAGTTGTTACTGGAAACCCTGGTGATCGATGGCGGCCTCGGCGATTGCCTGGTACCGGAAGACCGCTACGCAAAAATGCGCAATGTGTGGTTCTTCCCCAGCACCGCAACTCTGGAAAGCTGGCTGCGGAAAACCGGCTTTGTGGATGTTCGTACCGTGGACCTCGACCGCACCCGCCTCGAGGAGCAGCGCAGCACGGACTGGATGCGGTTCGAGTCTC
Source organism: Microbulbifer bruguierae (assembly GCF_029869925.1). Lineage (NCBI taxonomy): Bacteria > Pseudomonadati > Pseudomonadota > Gammaproteobacteria > Cellvibrionales > Microbulbiferaceae > Microbulbifer > Microbulbifer bruguierae. Next base: position 249,944 of record NZ_CP118605.1, on the reverse strand, counting down.
TGGTGGATTTTCTCGATCCCGAGGATCACAGTAAAACCGTCGAAGGCCATCCGGCCCCGCTGCGCGCCACCCTCACGGCGATCGCCGGTTAGGTGGCCAAACAAGCTCGGCCCCCAACGACCGGTCCTGCCCACCCATTCGCAACATTCTCTGCGGCTGCCGGCACGAACTTGGTAGTTTGTTGCATAGGCAGCCCGCAAAGCCAAATAAAATCGTGAATTCTGTTCAGGCGGTTGCACCGACCAGCGCCTTCGGCGAACGTGTCGCCCGCCAGGGTCCACGGTGCTCGAAACGCGCCCAAATTCCCCGATAACTACACTTATATTGTGCGGCACCTGCTATCTGCGCTGCCGCTTTGATGAGAAAACCAAGGTTACGAAAAGCAACTATGAGCATCAGTGTTTTCGAGCTGTTCAAAATCGGCATCGGTCCCTCCAGCTCCCACACCGTGGGCCCCATGGTGGCGGCGCATCAGTTTGTTACTGACCTTGAGCAGCGAGGCGCACTGGCCAGGACTGAACGGGTGGAAGTCCACCTGTATGGTTCTCTTGCGCTGACCGGAGTGGGGCACGGCACCGATATGGCCGTGCTGATGGGACTGGAAGGCGAGGCTCCCGACACAATTGATGTCGACAGTATCGACAACCGACTCGCCAGTATTGAGCAGCACCAGCAGCTTATTCTCAACGGTACCCGCGCCATCCATTTTGAAAGGGAGCGGGACCTGCTGTTCCACAAGGAAGAGTTCCTTCCCCAGCACTCCAACGGCATGACCTGTAAAGCGTTTGCCGGCGACGAGTGCCTGTTCGATTGCAGCTATTTTTCCATCGGCGGCGGCTTTGTACTCTCAGAGGAAGACTTCAAGCACAAGGAGCAGATCGCTACCCTGCTCCCCTACGATTTCAGTTCTGCGGTAGAAATGATGCAGATGTGCGAGGAGCACGGCTGGACGATTGCCGAACTCGCGATGGAAAACGAGAAAGCATTCCGCTCCGAGCAGGAAGTAAAGGACGGGCTCTGGAAGATCTGGGAAGTGATGGACGCTTCCATCCAGCGAGGTTGCCACCAGAGCGGTGTGCTGCCCGGCGGCCTGGGCGTGCGCCGCCGAGCCGAGGAGCATTACCGGGAGCTGTCAAAGCAGTCCGACGAAGAGCGCCGCCAGGGACTTTCCATCCTCGACTGGGTGAGCCTGTTTGCACTGGCCGTGAATGAAGAAAACGCGGCCCGGGGACGTATTGTGACAGCGCCAACCAACGGCGCCGCCGGGGTCATCCCGGCGACCATTGCCTATTACGTGGAATTTGTACACGACCCGGCGCAACACGGCGACCTGAAGGATCAGGTGGTGGAATTCCTGTTGACCGCCGGTGCTGTGGGGATGCTGTTCAAGAAAAACGCATCGATTTCTGCAGCGGAAGTTGGCTGTCAGGGAGAAATTGGTGTGGCCTGCTCGATGGCATCTGCAGGACTTGCGGCGGTCCAGGGTGGCACCAATCAGCAGATTGAGAACGCGGCAGAAATCGGTATGGAGCACAATCTCGGGCTGACCTGTGATCCGATCGGCGGCCTGGTACAGGTACCCTGTATCGAGCGCAATACCATGGGCGCGGTAAAAGCCATCAATGCCGCCCGCCTGGCTCTGCGCGGCACTGGCGCGCACATCGTGCCGCTGGACAGCGTGATTGAAACCATGCGCCAGACCGGTATCGATATGCAGAGCAAGTACAAGGAAACATCTCTCGGCGGATTGGCGGTCAATGCGGTGAACTGCTGACGGAGATCAGTTCCGTCTTCCCGTCTTGCTTCAATTCAACCCGGCACCCCGTGCCGGGTATAAACATCAAAACGCCCGGACTTCCCCTCGAGTCTGAGATTTGGCTTGTGCCCCGCCAGGTCAGGCGCCAGCTTTGGACGCTTGACCACAGTGCGGTAGTAACAGGCAGCAAGGGCCGGCGCCAGCAGCGCATCGGCATCTTCGTCACTTCCCACCAACTGGTGAAACGCCGCCATATCCTTTTTGACCTTGGCACTTTTGTCGCGGCTGGGAAACATCGGATCCAGATAAATAACCGGAATGGATTCGTGAGGCAGCTCACCCAACCAGGCAACAGCGCTTTTTACCCGGGGTTCGAGCATCATACGCGCTGCAATCGGGGCAAGTTCCGGATCGGTTATCGCCGCCTGCTGCAACCGCTCTAAACCGTCTGCCAACAGCGCATAGACAACCGGGTTGCGCTCCAACATTCGCACTTCGCAGCCGAGAGATGCAAGCACAAAAGCGTCTCGACCAAGGCCCGCAGTGGCATCCAGTACCAGCGGCTGAAAGCCACTGCGCACGCCGATGGCCTTGGCAATCGACTGCCCTTTGCCTCCGCCGAATTTGCGCCGATGCGCCGCCGCGCCGGTAACAAAATCCACACTGATCGGCCCCGGTGCCTTGCGCCCGGTAGCGCAGAGCTGGAGACTTTCGCCGCAGCGAAGTACAAAGGGAAACTCTTCGACAAATTTTTCTGCTACAGCGCCAAGGAAAGGCAACTGCAGCTCACTGGCAAGGGCTTCAGCCCGGGGGCAGGTATTGTCGTCCGCAGCAGTAACCGCCAACTGCATGATATTCACTCGTCCGTCTGGTAAAGACGGAAATTTACCCGTATTGACCCGGTCGGTCTACGCCTGACAGCAGTGCATTTATTTTTGTCCGACGCTGATTGATCCCCGTCTTGAGTGCAACAGCCAATCCAGTGCCAACTCTTCTGCCTCCGCCGGGAAGGGGCGTACTTCTGCGGAAACAAAGTGATTGAGCAGCTGCGGCATAAACCCCAGCATGATGTTATCCGACAGTACTGCAATCCGATGCAGGTGACGGTGTTGGTTGCGAATGAACACACAATTGGAAATCAATGCGGCAAAGTTTTGCCACCCGCGCACATGCCGCGCGTCAATCAGAAGACCCTGTAAATTTCCATGGGCACAGATAACCGGATCTACCTGCGCCGCCAATGCGCGAAACTCGGACGGTTTTAAATCCGCGACGGGGCGAATTTCAAGAATTTCGTGATCGTGATGCCAGCAATGCTCGATCATGGTCTGTCACAACTTAGGAACTACCGGAGTACCGCAATGAACCTGACAAATTCTATTTGCCTGCTATTAAAAGGGTAGGAAACAACAAAGCCGCGAACCAGTCGCGGCTTTGTTTATGTGATACCGGTCATATCCGGTGTGGCTCTATTGCTGTCGATAGACTCCCATCGGCACTATCAACACTCCTGTCGAACTATCGATCTATCGATCTATCGATGCTATTGGGGCTCGTCGTCAGTTTTGTCTTCGTGCCTCAGTTTGTCCATCGCATCTTCCGCAGCATCCTTGGTGGCCTCACCTGCATCTTTCAAGGCATCACCAGCGTCTTCGGCTGCACCTTTAATCACATCGCCGGTCTCGTCGACGGCGCCCTTGATGGCATCACCGGCTTCACGGGCCTCATCCCTCAGCGTGGATTCGGGCTCCTCCGGCATCGGTGTCTCGTCGCTATCCGGGGGAATGGTGGTGTCTACGTCAGGCTCGGGAACTGGCGATGTTTCCATGCTTTCAGTGCCCGGTTTTTCCAGCTTGTCGTAGGCATCGTCTACGGCGTCGTGCGATTTCTGCGACATGAAATAGCCGATAATGAGCAGCAGAATAATCAGTGGCAAAAGTAGTTTCATCATAAACCCAATGACCCCTTGTCAGTTGTGAACTGTTCAGAACGAAAGTGACAAACTCCTGGGAAGGTGCGGTACAACACGTACGCACTCCTGAATCCCGCTGACAGGCTCCATTTGCCCTGACGTTACCGGTTGGCAGCAGCCCCTGTATTTGCCGAGATTCAAAAGAGAACCACAGAAGAAGCCGACGCCAATACTGATAAGAATAATCTTCAATTGGCGCACTTCAAGGAACTTTGTTCCTACAGGTAAGTTTAAATCGCTCTAAAAAACCGGTTGTCTATTTGAAGGGATTCTATTGGGGGGCATCCTGTGCCGGATAGCAATCTACACCACATCGTTTTCGGCGCCGCGGCGAGGGGCTGAACCGCGGTTAGCCACTCCCGATACTATCCCCCGATACTATCCCCCGATACTTACCCCCCGATACTTACCCCCCGATACTCGGCCCCTGAAAACTTACCCCTGGTAGTATTGATCGAGCTTGACCAGCAGCGCGCCGGCTTCGGATTCTGAAACTACCGCCTCACAGCCGGTGAGTTTCAGCCGGCCGAGCATATCGCTCTGCGCAAAAATCAGGTACTGCTCACCCCGCTTCAGCTTGCGGTCGCAATCGTTGAGGGTCAGACGGAAAGCAATCAGCTTCGCGGGATCGCCTTTCCACACTTTCTGGGTAATACCGGAGTAGACATACCCCAACAGCGCCACCATGCCCGGCTCGGAAAGCGCTTTATCGATAATTCGGTGGATGCCGGTAACCTTTACCCGCGCAACCAGTTCCGCATTAAACAATCGCAGGGAAAAGCTATCGTCCGCCAGGTATGCGGCCTCCGAATAATCATCTGTGCCCTGCTCCGGCACGGCGGGCCCGGCTTGAAATGCGGCATCTGACACAGCTTGTTCCTCCGCGGCGGAACCCGGGGCTTCAGGTTGTCGTGTCTCGGAAGAAATCGCCCGGGTGTCTTCGCCAGCCAGAGCGCCTAATGGAGATAAAAGACCTGCCAGCAGCAAAATTCCTAAACCGAAGCGCAGGCCCGAACGGTAACCGACTTTGCGAGCGCCCCCAGTGATAGATGTGCGCGCTACCATAACCAATCCCTGTCGTTATTTGCTGCAATAAAAAAGGGCGCCGAAGCGCCCTCTTGTCTCGTTACTGAATCGGAAGCAATTCCAACTCTACCCGACGGTTGGCCTGGCGGCCCGCGTCTGAGTCATTGCTGGCAATTGGATAGCGCTCGCCATAGCCCACTGCCTGTACACGACCAGCGGCAACACCACGAGTGGTGAAGAAACCGGCGACGGATTCCGCGCGACGCTCACTGAGCGTCTGGTTAGTAACGTCAGAGCCAGTGCTGTCGGTGTGGCCACTGACACGGATTGCGGTCTTGTCGAATTCGTTCAGAACCAGTACCACGGAATCGAGTGTGTCATAGAAATCGGTGCGGATTTCAAAACGGTTGGTCGCAAACGTGATATTACCCGGCATGATCAGGCGAATGTTGTCACCCTCTCGCTGTACCCGAACGCCGGTGCCTTCAAGGCGCTGGCGAAGGGCCATTTCCTGGCGATCCATGTAATAACCGACACCACCGCCAATCGCCGCACCGCCGATAGCACCGGTAATGGCGCCCTTCTTGCGATCGCTCTTACTGGCAGTAGCTGCACCAATGATCGCCCCCGCTACTGCACCAGCCCCTGCGCCTTTGGCAGCATTACTGGTTTTACTTTCCTGAGTATAGGGGTCCAGGGTGGTACAACCGACCAGTGAGCCCAGGGCAAGAATTGCTACCCATTTTTTCATTTAAGCTTCTCCTAACGCTTTTACTGATGACGGGTGAGAATCCGGCGAGCCGGGTATTGGCATAAAACACAGGGTTTTTCACCCGGGAAATCCCCCATGCCATTTGCACTGTGCCGCCTTTATCCGGCTTGTGAATGCAGTATTGCTTGGCCTAACTGACTACAAGCTGAACCGCATCCGCCATGGGCAGGAAGACTATGCGGAAAGTCTCGCAAGGTCTAGCGCCCACCTCTCAATTTTGTCGTCTGCTACATGTCTCTGTAGCAAAACAATTTGTCTCCCTCCTGCAGAAATTTTTTGTCGGCCACAGTCTCCTTTATTGATGCTTTTATTGGCGCTTTCGAACTGGCACTCCCCGAGTATCGCTCGCGGGGATGGAACGATGCACTGCGAGATGTCGTTACGTGGATACCCTTTCGACGAAACACCGCATTTCGTGTGCCTGCGTGTAATTGGTTCTTCCACAGGATCTGTGGATAAGTTTGTGAATGAAACCGGGCAACCGCGTGACAAACGGCGTACTCCCTTGCCACCAGCGAATTGTGCATTTTTTATGCAGAGAAAATTTATATATAAAAATCAATTAGTTACGGATGATTTTAATATTTGTGTACCAACTATCTCCCGATTGGCCACATTGGGGAAAAGAGGTCGCCTCGTGTGGAAAAAATATTGTCAAGGCTTGACTTGGCGGGAAAAAGCGGGATTTTCTGACTTTCGCGACAGCGATAAGGAACCGGGCGCAATGCCCGGCTGAAATGCCCGTCACGCAATGGTTGCAACCGCTGCCAACTCACCGGGCACCACCGCAAATCCGCTGACCGGCCCTGCTTGAGGCATCAATAGTGTGGCGGCTTTTCGTCACCAGGTTTGAGCCCCTTTTGCATTTCGTAGCTCAGGTCCTGATATTTGTCCGCCATATCCTTCACCCTGCCGAGCAGGGCCCTGAGCTGGGCGTCCTGGGCAGCAATCACGTCATTCAGCTGAGTGATTGTGTCTTCCTGGAAAGCCAGACGAGTTTCCAGCTCATCCACTCGGGCACAGAGCTGTTGCACTTCGTTCTTCATAGTTACTGCCTCAGTTTTTTACAGCAGCCGGTACAGACATTCCATCATGCCAATAGCCCGCTGATCCATAAACAGACTCTGCCCCATCCGGGAAGTCACATAGCCAAATCCCAGTTCGGCCTCCGGATCTGCGAATCCGACACTACCACCGGCACCCGGGTGCCCAAAACCCGCGGGCCCGCCAAACTGCAGGTCTCGCGCAGCGGCGGATTTAATAAAGCCGCACCCAAAGGCAACGTCTGCCTGCAATATGGCGTCCTGACCCCGGCTCTGTTCCGCGGTGGCAGAGTGCAGCAGATCCCGCGGCAGCAGCTGCGGATCTTCACTGGCGAGATCACCGTAGACGGTGGCGAGGTCTCGGGCACAAAAATGGCCATTTGCCGCGGGAATCAATGCGCTTCGCCACTGCTCGCTATTGGTCCCTGTCATCAGTGATACCGGATTAGTAAAGGCGGTGGCCACAGGTCCCTGGCGGTCCTGCTTGATCGAACGGCCGATGGCATTGTCACGCAGCTCCGGGAGGGGCTTCTTCAATGCGCCGACGTCGGCAATCTCCGCCGACCGGTGCCCCACCGCACCGAATCCGCCGGCCAGAGCCAATGGGTCGGCAATTCCAGCGCGGTACAGTGACATCAATGACTGGCCGCTGGCTTTTTCAATCAATCCACCCAGCGTCCAACCGTACAAAAACGGCGAATATCCCTGTTGCGTACCGGGCTCCCACCAGGGCGCGGTGCCCGCTACCTGAGTTAGCGCCCCCTGCCAGTCATAAATCAGTTCGTCGGCAACCCGGTCACGGAAGGCAATCACACCGGAACGGTGACACAGCAGCTGGCGCCCGGTAATGCTCTGCTTGCCCGCCGCAGCGAACTCGGGCCAGTAATGGGCCACCGGCAGATCCAGATCCAGGTTTCCGGCCGCCACCTGCTGCAGGGCAATCAGGGCGAGAATACCCTTGGAGGATGAAAATACATTGACCAGGGTGTCTTCTTCGAAGGGCCGCTCCCCGCCCCGATCAGCACTTCCCGCCCACAGAGAAGCCACTATCTCCTGCTGGTGAACCGCGCAGAATGATGCTCCCACGTCGCCGTGGTCGCTGAAGTTGATGGCGAAAGCATCGTACAGGGCTTCAAACCCCGGGGCACAGTATCCCTGAATATCCATCGGTGCGGATTACCAATATCGAGAAAGGTGAATGATGGGCGCCGCCAGTGACGGCGGCGAAAACGGGGCGCAAGGATAGCGGATAGTCCGGGGGCTGTTAAGGTGCACCTGATACCATCCCCCTACTCTTCCGCGAGCAGATCGAAATCCTCCAGCTTGTAGCCGCAGTGCTTACAGTATTCGGAATCGCTGTCATGCCCGGCGCGGCCACAGTTGTGACAGCGCGCCAGCTGCTTGTCCTTGCGCAATTCATGGGCAAGCTCCGCGGTCACAATGCCGGTGGGCACGGCGATGATCGAGTAGCCAATCAGCATGGTCATGGAGGCAATCGCCTGGCCCAGTGGGGTTTGCGGAGTGATATCCCCGAAGCCCACGGTCGTGATGGTCACGATGGTCCAGTAGACACTCTTGGGGATACTGGTGAAGCCGTGCTTCGGCCCTTCGACCACAAACATGACACTGCCAAAAATGATGCACAACACCAATACGCAGGAATAGAACACCAGGATCCGCCGGCGCGCCTGCCACAGCGAGCGCACCAGTAGATTGGCATCCCTCAGATACCGGACCAATTTCAGAATGCGGAAGATACGCAGCACCCGCAACAACCTGATCACCATCAGGTAGGAGGCACCGGTAAAGATCAGGGCGAGATAACTGGGCAGTATCGCCAAAAAGTCGACAACCCCGTAAAAGCTGAAAATGTAGGAGCGACGATCCTTCGCACAGTAAATACGTGCAAAATATTCGACCGTGAACAGCGCAGTAAAAAACCACTCCAGCACGAAGAAGATATCGCCGTAGCGCACCCACCAGCTTTCCACGGACGCCAACAACACCAGCACAACACTGACCAGGATGGTCCAGATTAAAATAACGTCGAAGTTCTTTCCCGCGGGGGTATCCGTGCCAAAAATCACCTCATTTAGCCACTTGCGGGTACCAGTCAGGGCCATCCGATATTTTCCTTATTGGGCAGCCAGGGATCTGCAGCGTATTTGAGCCACGCCCTGGATTGCTATTTTGAATGCGGGAATGGGTGACATTTTAGCCGAAGCCACGGGTTCAGATTCAAGCCTTTAAGCACCCACCCACCTTCAGCTATGCTTGCCGCCCGGGCAAACCGCCCCAGATCCAACCGACTGACGGGTTTCCATGAGCGACAAAAACCGACTTGTATATTCCACCGACCGCGGAAGAATCAAAGAAGCTGCCGCGCCAGAAAAACGCCACCAGGGCGACGGCATCGTGCGCATCCAGCGGGAGACCAAGGGCCGCAAAGGCAAAGGCGTGACCTGTGTGCGTGGCCTGGAGGGCGCCGACAGCGAACTCAAGCTGATTCTCGCAGAACTCAAGAAGCGTTGCGGCTGCGGCGGCACATTGAAAGACGGGGTTATCGAGATTCAGGGCGACAAACGCGAAGAGATCAAAGCCGTACTGGAGACGAAAAATCTGAAGGTAAAACTGGCTGGCGGTTGACTCGCCGCCGCGCCGACACCTGCGCGACTGCAGCAGGCGTCCGCGAACGGTCATTCTGGCCGCCGCTAAAGTGCGCCGGCCAGGCGCAACGGCCGAATGTTCCTGCGCTGCTCTTCTGCCAGGCATACCTGAAGTAATCCGGCAAGACACTGGTGATAGCTCTCCATGACCAGCACCACCAGGTTTTTGCAATGTAACTCCACCGCCTGTAAACGCGTCAGCGGGTCGCGCTGGCCTTCGGCGACAAGTCGCTCCCGTGCCTCATTGAACAGATCCAGGCGATCCGCAAGATCAACGCCCAGTTCAGCCGCGCCATTTCTGACCGCCACTGACAATATTTCACACTGCTGCAAAGCGAGGGTGACATACTTCTGCAACAACGGTTGCGGAATCTTGTCTACCGGTAGGCGATCAATTGCGACACTGATCAGATCCCCGTAGCGCCCCACCGCAACAAGGGGTTCCCGCAAATACTCGTACGCCGTCAGGCGCTCTAGTGCCACCTGACAATCTCGCTGGCCTGAAGCCGTCATCCCCTCAACCGCGTGCAGGATACGCTGATAGAACATGGAGATGATCTGCCCTCGCTGCTGCATGCAGTCTTGTAGTCGTGTGTGGTTGTCCCGTATCGACTCATCAATCGCCCCGCGAGCAATACCGCCGAGACAATAGTCGGCGGGTGTTACTTCGAAGTTGACGCGGATCAGACCTGCGCCCAACTGCATTTTCGCGCCCTGCACCTGCAGGCTCGCAAGTCGCTGTTCCTGGTCCTGTAGCTCGATTAACCGGCTGCGCAACCAGTCCACGGTGCGCTGCAAATCCAACCGCTGTAAATCTTCGCTGATCGGCAACTGCAGTGGCAGCAGATCGGCGGGCACTATGCGGTTGAAAAATGCCACCAGAATCCGCTGAGCTTCTTCCGTTTCCTTACTCGCGCTCATCAGCAGCTGGTTTTCGACCGCGCGACAGTGATCGTCAACATCCAGCCGACTGACACGGGCGCTCAAACTCTGAAAATCGGCAAACAAGCGGGTGAAATTGAAGTCTGTGCGCTGCAAAAGAGACGCTAGTTTTCGGTCTTCGACCTTATACACGCGGGCGATATCGGCGGGCTCAGCGAGTTGCCACAGATCTGCCGTATCCTCCATCGCCAACTCGATACTCGCTCGGGTTTCCTTATCGAGGTTGTGGTACAGCCAGTTCACTGCAGCCGGAAAGTCGGCCAGACACTTGCCCACCAGTTGCGCCTCCCGGTTGATTTCCCCGGTCACCAGCTCCGCATGGCTCAGCTGGTGCCAGCGCGAGACAAACGCGGAAAAGCCCTCACTGCCAACCAGACAAGCCGCCACCGAGTCAGCACGCTCTGCGAGCACCCGACCAAGCTGTCGACTTGCGGCATAGTGAATTGCCTGTAACCTTTCCACAACCGGCACCACGACCAAGCCGCAGGCTGCCATCACCTTGCGTAGCGGTGCTGTGACACCACTGGCAGAGTTATCAGAAAGAATACTTTGTCCGTTCTCCAGCGCCTCCTGCAAGGACTGCAAACGTTTCGCAGGTACTACAAGCAACCAGGTGGCAAGCCGGCTGCACCGGGTCTGGTAGTAACCCAGCGCTCGGGCAATCAGCGCAAGATTGTCGCCCCCATTCAATGTCACCACTGACGAGAGGCCGATGGAAAGCGTGAATTCGCCACGCATATGAGATAAAAAATTATTTGGTAAAACTTCCGTTTCCGCCCCACGATGCACGCGTACACCCTGCGGCACAGGCACCTGGACCTTGTCACTCAGCAGCTCCAGCATCTGAAACAGTCCCGGCGCTGTATTTTTCTCCAGGCGTAACGTGGTTTTTGTAGCGCCATACCCGGCGCGATAATACGGCAGCCAGAACATTGCCGCGAAAAAAGCCAACACCAGCAGCGAGAGGCCTGTTCCCACAAGCGCGCCCGCCATCGAAGTACCCTGCAGAACGGCGGTGGGTATTTTCCACAACGCCGTAGCGGCTTGATATACCGTAGCTAGCGCAACCAACGCCATCAGTAGCGGCACCAGTGCCGCGGCAGGCATGGCAAGCATCAGTCGGATATTTCCGGAGGATAATGTCTTCGCCAGAGTAGAACTCACGCCCTGCTCGCCAGTGAAGAGGGCGGACAGCTGCTTGCGGATGGCCGTATTTTGCGGGGATGGAGGAGCACTCTGGTTGGCATTATCACCCGCGTTCAAGTCGGACGCCGCAACCGAGACAGAAACCTGTTTAAGGGAGACCGCAGTATCGGAAACCGGGGAAACTGGGGGTATCTGCAACGGCTTTTTGGGCTCCTGTGCCGATGGACTTCTGCTACTTCCTGCATTTGCAGTGGATGACACTTTCTCCCTGACGACATTCGCCCCTACTACACTGCCCCCGACAACATGCGCTGCGCCCGTGTTCTCCCGACCAACTTTCCGCGCCTGACGCTTTTGGGCGAACTGCACTCGGGCCAGCAATGCACGGTTGTCAAATTTCCCCGCGGGGTGGACCTCGATTTTCAGGCCGATCTGTTGCAACTGGGTGCGGTACTGAATGACCTCAGCCGGTGAGAGTTGATCCTTGATCACCCAGCCCTTGAGAAACAGCTTGCGCGCTTGCTGGGTCGTTATCGCGAACCGTTCAGCCAGCGCAGTCAGCACTTCGCCCACAGCTTTATCCCGCAGGACTTTTCCCGCAGAGACAATCTGGAATTTTTGCTGTTCCGCCATCAACGGCTCCCTCCCCCTTACTTTTGAAATTCCTGGCCCCGAAAACAGAACAAACGCCTCAGCGCAGCACATCGTGGCGGTGGCGAAGCATCAATGAGGGGAGATTAATGGAATCCAGCGTACGCGGGTGCGCACTGGTTCTCAGACGTTTGTGGCGGGACCGCAGCCTTACAGGAACGCTGACTGGTGTCACAGCGGAAGCGGCGACCAACTCTCACCGCAATAGTGATTGAAGTTTGAACCTGTTGCTCAGAGGTATCGGCGAAAATGCGTGCGAAGGGTTAAATGCGGACCCCGGGATACGGCAACGGCTACTTTTTTTGCTGATGCTCTGGCGGGCCGCCGTGCTCACCAGGAATATGCGGCCCACCGCGCCAGACATCCGGCTCTATACCCGGAATCTTATGGCGGCTTGCGTCAAATACCGGTTCTTTAATCCCGCGTTTGATTTGGCCTTCGTAGTCCGCAAAAACCCTGAGCGCCACTCCTGACAACAGCAACATGGCCAGCAGGTTGGCAGAGGCCATAAAGCCCATCGACATATCCGCCATATTCCACAGCAGTTGGAAATTGCCTTCACTGCCACTCCAGGCTACCCAGGCACCAAACAGGATAAAAGCGATATACAGCGCGCGGTAACAGAAAATGGAGAAACGCGTGTGCCAAAGATAAAAAATATTGGTTTCCGCGTAGTAGTAATTGGCAATGATGGAAGTAAAGGCAAAGAACAGTAGAGCCAAGGCAATAAAACTGTTGCCCCAACTGCCCACCTGACTGGACAGTGCAGACTGTGTCAGTGTAACCCCCTCCACCATGCCGCTCAGTTCGACATTACTGAGCAGAATGATCGCCGCCGTTGCGCTGCAGATCATCATCGTATCGAGAAACACCGAGGCCATTTGCACATAGCCTTGCACCACCGGGTGCTTTACATCCGCAGCCGCCCCCACATTGGGTGAAGACCCCATGCCCGCCTCATTGGAGAACAACCCGCGCTTGATCCCATTTGCCACTACCGCCCCAAAAGCGCCGGCACCGGCCTCCTGAAAACCGAAGGCGTTGCTGATGATGATCCCGAAGACTTCCGGCACCCTGGAAATATTGGCGAAAATCACAAACAGGGCAATGGCGAGGTAGCAGAGCGCCATAATCGGCACCACTATGCCGGCAAACCGGCCGATGGACTGGATACCACCAAAGACAATGATCGCCGCCAGTACCGAGATCAGCACGCCGACCAGCAATGGATTGATACCCCAGGCCGCGTGAATGGCTTCCGCCATCGCGTTGGACTGCACCGCGTTAAAAAAGAAACCGAAGCAGATCACCAGGAACACAGAAAATACGATCGACAGCCATTTCCAGCGTCGCCCCAATCCCTTATCGATGTAGTAGGCGGGACCGCCACGAAACGTGCCGTGAACCTCGCCCTGCTCCTTGAATGTCTGCGCCAGCGTATTTTCAATCAGGCTGGTGGCCATACCCAACATCGCTACCACCCACATCCAGAACACCGCACCGGGACCACCGGCTGTGATCGCCACCGCCACCCCGGCGATATTTCCGGTACCCACCCGCGCCGCAGCACTGGTGGCAAATGCCTGAAACGAAGACACGGAATCGTCGTGCTCTTTACGGAAACTGTGCCCCATTACCCGCAGCATCTGGCAGAAGCCACGGAACTGTACAAAACGGGTGCGCACGGTGAAGTAGACACCCGCCGGCAACAGCGCGACGATCAATATGCCCAGCCACCAGACACCACCAATACCACCCCAGGTAAGGTTATTGCCCCAGGAGACCAGTGCTCCCAGGCCATCCAGGAATCCCTGCATAGGCAACTCCACAAGCGCATCCCACCTTAAGCGTCAACATAGGGGGCGCATTCTCAAGATTGGCGTCTTTGGCCCCTTAAAGAGGCATACAATCTAAGACTAGCAGCCGGTGTGATTGACCCGGCAACTAAAATATTGCCCGCTCAACCATACTGTTGTCCCGGAGATTCAAGCACCGCTTGTACCAGCCCGGGACCAACGTAAAATGGCGGGCAAATTTTCTCACGCCACGTCTTTGCAGAGTATTCACCAGCCCATGCCTGAAACTACGCCTTCGCGAACCAGCGCCACCTGTACAAAAGCACCTTTCGGCAGCTGGACCTCAGAGATCAGCGCAAAATTGCTGACTTCCGGCAATGTGCGACTAAGCGAAACCTGCCTGGCTGACGGCCGCGCCTACTGGCTGGAGTCTCGCCCGGCGGAAAAAGGCCGTTCCGTGCTGGTGGAGTACAGTGAGGCGCAGGGGAAAAAGGATCTGTTGCCCGCGCCCCTGAGTGTGCGCTCGAAAGCACATGAATACGGCGGTGGCAGCTTTACCGTGAGTGACGGATGGGTCTACTTTGTGCTGGCAGCGGATCAGCGTATTTATCGCATGTCCCTGGACAGCAAGGTGCCGGAGCCATTAACACCGGAGGGTCCATTTCGCTACGCCGACCTTGTTCTTGACAGCGCGCGTCAGCGCCTGATCTGTATTCAGGAAGATGAACGCCTGCAGGACCACGAAGCCATTGCCTGTATCGTCGCGGTGAATATCCACGGCACAGAGGCACCGCAGGTACTGGTGGAAGGCGCAGACTTTTACTCCAACCCAGCGATCAGCCCGGACCACAACCAGCTGAGTTTTCTACAGTGGCACCATCCGAATATGCCGTGGGACGCAACGGAATTGATGCTGGCGGAGCTAAACCCCGAGGGCATACCGACCACGACCCGCAAGGTCGCCGGCGCGCCTGGGGAATCCATTTTTCAACCACGGTGGTCCCCGAACGGCGAGCTGCTGTATGTTTCCGACCGCAACAACTGGTGGAACCTCTACTGTCTGGGAGATGAGCGGCCCCTGTGGAACAAAGCCGCCGAATTCGCCACGCCCCAATGGGTCTTTGGTATGTCCACCTACGGCTTTCTGGACTGCGATACACTGTTCTGTACCTTCAGTGAAAATGGGTGTTGGCAACTGGGAATACTCAATCTCGCCAGCGGTGTACACAGAACGCTGGAACACCCCGGCTGCGACTTTGAAGGTATCTGTTGCGAGGACGGAAAAGCACTGTTCATTACCAGCGGTCCGGCGGAATTCCCGTCGATCGCACGCTATGACACCGTTCGCGATTGTTTCGAGACCCTTGCCAGTAGCAGCAGCATCTCGCTCCCCACCGATTTGCTGTCCCATGCCCAGGCCATTGAATACACCGTCGGCGAGCGCAACGTACATGCGTTCTACTACCCACCCTGCAACCCGCGGTTTGAGGCACCGGAAGGTGAATTACCACCACTGATCGTGTTCAGTCATGGCGGCCCTACCGGCGCGACATCCGCGGGGCTCAATCTCAAGGTGCAATACTGGACCAGCCGTGGCTTTGCCATTCTTGATGTGAATTATTCCGGCAGCACAGGTTATGGCCGCGCGTATCGCGACCGACTCAAAGACCAGTGGGGCATCCTGGATGTCGAAGATGTTTGTGCGGGCGCAGACTTCCTGGTACGCAAAGGACTTGCAGATCCTGCGCGCCTGTTGATCAAGGGCGGCAGTGCTGGAGGCTATACCGTATTGGCGGCACTGACATTCCACGATACGTTTTCCGCTGGTGCCAGCCATTATGGCATTGGCGATCTAACCACCCTCGCCCGTGACACACACAAATTTGAGTCCCGTTACCTGGACAAGCTGGTCGGTCCCTGGCCCGAAGCGGAAGCCACTTACCAAGCAAGATCCCCCATCAACCATATCGAACAGCTGCAATGCCCGGTGATTTTTTTCCAGGGTATGGAAGATAAAGTTGTGCCGCCAAATCAGGCCGAAGCCATGGTCAAAGCACTGGAGCAGCGGGGAATTCCGGTAGCCTATATTACCTTTGCAGATGAAGGCCACGGCTTCCGCGCCGCCAGCAGTATTAAAATGGCACTGGAAGGCGAGCTCGAATTTTATAGTCGCATCTGCGGGTTTACCCTGCCCCAACCCGGCCCAGGCATCCAGATTGCTAACCTGCCAACGACCTAGAGTGTTTTCGGCTGACGATACAGCTTGGAGGAATATGCCAGGTTACTCCAAAGGGCATTTCCACGAACATGCAAGATTTCCTCCGCATACTCCCTGGGGTCCAACTCCTTGAGTAAATGGTGGCCATCGTGGGAGTAAACTTTAGGCGGGAGGTGCGGGCGTAAAATTACCGCATGATCCACGCCCAGCCATGAGAAGTTCTCTCCGTATTGCAACATTGCCCGCTGTTTATCCACGGGGACATCTCTGCTCAGGTCAAATCCTAGCATCGGATGTGCCCCGCTGACACCGGCGAGAGACAGAAGCGTGGTTGGGAAATCAATCTGCGAAACCAACCGATCATCGACCTTCGCCTCCACACCGCCACCAAGAATAAGGGCGGGAATCCTGAAGTGGTCAATTGGAACCAGATTTGAGCCATGCACGCGAGAATCGTGGTCGGCAATGACAAGGAAAATCGTGTCCTTCCAATAATTGGATTTTTCCGCCTTGCGGATAAATTCCCCCAGAGCACAGTCTGCATAGCGAATAGCATTTTCTCTACTGGCTCTATCACCAGCATAACTTGCGGGACATCCGTCAGGGTATTCCCAGGGACTGTGATTGGATGTAGTAAATACCAGACTGAAGAAAGGCTGTGAACGCTGATTCAAGGTCAAAAACTGTTGGTGTACTTCCCGATACAAATCCTGGTCGGACGCCCCCCAGGAACCCACAAACCCGGGATTGCTAAAGGTTGCCAGATCGCGAACATCCTCCACACCATTACCGAGGAAAAAACTCTTCATATTGTCAAAATGACTCTCTCCCCCGTAAATGAACTGAGTGAAGTAATCGCGACTTTGCAGAAAAGATGCCAGGGTAAAAAAGTCCGTCTGACTTTTATCAAGCTTTACCACCGAGCGTGACGGCCCGGGAGAAAACCCGGTAAATACTGCCTCTATTCCTCGAACCGAGCGCGTACCTGTCGCGTAGGCATGAGTGAACTGCCACCCCTTTTCCATCAATACATCCAGGTTCGGGGTAAGATCCTCACCGCCCAAATTCCCAACAAACCGCGCGCCCAGACTCTCCTGCAACAAAATTACGATATTTTTTCTCGTCCCAGAATTTGATGCGAGGTGATCCCTTAATGTGGGAATTTCACTGGATTCGAAAGGTATTCCGGATTGATCAGCTCCGAGCCTGACGCTGGCGATCACATCCTCGTAACTCATGCGACCATACAGGTCAGAGGCCTGTGCTTCAGACGAGGTATTGTATACGGCATAAAGCACCGAATAAGCTGAATTCAGAACAAATGAATTCACCAGGTTGTCATTACTGAAATACACCATCGATGGATTAAACGGGCGGTGCTGGAGACTCGAACGGGTTGCAAAGAGGCTGACCAGAACCACCACGACTGTCAATACAACCTTTCTCCCCACCGAGCCAGGCTCGCCGAGTAGCTCCGTCCCAGCCAATAGCTTTCGCCCCAGAAGTAATGCCAGCGCAACGCCGCCAACGGACCACGCGATAGCAAGTTTGTATCCTTGCCATAACATACTGAAAACTTCGTGGGGGTAAATCAGGTAATCAATGAACAGTCGATTTGGGCGAATGTCATACTCACGAATGAATTCCGGGGTTACGACTTCCAAAAAGACAACCAGGACCAATGCAAGTAGCAGCCAAGCCATTAATAACCGACTGAAGTACCTGGAACGCTTCCCGTCCGATATCCAAATACCTGCAAGCAACGGTAAGGTATATAGATACCCCATCAGCACCAGGTCAACACGAATACCATTTAGAACAATTTCAATGACACCAGAAAATGAACCAATCCGGTCAAAATAGGCAATGCACAGATACAACCTGGATGCCAATAAAACCAAAAGCGTACAAGCAATAAATTTTCCTGTGACTACCAGGGCCCTGTGACGATACATAAAAGGATCTTCGCTGTTAACAATTTGACTTCAATGCCCGAAATCTATCAGGCCAATTGTCAAAAAATTGTCAACGAAGGACGTTCAACCACTCAGTGGGGCTCAGACGCCTTTCCGGAAAACCCTTTCGGATAACGGCGGTACAGGCGAGTAACAGCCATCGCAACCGCTATTGTGACGATCCATGCCAGGCACATGGTCACCAAGGTGTGGCTCAAAAAATGGTCACCGATAAGCATTTTGTAAACACCCAGGATCCAACCGAGCCCCATGCCCAAAGCAAAGCCACACCAACGATTCACCTGACGCCGAAACAGGAAAGCAAGGGAGAGTAATGCAAATCCACCGCTCGCATGACCAGCGGGAAAGCAGCGGGCCCGAGCCGCCTGCTCAGGCGATAGAGTATGAATCCAAAAGCTACTAATAGGGTAGTCTCCACCATAGATCGTCAACTGACTCGGACATGGCACATCAGTGACATCCTTCAGGAAACCGACAAGAAGCACCGTTGCGATCGTGGACAGCAACACGATCACTATTCCCGGTTCATGGCGCTGGACCCACTTGCTTTTTTTCGAGAGTGTTAATGTAACCAGGGCCAACACGAACAATACATGCAGCACCGCCTTGGGTCCGGAGTAGAAGACGAGCCGAAAAAAATCGTTGTGCTTATCAACTAACCAGTGCGCAGTACCGGAAATATAAAAGTTATCCTGCACCCACAAGTCGAGCTCTGTCAGCTCGAACACCAGAATCGTAATAGCCAACAGGGAAAGCCCTATCCCCAGCTGGACCAGAAAACTTCGAATATTCACGGATAAAAGATATCCAACTTCGGCTGATACACTTCGGTCTTCACATCAAGAAGTCCCAGCAGAGTATGAAACAGATTGTCTTGAGTGAACTCTCTATGCTCGAAGCCCTGTTCCTTCAATTTTCGATGTTCCCGCCCAAACTCATTCCCAGCCCAGAATATCATTGGGATATGCTTCTGGGATTCCGGTGCAAACGCATAGGGAAAACCATGTAAAAAAATACCATTTTCACCCAGAGACTCTCCATGATCACTAACGTAGAGCATCGCCGGAGAAAACTCCATCGACACAGAGCGCAAGTAGTCAATCACGTGACCAAGAAAAAAGTCTGTATAGAGAATCGAGTTATCATAGGCGTTATCAATTTCTTCCTGGCTACACTTTTCGAGCAAGTTGCTGGAGCAACTCGGCTTAAACCGTTCAAAAGACTTCGGGTACCGCTTCGCATATTCAGGCCCGTGACTCCCCATCTGATGCAAAACGACCAAAATATCGCCGGATAAAGAAGCTGAAACCAGCTTCCTGACACCCTCGAGCATACCGATATCGCGGCATTCATCATCGCAATATGGATTCAATTCTGGAGTTCGATAGCTGGTATATGGAACCCTAAGCGCAACGCCTTTGGAGTCAGAATTATTGTCCATCCACGCCACATTTATTCCGGCCCGCTCAGCGATATCCAGCACATTGTCGGTCGATTTGGCTACCTTTTCACGGTAATTTTTTCTGTCCAACAGCGAGAACATACAGGGTACGGACACTGCAGTAGCGGTACCACAGGACCAAACGTTATCGAAACTGAACACATTCCGTTCGGCCAGCATAGGGTTCGTGATTTTCGTATATCCATTCAGTGAAAAGTGATCCCATCGTGCGGTTTCTCCAACCACCAAAATAATTAGCCGCCGTTTTCGATCCGACACTTCCTGTCTGGCATCCAGACCAATTTTCTTAAATGACGTGTCATCGCTATCTTCGAGCTTCCCCTGGACGTATTTTATCGCCGTGTATACCGGTGTTTCAGGGTTTGAATAGAAGCGAACCGATTTATGCTCTCGAAAAAACGACGCATAGCTACTACTAAACAGAAACAGCATCAAAATAATTGCAGCACCGGACAAGACAATTAGCTTTCCACGAGACAGTGCCTCTCGAATTACCGCCTGTTTACTGACAGGCATGAACCAAAGCAGGGTGCAGGGAAGAACGCCGGAAAATACCAGATAAATAAATAGCCTGGCATTTAGCAGTCCCAGCGACTCGGATGCATCGGTTTGCAACGCACTTTGGAGTATCTCACTGCTGATAACGACATTGTAGGTATCCATAAAGTATGCCGACGCTGTTGAAACCAGCAGGACGATCATAAGTAACGGCTTATACAAACGCCCAATCGCGAAGGTCGATATCAGGATGTTGGTCAATGCAATCAGTAGTATGACCAGAGAAGAGATGAACCCTGCATTCTTCCAGGAAACCGGATATATGGCGAACAAATTGGAAAAGAATGCAAAGTTACCGGTTACCGTCACCCAGATCGAAACGGCGACGATAACCAGAATGGATGGATATTGACGTTGTTTCTGCGCAGACATCTAGAACCTTGCCTCTGGCGATTTGACTCACCGAGAGACTAGGCTTAAGGAAATCAATTTCTTGTTCAGACAATGTCAAAAATTTGTCAAAACGGGTAATGGAATAGAAAAATTGCGCCCAAACTACACTTTCGCCTCTAATCAGCTTTTAGATCCACGCAAAATACACATCCCTGCGGCTGTAACTGGCGGACGCTGACGCTCCATCCCTGATACTCGCAGATCCGTTTCACGAGGGAAAGTCCCAGACCAAGCCCTTCCCCCCGGGCATGATCCCCACGCTGGAATGGCTCAAACAGCCGTGATTGCTGCTCAGGTGCGATTCCGGGCCCGGTATCTTCCACTCTAAATCCACCATTGAACAGTTGCAGCTCTACCCTGCCCTTTTCCGTGTAATGAAGAGCGTTACGCAGAAGGTTTGACATCACCGTCCGAAGAAATATCGCTTGATACCGGTTGTCATCCGCCTCCTCCAGAGTGCAGCGATAATCGATACCACGCGCCGCAAACTGTGGCCCCCAAAATTTATCCTGCTCGATCGCCGCATCTTCCAATGGCACAAGACTCACACTGTCGGTCATTGATCCCTTTTCCCGCGCGAGTAATAGAAGCGTTTCGACCAATTCAAGCATTTCATCACTGGCCCGGCGGATGCGGGCCACCTGCTGCATCTGCTTGTCGGTAAGTCCGGTTGAATGCGACAACAACTCGCATGAAGTACCAATGACCATGAGCGGTGTACGCAGCTCATGACTGACATCACTGGTAAATAGCTTTTCCCGATCCAGTGAACGCCGCAATTGCGCGAAGGTCTTATCAAACGCCTCGGCCAATCTTCCAACCTCATCATCTGCGTAGTTTTTGGCGAGTAGCTCACTGCCTCGATACCGAGCGCCAGAGCGAACGTCATTCGCAAGCTGGGCAACTGGCTGCAACACCCGATTTGCCAGCAGAGCGCCTAATCCCCAGGCAATCAGCAGGCTGACAAGAAAACAAGCCAATACCGCTTGATAAATCAACTGCTCTCGAGCTTCAAACTCACGCTGATCCTGAGTTAGAACATAGGTGTGGTCATCACGCAGTAACTTGAATGCGTAATACGCCTGCTCCCCAGCGACCACCTCGGAAAACCCCGGCTTCAGCGAAAGAAACTCCGCAGGTGGGTACAGCTGTTTGGCCGCCGTGGTGTACAACTTTTCACTCTTGTCTAATTGCACTGCCCGCCCTGTACCGAGAGCATCCACCGCGATTTCAAGATCCGAACGCATGCCTTTGGAGACCAGACGCTCTTCGACATGATGAACAATTTCAACGATTCCGAAAGAAAATGCACCACTGGTCAACAACGTCATCAGTACGAAGGCAAAAACGATTCGCTGCTTTAACGGTTGTCTTGCGCTCACGATTCGATCTCCGCAAGACGGTAACCAACGCCATGTACGGTATGAATCAGCTGTTTCGCGAAGGGTTTATCGACAACCTGACGCAGCTGATGTATGTGACTTCGCAGGCTATCTCGGTCAGGGATATCTTCACCCCAGATTTCCATTTCCATGACTTCCCGCTTTACCACCGCAGGGCTCTTACGCATCAGCAATACCAGGAGCTTGGTCCCCATGGGATTGAGTTTGAGTGGCTGACCGGCGCGGACAGCCTGATGTGTTGCCGGATCGAATACGAGATCGGCTACACGTAGCTCCACCAGCCCTACTCCCCGACTCCGCCGAGTAATCGCTTCGATCCGCGCCACCAACTCTGCCAGTGAAAAGGGTTTGATCAGATAATCATCAGCACCTGCCCGAAGTCCACGCAGACGATCATCCAGTGCATCTCTGGCGGTTAACATCAGAATCGGGGTATCACGCCGTGCGTCTTCCCTGAGTTTCTGGCAAAACTGGTAACCATCGAGCCCCGGAAGCATGATATCGAGTACGATCAGGTCGTAGTGATGGGTCGCTGCGAGATGCAGACCGCTGAGGCCATCCTGCGCACAGTCTACGCTGAAGCCGCCCATTTCCAGATAATCAAGCACGTTTGCGAGAATATCTACGTTATCTTCAACCACCAGAATCCGCATCGACACCCTCCGCTCGCTCTTATTGGAGATAAAATTCTCCGCGCATATTTAATGACTAGCAAGACAAATCTATAGCTTCTCCCCCATTGCTGCGGGCCGCAGTTTTCAGGTCACTTGATTTCCGTATATGATGCGACCCCGCTGACTCCCAGTAAATCCGATCTGGGTATCGTTGACTCGAGGAAAATACCATATGGGACGCTGGAGACCGCCGCGCCCGCGAGGCTCACGCTACATCACCCCAGAGGGTGCCCAGCGCATGCGTGCCGAAGTCAAGCAACTGTGGGAAGTGGAACGCCCGCGGGTTACCCAGGCTGTAAGCGACGCAGCGAAACTCGGGGACCGCAGCGAGAATGCGGACTACATCTACGGCAAGAAAAGACTGCGGGAAATCGACAGTCGAGTGCGCTTTCTCACCAAGCGCCTGGAAGAAATTACCGTGGTGGATCGTATCCCTGACGATCGCGAAAAGATATTTTTCGGTGCCTGGGTCACGCTGGAGGATGAAAACGGTAACACGGTCCGGTACCGCATCGTCGGACCGGACGAATTCAATGTTAAGGAAGGCCTGATTTCCATGGATTCCCCGGTCGCCCGCGCGCTACTGGGAAAGCGCCTCGACGATGAGGTAGAGGTGCAGCAACTGGAACAATGGGTAACCTACTACATTGTCGAAATCGACTACCTGGAAATTTCCACAGGAAATTAGGCTCCTGCTGCAGCAGCTCCGTCAATCACTACTATTCCAGGGAAAGCAATACTGGCAAGCACCGGTCAACCGACTTGAGTTGACCTGGATAGAAATGGATAGAGATGGAAAGTTGAGCAAATAGCCTCAACTCACAAAATTTCGGAGCGGATCAGCTCGCCAGTCAATGCTTCAGCAAATTTCTGTACATCGGCCTCTTCCGGCATTATGTAGTTGGTCGCTGCAATAGTGCGAACGTACGTATCAGCGACCATGCTCCAGACCAGTTTTTGGGTAACGACACTGAACAGTTTGATCTCTGCCCTTGCCACCTGTGTCGCTGGATAGTCCCTTTCGACCTGTTTCACCTCCAACACATTGACAGAAAGAACCGACGTATATTCACCGGAAGTTACCACGGGCACAACTTGCCTGCGACTCGGCCCATGTACGCCCGGTACTGCTATATGCCAGGCGACTGCAGACACTCCCTGATCTTGCAACTGCCGCACCACAACACTCTCTACCATGTCGCTCACCACCGGGGTACGCGTATAGACAATCACCATGGTCCGCCCCATTGTGTAGGCGCCACTGCCAGGGGCACTCCATACATTGCTGACCTCGGTCGTCGTATGAGTACAGGCTCCGAGCATCAGTGATAGGGTAAATATCAGTACGCGTGGTATCTGAAACAACGAACACATCTGCCATCTGGTCCAGCTTGTTTTCAAGGATCGATCCTTTAGGTGATTCGTCATCGCGATGCCCTAAAACGTCATACGGCTGGTGAATTGAAAACGGGTCACAGAGCCCCTTCTGTCATCCCTGTCGACGCGAGAGCCATAAATCGCTTCAACACCAAACAGCCACTTGGGAAAAGGCGTCCACACAAGGTTAGCGCTGCTGTACTTTGCGCGCCGGTAGGCTTCAGGTCGCTGAAATTCGTAGTTGTCCACCCGGAGTTGCCCATGTGTTACCACTGAATAGAAATCCGGATTCCACCAGTGCTGAAATCCAAGATAGCCGCCCCGTGAGGTGATGGTATCCAGGGTATCGTTTTCGAAGTCATAAATGGCACCAGGCGGAGAGTCATTCAATAGGCCACCAATACCTTCTCCAAGAACGTAGCCGAACGTCAAAAAATCCTGTTTATTTGACCAGGGCATATTGATTCTTCCGGAGAGATTTACGCCCCAGGCACTCTCGGATATTGTGCCCTCATTGTTCGCACTGAAGCGGAGGTCGCGGGTAATTACCGCACCCTCAATATGCGCGTCATCCGTCTCCCACGCGAGAGCAGCCACGGTATCCGGCCACTCCGGCACAGAATCCAGGTCCGCAAATATTTCCACGACCTCGAATAAGGGCGCATTGGTAAAAACCCGGCCATTCGGATCTTCCAGGGCCAACTTCAGATTGAGGCAGCGCCTGAGTTCCTTCGTCCAACGCAGCATCGCGCGCCGGGTTGCCACCGCTGAGGGCGGTCCCTCAAAGTCCAATGTATTGGGGAATCCGGGCAGGTACGTAAAGGTGGACCAGTCTTGTCCCAGCAAAAGATCGCCACCGAAAAGAATATCACTCACCTCACCGTAAGCCTGACGCAAACGGGGATCGGCATCTGCGGCAAAGAATTGACCGAAGTAGTCCATGGAAATGAAGGTTGTCAGCTGGTGCTTGCCAACGGGTGTCCGGGTTTCCACCGCAAGCCGCGAGGTCTGAACCGAAAAATGGGTGAGGCCGTCAGACCCCTCTGCGGGGATACCGCCGCGTGTCGCGATGGCAGCGGTAACAAACGCTGTCGGTGAGCCAATAGCATGATTGTCGTGGGAGATATCCAGCTCGGCAAAACCGCTGATTTTGAAACGTGTTTTGCTCCCAAACACATCAAATGAGCCGGGCCAATTGACCTCAGCCTCTTGCGCCTCTTTATCCAAAAGTACTTTCAACTCGGTTTCTTCAGAGGAAGTGAGTTCTACGGGATGGACCGAAGGATCTGAAGGGACCGAAGGTGTTGAAGGGGTAATTACCGGTTGCTGTTGCAAGGCTTCGAGTTGCCGGCGCAACCGCTGCTGTTCGCGTTCCTGCGCGTCCAGGCGGCGCTGCTGCACCTTAATGACCTCGAGCAGTTGCCCTGTTTCGTCATTTTCACCCTGAGCATATGAGGAAGGTACTGCCAGTCCGACACTGACAACGAGCCAAGCAATTAAAAAATAGTGAATTCGCACGTGCTAGAACCGTAAACCTACCCAGTACCCTATAGGCCCCGCATCTTGCGGGGATACTTTTGAAGGTAAAGTTAGTCAACAATTTCCCCTGCGCGTGTTTCGCTACGCCTGCCTATGCGAATTTTCGACATTGGCAGGCACTCCAGTCTACCGACGGTCTTAAAAGTGGCAGACCTGTTACATTTTCGAGGTCGAATATGCGGAAATTTCTACCGACGATAAAACCGGTTCACGTGCGTGCCAGTCGGCGAGTGCCCTACGAGTATCGATATCAACCGCTGCACGGGGCATCGAGCAGGCGATAACCGGCAATTCGCCACTGTTTAGCAGATTGCGCGCGCCTATATCAACACTTCGATCAACACTTCGATCAACACTTCGATCAACACTTCGATCAACACTTCGATCAACACTTCGATCAACACGTCGATCAGCACTTGGGTTTCCAGGGAGATTTTTCAGCATCTCAAAATATGGGGCCCCGAATATTGCGGGCACGCCGTGGCGCCCGAAGTAAGCCCCGCAGACAATATTGTTGCGGTCAAATTGCGACAGTAGCGCCCGTATGTCTTCTTGAGTGATCGCCACTTGATCTGCCAGCAGTATCAATACGCCATCAAATTCCGCGGCGATCGCTGCAACGCCAGTTGCGATAGAGCTACCCAGGCCACGCTGCCAGTTGGCATTGTGAATCAGCGTCACGCCGGAAATCCTCCCCGCACTCAACGCCATCGCAATCTCACTGTGCCAGGCGCCGGTTACCGCATAGGTTTCCGCAACCAGTCCGTGCACACAATCCACCGAGGATTGCAGCATGGGAACCCCGTCAACCTCGGCCAGATGCTTGCAGCCGCCAAACCGCGCCGATTCCCCGGCTGCCATAATCAGTGCGGCGATGCGTAACTCATTCACAATTCAATATTCCACTGATGGAGCGTCCACTACCCTGGTTCAGCGCCGCCTGGCACTCTGCCAGGATGGACAGGGCGATGGTTTCCGGGAGGTCGGCGCCGATTTCGAGCCCCGCCGGACCGGCGATTTGCAGAGAACACGTTTGCAAGTCAATTCCCGCTTCCACAATCACCCGCTCGCGACGGTTTCGCGGTCCGAGCAGTGCGAGGTAGTGCAGCGACTCGTTGTACAGGGCCGACAGGGCCGCGGCGTCCAATCCGATACTGTGGCTCATCAGTACCGCCGCGGTGACGTTATGGCTGCACGCAAATGCCGTCAGCTGCTCAACCGGCATATTGAGCAAGTCATCAGCACCAGGAAAATACTCGCGCCGGGCATTGGCCGGGCGTGGGTCCCACACGCTGATACGCCAACCCAGCTCGTGCCCAATTGCCGCCAGCGGTCGCGCATCAATACCTCCACCGACAATCAGCAGGTGCGGCGGTGGGGTTACACCGGTGCACAGCCACAGGCTTTCCCCCTCTTCCACCAGTTGCGCACGCACGCGGAAAGAATCCCCGCGGACCGGATCACTGTCCATAAAGCGGGCCCGGGTTGTGCCGCAGTTATCGGGAATGTATTGGTAGTAATACCCGCTGCGAAATCCCTGTAGCGCAAAGTGTATGCGATCAAGTTCGAGATAGCGGTTTGCGCGGTGCAACGGCTGCAACAGAATATCCACGGTTCCACCACAGCCGATCCCCAGCTGGAAGGACAAATCATCTTCGTCGCTGCCGTCGTAGGTCAGGGTCACCGCGCGGCCACTGTGCATGACGCGGCGTGCCTGCCGGTGAATGTCCGACTCCAGGCATCCGCCGCTCAACATACCCAGCTGATGTCCACCAGAACTGAACAGCATCATGGCGCCAGCCTTGCGGTAGCAAGGGCCGGCGGTGCGGAACACGGTACCCAGTACCCAGTCGCAGCTATCGCGCAGCGGATACCAGGTTTTCAGGAGTGAGATCAGGTGGTTCGACATCGACTACTCAAAACTCTTTATCAACAAGTCGTCGTCAAACCTTGATCGGTAATGTGTAGTAGCGCTTGCCGGTCGCCGCGGCCAGCGCGTTGGCCACCGCCGGCGCAATCGGCGGCACCCCCGGCTCACCGACACCGGTAGGAGGTTCCGCGGAAGGTACTATGTGCACCTCCACCTCAGGCATCTGGTTAATGCGCAGTACCTGGTAGTTGTGGAAATTGGATTCAACGACCTTGCCGTCCTTGAAGGTAATCGCGCTCACCAGCGCCGGTGCCAGACCGAAACCGATGCCGCCCTCCATCTGCGCGCGGATCACATCCGGGTTGATCGGCACACCACAATCCACCGCGCACACCACCCGCTCCACCTTGAACTTGCCGTCCTCCGCCACGGACACTTCCGCCACCTGGGCCACGTAGGTGTTGAAGGACTCGTGTACGGCAACGCCGCGGCCCCAGCCTTTTGGCAGTGTCTTACTCCAACCGGCCTTGTCTGCGGCCAGTTTCAACACCCCCTGCCACCGCGGGTGATCCGCCAACAATTTCATACGCAGTGCTAACGGGTCTTGCCCGGCTTTTACTGCCAACTCATCGATAAAGGTTTCCGTCGAATAGGCGGTATGGGTATGGCCCACAGAGCGCCACCACTGCACAGGAACTTTCTCTTCGGTGGAAGTGACTGCCACGCGCAGGTTGGGAATGGCATAAGGCAGCGTGCTCGCGCCCTCGACCGATGAGTGATCAACCCCATTCTTGATGCCCTGTCCAAATACCGTACCGGTAAGAATGGACTGGCCGACGATGTGCTGTTCCCAGCCGACAATATTGCCCTCGGCATCCATCCCACCTCGCACCCGGTGCACATAGGCCGGACGAAAATAGCCCGCGTGCATATCGTCTTCGCGGGACCACACCAGTTTGACCGGCGTACCCATTTTTTCCCTGGCGATATGCACCGCTTCCACCAGATAGTCGGAAACGGGATTGGCGCGGCGACCGAAGCTGCCACCGGCAAACAGCATATTCAGTTTTACCTTTTCTGCCGGAAGTCCCAGTAGTTTGCCGATATTCATCTGGTCCACGGATTGGAACTGCTCGCCGTTCCAGATTTCGCAACTGTCCCTGTTGACCAGCGCCACGCAATTCATGGGTTCCATCGCTGCGTGGGCTAGATAGGGAAATTCGTACGTAGCCTCGATCACCCTGTGCGCGGTAGCAAAAGCGCCTTGCACGTCGCCATCGTTGCGCGCAACGCTGCCGCTTTCTTTCGACCGAGCGCGGTACTCTGCCATCATTTCCTCGGTATTTCTGGTCATCGCCCGGGATTCGTCCCAATCGATTTTGAGCTTGTCCCGCGCGACCTTGGCACTCCAGTAGTCCCTGGCGATCACGGCTATACCGGTAGGGATTTCTATTACGTCCACCACACGATTGGACGCCTTGGCTTCCTCCGCGTCGAAGGATTTCACTTTTGCTCCAAAACGCGGCGGGTGAGCAACCATGGCGGTAAGCATGCCGTCCAGCCGCATGTCCTGGGTATAAACCGCGGTGCCGTCGGTTTTCCCCACATCCTTGCGCGGCAGGGGCTGCCCGATATAGGTAAATTCTCCAGGTGCCTTGAGGCGAATGGTGCTCTCATCCGGTACCGGTATTGTAGCGGCGAGTTCTGCCAGCTCACCAAAGCTCGCTTGTTTGCCGCTCCCCGGGTGGCTCACCACGCCCTTCTTCACCATAATTTCTGCCGCTGGCAGGTTCCAGCGCTGCGCTGCGGCAGCAATCAGCATTGCCTTGGCGGTGGCGCCGGCAATACGCATCTGCTGGTAGGAGTTGGCAATGGCCGAGCTGCCACCGGTACCCTGCATCGGGCCCCAGTGCAGATTGTTATAGCGCTTGCCATCGGCAGGCGCGCCAACGGAATCAATCTGCTCCCAGTCCGCGTCCAATTCTTCCGCCACCAGGCTGGCAAGACCGGTGTACGTGCCCTGCCCCATTTCCACGTGCTTGATAACCACCGCCACACGGTTGTCGGCACCTATACGCACAAAAGCGTTGGGGGCAAACATCTCACCCGCGGCCGCAGCCTCCGACCGTGGAAGGATTTTTGCCAACACCCCCGGGCTGCCGATCGCCAGGGTAAGGCCGGCACCGACGCCCCCCATTACCTTGAGAAAATTCCGGCGACTCTCACTTCTGCTTTCATGCCCGCTCGCCGAGCCATTCATATCCTGAAGATTCTTTTCCAACTCTGCTCGGGTTTCATTATCAATCCAGCGCATATTTCCTTCTCCCCTCAAGCCAGTTTCTTCGACGCATCTTTGATGGCACCGCGAATACGCTGGTAGGTGTTGCAGCGACAGATATTGCCGGACATGGCGGAATCGATATCTGCGTCGGTGGGTTTCGGGGTTTTCTCCAGCAGTGCGATGGCGGACATGATCTGGCCTGACTGGCAATAGCCGCACTGGACTACCTGTTCGTCATTCCAAGCCTGCTGAACGGCCTTGGCCACGGGGGAAGCTGCCGTCGAAGATACACCTTCGATGGTGGTGATTTTCTTGCCGGCCGCCAGCTGTACCGGTGTAGAACAGGAACGGATTGGCTGGCCATCCATATGTACAGTACAGGCGCCGCACAGGGCCATACCACAACCAAACTTGGTACCCGTCATTTCCAGATAATCGCGAATCACCCACAGTAGCGGCGTATCCGGCGTGGCGTCGACCTGATGATCCGCGCCATTGACGTTGAGTTTGACAGGCATGGGGTTCCCCTCTGGTTATGGATTTTTCTCAGCGATTCAGCGCACCGGTGCCCAAACTACAGGATCTCAAACTTCCAGCACGGAGCCCATTACCGATACTAATTGGTCGCTGCAACAAGTATTAGTTGGATCTTACTGGATTCTTGCCTATTCCTACTGCATTGGCGAGGAACGTATTGTGAGGCGCGGTACCGCGCTGCTAGGCTGCCAACCATGCATCCACCGAGTGAAACCGAATAGCCATGCCTGTCACGCCCACTCCATCCCAATCGGCTACCGATGCGCGGAAAGTTGTAACGGCCCCCGCCAGCACTGGCCTGGCGCAAAGAATGGCGCGCTGGACTGTGGGCCGGGAACAGCTGGAAACAAGTATTTCCGGTCTCTCGCTGCACCGCTGGGAGGCGCCAACGGAACAGGCGAGTTATATGCTCGCCCCCAGTATCTGCCTGATCGGCCAAGGCCGAAAACGCCTGGTGCTGGGAGAACAAGATTACATTTACGACACCAACAATTTCCTGATTACCTCGGTGGATTTGCCTGTCGTCACTCAGGTCATCGAAGCGAGCACAGCGCGGCCCTACCTGGGGTTGACCATGGCTCTGGACCTCCAGGTAATTGCAGAATTATTACTGACCCTTGATGACCATTCCCGCGCGCCCACTGCCAGCGATCGCGTGTGCCTTGCCGTCAGTGCTGTATCTCCGTTGCTGCTGAACGCATTTGAGCGACTATTGGATTTACTCGACCAACCCCAGGACATCACCGCTTTAGCGCCGCTGATAAAACAAGAGATCTTTTATCGTCTTTTGACCGGTGAACAGGGGCCGCGCCTGCGGCAGATTGTGACGGCGGGTAATCATGGGGAGAAAATTTCCCGGGTGATCGACTGGCTGAAAAAAAATCTGGAAAAGCCCTTTCGGGTAGAAGAGCTGGCGGCCACTGCCGGACTGAGTTCGTCCGCATTCCACCACCACTTTCGCGCCATGACTGCCATGAGCCCGCTGCAGTTCCAGAAACGCATGCGCCTGAACGAAGCCCGCCGGCTGATGTTGACCGAGCACTTGGACGTGTCTTCTGCAGCATTCAAGGTGGGCTACGAAAGTCCATCGCAGTTCAGCCGCGAGTACAGCCGTCAATTCGGCAATTCGCCGCTTCGGGATATCAAGCAACTGAATCAAGCACCTTAACAAATCAACTGCGGTACCCGCTCGGTACCTTCTCTCATAGTTTCTGTTGTCTGGAGATGAATATGAGCACCAACACCAAAGCCTTCGGCGCCTACGCTGGCGATAAACCACTGGAACCCATGCAGATCAAACGCCGGGCTCCTGGTGATCACGATGTACAGATCGACATCCAGTTCTGTGGCGTCTGCCATTCTGACCTGCACCAGGTACGCGCGGAATGGGCTGGAACCCTGTTCCCCTGTGTCCCGGGGCACGAAATTGTCGGCAAGGTATCTGCCGTCGGCAACCAGGTGGAAGATTTTGCGATTGGCGATCTGGTCGGTGTCGGCTGTATCGTGGACAGTTGCCAGCACTGCGACGACTGCGAATCTGGCCTGGAAAACTACTGCGACAGCATGACCGGGACCTACAACTTCCCCACCCCGGATGAGCCTGGCCATACCCTGGGCGGCTATTCCCAGAACATCGTGGTACACGAGCGTTATGTACTGCGTATTCGTCATCCAGAAGAGCAATTGGCGGCCGTGGCGCCGCTGCTGTGTGCCGGCATCACCACCTATTCGCCCCTGCGCCACTGGAAGGTCGGCCCTGGCAAGAAAATCGGTATCGTGGGTATCGGCGGTCTGGGTCACATGGGCATCAAACTCGCCCATGCCATGGGCGCCCATGTGGTGGCCTTTACCACCTCAGAGTCGAAGCGTGAAGATGCGAAAGCGCTGGGCGCAGACGAAGTGGTGATTTCCCGCAATGAAGACGAAATGGCCGCGCACGGGAAAAGTTTCGACCTGATCCTGAACACGGTCGCCGCCCCGCACGATCTGGATGCCTACCTAATGCTGCTGAAACGCGACGGCACCATGACCCTGGTGGGCGCACCGTCGAGTCCACACCCGTCTCCGCAGATTTTCAACCTGATCTTCAAGCGTCGTGCCATCGCCGGCTCCATGATCGGCGGTATCCCGGAAACCCAGGAAATGCTCGATTTCTGCGCCGAGCACGATATCGTCGCGGATATTGAAATGATTCGGATGGAGGAGATCAACGAAGCCTACGAACGCATGCTCAAGGGTGATGTGAAGTACCGTTTCGTAATCGACAGCGCCACGCTGTAATCAAAGCCTACCAGGCAATCAAATTCAGCGGGCACCTGCCCGCTGAATTCACATTGGGTTAGCGCACACCCTCCAGCAGATGTCGCGCAATAATCAAGCGCTGGATCTCACTGGTGCCCTCGTAGATGGTGGTAATGCGTACATCCCGCGCCATACGCTCCAGCGGAAACTCCCGCGTATACCCCACACCGCCGTGCATCTGCAGCGCAACATAGCAGGCTTCGTTGGCTTTCTCGGACGCATAGAGTTTGGCCATGGACGCCGCCGGGCCAAACGACTGACCGGCATCTTTCTGCCAGGCGGCCTGGAGCAACAGCAGCCGCGCCGCTTCCATCTCTGTGTACTTGTCCGCGAGCTGCCACTGCAGCCCCTGGAACTGTGCCAGTGGTTTGCCAAACTGCTCGCGTTCGTGAAGGTAACTGCGCGCGCAGTCCAGCGCCTCCAGACCAATGCCCAGCGCCAGCGACCCGATGCCAATGCGCCCGCCTGCCAGTTCGCCGGCAGCGATGCGGAATCCGCGGTTTTCCTCTCCCAGCATATTGCTGGCAGGAACGCGACAATCCTCGAAGGCGACCTCGTTGGTAACCGAGGCCTTCTGCCCCATTTTCTCTTCCGCCTTGCCGATGATCAGTCCGGGGGTGCCCGCTTCCACCAGGAAACAGGAAATTCCCTTGCCTTTCGGCGCCGCCCCATCGGTTACCGCCCATACCACGAACACACCGGCGAACTCGGCGCTGCTGATAAACAGCTTGCTGCCATTCAGTATATATTCGTCGCCATCTTTAACCGCGCGGGTGCGCATCGCGGCGGCGTCGGAACCGGAGCTTGGCTCGGTCAGACAAAAAGAACCCGCCGCGTATTCGCCGCTGCAGATCCTCGGCAGGAAGTCGTTTTTCTGCTCGTCAGTGCCCATCACCTGAATGACTTCGGCCACCATATTGGTGACCGATGTTGTCGTCGCCGTGGAGGCACAACCGCGAGCGATTTCCGTAATGGCCAGGCTGAAGGCGACCGTGCCAGCACCGGTGCCACCGAATTCCGGATCGATGTTGATCCCCATAAAACCGAGTTCTGCCAGCTCCCTGAGTTTTTGTAAAAACAACGGGCGGTTGCCGGTTTTGTCCAGGTCTGCGGCAATCGGTTTCAGTTCGCTGTCTGCAAACTGGCGCGCGGCCTCCTGGATCATCTGCTGCTCTTCGGTCAGTGCAAAATTCATGACGTTTTCTCGCTCATGCTCGCCTGTCGCGCACACTGCAGCGCAGGCTGGTTATTGTTTTAGTAGCCAGATTCTGTATCCGTAATATTCTGGTAAAGGCAATATTTGCAGATGGCAGTATCTGCTGAACGTATTCACCCGCCCTGCCGGAATAGAATTCGCCGCAGTGCGCCCTGCTGAACCGCCACGCCGAGCAGGATCAAACCGAGACCCGCTATGGTGGCGACGTGGATTTTTTCTCCCACCAGCAGTGCAATCAGGAGCAGTGATAGCGGTGGGGACAGATAGATAAAGTTGCTGATACGCGCGGTATTGTCACAACTGAGTAATGCGCCTTGCCACAGCAGGAAAGCAATGCCCATTTCAAACAGGCCCACATACAGCGCGCCCAGCCACCCGGCCGCGGGCGGCCACTGCCAGTCGTCCTGCCCGATTCCCTGCCAGAGCACGGCGACGATGAGCCACGGCAACCCACAGCAAAATGTCAGCAGTAAATTTACCGCAGCATTGCCGCCAATACGGGTGTTCAGCAACCAGTAGCAGGACCAGATCACCGTACTCAGTAACGCCAGCGCAACACCCAGAGGCTGATCGAATTGCATAGACAGGGGGTCGCCGCGGGTGGCGATCACCAATACGCCGGTATAGCACACCAACCCGGCAAGCAGATCCTGGCGGCGCAATTTCTGCTTCAGCAACGGGACAGATAAAAGTGCCAGTACCACACCCCAGGTGTAATTGAGGGGTTGCGCCTGCTGTGCCGGTAGCAGGGCGTAGGCATGGAAAAGTATCAGGTAATAAAGGAAGGGGTTGCAGAACCCCAGGGCAAGATACCAGTTGCGATTGGCGCGCCAACTACTGGCCAGCTCCGGCAATCGCCCCTGCCAGGTGATGACCCCGAGCATGAAAATGGTGGAGACCACCGATGCGATGGTCACCAGTTGCAGCGGCGACAGGTATTGCAGCGACAGTTTGAAAGCACTGGCCACCGTCGACCAGCACAGTACGGCCGCCAGCGCCAATTTGGTGGCGCGGCGGTTGCCTTGTATTGGCGATACCGCCTGCTCAGTCATGAACTGGACACCACCCATTGGAACTCATAAAACCCCGGCGTCAATTTACCCGCATAAACTTACGCATAAACTTAAGGGAAAGAACAGACGATCAACGCTTGCCGCTTTTCGGCTCGGGGTCCGGTACCGCCACCGAGGTATCTGTCTTCACCTCCTGGATCACCACATAAGTATGGGTTTCGCGCACGCCGGGGACAGATGCCAGCTTTTCGCCAAGGAATTGACGGTAGCCGAGCATATCCTTAATACGGATTTTCACCAGATAGTCGAAGCCACCGGCCACCATGTGGCATTCCTGAACCTCATCGAGGCCAGAAACGTGCTTATTAAATGCTTCCAGTGCTTCCGTGGCCGTATCGGTCAGGGAGACCTGGATATAAACCACCAGACCCGCGTGAACTTTCAACGGGTCCAACAGCGCTACGTATTCCTTGATAAAGCCCTCGCGCTCCAGACGCTTGACCCGCTCGAGACAGGGAGTCGGGCTGAGATTGACGCGACGTGCAAGCTCCACATTTGGCAGTCGCCCCGCGTGCTGCAAAATGCGCAAAATCTGGCGGTCGATACGGTCCAGATCTTCCAACTTACGAGACATAGCAAGATACCCTACTAGTGATTAAGCAGATAAGCGCTATATTTAACCACACCTTTTCCCAATATGGCGATTAATTCTGGGAGAATTCCCACATAATCCGGATTTTTATACTGCCCCTATTTAAGTCTGGGAGACATCATGACTACACAGTTCGCCGGAGATCTGCACAACGCCCGCCAAAAGGCTCGTGAATATCTGCATGCCGACGAAAACCAGTGCGTCAGCGAGCTGCTGGCCGCACCCCGCCCCGGAGAGGCACTGCGGGAGAAGATCCTCGCCACCGCCAGCCAGCTGGTGGTCAAGTCCCGCGAACATCGCAGCAAGCGCGGCACCCTGGATGCATTCCTGCAGCAATTCGGCCTGTCTAATAAAGAAGGCGTTGCCCTGATGTGTCTGGCGGAATCCCTGCTGCGGGTGCCGGATGCCGATACCGCAGACAAGTTGATTGCGGAAAAGGTGCACTCCGGTAACTGGTCCAGCCACCGCGGCCAGTCCGACTCCCTGTTCGTGAATGCGTCTACCTGGGGCCTGATGCTTACCGGCAACATCGTCGAGCTGGATCCGGATATTACCGAAAAGCCATCCACCTGGATGAAACGACTGGTCAGCCGCCTGGGTGAGCCCATGGTGCGCACATCCATGATGCAGGCAATGAAAATCATGGGCGGCCAGTACGTACTCGGCCGCAACATCAAGGAAGCCCTGAAGCGCGGCCCGGCGGAGAACAAGCCCGGCACTCGCTTTTCCTTCGACATGCTGGGAGAAGGCGCCCGCACCATGGCGGACGCCCAGCGCTACTTCGACGCTTACATGATGGCGATTGAGGCGATCGGCGCCGACAATCTGAAAAAAAGCAGTGACCAGCGCAATGTCGAGGAGGCCAACGGCATTTCCATCAAGCTCTCGGCCCTGCACCCCCGCTACAGTGAGCTACAGCGCGAGCGCGTTATGGGCGAGCTGCTGCCCAAGGTAAAAGAACTGTGCCTGGCCGCCGCCAAATACGACATGGGCCTCAACATCGATGCGGAAGAAGCCGACCGACTGGATATCTCGCTGGATATCTTTGAAGCCCTCGCCCGCGATCCGGCGCTGAACAACTGGCAGGGGCTGGGCTTTGTACTTCAGGCCTACCAGAAACGCGCCCCCCATGTGGCAGACTGGCTGATCGCCCTCGGCCGCGATACGGGCCGCAAGCTGATGGTGCGCCTGGTTAAAGGTGCCTACTGGGATTCCGAAATCAAACACGCCCAGCAGATGGGCCTTAGCGATTACCCGGTTTACACCCGCAAGTGCCACACGGACCTGTCCTATCAGGTGTGCGCGAGAAAACTGCTCGATGCTCGCGATGCCATTTACCCGCAATTTGCCACCCACAATGCCTACACCGTGGGCCTGATTCTGGAGCTTGCCGGCAACAGCAACGACTATGAATTCCAGCGCCTGCACGGCATGGGCCACCTGCTCTATGACCAGATCGAAGCGGTACATGGCAAGCGCGTACCCGTGCGCGTATACGCACCGGTGGGAGCCCACAAAGACCTGCTGCCCTATCTGGTCCGCCGTCTGCTGGAAAACGGCGCCAACAGCTCCTTCGTCAACCGCTTTATGGATGAGAAAACACCGGTCAGTGCTCTGGTGCAGGATATCCTCAAGCAAAGTGAAGCCTGCAACCCCTACCGCCACCCGGAGATTCCGGTACCAGCGGACATTTACATCGGCCATGAATCTCTGCCGCGGAAAAACTCCCACGGCTTTGAGTTGACCGACCCGCTCGCCGCAGCCCCCCTGCAACAAGTCGTAAGCGCGTCTGCAGGAAATACCTGGAGCGGCGCACCTATCGTAAACGGTGTTGCTGGCACTGCAGATTTGCCAGTACTGAATCCGGCGACCGGCGAGGTTGTCGGACACAC
The DNA here is from genome assembly GCF_029869925.1 of Microbulbifer bruguierae. Classification (NCBI taxonomy): domain Bacteria; kingdom Pseudomonadati; phylum Pseudomonadota; class Gammaproteobacteria; order Cellvibrionales; family Microbulbiferaceae; genus Microbulbifer; species Microbulbifer bruguierae. The sequence goes on along the minus strand of NZ_CP118605.1, from coordinate 212,812 downwards.
CACCGATACCAGCCCCGAAATGATCGACAACGCATTTGCGGTTGCCGCCGAGCACCAGCGCGCCTGGAACCGCCTCGGTGGTAATGCCCGCGCGAACATTCTGGACAAAGTGGCAGACCTCTACGAACAGCACATGAACGAGCTGGTGGCGATAATCTGTCGCGAAGCGGGCCGCACCCTGAACGACGGTATTTCGGAAGTGCGTGAGGCAGTAGACTTCTGTCGCTACTACGCCAACGGTGCCCGCAAGCATTTCAGTGAAGCCACTGTGCTGCCGGGCCCCACCGGCGAGAGCAATGAGCTCAGCCTTTGCGGCCGCGGTGTATTCGTATGTATCAGTCCGTGGAACTTCCCGCTGGCCATTTTTACCGGCCAGGTTGTCGCGGCACTGGCAGCGGGCAATGCCGTGCTCGCCAAGCCCGCCGAGCAGACCCCCTGTATTGCGCACCGCGCCGTCCAATTGATGCACGAAGCGGGCATTCCGCAACAGGTACTGCACCTGGTAACCGGTACCGGAGCCGCCATTGGCAAGCCACTGCTGGACAACCCCCGCGTAGCCGGGGTGGCCTTTACCGGTTCCACCGAAACCGCCAAGCACATCAATATGCAGCTGGCAGCCAAAGATGGCCCCATTGTGCCGTTGATTGCGGAAACCGGTGGTCAGAACGTAATGATCGTCGACTCCACCGCACTGCCGGAACAGGTCGTGGACGACGTCATCAACTCCGCATTCCTGAGTGCTGGACAGCGCTGTTCTGCACTGCGAATTCTGTGTGTGCAAGACGTCATTGCAGACAACCTGATCGCAATGCTGAAAGGCGCCTGTGAGGAGCTGGTCCTCGGCGACCCGTCTCAGCTGGAAACGGATATTGGCCCGGTGATCGACGAAAAAGCCCTGGGCTTGCTGGAAAACCACCGCGAGCGCATGAGCATGGAAGCGAAGACCCTGTTTGCGTTTGACGAAAGCAAGCGCCCGCAAAACGGCACTTTCTTCGGTCCGCAGGTGGTGGAAATCAGCGATTTCAATTTGCTGAAGCGGGAAGTCTTCGGCCCCTTCCTGCACGTAGTGCGCTTCAAGGCAGAAGAACTGGAAGATGTGATTCGCCGTATCAACGCCACCGGCTACGGCCTCACCTTCGGCTTGCATTCCCGCATCGAGGGTCGTGCCAACGCCATCTTCAAGCGTATTGATGCGGGCAACTGCTATGTGAACCGCGATATGGTCGGCGCAGTTGTGGGGGTCAACCCCTTCGGTGGCATGGGATTGTCAGGCACCGGACCCAAGGCCGGCGGCCCACACTACCTGTTCCGCTTCGCCAACGAGAAAACCAAAACGGTCAATATCGTGGCTACTGGTGGTAACACCCAGCTGTTTACTCTGGGCCAGTAACGGTTCCGAAACCGCCTGCCAGAAGCTGAAAAGCGCAAGCCCACATGGCAACATGTGGGCTTTTTTTATCGACAAAAAAGGCCGGAGCGAAGTCCGGCCAAGCCAAGTCCTGTGAGTTGCCGAATAGCACTTGGAGTTAATTCAACACGCGGTATCCACGCCCGCGCAGACAATTGCGCGTGATATAGCGTTCTTCCGTATGGGCACTGCCTACCCCGCTGACGCCGCCAAGCAGGGCCCCGGCTCCGGCACCGGCAGCCGCGGCACTACTGGTATCGCCGATAATAGCGCCCAGCGCTCCGCCCAACAGTGCACCACCGGCAGCCCGCACAACCCCACGCCGCCCCGCGTCATAGCGCGCGGCCGTCGCCAGTCCGCGACAATCGGCGAGATCCAGCTGGTATTGCCGCATATTCACGCCGTAGGTATCAATCACAATACCGCCGGCTCCCGGCACTTGTTCAGGTTGATAAGCGCATCCCAGCACCGTTGCTGCGCTCAGGCCCACAGCGGCCAATAACTTGTATTTCATTGGCGCTCCTCACCACATATGTCGCCTGTTTCCCTTGTAGGTTTAGACGACATTGCGGCCCGGTGCCAGTTATCAGCAAAATTTTACCAAGCGTTGCAGGGAAGGACGAATCAGAGCTTCTCGATAGACGCCCATGTGAAGCGATGCACAGGAAACACGGGTGCAAGCCACTCTCAGGGATAGAAATAGCGGATAGACAACTTTTGACTGGCACCCTGCTCATCAAGCAGATTCACCACTCCGCCAAAATAACGCAACCGACGATCTTCAGGGGAATACGCCAGAAAGAGATCGCCGGCCAGCCAGCGCAACCAGGGCCTGGCAAGATCAACTTCCAGGCATAGCCATTGATCGTTTACTCTGCTCCCGCACCCAACTCTACGGGCCCGCAAGAGAACCACCTGCCCATGCACCGGCGAAGCAAAGTGGAATTCGATAGCCTTCCCCGACACCAGCTGCTCCCAACGCTGGCGCACAAACGGGTCGAAACCTGCATCAATAACATCCACATCCACCGCTGCGGTCATCCGCTCTTGCCAGCGACTCCGTTTATTTTTCCGGTAGCGCATGTGCCAATATTCGCCTGCACGGGTAATTTCACGCACCTCGTGGTGGCGAAAATCCTCTTGCTTAACTGCCGGACGCACAATATCCAGTGCGGAATCCGCATTACTGTTGGTGGGAAGCGACAGGCGCTTTACTGCAACCTTATGACCATCGGGGTCGTAGTACAGTACACGCGCACTACCCTCTTCGCCGCGCAGGAAATATTCGCAGTAACGCACATCTTCGACGTCACCGGCTCCAGAATCAAAGCTCTGCGCACGCCCCACCACCAGGGCCCCGCTAACCTCCTCCGGAGCGGGACAACCCGCAACGGATATGGCCGCCGCCAAGATCCACTCCATCACGCCGTGTACCTGAAACTGTGGAGTCTGGCCAGCCACATGGTGCCGTACAGAAACAAAGCCCAGAGTACGGAAAGCAGCAACAGGGTCTGCCCAACCGGCTCCGCCAGAGCGACCAGACCACCAACAGCCGCACCGAAGAAATAACTGAGAGGACCACCCACTGCACCGAACAGTGCCGCGACGAGGAGGTTGCGGCGGAGGAACACGAACGCGAATCGTAAGGCAAGGGCAAAATTAACCCACAAACAGACCAACCAGAGTGGAAGAAAATGAAATTCTGCACTTTTTAACGTCGGCCTGAACAAACCCAGCTTGAACAGAACGGCATCCATAGTGATTCCCACCAATGCGACCATCCCCACCCAAACGCAGCAACGCCCTATTAGCCCGGGAGAAAAATTATCCCCTTTTCCTACGCCACGCCTATCACCGACACGGCAAAACAACAACAGGATGAAGGCAATATTAAGTGCGGTTAATCCGATGAGCGAGACGGCTCCCGGATTTAACACACATACGAACCAGACAAACTCAAAAACCAATCCCGCAATCAGCTGGTGATGCAGGGGCGGCACAAAGGTATCGGTGTTGTCCACTTATGCTCCCGCCGCCGCTTACCAAGGGTTACCTGCAGCCACTGATCAGCAATGACGGGGCAATTGTCGGCAACGGGGTTTCACGAAGGTAAACTGCGCGGTACTGATGGCGCGCTCCAGAAACCCTCCCTCGCAATAGCAGAAATAAAACTCCCACATATTGATAAATCTCTGATCGAAACCCTGACTGCGTATTGCCTCAACGTTCTCAAAAAAGGCATCGCGCCAGGCGGCAAGCGTTTTTGCGTAATCAAAGGTAATATCATCCAGACCGACAATCTGCATATCCGTATCTTCGGCAATATGCTTGGCAATAATTTGATTGGAAGGCAAGCAACCGCCCGGGAAAATATAACGCTGGATAAAATCGACACTGCTTTTGTAACTGTCGAAGCGCTGATCCTGAATCGTAATGGCCTGCATTACCATAATGCCATCCGGTTTCAACAAGCTACTGCAGCGGGAAAAAAACTCGCGGTAGTTTTCATGTCCCACAGCCTCAATCATTTCGATAGAAACCAGCTTGTCGAATCGGCCCTCGAGCTTATTACTATCCAGCTCGCGATAATCCTGCAGCAGTACGATAACGCGATCTTGTAATCCCTCGCGTTTCACCCATGCCCGGGCGTAGTCAAACTGTTCCCTGGAGAGCGTGATACTGGTCACTCTACAGCCATAGTGCCTGGCTGCATAAATCGCCATTCCTCCCCAGCCAGTGCCAATTTCGAGCAAGTGATCACTGGACTGCAATCTCAACTTGCGGCAGATGCGCGCCAGTTTGAACTGGGATGCATCAGCGAGGCTTGCTTCCCCATCGGGAAATACGGCAGACGAATAGAGCATGCTCGGATCGAGAAACAGACGAAAAAAGTCGTTACCAAGATCATAGTGAGCCGCGATATTTTTACGTGAGCCCTTGAGCGAATTCGCATTCAGGCGATGCAACCCTTTCAGCAGCAATCTTGAAACCGAACTCCAGCGAGAGTCCAGCTGCTCCAGCACCGACATATTGGCGACAAACACGCGAATCACCTGAACCAGATCTGGTGAATGCCAGGCACCATCCATATAGGCTTCACCAGAACCGATGGAGCCATTCAACAACACCTGCACGTATGTGGAAATGTCCCGCACATGGATATGCGCCTCAATTTCCGAAGTGCCCGGCGGCTCTCCAAACTGATGTGAGGGATTTTTCAGGCGGACGTCGTCGGCCTGCCCCGGCATGGAATGCTCATACACATACAGGGTGCCGATTGAAATTTCAGCAAGGCGAGCCAGCACCAATTTACGCGCCAGTCGGTCAAACCAGGCTGCTCTTTTGCCCTCCGTATTGCCACCCTCTTTGCCTCCAGCGGCAGCCTGAGACGGTTGCGCAATGTCAGACGGCAGGTTTACGGAAACTCCTGAGGCCGTTTGCGAAGTGGTCATTGCGGCTTGAACTACAGACTTCATATCCTGCTGACTCCATCTTATGAATGCTTGTTGCTAGGGTGGCTAGAAGAAACAGCCGTTGTTTTTTCCGGGTGACTGAACAGCGGTACTCGCTTCAGCACCAGTCGCAGCGCCTGCCAGTATATGGCGACAATGACTTTTACGGTAAACAGTGGGAACTGGATCAGCTTTTTACGCAGTACCGCCGGAGATATTTCCTCCCGCGCAAGGCTCATGCAGGCATCAAAAACGCATTCACCCGCTTCTTGCGAGCGAATACTGACCGTAAGGCGATCACCTGGAGTAGTACTCCTCCACTGGTAAACCTGATCCAGAGGCATAAAAGGCGAAACGTGCAGTGTTTTCTGGAAACAAGTACGGTGTACCCTGCTCGGCTTTCTTTCTGAGGAGATTGCCTGATCGCTATCGCCGTTCATATTTACCAGGGACAACACGTATCCGTGGCGCTCATTCCAGGGTGTGTTATGTACATCAAGCAGCAGCGCTTCGACCCCACCGCCGGACTGATCAAAGCAGTAATAGATACTGATAGGATTCATGTTGTACCCGAAGTAGCGCCAATTGGCGAGTAAGGCAATTGGTCCCTTCGGACGACGACCGCTCTCCGCTTCAACTCTGTCACGCACCGCCTTGTCCAACGGCACTTCCGGATCGCCATAAAAATCAGCGCGGCGGAACTGCGCTGGTGCGCGACCGCGATCAGACCAGAACGCCGACTGTGCAAGGATTTCCGGGAGTTCATCCAGAAACGCGTACACCATAAAACCGCGGTACCGAAAGCTGTGAGCCCGTGGTTTAAAACGTCTGTGCTGAATCCAGCCAGTATAGATACCACTGCGCACTAAAATTCCACTCCCAGGCCACGTGCGACCCGTATCGCGCTCACCACACCGTCCTCGTGAAAACCATTTGCCCAGTAAGCGCCACAAAACCAGGTGCGCCGGACACCGTTAATTTCTCGCCAGCGGCTCTGTGCCTTATTTCCCTCGGCGGAGAACTGGGGATGGTCGTATTCAAAACGTTGCAGAATCTTTTGGGGATCAATCGCAGAGTCGGCATTAAGCGTCACACAGTAAGTATGTTTGCTATTGAGACGCTGCAGAATGTTCATGTTGTAGGTAAGTACCGGCAACTGATCCTGTGCACCTTGCAAGCGGTAATTCCAGCTGGCCCAGGCGGTTTTACGGGAAGGTAGAAGGCTGGTATCTGTATGCAGCACCACTGAATTTTTTTCATAGGGTATCTGCGCAAGGATATCTGACTCCTCCACACTGGGGTCCTGCAGCATCGACAGTGCCTGATCCGAATGACAGGCCAGCACCACCTCATCAAAGGACTCGCTTCGCTCGCCCCCTTCGGCATCGCGAAAGGTCAACTGCACACCCGCTTCAGTGCGACGGATTCGGGTCACCGGACAAGAAAGGCGAATGCGATCACGAAATCCTTCCGTCAGTGGGTCGATATACGTTCGGGAACCGCCTTTTATCACCCGCCACTGCGGGCGGTTGAACAGATTCAGCAAACCGTGGTTGTAAAAGAAGCGGATAAAAAAATGTACCGAGAAATCAAGCATCCGCGCCATGCTCGCTGACCAGATGGCGGATCCCATGGGAACCAGATATCGGTAGGCGAATTCGCTGGAATAGTTGTTACTGGTCAGATAATTCCCGAGCGTCATTTCTTCATCCAGCGCACCCTGCTTCCAGTCTGCAACGGCGTCGCGATTGAAGCGCACAATATCCCGAAGCATACGCCAGTGACCGCCATCAATCAGATTGCGACGCTGGGCAAACAATGAATTGACGCTATTACCGGCATACTCGAAGTTGTCTTCCGGGGCGGCCACACTGAAGCCCATATCCGTGGGCTGGGACTCTACGCCGAGTTGCTGTATCAACTTGATGAAGTTCGGATAGGTCCAGTCATTGAACACGATAAAACCGGTATCTACCGCCAGCTTCCGTCCGTCTTCGTCTACATCCACAGTAGCGGTGTGCCCTCCTAGACGGTCTCCTGCCTCGAACAGAGTGACCTGGTATTTCCGCTCAAGCAGAAACGCGGCGGTAAGTCCGGCAATCCCGCTTCCGACAATGGCAATACGCATCAGGTATTCCTCAACTTTCTAATTCTTGTGATGCGCGGTGCGCAGAGTTTGTACCAAACCGGCCGAAAAAATCCGAGCAGCCGCAAAGGCCAGCTCAGGCGACGCGGAAAATCGATAATCGAACGCTTCCCTTCAAGACCACGCAGAATTCGCTGCGCGGCCTGTTGCGGGCTCATCAGGAATGGCATGGAAAAATCATTGCTTTCGGTCAGGGGCGTATCAATGAACCCGGGGCGAATCAGCACCGTGCGCAGGCGCACACGGGATGTATCTGCACGCACGGCATCGAGAAAATAACTGAGTGCCGCCTTGGAAGCCCCATAGGCTTCGGCACGGGGAAATCCGACAACCGAGGAGAGGCTACCCACGGCGGCAAACACCGGTGTGCGACTGTTCGCCAGCAACGGCAAGGCGTAGTGGAGCGTATTGACCACACCAAAAAAATTCGCATTAAAAACCCGGCGGTACAGTTCAATATCGAGCTTCAGGTCGTCTTCGTACTCGCAGATTCCAGCACAGGCAATGACCAGATCCAGCTGATCGGTAATCTCCGCAAGCGCCCGACCGGCATCCGACATGGCCCCGTCATCTCCCACATCGCAGGGCAGAACCCGGATCAACTTTGGCGTCGGCTGCTGGATAGTCAACAGCGCGTCGCGATTGCGACCACTGATGATTACAAAATGCCCTTCCTCGACCAGTTGTCTTACCAGTGCCTCGCCAATACCGGAACTTGCCCCGGTCACCCAGACGATTTTTTTACCCGCAAGTCTGGCTGAGTCGGCGCTGGACAACACCTCAGTTTGACGGTTCATCTATGCGCTTCTCGCTTGCTTGTGCTGTGACGCTTCCCTTTGCCAGGCTGGCTTTGACCAAGTTCACTACGCGACCCAACACTGGAATCTGTTCATAGACCATGGCCCCCAGATCGTATACGTCCTCGTGCATCACTACCCTGTTCAACTGCGGGTCTATCAGCAGCAAAGACGCACCGCGCAATTTAAGAGGACTACCGCCTCCCAGGCGCGGGTGCCGGTAGTACATGGTCCACCATAGGCTTACCCGACCACCATCGATCAAGGATTGATCAAACTCAAAACGACATTCCTGCAGATTTTCTGCCATCCCGGCAAAGTAGCCCTGTAACGAGGCTAGCCCACAGAGCTCATGTACCGGGTCACGAAAAACAGTGTTTTCCGCGTAAATCTCCGCGATCTGCCGGGAATCTGCGGCGAGAAAGTCCGAATAGAGCTCCCTAATCCGCGTCACCAACGCGTCCATACCCGACCTCCTAATGACAAAATCATTGTTCTTGATCTCTCCTTACGCTGAATGGGAGATATCGGATTACTGCGCCAAGGGGGGCACTTCAGCCGTTTAGCACCGGCAACGGGCCAACGAGTGATCCAAAGCGGGAACACTCGCGTAAACAGTGCAACAAATGGTGACTTCCAATGATTTCAGCAAGCGAAACGTAATAACATGGCGGCAACGGAAGCGAGAAAAGGTGGTCTGAAGACAATGCAGTCTTCCCCGCAAACACGAGACGACGAATGGAGCGCCCTCCTGGTCAAGGTGGGCAATAGCCGTGATCGACTGGCATTTGAGCGTTTGTTCTCACACTTCGCACCTCTGATCAAAGGCTTCCAGTTCAGTCGGGGTGGCCAAAGTTCGGCACCCGAGGCCGCGGACGAACTCGTACAGGAAGTCATGTTTCGGGTATGGCGCAAGGCTCCGAGCTTCGATCCACAGAAATCATCTGCGAGCACCTGGATATTCACCATTATGCGCAATTGCCGTATCGATGCGCTGCGCCGCAACAGCCGTCTGCCAGATACCGATGACACCCTCGAAGTAGAGGATATCTGGGATGACAGCCAGGACAATCAGCCATTGATCTTTCTGCAGCAGTCGCGCAGCCAGAATTCCGTGGCGGCAGGACTCAAGAGCCTGCCCCCGGAGCAAAGTCACGTTATTGAAAAAGCATATCTGGAGGGAAAATCTCACAGTGAGATCTCCGTGGAGCTGGGCCTGCCCCTGGGGACCGTCAAATCCCGCGTGCGCCTGGCATTGAAAAAATTACAGAGCACTCTTGTCAGGTAGGTAACCATGATTCATCACCACCCCGACAACAATATGCTGCTGGAGTATGCCAGCGGCAGCCTGAACTGGGCACACAGCCTCGTGGTGTCCGCACACCTGCAGCTATGCACCAAGTGCGCCGCACAGTACCGCATGATGAACAGCATCGGTGGTACCTTACTGGACAGCGCCGTACCAGCCACCAACGAAGACGGGGAAAGTGCGAACGCCTTTGCGCGCCTGATGGACAGAATTGAGTCTGGCGATCAGGCACCGGAGAAACAGGCGGAAAAGGTTGTGGCGCGTGTCCACAAACCGTTCGCGATGAAAGATCCGGTATTTTCCGACCTTCCCCCTGTGGTCTCAAAGTTGATGCGCACCAATTCAACCCTGAAATGGCGCCGCCTGTCGAAGGGACTGAAAGAAGCGCGCCTGAAAACCGGTCAACGTCACCACGAAGTGTCATTCCACCGCATTGCACCCGGCAACAAAGTCGCCGAACACGATCATCGCGGCAAGGAAATTACCATGGTGCTATACGGGAGCTTCTCCGATGCCGATGGTGTTTATACCCGGGGCGACTTTCTGGTGCGGGAACCCGGTGAAATCCACCGTCCCACCGCCACTCAGGACCAGGAGTGTCTGTGCCTGTCCGTGGTTGAAGCACCGGTAGCGCTGACAGGGGTCTTCGGCAAGCTGATCAACCCGTTCCTGTCGATCAAGCCTCAGTAGCCGACACTTTTGTTCCGAAAGAGCAGATAGCAACAAGCCCGGAATTCCCGGGTTTGTTGCTATCCATATGAACCAATTTTCAAATCGGACTTCCGGGCTCCCGGATTTAAGCGATCACCGCACCGCGGCGATCACCCCGGCTGGGACACAGGGACTGCCACCGTCGGTAAAGCGGCTTTTCAACAGATCCCAACGCGGCCGGATGACTGACATCTTCTCTGCACGCACATGCCCGTACCCACGAACCTCCTGAGGTAATGCCAACAGTTCGGCCGCGACATCCGCATTTCCAGAGGCCAGCGATGCAGCCACCGCACGCACAGTGTTATGCACTTCCCGTGCCCAGCGCCGTTCATCACGACGCTCGCTGGTGTAGCCGAACACATCAAAAATGGTCCCGCGCAGCGCCTTACCCTTCGCCAGTACCGGCAACACCCTGGCGAGCCAGGGACCGAACGTAATCTTACGAATCTTGCCACTGGCATTTCCGCGCGCGATCAACGGCGGTGCCATCAGGAAACGGATTTTGTAATCACCACTGAAAGTATCCTGCAGCTGTCGTCGGAAGGAATCACCACTGTAGAGACGCGCTACTTCATATTCATCCTTGTAGGCCATGGCTTTGAACAGACTCCGGGCGGCGATGCGAGTGAGATCGCTATTGCTGCCCGGAAGCCGGCGTTCTGCCTGCTGTAATTCGGCAATAGCAGAGGTAAATTTCCCCGCGTAGCCTGTGCCCTGATATGCGATGAGTTCTGCCCGCAATCTCGCAATCAACTGATCTGTCGTCTCCAGTGGTTGTGCGAAATCAAACGCTCCGGCCGGGACAATCAGCTCGTCAATCGCCTGCGGATTTTCCACCAGCAGGCGTCCGGCCCGGAACGCGCGCAGGTTGTTTTCCACCGCCACACCATTTAACTCAACGGCTCGCTCAATCGCACGCTGAGACACAGGCAACAGTCCCTGCTGGCACGCATAGCCCAGTAGCATCAGATTCGCCGCAACCGTATCGCCGAACAACGCCTCTGCATAACGATTGGCATCGAAGGCAAAGTAGCTCGCGGCCACAGACTCAATACTTCCCTCAGTGGCCTGTGCTGGGAACGCGAGATCGTTATCGCGCACAAATGCGGCAACAGGTACTGCGGCGGTGTTGAGCACTGCCCGCATTTTTCCGCGGGCAAACTTGTTACGCTGGCCTGCGGCAGTGACCATGTCGCAGCCTAACAGCAGATCCGTGGAGCCATCGCGAATACGCGCGGTGTTTATATCCTCCGGCCGGTTACCCACTTTTACATGTGCCACCACAGCACCATTCTTTTGCGAGAGACCGGTGAAATACAGCGTAGTACTGCCCTTTTCCTCCAGGTGCGCAGCCATCCCCAGTAGCGCGGCCACTGTGAGTACGCCACTGCCACCGATACCTGCCACAAGAATATTCAATGGCTGCTCCAGTTGCGGCCTGGGCGCCGCTGAAAGATTGGCCGTGGCGAGATCAATTGCATCAGCGAGAGTGTTCAGGTCCGATTTTTTAAGCGCCCCACCCTCGATGCGCACAAAGCTCGGGCAGAAGCCGTCGGCACAGCGCATGTCTTTATTGCAGCTGGATTGATTCACCTGGCGCTTGCGGCCGAATTCTGTCTCCAGTGGTTCCACCGCGATACAACTGGATTGCACGCTGCAATCCCCGCAGCCTTCACACACCCGATGATTGATCAGCACGCGCTGTGCGGGATCGACCATCTGTCCTTTTTTGCGTCGACGGCGCTTTTCTGCCGCGCACACCTGCTCGTAAATAATGGCGGTGACGCCGACCACCTCGCGCAGGTTGCGCTGTACCAGATCCAGTTCATGGCGATGGAAAATCTGCAGCCCGTCCGGGAGAGCCTGGCGATGATCACGCCAGTGGTCGGGGTTTTCGCTGACCAGGCAGACCTGCCCGACCCCTTCCGCGAACAGCTGGCTGGACAGGCTCGGCACGGTGACTTCGCCATCGGCGGGCTGGCCACCGGTCATGGCGACAGCATCATTCAGGAGAATCTTGTAGGTAATATTGACGTTGCTCGCAACCGCCTGGCGAATGGCCAACAGACCCGAGTGGTTGTAGGTTCCATCTCCCATATTCTGGAAGATGTGTTTGTCGGAAGAAAAGCGGTGCAAGCCGACCCAGTGCGCGCCTTCCCCCCCCATGTGAGAATAGGTATCGGTGCGCAATCCTTTCCCCAACGCCATGATGTGGCAGCCAATACCGGCACTGCCGGTGCTGCCTTCGGGTAATTTGGTTGAGGTATTGTGCGGACATCCGGCACAGAAAATGGGCTCCCGGGACAAGAGACCACTGACCTTGACGGGAACATCGGCACCCAGGCTCTCGGCCAGCGGCACCAGTTTCGCAGCCAACTCGGTGTCCGCCAGCCAGCGGGTAATAGCCTTCGCTACCTGATCCGGTCCAAGGCCCCAGATAGCTGGCAACAGTTCCGCCCCCTGCAGATCTTTTTTGCCCACGACTTTAGGTCGACGACTATCTGCCCAGCCGTAGAACAGATTTTTTATCTGGTCTTCCACCAGCGGGCGCTTCTCTTCCACCACCAGTATTCGCTCCATACCACCGGCGAATTCGCTCATACCGCGGGGTTCCAGCGGCCAGCTCATGGCAACCTTGTAGATGGAAATACCAGCGGCAAGCAGATCCGGTTCACTCAGGTTCAGGAGTTTCAGTGCTTCCAGCAGGTCGCCATGGGCCTTGCCGACGGTAACGATTCCGAAGCGTTTTTTCGGCGCCGCGACAATGGTCCTGTCAAGCCGGTTGGCATACGCAAATGCGCGGGCGGCGGGCAGTCGCTCTTCAAGCATACGCCGTTCGTATTCCATCCGCTCGGCAGGCCAGTTCAGGTGCGGGTCATAATTGAGGCCATGGGCAGGAACCGCAAAGGCCGCCGGCGCCACAAACTGCGGCAGCTCTGGAACGAGTATTGACGCGCCGGCCTCCACCGTTTCGGTAATGGTTTTGAAGCCAACCCACAAACCGGAAAAGCGCGACAACGCAATACCCGCAAGGCCCAGCGTGAGATACTCATCGATGGTGGCAGGAAACAACAGTGGCATCATCACCGACTCGAAAATCTGGTCGGTATTGTGGGAAAACATCGAGGATTCCGCCGTGTGATCATCACCGCACAGTGCCAGTACACCGCCGAGCTTCGAGGTCCCCTGAATATTGGCCTGTCTAAATACATCGGCGCTACGATCAACACCATGGCCTTTCCCATACCAGATGGAGAAGACACCGTCGCGGGTGGCCTGGCGACGGTAGTGATCCAGCAGCTGGGTACCCCAGATATTCGTGGCGCCCAGGTCTTCATTAATACCTGGCTCGAAGTGAATATCCTGCTCGGCCAGTATTTTTTTGTGACGCCAGAGAGCCTGGTCGTAGCCTCCGAGCGGCGATCCCCGATAGCCGGAGATAAACCCCGCGGTATTCAAACCGGCCCGCTCATCAAGCCGCTTCTGCATCAGGGGCAAGCGCACCAGCGCATCAATACCGGTCAGAAAAATACGGCCGGATTCCCGGGTAAACGCAGCCTTGAGGGAGTAAGCCCGATCAAAGCCCAGCTCCTGATCTGATTCCACCATCGCCATGGTTAGGTGACCTTCTCGTTATTGCAGGATCCGACAATTCCGGCGCCGCAGATTGCGTCATCCGGGCCAGCAGAATCCGGTGAGGTTTTGTTGTTCTCGGTAAACTATCACCAGACAAACCGGCAGGTCATACCAAATTCGCTATAAAAGCGGCGGCCAACGGAAAGAAATCACCACTCTTGGAATGATTTCTGCAATAATTAGGCAGTCAGCCCGAGGAATCGAGAATCCTTATCAAATGACTTGTTGTGCTGATATCGCGGGCGAAATTTTCTGCCACAGCGCGGCTAAGCCTACTAGGCAAACTGGCCAATTCAGATATTCTGGCCAGCAACCCAGCGCTGTTTATCGCCTGCAAAAATGAACCAACCACTCTCTGAACAACGCATCAGGAATTCAGGTACCGCCATGGCCTATTTGCTGGACGCCATCGACAAGCACATACTGGAAATACTTCAGCAGGACGCGACCATCCCCAATATCGAGCTGGCGGAAAAAGTGTGTCTGTCCCCCTCCCCCTGCTCCCGCCGGGTCAAGAACCTGCACGAACAGGGGTTTATAAAACGCGCAGTAACGCTACTGGAACCCGATATGGTCGGCCTGCCGGTCAGCGTGTTTATCCAGGTCACCCTGAACCATCAGGTAAAGAAAGAACTACAGAATTTTGAGTCCACCATCGGCCAATGGCCCGAAGTGATGGAATGCTACCTGATGACCGGCGATTTCGATTACCTGTTGCGTGTGGTGGTGCCGAACCTGCACGCCTACCAAGAATTCCTGGACAAGAAACTCACCGAGTTGCCGGGTATCGACCATATAAAGAGCAGCTTCTCACTCAAGCAGGTGCGCTACCGCACCGAGCTGCCACTGGACCAGCTGCTGGAAAAATAATTCAGCGACGGAACAGGCTCAGAACCACGCTCAGTACGACACTGAGAATGATCATGGACGTGATGGGAAAATAGACGCGACTGCGCTCGGATTCGATACGGATATCCCCCGGCAGTCGCCCAAACCAGCTGAACAAGTTTGGAAAGAAATGCAGTAAGACGCCCACAATAACCAGGGCACAACCAGCCACAATCAGCCACTTCGGCACAGCATCGCCTCCCGATATCCTTTGTTGCAAGTCTAGAAGAGCCGCCGGGCCGCGGTATCTGCGGACACTAAAAAGCGAAGAAATATATCCACAAAAAACCGCAACGTTTTAGCGCTGCGGTTTTTTCGTTGTCAGAGCATCAAGTGCTGGTGAGGTTATTCACCGGCACCAGCAGCAGTCTGGCCCGGCAACGGGAAACCGCGATCGCGCATCAACGGCTCGATTCCGGCATCGCGCCCCCGGAATAATCGGTAAGCCTCTGCAGGATCCATCCCGTTGCGCGGTGCAAACAGGTATTTCACCAGTTTCGCAGCCACTTCCTTGTCGTAGAAGCCACCCTCTGCCTCGGCGAATGCCTCGGACGCGTCGGACGTCAGCACATCCGCCCACATGTAACCGTAATAGCCTGCCGAATATCCCTCGCCAGAGAATACGTGGGAGAAATGCGGCGTACGGTGGCGCATCACCAGCTGCGAAGGCATACCCAGACTGCTCAGAGTTTCACGCTCGAACTTGTCCGGATCAATACCGGCGGGATCGATCGTGTGCAACTTCATGTCCACCAGCGCTGATGCCAGGTACTCCGTGGTAGCGAATCCCTGATTGAAGTTAGCCGCCTTCTTGATTTTGGCGACAAGCTCCGCGGGAATCGCCTCACCGGTTTTGTAATGTACCAGGTAATTATCGATGACTGGATCTGTACTCAACCAACGCTCCAGTAACTGGGACTGAAACTCAGTGTAATCGCGCACACCACTGTTCAGGGTCGGGTAGCTCACCTTGGAAGACAGGAAATGCAGCGCGTGGCCGAATTCGTGGAAGAAGGTTTCGGCATCGTCCCAGCTCACCAGTACCGGCTCGCCCGGAGCACCCTTAATGAAGTTGGAGTTGTTTGACGCCAATACGGTCTGCTTGCCATCAAAAGAGCTGTGATCACGGTACATGGTCGCCCAGGCACCGGAGCGTTTGCCTGCGCGCGCAAACGGATCCAGATACCAGAGACCAATATGCTCACCAGTAGTTTTGTCTTTGACTTCCCAGACCTTCACATCTTCATGGAATACGGGGATTACGCCCTCATCCACTGCGCTGAAACTGAAGTTGAACAGCTCCCCGGCGACATAGAACATCCCCTCACGCAGTTTGTCCAACTGCAAGTACTGCTTTACCTCATCGGAATTCAGGTCATATTTCGCCTTGCGCACCTTTTCCGCGTAAAAGCGATAATCCCACGGCTCAATGGTGATACCAGCATTTTCCGCATCCGCCACCGCCTGCATATCCGCGACCTCTTCGTGCACACGGGCAACCGCTGCCGGCCACACTGCTTCCATCAGCTCGATGGCACTCTCCGGTGTTTTCGCCATGCGGTTCTGCAGGCGCCACTCCGCATAGTTGTCGAAGCCCAGCAGGCCCACACGTTCATCACGCAACTGCAGGATTTCAGCGATGATGGCATTGTTGTCGTGTTCACCACCGTTGTCGCCACGACTGTAATAATTGGTCCAGACCTGCTCGCGCAATTTGCGATCCGTGGAGTAAGTCAGGAACGGATCCATGGAAGAACGGGTATTGCTAATCGCGTATTTGCCCTTCTGGCCTTTTTCTTCTGCCAGGGCGGCGGCTGCCTTGACGAAGGATTCCGGCAATCCACTTAGTTGATCCTCAGCAAGGAACAGATCGTAGCCTTCCTCGTCTGCCAGAACATTGTTGCCAAATTGAGTATGCAATTCGGCCAGGCGCTTGTTGATCGCTGCATAGCGCGCCTGCGCTTCTCCCGTCAGCGTCGCACCGTTCGTCGCGAACTGATCGTATATCAGCTCCACCACGCGAATTTGTTCGGCGCTCAAGTTGGCATCGTCACGGGAGTCATAGACCGCCTTCACTCGCTGGAAAAGTTTGTCGTTCTGAATGATTTTAGAGCTGAAGTCCGCGAGCTTCGGCGCCATCTCCCCTTGCACGTCGCGGAATTCCGGCGACGACATATTGGATCTCCAGATACCCCAATAAGTGAAGACCTGGTCCAGAAGCTTCCCGCTGCGCTCCATTTCCGCAATGGTGTTGGCAAATGTCGGTGCCTCTGAATTACCGGCAATCCTGTCAATCTGTGCAAGCCGCTGGGCCATGCCGTATTCCAGTGCAGACATAACGTCTTCCACCTTCATTTTATCGAAAGCCGGAACGCCGCCGTAGGGACCCGTCCACTCCGCCAATAACGGGTTAGTTTTCGCAACATCCGCAGCGGCCGCGGAAGCTGTCGCCTGCTCAACGGGGTTGGCAATATGCTCCTGTCCGGATTCTTTCGTACACCCAGCTAAACCTGCCAGGGCAGCGGCGATGGAGATAGCGATCAGCGTTTGGCGCATTGACTCGGTCCTCTTGTCTGCATTTTTTTTGTTAAATTTCTGCTTGCCGGAGTGTAACCGGAGGGTATATAGATCGCTACGCCCCACCCAACACCACAAATTTTTCACCGAGATCCAGAAACGAGGCAGAAGATCCCCCCAGCATTGAATAACAATTCGGAGGAAAGCACGGGCTGGATATACATCAATCATTTGATAACGGCTTATTAAGTGTATAGTTTTATCCAGGTAACTGAACGGCAACCAGGATTCTGGCCGCCAGTTGTCCAGAATCCGGGAGAATTTGCACAGAAACTTAAAAAATGAACGGTAGAAAATAAACTAAAGAAACGGGAGGGGCGGGAAAGAATGAAGAACGGAAATTCGACGTAGCGGCCGATCAGCCCCGACGATCCTCGACGATGGTCCCTACCGTATGCAACTCAGCTTCATGGCCAACTTCCCGCCAAGGTTCACGGAGCGCCTCGCCAATCCAGGCCTGCATCGCGGGCAATGCCAGAATGCGCTGGCAGTAAGCCATCGCCTCAGCACCCAGGGATAATTGATATCCCTGCAGGCGAATGACCACTGGCGCAAAGAAGGCATCCACGGCGGTAAATGCCGCCCCCGCCAGATAAGGACCGCCAAACCGATGCAAACCCTGCTGCCAGAGCTCATCCACCCGGTCCAGATCTCGCTGCAACGCAGCATCCACCTGATGAAGGGATACTGTCACCCCGCAATTCATACTGCATTGATTGCGCAGAGCGAAAAATCCCGCGTGCATTTCCGCTGCGGCGCAGCGAGCCCATGCCCTCGCCTGTCGCTCCTGCGGCCACACCTGGGGCAAGGATTCGTAAAGATATTCTGCAATGGCAAGTGAATCCCACACGGTGGTCTCGCCATCGACCAGACACGGCACCAGGCCAGTGGGAGAAAATGTGCGGAATTTATTCCAGCTACCGCCATCATCAAACGGCACCAACCGCTCCTCAAAGGGGATATCCAGCGCCTTCGCTAACAGCCACGGGCGCAACGACCACGACGAATAGTTTTTGTTACCGATATACAGCTGATACATCCCGCCCCCCTCAAAAATTTATACAGTGGTGCCACGACCATCGCGCAACAATTCAGAGATGCAAAATGCCAGCTCCAATACCTGATCCGCGTTCAGACGAGGGTCACATTGGGTGCGATAGCAGCTGGCGAGATCCGCATCGGATATTTTCCACGCCCCGCCGGTGCACTCGGTGACGTGCTGCCCAGTCATCTCCAGGTGAATACCACCGGGATGGGTACCTTCTGCACGGTGGACCGCGAAGAAATCGCGAATTTCTCGCAGTACCTTGTCGAAATTCCGTGTTTTGTAACCGCTGGATGACTTTTCCGTATTGCCATGCATCGGGTCGGTACTCCAGACGACCGAGCGCCCCTCCCTTTCCACCGCGCGCACCAACGCTGGCAACTTTTCACCCAGGGTTTCCGCGCCCATGCGCGCAATCAGCGTAAGCCGCCCGGGTTCGTTGTGCGGGTTCAGCCGATCAATCAGGCGAATCAGTTCATCGGTCTGCATACCGGGACCAACCTTCACCCCGATAGGATTCCAGACGCCAGCCAGAAATTCCACATGAGCCGCATCCAGCTGGCGTGTACGCTCCCCGATCCACAGCATATGTGCGGAGCAGTCATACCACTTGCCTGTGAGGCTGTCTGTACGGGTAAGTGCCTGCTCGTAATTCAGCAGCAAGGCTTCATGGGAGGTATACAGCGTGGTCTCACGAATAGCTGGGGTATTGTCGGAGTTCACCCCGCACACTGCCATAAATTCCAGCGCATCCTGCAACCGTTCAGCCAACTGCAAATAGCGATCACGCAATGGATTGTTTTCCAGGAAACTCAGATTCCAGGCATGGACCTGATGCAGATCTGCCAGACCACCCTGAGCGAAGGCGCGCAGCAGGTTGAGTGTGGCCGCAGACTGGTTGTATGCGGTCAACATACGCTGCGGATCCGGCACCCGGGCCTCAGCGGTGAAATCAATTCCATTGATGATATCGCCCCGGTAACTGGGCAGTTCCACCCCGGCTACCGTCTCCATATCTGCGGAGCGCGGCTTGGCATACTGCCCGGCCATGCGCGCCACCTTCACCACTGGCAGGTTGCCGGCAAAGGTGAGCACCACCGCCATCTGCAGCAGCACCTTGAATGTGTCGCGAATACGGTTTGCATTAAAGTCCGCAAAAGATTCCGCACAATCGCCCCCCTGCAGTAAAAACGCCTTGCCCTCGGCCACTTGCGCCAACTGTCGGCGCAACTCTCTGGCCTCTTCAGCAAATACCAGTGGCGGATAACCGGCAAGTTGTTCTTCAACGGCCTCTACATCGGCAACCGAGCGATACTTCGGCTGCTGATGGGCCGGCACTTTACGCCAGCTGGATGGATCCCAGGGTTTGACTAATGACTCGGACACGGGCTTCTACCTCAACTTCCTTATTCGGCTCAACATCAAATTTACTGAGCGGGCGCACCACAGGCAGATGCACCGGGAGGAAAATTTTGTAAGCGGCAGCGCGCTGCCGCACTTATCAGGACGGCTGCAAGCGCTCCTGTCAGGACTCCAGGACTTCAGTAACGGACTGACAGAAATACGCCATATTGCTCTGACTCAGACCAGCAATACTAATGCGGCTGGAATCTACCATATAAATAGAATATTTCTGTTGCAGCTTCTGCACCTGTTCAGGATTAATCCCCAGAAACGAGAACATGCCCTTCTGCTGCCGGATAAAACTGAAGTCGCCAACGGCACCGGCAATCTGCAGACTCTCAACCAGACCTGCACGCAAGCTATTGATGCGTTCGCGCATTTCGGTCAGCTCTGCCTCCCAGTTTGCCCTTAGTCCGGCGTCGGTAAGAATCGACTCCACAATCGCACCACCGTGATTCGGAGGCATGGAATAGTTGCCGCGCACCACATTCAGCAGCTGACTCTGACCGCGATCCGCCGCCGCGGCGTCGCTGTAGATCACCATAGCGAGGCCGACGCGCTCGCGATACAGGCCAAAATTTTTCGAGCAGGACGCGGCCACAAGAACTTCCGGCACAGATTCTGCCATCAGGCGCAGACCGTAGGCATCCGCCTCCAGACTCTCCCCGAAGCCCTGATAGGCCATATCGATAAATGGTGTGAAGCCCTGTTTCTGAGCCATTTCAGCCAGTACTTTCCACTGTTCACGACTGAGATCCGCACCGCAGGGGTTGTGGCAGCACGCGTGAAACAGCACCAGATCGCCCTCGCCGACATTCTTGAGGGTTTCCACCATGGCGTCGAACCGGAGACTGCTGGTGGCGCGGTCATAGTAGGGGTAACTCTTAATCTGCAGACCCGCATTGCCCAGCAGGGGCACATGGTTGGCCCAGGTAGGATCGCTCACCCAGATAGTCGCGCCGGCTTTGGCCCGGTTTGTAAATTCCGCCAGTACGCGCAGTGCGCCACAACCACCAGGGGTTTGCGCGGAGCGCACACGGTTCCCCACCAGTGCCGGGTGGCCAGCGCCCAATACCAGCTCCTGCATGCCGGTATTGAATTCCGGCGTGCCCGCAGGCCCGACATAGGCCTTTGTTTCCTCGCTCTGCAACAGACGGGTTTCCGCTTCTTTCACTGCCTGCAGAACCGGGGTATGGCCCGCTTCGTCTTTATACACACCAACGCCCAGATCAATTTTGTGTGGATTGGTGTCTGCGCGATAGCTGGCCAGCAGCCCCAGAATCGGATCCGCGGGCAGGCTGTGCAAATGATCAAACATGGTAACTCCTGGTAATTCGACGAGGCGCACGTGTGTCAGGGCGCCTTCTGAAAAATTCGCGGGAATGACGACAGGCGAGCGATTGGCTTAGTCAATCAGCCCGCGGTTTTCCCAGTCCTGCGCCCGCGCCATCAGCTTTTCAATAATGCTGTCGAGCTGGCCGCGCTCTTCCGAGGAAAGTGAGCTCATCAGGTCATTTTCATACTGTTGCGCCAGCGGCACGATGCGGTCGTAGACATCCCGCCCGAGCTCCGACAGGTTTAACACCTGGCGGCGGCGGTCGGCGTGGTCCTCGCTGCGGGTGATGTAGTCGTTCTTGATAAGAATGGACACCGCGCGGCTGATAGCAACCTTGTCCATCGCCGTCTGCTCAACCAGATCCGCTGCGGACAGGTCGGGAAAACGTCCGAGAATCGCCATCACGCGCCAGGCAGGGATAGTGAGGTCGAAGCGCGCGCTATAAGCATCCGCGATGGCATTACTGACGCGGTTGGAAAGTACCGACAACCGGTACGGCAGAAATTTCTCCAGCCGCAGATCGTCCGGACGCACCGCATCGATGGGATCAGTCAGCTCTGCGGTTTCGCTTCGTGTGTTATCAATTGTCATCGCGCTTCATTCACCTGCTGAGGGACGGGGTTGTACCAGAATTCAAATGTAACTAACATTGGTTTCAAATGTAACCACTGCCGCAGAAAATTTTGGCAGCCTCAGGCTCCCAACGGCTGCCGATGCGGGTGCTCATCAACACGTCCAATCGACCAGAAGGGCTTCCCAAGGCAGCGATCACGGTTGAATAGATCGATAACCAGGTACACCCGTACAACCTCAGACGAAATCGGCCGCGCATTATACGGGGTTTGACGCCATTTTTGTCAGACCAAAGGCTGTTTCGCGCAAACAATTTGCGCGAGCGTATCAGAGCCACTTTCGGGTTGCCCAACCTCCAGCTTGCACCCCCAAGAAAGGGGCGCATGGACAGGAATCAATTGAATGGAACTGCACGGCTACTTTCGCTCCTCCGCCAGCTATCGGGTACGTATTGCGCTCAACTTGAAAGGTCTGGATTACGAATACCACCCGGTAAACCTGCTAAAGGGAGAACAGCAGGAATCAGAGTATCGCCAGCTAAACCCCCAGGGATTAGTGCCAGCCCTGATCGAAGGGGGCGACGTTCTGACGCAATCACTCGCGATACTGGAATGGCTGGAGGAGCAGTATCCAGAACCCTCCCTGTTACCCCGCAATGCCCTTGATCGCGCCCGGGTACGCGCACTGGCTTACAACGTTGCCTGTGACATCCAACCAGTACAAAACCTGCGCATACTCAAATACCTGCAATCAGAACTGGGCGCCAGCGACACGCAGAAAGTGGCGTGGATACGCCACTGGATCGATGGAGGCTTTCAGGCCCTGGAGATCCAGCTTGACGGACTGAGCGGCGAATTTGTAAGCGGATCTGAACCGGGCCTGTTCGAATGTTGCCTGATTCCGCAGATCTACAATGCCGAACGCTTCGGCATGGAAATGCACAACTACCCCAATATTGCCCGGATTGCAGCAGCCTGCGCATCTCTGCCTGCATTTGAAAAAGCGCGCCCCGAAAACCAGCCCGACAGCACACTCTGAGACCTAATATTTAACAGCGATTACAGTGCTCTCAGTGTACGGAGAGCCCTCAGCGCATAGAGAGCCCTCGGCGCATAGAGAGCCCTCAGCGCATAGAGAGCCCTCAGCGCATAGAGAGCCCTCAGCGCTTAGAAAGCCCCCAGTGTTAAATACACTCAGACCTCTTTCTGCAAAACCCCGGTCGCATCCCTGATCGTCAGTGTGCGATGCGGGAACGGAATTTCAATCCCCGCGTCCTCCAGAGCTCGCTTCACAGCCGTCACTACCTCGCCGCGGGATGCCCGCTCCTGCAGAGGCGTAGAACCACCCCACCATGTGACCTCAATATCGATGCTACTGTCCCCAAACGCGCGGGGGAAAATCTGGATCGGCTCGTCGTCACGGACCATTTCACAGCCCAAAACCGCGTTCTCGATCACTTTTACCGCCGCGTCCACATCCTCGCCGTATCCCACGCCGACATAAATGGTAAAACGCCGCTTGTTGCGATCCGTAAGAATTTCACAGGGATTCTTGAACAGAAACAGATTGGGCACAATCACCAGCTCTCCCGTTGTACGGCGAATCGTGGTGTTGCGCACTTCTACCGCCTCAACCCGCCCCTCCACCTGCTCGCACTTGATGACGTCTCCCGCCTCGAAAGGAAAGCGCCACAGGATCAGAATTCCGGCAAAGAAGTTTTCAAACATATCCTTGAACGCAAATCCCACCGCCACCGAGAGCAACCCCAATCCGCCCAGGGCCCTGGCCGGCGTCAACCCCGGAAACAGGATCATCGCGGCAATCAATAATCCCAGCAGCCAGATGACGATTCTCGTCAATCGCACCAGCAGATCGTGCAGGGATGAGCGTTTGGTGGTTTTTCTGGCAAAACGGCGGGTAAATTTCCCGGCGACAATAGACACCCCCCAGGTCAGCAGCAGCATCACCAAACCGGCAACGAAGAACGGGATATGCCCGAGAAAAGCATTCCAGATATCCAGCATGGATCCGGTCACCGCCTCAAGCACATGGGAAAACGAGGTTGGCGCTACCTTGGCCAGTTCGAGTGTTTCGGCTAGTTCTTTGGTTTTGTCGTCGACAGGGGGTTGTGCCTGCACGGTGCAGCTCACGGGGCTCAAGCAAGAAAAGCCGAAAGTGAAAAAATGAAACATAAAGTACATAGCCGCCGAAATCGTCCAGCCGCTGCTCCCAGCCAGGTTGTCAGTCCTCTTCCGTCACATAATCCGCTTGGCGCAACCACTTGGTCGCGATCCATTTCTCGCCCTCCCCTACCGGGCTACCTCCATGCAGGGTCTGGTAATCCAGTTCACCACGTTCGTTGGCATACGAGAAAAACAGACCGCACCCCTTTTTCGGTAAAATTTCCAGTGCCAGCTTTGGGAATACCGTTGCCCCTCCCGCGACGACGTCATTAAGGTACATGATCAGGGTGCCCACACGCTGCCCGCCATGTGACAAAACCTCCCTATGACCCGCTCGTTCGGGGCTGAAAAAATCGTAATGGGGCCTGTACTGTGCTCCGCGCTCGTAATGCAGAATCTGTAGTGGCTCCCCTCTTCGCGCCGACACCCCCAGCAACCGGGCGATACGGTTTTCAATCGCCGCAATCAAGGGACATTCCGCCCGCTGAAAACAGGCACCATAACTGGTGCGCGCCTCCCCCAGATCAAAGGCGCCGTTATCTGAGTTGACCACCCGGGATGGCTTCAATTGTGGACGAGAGAGCTCTATGAGGGCATTACACTCACTGGCAGATAGAAGGTTGCCAAAAAGTATGAGATTGGGACTGCGCAACGACAGCAGGACTTCCACCCGCTGTGTGTCCACAGGGATATTATTCGTCTGCGGCTCGAACAGACGGAAGCGCTGACCGGAATCCGCTTGCGCCCGGGGCAATCGGCAATCTGGGTCTCCGCTTCCACCAAAATCGGCGATGCACTGCTTCACCGCCCGAGAAATACTGGGCTGGTAACCTGCTCGCAGCAGCGCCTCGACCATCACCGATGGCTGCTGGCCAGCTTTTACCGCGTCGCGGATCCACTGCTGAAGGTCCGGCTGAAGTTCGGCAAACTCCACGGAATACTCCTTTTAAACGCCCCCGCTCATTGCCTTTGCAGCTGTGGTGCGCCACCCAGATATTTGTTATTCGATATTTGGCACTGCAGACCCTGGATGACGCTTCAGCGACAGGTTCTGAAACGCGACCTGAGTATAGTCCCCGCCGGATATTCTTGTGTTGAACCCAATCCGTACGCTACTACTACCGCTGGATCCTGTACCGATACCCCTCCACCGCTGAACCGGACGTCACAGAAATGGTCTAGACCTGAAACAACGCGGCCACTAATTACCGGGGGAACACATTGAATAGCTTGTACTTGTATATGAAGTGGAATAGAAAAAATCTGGTCGACATCGCCGGCACACTGCGCACACGGGCGTTTGTACTATTGCTGTTGGCCTTGTCTATACCGGGTTGTGCCACCCTGTCGCCGGAGTTTGAAAAGCCGGAAGTGCAGCTAACCGCGCTGGAACCCCTGCCCGGCAACGGTAGTGGCGACCTGCGTTTTCGCATCCACCTGCGCGTGTTCAACCCCAACAACCGTGAATTGTCCCTGTCCGGCCTGTACTACACCCTCAAATTGGCGGGCCACAAGGTGATCACAGGTACATCGAGTAACCTGCCGGTGATCCCAGCCTACGGTCAGGACGCCATCGTGGTAGACGCCTCGGCCAACATCATGGGGTCGTTTATGGCAGCGGCAGAGCTCATTCGGCTGCAGGGAAACAGCGTGCCCTACGAACTGGAAGCAAAGTTAGGATTGAGGCAGTCCATTCTGCCCGCGATTCGCGTAACCAAACGCGGTGAGATAGATCTGGGGCAATACCAACGCTAAGCCCCCGGGATCGGGGCCAAACTTCCCTAAATTCGAGAACATGGAACCAAAACGTAAAAGTGAGAGGAAGAGAAGAGTCCGGGGCCTGTTGAGACAACGGCCCCAGCTATTGGGAAAGCGGATACGGGGAAAGATCAGCGCCGAGCTACCAAGATACCGCCAGTCATGGCCGCGATGGAGCCGAGAATACCCAACCCCATGAGACTGTAGAGACTGATACTCTGCTGGGCTGCCTGCGTGAGCACCTGTTCGAAGGGGAACTGCCAGCAGACAATGGCGGACGCCGCGACCACGGCCGCGTACTGATAACGGGTCGCCCGACGCTCGGCGCGCTTCGCCGGCACCGGCGGCAGTTCCGCCATAACACGCTCGCAAAAGCCGTCATCATCGAGATGAGGCTCACTGAACTGCAACTGCTGCGACAGCCATGCATCAAAGTCCGGCTCACCCTCCAGGGCACCGTGCGCGGACTGAACAATACCGTCTTTGATCACCATACCTGTAGAACCACCCGTTGTGTTCCGGGAACCTGCTGATTGATGTTTGAAATCAGCCACCGACTACCTCCTCCCGCCAGGCCTGAAGCAGCGTCTGCAACTTGGCTCTTGCGCGATTAACGTGAGATTTTACCGTGCCTAGCGGCAACTTCATAATACTGGCAGCCTCCTCATGGGAAAAACCGCGCTGCATACACAGATGTACCGCTTGCCGCTGGGCTTCACTCAACTCCCCCATCGCCGTATTCAGATCTCTGGCCATACCCAGCTGCTGCGCCTCTTCGACGCTCTGCTGAGCCTGGGCACGGTCAACCGCATCCTGATCCACATCCGGTGCGTTCTTGCGTTTGTAGCTCATGACCAGATTGTAGGCAATACGGTACAGCCAGGTACTGAAGCGCGCATCCCCCCGAAATGCAGGCAATGCCTTGTAGGCCTTGATAAAGGCCTCCTGCGCCATATCGTCGGCCAGCCCCTGGTCGCCATCACACAGCTGACGAAGCGAGAATCGCAGCTGTGACTGATAGCGACGAACCAGCTGGGCGTAAGCCCGCTGGTCCCCGTCATCGACGACGCGCCTGATCAGATCCTCATCATTGAGGTTCATGGGTCGCCGTCCTTAACCTGCTTGCTGGTGATCGAGCTTCCAGTTGATATAGCGTGCCACACCGATAAACAGCGGGATCAGGCCCAGGCTACCCACCCCCACACCGGCGGCGGCAGTGAGCCAGATAAAGATTGCCGCGCCCACAGCCATCAGGGTAAATCCGCGGTCCCTGGTACTCCCAGTGCTCTCTCCTTCCAGCGCGTCCAGCAGCTCCGGCGGGATATCGCGCCCCTCGGAAACCATACGATTGATGTTCTCCATCACCAGCTGCTTTTTGCGATAGCTGTTGCGGGTGACCAGCCAAACAATCAGGATGGGGGTACCAAAAACAGCCAGGATGGCAATCACGGGAATAACCAGTGCAATGTCAGAATCATCCGAGTCGCTGTAGTTATAGGCGTAGACCTCTGCCTTGCGCTCCAGATCCCGCGCCGCGCGGGCGTGCTCCCGCGCCTGCCGGGCATGTTCCCGGGCCATTTCCGTGGAGATACCGATGTCGATATTGCGCGGCACCGATTCCAGCGATTCCTCGATCACCAGGCCCTGCTCGTCGAGTACGCCCTTCTCCTTGAGCTTTTCATAGATGCGCCGGGTCACCGCGCCGCCGAATTCTTCACCGAGATCGATCTCGACATTGGCCGTTTCACCGTTCTCATCCCGGGCATGGATCCGCAGGCTGCCGTCCCCCTGACGCAGGATACGCACCTGTTTAGTCGCCTCTTTCTCTACCGGTTCCGGCGCTACCACTGGGGCTGGTGGCGTCGGCGGCTGGGGCGCCTCGCCGACCTCGTCCTGTGCCCACAGGGATCCGGAAACCCCCATACTCAGAGTGGCTGCGACGGCAAAGGCCCAGATGGGCATGCGTTTACGCATGGTGGTGTTACTCGCTCTCATTGATGTTATCTCGCTCTTGCAATTTACCTGATCGCGGTGCTTTCAGTGATACTTCCCCCGCAACCATCCGCACGGCAAAATCAGTCGTCGGATCAACTGGCGCAGGATTGTACCTTTTTCGACCAGTTTGTATCAGGGGTACCGCAGCAGCCGCCCGTTTCAGTGCGACTTTTACCTTTCAGCAGATGGACGTGGGGAGAGCCGCATTTGGATGCAGAAACTCTGAGCAAATTGCTATGTGACCAGTTCACCCTATACCCCCACCGGTTTCCGCTCGGCCGTTGACACTGAACATCTATACAGATACTGTACATGCATCCACTTCAATAACAACACACGGTTATTGCCAAGAATAAACGCCCAAGACCATCAGGAGGCCCTTATGGCGGTAGTAGCAGTCTGGAAATGCGATAGAGACGGAGCCATGTTCGACAACAAAAAAGATGCCGAAGAACACGACAAAATGCTGGAACTGGCAGCCAACATCACTGCCCTGATCGAGCGTCATGTTGATGGCGTTTCCGAGCAAGCCAGTGAAGAAATTGGCCTGATGCTGGCCAAGCGCCGCGAAGTACTGGCCAAGGCCTGTAAAGGAAAGCCAGAAGATTTACTGACAGAAGATGACGCTTTCGAAGAACAACCCGTAGCCCACGGCGAAGAAAACGTCACTCCCCTGGCCGCCAACCAGTAAGCGGTTGCCGCAGGCTCATACGATACCCGTACAAGCCTGCGCAGATTCCATTCCATCCCTGTACTCTGCCCGGCTTGCCGGGCTTTTTTTCACTCCGTTTTCTTCTCAGAACACAGACAGAATGTTAATCACCGCCAGGATAATGATCACCAACCAGGTGAGCGCAGTGCCGACAAAACGCCCCGGGTGATAGCCTCCTTTCCCGCCGATCAGGCCAATCGCGTGCAATAAACGGGCGAACACCAGTGTCGAGCCCAGGCTGTGCAGCCACAGTGGTGCCAGCCCGTTGATTTCTGCCGCCATTAACAGGAGCAATGCGATAGGGACATATTCCGCCGCATTGGCGTGGGCCCGCACCAGCACCTCACCCTGTTTATCGCCACCAGTTCCGATACCAATTTTTTTACCGCGGCGAAACCCAACCACTCTGAATGCCAAAGCAATCATCAGCAAGCCACACAACCCGGCATATAACGCGGTAACTTCAACACTCATCAGCTTTTCCAACCTGTTTCATACTTTTTTTTGCGCTACTTCTAACTTGCACTTTATAACGCTAACAAGTAGCAACTTATCGTTCGTAGGCATGCCCGGTACCTGCTTTAGGGTGCAGATAGCGATCCCGCAGGCGCGTTGAGCGATTCACCAGGGACTGCGGCTGGCCATCAATCAACAGCATTTCCGCATAGGACGTCACCTCCAGTGGGTCCCCACTCCAGACGACCAGCTCGGCCAGGTTACCCGCCGCCAGAGTCCCCCCTTCGAGTCCAAAAATTTCCGCAACATTGGCCGTAATCGCTTTGATCCCATCCTCATAGGGCAATCCGTAGGCAACCGCATTACCCGCGCCCTGACGGGACAGGTAGCTATTGTGTGAGCCTGCATAACCAGGGCCACTGATCGCCACGGTTACGCCGGCCTTGTGCAGCAGCGCTGCGTTATCCATGCGCGCCCCGAGCGCTTCAAACGCGCTGGGAGTATTCCCCAGGGCGTCGATCACCACTGGCACCTGTGCATCGGCCAGGGCGTCTGCCACCATCCATCCTTCGGCCGCGCCGAGTATGATCAGTTTCAGGTTGAACTTCTTTGCCAGTGCCAGTAACTGCAGGATGTCGCTGGAGCGGTCGGCAGCAATCAACAGTGGTTGCTCGCCACTCAACGCTGGCTGCAGTGCATCCAGATCTTCCAGCGAATAGTCCAGCTCGCGCCAGTCGCCACGGCGAACCGCAGCGCGGTTAGCCGCATATTCCCCAGCCTGACTCAGCGCCTGTTCAATCTGAGCATACGCCAGTGCACGGCTGCCACCGGCCAATTGTGCACCGGATTCACCAAAGTATACTTTCTGTACCAATCCGGTTTGGGTGACGCTGTCATAACCTCCAGTGAGTTTGATGGCGAATCCCTGACCGGCAAAAATCTTTTCCTCGCTGCCGGGAAGTACCACCGCTCGAGTCAGGCCCCCGGCGCGATTGAATGGAATCAATGTGGACTGCGGATTAAATGCCACCGCAGGATCAAAACCAGCACCGAGCGGCGCGTCGCTGATGGCACTGTCATTGGTAGATGCCGCTGCGCCGATTTCGGTAAGCCCCAGTTCGCTGCTGGGAGCAATAATGCCCGGCGTCACCACCTTGCCCTTGCCGTCGATCACGAGGTCCGCGGTCACCGCGTCCAGGTTCTCTGCAATCTGCTCAATGCGCCCATCCCGTACCAGCATGTCTCCGACTGTCAGAGTGCCCTGCTCATCCAGGGTAATAATTTTCGCACCCTTGATCAGCAGGGTGTCAGCGAACAGCTGAGGCGCTGCACCGGCAACCAGCGCGGCCAACAACACCCCATAAAATTTGAATCGCGTATTCTTGTTCATTATTGCTGACCTCCTTCCGGCAGGCGCTCGCCTTCCGCATCGAGAATGCCCAGTTCAAAATCGCTGTGAGGCTGTCGCGAGGGATCGTCGCGGTCATACATCAGCACACCGTCAATGAAGACCTGATCCGCTTTGGCATAGACACTGAAGGGATTACCCGACCAGATGACCACATCCGCCATCTTGCCTTTCTCCAGGCTTCCGGTGACCGCGTCGATACCCAGGGACTTTGCCGGGTTGAGCGTCATCCAGGTAACCGCGTGCCGGGGCTCGATATGGAAGCCGGCGCGCTGCCCTGCCACCATGGCCTTAGCCGTCTCCTGATTAAGATGCTGGATGCCGATGGCAGAATCCGAATGGATCATGGCACAGGCCTTGGCCTGGTCGACGATGGCGATGTTTGCCTCGGTCATATCAAACGCTTCGTGCTTGAACCCCCACCAGTCCGCCCACATGGCCGCACAGACTTTGTTCTCCGCGAGCAGGTCGGCAACCTTGTAGGCTTCTACCGCGTGGTGAAAGGTGGAAATCTGGAAATCGAACTCCTTGGCAATATCCATCATGATCGCCATTTCCTCACCGCGATAGCAGTGGTTGTGTACCAGAATTTCGCCATTCAGCACCCCCGCCAGGGTTTCCAGCTGCAGGTTCCGCTCTGGCTCTTCCCCGCCCTTGCCCTGGTAGTCCTGCCACTTGTCCCTGTACGCTGAAGCTTCGATCCACGCCTGGCGGTAACCGGCGACGTTGCCCATACGGGTGGATGGCAGGGAGCCCTTGCCACCATAGACCCGTTTGGGGTTTTCTCCACAAGCCATTTTCAGGCCGTAGGGAGCGCCGGGAAATTTCATATCCTGTACGCTGCGGCCGGGGACATTTTTCAGGGTTACGCCGCGGCCACCGAACAGGTTGGCCGAGCCAGGCAGAATCTGCAGCGTAGTCACGCCCCCTGCCAGCGCCAACGCAAACTGGGGATCCTGTGTCCACACCGAATGCTCTGCCCAAACCTGTGCGGTATTCGGCGCAGTCATTTCGTTACCGTCCTGGGAAGACTCGATGGCCGGCGCGGGGTAGTCCCCCAGGTGAGAGTGCACGTCAATGATGCCGGGAGTAACCCACTTGCCCCGAGCCTCAATAACCGTCGCTTTGCGTGGGGCCTTCAGGTCTTCACCCAGCGCCGAAATTTTGCCGTCTTTTAGCAGCAGATCGGTATTAAGGCGTTGTTCACCGGTGCCCGTGAGTAGCGTGGCACCGCGAATCAGCACTGGCGTAGCTTCATCAGCTTTATAGGTAGAAGGGAAAGTATCCTGTCGGGCGAAGTCGGCTTTTCGGGCTTCCGGCTTATCGCCACCTCCACAAGCCGATAATAGGCCAATCAATATCGTACTGCCTACCCAGCGAAACACCCGCTGTACTCGAATGTCAGCGCAGATTATCGACGGCGATAACTCTGGAGTTTGATACATGCCCCCTCCCGGTTTTCAATTATTTTTAGTAGCTGTGTTTTTGTAACAGCATTCAATGCTAACAGCTATGACGAAAACTATTACGTGTTCCTCAAGTCAGGCGGGCGAGTTAATAGTGCAGAATCTTGATAATACGCTCCCCATTGTCACACTCCCCCACTACTTCGGGCTCGGAAATCTTTGATCCAGCCTGAATCACCTTGTTGGACGGATAGGAAACAAAACAGGCGTAATTGAAGTTGACAGCCCAGTTGCACCGAATCAGACCGTCGTCCTCCTCGTAAAACCGCTCCTGGCAGAAACTCAGGTAGGGACTCTGGCCACCGCCAACACGGTCCTGAACCGAGTCCTCCGACTGTGCAGAGACAAGTAACGGCAACTGGCACACCAATAACACCAGGAGAAAACCGGAAACTCGATACCAGCGCTTCATAACAGCACCCGCGATACGTATTCACCACTCTGAATAGCCTAGCAGCTACGGCGCGCCGTTCGTTAAATTCGCGCATCAAACCCACGCACACGTGGTGACCGAGCGGTCTACCATCTTCACTGCTATCATTGCCCTCTATTCAGCAAGCCCAAGAAAATCTGCAACGCCATGCCTCACAACTGCCCCTGCAGCTCGGGAAAGCCTTTTGCCCAGTGCTGTGATATATATCTTTCCGGCAAAGCCTACCCAAACAATGCAGAAACCCTGATGCGCAGCCGCTACAGCGCCTACGTCACCGGTAACCTCCCCTATCTCCGCAAAACCTGGCATCCCGACACCTGCCCCGAGCTCAGCCCGGAGGAATTGACTACCCAGTGGTCTCGACTGGAGGTGATAAGGAGTAAACTGGGACTGAAAAAGTCCATTGTGGAATTCAAAGCGTGGTATTTGGAGGGGGACATAGAGCATGCCCTTCATGAAATTTCACTGTTCAAGCTGCACAAAAAGCGCTGGGTATATGTGGAACCCCTGAGCGACTTTCCCCAATAGACTACAGCCCTGAATCAATCAGAGCTGTAGCCACTCAGCCTTTAACGCAGATCACCTGTTTCAGGGTATGCACCACATCCACCAGATCCGTTTGGTTCTCCATCACCTGGTCAATATCTTTATAGGCCGCCGGGATCTCATCAATTACCCCTTTGTCCTTGCGACACTGAACCCCCATTGTCTGCGCTACCAGATCCCTTGTGGTGAATCGCTTGCGCGCTGCTGTGCGACTCATGCGTCGCCCCGCACCGTGAGCACAGGAACAGAAAGCTTCCGGGTTCCCGCGGCCACGCACGATATAGGATCGGGTACCCATGGACCCGGGAATAATTCCCAACTGGTCATGCTGAGCACTGATCGCCCCCTTACGGGTAACGAATACATCGCGCCCGAAATGCTGCTCGCGCACCACGTAATTGTGATGGCAGTTGATCGCTTCAGAAGTCAGTGTGAACGGTGGCAACTGTCCCTGTAGAACCTCCAATACCAGCTTCATCATCTCCTGACGATTGACCCGCGCATACTCCTGCGCCCAGTGCACCGCGTCGACATATTCATCGAAGTGCGGATTTCCCTCCTGGAAATAGGCCAGATCACGGTCTGGGAGGTTATGAATATGTCCCTCCATGTCCCGTTTTGCCAGCTGGATAAAGTGCTGACCAATGGCATTCCCTATTCCACGGCTGCCGGAGTGCAGCATTACCCAGACAAAATTGTCTTCATCCAGACAGATTTCGATAAAGTGGTTCCCACCACCGAGTGTCCCCAACTGAGTTACCCAGGTCTCCTGGGGATTACGCAGCTTCTTGAGCAATTCTGGATGGCGGGCAAACAACAGGTCGGCACCAGAAGCGAGATTTTTCGCTGCATTTTCTCGGGCGTGAACCTGTTTGTGGCGCGCGAAGCCCACCGGCACCTGAGCCTCAATCGCATCCTGCAGCGGCTTCAGGTTGTCCGGTAACTGATGAGCATGCAGGGACGTGCGCACGGCATTCATGCCACAGCCAATATCAACGCCCACCGCCGCCGGAATGATTGCTCCCAGGGTCGGGATCACCGAGCCTACCGTTGCGCCAATACCCATATGTACGTCCGGCATCGCCGCCACATGAGAATATACGATGGGAAGCTGGGCAATATTCTTCAGCTGTTGCAATGCCGAATTTTCAATATCCGAGGTGAAGATTTTTACCGGTACAGAACCCGGCTGTGCATTGTTATTAAGTACCATTTTTACAGGCATAACGATTTCCTTGTTTACACCAATCGATTGTTTGGTCACCGCCCTTAACGAAGCCCGCTCATCGGGTGTGAAGATCGCAACTGCTCAGCATATAATGCTGTCGCTACCCCCCATACCCCAGAACAGCTGAATGACTCCGGAATTAATCTACGACGACCCGTACCTGGTTGCCGCCTACAAACCAGAAGGCTGGCTGGTTCATCGCTCCGATATCGACAAACACGAAAGCCGGATTCTCCTTCAGTATTTGCGCGATCTTGTCGGCTGCCACCTGTTTCCGGTACACCGTCTGGACAAACCTACCTCCGGTGTCATCCTATTTGGCAAGAGCGGCGAAACTGCCGCCGCCCTACAAGCGCAACTGAACAGCGACACCTCAGTTAAAAAATACCTGGCGATTTGCCGCGGCTATTGCCCGGAGCAAGGGGTGATCGACCATCCCCTGCCACCGGTTGCAGACTTCAAACACCAGCGTAAACGCCCCAAGAGTGAACTACCTCGCCAGAGCGCAATTACCCGATACCGGCGTCTGGGCACCGTAGAGCTTCCCTATGAAGTCGACCGATATCCCAGTAGCCGATACTCTCTGGTCGAGGTCCAGCTTGAGACCGGCAGGCGCCACCAAATTCGCAGGCACTTCAAACACATTTCACACCCACTAATCGGCTGCCCAAAATACGGAAAATCGACACATAACCGTCTGTTCGCCGCAGAATACAATTGCGCAAGACTGCTGTTACACGCCTACGAGCTGTCGCTCAACCACCCGGTTACCGGCGAAAAACTCACACTGGTCGCCAACCCCAGGGGATGCTTCCAATCCTTGCTGGAAACCTTTGGCTGGGTGTTGCCGACTTAACCTGCAGACTTTCTGCGGCTGACAAACTCTCGGCGCTGGCGAGTCACCTCATACAGCACTACGCCGGTGGTTGTGCCAAGATTCATGCTTTCTATGATTCCGCACATAGGAATATTGATACAAAAATCACTATTCTCCACCGCCAGATCACTGATTCCCTGCGCCTCACTGCCGAACCACACCGCGAGCCTTTTGTGCGTATATCGCCCTTGATGCAACACTACATTCCGCTGCCCTTTGGTGTGTGGAGAAGTCACTACAGAGACGAACTTGTGCTTTTCAAGATACGCCAGGCACGACTCGGTACTGGGAAAGGTTTTTACAAAACTCCACTTTATCGCCGAGGCAGACACCTTCAGCAGGCTTCGTCGATCTCGCATCTGCTCCCAGCTTTCCGGCAGTACCTTTCGACTATCCACCACGTAGATTTTTTCCGCCCCCAGCGCATTGGCGTTACGGATTGCTGAGCCGATATTCATGATGTTCATCGGGTTTTCCAGCACGACAATGAGGTTTTTGCAGCGGAGCCCTTTCACTTTATCCGCCCTTTTGCGCAGATTGCTCTTTTCTTCCTTGATGTTCACGAAAACTCCTTGATAAATCTGTTTTCTTTCGGGGTAAATCGATCCCGCCCCGAACGGGATCTGCCCGCACTCTGAATCTTGATAAACGTTACCCTGTCGCTCGTGCGATACCCCCGCGCAATCAGGAATTCCTTTGCCGCCTCACGGTCTGCGGGGGAAACCTGATTTAACACCACCTGTGTGGGCAGTATCTGCTTACCACTACACCAGGCCAAAAAACCGAGCAGGCTTTCACGGCTTGTCGCCGGGCAAATGATCTGGAGAACGCTGACCGGGTATTCCCGCATCAATTGCTTGGCTCCAACGTAATTTGTAGCTGTCAGTCCCGCGCCAAGTTCACGGGCACCAATAAACAGTCTCATGGGTACCTCCCTTGACTGTTGGCATTGTTTGGCGGGCGGCCCCAGGGTTCTAACCCGGGACTCGAGCTTCAGAGGCTTGCGCGTTTCCAGCTACTCTGATCCGCCAATTTTCTAAATTCACCGCCCCGACCTCGCGATGAGCACGACTGACCTGTTGCCAGCCCCTTGCAACGAATCGGGAGAAGGATTTGACCGCTGCACAATTGGTATCCCCAACGGGGCTCGAACCCGTATCTGCTGCTTGAAAGGCAACTGTCCTGACCATTAGACGATGGGGACCGAAATCATTACGGCAAACCTATTGAGACTGCCGTCGACACTGGCCGTAGTGGTTTCACATACATTTCTTCAGGCAAAAGAAAACCCGGTTAACGAAGTTCGCCAACCGGGTTCTCGAAAATTTAGCTCAAGCAACCGGCCGGCACGCAGCCGACCGATTGGGTCGTGCTACGCTTTTAAACGCTCACCACTTTCAAATCCCTTTCCTTGAAGCACTACGTCATCAAGGTTCGCCAGTACTATTCCTGCTGGCCTGGGGTAATCCGAAAATTGCACCTCGTCAAAACCCGTGCGTAAAACACTGGCATGTGAAACACAGATACGCGCATTCCGCTCCCGCAACCGGGCAGAATTTAGTAACTCGCTGTTTCTTTGCAGATTCAACATGGTGGTGTTCCTTCGCTTCGCTCTATTCGTTTTAAAACACAGCGCCAGAAAGCCCTTTGGCGAAAAGAGTATGTATTCTCTCCAGCCACGTATAAACCTATCAGGTTCCCCCGGACTTTCAACCCCAAAAAACATATTTTTCTTTATTTTTCAATGACTTAATAAACTTTGAGCGAGCCATCACCTGCCGAAAGATTCAGCATGAAAGTGTGGGCATGGGTGCCGGTGTGCACGCAATTTCATTGGCTCAGTTCAGTCTCGTTCTCGGCAATATTTGCAGCATTTCTTCCTTCCAACTGGTAGTCCGCGGCGGGCTCGAACCGCCTCCCTTCGCTTATGAAGCGAGCGCTCATACCGGATGAGCTATCGGACCAATAAATAACAGACAACAAAAAGCCCCCGTAAGCGAACCTACGGGGGCGTTTTGTTTCCACATCCGCGAGGCTCGCGCCTCCCGGGTACAAGGAGGCCGTTATGTCAGACTTTTCTCGTCACGCATGAACCCACCGCACAAGCATGGCTGCAGTGCGGGGCTTATCCGGGTGAAAATTCTGGGCAATGTGGTCACAACAATCTCCTCTAAATTCACTGTGAATACTAGACGCTCAGGAAGATTAAACAATAGCCATACTCGAGAATGTAGCGCCCGAATCTGCATAAATTGAATCGAGTTGTCATGTTTTGCTTGACTCACGTGCCATGAGTCATTATTGTGCGCCACCTACGCGCTCGTAGCTCAGCTGGATAGAGTACCTGGCTACGAACCAGGCGGTCGGAGGTTCGAATCCTCCCGAGCGCGCCAACTAAAAAGCCCGATCCAAATGGATCGGGCTTTTTCGTATGACCTTCCCTCAACCGAATCCGAATGGTGTCAGGCGGACTCCACCTGAGGGATTCCCCCCTGAGTACCCACTTCAGCTGCACTGGCAGAATTGCCCTCTACGAGCGGCACGGTTTCAAGTGCCCACTTCAGATGCGGATTGGTTCTGCGTGCAGGGGAAGGAATCGTGAAAACCTTTTCCCCCTCGAATGCCTTCATCGCTCGGGTGTCTATCTTCCAACCCATTTCAATATGCTTGCGCCGGATCATGCGCCAGGCACTCATAAATTTATCCTGCTCCACGGACACCTCATGCTCCAGGGTCTCGGGAAGGTAGTTGGGTGAAAGCGCTTCAACAATATCCGCATCCTCCTGGAATACTTTACTGGTGCGCTTGATCGACCCCTTGTCGAATATGGGGGACTTGAAGAAGTTGCGCACCTGTACCGCGAACGAGCGCGTGGTATTTTCGTCTACCGGAGTGTTGGCATCGAAGATAATCATTTCCATCCAGGAGTTCACCTTGATCTGCAGGCGCACACAGTGACCAGGCAGGTAGAACGACGGCGTGACGTGGGTGGCCGCCTTGTCCTTGCGGAAAAACTTCAAAAGCCCGAAATTGCCCTGTAATTGGGGCGGATACAGGACGTTGGAAGAGCGCCCCCAATAGTCCCCACGTTCGACTTCGAGGATTTTGTTCTTGTCCGCCATTTCCCGATAACCAAACCCGGGGTGCACAAAGGCGGTATGGGCGATATCAATCCCATTTTCCACCACACGGTCTACGGTGCCCTTCCAGGTAAACTCCAGAGATACCGGCCGCCAGTTCGCCTTGTCGTCATATTCCGGGAACTCGGGTATGGGGTAGCGCTCGGACTCAGGCAGATCCCCGAGGAACACCCAGATCATGCCGTAGCGTTCTTCCGTGGGATAGGCATCGATTCGTGCGCGCTCGGGAATCGGCGCGCCCTCTCCACGGGAAGGAATAAACTGCACCTTGCCCTCCGCATCGAATTCCCAGCCGTGGTACGGGCAGGCGACACAGTTGCGCTCGGTGGTCCAACCATTGGACAGGGATCCACCACGGTGGATACACACATCACTAAGACAGTGCACTTTTCCCGTCTTGTCCCGGTAAAGAACGAAATTCTGCCCGAGCAATTTGGCCTTAACTGGCTTGTCTTTTACTGTTTTTGACCATTCGGCCACATACCAGAGATTGGTCAGCATCTTTCGCCCCCCTCCAAGTGAAATTTTGGCACCCAAATTTTGAGGCCTTCCAGTACTTCTCCCGGCGCATCTTCCGGTGCTAAATGTTTACGCACGCTCTCGCTCACGGGATCACTTTTTCATGCAGTCTAGCGTCAGAATCAGACGGAATGTTGACTAATATCAACTGTATCTACCACCTGCCAGGCCGGCACTCCACCGCACTGTGGCCAGCCGTTCAAGCGGTTGCCCTGGAACCGGCAAAAGCACGAAACGCTGTACTCACGCCCTGCAGGGTTTCCCGTATCTCGGGAATCCTATCCATGCCCTCCCACCAGCCGGAAAACGCGGGGAAATCCGCCAGGATTTCTTTCTTTCCCAGCCCTTCCAATAACAGAAATAGATAAAGCACACTGGGGGCAAGTGCGATATCGCCGAGATCCAGCGCCCGTTCCGCCAAAGAGCCTCGTGCCGCAATCAGTCTTTCTCCTTTAGCCAGCTCGGTATGCAAGGCATCCAAAGTGGACGCTGTTACCGCCTCCCCAGCCAAAACCGATTTAAACAGCGGAAACAATGCATTGGGAGCCAGGTGGAGATCCGCATAACGAGCGAGTTCACGCATCTTGCCCCGGGCCAGCGCGTCCTTCGGTATCAGGGACGGGATCTCGCCCCCGATCTCCTCAAGGTATTCGAGAATCGCCCAGCTCTCTCCCAGATAACGTCCGTCATCTAATTCAAGTATCGGTACTTTGCCGAGCGCAAAGCGTTTCAGAAAGCCTTCGCTACGCAATGGCTCAGGTGGAGGAAGCACCTCCACCGGTAGGTTTTTCAGTTTGATCTGCGCACAGACACGTGCGCCGTAAGGGGAATGGGGAACGGTGTATAACTTCACGATCACTCCTGGTTTGCTTTCCCGTTATCAGCAATGGTCTTTACAAGCTGTTAATTAAGCAGGTGCAACCCGTAAGCGGCGTTGACCAGCAGGCCGACCCAGATCAGATACACAAAAGGCCTACAGGCGGCAATACTGCCTCGGATGGTCCGGTTCGTGTGATCATCTGCACCTTTCTGCAGTAGTGTGCCCCAGGCAACAATAAAATTCTTCAGACGCACACGAATCATCAAGCCACAGAAAACAAGCAACGCAAAC
Organism: Microbulbifer bruguierae; assembly: GCF_029869925.1. Classification (NCBI taxonomy): domain Bacteria; kingdom Pseudomonadati; phylum Pseudomonadota; class Gammaproteobacteria; order Cellvibrionales; family Microbulbiferaceae; genus Microbulbifer; species Microbulbifer bruguierae. The sequence goes on along the minus strand of NZ_CP118605.1, from coordinate 173,695 downwards.
ACAGCCAGTTTGATCGCCAGCCAGTTGGAGGAAAAGATGGCGTTGCTCAACAAGGCCCAGGCGGCGACCCCAAGCAGGCCGGCAATCAGCACTACCCGCAGGGCGAAATCCAGCCGGGTCAATACCGGAATAAACCCCTTGCCGTGGCTGAAATGCAACACAGCAACCAGGGCAAACCAGCCCAGACAAATCGCCCACGCAGCGACGACTACCCACACCGGCACAGAAAACTGACCGGTCAAAAAGGCCAGCTGCAGACCCAGAGGCAAAATCAGAGGCATGCAGAATCGCGGCCCCTGATCACAGCCCATCATAATGGTCAAAGCGGTACTGCGGGCCTGAGGGCTAAGGTCTTCCCGCGCAACAAAGCGGCTCGCGTAAAAGGTGCCAAGATCGCCTCCCAGCCAGTAAACGAAACAGAGGTTATGAAAAAACTTGATCAGTAAATAGACACTCATAATAGGCAACTGGGCATGTTTGTTAGGTATTGATTCCGGAGGGTGTTCAGAGATTACCGCCCCACTCTTCAGGCCTCACTATATGCGTGAGGCCGGGAGGGCAAATTGATAAAGGTCACAGGAGGCTGGAGGAAAATCTCCCTGGCCACTGCCCCTGCATATCCGTAAGACGAATCATCCAGTCGCGGCCCGCCTGATTCCAGCGATAGGCATGCAGTAAGCCGTCAGCGACCCAGAAACGGGTGTCATCCCCATACTGCTCTCCCGAATACTGGTAACAGTCCAGGGACGCGCCCAGAGGAATGTTCGACGCGTGATCCGGGAATACAGGAAAAGAACACTGGCGCGGTATCGCTGTCCGTGTGGCGGTGGAGGGTTCAAGCAACTTTCCCTTCTGTGCCGGGTCCTTGATCCAGGGAATCAACACCCTGGCGGAATGCCCGGAGCCTGTGTCCGCGCCCCGTGAAAGAATTCCACCTAATGCCAGACCGGTATACACCCTCAGCAATGGGAAAAATACTCGCTCACTTCTGATATAGCTGCGCGCTGGCTGTCCAGCAGGCCTGTGAAAATAACGCGCAGATGAGTCGCTCTCGCGGGTAAATATTGCTGAGGACACCCGAAGCCCAGAATCCACCCACGATACCAGGCAACGGGTGATCTCCCCCTGAACCAATTCCGCACGGGCGCTCAGACGTAGCGATATCGATGAGACATATCGTTCACTATCCAGCCAGAGTTTGCGCTGGCGCCTGTACAAGCGCCAGCGCTCTTCAATGGGTTGCAGCTCACGATCAAGAAAATATTCGTAACGCCCCGAGGCAATCAGCGCATCATCAGAGGAACCGAAAATACAATTCATGGAGTCTCGTACACCTTGCCAAACAGATATCTATAACGTGACAGCGCGTTCAATCTGCCGGGTAACATCCTCACAGTACGGCCTGCACCACTTTTACCTCGTCGGGGACATTTAAGATGATCGTGCGCATAATAATCTTACTACCAATACCTCATCAAAAAAGGCCGATGGAAGTGCGCACAGACTAGACGCATTCCACCGGCCCGATTAAGGAGCAGGACTAGTTAGAAGTCGTAACTGATCGTGGCGCCGTAGGATGGCCCCATACCAGTGGCAACAATCATTTTACTGAACTGACTCAACACAAATACCCCACCCACATATTCCTCATCCAGAATATTCTTGCCCCACAGGTTAATACGCCAGTGATCGGCAGAGGACAGAGAAATATTCGCGTTGGTGATCGTCCTGCCTCCGGCATAGGCCAGGTTCAACGGCGTTATATACTGTTTGGACTGGTAGTTGCTATCCAGACGCGCCCGCAGCGACCAATCACCAAACAACTCAGTCTGGTAATTGATGCCTACCGAGCCCTGCCACTCACTGGTACGCGCCAGCTGGTTTCCACCTACGTCCGAGTTTCCGCACATCGTGGGAGTCGAGGGAGCGGTCTCAATGGACTCATCACACTGGTAATTGATATACAGCGCACCCTCTTCAAAGGTCACGTCATCGTCATAGGTCGGGTCCGACCAGGACAGTGCAAAGTCTGTACTCCAGTGATCCCCCAGCAGCCAGCGGCCATCGACCTCAAACCCGAGCGACTCTGCATCACCGATATTGGCAACCAGGGTGGTGTCTCCAAGCCCGCCACTCTGGGGTGCCTGGGAACCCTGAATATCTTCCCAGTCAATCAGGTAGAGCGCCGCGTTCAGTTGCAATGCACCGTCCAGCAGCCAGTTCTTACTCCCAACCTCATAAGTCCAGTTCTGCTCCTCATCGTATGTGAGGTAGTTCTGGTCGGAGGTATTGTTAAAGCCGCCGGACTTCACACCCATGGCCGCCGAGGCATACAGGAACTGGTCGCTATTGAGGCGGTACTCTGCAGTGAGGCGCGGGGTGAAGTAATAGAAGTTCGCCTGGTCTTCCGGGATGACAATATCGGATGGCGCAAATCCACCCGGTGCAATACCGTTACCGTCTGTAAGGCGCACAATGGACTTGTCTTCCTCGGTGTAGCGCATCTCACCGCGCAAGGTAAAATCCTCGCTCAGGTTGTAAGCCAACTCGGTGAATACTGCAACGATGCTGTCGTCATACTCGGTATGCGCCGCTTGGGCTCCATGCCAGGCCGCCAACCGCTGTGAGGTCTGGTCAGAGGCACCAGCCAGCGGCGAAGGCACGCTGCCGTCCGCCGGCAGGTTACAGGCCTCTTCGGCCGAAATACCGTAGTCCACCCCCGCATTAAACGGAGAACACAGCGGCATAAACAACGTTATCTCGTGGCTTTCGTCACTGATGTTACTGTAAAAGAAGCCGACGGCACCCTCCCATGAATCACCGGAGAAGTTCAGGCGCAGTTCGTGGGAATCACTTTCGAGCTCGGAAATTGGGCGTCCACTGAAACTGTTCACATACGCGAACTGAGGGATCACTATCGGGGCGCCGAAGGGCGGAGTGATAACCTGTACTCCCCACGGAGCGGTAACCCCGGCAAGCGGGTCGCGATCTGCGGAACCACCATTGGTCTTGGAGTCATTGCTCGTCATACCAAACAGGTATTCGAAACTGGCGTTGTCACTGATTTCCAGACTGGTCTTGAAGCTCAATACTTCCGTTTCCGCCACCGCACCGTAGGAACGCGGATCGATGGTAATGGCGTTGTGCCCGGTATCAGCAGGGATACCAAGTCCCGCTCCGTAATTCACAGCTGCACTGCTCGGCATGGTAGGCACTTCGCCGCACCACCAGCTGTTGCCTGTAATGCTTTGTCCGAAATTGGTAGCGCGAGTGACCGAATTACAGTTCATGTCACCATACATGCTAAACCCCCAGGCCACGTTGTTGAGACCTGTCATCACATAATAGGGTTGCGACTCTCGCTCGATTTCGGAACGGTAATAGTCGAGTTTGAAATTGAGTTTTTCATTGGGACGCAATTCCAGTGTGGCCGATACAGTCTGATCATCCCAGCCACCCACATTGCCAGTCGTACTGGGACCGGGCGCATCCACATCCGCATAGGGGTGATCATTCTCGGTATGACCATCGTACTCGGTGCGGGCAATATTAAGTTTGCCCAGAAGTACATCGCCGATAATCGGGCCGCTCACGCTGACTTTAATATCCTGACGCTCATTGTCGCCGAGAGTAGTCTCGACATTGGCCTCGAAAGTCTCAGTGGCGGGGCTGGTGATATAGTTCACCGCACCCGCAAACGCATTGCGCCCGTACATTGCGCTCTGCGGCCCCTTGACCACTTCAACCCGTTCCATATCCACCAGGCCGAAGTTCATCATGCTCTGGCTTTGCAGGTGAATACCATTCAGGAAAAACGCCACGTTCTGGGTGCGCGCAGTGGTAAAGGTCTGGGCCATTCCGCGAATTACCGCGTTGCCGTTAGTACCACTGGTGGAAAAGCCCTCATAGGTAAACCCTGAGGTAGATGCGGCAATATCCTCGAGCCCGGTATAGGCTCGCTGCTTGATTTGCTCGCTGGTGACCGGTGAAATAGAGATGGGCACCTTCTGCAAACTCTCGCTGCGACGTCGCGCAGTAACCACCACCTCTTCAATGGATTGAATGGATTCGTTAATTTCCTGCGCGCTGACCGTGACCGGCGAGCTCGCAATGGCGATTGCGGCCGCCAAAACGTGTTTATTGTATTTATACATCCCCTTGCTCCCTGAGTTGAAAAAACTACGGCTGAACTTTTTCGGGGCGATAAGTCAAACAACGGCCTCTTCTATCGCCACTTTGCATCTAATTCGTAAAAACCATCTCCTGACAACGATGTCCCCAAGATCACATCAAATTATGAATTTCGCCTTCAAGCCCGAACCTTGAACGAAAAGTCGCAAATCAATTCGCCTTCTGGCTCTACTGTGGCTCTCCCGCGGCGATCCAATATCGCTCCAGACAGGTAAAGCAATTGTGACTTTCGATTCATAACCATTGACTTGAAAGTCTCACACGCTGAACATTTCCCTCGCCAAGCAGATAAGGCGAGGTCCAGATTCGAACCCCGCTCAACCGGATGGCACTTGCGATAAGCTACCTTCCGAATCTATTGCGGCGCCTATTTGCGAGAAATGATAAAAATCAATTTGCCGAAGCAAATGCTCCTCACCCCTGACCTCCGGGCCGGAACAGCCCCGCTCCCCCACGACAACTACCAACCCTTTGGCAGCACTGAGCCCTGCTTCCCCATTGGCACACGGGAGGCCCATGCCACAGGGAGATTGCCCCGGAAGTCGCCCCCGCCCGCATTGACTGTAGCGCTTTTTGATATTGGTCAATGAGGGCGCAAGGTGCTTTCCATAGCGTGAGAGGCTGTTGAAAACGCTCTCACGCTGACACGGCACCGCAACTCACCTGCCGCCGCCAGCCAAAACGACAACCATACAAACGGAGTGGGCGATGACGATCCTGATTCTGGGGATGGGCCATGTAGGCAAGGCGCTGGCACAAAAACTCAAAAGTGACGGCCATCGGGTGGTTGGTACCACCACGACGGCGGCAAAAGTAGAGCCTCTGTCTGCGATCGTCGACGAGGTTTTTGTGTTGCGTGGCAGTGAAACCGAAAAAGTGGCGAAAGCAGCCGCTGACTGCGACCAGATAGTGGTGACCGTAGCACCGGATGTAAAAAATACGCGTACCGTTGAGGAGCGTCACGCGCACTATCGGGAAGTACTGGTAGAGAGCTGCCACAGCGCTGCACTCACCGGAAAGCCTACCGTGTTCCTGTCCTCTTTTTCGGTCTACGGCGACGGTGGCGACGGCACTACACCAATTACCGAGGAAAGTCCCACCGCCAACCATGAGGAACCCTCTTCACGCTACTACCAACAAGCGGAACAGGAGATCCTCTCTGCCGGCAACGGCTGTGTACTGCGTTTTCCCGACATGTATGGCGCCCCCGGTGACCTGAGTTTTCCCGAGCGGGTCAAGCTCGCCCATACCTACTTCGGTGGCAAAACGCTATTTGGCGCCGATGCCCTGCTCTATGCGATTCACTTCGAAGATGTGGTGGAAGCGGTGTACCACGGGATCAACAACAAGTTGCGCGGCATTTTCAATGTATGCGATGACCAGCGCATCCCGGCTACCAATAAAGAAGTATTCGATGCGATCTGCGCCGCAGAAGGCCTTTCAATGCTCGAATACCTGAACCAGATCAAAGCGCCGCAACGAAAAATTTCTGCGGAAAAGCTCTACCGCACCGGCTACTGCGTAAAGCATTCAGATCCAAACAAACACTATCTCTCGCAGCCGGCATAACCGACCAGATCAGGGGAAATCAACCATGGCCAACGTCGTAATTACCGGCAGTAGCAAAGGGATTGGCTTTGGCCTCGGCAAGGCGTTCCTCGCCGCTGGCCATCACGTGTTATTCAGTGGCAGCCGCGAAAATTCCACTCAGGCTGCAAGGGAAAGGCTACAGCAGCAACTGCCGCAGCATGTCGCCAATGCGCGGTTTTTCCCGTGCAACACCTCAGATCACCCTCAGGTACAGGCACTCTGGGATTACGCATTACAGGAATTTTCACAGGTTGATATCTGGATAAACAACGCCGGGCTCGCACGCACCGGATGGAAAATCCTTGACATCCCGGAGTCGGAAATTCACAGCATGGTTCAAACCAATCTGATCGGCACACTGAACGCGAGCCGTGTAGCGGCCGCAGGCATGCTGGATCAAGGTGAGGGAAAAATTTTCAATATGCTGGGCGGCGGATCCGATGGAGAGTACTTTCCCGGCATGGGCATTTACGGCACGACCAAACGCGGCCTGGATTACTTTACCCGTGCGCTGGCAAAAGAGTTACAGGGTACTGGCGTTCTGGTCGGCAGGATTCGTCCCGGGATGGTGATTACCGAGGCTGTCGTCCGCGAAGCGCGGGACAACCCTGAGCGATTCAATCAGTCTCGTCGCCTGATGAACAACCTGGTCGACCAAGTGGACACCGTCGTCCCCTACCTGATGCAACGTATCCTTGCGACCAGCAAGAGTGGAGAAAAAATAGCCTGGCTGAGTGGAGGAAAAATAGCCCTGCGCATGCTCACCGGGCTATTTCGCAAGCGCCCAGACCAGTTTCTGCAGCACGGCCTGTAACAACTATAACGGAAGTGGAGAAGAATATGTCGATACATACGGATACAAAAACTATTGACCAGTTTCTGTCAGAAAACCCCAATGTGGATGTAAGCCGCGCGTGGGAGCGCTGCTGGGATATTCTCACCCGGGTAAAAAGCCGAATCGCCAGCCGCTTCGATCACCTCGCCCTTGAGCCCAACTGCGTAGACCGCGAATACTACCAGTCGCCCAACGGCGAGTTCGAAGGTTCCTTCCAGGCGTGGAGTGGCGGGGACTGCGAGTGGTTGGTGAACTCCTGGCTCGGCAACCGCAAGGCCAGTATCCTGGATATGAACGCCACCGCCTATTTAGGGCAGAAAACCGATGTGCCACATTTCGTGATGGTATTCGGCACCATTCCAAAACTGTTTTTCTACTTCGATTTCATGCCCCGGCGGAACCTGATGCTGAATATGGACTACCTGGACAAGTACTACGCACCCATCAATACCGAATATCTGGCGCTACGCGGCCACAAAAATTTCCAGTGGTCAGTGAGTCACGGCACCTACATGCGGACTCTGATCAACCCCTCTACCCAGAGCCTGACCGCAGACCTCAATGACAGCAATATTTCCATTCTGGAAGACTACGCGGAAAGCATGCTGGAACACTGGCTGAATTGGTACGACACAGCTCCTGAACTGCCGGAATCAGAGCGCCCGCTACTGCGCAGCAGCGACCACACCCTGCGCAGACTCTGCTACGAACGAGATCCGATGAACAAGCTGGCTGAACAGGTATTTGGCACCGAAGGCGTGCAGCAGATGCTGTCATTGCGGATGGGGGAAAGCCAGATGCACAGGGTCGCCAGTCAGGCGACCCCATATTGACGATTACTATTTAGACAACACGTTTTTCATCAAGGTGCTGTGGGAGCACGAACCTCTCCCAGCACCAATGCCCGCAGGTACTCTGGCGCGATGCTGTGGCAATAGTGGGTACCCATAAAGCTGTCCGGCATTGGTATCCAACGGGAATACTCCGCATGCAGAGCCTTGCTGCGCAGCACCAGCACACTGCTCTCCTGGTACGCCGGCTGGTAGGGAAAAGCCCTGACCCACAGAGGGCCTATGTACACGTTATCTTCGTCTTCCAGGCGAATACTCTCCCGCGTCAGCGCTGTTTCCGCCACCTCCTCGCCCTCTCCATCCGTTGCACGTTGCAAATCTTCGTATACCGCGTCCAGCAGTGCCGCCGTCCACTGCTGGCACGTGCGATCTTCCTCTGCGGCCAGGGGCGGATCTTCCCCGCGCCCGTCACCCTCGGCGTATGCCGTACGGATGCGCTCAGCAGTTTTAAGCTTGCACGAAACAGTCACAGGAAAGGGCTGCTCAGTGTCCGCCAACTTGTACCCTACAAACTGATGGGTTACCAACGGCTTGGCTGTGGGCTTGGATTTTTTAAACCCCACGTCGTAATCACCTACGGCGTAGAGACGCGTCTGTGCCGACAGAGTGGTACCGGCAATAAACTGCTGCATGGTGCCGCAATAGTCGGGCCCAGTAACGAGCGGTGGCTGAACGGTCCCACCTGCTTCTGATCGAACGCTCTCAGCGCTCGCCCCCGCGACAATGGCAACACTGGCGAGCGCACTTAAAATTACCCTACAGCAGAGATTCATGTTCCTGTCCCTTTAAGAATTTGAGTCTGGTACAACGTTTGCACATGACGCGCCGTGAATGGCTTCGCTTTACTACGCCCGGGAGCATAGGGCAGATCAGTTGGTCAACAGCAGTTCTACCTCAGTGGGCATCCGGGAAGTTGATAAAAAGCAAATGACAGATCCACCCGGATTGCTACATTCTGTACCTGAACAGGCCCGCAACGACAACAGCAATCGAAGATCGGGCCTACCCAGCTCTGCCAGCAGGCAGCCCGGACAACCTCAAGTCCGGACAACAGAGAGCCCTAAATACAAAGAGCCGTGCCATGGATCACTCCCCTCGCCTGCTCGGGGTCACCCTGAGCGATGCCATCCGTCCACGCCATTTCGTGGTGTACCTGATCGCGGTGTTTGTTTCTTCCGGCTACGCGGGGGCACTGGCGATTTTGCAGCCAGGCCTGCTCGCGGTGATGGCCATTGACCAGCAGGCCCAGGCGGTTCTGACAGGCTACCTCGGCGCCCTGCAGGAGCTGGTGTTCATTCTACTTCTCGGCACCTTCGGCACACTGTCAGATCGTATCGGACGGCGTCCTGTATATATGTTCGGTCTATTGGTTACAGGCCTCGGCTTTGTGCTCTACCCCCACGCCACGAACATCGCTCAGCTGGCATTGTTTCGTCTGGTGATCGCCATCGGCAGCGCCGCCATGATCGGAATGATGGTCACGGTGGTGGCCGACTACGCTGCAGAGCAGTCCCGCGGTCACGCTAATGGCCTGCAGGGCCTCACCGCTACCCTTGGTGCATTTATTCCGCCATTACTTGCCATACTGCCAAAAGTCTTTGCCGGACAGGGCTTCGACGAGCTTACCGCGCAGAAACTGACTTTCGCCAGCGCTGGCGCCCTGGGCGTGGCCGCTTCAGTATTGGTCGCCCTGGGCCTGGCTCCAAAGTTAACCGCCGCAACTCAGCGTACAGCAAAAGCCTCAGGGAACCTGTTTGCCGATATGCTCGCCGGGCTGCGCGCCGCCCGGGACCCGCAAACCGCGCTGTCTTACGGAGCGGCATTTATTTCTCGCGGCGATCTGGCGGTGACCGGGGCTTTTATTTCACTCTGGCTGATCCAGTACGGTACACAGCAATTGGGAATGTCGCCCAGTGAAGCCATGTTTACGTTGGCGGTTCCGCGCACCCTCGCAGTAGTGGTCGGTGCGCTGGTAGGCTCAATCCTAATGGGGCAGATAGCCGACCGAATCAGTCGCGTCGCCGCTGTCGCCCTTGCTTCCGGACTCGCCGCCGTTGTCTACGGTGGTGTCTTTATGATCAATGACCCGACCGCAGACTGGGTAATGATCTTGCTCTGGGCAATGGGTATTGCCGAGATCAGCGCGTTCGTAAGCAGCCAGGCACTAGTAGGACAGCAGGCACCCGCAGCACAGCGCGGCGCGGTGATCGGGTTCTTTGGTGTCGCCGGGGCGGTGGGAATACTTGTGGGAACGTCTGGCGGCGGACTGCTGTTTGCCCATGTTTCGCCCAGCGCCCCTTTCGTACTGTTTGGCTTGCTGAATGGCGTAGTCTGTCTGTGGAGCCTTGTTCTGTTGCGTAAACCCGCAATGGATGGCGCCACTCCAGAGGGGGCATGAGCTACCCTTCTCTGCAAACTTTACAACAGCCGCACCGAGCGCCCCCGAACACAGCCAGGCGGATTACAGAATCAAAACCGCAATCCGACGATTTCCGTTCGGGATTTGCAGATTTATTAGCACCAATTGGGAAGTACCACTGTGACTGACGCAAAGCAGAAACTCACCAAGGAATTCGCCGCACACCTGGATGGCGATAACCATATCGACACCAGCGAGACTTATACCGCCGTGCTGGCGACCCGAGATCGCGTCTGGGAAAAAATTTCTTCAGCCCTGTCATTGCGCGAAGACACCCGCTGTGCCGATCTTCACCAGTTCAACACCCTGGAAGGAGAACCCATTGGTCGCATGCGCACCTTCACCGGCGATGCTTCACCGATTGACTGGGTGATCCACTCCAATATCGGCAGCCCCCAAAAAACCTTCACCAATATTCATCTGACGATATATGTCGATGACAGCGTAGACGTCCCGCACCTGGGCATGGCCTTCGGCACCCTGCCGGACGCGTTCTTCTATGTCGATCCGATGCCGCGCTACGAAGTATTGAGCGAGCCTGGCTACCTGCAGAAATACCTGGCGCCATTGAATGAAGCCTATATGGCGCTACAAAATGAACTGTTTGAAGCCGGTGTCAAACCTTTCAACCCCGCCATGCCTTTCATCCGTTCCAGTCTCTCGCCGGTAGCGCTCGCCGGTGTCGTACCCCTGGCGTTTTATCTGGAAAAGGTGGAACCCAAAATCTTCGCCTACGTCGACCACTGGATCGAGCTGGTCAAAAACGCGCAGCCGGTTACCGATACCGACGAACGCGCGCGACTGCGCGCACGCGATGAACGCGTCCGCCGCAACATCGTGCACCTGGACCCGGCAAATCCCATTGCCGAACGCCTTGTGGGCAAAGACACCGCTGACCGGCTGGTTCGCATTCTGTGTGGAGATGAGCGCGAAAGCTCTCCCGCAGAAACAGTCTGACAGGAGTGTGGAATGACCGGCAACGCCATTACCCGCCCCTTGTCCGAACCAAACCTGGCAAATTTACTGGGGGCTGGTAACGTTCTCCAGGCACCAGGCATTTACGATGGCCTGAGTGCTCGGCTAGTCGAGCAGGCGGGCTTCGAGGCGGCATTTATATCTGGGGCCTGTATCTCCTTTTCGCGATTTGGTCGCCCGGACATGGGGCTTGTCAGCGCTTCCGAAGTGGCAGAAACCGTTGCCGTCATCCGCGAGCGCACGGCCCTGCCCCTGATCGTGGATATGGATACCGGCTTTGGCAATGCGCTGAATGTACAACGTACCGTGCGTACCTTCGAGCGTGCAGGTGCGTCGGCTCTGCAAATGGAAGACCAACTGATGCCGAAGCGCTGCGGCCACATGAGTGGCAAGCAAGTCATCAGCACACGGGAAATGGAAGGTAAAATTCGCGCGGCTCTGGATGCACGCAAAAGTGACCAGACACTGATCATCGCCCGCACCGATGCGCTGGGTGTCAATGGCCTTGAAGACGCGATGGAGCGAGCCGAACGATATCTGCAAGCGGGCGCAGATGCACTGTTTGTGGAGGCACCGCAGACGCTGGCGCAAATGCAGGAAATTGGCCGGCGCTTCGGTGATCGTATCCCCCTGGTGCATAACCTGGTGGAAGGTGGCAATTCTCCGGTAGAGAGTGCCGGAGATCTCGCCCCCCTGAAGTACCGGATCGCACTCTATCCCGCGTCCCTACTCCACCTCTTCCTGCCGGCGGCACAGCGGCTGCTCCGGGATCTGAAAGCCCATGGTCACGTGGGCGAACATCGCCAGCGCATGGTAGACCTCTCTGCAATCAACGACCTGCTGGGCGCGGAAGAGTTGCTCAATGCCGGCAAAATTTATCAATACGAATAACCAGAAACGCTCCAGGACGGTAAAGATTTATGCACCGCGACCCTGTTACCTCAAGCGACATGAACAACGCAACCTATTCCGGGCAACCGCTGCCAGAACTGCAAAACTATATCGACGGCAACTTCTCGACACCGGCACAGGACAAGCAGCTGACGCTCACCGATGCCAACACCGGCCAACCCCTGCAAGTACGTCGCAGCTCCGACCGCGAGCAGATCCAAAGTGCCCTCGAAGCTGCGGACCAACTTCACGCCCAGGGAAGCTTTGAAGAAATGTCAGGGGTGGAACGCGCCGAGCTGTTGGAGCGTGTCGCGGATGAGTTGGCAGGCGATGACTATGCCGATATCATCAGCCGCGCCGACAGCCTGACTTCCGGTGCCATCATTCGCACCACCCGTAAAATGGCCAAACTTCTGCCGCTGGTTTTCCGCGGCGCCGCCGCCTACCTGCGCGCTGGCCATCTGGACAAATTGGTGCCCGGTCCCTGTGGTGACGTGGAATATCTACGACGCCCCTGGGGACCGGCACTACTCATCGCACCGTGGAATGGTCCCACAGCCATCGGTTCCCACAAGGTCGCCAGCGCACTCGCCGCCGGCGCACCCTGTATCCTCAAGCCCTCAGAGTTTACCCCCCACTCCGCGATCATGATGGCCCGCGCCATCCACAAGGCCGGCTTGCCAAAGGGCGCCTTCCAACTGACCCTCGGCGATCGGACTATCGCCGGACAGATGGTCGAAGATCCGCGAATCAAGGCAGTCTCTTTTACCGGGGGGCTCTCCGGTGGCCGCGCCATTGCGCGCGCCTGTGCCGACGATTTTGTGCCCACGCAACTGGAACTTGGCGGCAACAATCAACTGGTGGTGTTTGAGGATGCCGACCTGGACAAAGCGGCCACCGGTATTGCCTATGGCCTCACTAACCTCAATGGCCAATGGTGCCGCGCACTGGGGCGACTTCTGGTGCATGAATCCGTCAAGGAGCGCCTGCTCGACAAGGTACTGTCCATTCTCGCGACCATCAGGCTCGGTCACTCACTGGATGAAGAAAGTGATATGGGCCCGCTGGTACACAAGGGTCAATACGACCAGATACAGCGCGATCTCGAGCGACTCACATCCTGTGGCGGTCGACTGTTGAGCGCCACCCCACTTCCACAGCTTCCGGGTTATTTCATTGCGCCGACACTGGTGGATGACTGCAACGCAACTGACACCCGCGAGGAAGTATTTGGCCCCGTGGCAGCAGTGCATACCTTTAAAGATGATAGCGAAGCGCTGGTACTGGCAAACGGCACCGACCTCGGTCTGGCCGGCTATGTGTACAGTGAAAATACCGAACGCGCGTTTGCTTTCGCCCGCCGCATGCGCACTGGAGGAGTAAAGATCAATGGCTACAGCCTGTTAAGTATTGGTGAAGGTACTCCTCGCAGCGCCTGGGGACTATCCGGTCTCGGGGAAGAAGGCCACGCCCAGTCCATCGAATTCTTTACCGGTGCCCGGGTGATCGGTATTTCGCCACAGGATCTTCTCGGCGGAAAATAATTGAAGAAATCGGTGGTCATAAAAAGGCCCGCACGAACATCCGTGCGGGCCTTTTTTAGAGCGGTCATTTGTCGATGTGTAAATCGATCAACTCAATCGATCAACTCAATTGTTGTAACCTGCTGCGGCTCTGCCACCTCCATCGCCGCCTTGGCGAATTTTGGTGGCCCAAACTTGGGCACGTGATTGTTAGACAACCCCATTGGCTCTGACGGAATGCCAAAAAAACCATGGTCCAGCTTGCCGTTGGCATTGTCATCGTGATACACAGCAATGGCGTAAGTCCCATAGGGCAGCTCCAGTTCCACTACCGCGGCGCCATCCTTTAACAGCCCCTCGAGCACAACCTCTTTGGACAGAACCTTGGTGTCGCCCAGAAAGGTCTCTTTCGAGTCAAACACGTTGATAAACAGGTTTCCGGTTGTTGACTGGATATTTTTTACAGTCAACGTAAGACTCGACGTTTCGGCCAGGACACCCACACTCGCCACAGCCAGTACTGTGGTGCAAACAGCTTGAATGGTTTGTTTCAGCATAACTTTTCCTCGCCAGTTGTTTCTGCGTATTTTTTTGAAAAGGCAACCCGCAACTATTGCGGTTATTCCCGTGGAAATTCGTGAAAGTGACAAGCCAGGCCCGAAGCACATACTTCATGTACGTGCAGGAACATCAACCGGTTCACTTAGCGGGCATCGCGACGCCAATTGTGCCGACAACCAAGTATCGAAACATGGCAAGGTTTGGAATGCACGGGCAAACATGGAGTTCCCCCATGCATCCATGGAATCAAGTCAGAGGGATTTTCCGGTTTCCGGGTTTACCGGCGTCTTCCAGAACAACACAGCCAGAGCGATGTAGGCGCCAATAATCAGGCTAGCAGTGATTGGGAACTCCAGGTAGTGCACCCAGGGCTCACGAAACCACTTCCACAACACCGTCTGCTCCGGCAGGAACCAGAACACACCAGCCACCGCAATGGCGTAGCGAATCGCCAGCCCTACCTCTCGCTGCTTGAATTGTTTGAGAATGATATATCCCGCCCAGAGTGCAACCGCGACGGTAGTAATGTATGTAGCAATGTGGTGGAGGCCAAAAACACGCTCGTCATTCACAAATAGCATGAGGGTATACATAAACCAATTGACAAACATTACTTCCATTGCCGCCACACGCGCGTATTGGGGTTTATAGCCCTGGGTCGGCTTACCCGGACGCAGTCCGAACAACTTCCGCACCCAGAGAATCAACCGGCAGCGAATATCCTTGTTCAAGCCCATGTAGATCATCAGCATGACGCAAAACAGCGTTGAGCTCTGCAGGAATACATGCTCCCCCATAAAATAAGGACGCGGAATTGAAGTGTCACCGGAAAACAGAGCCGCTAACTGATTCTTATCCAGGTACTGAATACCAGTATCTGTCGCAGCCAGCGCAAAATTATTATTGGCACCAATAAAGTGCAGATACATTTCAAACCAGAACACCCAGATCAGGCCGCCGCCCATAAACCCCAACCAGGTCCCGCGTACTTCGTTTTTGTCCAGCCCTTTCCACACCAGGAAGAGACCAAAGGCTCCAACAACAAAGGCCACACTATAAGCGATCGATTCCGGTATACCGGCATAGATCAATGTGACCAGATAGATGTGGGCGATCATTTTTTCCAGCAATACCCAGGCAAAGGCCAGGCCACCTACATAAGGCGCGCTGTAATACCAGGGTCGCTCCGCCAAACGGGCGTCAAGGGAAACGGCGGTCATTGGAGTACCTCTTATGATTTTATTGTTCAGTTTTTATCGTTCATGCGACCCGCATAAAGGCCCAACCGGATCATACTCCCAATCCGGAGCGATGGCACCACCGCTCCGGATCGAGTGTTCATCAGAAGCTGTAGCTTGCGCGCAGTCCGACGGTACGCGGGTTGGGCAGAATCAGGTCCACGACCTGTGCGGTAAATGCCCCGGCTGGCAAATGTCCGTAACCCACATTGTTGATACCTGATTTGACCTTATCGTCATCCAGCAGGTTATTAATGTACAGGACCACATCCAGATCCTGCCAGCTCACGCCACCCTGGAAATCGACCAGCGTATACGCTGGCAAGTAGGCATTATTCCCTCTATCCAGATAGCGCTTTGACTCGTAGTTGGCCAGTAGCTCGGTAAAGTAACCGGCTCCATTGGCGAACTCACCATCATAGCGGATAGAGGCGAGAGCCGAGGTTTCCGGTGAGTTGATGAACTGATTACCGGTGTAATCCCCATCCTCGGTGCCGGTCCAGAGTTTGTCGAGTGTTCCAGGATTACCGACGTCCGCAATCCGGAAATCGTCGAAGCGACTCTTGACTCCGGTATAGGACGTGACAAATGTCCAGTTACTGGAAGGACGATAAACCACCCCCAGCTCCACGCCTTTCAGTGAACTCTCACCCACATTGGTCACGGCAGCGTTCTGAGCACCGGTATTTACATCGGCCACAAAATAGGAAATTTGCTGGTCTGTGTAGTCATACAGAAACGCGGAGGCAGTCAGCTGCAGGCGGTTGTCCAGCATACTGCCCTTGTAGCCCACTTCGTACACGACAAGTTCTTCCGGGTCGTATTCACCGATAGAAATATCGCCGTTGCCATCGGTGGTGGTCATGCCACCGGGTTTAAAGCCCTCTGCCGCAGACGCGTAGACCATGGTGTCATCGCTCACTTGCCAGTCGATGCTCGCACGGGGAACAAAGGCAGTATCGGTGCGCGCATAGGTTTGCTCCTGTGGCTCACCGGGCATAAATGTCACCGGGTCAAAGTAAGGTACACCCATCAACCCGTTGAACTGCGTGGACAGCGGTACGCTGCGGTAATCGATATCTTCCTGCAGATAACGACCTTCCAGCGACGCGCGCACAGACTCGGTAATGTTGTAATTCAGTGCGAAAGCCGCTGAAAGATGTTCTGTCTCACGCGACATGGGGATCGGAAGATCTACCGGACTGGTGCGATGATCCACCATTCCCATTCCACCGAAGTAACTATCCAGATAGGCGTCCCAGAACGCCTTGTCAACCCCTTCGCGCAACCACCATTTCTGGTTCATCACCGTATCGAGTGTCTCACGCCAGTAAAGCGCACTCACCTGCCAGTCCAGCTTCTCCGAAGCACCAGACAAGCGGAATTCCTGGCTGAACTGCTCGCCATCAAACGTGGTGTCACTGTTGGAATTTACCCCGTACTGCGTGTATTCACCGGGGTAGCCGGGAAAATATGTGGGGTCAAACGGATGCGAAATATAGGCGCCGGTACCTGGGCCCAGAGACTGCAGCGCGTAATCGGTGCGGTCAAAATCTTCCTGCACTCGGGAATCGTTGTAATTGATACCGGTCAATGAAACCAGATCAAAACTTTCGGTATTCCAGGCCAATTCCAGGGTGGTGCGAACACTGCGCACCTGGGTCCCGGCAAAGTCTTTTCCGGTGAGAGGATCTGCAGACAGGTCGATTTCACTTTCGCTCGCGCCACCCACGTTACCGGAAAAAATCGGTGCGCAGGCTACCGGCATGCCAATCATGTAGCCATAGGGCGTCGCCGTAGCACAATCGGCAGCAGTAGCACCCCGGCCAGGCACGGGAACCATTACGGTGTTCTCCCCTACCGAACCAAGAAGTGCAAAATCACCAGGCGCTGAGCCGGTGTTGACCAGACTTTCACGCTCCACGATAGCGCGAGGAGAATAATGTTCTTCGCTGTATTCCCCGCGCCAGTAAGCGGAAAACGATTCAGTAGGTGTCCAGAACAGCGCTGTGGCAATACCCTCAGACTCTGTGCCTCCCAAATCGCCGCCAGTATTCGGGTTTTTGTAGTAACCATCGAATTCTGTCTTGGCCAAATTGATTGAGCCTGCCAGGACATCCGAAATCATTGGTACATTCGCGGCCACTTGCAGTTTCGCGAATCCCTGATCATTGGCGTCCACGCTGACGGAGGTTTCACCAGCGTCACCCGGGCGCTTGGTAACGTAATTCACGGCACCGGAAAAAGCCGAACGGCCATACAGTGCGCTCTGCGGGCCCTTCACCACTTCAACGCGTTCCAGATCCATCAGGCTCAAGTTCGGCCCTATGCCGCCACCGGCAGAAGTCATGGATTCTGAGGAAATATCTATGCCGTCCACAAGGATCGCCACATTGGAGCGACCGCGAGTGGAAGAAAAGCCACGCAGACTGATACGAGTGTCGTTTGGCATCAAGCCGGTTTGAAAGTTCAGGCCCGGGGTGTAGCGGGCAACGTCGTCCAGTGTCGAGATGCCTTTCTCCATCAGTGCCTGACTGCCCAGTACATCGATGGCCACCGGCACAGTATCAAGAGTTTCTTCACGCTTCCGCGCAGTCACCACCACCTCTTCAATGGCAAAGTTCTCGCCACGAAGTGCAGTAACGTTTTTATTGTGATCCGCTTTGGAATCCTGAGCGTACACAGGAGTAACCAAAGTTCCTGATGAAAAAATTGCCGACGCCACTGCCAGCGTTAAAGGTTTACGGTACATATCGGCTCCGCTTATTGTTATCTAGAGGTACAGCTTGTTAATGGCTAGCAGAAGGCGTTACCTCCACATTCCGCATATGTCGTTCATCACCTGCTTTTGCATCCAATGCACACGGCTTCAGCCGCTTATTGTTATCCGAAATTCATCCGGAGCCCTTCCACTAAGCTCCATGATTTGTATTAAAACTCTTCCAGCAACCGCCCTTTCCCGGTAATCCGATCGTTCACACCACATGCGCGCAATGCGTGCCATGCAGTGGCGACATTGATCGGCAGTAGCGGCTTCTGCAACCAGTGTTCAAGGGTTGGAAAAACATCCATGGTTGAGAGGTTGGTACCGCACTGCACAATGGCATCCACGTTGTCGCCATCCACTTCCCGTATCGCATCCAGCACTTGCTGGATTGGTGTCTCGGCGATGGAAGTGGCGGAGGGGCGGTTCATGCCTTTCACTTTTACCACTTCAAAACCGATGTCACTGAAAAAGCGATACACATTGTCGTCACCCACCGGAGGATAGGGTGTAATTACAGAAATTCGTTTTGCTCCAAAGCAATTGAGTGCGTCGCGGGTTGCACCGGCGCCGGTGGTCAATCCGAGATCGCCAATCTGATCGCGAATTTCCTGCTCAAAACGAATATTCCCATCCAGTCCACCCCAGAAGGTTTCCGCGGACATACCCAGCATGATGTGATTGACCTTTGCGGACAGCACATTGCGGATAGAAGTGGGGATTTCATCGCGCATGATGTCGAGGAAACGCTCGAATACCGTATTGGCATCGTCGCCCGTCTTTTCCATTTCGTCAGACCAATTGCGCAACTCAATCCAGAAGCGCGATGGATGCCAGGTCACACCATCAAAACCAAGCTTCTGCAGATCGTACTCCACACCAGTATTGGTAGAAGGAATGATGACCCCGATCTGTGCACGCCGAGCAATTTGGTAGTTGTCCATTTGCGACTCCGTAGAAACTGTTAAATGTTATATAAGTATGTCTTTTGGCGTGAGATGATTTTTATCAATTAACCGGACCCATCGTTCAAACCGAAGTGGAATGATCGACATTCAAGCCTTTATCCGTTACCGAACCTGTGACCCTTGCGCCTGTCGCCAACTGCGCACGCACTACCCACAACGCGATCGCCAGCAACGGAATCATACACAGTGCACCCAGGTAGTAAGAGGCATGCAGATGCACTCCCGAGAATAGTGCTCCGGTAACTGCAGTGCCTATGCCGCGGCCAAGCGTACCCAACGCGCTGTAACTCCCCATTACGGCACCGCGGTTATTCGCCAGCGCCTGCTTGGAAACCAGAGACTGCATGGAAGTAATCACCAGCGCAGCGCCAATGGCCTGCACCACAAGCGCACCGGTCGCGCCAACCGATGATGAAGCGCTTCCAGCCAGAGTGAGCCCGAGCACAGCCAGCCCAAACACCACACTGCCGGTGACAACAAGGCGGGCCTCTCCAAACCGGCGACTCAGCGGGCCAATAGCACCTCCCTGCATAACGACCATGGCAAGCCCCGCGACCAGAAGAATCGGTACCAGCCCCTGGGGGCCGTCGGCAATCCCTGTGGCTTCCGCCCAGATAGGAAATACCGATTCCACCAATCCTGCCGCCACGTTGTATACCGCCATAGCGATAAACAGCAGAAGCAGTAAGGGTTGAGAGGAAAAAAGCCAGCGCAGAAAGTCCCCATAGGAATTGGTCGCCGCGGCACTTTCATTCCCGACAGCATCATTCCCGACAGCTTCGTTCGTGACAGCATCGTTCGCAGCAGTATCTGGTTCAGGCCTGCTCTCGCGGAGAAACAGCAGAACACAAAGGAGTGCGGAAGCCGAAAGTAGTGCAGAGATCATGGCAGGCAGGCGCAGATTGGCATCCTCGAAGCTGTCACCGGCCAACACACCCCCCAGTAGCGGGCCGAGAATAAAACTCAAGCCAAATGCAGCGCCCAACATCCCCATGCCCTTGGCCCGGTCTTTCTCATCTGTCACATCCGCCACATAGGCCTGTGCCACCGACAGGTTGCCGGCCATCAACCCGCTGAACAGACGACTCACGCCCACCATCCATACTTCGGTTGCAAAGGCCAGCACGATGTAACCCAGTACGCTACCTACAAGACTGATCGCCAGAATCGGCTTGCGGCCAAACCGGTCCGACAACCGCCCCCACACTGGGGTACCAATAAACATGCCAAACACATACAGGGCCATACAGAAGGTTGCGGTGGACGCATCAGCTCCAAGTTGCAACGCGTAATAGGCAAGAATCGGTAACATGATGCCGAAACCGATCATGTCCAGCAGCACGACAAAAAATGCAATTTTCATGGGAGTTACTACCGCATGTTCTTACCGGCATTAAATGCAGATTCAATCTCAGCATAACCGGCAGATTTTTCTGAAGGGTTCGGTTCTAGTTTGGCGAGGTTTCGCGGCAGTTAGCCATAGGCAGTGCAGCAACGGCCTGCAGAACAGATGCCAGCTTTTCGACGTCCGCATATTTTGCGTGCATGTCAAAAAGATTGGCGCGGTGGGCATCCGGGTTTCGATCGCCCACCGCCTCTTCGGCGACCACAACTCTTAAATCATGCTGCAGTGCATCAACCACCGAAGCGCGCACGCATCCGCTGGTCGTCAGGCCAGTTACCACAATCGAGTCCACACCCTCGCTAGCAATGTGGGCCGCCAGATCAGTGCGAAAAAAAGCACTGGGCCACTGCTTTTCGATCAATATCTCACCGGCTTGCATCGCCAGATGGGCATCGACTTCAACCCAGGGACTTTCCGCCTGTAACCATTCCAGATGCGGAATGCGCTCGCGGAAGACCCGCGCCTGTGCGGTATCTCGATATACAACCGTAGTAAAGAAAATTGGCAGGCACCTGGCCCGGAAGGCATTGAGTAATTGCTGGTTCGCCTGGATCACCTCGGGGCAGTGGGTCCCAAGGGGGCACTCAGGATTAGTGAACCCGTTGATCATATCCACCAGCAGCAGCGCCGGTCTTTCACCAATACCCAGAGAGTTACGTTTGAGATCCATCAGCTGATACTTTCCCGTTCAACCCGGTTTACTACTGAAACAGCTTCCGTTACCGCATTTGTCGGCGCTCTCTCCACTTGTAAATCCGGGGCCACAAAGAATTCGCGCAGGGCCGATGCCACGAAAGGCGCATGGGTTTCACACACATACGTCGCGGCGTCCACTTCGGAATGCAACGTTTTCGCGTCTCTGGCAATTTTTTTCGAAGCCGCGACGGCGCCATACAGCAGGTCCCGTTTACCGGCAAAAAGGAGAATCGGACAGGTCACTCGCGAAAGATCACTGGCGAAATCGTAATCCGCCACAGCCTGATAACACTCGCGATAATAGTTGCCACAAGTAAACGCCAGCTGCAGCTCCCGCTGGCTGATTTCCAGCGGAGCACTATGGTCCTTTTTACGCAGGCGCCACCACATTTTCAGCAGGTGTCCACCATCCTCCTCAAGTGGAATTTCTTCCGCAGAGTGCGGCAGCGCCTGGCGCTGCGCTTCGGTCAGCAAGGGCGGCCCACTCAGAGCCAGAGAGGTGACCCACTGGGGATTCTCGGCCGCCATGCTGGTGGCAATGGCTGCGCCGCTGTGGTGACCAAAGAGAAAATACGGACAGGCATATTTTTTTAGTAACGCCTTGTGAAGCTCCTGCCCCAACCCTTTGACGCTCACTCTGCCGGGCATCGGGTCACTGGCACCAAAACCGGGAGTGTCGATAGCAACCACGTGATAGCGCTTGGCGACCAGCCGCATCAGCGGCAAGTACATTTCCGATGCACTGGGGGTCTGATGCAAAAGCACCAGTAGCGGCAAGCTACGACACCCCATGGAGCGGTAGTGCAACTGCCCCCAGGTGTAGTCCAGATACCCCCTGCGCAGATTGCTCTCCGGTGCAGGGGGTGGCTGAAGTTCAAGGGTACTCATACTGGCAGGCTCCCGGTATCCGCACTGATCCATTTCACTTCGGTAAATTCTTCGGTGCTGTAACGACCGCCGCTGCGCCCTACCCCTGACATACCAACGCCACCGATGGGCGCCAGGGCATTGCTCTGAAAGCTATGCATGCCAATATGTACCGCGCCGGACCGAATCTTCCTGGCCGCTTGCAAGCCCCATTGCAGGTTGTTGGTCAGCACCGCCGCCGACAGGCCATATTCACTGTCGTTGGCAATTTCAATGGCGTGTTCAAGACCAGCGGCCTGCGCGACGCAGGTGACCGGACCAAAACTTTCCTCTCGCCAAACGACACTGTCTCTGGGAGCTTCCAGCAGCACCGTCGGCTTGATCACCAGCGGACCCACCGAAGAAATTTCACCACCGGTAAGCAGTGTCGCCCCGGCGCTCTGTGCCGCGCGAACCTGCTCCAGTACTTTTTCTACCGCGCGGGCATTGATCAAAGGCCCGTAAACCGTTTTTTCGTCACGTAGATCGCCGAGAGACAGAGATTCGGCCTCCCGCTTAAGTGCCTCGACAAACTCCGGGTAAATTTTCTGATCGACCACAATGCGCGAGTTGGCCATGCAGATCTGACCCGCATGGGTAAATATCCCTTGCGCCGCAATCGCCGCAGCCTGCTGCGGGTCGGCATCCTCCAACACCAGCAGCGCACTTTTACCGCCCAGCTCCAGCTGGACCCTGCGCATGCGATTGAGGGCCTGCTGCGCAACCAGCACACCGGTCTGTGTACTGCCGGTAAGTGCCACGGAATCAATGCCCGAGTGATTGATCAGTTCTTTGCCACATTCATTGCCAAAGCCTGTGAGCACGCTGATAGCCTCAGGCGGTAAACCGGCATCCAGTAACAGGCGCCCGAACGCCAATGCAGTCAGCGGGGTTTCTTCCGAGGGTTTGATCACAATGGCATTGCCCGCAGCGAGCGGAAAAGCGGCCATCTTGGTAAGCAATGACAGTGGCGCATTGTAGGGAGAAACGACAGCGACCGTGCCCAGGGGCTCCCGGATCACCAGGCTGATTTTATGCGGGTCATCATTGGGGAAAGTCTCGCCGTAAAGCCGCCGCGCTTCACCCGCCGCTGTGCGCAGCAGATCCACGGTGTACTGGATTTCCCGGCGCGCCTTGCGAATCGCCGAGCCGCTTTCGTCGATCAAGGTATCGAGAAAACGTGCCTCCCCTTCCCGGGCTACCAGTTCCGCCGCCTTGAGCAATACATCTTCACGCTCAGCCGGTGCCATCCGATACCAGGCGACAAATCCTCTGCGCGCAGATGCGACTGCATCGTCGACATCTCTCGCGCCCGCCCTGGCAACAGAACCCAGTGTAAGACCGGTTTCCGGTGCTAGTACCGGAAAGGTTTCGCCAGTCGCAGCGTCCACTTCACGACCCGCAATCAAGAGACCTCGATGAAGCATGGTCTTTTCCTGTTGCAATTTTGAATTATTGTTCTATCAGGCACGAAGCCTGAACCGGCGCGCCTGTGCGTAAACTACTTGCTAGTGACACCAAACAAACTCTGCTCGGCACCTTCGATCTCCATCTGCGCGGCCATTAAACGTCCGCGCTCGGCTGGGAACGCCTGCACTACCCCCATACTCAGTTCGCGAAGGTAGCGCGCGGGATCACCCATAGTGCCGGATGTGCCGCTCGCCTTTAAGGCATTGACGGCAATATTGAAGCCGCACTCCGCTACGACGCCCTTGCACAGACGCCACTGCTTGACGACTTCGTGCTTCGGTTTCAACGGCGGCTCGCTGGTTTCCAGCTGCAATTGGCGGCGCAACCACATCAGTGCCGTCTCCAGATCCACCAACATCTTGCCAATCAGTTCCTGCTGATAGGGCGCGGTACCGATGGGCTTGCCCGTATCGGCAAATTTCTTTTCCGTGAGGTTCCTGATGGCATACTGGTAAGCGGAATAACCTGCACCGGCATAGCCACACACGGCAGCCATCTGATTACCGACGAAACTGCCACGGCTCATCTGCATGCAACGGGTAAAGGCACCGGGAATTGCCAGGGCGCTTTCCTCAGGTACAAAACAATCTTCCAATACGATGCCACCGGAACTGGTGCCGCGCATACCAATCGCATCCCAGGAAGCGCGGGGTCTGACACCCGCCCCATTGGGATCAACAAAGAAAGTACACAGGCCTTCCGCGGTTTCCACACCTTCAAGACTTGCGGTTACCAAATAGACATCCGCGATGCCGGTACCGGTGCCGAAAGATTTGACCCCGTTCAACAGGTACCCACCTTCCACTTTGCGTGCAATCGTACTGATGGTGACCGCCGCCTTTTCTGATTTCACCGACTCACTGGCAAAATTCGCAAACCACTTGCCATCGCGCCCCATGGAGTGAAGCACCTGCTCGGCGAAGTGCCGCACCTGCGGCGCTTCCGCTTCGGTGAACAGCCCCTCCTCCAGCGCCTCGATCGCCAACAGCCCCCTTGACGCAGCGCTGCAATGGAAGAAAAACGCCAGTGCGGTCGACGGGCAAGCACTGCCCAGTGCAAAGCAGGCTGCCGCCAGATCGCGCAAGCCACCGCCGAGACCACCGTAAACTTCAGGAATAATCAGCCCCAGGAGCCCACGCTCACTAAACAGCGACACATGCGGCATATGAAACTGGGCATTCGCATCGACTTCGCGAGCAGCTTCTTTTACCTGCGGCAGTACCGACTCCACCACTTCGGCACGGCGACGTTCGGATTCATTCATGTCTTCAAGCAGGATTTCAGCAGTCAATGCCATCGCTATTCCTCCAGGGGTACTTAGACGTCACACGCCATCGCACCCGGATAATTTATTCGATTGTTTCGGCGATACAGAAAATTCTATTCTGAAAATGAAATCGGAAATTCAGCCGCACATGGTCAGCAATTTACGCAGTGCCAGCGAGCTTTCCTCGCCGATCAAACCACCGATTTGATTCCAGACCTTGTCAACAGCCGGGTCAAAAATAATGGCTTTATTGCGTGCGTCCCGACGCGCAAGTAACTCGCTATCCACATCATCCAGCACTGCACTGTCGATGCCGCTATTGAGCAGCCCCAGCCAGTGGTTCAGATAGGCGGTGACGGTATCATCAATGTTCGCGAATGCTTCGGGGGTGGCGCGATGCGCGAGCATCCAGGGAGACATCACCGCGTACTGCCGGGGATCCAGCTGGGCAGCGGAGAGCCCTTCGATGGAACGACCAGCCTTACAGGCCTCCGTAAGCGGCGTGAAAACCTCGTCCATGTAGGCGAGGTTCGCGCCCAGATCCAGGCGCGGAATGAGATCCAGGTGAAAAGCGCAGTGCCCGCCTGCACCCACGGAGTCGAGGGTGAAGTGCGGGACCGCGGTTTCACTGGGGGTAAAAGCAAACAACATGTGGGAGTCGAGACCAATCTGCGGCACGACGATGGCACAGGTCACCAAGTGCAGCAGGCCACCGCCGGTATAGCGGCGCACTTCACCGACCGGCCCCTGGGCCATGGGGGCATGACTTTCCAGCGTCATCCAGGGGCCGCCTTGGGCACTCAACTGCTCGGACAGCCCCAGCTCACTAACAAGCCGATCGCGGGTTTTATCTGCCAGCGATTTAGGAAGTGAGATTCCGCTCATGGTGTTTCCCCGACTTGTCAGTAATTGGCCTATGTTGGATTTTATTGTCGGAATCTACTCGCTCGGAAACATTGATAAATCTCAAAATGCCCGACTGTTACGCAACACAAACGCCGGGCACGTAAATCAGGAGGCAGCCGCCGAATCCGCTTCCAGCTCCGCCACTGACGAAAGCGCCGCAATTGGCCCACACAGCTCCCAGGGACGATTACGCACCAGATCCGTGTTGCGCGAAACCTCCTTGTTCTCGGCGCAAGCCGGGTACAGAGTGACATCCAGGTGACAATCACCCCCCCCCATGGCATAGATCTCCGGCTCGCTCAACAACCCTTCAAACGGCCGCTCTTTCCACTCCGTCATTACCGTAAATTCTCGCTGCAGAGCGGTAGCAAAGCTCACGCCCCAGGGGAAACTGCCATCAGCCTGCTGCATTGCCGGCGCCAGCAAATTGATCCGATTTTCTGCAGAGCGCTCCAGCAGCCCGGTCCGC
The DNA here is from genome assembly GCF_029869925.1 of Microbulbifer bruguierae. Taxonomy (NCBI): domain Bacteria; kingdom Pseudomonadati; phylum Pseudomonadota; class Gammaproteobacteria; order Cellvibrionales; family Microbulbiferaceae; genus Microbulbifer; species Microbulbifer bruguierae. Next base: position 147,770 of record NZ_CP118605.1, on the reverse strand, counting down.
AACTCCCACGCCTCCAGCGGCTCCACCGGCACCACAGCGGTGTCCACGCCAGCAAACGCCAGCAGTCGAAATGTCTCCGGGTAAATACTGTCATCGCTGGTCACCAGCCCCAGGCGCGCAAAGGGTAATTCCACTGGCGCAAACCCTGCAGCCAGCTCGGACCAGGCGAAACGTTCACTACGGTGCACCTGCGGCTGTGAAGCAATGAGCCCATCAGCACCAATCAGCACCGCACAGTAATGGAAGCAGCCCTCCCCCTTTGCCAGCGGCAGTGCCGTAGCGACATAAACCTCGCTCCCCGTCGCACCACCACAAACTGCCGCGAGTGCCGCAATGACCTCCTCGGCGGCAACCGCAGCTGCGGGCACGTCAGCCGCAATCAACTCCGCCCCCAACAAGGGCGACAGCCCGATCAGGCGGGCACCGCGCGCGACCGCCGCAGCTGCCTGATCTACTGCGCGCTTCGCCGCATCGCCGGCATCTGAAAGACTTGCAGCGGCGGGAACAGAAATCATGGACGCCGCGAGCTTGTCGGCGCCGAGCCACTGGGGATAGATTTGGCCGGCCGGATCTTCCGCGATGGCCTGGTAGAGTTCCGGGCGACGACAGGCAAAAACATCAGTGCCATCAGGACGCAGTTTGCTGTCCGCCGCGGCAGGCTCGATATCCGCCCACACTACCTCCTCCTGATCCTTCGATGCACAGGCGAGCACGGTACCGTCGGGCGCCACGATCTGGCTTTCCCCCGAACCATAAAGGTGCTTTTCAGGAATGCCCGTCGCCGCACTCACCGCCCCCAGCAACGCTTCGGGCACCAGCGGACCCACCTTGTTGGCGGCGACGATAAATACGCGGGACTCCGGTGCCCGCACGGGAATATGTAGGGATCCCTCATCGCTGGCAAAAGAGTTGACACTGTTACACAACACCTGTGCGCCGCGCAGGGACAGCGTCCGCGGAGGCTCATTGATCACCCCGTCCATACAGGCGTACATACCCAGTCGACCAACAGGTGTATCGACAATGGGAGCCGGGGAATCTGCCTTTTTCAAAAAGTCATTTTCGTGGCCAATATAAATCTGCTTGGTATTGTCCGCGAGCAGCTTACCTTCCGGTGAATACAACAGACTGGAACCGGTCACATCACCGTTTTGCCGCCGCACTGTACAGTTCACCACAACAAAGAAGCCCTTTTCCCGCGCCTTGTCCGCAACGGCTTGCAGAAAGGAACCGTCGAGCGTAGCCGATACCTCAGCGCAATGTTCCGGGCCGTCATACCAGGAGAGGTGATTGCAGAATTCCGGTAGCACCACCAGATCCGGATTTACCTCGGCAGCCTTGTCGAGCATACGCAGGGTTGTTTTCAGGTTTTCCTCGATATCCGTTCCGGCATGGAACTGGACGGCTGCGGCACGGATGGTCGCTTTGGCATTCATGGGCATTCTCCTGTTCAATCTTATCTCCAACCGCTCCGAGCCGGCGCGGTAGCATTTGACCTAAAATACGGTCATTATATCTTTTCCGCAAGAATCCACATCGATATATTCGACGTAACAAGCACTACAACGGACAAGGCAACACCCAAAAAAACAACGGCCTTTCGCGCCTCTACGGGAAAAGAAACATGAGCCAACACACCGGGCACCGCTTCCTCGGCATAGACCTCAACCCCGCGGTCAGCGGTGGCAACCTACTTACGTTCTACTTCTCTTGCTTCGCGACTATTATGTTCGCGTCATTTATCCCCCAGGGACAACCTTTCCTTCTTACCGAGTTTCTGGGGATTGAGCAAGAGCGCCACGGCGTGGTCAGTGGCCTGCTTAATTTCTGGTCGGAAATCGTCATCATTGTCGCAGTAGCAATATTTGGCCCACTGTCTGACCGGCTCGGCCGGCGCCCGGTTACCGGATTCGGGTTTCTGGTGATGGCTGCAGGCATTGCACTCTACCCACATGCAGACACCCTCAATGAGCTATTGGCGTTCCGACTGATCTATTCCGTTGGTCTCGCCGCAATAACCACCTGCATAGTCACACTAATTGGTGACTATGCGGCAAATGCCAGTCGCGGCCGTGCCACCGGCCTGCAGGGCGTCATGAATGGTTTCGGCGCGATGGTAAGTGTCTTTTTCCTTCTGCAGCTGCCTGCGATTTTTCAGAATACCGGCGCCACCGCGAAAGAGGCCGGACTCTGGACCTACACCCTGGTGGCTGTCGTCGCCGCCATTACCGGCATCATCATGTTCTTCGGCCTGAAGAAAGGTACCGGCGCCGGCGCAGAAAGCGAGCACAGCGAGAGTCTGTGGCAGATTACTCGCGCCGGATTGCGCGCTGGCAGAGATCCCGCCATCTCGCTCGCTTATGGTGCTTCATTTGTGGCACGGGGTAATCTTATGATTGTCGGCACCTTCTTCACTTTGTGGGTAACCAACTACGGCACCTCAGAACTGGGCATGAACCGGGCCGACGCTCTCGCGCGTGCCGGTATGATCGTGGGTATCGCCCAGGGATGCGCCCTGCTGGGCGCGCCGGTTTTTGGTATTCTCGCAGACAAGATCAATCGAATTGTGGCATTGCGAATTGCCCTGCTGGTCTCTGCCATCGGCTATGGCTCCACCCTGTTTATTCACGACCCCTTTTCCCCGGCCATGATCCTGTGCGCAGTGCTGATCGGCCTCGGGGAAATCAGCTGCATCATCACCAGCGGAGTACTGATCAATCAACAGGCGCCGGAGCGCCAGCGCGGCGCGGTGATTGGATTCTTCACCCTGAGCGGAGCGGTGGGCATTCTCGTCGCCAGCGTCATCGGCGGCTACCTGTTCGACACATGGCGCCCCTCTGGGCCCTTCGTGTTTTTCTCCGCGGTGGCCCTCGCGGTATTCACGTGGGCGATGCTTATTCGCCGCGACAAGGGAACCACCGAATCTGCAGCGCCTATCAGCTCTAGCAGCCCCAGCGGCGCCTGAGAAAACCGATAGCAGAAAAAAGAGGCCCTCCGGGCCTCTTTTTTTATTTTCACACGGACTGCTGTACCTGCGCCTCGTGCTCGACAAACAGATCCCGTTTGTTGAACCCCGCAGTAAGGAACCGTGCAAACGCTTTACCGGTGGTAAGCCACGCAACCCGCGCACCGGACTTGGCCGTTTTGAGCACCCCGTCCACAAGAAATGGGGTTACCGTTTCTACGGTATCTCCGAGAATATTGAGAATCTTTTTGGTCTTGCGCCACTCGTCCGACGCCAAATCATAGTCCCCGACCAGCAGATCGGTAACCACAATACCCGGACTCAAGGTGTTTACCTGTACATTGGTGCCCTTGATTTCCTTCTGCAGGCTGCCATTCACGTAATTCAGTGCACGCTTGGTTGCGCCATAGGCAACCATGCCCGGTGCGCTTTGCCCGGTACTACCGAATCCCTCCATGTTCCAGATCTGGCCGTGGTTTTTCTTCAGCATTTCCGCCAGCACCACTTTATTCGCGATCAGCAAACCGGTGAGATTGGTGGCAACAATTTTCTCCAGCTCACTCACCGGCTGCTCCGCCAGTGGCTTGCGTGCGATACTCATACCAGCGTTGTTAATCCACACATCCACACCGCCAAATGCTTCGCACGCCGCGTTCCACAACGACTGAATATCGGCAGCAGAGGTGATTTCGCAGTGACGACCGGCAACACGCCCGGGATACTCGCTTTCAAGCTCGGCCACCACCTGCTCAACCGCTTGTTGGCTACGCCCACTAATCACTACCCGGCAATCTTTTTTCAAAAAATTTTCAGCAAGCCCCCGCCCGATGCCACGAGTACTTCCAGTAATCACTACAGTTTTCATCACTCTCTCCTTAACTAAAACTGAAAAAAACAATTGCGAATTTGTCCACGCCACTTTTTCACTTTGAAAGATTGTTATATGTTTAACTCAATTGATACATAGCAATCAGATCTTTCACCGGCGTTCTGCCGTCGAACAGCCCCCCGCTCAAGGGGATTTAAAAGAGCATCAACCATGACAAGCAGTACCGAGACCTGTACCGAAAAGAGTACCAACCACTACCCCACCTTCCCTGTAGGCTCAGTAGGCTACAACCTGATGCTGATGCGCGGCATCTGGCACGATCAGGTCGAACTGTTTCACCTGGATGGACGTCCGCTACAGGACGACACCAGTGCAGGGAGCGGCACGCCCGGCCCCAGCCCGTTCGATAATCTCGTGTATCTCGATTTCGACGGCTACACGCTCAAACTCACCAACGTCCACATCCGCGGCCGCGAGCCGGTGGCCAAAACATTTGCCGGACGCATGCAGGATAACCTGCTGGTTTTCGATGCCCTGGGCCCCGGCGCTTACGAAAATGTTGGCGTTTCAGGTGGCGTCGGCCTGCTGACATTTAATGCTCGCCAACTGGATGCCGCGTGCAACGTCTACATGGAACCTGATTTCATTATGTTGACGGCGCCAGGCCAGCGGGTACGACACACCGTGCTCTATCGCAATGGCGACGCGGTACGCACACTCACTGCACGCGGCACCCGCCTCTCACCCCTGTGCGATCGCCGCCACGAACTGGATCCCCGCGGCCTCAGTGGGCCTGTGCATGAAGCACCGTTCCAGGCCAAAATCTGGCAGCATCTGGTCACCTGAACCACGAGGCACAAGCGCCAGCTTCTGCCACTGTTTGTAGCGCAACCGCCTGCTTTTCTAATTGACAATTGTCATACTCCCGGACCGGCAGCCAAATATCCTTTGGGCCACAATCACAACCACAGGCCGTGTCCGGATCATGTCCACTACCCGCGCATTTTTTACCAGCTTCCGAATTGCGACTCTTGAGTCGCCCTACGACACCGCCACCCTTAAGGTGTATTACCCGGCCTCCTTCTCCAATTCGGAACTGGAGCGCAATACCGGCCAGGTCCCTTGCAACAATGAACTGGCCCCCTTCCCGGTTACAATTTTTCTCCCCGGAGTGAATGTTGAGCCCAGCTACTACACCTGGCTGGCGTCGGAGCTTGCAGCGCACGGTATCGTCACGGTAATTCCGTCGCTGATCGCAGAAGAGATGCCCGGCAGTATCAGTCTCACCCCCGGCATCGACATGGCTGCACTCACACCGGAAATTTATGGATCGCGCCCATCTGCTGTGCTGCTTCCGGCCATTCAGGAAAAACTTGGGGAATTAAACGAGAAAGGCTTACTCGCCGGAAAACTGGATCTTGAGCGCCTGGCTCTGGGGGGGCATTCCGCAGGTGGAACGCTGGCATTGATCAATGGTCGCAGTGAATGGCTGCCGGGATTGCGCGCCCTGTTCAGCTACGGTGCCCACACCGGTGCGGCAACCGCACTAGGCTGGGAAGCCGATACCTTGCTGGCCCCGCAGGCGGATATTCCACTGCTGCTTGCCGGCGGCGACAGCGACGGTTGTATTGCCGCAAGCGGAAAACGTTACGGGGACACAACCAATAGCAGTGGACACTGTAGCGGCCGCATCGAGGAAACCTTTTCTCGCGCAGTAGCCAGTAACGACAATAAAAACTGGTTGTGCATTCTGCAGCAGGCAAATCACTTCAGCGTCTGCCACCCCGCAGATGAATGCACCGGAAGAGGCTTTCTCGATTTCCCGGTAGCAAACCCGGATGAAGCCCGGGAATTACTGGGCAACCTCTTCGCCACCTTTCTTTCCACGCACCTGCGTGATCAGGAAGCAGAAGTTTTCAGCGCAATGATTAAAAGCCAAAGCGCCCGATTTGCAATCGTGCAGAATAAATAATTTGGCCCATTTGGAAGTAACACTATGCAGTATCGAGTTTGGGAATGCCTGGTTTGTGGCTGGGTTTATGACGAAGAGAAAGGCGCTCCGGAAGAAGGAATTGCCCCCGGTACACGCTGGGAGGATATCCCAAGCGACTGGCTGTGCCCGGAATGTGGCGTTGGCAAGGGCGACTTCGAGATGGTCGAAGTACGCTCCGTAGAATCCCAGCCCGAAAAAACAAATGAAACAGAAGCAGCCGCCGTACCTACAGAGGCCGTCGCGGAGCTCACAGAATTCTCTGCGCAAATCGACTACACACGCAAACCGATCGTGATCGTCGGTACCGGACTTGCCGGTTACAACCTGGCCCGGGAAATTCGCAAGCTGGATACGCAAACACCACTGATCCTGATCAGCGCTGACGACGGCACCTACTATTCCAAGCCCCAGCTCAGCACCGCATTTCAGAAGCGGCGCACGCCATTGGATCTGATGACCAGCGATGCACGCACCATGGCCCAGTCCCTTGCCGCTGAGATTATGACCTTCACTCGGGTACAGGCAATCAACAGCGCCGAAGAATACCTGACGCTCGAAAGTGCCGGCCGCACACAGCAGCTGGCGTACGCGCGACTGGTGTTGGCCGTGGGCGCGGATACGGTAACTGCCCCACTGGAAGGCAACGCCAGTGGCGCTGCGGTACCGATCAATGACCTGCAGGATTTTCAGCGTTTCTATGCCGCCAGTGCCGGTACGCGCTCGGTGCTGATTATTGGAGGTGGCCTCATCGGTTGCGAATATGCCAATGATCTGGTTCAGGCTGGTTTCACCGTGCATGTGGTGGAGCCCCAAAGTGAAGTCCTGGCCACCCTGCTGCCCGCCCCCGCCGGGCAATTGGTGAATCAGTGTCTCACTACCGCGGGAGTCAACTTCCATCTCGGTACGCGAGTAGTCCGCCTGGAACGCCATCAGGGTCAGCTCCTCGCCACCCTGGAAAACGGCGAGCAAATTCTTTGCGACCGAGCCATCTCCGCCATTGGCGTGCGCGCACGTACGCAGCTGGCGGAGCAAGCCGGACTAAAAGTCGCGCGCGGTATCGTGACCGACCGGCTGCTGCAAACCAGCGCTGAGAACATATACGCCCTCGGTGATTGCGCAGAAGTGGACGGCCGCAATCTGTGCTATGTAGCTCCGCTACTCGCTGGCGCACGCGCGCTAGCACAAACCCTCTGCGGCAACCCCACCGAAGTGCGTTATGACGCAATGCCAGTGACCATCAAAACCACACTCTGCCCGGTGACCGTCTCTCCCGCGCGCCCGTGGATTTCCGGGAGCTGGGAAATCCAGCGTGCCGATAGCAATGGCGTAAGGGCCGTGTTTGTCGACAGCCAGGGCTTACTGCAAGGGTTTGCATTGTGTGGCGATGCCGTGAGTGAAGCGGCAAGACTGACGGAACAGGTCCCGGCACTGCTGCAGAATTGATATTTGGCAAGGCCGCTGTCCGGGCACACGGTAATGTGTGCCCTATGGAAACAGCAAATTCGGATTCCAGAACGGAAAAAACCATGAGCGATAACAAACAACCGAGCAACTGGCAAAAATCCATTGAAGGCGAATGGCACGGCATGCCATCCCTGTTTGAAGCCAGTGGCACCCACGTGGGTTACAACAAGGTATCCCGCGCCAGCGAATTTGCCGATGGGCGCACCACCTACTGGATGCAAACCCGGTTCGACGCCACCGGCCCGCTCAATGACCGATTCGAGCTGGGCAGCCCGTTCAAGTTTGGCGTGATCGACTCAGATCAGGACCGCATCTACACCGGCCCGGACTTTATCGGTAGCGGACGCCCTTACGGGCTGCTGGTAGATTCCAACTACTATTCGCCGGGCTGGAATGTAAACCTGCGTACCATGAACCATGTGGTACCGGACCTCGGCATACAAGTCTACTCCTCCCAGCTGTTCGAGGCTGACACTTTGGTAGGCGTGTTCAACGGCCTGTATATCGTTACCAAAGACCATGAAACCAACCCGAAAACGCAAAAGCGTGTGGAGCAGTTTCTCGAGCATGAGCGCAGAGACGGCAAGCGTCCGTTCAACCTGCCGGTCAAACACGCCGGGCGCTTCACCGGCACGTTCGAAGTCTACAACGACAAACAGGAACTGATTGGTCACAATGAGGTGACTATCCACCACAAGCCCATCAATCTGCTGCATTCCGAACAGACCATCGAAATCAAAGGCGTAGTGAACGCGCGCTGGACAGCGATGCGCACCCGCAACGGCAACCACCACCAGTATCACGGCCCGGATATGTTCGGTAACGGTATGTCCTACGGGCGCTACCTCTACTCCGTGCGTCACGTATTCGGCCAGGCCTACAAACTGTGGTCACGGGAGACCCAGGTGGACGAAGACTACACCCTGGTCTGCGCCTGGCAGTTCATGCAGTCACAAAAAGAGCAATACACCACTTTCGGCGTACTCCGCTGGGAGGAAGGTGACCTGGTACTGGGAGCACAATATGTCGAGTAAAGCCGAGGTACTTGCGGTGGAAACCTCATGCCGGCAATCCGAGGCAGACACCACCTTTGATCCCCTGGCCTTGCGCCAGGTCTTTGGCCAGTTCGCCACCGGCGTGACCATTGTCACCACTCAGGATCCAGCGGGGCTGCCGGTGGGCATGACCGCCAGCAGCTTCAACTCGGTATCCCTGGAGCCACCGCTGGTGCTCTGGTGTATCGATCGTAACGCTGGTTGCTTCGACGCCTTCAACCGCTGCGAACACTTCGCCATTCATGTACTGAATCAGGCACAAAGTGACCTCTCTACGCTATTTGCCCGCAAAGGCGTGGATCGGTTCGGGCTGATCGAGTACGACCTGAACGAGCGCGGTGTACCCCTGTTGCGGGAATACTGTGCCCGTCTGGAATGCAGCATGGAGCACCGCTACGAGGGGGGGGACCACATCATCATGGTCGGACGGGTACGCAAAATGCATACTCAAGAACACGCCCCGCTGGTGTTCCACCGTGGCCGATACGCCCAGATCGCCTAAAAATTGCACACACACTTTTGTGTCTTTCCATACATTTTTCACTGTAGACAGGTTTTGGCATTGGCAATAAGATCTGGGAAAAACCAATCAATGAACAAGGTTTACATCCGTGACTGCCACTGCGCTAAAAATTCCTGAAACCTTCTTCCACTCCAAGATGTTCCGTGGGCTTGGGCAGGAAGAGCTGGGTCGCCTCACCCAGATCTGCCAGCGCCGCCGCGCCGCTTCCGGCGAATACCTGATACACCAGAACAGCACCGCGCAAAATGTCTATGTCGTGGTTTCCGGCATCGTCATGATCGAGCGCCTGTCCCGCGCCGGGCGCCGCCAGGTCATCTCCTTCGCTTTTTCCGGTGACTACATCGGCTTTACCAATACCGACGAATTTGAATACAGTGTTGTCTGCCTCAGCACCACCGAACTCCAGATGTTTCCCCGCAGAGCGCTGTTGGAAATCATTGACCAATACCCACTACTCAAAAGCAACGCTCGTTTGATGGGCGGCAACGTATTGGCCCAGGCCATGGACCACCTCTTCGCCATGGGTCAGAAAAAAGCCCATGAGAGGGTATGCTTTCTGCTCGACCAGATCCAGCGCCGCCAGTGCGGCATCAGCAAAAGCGAAATCGACCTGGTGATGAGCCGGCAGGATATCGCCGACTACCTTGGTCTCACCATCGAAACCGTAAGCCGCGCGCTGGCGAAACTCTCGGGCATGAGCGTGATCGAAATTACCAATGCGCATCGCATTCGTATTCTGGATCGGGTTCAGCTGGAAGAAATGGCGAGCGTGCATTAAAGCGGAAAATAAATTTTCTAAATTCAGCGTCGAGAAATAAAAAGGGCACAAAATTTTGTGCCCTTTTTATTTTTCTCCGACCTGAGATCACATTACCACCCTACCTTGTACGACCGTATCGAGTTGCCTAAAAATACGTTACACCATCGTCTCAATTAGAATTTTTTTGCCTTTTTTCGCGTACCAATATCAGAGAATGTGAAACCGCGCACACCTGACTGGCATCCAGTTCTCTAAGTTCGCAGCCTCTTTGTCACACGCTGTGACACAACGCGACCTATTTAGAAAACACAAGGATGTGTTCGTGCGCAATTACTCTTTTCTGTCAAAAGGGTTCCGTTTTTCGTTCCGAAAAATTCGCGGTGCCGCCCTCGCAGAATATCTCCCGATCATTTCCATCGGTGTACTCATGGGCGCGATCGGCGTGCAACAGTATGGCGGTGTGGTACGGGAGCATATTGCCGAGGCCTCCGAGCAAATTGCCTCGAACTATTACAAGGGATGGTTTTATCCGGAAGCGGAGGAAGCACTTCCGCCCATTGGGGGCGGCGCGGGCAACCCATCCACCGGCAGTCCGGCAGACCCCAGCGATCCGTCGAACCCACAACCGGGAGATCCAACAGACCCGGACGATCCCCTCAATCCCGGTGAGGACCCGATTTTCCCACCCCCCATCAGCAACCCCCTCCCCCCCGGCACCGGTGGCGGCGGCCCGGGTATGTGCATGTCAGACGGTGGCGGCGACGGCGGAGCCTTCCCGAGCGCTGCCCCCACCAACACCTTTGTCGGCAACCCGATCAACTTTGGCAATGGCAACAAGTATCAGGCGGAAGCCGATTATCGCCATTACCTGACCAACCCGCTGGTCTTTACCCGCTATTACAACAGCCTGCAGCAAGATCAGTCCCGCACCCTGGGCCATGGCTGGGGACACAGCTTCCAGCGGCGTCTGGATATCGAGCAGGATAGTGAACAGCAGGACAGCGATACGCAGGTGGTACACGCCTTCCGGGATGACGGCAGCTACTATCGGTTTACCTTTGATGATCATCGCTGGCAGGCGGAAGGCGTGGTAGACCGACTTGCCCGGACAGAAAACGGCTGGCGATACACCACCCTGCAAGGCGCCACCGAAGAATACGATGCAGGCGGCCGCCTGCAGTCGGTGCAATACATAGACGGTGCCAGGCACAGCCTCACCTATCAGGATGGTCTGCTACAGCGGGTCGAGGATAACCGCGGCCCGGCGCTCCAGTTTTACTACGACGCCGCGGGAGCACTCGAGCGCGTCGCCCTCCCCGGCGAGCAGAGCCTGTATTTTGACTACGATACCCATGGCAACCTGCGCGGGTACCGGAAAACCGATACCAGCGCCTGGCAATCCCTCTCGCGGGTGCTGACCGGCAGCGATGCCACCTACCACTACGAACACTCCAAATTCCCCCATGCCCTCACCGGCATCACCGATGCCGACGACAAACGCTTCGCCACCTGGGATTACGATGCCCTCGGTCGCGCAATCCTGAGCCGCCACGGGGACAACACCGACCAGATAAAAATCGCCTACAACAAAGATGGCACCGTCACCGCCACCAACGCCATGGGCCTGCAGACCACCTACCACCTGGAGCCGGCCCGCCCCGGCTACCGCCGCCTGGTGCGCGTCGACGGCAAGGCAACCCCCACCTGCCCCGACGTAAGGGAGTCCCACGAATACGACGAACAGGGATTTCTCGCCCTGTCGGTCGATGGTGAAGGCCACGCCCTGCGCCTGCAGCGCAACCCGCGCGGATTGGTCGAACTGGAAGAAGACGGGCTGGTGCAACAACAGGGCCAGTGGGTCGCCGCAGAGGGCAGTCGCCGTGTGGAGCGCCAGTGGCACCCGGACCTGCCGCTGATGACCGAAGTGACCCACAGCCGCTTCCACGAAGGACAGTGGCAGAGCTACCTGAAAGTGGATCACCGCTACGACCCCAGCGGCCGCCGTGTCAGCACCACCCAAACCGACATCAGCCAGCAGAGCTTTCCCTACAGTACCTACGGCGATACCCGCAGCTGGAACTACGACTACACCGAAAACCCGAATCTCCCCGGAGTCCTCGCCAGTATCACCATCGATGGTCCAAGGGCGCCGGACGCAGATGGCCGTGACGATCTATACGTTTACACATTCAACGACCGGGGACAGATCGCCCGCGTCACCAACCCCCTCGGCCACACCACCGAAATCGACAGCTATGATGCGCAGGGCAATCCCACCGCCGCGCAACTTGCCAACGGCCTGAACATCCTGCTCGGCTATGACCACCAGGGTCGCCTGCAAAGCCTTACCAAGCAAAGCACAGACAAAGCGATCACCACTCGCTTCCAGCACAACCCCAACGGCACCCTGGAGCGCATCACCTTCGCCGACGGCAGCTGGCAGCGCTACCAGTACAACGACGCCCGCCAACTCACCGAAGTCCACAACAACTGGGGCGAAACCCTCTACATCACCCCCGGTGACATCAGTGGCAACTGGACCGCCCAGGAAATCTACGATGCCAGCGGCCAGCTGGTGCGCAAATCCCAGCGTATGCTCGATGCCCTCGGGCGGGTCCACCAGATCATCGGTAACTACGGCCAGCAAACGGAATTCCGCTACACCCGCACCGGGCAGATCAAAACCGTCACTCAACAGGGAATCGACAACCCCAGCGAGCGTCACTACGACACCCTCGACCGACTCGTTACCAGCATCGACGCCCTGCAGGGCAAAACCCAGATTGAATACAGCCTCCAGGGCCCCGTCGCCCAGGTCACCGATGCCGAGGGCAGCAAAACCCGCTATATCCACAACGGCTTCGGCGACGTCATCTGGCGCGGCAGCGACGCCACCGGCGAAAGCACCTACTGGCGCGACCCTGCCGGCAACATCATTCGCCAGCAGAGCGGCGAAAACCCGAACACCACCCACTGGCACTACGACCACCTAAACCGCGTCACCTACGCCGACTACCCCGGCGAAACCGAAGACAGCCAGTACCTGTACGACCAGCGCGACGACATTCACGGCAATGGCATCGGCAAGCTCACCAGCCTGATCGACCACCACAGCCAGACCGACTACCAGTACAACGACCACGGCCAGACCACCGCCGAAATCCGTACCTTCAACGATGGCGACACTCAGATCCTGCGCTACGGCTACAACGACACCGCCGCCCTCGAATATATCCAGTACAACAACGGCGCTCAGGCAAGGTACCACTACAAAAAAGACCGCATCACCGCCGTCGACTACATCGACAACACCGGTAAAAAACACCCCATCCTGGATGACATCGAATACCAAGCATTTGCCGGACCCAAGGCATGGCAAACCGGTAACGGCCTCAACTACCGCCGGGAAAGCGACCTGGATGGACGCATTACCGATATCCGGCTCACCGATGACGACGAAATTCTCTGGCAACAGAAATACCAGCACGACACCAGCAACAACATCACCCAGATTGAAAAGATCGAACAGGGCCAGAGCCAGCAAACCGACTACGATTACGACGACCTGCACCGCCTGACCGGCGAAGAGCACCAGGCCTCAAATCCGGAATATAGCTACACCACCGGTTACACCTACGACGGCGTCGGTAACCGTCTCACCAAAACACATAACGGCAAACTAACAGAATACCAATACGAAACCGGCAACCGATTGACACACTGGGGGCCAGTAAAATATCTGCAACAACCCAAACAAAGCGAATACAAAAATAAGAAATCTGTACCGACATCAGCAAGCGAAAGCTTTGAGAACCCGCCGCTCCAGTCTCCCAATGTCAGATTGCAGCTAAATGAAGAAGGAGATCTGGAAGAGCACCGGCATAACCAGAAAAACCGGCTGGCCGCCTACTTCAAGAATGGAAAGCAAATTGCCGAATACCGTTATTCCAGCAATGGCCAGCGTATAGAAAAGCAGCTGCAAAATGAGAGCATCCGTTTCCAGTACTTATTGAATAGACAATTAGCCCAGGAAATTACAAAGACAGAAAATCAGACGCTAATTTCGGATAAAGTTACTACACAAAGTGAAATTCATTACCTATGGATAGGTTCTACACCCATTGCACATATTGAAATCAAAAATGACCACACCTCCGTTACTTACCTACATAACGACCACCTGGATACACCGAGATCTGGGAGTAGCGAAGACAAAAAAATAATATGGCGCTGGAAAAGTGACGCTTTTGGTGCTCCTATTAACACCACAAAAAATGCGTCAAATTCGAGACGTAATATCAACCTACGATTCCCTGGACAATACTATGACCTAGAATCCCGGGTGCACTATAACTACTTCAGAGATTACAGCCCGTCACTAGGGCGCTACATTCAAAGTGATCCGATTGGGTTACTCGGAGGAATGAATAGATTCGGTTACACCCTAAATAATCCATTAAAAAAAATCGACCCAATGGGACTTAATGAATATGATTGCTATGGAAACTATTATCCAGGCAACAGTGGCTTTCAAAATATAGGGTTTTCCATAGGTATTGGTGAGGTCATAGATTTAGTAAAGTTGTCTAACGAATTGAGAGATGATTTTAAACGAGACATGGACTACCTAAATGATATGGAAAAACAAAACCGAAAGGCTCCAGACAATAAGTTGATATTAATTGCATTAATTAATGTAGGATATATGGAATGGGAGGTGGTAGACAGCAATGATTTTTTAATCACTAAGAGTTCCAAAACAGATACATTAATTGGCACAATGGTCGCAGAAGCGCATATAGGACTCCGATCGAATTGGGTAACCAAGCATTTAGAAACAATCGCAGATCAATTTAAAGATATGCAATGGAAACATCTAACTGGCGATGGACTTTTCGACCCTACAAAGCAAGTGAAAAAGCAAATAAGAAAAATTATTTACCAAAGGAATGGACTAAATGAGAAGCAAGAGAGAATATATGAAATTATTTATGATGCAGCTGAACCTATACTAACAAAAACATGATTAATAAAACATTAACAGCTTGTTTTTTTATATTTTTCACCTGTAGCTGCGAAAACAAACCTCAAATGGAAATGCAAAAAGAACTCCAAAATATATGTGAAGAACTTTCATACTACAATTCAAAATCTCTACCAAAGCCCGGTTGGCTAAAGGCTGAAGGTTATACCCAAAGATATACAACTCTTCCAATCTACACTTACAACTCCATTGAAATCCCCGTACTTGGAAAGAATTTAATTTCGACAAATCAAGATCTCACATCTAAATACCAAATAGTTACCATTGAATTTTCGGAGAGCATTACGGAAATATTGTTTATCAATCTAAACCAATCACATTTTAAGAAAATTATTGACAACATATTCAAAATATCCAATAGCGAAGGTAGAGCACTGAAAAAATTCATTGAAAAAACATCCTTTAAAAATCAACTCAAAACATACCTGAAAGATACCGACAATAAAATTGATTGCGAATCTGAATTATCCAAAATATGGTCTCAGATTTATATCGAGGAAACTTTGATCGCTGCAACCATGTCTGCCACTCAAGTAGAGAACATTCAACTATATGGCTCAGGGTTAGCCTATCAGCTTCACGATGGAATTGTATTTGTCACCATAGCTGATGATAAGAATGTTTTAATAAAGGCTGTTAGCTATAATAAATAGAAACCCAAACGGCATTATTCCAAGAATAGCCGACTTAAGATTACGCGGTTTCGGATAATAAGTGCAATTGGTAAGAGAGATGCCAGCTGGTAGAATCGGCGCCTCTCCCTACCAAGAAAAAAGCGCTGATGAGCTACTACCAGCTGACCGAGCACGAACGATACTAGATTTACAGCCTGAGAAAAGCCGGGCACTCACAAGCAGAAATAGCAGAACTACAGGAAAGACATCCATCGACGATCAGCCGAGAACTTCGTCGGAGGATATCGCCTCGGTCAAGCCCATAGACTCCCAGATGGCAGACGACGCGAGGCCAATAGGGCGAGGAAAGTGACCGATGAAGTGCGGCGACAGTTAGAGGTTTTAATCCGTCAAGAGTTGAGTCCGCAGCAGGCTGTGATCTACTTGAAGAGGCACGCAGGCGTTCCGCTACACCCTACGATCTATCAGATGATTTGCGCGGATAAAGCCAACGACGGAGGTCTGCATACACATCTTAGGATCGTGTCAAAGGGTAGTGTCGCCCAAAAAACACCAAATCACCGCACCTCAATTCCCGAACCTAGAACATATGATTAATGAAAATTATGAAAAAACGTATGAGGCACAGTAAATATGGAAACATGTGAGAAATGACTTAAGAACCAAGGAGTCTTAGAGTGAAGCTTCTTAAATATTTTGCACCCCTATGTTTTTTGCTTTCCCTAACCTCTGCCCCAAGACAAGTGATCGCCTGCGAAAAGCTCATCGGCTTGACATTCCATAATGATTCCGCGCATGACTTATATAATGTAAAAATATGGGATGATAACAACGAGCTATTAATGTACCCCTTTGAGGATGAAACCCCAATCCGCCCAAATGAATACAAAAGCGGGAGCATTTCGGTCAAAGCCATACCAAAATACCTATTGGTTTCGCTAACCCCAGGAAAAACATCCGCACACTCACAGAGAAAAATTTACTTGGGAGAGGACATAATTCGAAATTTTAATGGAGCAATATTTGTTAGTTATTTAACTGATGAAAGTATGAAACTTTCCTGGAAAAAAGTTAATTCTGAAAGAAGGGCTATCGACTGTAACGGCTATATTTTTGACAAGTATATTGACAAGGCCAAACCTCTTATCAAAAAACGAATGGAAAAATGGAGAGCTTATCAGGAAAGATAAAAAATTGGACTTGGAAAGAGGAAATATTGAGCCCTACAAATCTCCCAAGTATTTCGACTTTAGCACAGAAGCAACTTTTCGATGTAATGAATTATTTTACCTTAAACAAAAAAGAAAATGGGACTTAAACAAAAGCAATGCTAAATAATCCTATTCGATATAACGGATATAAAATCAAAGTTCGACAAAAATCTCATGAGAGCTATTTATGGAAGCATTCAAACCCGCCCCAATCCATTCAAATAAACAATGATTTAAAATTTAACGAAGTAACTTGAATTAGTCTATGAGGCTAGAACGCAGTGGAAAAATTAACTCATGATTATACAAATCTAAATACACTTCAATTTTTTCCGAAAATTATCGATGCGGAAAACCACCAAATAATTTATGAGCCTGTCACAAAAAACCCCCTACACTATAGCAATCGTTTTTTGTATTTCGATATTTATTTCATACAGAAAATTTTGGCCTCAAACGCCCGAGTTTATATATCAAAACAGTTCACCAAATATTCTACCGTTATTTAGTGTACTTGATGACCATAATCATATCGTAGCCACTCACGGATTCGAACCACTACACGCAGGTGAGCGAATAGACGTGAGCGGTACCATTAGTAAAATCCCAAAACACTTAATCATAAAATGGAAAATTGATAACAATCAAAACAGTCTAAAAAAAGCTGTAGAGATCAGTGAAACCCTTCCTTGGTGTATACGAACTCGGTTATACCTTATGCCGTGGAAGTATGATGTGAAATTTATAGTTAGCATAATTTCTATTGATGAATTTAAAATTAGCTGGTTTCTTATAGATAGAAAATCTGAAAGGAAAAGCACCGAATGTGGAGGCTGGCTAGTAAATAAATTTGAAGAAAATTTACTCTCAAGAAATCCGAGCATTAGTAGCTTTACAGAGGGAAAAAGGCAAGAGTTTCTTTGTACAGCTCTTGTATATGTAAATCTAGAGCGCACATTATTAAAACATAATTAAATTCTGACACAAATTTACTGGAAATCATAAGCGAATTACATCATCGGTAACAGCAGACGTAAAAACACCGCCTGATAGACGACCAACCATTTTTCAGACATTTACTAATGCGGCAACACAATTCTGAGCACATCCAAGTTTTACTTTTACACATATACCGTACCGAAATTCAGGACAAGCAGAAAAAACTCAGCTGCATCTTAAAACCTCCCAACAAAAACGAAGAATCTACCCTAGCTCACATGGCATTTAATTTTGATATTTTTCAGAAACACGCACTTAAATTAACCAATCCTATTGTCTCCATCACGAAAATAGCAAATACACATTAAAGGATATTAGAAAAATACGTGAGCATCTCTAATAAAGACACACAGATTTCGAATCCAAAATTACAATATGATTGAACAGTTTAACCAAACACATGGCGACTCGAACAGGAACCTATATGAATGCAACTTTAGTTGTGATCCGGGATATATTTGATGAGAAATCTATATTTTTTAACATGCATGATCTTATCTACAGCTTGTCAACCTACAATAGGTGATGAAAAACCAGGTTGGATTGAACACTGTAAAAATGAAAAACAAAAAATCCTGGCATCACCAACAGTTGACTTTGATGCTAAAGCAAAAAATATAGAATTAGAAGATGAAAATTTCTCCACCATACTTCTAGAAAATATCGAAATTGACATACAGGACTTAATAAGAAAAATGCGAGTATCTCAAGATATTTTAAACATTCAAAAAATATCAAATGGCGGAGGAAGAGTATATTTAGAGGCAGGCTCAGAAAACCTAACCAGCATATATAAATATTTGTCAGAAAACCCAAGACTGGATCCTGTTTTTTCTTATTTATCAAATGAAGAAATCGTCACCCCAGAAAAATCAATAAACAAACATGGAAACACCTCAATAACCTACAGAATATCCGCATCTAAAATTTCTGGTACCGACATACTGTGCAGCAATGAAAGCAGAACTAAAGATATTGAATACCTTGCGCTTTTAAGACTCAAAGATATACCTAAAAACCATTCCAACTACACATCATTTAAAACCAATAACATACGAGGCTTATTCGTCATACAGACGATTAATGATAAACTAGTCGTTAACGCATACTACGAAGTCCTCAATCACACTTACATAAAAATAATCTATGTTCCACCCCAAAAAGAAGCAATAAATATTGACGAAATCCGAGAAAGGTTCTTGGGAAAGCAACCTGCCACCCATAGTAGAGAGAGTAAAAACAGCAATTAATGGGAAGAAAAATTTCGACTTTGATCACAAAATAAATCAGAGAACTATAAGCTGATCCACAAATTGATCGATAAAATCTAGAAAAAGGAATACTTGCACTTAACATGAAACTAAAATTATCCACGACCGTAATTAGATGCTAATGAATTCCTCGAGCACAGTCACCTGCGCTGCAACCAAAAAATCGACATCAATAATCTCCAATTTAAACAAAAACACTTACAAAAGACTTTAATTTACCTATGGACGACGAGCAACATAAAAATATGTAACCCTTAAAATAACTTATTATCACTATAAAAAAGAAGGTTTTCATGTGTGAAAAAATTCAAAAAAACTAATTGAATCGATCGCTGACCTACTGGATCATGAAAATACAGACCAACAAGAAAAAGAAACATTTCTACTCATAGAGCAGCTATAATTTCCACTCTAACAAATTACGATAAAGGTCAATAAAAACAAAATTGGATAAACCTTCTCGAAAACTTTATTTAAAATGAATATGCAAAATTTTCAAGAAACTTTTATAACACAGACAAAAAAATTAGACTTGCAAATATGAGAGATTTCATGCGAGCCGCGAAAAAAATTGTATTTATAGATATTTATATTATCGACGAAAACCCAAAAATTAAAAAATATAAAAACCTAAACCTAGAAATGAAAAGTGATTTCGAATAGAGCGAGAAATGATAACCCCAGGTGACCGCATGAAATTTAACTTACTATTAGCCACTACACTTCTTCTCCTCATAAACGCATGCGGCCAAGAGCCTTCGAAAGAGTTAAGGTCGGAAATCCATAGTGACATATATTACATAAAGCTCGAAAGCCCACAAAAAATTGATCTCATACGAGATCGAGACTCTATATCTGAGATCAAGAGCTGGATAGAAAAAGCCAAAAAATCAGATACCGATTACGCTTCATACACCACCACTCAACTATCGATAGAAATATTTTTCTCCACCAAAGAGCCCCTAAAGCTATCGACAAACTACCCAAGCAATAACACTCCGGCCATCATAAAATACCAAAACTCCTATTTCTATTCAGAACACCACCCTAATATCGCACCCTTTGAATCATACAGGTCACTTTTTTCTGACAAAAATCTAACTCCGAATACAAATTGAAAGTGAAATAGCTCGTAAATAATCTTGTGCGTCTGAAGCACTTATTTATTTTTCAGCGAAAACTGACTTGTCACGAAATTGAACCTCCGCGTTCACTATCACCATTTTGAATTGAGCCAAAAGTACGAACTCAGCACTGCATTCAAAACACGCCTAATCAATAGAACGCAACTTCTGCTTTCAATATATTTTTCATATTTGACACAATTTCTTTATAGCCATGTCTCATGTACCCGCGAGCGTAATGCGCATTGGAACTATTAACCGCCAAAACCGAAGAAAATTGAAGCCCGTGGCAGACCATTCGACACCCAGCAATCCTGCCTCTTTAAAGCCGGTCTAGTTCATGCGAGGATTTTCCAAATATCCAAGGATGGACAACAATGAGCCAATTAACATTTCCCCTCCCCCACGTTACAGACGCGTTGGACTTCGATAGCAGTACTCTCACTGCGACACTGAACCCAGAGCGCGCAGCGCTTTTCGCCTTCCTATGTCGAGCTGCCTATTACCCGGTTGATGAGTTGGACCGCAAAGGCTTTGAAGAGGGAGACAACGATTTCGATCAGTACGTCTGCCTATCCAAATCGGACGAACTCGAAAAGACACTGATGCTCGATACACCTGACCCCGGCAGTGAGGGGGCAATGGAAATCGAGAATTTCCTGCACTCAACGGGCTACTCGCTGGTGGGTACATTCAATACCCGGACTTCAGAAGCCTCTGACAGCCTCAAGGAGTATGCACGTGATGTACTTGAAGGTATTCCGGACACACAGGGTTTCGTGGCCGCGCACTTCTCCTCCGCTGAAGCTCTAGAACAAAAACAGGCCGAGACCCTGGTAATCTGTTTCCGCGGCAGTGGGTCAGCCGCGGACTGGGGCACCAACCTGCGCGCCCGGGCGGTATCGCCTGCGGAGCTATGTGAGAAGTACCGGGCAGAGAGCCTGAAAGCGCAGGAAGAGGTGGCTAAGGATGGCTCGAAGGCGGAACCCACGACGGGCGTAAACTTCGCCGAATCCATTGAATACGCCTTTCCCGAAAACAGCCGCTTTCACCGCGGATTCCTGTTCCAGTTCGCCACCTGCGTCCAGGCCATCGAAGAAATCATCGACGGTATCGACGCCAAACGTATCTATATCACCGGGCACAGCCTCGGTGGTGCCCTCGCAGCATTACTGACCATCTACCTGGAAAACCGCAGCAGGAAACTAGGCACACCGAACAAGCTCTCGGCCTGCTATACCTTCGGGGCTCCCCGGGCAGGTAACCCCAATGCGATCACCGGGTTACAGACTCCGATTTATCGTTACGTCAATGCCTGGGATCCAGTACCCAAGCTTCCGCTCGATGGAGGTACACTGAGATCATCGCTGACCAATATAGGACGCCGGCTAGCCAAGACCTGGCTTTTCACTCTCGCGAAGCCCGCCTGGAATCTAATGAAGCGTCTCGCCAAGAAAAACGAAACCGGAAACACCTGGCATAACGCCCTCGATGACTTCACCCACTATGGTGATTGCCGCTACCTCTACCCAGTTCCGGGGGCGAAGGGTCCGGAGGAATTTCGCCAGAATGTCGCCAACGCCCGGGATTTACGCCCTATCGTCTGGCCCAACCCTTCCAAACGCAGATTGGCGCTGATCAGAGCAGAAACTCGGATACTGTATTGGGGTAGCGCCCTGTCATTTACAG
The DNA here is from genome assembly GCF_029869925.1 of Microbulbifer bruguierae. Lineage (NCBI taxonomy): Bacteria > Pseudomonadati > Pseudomonadota > Gammaproteobacteria > Cellvibrionales > Microbulbiferaceae > Microbulbifer > Microbulbifer bruguierae. The sequence continues at coordinate 126,208 of NZ_CP118605.1, read as the reverse complement.
GTGAATTGGCAAAGCGCCTTAAAGGAAGAAGTCTCGACATCTACCACTTTGTGCGTAGCAAGCTGGGATTCCCCGAGAATAGCGACGATGTTTCCAACAGTCGCAAAGCGCGGACCTGGAACAGCATCATCGGCGACCACCGTATGGAGTCTTACCTGCTGAAGTTGTTAGTGCTCCGCCCGGTCAAAGTTACCGCCTACCAATCACCGAAGGGTGGCCAAAGTCCCGATCCAGCGGAAGATACCCTCGAGCCGATTACAGAAAACGAATAATCCTATAGCGTCGGTCCCCAACCATCCTCGGCGATGGTTGGGGACCGATGGAAAAGCCTGAGACGACACTCAGTGCCACCCTCTCGCTTCGTTATCCGCGCAGACAGCGCTATATTTGGGCGATCAATTGCAAATTTCTCTCCTGCCCTCCCAATGTCGATTCAGCCTTATACTTTCGAATGGTCGAGTTTTGACCAACTAACGCCCAGCGAACTCTATGAAATCCTCCGCGTCCGCCAGGAAGTATTTACCGTAGAGCAGGATTGCCCCTACCAGGATGCGGACGGTAAGGACCAGCACGCCTGGCACCTGGTCTGTTGGGACAGCGATACAAGCTCCCCCACCGCCCTCGCCTACCTGCGCGTGGTGTTTCCCGGTAAGAAATACCCGGAACCCTCAATCGGTCGGGTTCTGACCAGTAAAGCGGTGCGCGGCACTGGCATTGGGAAGGCATTGATGGAATGCGCAATTGAGCACACGCAGCGGGAATACCCAGGTGCACCTATTCGTATTTCTGCCCAGCTGTATCTGAAAAAGTTCTACGGAGATCTGGGCTTCAAGCAGGTATCGCAACCTTACGACGAGGATGGTATTCCGCATATTGAAATGTTGCGGAATGGGTAAGTACTTCGGTTCCCCAATCCATCGCGATAGGAAATAAACATATCCTACCTACCCTGTTCGTAAGAGCCATTGGCCAAAGAGTAATAGCGAATGCAAACAATACTGGGAGCAAGCGGCGAGATTGGACAAGAGCTGGCACCTGCCCTGCGACGACGAACACCTGACCTACCGGCAGTTTATTCAGCTGGCCGCAGAAGTATTCGGTACTGAGGAACAATATAAAATACTGAAGAAATGGCAGCTTAAACTTGCAGGTATGTTCAATAAGACCGCGCGGGGCGCGGCTGAACTGCTTCCCCACTTTTGAAGTTACGAGGATTGAACAGGGCTTGTCGCGATACGCGATGAACAGGGAATTTCGTAAATCGGCCGCTTAACTAATCCAGCTAAAGATTTCGATAGAAATCGAAAATTTCGGTAAACACGGTTCGTGAGTAACAATTTACGTCAAAACGCTACTCTTTACCCCAAATATTCTTCTCAAATATTCTTCTTACCAACTCAGTTTTATTTTTAATGGCCCAGTATCGTCGGATAATCCACACATCTCTTCATAGGGAGTATGTTGTTCCAACCATACCTCTTCCAGTTTATGCCTCCCGAAGTGATCTCGGATCTCCTCAAGACAATGAAACCTGTAAGGGTTGTTTCGACGGTCAGTTAAGAGGTGTGAACCGGACTCATCTACCGTCCTTACGAGATAAAACTGTCCCTCTAAAGAGAGAATCTGCAGGTTCATATTGCCTCCCACAGCACCCAAGCATAACGGACGGGGCACCATGTTTAGCTTAGGGTGTCAGAAAGGAAACCGGAAATTTATCACTTCTGGTACTTAAGCCTCCTCAACGAAGTTCTGATTATGCGCGTCTAACGGTGGCAGCTCTGTGCGAATAGTAGCTGGCCCATTCAGAACTGAATCGGATTTCCAGGGTGGTGATTACCCTCGCCGCCTACGAACACCATCCCGCGCTCCGACAGATGCACCTTCTCCAGGGCCTGACCGAGCTCGCGAACCGGTGACCAGCAAACATTGATGCTATCCACTAGGAACTGCTGATCCTTGGTCTCAGCTATCCCAGGCAATATCCAGGGCTATCATCCGCTTTCACGAGTGGATAGTGCGACCGGTTGCTGAATTCGAAAAATGCTGAGCGGCAGTGAGCGCAATTGGAGTCTTAGGACACACCGACAGGGAACGATCAGCGATAAGGACAAGCCTATCGAGCAGTTTGATACTTAATCTGCGGGTGACAAAGGTGCAACAATGAAGCTCTTACTGATACAGTCAGACACGGGATAGCAAATGACTTACACACCCTCCAAAAGTCCGGTCCTGAAACTCTGGAAAAGCTTAGGCAGCAATGGCTTTGGCCGCTGGCTGGTGAGCAAGATTGTCTGTTTCAATGCCCCCTACTTCAGCTCGATCAAACCGCGCTTTACCCAGATAAAGCCGGGCCTGGTTGAGGTAACACTGAAAAAGCGCCGCGCGGTGCAAAACCACATTAAAACCGTACACGCCATCGCCATGTGTAACGCCGCGGAGCTGGCGGGCGGCGTATGCCTGGACGTGTCCCTGAACGGCAACTTCCGCTGGATTCCGGTAGGTATGACCGTGCAATACCTGAAGATGGCCAAGACCGATTTGCGCGCCGTGTGTAAAGTGGATGACTTCCATTGGGATACTGCGCAGGATGTGGTGATGCCCGTCAGCGTGTTTGATACCAATGGCGAGGAAGTCTTCCACGCGGACATCACCATGCGAATTTCACCCAAGAAAAAATAAACTGTGCCGAATGGTCATGGCACGGTTCAAAGTGCCATCCGTATCCGAGCCTGAGCTCCCAGCTGGACGGCCCGCCAATTCCAGCAGATCGGCGGCCCAAAAGGGTTATCGCATGGAGAGAGTTTCGCAGGCTAGCACACAGGCTCCTTTAAAGATTGAAAACTATAAGTCTTTAGATTTTATAATTCTCTTGGAATGCTATATACGCCAAAAATTTACTCTGACCCGAAGAATATGACCCGAAGAATATTCAACTGGATGAAGACGGGATACCGCATATCGAGATGTTGCGTGCCCCACCCCAGTAGCCGTATACCCAAGAGTGCCCGCTTGCCCGCGAACGCCCGGGCAGAGAGATGCAAGCCGCTGGATTCAGGCATATGCTGGACACAATACGCGGCAGATCGACGGTAACCCCATGTGCAGCCTCTTTGATGTAGATGACCACGCAGGTATTGAACGATTCATCGAAGAACACGGCATTCACCACCCGCAACAAATGATCTTCGGCCGCCGACGGCGCCCCACATCCAAGGTCAGTATCGTCACAGCCCGCCACGGCGAACCCGCGGTTGAGAACGCCATCTGGCACCTTTACCTGCAGCGGGACGGCGACGACTGGAAGCCCCACAAGAAGTACTGGTCCATCAACAGCAACTGGAAAAAGCTGGGACAACGCCCGGAATACCGCAAATCCCGCTGCCTGATCCCCGCCACCGCCTGGGTGGAAAGCCAGCACGGCGAGCACCCCGTCGAGTTCTGCTTTGGGAATCACAAACCGTTCTTTTTCTGCGGGCTGTACAAGACCTGGGGTGAGACCGTGAGCTGCAGCATCATCACCTTGGATGCCCACCCGGATACCAGAAAGTATCACGAGAAAAGCTTCCCAATGATTGCCCCGGACGATGATGCGTTTATCGAGCACTGGCTGGGCCCCGGCGAAGACATCATGCCCTTTGAGCCTTATTTACACGCGGATAAGGAAATCGGTGGGGAGCCGCTTTACGTACAGCCGGTTAGGAGAGCCACCGCTACGGAGTATGTTGGTTCACGGCAGGAAGTCTGATAGCTGGCTGCCCAATGCGCACATGGAGGCATCTCTTCATCGCGTAGGACGCCCCCTTCACATCGGGAAAATTCTTATTACTGGCAAGTAGTTACTGGCTCCCACCTACCACTGGCACCGGTCTACTGATAGAACACCGCCAGCCAGACGGTGGTTTCAGTAGGATGGGTCCAGATGACACGGTGTCGCTCATGCGCAGGGATATCCACGTAATCACCAACCTCCAGCAGCAGCTCCCGCCCCACTCTCGAACAACAAGCGTCCGGCGCCTTGCAACACCATGACCCACTCGTTTTCCTCCTGGTCGTACCACTCGCCTTCAGGGGTACTATGACCTTGAGAGACGATACGTTCGATACGAACACCGTCACGCGCAAGCAGGTCGGTGAACGACTCCTGGTTGGTAAGTTTTGGGATAGCAGAAAAAATATTGTTCATATTCAATTTAAAGGGGAATCCCGGAATGGCAGTCTCTCACCTCATAATGATTTGAAGGGCATGGGCCTTTGGAACCATCGCTCTTCCGAAAGCCGTATATTTCCCTCCGGCCTGAAAAGTATGACTGAAAACCTCAATCCAGGTTTAGGGTACATAGGCAAGGTACCGTTAAGCGATATAGACAAGCCTATCGCGCAGTTTGATACTTAATCTGCGTGTGACAAAGGCGCAAGAATGAGAGCCTTGATAATACGGCCAGACACGAGATAGCCAATGACCTACGAACCCTCCAAAAGCCCGATCCTGAAACTCTGGAAAACCCTCGGTGGCAATGGTTTTGGCCACTGGCTGGTGAGCAAGATTGTCTGTTTCAATGCACCCTACTTCAGCTCGATCAAACCGCGCTTTACCCAGATAAAGCCGGGCCTGGTTGAGGTAACACTGAAAAAGCGCCGCGCGGTGCAAAACCACATTAAAACCGTACACGCCATCGCCATGTGTAACGCCGCGGAGCTGGCGGGCGGCGTATGCCTGGACGTGTCCCTGAACGGCAACTTCCGCTGGATTCCGGTAGGTATGACCGTGCAATACCAGAAGATGGCCAAGACCGATTTGCGCGCCGTGTGTAAAGTGGATGACTTCCATTGGGATACTGCGCAGGATGTGGTGATGCCCGTCAGCGTGTTTGATACCAATGCGAGGAGGTCTTCCACGCAGACATCACCATGCGGATTTCACCCAAGAAAAAATAAGCTGTGCCGAATGGTTATGACGCGATTCAGAGTGCTATCCGATTCCGAGTATGGGCGCCTACCAGGAAGCCCCCCCAATTCCAGCAGATCAGGCCAATAAGGGTTATCGCATGGAGAGAGTTTCCCAAGCTAGCACCCAGACTCCGTTAAAGGTTGAAAATCTATAAGCTTGCAGATTTTTTAATTCTTTTGGAATGCCATATACGCCAAAAATTTACTCTGACCCGAATATTCTGACCCGAATATTCAGATCCGACCGTGGGCCTTGGGGCGTAGCAACTGGCTGTTCGCCGGCAGTTTACGCAGCGGCCAGCGTGCGGCTGCCATTATGAGCCTGATCCAGTCAGCTAAGCTGAATGGCCACGATCCCTATGCGTATCTGAAAGATGTGATGCAGCGACTACCGACGCAGCGCGCTAGCGCGATTGGCGAACTGCTACCTCATAACTGGAAGGCTCCTTACAAGGTGTGATGCCCGGACGCTTACCATGAATCTCCCAAAGATGCCGATGATCGGCGAATATTGGGGTAGACATCAATCCCGTGGTGAAGATTTGTGTCAAAAGGTTACTCTGACCCCGAATTATCGGCTGGCGGCGACTGGAGAAATTCCACTGGAGACGGGTTATAGTTATCACAAAATGAAAAAAACGTTAATAAGAATGATTAATGCAATTACTAGAAAAAAGGATATTAATAGGCCGGTGATTTCTCTCCAAGTGGAAGAATGCTCTAATTTCATTCCTCTACTTAATTTAAACACTTCTTCAATGGTCTGATAGAATGATTCTCTTTGAGTGTCATGATATCCGGTCAAGTAGTCGGGATGTGGATGAGTTTTTCCGTGAAAAATCATTAAATAATTCTTGAAATAATCCAGTTGTTCGATATTGCAACCGATGCTTTTTCCGTAAAAAATTAAGGGCTCAAGGTTAATTTTTTGACCCTGAATCCCGTAGCACGCAAATGATATAGTGGAAATCATTGCCATCTCATTGGGTTCAAAACCTTCCGAGGGAGAGGTTTCGTACTTTCTTTTATTTTCCTGGTAGCTGGTCCAGAAAAAATTGCTCAGCCCCTTGTTCTCGGGGCGCATCAAAGAAAGAGCGGTAATCATTGCATACTCGGTGGGCTCCTTGAGTTTATGGGGATACGCTTTTAACCATCTTTTTGATAGTTCATAAAGTTGCTCAAAGGATTGAGATTGACTCTTAGAATTAGTTTTGGACATTGAATCTTCCTTTTTCAATGTGATAGTTGGTGTCGCTATTTTTTATCCAAAAAGCAGTGTACTGGTCAACTCTTTTTGGCCACCGAATTCTGAGCATTCCTGTAATTCTCTTCAGCCACATTAGGTGGCAGTCCATCGTTATGGTGTGGCCGTATTTGGCTGTAGTAGCCAATGATGTAACTTGTGATTCCCTGTTTGGCTGAAGGAAAAGACTCGTAGCCGGTTTCCGGTACCCACTCCGTCTTGAGGCTGCGGAAGAAGCGCTCGGTTGGTGCGTTGTCCCAGCAGTTTCCGCGGCGGCTCAGGCTCTGCGTCATTCGGTAGCGCCACAGCAGCTGCCGGAACGCGAGGCTTGTGTACTGACACCCTTGGTCGGAATGGAACATGATGCCTTCAGGTGTAGTAGTTCAGGCTCTCCTCGCGACTCGTAGGCCATCGTGAGAGCCTTTTTAACCAGGGCGATGTCAGGCGATAACATAGCGCCCAACCAACCGGCTTACGTGCAAACAAGTCTATTACTACAGCCAGATACGCCCATCGAGCGCCGGTCCAGATATATGTGATATCGCCGGCCCAAGCTTTGTTTGGCGTAGCGACGTAAACTCTCGATCCAAATGATTCGGTACGTGAATGTGAGGCTGTTCGGCCTTCTTGTATCAATGATTTGGGAGCTGGGTGCTTTCCAGACCGAGTAGCTTCATTCGTTTTGCTGCGCGGTATCAGCTAAGCGAGGTGCCGCCCTGCGTTACGATCTTTGAGATAGTTCTTGCTCCAGCAGAACCATTACTAATCCTATGGGCAGCCTTAATCAACGCCTGCAGCCGTATCTCCTCTGGCTTCGATTCTACTGGCCTGTCGCGCCAGATACGGTAGCTGCTGCGGTGCACATCAAATACGTCGCACAGTCGCTGAACGGTGTAGCTCTCCTTCAATCGCTCGATTTTCTTGAACTGTTCAGCGAGTCCGACATCAAGAGAGCTGTAGCCTTTTTTAGGATTTCTTTCTCTTCTTCGACTCGCCTAAGCTTCCGTTCTAGCTCTTGGATGCGAAGTTGCTCGGGAGTAATAGCAATGCCTTCAGGCGCCTTGCCTCCTCGCTCTGCCCGCAACTTCCGAATCCACGACTCCATCGTGGATTTACTGACTCCCATGGCTTCGCAAGCCTCTTTCACGGTGTAGTTCTGGTCGACTACCAGTTGGGCTGCCTCGAGCCTGAACTCGGGGTCAAATCGCTTCTTTGTTGACTTGGTCATTAATTCACCTGATCTCGTTGAGCGTGATAATATCACTCAAAGTCAGGTGGCCAAATTGAGTGTGCCACTACAATCATCTAGCGAATATACCCGTACATCAAATCAAGCATTGTTATCCCTAAAAAGCTAGAACAAATCGGCCCAGATACCACTTAAGGAAAACTGTGGGTAAGAAAATCACAATATATATGATCGATGGCGTCCCAGAAGGACCTAAGACATTCGAAATAGGTAACTGGCCAGGGAAAGCTATTTCTGCACAGAGAGCCAATGCACATACCATTCTTTCTCGTGAAGAATTCGAGAATTCAGGTGTCTACCTTCTTCGTTCTACAGCCGGATCATCCGATTATGATGATTCCATTTACATTGGCGAAGCAGAGTCTCTCCGAATAAGAATTAAGCAGCACTTATCTGGCGAAAAAGATTTCGATTCATTTATTTGTTTCTATTCTAGAGACGACATGCTTACCAAAGCTCACATTAAATACTTAGAATCTAGGCTCGTGAGCATCGCTAAAGAGGCAAAAAGTTCTGAAATTTTAAATTCTAATCAACCAACACTATCCAAACTATCAGAGGCAGACATTTCCGACATGGAGTATTTTATTGAACAGATTTCTCTAATACTCCCTGTCGCGGGGATTAGATCGTTAATAAGCTCTATTGCAAATCAAGAAACCAAAGAAAACTTCGAAAAAGGGATTACATACTTCCTCAAGAGCAATCGAATTGAAGCCACCATGATTGAGATCCCCGAAGGCTATCTAGTTCGCTCCGGAAGTAAATTTTCGCTAAAAGAAACTGGTTCAATCTCAGACGGATGGAAAAAACTCAGAGCAAAGCTAATGGATGAAGACTTAGTAGATACCAGAGGAAAAGTGGGAACCTTAAAGAAAGATATTTTATTTTCATCACCAAGTGCGGCTGCATCAACTTTGCTTGGCGCCCAATCTCCAGGACCGATAAGGTGGATCGATAAGAATGGAGCCACATACAAAGAAAACCAAGAAACAACCATATAATGGCGATAAATTTGAAATTGAAAATTTATCTTCCACTTATCGTTGAATGTGAAAATTTCACATCTTGAGATAACAAACCCATACTACATCAACACTCACGATAAAATTAATTACAAAATTTCTCCAAATGGTAAAGAGCAACAAATGAAGATAGGCAGAAATGCCCCCTGCTGGTGCGGCTCTGGAAAAAAATTCAAAAAATGCCACCTAGATAGAGACAAACAGACACCAATTAGCGAGCAGACTCTATACAAGCAGTTTAATAGCTTTTACTCACAAAAGTATTGCAGCGTCCCGGAACCTATGAAGGATGGATGCTCGGGTAAAATTGTTAAAGCGCACTCGATTTCAAAGAGCTCATCTTTGAAAGAAATCTCAAGTAATGGGCATGTCCTAACAACTTTCAAAACAGGCGCAAATTTCAACAATGGATTCGACATCAGCCCTCAAAAAATTGGGCTACAAAAGGCGTCGACTTTTACCGGCTTTTGCAACTACCACGATAATCATCTATTTCAGCCTATAGAGAAGAAAGACTTCGAGATTTCTGAAGAAAACTGCTTTTTAGTAGCCTACAGGGCTCTCACTCGAGAAATATTTGTCAAAGAAAAGTCCGCTGGAACATTTGATTTATTAAAGAATCTAGACAAGGGAAAGAGTATTGATCAGCAAATATCAATACAAGCTGGGCATAAGTGGACTTACGAAAACAATGATCTTACAAAAAACGATCTTGAATACCTAAAGAAAAAAATGGATTCAATATTGCTCAGCAAAGATTACAGCGGCGTTAGCCATATTGTTTTCACCCTAGCGGAGCCTCCTATGGTAATGACGAGCGCAGCAGTAGCTCCGCGGTTTGACTTTCAGGGAAAAGAGCTTCAAAAAATTTCTATGCAGCCCGAAAAAATTCCTAGCTATATCATAGTTAACTCCTTTTCAAGCGCCAGCACGGGCTATATTTGCCTTTCTTGCATAGATGAACATATTCCAGCTGCCGATCAATTCTACGCAAGTCTCTGCAACTCAAAATCTATCGAAGACTCATTAACCGCTTTTATTTTCTTGTCAATAGAGAACAATTATTTATCTGAAGAATGGTGGTCTGGACTAGGGAAACCCCAAAAATCTTATATTGAAAACTTGTTCTCTCAGGGAGTTACAACACCAACTGTTAGTGACGCCCTTATCGACACGAAAGATCTTGGCGCATTCGAGATAGAGAATACCAAACTTTTAAACATGAAAAATTGAATATCTCAGATATTCCATATCCAGCATTGCTATAGCATGGGATAAATATATAAGGACCGATAATGAAAACCTATAATTTCACTGCAGGCAATGAATATACGAAAAATGATATTTACCATATATGCAATGTACCCTCAGAAAAGCAAAAAGGAAACTGGAATACTGGCTATACAAATTATGAAGGAGACTGGTTTATTTTCTGTAATGTGGGAGTTGCCGGGCGTACGGGCCATGATTATAAGAATAAATTCATTGGTGATGACCTCGTTTGGTATGGAAAGAATCAATCACATATTGAGCAAGGATCAATCCAATCACTTTTGAGCGACGAAACTAACGTCTACATTTTTTACCGAGAAGAAGATCGATCACCGTTTATTTTTGCCGGCCAGGCTTATGCAAAAGAGTACAAAAACGAAACTCCAGTGCAAATCACGTGGAGCTTTAGAAGTGGCACCGACACTCGACCTGACATTTTAGCAGAGGAGGTTTCTGAGCCAGAGAAATACATCGAAGGCAGCACGAAGACTATCTCTATCAATGTTTACGAGCGAAACCCACAGGCGCGTAAAGATTGCCTAAAAGCCCACGGCACCACCTGCTCAGTTTGTAGTTTTGATTTCGAGCGGGAATACGGCGAAATTGGAAAAGGGTTCACCCACGTCCATCATCTACTTCCACTCGCGGAAATCGGTGAAGAGTATGAGCTCAACCCTGTAGAAGACCTAAGGCCTGTGTGCCCAAATTGTCACGCAATGCTGCACAAAAGAAGGCCCGCATACTCTATTGAAGAACTCAAGGTGCTCAGGGAATCGACAGAGAAGCAAGGGAGCAGCCGATAAGATGTATATAGAGCTCCCACTTGGGCCTTCCTCATAAGCAAACGATATTTCAGAGACTGAGATGGGACTAATACTTAAAATTGCCGCTGGAATTCTACTGGCCGGATTTATCTCCCTTGGTTTAAGGCTAGCGTATGTAAACTACACAGCACACATGGCCCAGCAAGCAATGCAGGAGCAGATCGAAAGGCAAAAAGAAAGAAGAGCAATGCTCGAACGCCAGAGGAAAGAGCAGGCTCAGCTGAAAAAGCAACGCGGGTTAATAGCAGCTCAACGCGCGAAGGAGAAAGCGACAGAGAATGCACTCAAGCTTAAAACCTGGTTTCAATACTATAAGGCTCCCGAAGGCTGTCACTCCTTCAAGTCAGACCAACACATGGTGGAATGCGTAAGTCACAAAAAACGCGCTAGGCAAGAGTTTGATCGCCTATATAGCCAAGGCCAAATTACTGCAGACATAAGCACCTAATCAGAGCGAACCAGAGACTTTCTGAGCACCATTTCAACATGCCCTACCCCAGTTGCCTGGTAACTCACCCAAGTAGTGTGATCTTTTTCTCTGGACTTAATGTGGACTTAAATTTCAGCCACAAAAAAGCCCGCTCAAGAGGCGGGCTTCTAAGTCGTTGAGAACTCAACGCAAATAATGGTCGGAGTGGCCGGATTTGAACCGACGACCACCACACCCCCAGTGTGGTGCGCTACCAGGCTGCGCTACACTCCGATAAGAGCAAATCAAGCTGCGTGAAAATCGCGTAAGTGCTTGATTTATAAGGGGCATCGCTTGGCGATGAGGCGCAAATCATACCTAAGTGCGGGGGGATTGCAAGCCCGATTTACGCCTTTTTGAATCAGGCTTGGACTTCCAGCAATTCCAGCACACTTTCCAGTTCGGCGATCATTTGCGGGATCACCTGCTGCAGTTGTACGGTCTGCACTTTTTCTGAACTGCCGGTCTCCATCTGCAGGCGGGCGCCGCCGATGGTGTAGCCTTCTTCGTACAGGAGCGCGCGGATCTGGCGGATCAGGATGACATCCTGGTGCTGATAGTAGCGGCGGTTGCCGCGGCGCTTTACGGGGCTGAGCTGAGGGAATTCCTGCTCCCAGTAGCGCAACACATGAGGCTTGACCGCACACAGCTCGCTGACCTCACCGATGGTGAAATAGCGCTTACCGGGAATTACCGGCAATTCGCTGTTATGACTCGCTTCCAGCATCTTCTTCTACTCGTGCCTTGAGTTTTTGCCCCGGCTTGAAGGTAACCACCCTTCTTGCGGATATGGGGATTTCTTCGCCAGTCTTGGGGTTCCTTCCCGGACGCTGGCTTTTGTCACGCAAGTCGAAATTGCCAAACCCTGACAGTTTGACCTGCTCGTTATTTTCAAGTGCGTTGCGGATTTCTTCGAAGAAAAATTCGACGATTTCTTTGGCTTCGCGCTTGTTGAAACCCAGCTCTTCGTACAACTTTTCGGCGAGCCCGGCCTTGGTCAGTGCCTCTGTCATTGGTTCCTGCCCAACAGATTCAGAGGCGTCGACTCCGGTTTTTAAGCCTGGTACCGCTGCGGCTTGTAACCCGGAGGCAGACGCTCTCGGGATACGCTGGCAACTTGCGCATCCCGGAGCGTAGACCGGGTTAACGCAGGCTGGCGTTATATTTTTGTTTTAACTCACCAACCACCGCTTCGATAGCGGCATTGATTTCTTCGTCAGTAAGGGTGCGCGAGGGATGCTGAAAGGTCAAGCCCATGGCGACACTTTTTCTATTAAAATCAATGCCTTTGCCCTGATAGACGTCAAAAATGTTGAAGTCTGTCAAAAATTCACCAGCGGCCTCCACCGCGGTCTGGGCAAGGTGCCCTACCGGGGTTTCCACATCGGCCAGCACGGCCAGGTCGCGGCGCACTTCCGGGAACTTGGACAGCGGTGCGAATGACGGAATCACCGCCTGCCCCATGGCGTCCAGGCTCAGCTCGAACAGGAAGGCGGCCTTGGGCAGATCGAATGCCTGCTGCAGCTGCGGATGCAGGGCACCAATAATCCCCACCGGTACGCCCTTGCGCAGTACCTGGGCGCACTGGCCGGGGTGCAGTGCGGGGTGTTTCGCCGGTGCGAAGGTGAATTCCCCTTCTGCCTCGTAGTGGGTCAGCAGTGCTTCCACGTCCGCTTTGATGTCGTAGAAATCCACCAGATCCTTGCCACCGGTCCAGCCTTCCGGCTGGCGAGTGCCGTAGATCAGGCCGGCAATCATGCGCTCTTGCTTCAGCTCTGCAACGGACTGACCCGGCACGAAACGCAGGCCTGTCTCGAACAGGCGCAGGCGATCCTGCTGACGATTCAGGTTGTATTGCAGCGCCTTGACCAGGCCTGCCATCAAGGTGGTGCGCATTACCGACAGTTCAGCGCTGATCGGGTTCTGCAGGGCCACTGGCTCCACATCCGGATCGAACTTGGCGGAGGACTCACTATCGATAAAGCTGAAGGTGATCGCTTCCTGATAGCCACGGGCCAGCAGGGTCTGCTCCAGGCGGGACTGGGCCACGGCCGCTTCCGCGCGGGGCACGATGTCCAGCGACGCTTTCATGCTCACGCTGGGGATACGGTTGTAGCCGTATACACGCGCCAGTTCTTCCAGCAGGTCGGCTTCGATAGCGATATCAAAACGGAAGCTGGGCACGAGGAAATTCCAGCCCTCTTCGCTTTCAGAAAGCTTTTCCAGACCCAGACGGGTAATGATGTCGACGATCTCCTCGTCTGAGAGGGCGATACCGAGGCCGGTTTTCACCCGCTCGCGGCGCAGTGTAATACGGCGCTCGGCAGGCATGGCTTCGGTGACTTCGCGCAGGTGTACCGGGCCCGGCTCACCGCCAACGATATCCAGCAGCAGCTGGGTGGCGCGTTCAACGGCTTTTTCCTGCAGTCGGTAGTCCACCCCGCGCTCGAAGCGGTGGGAGGAATCGGTGTGCAGTCCGTAAGAGCGCGCTTTACCGGCGATGGCCAGCGGACTGAAGAAGGCGCTTTCGAGGAAGATGTCTTTGGTGTTTTCGGTTACGCAGGAATCGAGACCACCCATGATGCCGGCGATGGCCAGGGGGCCCTTTTCGTCGGCGATTACCAGGGTATCGGACTTCAGTTCCACTTCCTGCGCGTCCAGCAGGGTCAGCTTTTCGCCCTGCTCCGCCATGCGCACAAAAATGCCGCCGCTCAGTTTGGCGAGGTCGAAGGCGTGCATGGGCTGGCCCAATTCCAGCAGAACATAGTTGGTAACGTCCACCACCGGGTCGATGCTGCGCACGCCACTGCGACGCAGGCGCTCCTGCATCCACAGGGGTGTGGTAGCGCTGATATCGATATTGCGGATAACGCGGCCTACATAGCGCGGGCAGGCGTCTTCGGCCAGCAGGGATACCGGCAGGCTGTCGTCGATACGTGGAGTGACGGCTTCAATGGAAGGCTCGGTTACCGCACAGCGGTTCAGTACACCCACTTCCCGTGCGATGCCGGCTACACCGAGGCAGTCGGAGCGGTTGGGGGTCAGGTCCACTTCGATGGTGCTGTCGTTCAGCAGCAGGTATTCACGCAGATCGGTGCCGGTGGGCGCGTCTGCGGGCAGTTCCCAGATGCCGTCGCTGTCGTCACCCAATTCCAGCTCGGTCTGGGCGCACAGCATGCCGAAGCTCTCGACACCGCGCAGCTTGGCTTTTTTGATTTTGAAGTCGCCGGGCAGCTTGGCGCCCACCAGGGCAAACGGGATCTTGATGCCGACGCGGGCATTCGGCGCGCCGCACACGACCTGCATTTCCCCTTCCGGGTGGCCTTTTACTTTACATACGCGCAGTTTGTCTGCGTCCGGGTGCTGTTCGCAGCCAACGATTTCGCCCACTACGACACCGGAAAATTCGCCAGCCACCGCTTCTACTGCGTCCACTTCCAGACCTGCCATGGTGATCTGGTCGGCCAGCTGTTGTGCTGTCAGGTCCGGGTTTACCCACTCCCGCAACCATGCGTTGCTGAATTTCATAATCGTTCTCTAATTCTGAATTCTGTTTTGCGCTTTGCGCGGTTCGCCTGCAAGGCAGGCTCCTACATGGTGGATTCGCTTAGAACTGCTTCAGGAAGCGCAGGTCGTTGTCGAAGAACAGGCGCAGGTCGTTCACGCCGTAGCGCAGCATGGCCATGCGCTCGACACCGAGGCCGAAGGCGAAACCGGAGTATTTTTCGCTGTCGATATCGCAGGAGGCGAATACGTTCGGGTGCACCATGCCGCAGCCGAGAATTTCCAGCCAGCCGGTGCCGGAACACACGCGGCAGCCTTCGCCACCGCAGTTGGTGCACTGGATGTCCGCCTCAGCGGAGGGCTCGGTAAACGGGAAGTATGACGGGCGGAAGCGCACCGGTACGTCCGCTTCAAAGAAGGCCTTGAGGAACTGGTCGATACAGCCTTTCAGGTCCGCAAAGCTCACGCCTTCATCAATCACCAGACCTTCCACCTGGTGGAACATGGGCGAATGGGTGACGTCGGAATCACAGCGGTACACGCGGCCCGGGCAGATGATGCGCAGGGGCGGGTTGGTTTTTTCCATGGTGCGGATCTGCACCGAAGAGGTGTGCGTGCGCAGTACCGTGGTCGGGTCGATATAGAAGGTATCGTGCATCGCGCGCGCCGGGTGATGCGCGGGGATGTTCAGGGCTTCAAAGTTGTAATAGTCACCTTCGACCTCAGGCCCCTGCTCTACGGAAAAGCCGAGACGCTGGAAGATTTCTTCAATGCGGCGCAGGGTGCGGGTGATGGGGTGCATGCTGCCCTGCTCTTCACCGCGCCCGGGCAGGGTAACGTCGATGGTTTCCTTGGCCAGCTTTTCCTCGATGGCGGCCTTCTCCATCGCTTCGCGACGGGCATTGATGGCGGCCTGCACTTGCTGCTTGGCTTCGTTGATCTTGGCTCCCGCGGCCGGGCGCTCTTCGGCAGACAGTTTGCCGAGGCCTTTCAGCAATGCGGTGAGCGGGCCTTTTTTACCGAGGTAATCTACCCGCACCTGATCCAGTGCCGCCAGGTCACTGGCTTCTTCTACCAGCGCAAGTGCCTGTTCGGTGAGGGATTGCAATTCTTGCATTGAAACCTTCTCGTTCTGATCGATGAGTGACAACTAATAAAGTTTTTATTCGCAGCCGTACGTAGCTAGCAACAAGCAACAAAATGTAACTAGCGGATAGTAACGGACGGATGCGTTCAGAATTCTTGCAAAGCAGATAAAAAAATAGGGAAGAGCCGTACAGCCCTTCCCTATTTTCAATGCATAAACCAGCCCTCACGGGCCAGTTCATTCTGCAGGCGCTAATTAAGCTGCCAGGGCTGCCTTGGCTTTTTCAACTACGGCAGCAAAAGCGGCTTTGTCGTATACCGCCAGATCAGCCAGAACACGGCGATCCAGGGCGATATCCGCCTTTTTCAGGCCAGCAATCAGTCGGCTGTAGCTCATGCCTTCAGCGCGGGACTGGGCGTTGATACGCGTGATCCACAGAGCGCGGAAGTTACGCTTCTTGACGCGACGGTCGCGGTAAGCGTACTGACCAGCTTTGATGACTGCCTGCTTGGCTACGCGGAATACGCGAGAACGCGCACCGTAGTAACCTTTAGCCTGCTTCAGAATTTTCTTGTGACTGCGACGCGCCACTACACCACGTTTAACACGGGCCATAAATCTATCCTCTTAAACCTTTGTGACTGGAGCCAATTACTTGGCGCGCAGCATACGATCGACCAAACCAGCATCAGACTTGTTCATAGTCTGAGTGCCGCGCAGCTGACGCTTACGCTTGGTGGACATCTTGGTGAGGATGTGGCTCTTGTTCGCGTGCTTGTGCTTGTAGCCCGAAGCCGTCTTCTTGAAGCGCTTGGCAGCGCCACTGTGTACTTTTGCTTTCGGCATTTTGTACTCCAAAGTAAATAATGACCCACGAGTGGGCTTAGTTAATTGGCCACAGGCCGAAACCTGGGGCTATGCGGGAGTGAGAAGGCAGCCGTCGCCCGACCACATCCCGAAAAGAAGACTCAAATATTGCTATTTGGGTCTTACTTTTTCTTTTTACTGGGCGCGATGACCATGATCATCTGACGGCCTTCCATTTTCGGCCGCTGCTCCACAGTACCCAGCTCCTCGAGATCTTTCTCGATACGCTGCATCATTTCCATCCCCAGCTCCTGGTGGGCCATTTCGCGGCCGCGGAAGCGCAGGGATACTTTTGCCTTGTCGCCGTCTTCCAGGAAGCGGGTCAGGGCGCGCAGTTTGATCTGGTAGTCGCCGATATCGGTACCGGGACGGAACTTCATTTCCTTGATCTGCTGCTGCTTTTGTTTCTTCTTAGCCGCATTTTTAGCCTTTTTGGCCTCAAATACATGCTTGCCATAGTCCATGATCTTACAGACTATGGGATCGGAGTCCGGTGCAATTTCAACGAGATCCAGGCTGGCTTTCTGCGCTGCTTCCAGTGCTTCTTCCAGCGTAACAATTCCTACCTGTTCACCATCCGCACCAATCAACCGCAGCTGAGAAACCTCAATCTGATCGTTAATGCGGGCCTTCTTGGACCGTGCTTTCATATCTCGTTTAATAACGCTCGTCTCCAGTTACCTAAAAAAGCTATCGGGGGCGCTTAGTCTTGCGCGCCCGCAATAGAAGGACGGCCGCGGCGCTCCACGTCCTGGCGGATCAGATCAAGGAAAGACTCATAGGTCATGGTTCCAAGATCCTCACCACTGCGCGTGCGCACGGCGACCGTCTGGTTTTCCACTTCCTTATCGCCGATGACCAGCAGATAAGGGACACGCTGAAGCGTGTGCTCGCGGATTTTAAAGCCGATCTTCTCGTTTCTCAAGTCAGCAGCGGCGCGGAAACCTTCCGCACCCAGCTTGGACTCAAGGTTTTTACAATATTCTGCCTGGCGATCGGTGATATTCAGCACCGCAACCTGCTGGGGCGCGAGCCAGGTCGGGAAAGCGCCTTCGTAGTTCTCGATCAGAATGCCGATAAAGCGCTCGAAGGACCCAAGGGTCGCGCGGTGCAGCATTACCGGCGTCTGACGGGATCCATCTTCCGCCACATACTGGGCGTCGAGGCGACCCGGCATGGAGAAATCCACCTGAATAGTACCGCACTGCCATACGCGGCCAAGGCAGTCCTTCAGGGAGAATTCGATCTTGGGCCCGTAGAAGGCGCCCTCGCCCGGCAGTTCTTCCCACGGCAGGCCAGCAGCATCCAGCGCATCCGCCAGTGCTTTCTCGGCCTTGTCCCAGCTTTCTTCGGAACCGACCCGCTGTTCAGGACGAGTAGATAAACGATAGATCACTTCGTCGAAGCCGAAGTCCTTATACACCGCGTGCAGCAGGTCCATGAACTCGGATACTTCGGATTGAATCTGGTCTTCGGTACAGAAGATGTGGCCATCGTCCTGTACGAAACCGCGCACGCGCATCAGACCGTGCAGGGAGCCAGAGGGCTCGCTGCGGTGACAGGAACCGAATTCCGCCAGGCGCAGCGGCAGGTCGCGGTAGCTGCGCAGGCCCTGGTTGAACACCTGCACATGGCAGGGGCAGTTCATCGGCTTGATGGCAAACTGACGCTCTTCGCTGGTCAGGGTGAACATGCCGTCAGCAAATTTTTCCGCGTGACCGGACTTCTGCCACAGAGAGATATCCACCAGCTGCGGGGTCTTGATCTCTTTATAGCCGCGCTCGCGCTGGCGGCTGCGCATGTACTGCTCCACCGTGCTGTACACGGTCCAGCCATTGGGGTGCCAGAACACCATTCCCGGCGCCTCTTCCTGGATATGGAACAGGTCGAACTTCTTCGCCAGCTTGCGGTGATCGCGCTTTTCCGCCTCGGCAATACGGTGCAGATACGCCTTGAGCTCTTTCTTGTTAGCCCAGGCAGTACCGTATACACGGGTCAGCATTTCGTTTTTGGCATCGCCGCGCCAGTAGGCACCGGCCACTTTGGTCAACTTGAACGCCTTGAGCTTGCCGGTTGACGGCACGTGCGGGCCACGGCACAGGTCTTCAAAGTCGCCCTGGCGATACAGGGAGATATCTTCATTGGTGGGAATGCTGGCGATAATTTCCGCCTTGTATTCCTCACCCATTTCGCGGAAGTATTTCACCGCTTCATCGCGCGGCAGCAGGCGGCGATTGACCGGAAGATCTTCCTTGGCCAACTCTTCCATACGCGCTTCGATCTTCTCGAGATCTTCCGGCGTGAACTGGCGCTCGTAGGCGAAATCGTAATAGAAGCCGTCTTCGATCACCGGACCGATGGTAACCTGGGCACCGGGATAGAGCTGCTTAACCGCCTGGGCCAGCAGGTGCGCGGTGGAGTGACGGATGATTTCCAGCCCTTCCGGCTGGCGCTCGGTCACAATCGCCAGCTCGGCGTCGTGATCGATAACAAAACTGGTATCCACTTCCTTACCGTCAACGACACCCGCCAGCGCAGCTTTGGCCAGACCGGGACCAATATCATTGGCAACGTCAAATACGGAAACAGGATTGGAGAATTCGCGACGGGAACCGTCAGGGAGGGTGACGACAGGCATTGCACTTCCTTTTCTATCAGTGGCGATCCCTACGAAAGACCGCTTGATTCACTTGGGTGATGACGGGCGATTTTGCCCTGTGCAGACTACCTATAAAAAGTACCCTGCAGAAAAGTGGTAGACCCGAGCAGACTCGAACTGCTGACCTCTGCCATGTCAAGGCAGCGCTCTAACCAACTGAGCTACGGGTCTATAAAGTGGCAGACTGGGGATGCACCCCGCTGCAGAGGTCGCGAACTTTAGCACCGCCTTTGAGGCAATTCAACAATTCAAATAGAGTTTTTTGGCGCCAAAATTTCCAATGCTCGGTTCACGCTGAAAATATGTACACACGACCGTTCTGCGCACCAGGAGCGCACTGGTTTGGGGCGAGATGGCGCGATAGTTCACATAGGCACACCGCCAAAACGGCACCGCGGAGCGCAACGGCCGCCATCACCCCCAATATTGGGCAAAACCACGCACTCCGTTGAGGCGCAAGCACTGGCACGGCGCTTGCTATTTTATCCATGCCATACATAAAAACGGATTCACGGATGACTGAGATCCCAGCAGTAGCCCCAGGGCTATACGATGAAATGCTGCGCGGTGAAGGCGCCCGCGCGCACTATCAGGCCTACCTCGACTGGCTGAAAAAAACACCCGATGCCACGCTTGAGCAGAAGCACCGGGAGGCAGACACCCTCTTCCGCCGCTTCGGCATCACCTTCAATGTTTACGGTGAAGAGGAAGGCACCGAGCGCCTGATTCCCTTCGACCTGATCCCCCGCATCATACCCGCCGATGAATGGCAGAAACTGGAACTGGGGTTGCGCCAGCGGGTCTCCGCGCTGAACCGGTTTTTGCACGACATTTATCACGACCAGGAAATTTTGAAAGCGGGCATCATCCCGGCGGAACAGGTGCTGACCAACCAGCAGTTTCAGGTCGCCATGCTCGGCGTCGATCTTCCCGGGGAAACCTACGCCCATATAACCGGTGTCGACCTGATTCGCGCAAGCGATGGAGAGTACTACGTGCTGGAGGACAACCTCCGCACCCCGTCGGGCGTGTCGTACATGCTCGAAAACCGCAAAATGATGATGCGACTGTTCCCCGAGCTGTTTCTGTCCCAGAGCGTGGCGCCGGTAGAACACTACCCGAACCTGTTACTGGATACGCTGCAAAGCGCTATTGAGGCAGACAGCCCCTGCGTGGTGGTGCTGACACCCGGGCGCTACAACAGCGCCTTCTTTGAACACGCGTTCCTGGCTCAGCAAATGGGTGTTCCGCTGGTAGAGGGTGCTGACCTGTTTGTGCAGAAGGGCTGCGTGTTCATGCGCACCACTACCGGCTCCCGCCGCGTGCACGTCATTTACCGGCGTATTGACGACGCCTTTCTCGATCCACTGGCGTTCAACCCGGACTCCATGCTGGGGGTTCCGGGACTACTGTCTGTCTATCGCGATGGCAATGTGATTCTTGCCAATGCCCTGGGTACCGGGGTGGCCGATGACAAGTCCATCTACCCCTATGTACCGGATATGATCCGTTTTTACCTGGACGAAACCCCAATCCTCAACAACGTGCCTACCTGGCAATGCCGCAAGGAAGAAGACCTGAACCACGTCCTGGAAAATCTCCACGAATTAGTGGTGAAAGAAGTGCACGGTGCGGGCGGTTACGGCATGCTCATCGGTCCCAAGGCCAGCCGCGACGAGATCGAGCAGTTTCGTCAGCTTCTGCAGCAGAACCCGGCCAACTACATCGCCCAGCCCACCCTGTGCCTCTCCACCTGCCCCACCATGGTGGCGGAAGGCATAGCGCCCCGGCATATTGACCTGCGCCCCTTTGTGCTTACCGGCCGGGAAATCCGGCTGGTGCCCGGCGGACTCACCCGTGTGGCCCTGCGGGATGGGTCCCTGGTGGTCAATTCCTCCCAGGGCGGTGGCACCAAAGACACCTGGGTACTGGAGGGCAGCCCATGTTAAGTCGTACAGCAAACAATATTTACTGGATGGCACGCAGCCTCGAACGCGCAGAAAACATGACGCGCCTACTGGATGTCAGCCACAACATGGCCCTGATGCCAAATTCCCGGGGCGGCCAACAGGAACTTCTGGCACCGCTCTCGATTACCGGTCGCCGGGATCAGTTTCACGCCCGCCACGACAAGGTAAGCACCGAAGCGCTGCTGGAATTTTTTCTGTTCGATGAGAGTAATGACGGCTCTATTTTCAGCTGTATTCAGCTGGCCAGGGCAAACGCCCACAGCGTGCGCGACCGGCTTTCGGCGGAGGCCTGGGAAAGTATCAATACCACCTGGCTGGAACTGCGTCATCGCCGCCATCGCAGTATCAACCACGAGGGGGTCAAAGGGCTGTTCGACTGGATCAAACAGCGCTCCCATGAATTTCGCGGCGCAGCCTACGGCACCATGCTGCACAACGATGCCTTCCTGTTCATGCGCCTGGGTACGTTTATCGAGCGGGCCGACAACACAGCGCGTATTCTGAACGCCAAGCTGGAAGTCATGGCCGGCGAGCGCGACAGCAATCAGGCCATCGATTTTTACCAGTGGAACGCGCTACTGCAGAGCCTGGGCGCCTATGAGGCCTATCACTACAGCTACACCGGTGGCCTTTCCGCCCGCAACGTCACCGAGCTGCTTATTTTATCCGCGCAACTTCCGCGCTCGCTGCGCTATTGCGTGGGCGCCATCATGGAGCAACTGTCGTCCATCGAGGGCAGCCAGGGACTCGCGGCCAAGCGCCTGTGTTCAGAACTGCATGCGCGACTCCAATACGGTGAAGTGGACTACATTCTGGAGTTCGGCCTGCACGACTATCTCAACGATTTACTACGACGCATCAACACCATCGGCGATGAAATTCATCGCAGCTACTGGGAAGGCGCATGATACTCAATATCGATCACGTAACGGATTTTTCCTACGACGCCGAAGTCACCCACAGCATCCAGCATCTGCGCCTCACGCCGCGGCAACGGAACGGCCAAAAAATATTGAATTGGAAACTGGAAACACCCGGCACGCTGTACAAAACCACCGATGCCTATGGCAACCTGATGCATATCTGCACCGTCGACCAGCCACATCGAGGTATCAACATTCGCGCCCAGGGCACCGTCGAAATCAGTGAAGAAGAGATACCGGAAAGTGAAAACCGGGTGCCTCCCGAGGTGTTTTTACGCAGTACGCCCCTGACGGAAATCAGTGAAGCCATGCGTGAATTCACCCGCGGTTTCACCACTACCAACGACCAGTCGCCTGAGCGCCAGCAGCTGATCGAACTGATGACGGCACTCCTTGAACGCATTCCCTACCGCCCCGGTATGACCCACGTGCAAACCAGCGCGGCGGATGCCTTTGCGCAGGGCTTCGGCGTTTGCCAGGATCACAGCCACATATTTATCGCCTGCTGCCGCTGCCTGCAGATCCCCGCACGCTATATCAGCGGCTACCTGCACACCGGGGATGACCAGCACATCGCCAGTCACGCCTGGGTGGAGGCCTGGGTTGAAAATGCCTGGTTCAGTTTCGATGTCAGCAACGGGCTTGCCAGTAATATTCACCACCTGAAACTGGCGCACGGGGTGGACTATCTGGATGCATCCCCGGTGCGCGGTGTGCGCTGGGGTGGAGGCAATGAAAGTATGCGCGCCTATGCCCTGGTGGATCAGGTCGACCAGCGACAGTCGGTACAACAAGCCCAGCAGACCCAGCAGTAGTAATCCGCTTCATGACAAGCCCCAAACCCCGTGCTATGTTCCTGCGGCGTTTTTTGCATTTTTTATCGTAGTAGTCGTTTTTGCAGACAGGGATTCCATGACGTATTGCATTGCCATGTGGCTGAACGAGGGGCTGATTTTTGCCTCAGATACCCGCACCAACGCCGGTGTTGATCAGATTGCCAGCTTCCGCAAAATGCACCTGTTTCAACAGCCGGGAGCGCGCTGCTTTGCCCTGCTGACCTCCGGCAACCTGGCCACCTCCCAAAACCTGGTCAGCCGACTGCGCTCGCAGCTCGAAAACGACGAACAACCCAACCTGTATAACGCCGGCAATATGTTTGAGGCGGCAGAAATTGTGGGTGAACAGATCAAGGCGATCATCGCCCACAATACCAAGGGGCAACAGAATGCCGGGGTGGATTTCGGCTGCCACGTACTGTTCGGCGGCCAGATCGAAGGCGAGCCACCGCGGCTTTACCATATCTATCCGGAAGGCAACTTTATCGAGGCCACGGAAGACACCCCCTATTTCCAGATCGGCGAAAGCAAATACGGCAAACCGATTCTCGACCGTATCATCCGCCACGACACCAACCTCCATCAGGCGATGAAATGCGCACTGATTTCTTTCGACTCCACCATGCATTCCAACCTGTCGGTGGGCATGCCACTGGACGTGGCGGTTTACCGCAATGACGCCCTAGAACTGAGCAGTGAGCGCATCCAGGAGAACGATGGTTATTTCCAGCGATTGCGGGAATCCTGGAGTACCGGAATCCGGCAACTGTTCAACGACCTGCCCTAGCATCGACTACCGGTAATGTCAGACTTGCCGCCGGGAACCTGCCCCGGCATTTCGCGCGGCCCTTTCCGCGCCCGGAATCAGACATTATCATCTGCCCCCAAAATGGATTTACCCCGCCCGCTTTATAAGGATTTTCGTGTTAACCCCGCCATCTCCATCGACACCGTTGTGGCACAACGGCTATGTGCTTGCGTTTGGCTCCGCCGCGCTTTTTTCGATCAAAGCCATTTTTATCAAGCTGGCGTATCGCTACGGCGTGGATGTGGACACCTTCATCCTGTTGCGAATGTCACTGGCGCTGCCGTTTTACCTGGCCATTATTTTTACCCTCCACAGAAGTGATCATTGGCAACCGGTAACACAGCGCACACTGCTGCAAGTGGTTGTGCTCGGGCTGTGTAGTTACTACCTGGCCAGTTACCTGGATTTGCAGGGGCTGCGCTATATCAGCGCCAACTTCGAGCGCCTGATCATCTACCTCTACCCCACACTGGTCCTGTTTCTGGGCTGGGCATTTCTCGGCCGCCGTATCTCTATGCGGCAGAGTCTGTGCATACTCTGTGCTTACGGGGGAATTCTGCTGATTTTCTGGCAGGATCAGGGATTTACGACCGGTGTAGCGACGCCGGGATGGGTGAATCTCTCCCCTCTCAGCTGGGGGGCGCTGCTGACGTTCGGCAGCGCGCTGTCGTTTGCCATATATGTGGCCTTTAGCGAAAACGTAATTCGCACACTGGGCAGCCGCCAGTTTACGGCGCTGGCGATGATTGCCGCGAGCGCGGCGATTGCCCTGCACGTTCTCACCAGGGGAGACCTGTCCCGGTTGCAGCAACCCTGGCCGGTTTACGGTTACGCCCTCACCGTCGCCTTTGTCTGCACCGTGATGCCATCACTGATGATGAGCGCCGCAATCCAGAAAATTGGCTCCGCCACCACCGGTGCCATCGGCACCACCGGCCCCATAGTAACCCTGCTGTCCGCGGCCTGGGTTCTCGGAGAGCCGTTTGGTGTCATGCACTTGATTGGAATGGGCGTCATCATCGCCAGTCTGCTGATGATGAAAAAGCCAGCAGCTAAGACTGCAGCCCCGATGGTGGAGGAAGGGAAAGACGACGCCGGGGGAGTAAAAGGCGAAGCCAGGACCGGCCAGGACCTCGCAAGTGCCTCGAAAGACTAAAAGTTTTCGGGGCACTTCACGTTAACCGGCATCGCTCCGCCACCGCCGGATTCCTCCGGTGATCGTGGTACAGCTTGCCGGCAGGATCAGTCAGGCGCTTTTATTCAGGTTCTTTCAGCCGCGAGATTTCATCGCGCAACTTCGCTGCCGCCTCGAACTCCAGGTTCTTGGCGTGGTTGTACATCTGCTCTTCCAGCTCCTCAATTCTGCTCCAGCGCTGCTGGTCCGTAAGCGGCTTCTGGTCCGCCTTGTACTCGCCGCCCTTCTCCGCCACCTTACGGCGGCCACGTCCGGGCACGCCCGGTGCAATGGCCCCCTCCAGGATATCCGCGACACTTTTGTGGATACCTTTAGGAATAATTCCGTGCTCGGCGTTATGCGCTACCTGTTTTTCACGACGGCGCTGGGTTTCATCCAGCGCCCGCCGCATAGAGTCGGTAATTTTGTCGGCGTACAGTATCGCCCGGCCCTCCAGATTCCGCGCAGCGCGACCGATGGTCTGGATGAGTGAGCGATCGGAGCGCAGGAAGCCCTCTTTATCGGCGTCGAAGATCGCCACCAAGGCCACCTCAGGCATATCCAGCCCTTCCCTCAACAGGTTGATACCCACCAGTACATCGAACTCACCGATCCGCAGGTCGCGAATGATCTCCACCCGTTCCACGGTATCGATGTCGGAATGCAGGTAGCGCACCCGCACGTCGTTGTCCCGCAGGTACTCGGTCAGGTCCTCCGCCATGCGTTTGGTGAGCACGGTAATGAGCACCCGCTGTTCCGCCGCAACACAGCGGCGGATTTCCGATAAGGTATCGTCTACCTGGGTGGCCGCCGGCCGCACTTCCACCTCGGGATCCACCAGGCCGGTGGGGCGAACCACCTGCTCCACGACCGCACCGGCGTGTTCTCCCTCGTACTTCCCGGGGGTGGCAGATACGAAAATGGTTTGCGGAGACAGATGCTCCCACTCTTCAAACTTGAGCGGGCGATTATCCAGCGCGGACGGCAGCCGGAAACCATATTCCACCAGGGTTTCCTTGCGCGAGCGGTCGCCGCGGTACATGCCACCGATCTGGGGCACGGTCACATGACTCTCATCGATAAACAGCAGTGAGTCATGGGGCAGATAATCGAACAATGTGGGCGGGGGCTGTCCGGGGTCGCGCCCGGAGAGATAACGGGAATAGTTTTCCACCCCGTTGCAGTACCCCAGTTCCTGCATCATTTCCAGGTCGTAGCGCGTACGCTGCTCCAGGCGTTGCGCCTCCAGCAACTTGTTGTTGTCGCGCAACTGCTCGAGACGGTCCTTGAGCTCATCCTTGATCTGGTCGATGGCGTCGAGAATCGTCTCACGCGGTGTGACGTAGTGGGACTTCGGGAAAATCGTGATACGCGGCACCTTCTGCAGCACCTCTCCGGTCAGCGGATCGAACAGCGTGATTTCCTCGATCTCTTCGTCGAACAGCGACAGGCGCACCGCCTCCAGATCGGAATCTGCGGGATAGATATCGATAATGTCCCCACGTACCCGGTAGGTAGCGCGGCGGAAATCCGCATCATTGCGGGTGTACTGCAATTCGGCGAGGCGGCGCAGGATGGTACGCTGGTCGACGATGTCTCCCCGATCCAGATGCAGGACCATTTTGAGGTACTTGTCCGGATCGCCCAGACCATAAATGGCGGAAACGGTCGCCACCACAATGACGTCCTTGCGCTCGATCAACGCCTTGGTAGCGGACAGACGCATCTGCTCGATGTGCTCGTTGACCGAGGCATCCTTCTCGATAAAGGTGTCCGAAGACGGCACATAGGCTTCCGGCTGGTAGTAGTCGTAATATGAAACAAAATATTCCACGGCATTCTTGGGGAAAAATTCTTTCAGTTCCCCGTACAGCTGCGCCGCCAGTGTCTTGTTGTGTGCCATCACGATGGCCGGCCGCTGCACCCGCGCAATCACATTGGCCATGGTGAAGGTCTTGCCGGAGCCGGTTACCCCCAACAACGTCTGGTGTGCCAGACCGTCGTTCACGCCCTCCACCAGCGCTTCGATTGCGGCCGGCTGGTCACCCGCCGGCTCGTATTTACTCGCCACCTGAAACGGCCGCGTCTCCATAAGCTGCTACCTGTTTGCCTTTTTGCCCCGCCTGGGCTTGTGAGGGGGAAATTGTAGGCGCTGCAGCGGCAGCACGACAAATGTACCCTCTCCAGCCCTGGGGCCGCGCTGATACAGCCGGCGAGAAAATAAACACTGAAAAATCAATAGGTTATTTTTGAACACAGAGGGGTTGACCTGCCCAAAGGTGCTCTATAAGATACGCGCCATCTGACCGACACGGCATACGCCAGACTGATCAGACACCGATTCCGCCTTAGCTCAGTTGGTAGAGCAAATGACTGTTAATCATTGGGTCGCTGGTTCGAGCCCAGCAGGCGGAGCCAAATTTAAGAACCCCGTAGATCGAATCGATTACGGGGTTTTTATTTAGAACGGACGCGCTTGCGCGACTCTGCTCAGCCGTCGTTCAACCAAAAAATTCCGCCTTAGCTCAGTTGGTAGAGCAAATGACTGTTAATCATTGGGTCGCTGGTTCGAGCCCAGCAGGCGGAGCCAAATAAAGAAAACCCCGCACCTGTAAAGGTCGCGGGGTTTTTCTTTTGTGGGGCGATTATCACTACGGGGCAGGTAAGAGCCGCTACATTTGTGGTGTTTCCCCGGTCAGGCGCTGAACCTTGCTGCGCCCGGCAATCGCAAGCCGTGTCACCTCTGCCCCCTCTGTCAATACAGGCAACCGGCGGGTATCGCCGCCCTCTTCTAGCATCTGCGACCACACCACATCCAGCAGGTCCTGTTTCGGCGCATAGTCTTTCACCGATGCCAGCAACAGCCTGTGTACCGCTTCGCAATCCTGCCTGACACAAGCCTCTTTTAAATCGCCAATGATGAGCTGAAGCTTCTCGCTGGACAGCCGCTCTTCTTCTGCGCGCATGATCATCGGGTGGTCAGTGCCCGAAACCTTGTCCCCAAGCAACAATTCTTCATACAGTTTTTCCCCGGGGCGCAAGCCGCTTATCTGGATCTCGATATCCCCGTCGGGATTCGCTTCATCCCGCACGGTATGCCCCATGATCTGAATCAGGCGCCGGGCGATATCCAGAATCCGCACCGGCTCACCCATATCCAACACGAACACTTCGCCATTGCGCCCCATGCTGCCCGCCTGAAGGACCAGCTGCGCCGCCTCTGGAATGGTCATAAAGAAGCGGGTCACTTTGGGGTGTGTCACCGTCACCGGACCACCGGCATTGATTTGATCGGTGAACAAGGGAATGACCGAGCCAGACGAGCCCAGCACATTGCCGAAACGCACCATACAAACCCGGGTACGCCCGAAGCGACGACCAAAATCCTGGCAGATTAATTCCGCCAGGCGCTTGGTCGCCCCCATCACGTTGGTGGGGCGCACCGCCTTGTCGGTAGAAACCAGCACAAACTGCTCGACACCGGATACTTCCGCAGCCTCCAACACCGCCAGGGTTCCCAACACATTGTTTTCTGCCCCGACGACCACATTCTGCTCCACCATCGGCACATGCTTGTATGCCGCGGCATGGTAGATGGTGTGCACCTGAAAAGACTGCAGAACTTCCATCACCCTGGCCCGGTTGCGCACGTCTCCCAACAGCGCGGTCACTTCCACAAGAAGATTTTCATCCAGTTTCTGCTGACGCAATTCACGCTCAATCTGGTAGAGGGAGAATTCAGAGGCTTCGAGCATGATCAACTTTGCCGGCTCCCACTGAACGATCTGGCGACAAAGCTCAGAACCGATGGAGCCTCCCGCCCCGGTCACCAACACCACCTTGCCGGCGATGGACGCGGAAATCAGTTCTTTTTGCGGCTCTACCGGTGCGCGACCCAGAATGTTCTCGTAAATCTGGGATATATCGGAAACCCGACCGGCACTATCCACCAGCTCTTCCATTCCGGGAATCACTTTTACCACAACGCCCCGCTCACGTAGATTGCGGGTAATTTCCCGTCGCCGAAGTTTTGGGACGCCGGGCATGGCCAACAACACCTCTGAAATATCCCGCTCCGCGATCACCTCGTGGATATTGCTCGGGCTGTAAACCAATACACCGTCAATCAGGGTATTCTGTTTCGACGCATTGTCATCAAAAAATGCGACCGTTTTATACATTTCCCCATGGATAAGCCCCTTATACAGCTGCAGGCCAGCAGTGCCAGCACCGTAAATCGCCACCCGGGTCTTGTGTATTTCCAGTGCCATCTGATAATAAATTCGCACCAACCAGCGCGAACCGCCAACGGCAATCAACGCAAAGCACCAGTAGATAACCGGAACCGAACGGGGAACACCTGCGTAAGTGAGATAGGAAGCGACGGCAAGCACCACCGCGGAGGCCGTCACCCCCTGAAGCACAGCGACCAGCGCCTGCTGGCCCATGTAGCGGATGACCGTGCGGTACAAACCCAGGCGAAGAAAAATGAAACTGCTGGAAACCAGTGTCATCCCCAGGCAGAGTGCCATCGCTGGCTGAGTAATCAGTCCCGCGCCGTTAAAGCGAATATTCATCGCCAGTAGGAACGCGGCGGTCAATATCAACAGGTCATAGCACAGCATCAATACTGGCTTGTAGTTCTTTTGTGCGGCTCTATAAAAGCGCTTCACCACGCCCCCAATGCATTCCTTGCCTGGACTCTTTCACCCACCATTAAAGTGAGTACGACGCAACCATTCGAACAAAACTAGCAGTCAACTCCGGCGAACTCCGGGAGAAACCCTCTAAACCAGTACATTAAAACCAACTCATCAAAGTGACCCTATCAAAACGGTTTATCAAACCAGACCGAAAACCACCAAAAGCAATGTAATGGTTGACGTACAAAACATAATACACAGTTCAATAAAGAGAGATTTCCTGACACCAAACTTCATCGCCATACGTTGATAAAAATGCTGGCGATGCGCTTCCCACCAGCGCTCTCTTTTCACAACCCTGACCAACAGCGTAGCAGTTGCATCGAGCCAGAACGGCAAAAAAATCATCAATGGAACCGCTAAATTCAGAACGCCTTGCTGCCACCCGGCAACGCTTAGGGAAAATACTGCGAGACCAATCGTGGTGGATCCAGCATCGCCCAGGAAAATTCGTGCGCGCGGCCAATTGTAGTACAGAAAAATAGCGCTACTTGCGGCGATCAAATAGCAGAAATACGCCAACTGCTCGGCGCCCTTGATAAAAAAAACAGAGCCCAGACTAAAGAATCCGATACAGGTTACACCACCGGCAAACCCATCCATACCATCCATAAAATTGTATAAATTCACGACCCAGACGCCGGTTACGACCAGCAATGGCCAGAGAAACCAGAAATGCAGCTCAAGTCTTAACGAATAAAACAGCAGAGACACTGACAGGGTTTGCACGACAAAACGTATACGCGCGCTGAGCGAGCGAAAATCGTCGAAGAGAGAGACGGAGAGCAAAGAAAAAAAGGCGGCAAACACGCCCACAGAAATCTGGACGCCGGCGATTAGGATTCCGACAAAAACACCCGCTAACACAGCAACACCGCCAGTGCGAGGGACTGCAACCTCATGCAGTGAACGATGATTAGGCGCGTCCAGCGCCACTTCTCGTAAGTGCGTCAAAAACACCCACAACATGACCAGTGTTACGGTGCCCGAAAGAATCAGTGGGAAGGCCAGTACAGCAATTTTCGCCCCGCCCCACCAATCGGGCATATACTCCATCAATCACTCCTCAAATACTCACTGAAGCGCACCCTGGGTCGCCACTTCAGCACAGACTTCAAATGCCTTGCACTGTATAGCTCACTTTTTTGCACATCGTAAAAGTCGACTTTAAAACCCACATGAGAAAGAACGTCAAAAATCATCAGCGCCAACCTGGTCAGCACAACACTGTGTTTTATTGCCCGCCCCGTCACAGCCGAGCTGATTGCACGCATGTCATAGAAACTGGGCTCTGCAGCAATAAATATTTCCCCGTCGCAGGAAGACTCACCGATCAGAACAATGGCTCTAAGCAGATCCTCAATGGAAACGAAACTCCGGTAGCCGGTGGCCGGCACCAACGGAAAGATACGCCCCCAGAATTTCAGCCTGCGCCTCCATAAAAATGCACGCTTGTGCACAACACTCTCAGCCTGCCCAACCAAAGGCAACCTGCCCTGCTGCTCACCGTATACTGCTGCCGGCCGCAGAATATTGACTCGAGTCTCGTGACTTCCGGATAGCAACAAACTTTCCGCCACCCACTTACTGCGCCCGTAGGAATCTACCGCGGGCTCGCCCTCGCACTCCGAGGCGACGACACCACTCGTCGCCCGCCGCGCTTTGACACTGGATAGGTAGAGAAAATTATCCGCCCCAGCCCGCTCCGCCAGTGCGAGTAACTCTACCGGTAACTGGCTATTAAGCGTCTTCGCCTGCTGCGGACATTTACGACATTGAGATACAGATGAGACTCCCGCCGCATAAATAACACGATCACCGGAGTGAAAAACTCCGGCAAAATCCTCGGCCGAAAAATTCTCTATTTGAATATGAAGACAGCCAGCGGGACCGCTGACTCGACGGGATACGGAAACAACCTCATGCCCCGCACGCTCAAGGTAATGACACAGAGCGGAGCCGATATATCCGGAGCTACCAACAATTACCCAACGCATCTATTTCACACGCGAGCCATCTCGCATTTTGATACTGACCTGATGCAAAGGATAGCGCACAAAAAAAGACAGCGCCGTTGGGCGCTGTCTCGTTGGCATCGTTGTAGCTGAATTGTTAAAGCTGCATTCGATCCTTATTTTTTTCCAGGGTGGCGATACCTATCCCCTTGACTTCCAACAGCTGCTCAACACTTGAAAACTTTCCATGCTCTTCCCGGTATTGCACGATCAACTCCGCCTTGGCAGAGCCGACACCAACCAACACTTCAGACAGCTCTTCTGCAGTCGCGGTATTCAGGTTGACCAGCATTTGCTCCTGAACAACCGGTTCCTCGGCATTGGCTAGCTGGACGTTTACCAGCAGCAGGCTAACGGCAAACAGTGCCGCCAGTGGGATACGAAAAAATTTCACGGTAAATCCTCCTTGTGAGTTTATCAGTCATCATTCCATGGGACTGCAAACCTCCCCAAGGAGGAGCCGACTTTACCAGTAAATTAATTCGTTCAGGTGTTACACCTTCTTACAAGGCATCACACCCAGTCACCAAGTGGGACAGCGGTACTGTTACGCGTTGTTAAAGCCTCCAAACCGGGGAAAAATGCCGCTGGAACTAAAACGAACGTACTTAATATCCACGACCGCACTTACGGACACATACCGCAATCACGGCACAAAAAATTGCCAGGACGATCAATTTCAGAAAGTTGGCTCTAATCAATCCCGGTTACTTTTTATATCACTCACGATGGCCTCTAGCGCCGCCGCAGGGTTTTCCGCCCCGGTAATCGGACGACCGATCACCAGATAATCGGATCCGCTGTTCAGCGCATCCACTGGGGTAACGATTCTGCGCTGATCATCTGCAGCAGACCCTGCCGGACGAATACCCGGTGTCACCAACGCAAACCCGGTACCACAAGCCTGCTTGAGCACTTGCGCCTCCATCGCGGAACAGACCACACCATCGAGTCCGCTGTTTTTTGCCAGCTGAGCCAGTGCAACCACCTGATCCTTCAACGGGCGAGAAACACCCACCGGCGCCAGCTCATCTTCCGCAGTGCTGGTCAACACCGTTACACCAATTAATAGCGGCCGCCCTTCCCCCAGGGAGGAAAGCGCCTCTGCAGCCGCCCGCATCATGCGCTCGCCGCCACTGGCATGGACATTGACCATCCACACCCCGAGGTTGGCGGCCGCTCGCACCGCTGCCGCCACGGTATTGGGAATATCGTGAAACTTGAGATCGAGGAAAACATCAAATCCCGCAGCCACCAGCTTGCGCACCAGGTCTGGCCCGGCAATCGTAAACAGCTCCTTGCCCACCTTTACGCGGCAAACCGAAGGATCGAGTTTTGCCGCCATTGCCAGAGCATCCCCGGCGTTGTCGTAATCCAGGGCCACAATCACGGGAGAAGAAACAGATTCAGTCAATGGAAACCTCTAATTCAGAACTTTTTCGGCGAAACACCCAATGTGCCGCTATTCGCCTTCGATACCTTTTACCGAGCGCACACTGTCCCAGCGCTTGCAGCTAGGGCACAGCCAGTGTAGCTGGTTGCCGGAAAAGCCACAGTTGCTGCAGCGATAATGGGGGCGACTGGCGATCAATTGATCCACCAGGGTTTTGAGTAGCGACAGATTTTCCCGGGCACGTCCCTGGGTACTGTCGATATGCAGATTGAGAAAGTGTCCCAGGCCTCTCAGGGACGGGCGCATCGCCAGCTGCTTCCCCATAAAGGCGGCGGCCTCGGCCTCACTCTTCTGCTGCTGAATTCTCTCCGTGAGCGCAATCAGCACGCTGTTTGAGGGGTGCTCCCTGAGCAGACTTTCCAGATAGCGCTCCAGCGCCCGCTCGTCGCCAATAGCCTCATAGCAGGTAATCAGGAGGTCGAGAATCTCGGGGATATAATCCGGATTCTGCTTTGGCACCCGTTCCAGCACCTTGATGGCTTCCTGCGGACGCCCCAACAAGTATTCCAGGCGCCCCAACAACAGGTTTGCTCGCACCGAGTGGCGATCATAATTGAGCGCCGCATCGATGTGCTTGCGTGCACTCAGGTAATCCTTACCGTTTATGGCCTCTTCCGCCAACTCACAACAGAAGTGTGCCTGCACCGGCGCCCACTCCTCCGGCAACCTCTTGAAGCGGCGGCTGTGCAGTAGATTGACAGCGTGGATGGCCTTGGCCCATTCGCGCTCATCCCGATACACCTCCACCAGGTATTCGAGACTGACATTGCGCAAATCCGGAGACGTTTCCACCAGTTCCTGCAACAGTCGCTCGGCCCTGTCCAGCCACCCGGCAGCAATATAGTCCCGGGCCAGCTCCAGCTGCGCCTTCTGCTGACTGATACGGTTAAGACTTGGCCGTGCGAGGAGATTTTGGTGAACCCGTATTGCCTGGTCGTGCTCTCCGCGCTTGCGCAGCAGATTTCCCAGGGCCAGATGGGTTTCAAAAGTGGCGCTGCTGACTTCCAGCGCATCGATGAACTTTTCTATGGCGTCGTTGTGACGCTCACTGAGCAGATAATTGAGCCCCTGCACATAAGACTGCGCCAGCGCCTGATGCGGATTATTTTTAGCACCTTTCTTTTTGCCACTCTGGCGACCGAGGTACCAACCGATGGCAATGGCCGCAAAGACGAAAATGAAAAATGTCAGGTCGCTCAAATCAATCTCCGGCAACCTGGCGGCGCACCGTCTGTAGCTCGCGCTCGGTACGCAACAGCTGGCGCTCCAAACCCTTTACCCTGCGACGCTCCGTGTAATACGGCAGCAGGCTGGCAAGAAAACCCAGCATTGCACCAATCAACAAAAATCCGATCAGCCAGAACCCAACACTACCGGGAAATAGCGGATAACCGGCAAACCTTGGGGTAATACTTTCGGGATTGTCCACAGCGAAATAGACGCCCAGCACAATGCAGGCCAGTGCGAGCACCCCGAACAGCAGCCGTGATACCCAACGCAGAAATGACAAGAAAACCTCCGATCCCGGAAGCGGGAATAATCTTTAAATCCGTTACAGTGTTTAGTCCACCGCAACCAGCCCGGCAATCACGCACTCTCGAGGACGTCACGCCGCATCTGCTGATTTACCCTGTCCCTGAGCTCTTTCCCCGGTTTGAAATGGGGCACATACTTACCGGCCAACTCCACAGAGTCTCCGGTTTTCGGGTTCCGCCCTGTGCGCGGGGCACGGTAATGCAGCGAAAAGCTGCCAAAACCGCGGATTTCAATCCGCTCCCCCTCAGCCAATACGCCAGACATAGTATCCAGCATGACTTTGACTGCCAGCTCAACATCCTTAACCGGCAGCTGATCCAACCTCAGAGCAATTTTCTCGATCAGTTCAGACTTGGTCATGCAGTCCGCAATCCTTTCTAAGTCATTGATTATTCTGGGATAGCGGCAATCATCTAATAGAAAGCCGGACTGGGCAACCCCAGTCCGGCTTTCGGATAGCCCCAATTCATCGAATTGGGGCCTTGAATAGCAAGGAATTATTATTCCTTGTTATTCATTTGCGCCTTGATCAGGTCACCGATAGTAGCCGGCTGAACCTGTTCAGCCTGCTTCTTGCTGTGATCCTTGATGGCTTGCTTCTCGTCGTCCTGATCTTTGGCCTTGATGGAGAGGCTGATCACGCGGTTCTTGCGATCCACGCTGGTGATCTTGGTCTCAACTTCTTCGCCTTCTTTCAGAGCGTTGCGAGCATCTTCAACCTTGTCGCGGCTGATTTCGGAAGCGCGCAGAACACCTTCCACTTCGTCCGCCAGGGTGATGATGGCCTGCTTGGCGTCAACTTCCTTGATTACACCCATAACGATGCTGCCGCGATCGTTGGTGGCAACGTAATCAGAGAACGGATCGGATTCCAGCTGCTTGATACCCAGGGAGATACGCTCGCGGTCGGAGTCGATACCCAGGATAACGGTTTCCAGCTCGTCACCTTTCTTGAACTTGCGTACGGCTTCTTCGCCAGCTTCGTTCCAGGAGATGTCGGACAGGTGAACCAGACCGTCGATGCTGCCGTCCAGACCGATGAAGATACCGAAGTCAGTGATGGACTTGATCTTACCGGAGATCTTGTCGCCTTTAGCGAATTTACGCGCGAAGGCATCCCACGGGTTTTCCTGACACTGCTTGATACCCAGGGAGATACGACGACGCTCTTCGTCGATATCCAGAATCATTACCTCGACCTCGTCGCCAACATTGACAACTTTGGACGGGTGAATGTTCTTGTTGGTCCAATCCATTTCGGAAACGTGTACCAGACCTTCCACACCTTCTTCCAGCTCGGCGAAACAGCCGTAGTCGGTCAGGTTGGTTACAACCGCCTTCACGCGGCTGTTTTCCGGGTAACGCTGCTTGATGGATACCCACGGATCTTCGCCCAGTTGCTTCAGACCCAGGGATACGCGGCTGCGATCGCGGTCGAACTTCAGGACTTTTACTTCGATCTCGTCGCCAACGTTCACGATCTCGCTCGGGTGCTTAATGCGCTTCCAAGCCATATCGGTGATGTGCAGCAGGCCGTCGATACCGCCCAGATCTACGAATGCACCGTAGTCGGTCAGGTTCTTCACGATACCCTTGATCGCCATACCTTCTTGCAGGCTGGCCAGCAGTGCTTCTCGCTCTTCGCTGTTCGCTGCTTCCATTACCGCACGGCGGGAAACAACAACGTTGTTGCGCTTGGCGTCCAGCTTGATCACTTTGAAGTCGAGCTCTTTGCCTTCCAGGTGCGCGGTGTCGCGAACCGGACGTACGTCTACCAGAGAACCCGGCAGGAACGCGCGGATGTTGGCAACGTCAACAGTAAAGCCACCTTTAACCTTGCCACTGATAACACCTTTAACCACTTCGTCTGCAGCGTGTGCAGCGTCGAGGATTTTCCAGGCTTCAGCGCGCTTGGCCTTTTCACGGGACAGACGGGTTTCACCGAAACCGTCTTCTACCGCTTCCAGGGCAACCTGTACTTCGTCGCCCACCTGCAGTTCCACTTCACCCTTGTCGTTCTTGAACTGGTCAGCAGGGATAACGCCTTCAGACTTCAGGCCCGCGTGTACGGTTACCCAGTCTTTGTCCACGTCGATAACAACACCGGTCACGATGGCGCCGGGTGCCATTTCAACGCTCTTCAGGCTCTCTTCAAATAGTTCAGCAAAGCTCTCGCTCATTACATTACCTATATATATGGACTCCGCCGACAGCAACTAGGAAGTTTAGTCAGCCACCAGCTAAAGCCCCACCGCGCTGCCAGTACGCGGGTCGGATTACAACAACGGCCGGGCAATTCTGGCTGATCCCGGCCGCTGCTGTTAAAAATTCTGTTAAAAATCGGGAGCCCACAGGCCCCGACAGTCTCAACCAATACGCTGTTGCACCAGGTCGAGCACGCGCTGCAGAACACCCTGGATATCGATCTCGGTGCTATCCAGCACCACAGCATCTTCTGCAGGCGCCAGAGGTGACGTTGCGCGATTCATATCCCGGTCGTCCCGGGCGCGGATGTCCTCCAGCAGGTCGCGGAGGCTAACAGAAACACCCCTGCCCTGCAACTGGGCATGACGTCGGCGGGCACGCTCTTCCGCGCTCGCGGTCAGAAATATTTTGACCGGCGCGTCAGGGAACACCGTAGTGCCCATATCGCGCCCATCTGCCACCAGTCCGGGGGCAGTGCGAAAGTCCCGCTGGCGTTGCAGCAGTGCGTCGCGCACCTCGGGAATAGCCGCCACTTTCGAGGCCGCCATGCTCACCCGCTCCATACGGATATCCTGGCTCACATCCACTCCATCCAGAATTGCACTCACTTCGGCGTCAGCAATGGCAAAGCGGATATCCAGATTCGCCGCGATTCGGGCAACTTTTTCCGCGTCGTCCAGATCCGCACCAGCATTCAGCGCCGCCAGCGCCGTCAGGCGGTATAGGGCACCGGAATCCAGCAGCGCAAAGCCGAGACGATCGGCCACCAGTTTGGCGATAGTGCCCTTGCCGGAGCCACTGGGGCCATCAATAGTGACCACCGGGGCCTGATCAGTCTGAAAGTTTTCTGTTTCGGTCATAACTAAGTCGGTACTGCTTGAGTTAGTTGTAAGGTGAGCAGACTAGCTCACCTCCAGATTCATCCCCGCGCGCCTGGCCAATTCCGCGAAATTCGGGAAAGACGTAGCCACGTTCGCGCAGTGCTGAATGCGGATATCGGCACCGGCGCGCAGTGCCGCCACCGCAAACGACATGGCAATACGATGGTCGCCGAGACTGTCTACCACACCGCCACCAAACACAGGCGCGGCACTATCCCCCCCTTTACCCTGGATGACAATGCCATCCGGCGTCGGCTCGGCGTTAATACCCAGAATCCTCAGACCATCTGCCATCGCCTGGATACGGTCACTCTCCTTGACCCGCAGCTCTTCGGCACCGGTCAATACCGTTTCACCGTCTGCGCAAGCGGCAGCGACAAAAATCGCCGGGAACTCATCAATCGCCAACGGCACCTGATCTTCAGGAATCTGGATACCTTTCAGCGGGGCGTAGCGCACGCGAATATCTGCCACCGGCTCACCGCCCACTTCGCGGCGGTTTTCCAGGGTGATGTCGGCGCCCATGGCGCGCAGAATATTGATAGCGCCATCGCGGGTGGGGTTGATACCCACATGCCGCAGCAACACATCGGAACCGGGCGCGATGGAAGCGGCAACCATAAAGAACGTCGCCGATGAAATGTCTGCGGGCACGTCGATATGACATGCCGTCAGGCTGCCGCCACCAACAAGACTGGCCCGCGAAGCATCTCGCAGCACCTCATAGCCGAAACCGGCAAGCATACGCTCGGTATGATCGCGAGTCGGTGCTGGCTCGGTGGTACTGGTTTTCCCGTCCGCATAGAGTCCTGCCAGCAACACGCAGGATTTCACCTGAGCGCTGGCCATCGGCAGGGTGTAATCAATGGCCTTCAGCGCCCTGCCACCTTTGATCTTCAGTGGCGGACGGCCATCTTCAGCCGTTTCCACCTCGGCGCCCATTTCACGCAGGGGATTGGCCACCCGGTTCATGGGGCGCTTGGAAAGGGACTCATCCCCGGTCAATACGCTATCAAACGCCTGCCCGGCCAGCAGACCCGCCAGCAAGCGCATGGAGGTACCGGAGTTCCCCACATACAGTGGTCCCGGAGGCGCTTGCAAGCCGTGCATACCGACACCGTGGATAGTGACCCGGCCGTCCACCGGCCCCTCGATCACCACGCCCATATCCCGGAAGGATTGCAGGGTCGCCAAGGCGTCCTCCCCCTCGAGAAACCCCTCTACCTCAGTGACACCTTCCGCCAGGGATCCGAGCATGATCGAGCGGTGGGACATGGACTTGTCCCCCGGTACGCGCAGATCGCCATTTACCGCGCCGCCCGGCCGGGCGACAAAAGTTACTTCCGTTGCTTGCATAGTTTCCGTGTACGCTTTTTTGGCCAGCATTTTGGTGAAGTGATCCCGCGCCGCCTTAGCCCGGGTAAATACCCCCATCAGACGTTCACTGTCGCCGCTGGCTATGGCACTGCGCAGAGAATCCAGGTTGGAGGTATAGAGATCGATAGACTTTAAAATCGCGTCCCGATTGGCGAGCATAATGTCCCGCCACATGACCGGGTCGCTGGAAGCAATCCGGGTGAAATCCCGGAAGCCGCCCGCCGCATAGCGGAATATATTTTCATTTTCCGCGTCGTGGGCCAGAGTATCCACCAGCCCGTAAGCAATCACGTGGGGTAAATGACTGGTCGCCGCCAGCACTTCGTCGTGCTCCGCAACCGGCATGGTCAATACCTCTGCACCCACCGACTCCCACATTGTCTGGATACGCCGAAGATGCTGTTCGTCGGTGTTTTCCATCGGAGTCAGGATAATCCGGTGTGCGATGTACAGATCGTCGCGGGCCGCTGTGACACCGCTCTGCTCGGAGCCGGCGATGGGATGGCCCGGCACCAGGAAGTCTGGCACGTCGCCCCATACACGTTGCGCCGCAGTGACCACACTGCCCTTGACACTGGCGCCATCCGTAACCACCACCCCACCGGGCAGCCCATTCTTTAACTGCGCAAACACCGCCTCTACGGCCAGGGTCGGCACCGCAACGAACACCACATCACCGGGCTCCAGCTCAGGCAGTATGGTTTCGATATCCGTCACCGCGCGGTCCACCACACCGAGGGCGACCGCCTGCTCGCAGACCTCCGACCGCCGCGCGACGCCGATAATTTCCCGACACCCGCGAGCGGCTTTCAGACCCAGCGCCAGACTGCCGCCGATCAGACCGACCCCGACAACCACCAAACGCCCTATTTCCTGCACAGTGGTTTCCTGCGCCATGCATCCCTGCCCCGAAACTGCCATTTACAAAACTCCACGCGGGTAAGAACCCAGCACTTTCATATCCGATGCGCAGGCACCCACTTCCCTCAGTGCTGCGGCCACATTTTCACTGTCCCGGTGACCGACAAAGTCGATGAAGAATACATAGGTCCAATTACCGCTCTGGGCCGGACGTGTTTCAACCCGGGTCAGATCAATGCCGTGTTCCTGGAAAGGCACCAGCAGATCGTGCAGTGCGCCCGGCGCGTTGCGCATGGACACCATCAGCGACGTTTTGTCATCGCCACTGGGGGGCACGGCCTGGGTACCGATAATCAGAAAGCGGGTGGAATTGTCCGGACGATCCTCGATTTTTTCGTTCAGGATTTTCAGCCCGTACAGCTCCGCCGCCATATCACCGGCGATGGCCGCCGCATTCCACTCACCCTTCACCCGCCTGGCCGCTTCCGCGTTACTCGCCACCGCCACACGCTCGACATTCGGGTAATAGGAGTCGAGCCATTTGCGGCACTGCGCCAGACTCTGGGCATGGGAATAGATACGGGTAATCGAATCCTTGCGAGTGACATCGGAAATCATCAGGTGTTGATGAATCCGCAGCTCCACTTCGCCACAGATTTTCAGATTGGAGGTCATGAAATTGTCGAGGGTGTGATTCACCACACCCTCGGTGGAATTTTCCACCGGCACCACCCCGTAATTAACCGCGCCAGCCTCTACCTCGCGGAACACTTCGTCGATCGCTGCCAGTGGCTTGGACACGGCGGAGTGGCCGAAATGTTTCAGCGCAGCCTGCTGGGTGAAGGTGCCCTCGGGGCCCAGATAGGCCACCTTGAGGGGATCTTCCAGCGCCAGGCAGGCGGACATGATCTCGCGGAACAAGCGCGCCATTTCCTCATTGGTCAGCGGCCCCGGATTGCGCTGCATGGCCCTGCGCAGCACCTGCGCCTCACGCTCGGGACGATAGAAGAGGACATCCTCGCCGTTGCTCTTTTTTACCTCGGCCACTTCCAGTGCGCAGTTGGCGCGCTCGGAAATCAGCCGTGCGATATCGCTGTCGATACTGTCAATGCGATCGCGCAGCTCCAGCAGGCGCTCATCCTGTTGCGACTTATCTTCAGACATAATTCTCGCCTAGATTTTCAATGTTTTATCAACCGTGACGCCGCTCGAAATCTGCCATAAAGGCGACCAACGCCTCTACCGCTTCCAGCGAAACCGCGTTGTACAGGGACGCACGCATTCCACCCACAGAACGGTGCCCCTTCAGGTTCAGCAATCCGGCCTCTTCCGACTCCTGCAGGAATTGCTTGTCCAGCTTGTCATCTGCCAGCACAAACGGAACATTCATCCGCGAGCGGCTTTCCGTTGACACAGGGCTGGAAAAAAATGCACTGCGATCCAGGAAGTCGTACAGCAATCCTGATTTCTTGAGGCTGAGTTCCGCCATCGCGCTGACACCACCCTGCGCCTTCAGCCACTTGAACACCAGCCCGGACAGGTACCAGGCAAAAGTGGGCGGCGTGTTATCCATGGACTGCGCTTCCGCGGCAATCTTCCAGCTCAGGCTGCGGGGAATATCCGGCAACGCACGATCCAGCAGGTCGTCGCGCACGATGCCGACGGCAATGCCGGATGGCCCGATATTTTTCTGTGCTCCCGCGTAGATAAAGCCAAACTTCTCTACCGGAATCGGCTGCGAAAGAATAGTGGATGACATATCTGCGATCAGCGGACTTTTCACATCCGGAATATACGGAAACTCGACCCCACCAATGGTCTCGTTTGGCGTGTAGTGGAAGTAGGCAGTATCTGCACTCTCTTCCCAGGAATCCGCCGCCGGCGCGTAGGAAAAATTACGGTCCTCGGACGAGGCAACAATATTGACCTCTCCGTAGCGGCGTGCCTCATTGATCGCCTTGTCGGCCCACTGTCCGGTATGGATGTAATCCGCCTGCTTGCTGCCAGCCCCGAACAGGTTCCAGGGCACCGCACTGAACTGCGCAGTCGCACCACCCTGCAGAAACATCACCTTGTAGTTGTCGGGAATCCCCAGCAGATCGCGCAAATCCTGTTCGGCCTGTTCCGCCACCGTGGTAAATTCCCCGGAACGGTGGCTGACTTCCATCACCGAGCAGCCAAGCCCCTGCCAATCCAGCAATTCTTCCTGCGCCTGACGCAACACCGGTTCCGGCAACGCCGCAGGACCCGCACAGAAATTAAACTTCCTCATCGATTCACTTCCACAGAAGAAAACACACTTGAATTAAATCGTCACAAATCCGACAAAATGCGAGAGCATCGAACCAACAACAACGCCTATCACGTTACGTGGATTTCGCGTCAAAGATATTTCACCGGACAAAGTCAAAAAAGGCCGCGAGAATTCGCAGCCTTTTCGGGTTAACAGAGATCCGCCGTCACTCCTCGGCGCCGCCGTCACCGGCCGCACCCTCTTCGTCACTGGCATCTTCGGTTTCCTGGATCCGCGCCAGGCTCACCAGGTGCTCCCCCTCTTTGAGGCGGATAACCCGGACGCCCTGAGTGTTGCGCCCGAGCACAGACACTTCGTCTACCCGGGTGCGCACCATGGTGCCCTGATCGGAAATCAGCATGATTTCCTCAGCGGGATGCACCTGACAGGCGCCGACCAGAGCACCGTTGCGCTCACTCTCGGCAATTGCGATGACACCCTGGGTACCGCGCCCCTTGGTGGGGAAATCGGACGTTGCGGTGCGCTTGCCGTAACCGTTCTCGGTCACCATCATCACCGAACCGCCCTCTTCCGGGATCACCATAGCGATCACGGAAACACCATCGGCCATACGGATGCCGCGCACACCGCGGGACACACGCCCCATGGAGCGGACATTTTCTTCGGCAAAACGCGCCGCCTTGCCGGCACTGGTCAGCAACAACACATCGCGACTGCCATCGGTAATCGCCGTCGCCACCAGGCGGTCGTCGTCATCCAGCTCGATCGCCCGCAGTCCAACACTGCGCGGGCGGGAGAAAGCGGTAAGCGGCGTTTTCTTGACCGTGCCGTTGGCGGTGGCAAAGAAAATAAAGTGATCTTCGTCGTACTCGGATACCGGCATCAGACTGCTGATGCGCTCACCCTCATCCAGCGGCAACATATTCACCATCGGACGGCCACGGGACGCGCGCCCGGCAGTGGGTACTTCGTAGACTTTCAACCAGTACACCTTGCCGTGATTGGAGAAACACAGGATGGTGTCGTGGGAGTTGGCGATCAACAGGTGCTCAACGAAATCCTCGTCTTTTACCTGGGTGGCGGACTTACCCATACCGCCGCGACGCTGCGCCTGGTAGTCCGCCAGCGGCTGACTCTTGGCGTAACCGCCGTGAGAGATGGTCACCACCTTGTCTTCCGGGGTGATCAGGTCTTCTACGGAGAGATCCTGACGGGAAGCCACGATATCGGTGCGGCGCTCATCGCCGTATTCTTTTTCCAGCAGCTCCAGCTCTTCGCGGATCACCTGCATCAGACGCTCAGGGCTGCCGAGAATTTCCAGATACTCGGCGATCTGCTCCAGGCGCTCGCTGTATTCCGCCAGCAGCTTGTCGTGCTCCATACCGGTCAGGCGGTGCAGGCGCAGTTCGAGAATCGCCTGTGCCTGGGCCGGCGACAGATAATAGGCACCGTCGCGCAGACCGAACTCTTTCGGCAGATCGTCCGGGCGACAGGCATCGGCACCGGCGCGCTCCAGGAACTGCTCCACTTCACCCACCGGCCAGCCTTTGGCCAGCAGCGCTTCGCGGGCTTCCGCAGGAGTCGCGGACGCCTTGATCAGCTCGATCACCGGGTCGATATTGGAAATCGCAATCGCCAGACCTTCGAGGATATGCCCACGCTCCCGCGCCTTGCGCAGCAGATATACCGTACGGCGGGTCACCACTTCCTGGCGATGGCGAATGAAGTATTCCAGCAGCTGCTTCAGGTTCAACAGCTTGGGCTGGCCATCCACCAGCGCCACCATGTTGATACCAAAAACGCTTTCCAGTTGCGTCTGGGAGTAGAGGTTGTTCAGAACAACATCCCCCAGCTCGCCGCGCTTCAGCTCGATCACTACACGCAGTCCGTCTTTATCGGACTCGTCGCGCAGCTCGGAAATACCTTCGATTTTCTTTTCCTTGACCAGCTCGGCGATACGCTCAATCAGGCGCGCCTTGTTCAGCTGGTAGGGAATCTCGTGGACGATGATGGTTTCGCGATTGGTTTTGTCATCGCGAACTACTTCGGCTTTCGCGCGAATATAGATACGTCCGCGACCGGTGCGGTAGGCCATCAGAATGCCCGCGCGACCATTGATGGTGGCGCCAGTGGGGAAATCAGGGCCCGGGATATACTCCATCAACTCGTCAATGGACAGCTCGCTGTTGTCAATCAGCGCCAGACACCCTTTGACCACCTCACTCAGGTTATGTGGCGGAATATTCGTGGCCATACCCACGGCAATACCTGAGGAACCGTTCACCAGCAGGTTGGGTACCCGCGACGGCAACACTTCCGGCATCTGTTCGGAGCCGTCGTAGTTGTCGATGAAATTGACGGTTTCCTTGTCCAGATCCGACAACAGCTCGTGGGCGAGCTTGTCCATGCGGATCTCGGTGTAACGCATGGCCGCCGCGCTGTCGCCGTCGATGGAACCGAAGTTGCCCTGGCCGTCTACCAGCATGTAGCGCAGGGAAAACGGCTGTGCCATACGCACAATGGTGTCGTACACCGCACTGTCGCCATGCGGGTGATACTTACCGATCACGTCACCCACCACACGGGCAGACTTCTTGTAGGGTTTGTTCCAGTCGTTCTTGAGTTCGCTCATGGCGTAAAGCACGCGCCGGTGCACCGGCTTCAGGCCATCGCGCACATCTGGCAACGCACGGCCCACAATCACGCTCATCGCATAGTCGAGGTAGGACTGCTTCAGCT
This sequence comes from Microbulbifer bruguierae, assembly GCF_029869925.1. Lineage (NCBI taxonomy): Bacteria > Pseudomonadati > Pseudomonadota > Gammaproteobacteria > Cellvibrionales > Microbulbiferaceae > Microbulbifer > Microbulbifer bruguierae. Next base: position 81,327 of record NZ_CP118605.1, on the reverse strand, counting down.
CTTCTTCGATATTGATCGGAGAAATTTCTTTGGCTAATTCGCCCATATTTTCAGGCATTCCTTATCGTTAACGCCGCCAGCAGGGCTGGCTCCCTCGGCACCTGGCGCCGCGGCTCTCTGCTCGAGCGCACATGGCAACAGGCTGGGAATCAGGTGGGGCCAGCTGGTCACAGACCCCGATCAAGCGGGCGATTCTACCACAATTGACGCGCAGAAGGACGACTTGTGCACACTTGTTCACGGCTCCCCACGCCGCTAAAGTCTGCGACTTTCCTGCGGAATAAAAAACACACAATGGCCATCAGTAACACCACCGAAAATCACGAGAAATCGAACAAAAAACAACCGATAGACACCCTGATTCACGCCCGCTGGATCATCCCGGTGGTACCCGAGCAGCGCCTGTACGAAAACTGTTCGCTGGCCATCCATAACGGCAAGATACAGGCCCTGCTCCCCAGCACAGAGGCCCGCGGGCGTTTCCTCGCCGCGGAAGAGTTCGACCTGGACAATCAACTCTTAATACCCGGTCTCATCAACACGCACAATCACGCCGCCATGAGCTTGCTGCGGGGATTCGCCGACGACCATCCATTGATGACCTGGCTGCAGCAACATATTTGGCCCGCAGAACAGAAATGGGTCAGCCCCGACTTCGTCACCGATGGCACCCGCCTCGCCATGGCGGAAATGCTCCGCAGCGGCACCACCACCTTTGCTGACCAGTACTTCTTTCCCGAAGCCACTGCGGCCGCTGCCCGCGAAGCCGGCATGCGCGCCCAGATTGCTTTTCCTGTGATTGATTTCCCCAACGCCTGGTCGAGAAACAGCGACGAAGCCATCGACAAAGGCCTGGCCCTAAGAGATGACTACCGCTCCCACACCCGCATCGGTCTCGCCTTTGCGCCTCATGCCCCCTATACCGTGAGCGACGAGACTCTCAAAAAAATCGCCATCTACGCCAACGAACTGCAGATGCCGGTACAAATGCACCTGCACGAAACCGCCGGAGAAGTAGAGGAAGCACAAACCAAGTCGGGCGAACGTCCCATCGAGCGCCTGCACAAACTGGGGCTGCTATCACCACAGATGCTCTGCGTACACATGACCGCACTGAATGACGGCGATATCGACCTGCTGCAAAAAACCGGGGCGCATATCGCCCACTGCCCCCGCTCCAACCTCAAGCTCGCATCCGGTTTCACCCCTGTGGCCAGACTTATCGACGCCGGCGTCAACGTCGCCATCGGCACCGACGGCGCTGCCAGCAACAATGGCCTCGATATGCTGCAGGAGACCAATACCGCCGCCCTCCTCGCCAAAGCGGTCTCCGGCAATGCTGCCGCCCTGCCCGCCCACCAGGCCCTCGCCATGGCCACCATCAATGGTGCCCGCGCCCTGGGGATCGACGATGTGACCGGCAGTATCGAAGTGGGTAAGGCCGCGGACCTTTGCGCCATCGACCTCAATGAACTGGAGCAGCAACCCCTGCACGACCCGCTTTCGCAACTGATCTACACCGCGAATGGGCACCATGTCCGCAATGTGTGGGTGGCGGGGAAACTATTGTTGAAGGATCGCAGACTAATGACCCTGAACGAGCAAGAACTGCGGCAACGGGCGGGGGTATGGCGTGATAGAATCGCCGGTCTCGCGAAATAGCTTGAACGGAATGCGCTTCCTACGAAGCCAAACTCTCAGAATTGAAGGCGGCGCTCCCGGGAACCGTTTCCGGGAGCGCCGCCGCCACCTATGGTGGGTAAGACAGGCCACCAAATGAAAACAAAGCCATGATGACCAACGTAGACCCGGCGGAAATCGCCAAATTTGAACAACTGGCCAGCCGCTGGTGGGACCAGCAGGGTGAATTCAAACCCCTGCACGAGATCAACCCCCTGCGCGCCAACCACATCGATCAGCGTGCTCCCGTCGCCGGCAAGAAGCTGCTTGACGTCGGTTGTGGCGGCGGCATTCTCACCGAAGCCATGGCCCAACGGGGCGCCCAGGTAACCGGCATCGACATGGGCGAAGCCCCCCTCAACGTCGCCAGGCTGCACGCCCTCGAATCCGGCGTCAGTGTCGACTACCGCCGCATCCCCGTCGAAGAACTCGCCGAAGCCGAACCGGAAAGCTACGATGTCGTCACCTGCCTCGAAATGCTCGAGCATGTACCCGATCCCGCCTCCGTCGTACGCGCCTGCGCCAAACTTGTAAAGCCCGGCGGCCAGCTCTTTTTCTCAACCATAAACCGGACGCCAAAAGGCTGGCTTTTCGCCGTCGTTGGTGCCGAATATGTGCTGCGCATGCTGCCTAAAGGCACTCACGAATACGGCAAATTCATCCGCCCTTCGGAACTCGGTCGCTGGGTGCGCGAAGCCGGCCTCGAAACCCGCGACATTACCGGTATGACCTACAATCCGATCACCCGCAGTTACAAACTCGACCCCCGGGACGTAGACGTCAATTACCTGATGCACACCAGTCGTCCGGCCAAATAAATAATCCGCGGCACTCAGCCGCCGCGGAATTAAAATGAAGTACCCGACTATGAAAGCAGTACTCTTCGACCTCGACGGCACCTTGTTCGACACCGCCCCCGACTTCGTGGTGGTGCTCAACGAGTTGCGCCAGCAGGAGCACCTGCCACCGCTGGCTGACGCCACCATCCGTGAAGTCGTCTCCAATGGCGCCCGCGCCATGGTGCGCCTGGGATTCGGCGTCGACGAAGGAGAAGTCGGGTTCGACGACCTGCGCCAAAGGCTGCTCGACCTGTACCTGGTACACCTGGCCAGTCACACTGTACCCTTTCCCGGTATCGAACTGCTGCTGACACAACTGGCGGAAAATGGCATCGCCTGGGGAGTAGTCACCAACAAACCTTCCGCCTACACCATCCCACTGTTACGCGCCTTTGCCCACCTGCCAACACCGAGAGCCATTGTCTGCCCGGATGACGTCGCCCGCCGCAAGCCGGACCCCGAACCCATTCTGCTGGCCTGTAGCCGCATTGGCTGCGCGCCCTCGGAAGCGGTGTACGTCGGTGATCACGAGCGCGACATCATGGCTGGCCGTGCGGCAGGGATGCCAACCATCGCCTGCAGCTACGGCTACATCGACAGCGACGACGACCCCAGCAACTGGCAGGCGGACCACCTGATTCACCATGCCGAAGAAATCTGGCCACTACTGCAGCAGTTTTACCTCAAGTAAAACGCACGACGTAAACCAGAATTGCAAACGACAACCAGAGATAACAACGGACTTATTGATGTCTGAGACCATCACCGATTACACCGCCCGCCCCGACCTGCTCAAAGACAAAATCATTCTGGTTACCGGCGCCGGGGACGGCATTGGCCGTGTGGCCGCGAAAACGTTCGCCGCCCACGGCGCCACCCTGATTCTGCTGGGGCGGACCACGCCAAAACTGGAAGTGGTATACGATGAAATTGAGGCCGCCGGGGGCGCAAAACCCGCAATCCTGCCGGTGGACCTGTCCGGTGTACGATGGGAAGAACTGGAGTACCTGGCTCAAGGCGTGGAACAGGAATTCGGCCGTCTCGACGGCCTGCTGCACAATGCCAGCCTGCTGGGTCAGCGCACCCCCATGGCCAACTACCACTACTCCGTGTGGCAACAGGTGATGCAGGTGAATGTGAACGCTGCCTTCGGCCTCACTAAAGCCATGCTGCCGCTGCTGGAGGAATCTGCCGCTGGCTCGATAATATTTACCGGCTCTGGTGTCGGGCTCAAAGGTCGCGCTTACTGGGGCGCTTACTCGGTATCAAAATTTGCCACCGAAGGCATGATGCAGGTGCTGGCAGACGAAGTGGATGGTGTGTCGAACATCCGCGTCAACAGCATTAACCCCGGTGCCACCCGCACCAACATGCGCGCCGCCGCCTACCCCGCCGAAGACCCAAAAACCGTGGCTACGCCGGAAGACATCATGCCCACCTACCTGTACCTGATGGGCGATGACAGCATCGGAATCAACGGCAAGCAGTTCAACGCTCAGGGCTGAGCCGCCAGCCCGGCAAGCCCTGACCCCGGGCGGGAGAGACCACGTTCTTCCGCCCATCACCCGACGATATATTTTCTCAGTATCTCTTGCGCAATATCCCCTCCTCACTGACTGCAGGAGGTGGTGCCTTCATTCTGCCGGCACTAAACTTTTGGCGGCAAACAATGCCGGTTGCCAATCACCTGTTCGGGCTGTGGCCTTTACTTGCTGCAGCTCAAAAGTCACGCCGCACCGGCGAGGGGACATGAAGATATCACTCGCAAATGAACTTGGATCCCTGGCCAGCGAATCCCGTAATCCCGACACTCTGGATATAGACCTGTTACCCACCACAGGGATTCTGGAAAAAATCAACGACGCCGATGCCAGCGTGCCCGGCGTGGTCCGCGAAGTGCTGCCGGAGGTTACAAAGGCGGTGAACGCCGTGGTCGAGGCATTCCGGTCCGGAGGGCGCTTGATCTATATGGGCGCCGGCACCAGCGGTCGCATTGGTCTGCTTGACGCGGTGGAGTGCCCTCCCACATACGGTGTTCCTGAAGGCATGGTGATCTCACTGATCGCCGGTGGCGAGGCTGCAGTTCACCGGGCGCAGGAAGGTGCGGAGGATAATCCCGAGCTGGGCGAGGCCGATCTGAAACGGATCGGATTGCAGAGTAAAGACGTCGTCGTTGGGATCGCCGCCAGCGGGCGCACCCCCTACGTCACCGGTGGTCTGCGTTACGCCCGCCGCCTCGGCTGCACCACTGTCGCCCTCGCCTGTAACAAGGCCGCAGCCATCGCCAACGAAGCGGACATCGCCATCCTTCCGGAAGTCGGCCCGGAAATTCTCACCGGTTCCACCCGCATGAAAGCCGGTACCGCGCAAAAGCTGGTTCTGAATATGATTACCACCGCCAGCATGATTCGCATGGGCAAAAGTTTTTACAATCTGATGGTGGATGTGAAGGCGACCAACCAGAAGCTGCTGGATCGCACCCGGCGTATCGTGGTGGAAGCGACCGGGGTTACCTACGATGAGGCGGACAGCGTGTTGGAGCAGTGCGACCACAATGCCAAGCTGGCCATTATGATGATATTGAGTGGGCTGGAACGCGAACCAGCAGAAGCCGCCCTCGACAAAGCACGCGGATTCTTACGGCTCGCGTTGCAGGCGGTCGATGAAAGCCACTGATGCACCCGGCTATTTCCTACGGCGAAGTAAAATACCCGCGCCCTAAAACCGGGACAGCATCGCCTCCGGTAATCCTCCCCACGCCGCTGACTGAAAAGTCGCTGACTGAAAGGTTACCGACTTAACAGTTGCCGAAACTTACTCTTCGGCGTGGTCGATGTCTTCTGAGGCTTCAGCAGTCTGATCCACGATTTCATCCGCAATCTCTGCGGCAGTTTCAACGGCGTCTTCACCGGCATCCTCGATGGCTTCGGCGGTTTCCTCCAGTGCCTCACCCATGGCTTCCGGCACATCGGCGAATACATCACCATCGACGGAGGCAGTCACGGCCTGAGCCGCATCACCGGCGTCCGCGGCCACAGACTTGGCCTCCGTCACTGCGGCATCCACCGCCTCAACGATGGCCTGTTCACCATCATCAACCTGCGGCGCAGCAGACTCCATATTGGCGTAGTAGAAATAACCGCCGATTGCGGCAATAGCGAGTGCGGGAACAACGAGCTTTTTCATAGTCTACCCCTGAGAGTGTTGTCTTATGGTTATATTTAAAGGCATTCAGCCTCTTCATTGTTCCACGGCACCAGCTGCGGAAATGTGACCAAAAACCCAAATTGATTGTCCCGCACGCGCCAACAAGGCAGAATTCAGACCTCATCCAACGGGACTGAACAGGCGAAACTGACAATATGCGAATTTCATCCATCCACTGCGGGTTCACCCTGTTTTGTTCTGCCATTCTGCTCGTACCCCCCATGTCACACGCAGAATCTCTCGCGGACAAGCTGCAGCAATGCAGCCAATTCAGTGACGACACCAAGCGGCTCGCCTGCTACGACGGAATTTCCGGCAACCTGCGCCAATACGCCGAACAACAATTCGGTCACGAACAGCAGGTGGCCCTGGAAGAGACCCCGGAGTCCATCACCGCAACCATCCGCGCGACTCAGGCGGGAGCCTACGACAAATACACCTTTACACTGGACAACGGCCAGGTCTGGCGCCAGATAGATAACACCAGAAATATCTGGAAAGGCGGCGAAGAGGTCATTCTCGAGCGCGGTGCCTTCGGATCCTTTTTTATGCGCAAGATCACCGGCGGCCGCTCGTTGCGGGTAAAACGCATTCAATAACGACCGTTTACCAATCACGATACGACTCACATCTTCAGGTCACTGGCGGCGTACTGGCGTGGCCGCCTCCATTTATACTTGCATACTTGCGGATCGCTATAACCAATACTGCTTTCCAGCTGACGGGCAATTACTTCTAGTGTCCATCAACACCTGCCAGCGCCCCGCTTCAACGCCAGACAAACCGATCAGTCAGACATTTTCCGACGCCTCTTTCAACCCTCATCTATAGTCAGTATGTCCGCATGGGAATTTGAGCGCCATGCATTAATCCTGCGAATGGATGACGCCGGTGGTTTTACGGCAAGTCGAACGGAGCGGGATTGCTGCACCGTTCGACCACAGTAGAAGGTTCAGACTTTGTCCCGAGTAAATATCAACTCAAGGGATGACGAATGGCTGAAGGACAGTAGCGACAATCTCGCCGGGAATGACTTCTCCCAGGAAGACCCGGAACAATCCATAGAGGGTCGCTCCGACCTGATTGAGGAGGATACCAACGGGGATTCCGCCGGCGAAAACGTCGGTACACCAATGCAGAACTACCTCAAGCATCTGTACCGACTGAACCTGTTAACACCTGAAGACGAACACACCACAACCTGCCTGCTGCGCGAACTGGAAGACAAGATTATCGCCCTGCTGCAAAAGCGCGGTATTACCCTTGTCGACCTGCGCAGCGAAGGTGTAGAACAGCGCGGCAGTACCGGAGCTTACGACCACGGCCTGATTATTGCCAAAGCGGAAGAGCTGCTCGCCAACGGAAAAATATCCAAGCGCGATCGCAGTTCCCTGCAGACCCTGATGAAACGCTTCAAGGAACAGCGCAAAAAACTGATCCAGTGCAATCTGCGCCTGGTCATTGCTATCGCCAAGCGGTTCCGCAATCCATCGGTACCGTTTATCGACCTGATTCAGGAGGGCAATGTCGGGCTGATGAAAGCGATCGAGCGCTTCAAGCCCCAGATGGGTTATCGCTTTTCCACCTATGCGTATTGGTGGATTCAGCAGGAAATTCAACTTACCTTGCGCCGTAACGATGACATGGTTCGCCAACCGGCCAATGTACAGGACGATTTGCGCAATATTTACCGCGCCATCAATCAGGTGCGATCGGAAGGTCTGCCCGCCTCCGATGAAAATATTGCCAAACAGACAGGGCTGGATCTGGAGCGGGTACAGAGCCTGTTAAAACTGCCGGGACCTACCGGTTCTCTGGACGACCCAATCTCCGACGATCAGAGCAGTACGCGGCTGGATTATGCGCCGGCCAGTGAACTGTTAAACACCGACGAGCTTGTCTCAAACCAGGAACTGGCCCAGAGGCTGCGCGATGCCGTCGCCAAATTGCCCCCCAGGCAGCGAACAGTACTGAGCCTACGCTATGGCCTGATTTCTGACCGGGACTGCTCTTTCCGGGTAATCGGCGAGCAACTGGGACTGAGCCAGGAGCGAGCACGGCAACTGCACTCGGATGCCCTGCGGCAGTTGAAGCGCCAGTGGCGATAGTTGTAGCAATGGCTGTGGCAAGCATTCAGTTCACTCTGACAGCCCACGCATTTGCGCTCCTTGTTCACTGACTACAGGGGCGGCACGGTCTCACCTTGCCGCCCCTGGACTATCCCCATGCCTCAAGCTTGCGATTATGGCGATCAGGGCTAATCTTGCTGAAGCAAGCCTTTGACAGCAATAACAGACAAAAGCCCATGCCCCGCTCCTGTATTTCTCCTATCTCTGTGCACCTGTACGCAACCCTGCTCCTTATCTTCGGCACCATACTGTCTCCGCTATCGCACGCCGAAAAAGGCAATCAGGAACTCATCCTCAGCGGTGGCAAAGGACTGGACAACACCCTGATTCAACAGAAGTCCATCGCCAGTGCAGAAATGCTGGGGGTCAACTGGTCCTACCAGTTTTACGACTATCCCGGCAAACACCGCCTGCAGTGGTGGGCCCAGGTGAGTTACAGCTATATGTGGGAGGACCATAAAGGAGACGAGCAAACCCAGCAGATCTGGGAACTGAAACCCGTATTACGCTGGTACCCTCGGCACGAAGCGCAAGGTCTGTTTGGAGAACTGGGTATTGGTGCGGCTTACCTTACCGAGCGCAGTTTCGGAGCCATTGATCTCTCCACCAACCTGAACTTTTCCCTGCACTTTGGCGCCGGCTATACCCTGCTCAATGGCAGTACGATTTCCCTCCGATACAGCCATTTCTCCAACGGCTACACCAACACCCCCAACCCGGGCTTCGACTTCGCATCGCTGAACTGGCACGTGCACTTCTAAACGATTGCGCCCAGGAGTTGCCCTGTCCACGATTGCACCCGCCAATACACGGGTACGCAATAAAACAGTCACAATACAATCAAATTCCTGTCATGGGCGGCGGCGAAAATGTCCTATTGCCGGACTGCTCCCCTCCAATCGCGGGCACAGTCGGTGACCTGGCGCCGTTTCGATACTGCGAATTTCGCCTATCACGCCTGAATAAAAAATCCACCGACGGCGCAATACATCGGACATGTAGCCGTATGATTGAAACCATCTGCCACCTGATTGCGAGCCGCGAACACGGCGGACTGGAAAAGCATGTAGCCGATCTCGCCCGCTGGCAGGCGCAAAATACCGGCGCCCGGGTGGCGGTGATCGCACACCCCCGCTACCTGACGACACTGGATGAAAACGTTCAGTTTATTCCACTGAACACGGACCGCAGTCGACATCACCCCAATCTCGTATGGCGATTGGCCAACCTGATTCGCAAAGGCGGTTACCAGATCACTCACGGCCACGGATCAAAAAGCGCTCAGCTACTGGCCGCAGTGCAACCTTACACGGAAACCCGCCGGGTCATTACCCGGCACAATGTTCGGCATCCCCGGGACAAGCTCGCGAGCGCGTTTGACGCCCGTATCGCCATCAGCCACAACTCGGTGGCAAATTCCAAACTGGACTGGAACATCATTCCCAACGGCGTAGAGATACCTCCAGTCCCCGCCAACCTACCGCTACTGCAATCGCTGCCTGCCAATAAGCAGACCGTGCTGGTGGCAAGCCGATTGATCAAGGCGCGCAATGTGGATCAACTGGTTGCCGCCATGCCGCTGCTACCTGACGTTTGCCTGATGGTACTCGGAGACGGCCCGGAAAAAGATCACCTGCAACAGCAGGTGGCGGCACTGAACCTGGAAGAGCGGGTGGAATTTTTCTCTGGCTGCGGTGCGATTGGCAATTTCATTCAGGCAGCCGATCTTGTCGTCGTTCCGACCTCCGCAGAGGGTGCACCTTATACGCTGATCGAGGCGCTATTGCACCGCAAACCGGTGATTGCCAATCGCGCCGGTGATGCGGTGGACTATCTTCCCCCGGAATATCTTCTGGAAACTCTCGAGCCGATGCACATCGCGGAAAAAATACGTGGTGCACTCCTAAACCCAACACTGCAGCAAGAGTTCACGCCACTGTTCGATCGCGCAGAACAGGAATTCACTCTGGACTCCATGGCCAAAGCAACCTGGCAGGTGTACACACAACTGATCGCCTGACCCGGCAACCGTCAAACCACTTCTGAGCCTGGCGCACCCGGCTGGGCCCCTGCGCGCTCAACATCGAGCAATGCATCAAACCAGCCCACCGCGCGGGCAGTGGTCTGCGCAAGGCTGAAGCCGTCGAAATGCACAGTTTCCGCGTTGCTCAGAATTTCACTAGACACACTGACGAGTTGCGCCACGTCGAGGCTGTCTACCACCCCTCGCGGAAAACAGTGTCGCAGAAGCTCAACACTGGTCCCCGAGGCAGCAATAGCGGGACAACCCATGGCCAACGCCTCCGCCACACTGCGCCCGTTGGAGAGAGCAGCATCGGCGAGGTCAAGGGTAAGTCGCGCGCTGCCATACAATTCACGCATATCCCGGCGCGCACCGAGGAACAGAACATATTCATTCAACCCCATGGATGCTGCCTGGCGTTCGAGAGCGCGAGCAAACTTTTCTTGCCCCGGTTCGACATCGCCAATCACCAGTCCGAAAACATCCTCCCGCTCCTGCTTCAGCGCCGCGATCAACTCGAGAAAACGTTGCTGCCCCCGGCCCGGTGCGACAGGCCCGGGGAGTAGTAACCAGTTGCGGCCCTCCAGTTGCGGAAAATCGTTCAGCAGGCGCTGGTGCCAATGTCCTGACACCTGGGCATGGCGATCCAGCTCTCTGGTATTTACCCCGCGGTATAGTGTGCGCGGATTGCCCTTGCCCGAAGTGTTCGAATCGGCCAACAAACTACCGAATTTTTGCTGTAATTCCTGCCCCAACCACTGAGACGCCGCCAGTACCAGCTCTCCGCGCGCCACCGCACTGCCGATGCCGCTGCTGAACAGCCCCCGCTTCCTTGAGCGCTCCTGACTCCAGGTCACCAGATGTGGACGACTCGCGACGGACATTTTTTTCCACACCATCCACCCGTGCCAGCAACACAATGGACCTCGCGCAAGAAGAATGTCCGGTTCCAGCGTAGTCAGTAGCTGGCGCAGTTTCCCGTGCAAACGAAAATTGAACTGCCGTTTGCGATCTACCGACAAGGTGAAATGCTGGCAGCCGTGCAATGTCAGGCGGGAAACCAAGGCCCCACCGGTGGAAATAACGATGGAGTCGTGCCCTTGTCGAGCCAGTTCCTGGGCAAATTCCAGGGCTTCATGAGCCTGTGCTCCGCCGGCCATTGCCGGTACCAGCTGAACTATTCGCATACTCCTACTTCACCCCGATTCACTGTGAAATTTACTCGCCCCCTGCCAGTACCCACCGTCGGAACCGGCGTTGATTGAAAATAATGCAAATTGAAATGGGGCCAACGACGAATTGTACCGCTGATATTTGCGCCACGACGCACAATTTTCGTATCGGAGAAGAAAGTCACAAATTTCGTGGTATACAGTACGACTTCTTCGGCGAAAGGGCGGAGTCTGGGAGAAGAAGAATTGTGACTTTTCCTACACGCCGTTGCAGCGCCACGCAGTATCTCTACCAACTGTCGTGACACTCGTGGCTAACGTAGTGAACAACGTATTGAACAACGTAGAAAGGAAACCCGAATGGCAACCCAAACCAGGAAAACCCACGCGCGCAGACACACCCAAGCCATGACAGACTGGTTTACCCGCGCCCTGCAGGCGCTGCTACTGTTACTCGTTTTTTGCCAGGCCCAGGCGGCCAATGACAAGGGACTGCTACTGGAAGCGAGCAAAGAGGGTCGCACCGTCTATTTGCTCGGATCCATACATCTGGCCGACAAAAGCTTCTATCCCCTCAGACCCGCCATTGAAGAAGCCTACAAAGACAGCCAGGCCCTGGTGGTGGAAGCCGATGTCATCGCCATGGAATCGGATCTGGCATTGCAGCAACAGGTTATGCTGGAATCCCTCTACCCACCGGGACAGAAGCTGAAGGACCACATTCCCGAAGATGTATACCGGCAGTTACAGGACTGGCTGCACAAACGCCAGTTGCCGGAAGAACATTTCAACCGCCTCCGTCCCGCTATCGCCATGATCACCCTCAGCCTGATTGAAATGCAGGCCCGCGGCCTGGATCCAAAGGCCGGTATCGACCGCCACTTTCTCAACCAGGCTCATCGCAACGACAAAACCACATTGGAACTGGAGAGCGTTTTGGGGCAACTACGCATGTTGAACAGTCTGGAAAGGCCGGAACTGTATCTGCAGCAGACCCTGGCGCAACTGGGCGAAATGGATAGCTTTGTACCGCGTATGACCGAAGCCTGGAAAAGCGGGGACCAGAGCAGGCTGCACGAACTGGTGATAAAAGAAAGCCTGCAGCAATACCCGGAGCTTGCCCAGCTCTTCGACCTACTGTTCTACCAGCGCAATGTCGAGATGGCAGAAAAAATCCGCCACTTCAGCAGACAGCACAAAAAACTGTTTGTGGTGGTGGGTGCCGGACACCTGGTTGGGGAAAAATCCGTTCCCTATTACCTGCAGGCGGCCGGTTTTGACATAAAACAGATCTGATCCCAACCGCCGACTCAGCAACCAGCACGTCGCTGAAAACACTTTTCAGCGGCGCCTCCTCTTTCCCCCCCCCCCGAAAATCTCCGCTGAAACTTGCCAGAACGACTTTTTCTGTGCGCTGCTAGACTGGTGAGGCAACCTGTTACCCCGAATTGTTACGTTTTTATTACAGGCGGTAATATTTATTTCTATGGGCGCCAAATATTTCAAAAATGTTTCCAATTTTTGACACACACCATCTACTGCTAGAATCCACCGCCATCAAAACAGCCATAAGACACGGGATATTCAACATGGACTGCCGCTATAAGAGCCTGATGGCCATCACCCTTACCAGCCTGCTCTCAAGCACTGCGGCCGCGGATCAAGCAACCACCAAGGGGAACCTGGAAATCAAGTCGGAGGACGGTAACTTTTCCGCATCCCTCGGCGGGCGTATTCATTTCGATACCTACCTGTTTGACACCGATCTGGAAGACCCTATCAGCACCACGGAATTCCGCCGCGCACGGATTACCCTGAAAGGCAACATCTATGCCTGGAGCTATGTACTCGAGCAGGACTTTACCGGTGGCGACACCCTGAGCGGCTATCGCGATGTGTATCTGGCCCACGAATTTCTCAACGGCGAAATCCGCATTGGCCAGTTCAAGCCCTTCCGCTCAATGGCGGAAATGACGAGCTCCAACGAGATAACCATGCTGGAACGCCCATTTTCAAGTGCCACGGGGCTCTACGAAGGCAACCAGTTCCAGCAGGGAATCGGCTGGACGGGTGTAATGGACTGCTTCACCGTCGGCATGATGGCGTTCAATCTGAGAGACGCAGGCACTCCGCGCAATGAGGGCGTGGGTGCGGCAGGGCGCGTGGCCTGGCATCCCATCAACACCGATGAAGCCACCTTTCACCTGGGTACTGCCATCAGCTACGAGAATGCCAACCAGGGCTCCCAGGCACTGATCGCGGAAGCCGACTACGCCGGCCGTCGCGGTCCATCACAGCTGATGGCAATGAGTCCAACCGGTGACGCATCTACCGCGTCACTGGAACTGGCCGGCAGCTATGGTCCGCTGTACCTCCAGGCGGAGTACGTCATCGGTGGACTCGAGGGAGATTATTACCTCTCAGAAGAAGCCTTCGCAGAGGAGTTTGGCGCGCCCGCCCCCTTTCCCTGTGATCCGGAATTCGGCTGCTATATCGACAACCAGACGATTCAAACCTGGTATATCCAGGGCAGCTGGATGCTGACGGGAGAACACAAGACTTACAGTAAGAAACGCGGCGCATTCAGCTCCGCCAAACCCAGCGGCGACGGGTTGTGGGGTGCGGCGTGGGAGCTGACATTCCGCTATGACACCATGGAAAACCGGGATATCAGCCATCTGCAGGCCCGTAGCACCATCATCGGCCTCAATATCTACGCCAATCGCAATGTCCGTTTCATGCTGAATTACATCATGGGTGACGACGATTTTACCGGCGACGATACCAATCAGTTTGGTGTGCGGGCACAGATTGGCTGGTAACTTCACTAATATCTGGCGATAAAAATGTCTGTACAAAAAAGGCGAGCCGCTGACTCGCCTTTTTTATTTTCAGTCTGCCCGAGGAATTACCCCACCTGCTGGGCCTTGGCTGGATCGAACACTTCCACCGCTGTCGCCGTATCCTGCACACTTACTTTTGGATTGTAAAAACGCTCTAGTGACTGCAACTTCACCTGATTTGCCTTGTTCACGTTCTCGTCCTTAACCGGCCCATAGCCGCGGATCAAATCGGGGTAACTGAGCAGTTCGATCGCAGCCGCGTGATTTTTTGTATTCAGTTTACCCACCACTTCATCGACCAACCGCTCATATTCACCAATCAGGGCGCGTTCCATTTTTCGCTCACGGGTGTACCCGAAGACATCCACCGCCGAGCCCCGCAAAAATTTCAATTTCGCCAGCAGGCGGAAAGCGTTCAGCATCCACCCCCCGAATTTCAATTTGCGCGGCCGGCCGGTATTTTTGTCAAACGGGCTCAGCAGTGGCGGGGCGAGATTGAATTCCAATTCAATATCACCCGAGAAATTCTCCTGTAGGGCCTCGACAAAACGAGGGTCGCTGTAAAGACGCGCGACTTCATATTCGTCTTTGTAGGCAAGTAATTTCGCGTAATTGTGTGCGACGGTTTCTGCCAACGCTTCACTGCCCGGGACCTTATAGATCTCCGCATCCCTTACCTTGTCTACCAGAGCCCGGTAGCGTCTCGCCAACCCGGCATTTTGATACCCGGTAAGGTGGTCCATGCGATGTGCAACCACAGCCTCCAGCCCCTGCGGAAGAGCCTTAGTTTTGCCCTTCGCCAGAAGCCGGTTCAGGACAGAGGGGTCCGCCGCCGCCAGACGCCCGGCCGCCAATCCCTGCAGATTTGCCTCCACCGCCACACCGTTGAGCCTTATGGCCTCACTGATCGCCTCGAGACCCAGCGGAATCAACCCTTTCTGCCAGGCGAAGCCAAGCATGAATATATTCGCCGCTAGCGTGTCGCCGAGGGCAGCCTCGGTCAGCTTGTGACCTTCCACCACATCGAGCTCGAGCACCGCTTCCTTGATAGTATCCAGCACAGCCTGGGGGGAGTGGATATCTTCGCGGCCGAGTACAGATGCCGCAGTGGGACTCAGATGGGTATTGACCACAGCACGGCTGTGGGTCTCATCCAGTTTGGCGAGACTCGCCGACAGGTTGCCCGCAGCAATCAGATCGCAGGCCATCAGCGCATCCGCGCGACCATCGGAAATCCGCACCGCCTGCAACGCTTCCGGGCGGCGAGCGAAACGCACGTGTGAATACACCGCCCCACCTTTCTGTGCGAGGCCGGTCTGGTCCAGGGTGCTGCAGGCTTTGCCTTCAATGTGCGCGGCCATTGCCAGTAACGCGCCGATAGTTACCACACCGGTACCACCAACACCGGTCACCAGCAGGTTGAACGGTTCGCTCAAGTCCGAAAAACGCGGCAATGGCAGCTCGTCGGCTGCTTCGCACAAGGCATCGCCAACACCGGCGCGTTTATTCAGCTTACCGCCCTTGACGGTGACAAAAGACGGACAGAACCCGTTGACACAGGACATATCCTGGTTGCACGTTGTCTGATTGATACGACGCTTGTCGCCCAGCGCGGTATCAACTTTCTCCACCGCAATACAACTCGACTGGGTGACGCAATCCCCGCATCCCTCGCAAACCAGTTCATTAATAAACGGGCGTCCCTCTGCCTTCGGCAACAGGCCCCGCTTGCGCTTGCGGCGCAGTTCGGTGGCACATGTCTGGTCGTAGATGATGACAGTGCAACCCGATTGTTCCCGCAGTTCCTTCATGACCGCGGGCATATGATCCCGGTGGCGAATTTCCACGGCACTGGGGAAAGTGATTGCACCGCGGTATTTGTCCGGGTTGTCCATGACCACAACAACTTTATTGACCCCTTCCGCCAATACCTGCTGGCAGATCATATCCGGGCGCAATTCGCCGTCGTGAGGCTGACCGCCCGTCATGGCCACTGCATCATTGAACAGAATTTTGTAGGTAATATTTACACGAGCGGCCACCGCGGCACGGATGGCGAGAATGCCGGAATGGAAATAAGTTCCGTCTCCCAGGTTCACAAACACGTGGCGCTCACTGGTAAAGGGCGCCTGCCCGATCCAGTTCACCCCCTCGGCGCCCATCTGGGTAAAGGTGTAGGTTTCACGATCGAGCCACTGCGCCATGTAGTGGCAACCAATACCGGCCAGCGCGCGGCTGCCCTCCGGCACCCGGGTGGAGCGGTTGTGGGGACAGCCAGCGCAAAACATGGGAAGGCGGGCGACACTGGAGCCCGCCTGCGCAGCAATACGCTCCGCCAGTGCGTCCAGGCGCATCAACCGGTGCCGGGCGCGCTCGTGGAGTTTGTCCTCACCCAGCAGATACCCCAGCACTTGTGCCACCACCGCCGGCGACAATTCGCCGTACATGGGCAACAGCGGGTTATCGTGCTCATCGACCTTGCCGAGAATACGGGGGAAGTGCGGGTCGCGCAGATGCACGTTATACAGCTCTTCTTTTAACTGCACTTCCATCAGGCTGCGCTTTTCCTCCAGCACCAGCAGGGAATCCAGGCCCCGCGCAAACTCCTGAATACCGGGAACATCCAGTGGATAGGTCATGCCGACCTTGAGGATACGTATGCCTAGTGCCCGGGCGCGGGCCTCATCGATGCCCATATCCTCAAACGCCTGCATCAGATCCAGATGCGCCTTGCCGGCGGTGACGATACCCAGGGTCGCATCGGGGTTATCCAGTACCAGTTTGTTGAGCTGATTGGCGCGGGCAAACGCCAGTGCTGCAGGACGCTTGTAACGCCAAAGACGCTCTTCCTGCTCCAGCGGGTTATCCTGCTTGCGGATATTGAGCCCGCCCGCTGGGCGCTGGATTTCGGGATATGCAAACGAAACTCGGGCAGGATCCACTTCCACCGTAGAGGCGCTATCCATATTCTCAGCCAGCGTGATCATCGCCACCCAGCACCCTGAGAATCGCGAAAGCTCAAGCCCGTAGAGGCCGTAATCCAATACTTCCTGCACGGTAGAAGGGTTGAGCACCGGAATATGCATATCCACGAAGGCAAATTCAGATTGCCCGGGATAGGAAGAAGACTTACACCCGTGGTCATCACCAGCGACAATCAGCGCACCGCCCCTGGGGGAGGAACCGGCCGCGTTGGCGTGTCGGAAGGCGTCACATGAACGGTCGACCCCCGGTGTCTTGCCATACCAGATCCCACAGACGCCATCGACTTGCGCCCCTTCAAACAGCCCCACCTGCTGGGAACCCCACACGGAGGTTGCGGCCAGTTCTTCATTCACCCCCGGAACAAACTGGATACGGTATTCATCCAGCAGTTTTTTGGCGCGCGACAGCTGTTGGTCATAACCGCCGAGGGGAGAACCGCGATAACCGGAAATAAAAGTAGCGGTATTGAGGCCGCGGGCCCGGTCGATACGCATCTGATCAATTGGCAGACGTACCAATGCCTGGATACCCGAAAGGAGCACCCTTCCCTTTTCGGTGGTGAATCGATCGTCGAGAGATACCGCTTTGGTGGCCACTGGCCGAGACTCGGCACGCACGTTTTGCTCGCTCATATGCCTACTTCTTTCCGCTTTTGTGTGGAAGCCCGCGATGAACCGGCCCCCGCTAATTATTGTGATTCGAGGCGCGCGTCGCCGGATTAGGCACCGATTTATACGACTTTTAATACGGTGGCCAAAGTTGACGACGGCGTGGTCAAGCCATACTAGTGCCTAAGGCATGATGGAACATTGCTTTATTTACGTGTTTAGACGTAAAATTATGACGACTATCTCGAAATAAGCTGAAAGTGTAGGACAGGAGTTTATATGAAGCGCTCAACAGACCTGGATGATTTCGACCGCAAGATTCTGCGGGCGCTGCAGGAAAACGCCGATTATTCCATGGCTGAGCTGGGAGACAAAGTGGGGCTTTCCCATACCCCTTGCTGGCGCCGTATCAAGCGCCTTGAGGCCGAAGGCATCATCCGTGGCCGCGTTACCCTTCTGGATCCACGCAAGCTTGACCTGGGAGTCACAGTATACTGCTACGTCACCATACACAACCACGATGAAGATTCCCTGAACAATTTCGAGTCGGCAGTGCAGGATGTTCAGGAGGTGGTGGAATGCTACTCCACCAGTGGTGACAAGGACTATGTACTGCGGGTTGTGGTGGACAGCGTTGAGCACTATGAACAATTGCTCAAACGCTCACTGGTTCACCTGCCGAATGTAGCCTCCGTGAACTCTACCTTTGCATTGAAGCAGGTTAAGTACACTACCCAGCTCCCCCTTTGAGCATCCGTTGCCTCGCCCCAATGTATTTCAGCTCGGCGAAAAGCTCAGCGGCGAAAGTCACTGGGCGCAACTTTGTGAAACCTACACCGCCACGAATGACGGTGTAGAGCCCGCGGGCATGGTGTTCTGCGTGTTTCACAAAGCTGCCCGGGGTTGTGGCACGTCCACAAATTACCTGCGAAGTGCACGAAAACTTCAGCGGTCTTCCAATCGGCTGACTACTTGTGCAAGAACCTGCTCAAGATCCTTTCCATCACAATCCACAATAATATCCGCATAGCGGCGATAAAGCGCCTGGCGCTCCTCGAACAGTTCTTCAAAGCTCTGCCCCGGTGCCTTCGCAATACCACGGCTTTCATAGTTGTGGATGCGGCGACGCAGCTCATCCGCGGAGCAATTCAGAAATACCGCAGGACCAAACTTAAGCAGGTTACGCATACCCTCTTCACTGTAGACCGCACTACCGCCGGTGGCGATCACGCAATTGGGAAGGTCCGCTTCCGCAATCACCTCCCCCTCGATACGCCGCAGATTCAGATAGTCACTTTCATTCATGATCTCCTGCAGAGTCTTGTTCTCCCGCAGCTGGATCAGCACATCCGTATCCACAAAATCCTTTGCCAGCTCTTTTGCCAGCAACACCCCAAGTGTACTCTTGCCGGCTCCCGGCATTCCAATCAGTACCACACTGCCCTGTTTATGCATTGTTATAAGACATCCAAACCAGGTTAATCCCCTCGCCGCGGCCAAACTAGCGACCGCAGCCAACCAAACAGGCTATTGCCTGTGAGCAGCATTTTATCCAATTCATCCAGATTGTGCGCCTGTCGAAAGCTATCTGCGAACAGCGCCTCGCGGGTAATCATGCGGCGGCGGGGATTGATTTGCTTGATCTCGCGAGCGGGATTGCCAGCGACAACCGCATTCGCGGGCACATCGCGGGTCACGATACTCCCGGCGCCGATAACCGCATTATCACCAATCGTTACCCCCTTGCAGATAATCGCACTGTCCCCGATCCACACATTGTTGCCAATCCTGATTGGCGCAGTGCAGCGAAATGGCCGTGTGCGGTTGTACAGCCCGTGCCAGTCTGAGTCGGAGATATAGGCGTTAGCCGCCACCATACAGGCATCGCCAAAGGTGATGGACTCCCCTGCAGAAATTCGCACACCCGGTGAGATGAGCACATAATCACCAATCTTGATATACGCATCGCCACCCCGGTGGCCCATCGCCGTGAAACGGATGCAGTTGTCTGCCGTGGATATCAGGTGAGGGAAATTGCCGAGGCGAATATTGCTACCGAAAACCTTGACCGATGGCGGGTGCATAATTTCCGGTTCACGGCCGATGGCATCAAACTGGGGCAACAGGAAGTGACGGCAACGCCAGTTGCGAAATTGCAACTGCAGGCGCTTGAGCCAGTATGGTCTATGATCTTTGCGCATTACCGCGATACCTATCAGATACTTTTTATTCCCGTGACCGATTTCTACAATCCGACAACAAAGTTGTGTCATCCGGATTGTGTCAAGCGCGCATTGCAAATCCCTTGTACTGCCGTTACCGTCACTCGCAATCCAATCAAGCGAAAATCAAAAAAATGGAAGTATCCCTACCTCTCGAAATTGATACCGTAAAAGGCTTTCTCGACAGTCGGGAAGGCAACGCCCTGTACCGCCTGGCGGCAGATGCCAGCAATCTTGGCCCCTGCCTGGAAGTGGGCAGCTACTGCGGAAAATCAACGGTATATATCGGCAGTGCCTGCAAGCTGATGAACAACACCCTGTTCGCGGTAGACCACCACCGAGGCTCCGAAGAACATCAGCCGGGGGAGGAATATCACGATAGTGATCTGTTCGATATCCGCAGTCAGTTGATGGACAGCTTTCACAATTTCCGCAGTAATATGCGCGCGGCGCAGCTTGAGGAACATGTGGTACCGGTGGTTGCGCCCTCTGCGGTTGCCGCCCGCCACTGGAATACACCCCTGGGGCTGGTATTTATCGATGGCGGCCACTCCCTGCAGGCGGCGTTAACCGATTACCGCTGCTGGGCGCGGCACATTGTGCCCGGCGGTTATCTCGCCATTCACGATATATTCCCGAACCCGCAAGACGGTGGCCAGGCGCCCTACGAAATCTACAAGCTAGCGCTGGCTTCCGCTCAATTCGAACTGGTGGAGATAGTCAAGACCCTCGCTATTCTCAGGCGCGTCCAGTAGATTCACCGACGTAAACAGCGCACTGGCAGGCGTCAAGCCTGCCAGTGCATCTGCGGCGAGCAACATGGCACCTACGGTCCAGGTGGTTTTCTCTTCAGGCCAGATAGCGCTGTCGCGATAAACGTAACCGGTCCAGTAACCGCCGTCCTCATCCTGCCAACGGTGCAGCGCTCGATAGATATGCTGCGCTTTGGTCTTTTCCCCCGCCGCCAGCAGCGCCATGGTCAATTCACAAGACTCCGCCACAGTCACCCAGGGCTCGTCATTGACACAGCGGCAACCGAGTCCGGCAACCACAAATTCATCCCACTTTTTCTGCAACCGCGCCCTGGCACTGGTACCCGTAATCGCCCCCGCAAGAACCGGATAAAACCAATCCATGGAAAAGCGCGCCTTGCTCTCCCAGGAACGGTCGAACCTTTCCGGCCTGTCACGCAGGGCTCGCCCAAGCTGTTCCCTCGCCCTGCGCCAGCTTCGATCGTCCCACCCCAGAGTAGCAGCAATATTGACGCCGCATTCCAGACTCTTGTAGATGGAGGCACAGCCGGTAACCAGGGCGTCATTGAGAACCGCGCCCTGCGCATCCACTGCCCACTGGATCTCACCATGTTCCGACTGCAGCGACAGCACAAAATCCAGCGCCCGCGATACGGTCGGCCAGAAGCGTAATAAGAATGCACGCTCGCCAGTAATCAGATAGTGGTGCCAGACGCCGGTGGCAATATAAGCGACGAAGTTAGTTTCCCGTCGCT
Source organism: Microbulbifer bruguierae (assembly GCF_029869925.1). NCBI lineage: Bacteria > Pseudomonadati > Pseudomonadota > Gammaproteobacteria > Cellvibrionales > Microbulbiferaceae > Microbulbifer > Microbulbifer bruguierae. Next base: position 60,112 of record NZ_CP118605.1, on the reverse strand, counting down.
CCCTATTATCGACGCGATCATTCCGGTAGGCTGCCCACCAGCTACCGTCCGACAGCTGTTGCTGCGCGAGCCACTCATAGGCTCTTTCCGCCGCAGCATACTCCCCGGCAATGCTAAGCCCCATGGCAGCTTCCACATGGTCCCACGGATCCGCGTAGTGGCCCTGAAACCAGGGAATGCAACCATTTTCCTGTTGCTGGGAGCGAATATAATCCGCGCTACGGCGAACAAAATCTGTTGGGAACAGGGGGGTCGCGGCCTCTATTGTCGCCGCACTCACGCTGCCACCTCGCGCTCGGATGCCACAACAGTTTCAGGTGTTCGGACATCGCCAGTGGAAGGCCGGCCAAGTACTGCAAGGGAACGCGCCGGCTTCACAAAATACAGTGCAATACTTTTTCCCAACAGAGGATTGAGCAGTTTTTCCAGCCAGCGAGTAATGAGTGGTTTTTGCATCAGGTCCCACACCAGAAAACGGTGGTAAGCCTTGACCACTGGTTTGTCATCCTGCTCCCAGAACAGACACTTCAACCACCAGTAAGGTGCATGCAGAGCGTGCGCCTTGTGCCTGGCAAAATATTGGTGGCCAAACGCCTCGATATTTTTACGCAGCTGTTTTTCGCGAAAAATACGAATATGTCCGCCTTCCACCTGGTGGTAGGCATCAGACAGTTTCCAGCACACCCATTCCGGGAAAAATGCCGGCACTGTGGCTGCGAACACACCGGAAGGTTTCAGCACCCGATCTATTTCCGCCAGCACTCCCTGATAATTTTCAATATGCTCCAGCACTTCCGAGCAGATCACCACATCGAAAAAATTATCCGCAAACGGCAACTTCAGCGCGTCCCCCACTCCCAACAGCAAGCGCCCGGCAACCTCCTCCCCATCGAAAAATGGCGCGGCACGCTCACTTGCTGTACGCACGTCATTCAAACTCAGGTCAACCCCGAAAACGTCCACGGGGTCACTCAGGGAAATATGGATGGCGTGACGCCCCTCACCGCAACCCAGATCCAGAACTCGCTGACCAGGCTGTAAATTCAACAGCGCGGGATCAATGGTAATCATCAGGCTGCCTCCCCCTGACGCTTTGGACTGCTGCTGTCGTTCCGCCACACACCGGACGCAGGTGTACTCATGTTACCAACACTGATTTCCTGCGCTGCTATTCCGGCTTCGTCCGGCGCTTCCAGAGCGGACTGTCCGCGGATAATTTCCCGGTAATAAGTTACAAGGTGATCCGCCGCTACCTGCCAGGAAAAAAGCTGTTCAATTCGTTGTCGGCCCTTGCGAGCGAGTGATTGGCACAGGGACTCGTCGGCCAGCAGTTTTTCAATCGCACGGGCCAGTGCCCCGCTGTCTCCCGCGGGCACCACAATGCCGGCATCCCCAACCACTTCCGGCAGAGCGCCGCCGTCACTGGAAATTACCGGCACCCCGCAGGCCATTGCCTCCCCCGCGGGCAAGCCGAACCCTTCGTACAGGGAAGGACACACCACCATGCCGGAAGAAGCGTAATACGCAGCCATTTCACCGTTAGAAATACCGGACACGAAGCGCACAGTAGAATCGAGTTTGAGCTCTCTTAACAGCCTTTCAGTGGCACCACCTTCCTGCAACTTGCCCACCACCAAAACCTTCAGTTGTGGATAGCGGGACTGCAACAGGGCGACAGCCTGCAATAGAAAACGCAGTCCCTTCAACGGCTGATCCGCGGATGCGGTAGTCATGATCTGGAATTTGTCAGCTTGCAGGTCAGACCGCGGTTTGAAAATACCGGTGTCGATCCCGTTATAAATCAATTTCAGCCGCGAAGGCGCAACCCCGAATTGTTCGACAATATCATTCAGGGATTGTGTCGAAACCGTGACAATATGCCTAAGCCGGCGAGACACCTTGATTTGCATATTGAGAAAACTGTGCCAGCGGCGCACCAGCAAACGGTAAAACCAGTCCGGCGCGGCATCCAGGGCAAGTTGTCTGTCGCGAGTGATTGGATGGTGGATGGTGGCAACGACTGGCACACCCGTTTTTGCAATATCGAGCAGCCCGTAACAGAGAGACTGGTTGTCGTGCACTATATCGTAATGCTGCCCGCATTTACGCAAATAGCGCGCTACCCGCCGCCCGAATGCGTAGGGCTCGGCAAAAGCGCCGGTCAGTTTCCCAAACCACTCATAGAAGTCTGCCCAGCTCTTCAGATGCCGGGGGCGCAGTGCACGCACAGGATTTTCGTGTTCGTAGAGGTTCAACCCGGGCATCTTGATCAGCTGCACCCGCGGATCCAGCTCGGGGTAAGGCTGGCCGGAAATAACATCCACATTGTGCCCCGCGTCCACCAGGGCTTTACTCAGATAGTGAAGATATACCCCCTGACCACCACAATGGGGATGACTGCGATAACCCAGCAAGCAGATATTCAGTGGCCGGAACCCGGCCGTCGGACCGTCTGTACCATTTCCCAAGGCGGTCATAGAATCCCCGTCGTTATTGTTGTGGCGAACGAATAAGTCCGGCGCCGAAAAGGCGAAGAATACACTGGCAAGGATGTGACTGCCAGACACAAACCGTCCACACAACAAACCAGACTACAAAGGTCACCCGCAGTATTTTGGGCTTTGCGCAGAATGCCTCAAGTATTCACGCACTCATAACAAAGCCCCGGCGCCCGCTCAACTGGGCAACCGAGGCAAAGCATTTGGAGCATTCTTCCGGTCAGAAGCTGAATTTGTAACCCACACCAAGATTGAAAATCCAGGAGTCAAATTCCAGATTATCTTTGTAGCGCACGCTGTCCAGTATGATGCCATTACTGAGGATCACATCGTCGACACCAATTTCGATTTCCGGATCAGCATCTACATACATGGCTGAAGCGTTGAACAACCAGTTGGCGCCCCGACCGAATTCGATATCCACGCCGACCTGCGCCGTCCATCCAAAGGAGCTACCAAAATTGATCAGGCCGTAGCGACCGGTGTTATCGGTAAATACCGGACGCAGGAAATCCTGATCAATGTCGGTGTAGTTCACACCGATACCGATGTACGGCTGAATCCACGACTCGATACACACCGGATACCAGTCGACATAGAGGCTGGTGACATAGGTTTCAAAGTCACCCAAGCCATCAGAACTGCGCACGTCAATATCTTCACCAATCACGTAGGTGTTATAACTGGCATCCAGGTCTGCGCTGTTCAAATGATAGAGTTCAATGGCCCAGTGGTCTGCCACAAAGTAGGTACCATTGATAAACCAAGTCGTGTCGTCGTCCAGGTCCAGGGAATCACCCACTTCCACCCGAATCGTTTCGTTCGGGTCATTTGGGTCTTCCACGTCTACCCGCGTCGCGTCTGAAAATACAGAGTCGTCGCTCTCCATATAGCCCGCGCCCACGCGCAGGATAAAGTCGCCGCCTTTGAAATCAGCGAATGCCGGCGATGTCGCACTCGCGGCCGCGATCGCAAGGGGCAGAAGAATAGACTTGGTTCGCATCGTTAACTCCTTTTAACTCTGAAATGCTCCATGGCCGCCCCGAGCCAATGAATAAAAAATGACCCGTGCGTGCGGTTAGTTTCAGTATAGGTTGAGATCAAGAAACAACAGCAAATAATGCCTGGGCTTTAGCCGACAAATGGGAAGAAATTTCTGCTAATTATTTTTTTCCAAAAAAAATGCCCGCCATGGAGGCGGGCCAGTTTTTCGAACACACTTTCAGGAGGAGAGTTTGCGACGCCCTGTGAATGCAAGTGCACAGGTGTCTGTATTTAGGTATAGCAGAGCATCAGCCGCTGCCACTCATACTGACATCAAACACGTTACGTTGTGGACGTAAGCTACGCCGGAAAAACATTCGGCGGAAACTCACACTCTTTGTAGATAGCTCTGGTACTCGACGTCGGTTACCCGGGCGGCGATCTCTGCCTGCTCCTGCCGTTTCAACAATACGAACAGCTCGACAAATGCGGGGTCGAAATATTCCTGCCACAACGGGCTTTCGGCGAAGCGATTGAGCGCATCAGCCCAACTGTTGATCAGCTGCTCGCTTTCCACCTGGTAAGCATCCCCTTCCACCGGCGCCGGTGGCTGCAGGCGATTTTCGAGACCGTGACACACTCCCGTCAAAATGGCAGCCAACACCAGATAGGCGTTTACGTCGGCACCGGCAATACGGTGTTCGATACGCCGCGCCTTGGGCTCACTGGCGGGAATGCGGAACGTCACGGTGCGGTTGTCGTAGCCCCAGCAGAGGTTCAGTGGCGCGTGACTGCTCTCCTGAAAGCGGCGATAGGAATTGGCGTGTGGCGCAAAAATCGCCATCGCGTCATTGGCACTCGCCATCATACCCGCGACGGCGTGGCGCAGCAGGTCACTCCCTTCATCGGTGCCGTTATCAAAGACGTTGTTGCCCTCGCCATCCACCAGACTCAGATGCACATGCATTCCATTCCCGGCGCGATCCCCGAAGGGTTTGGCCATGGCGCTCACCCGCAAGCCGTGGCTGCGGGCAACCCCTTTCAGCAGACGCTTGAACAGCAGGGTCTGGTCGGCAACTTTTACCGGATCATCACAGTGCAGCAGGTTGATCTCAAACTGCCCCGGTGCGCACTCGGAGAGAATGGAATCTGCCGGGACCCCCTGGGCCTCACAGGCAGCACGCACATCCGCAAAAAAGTGGCGCTGGGCGTCCAGCTCGGAAAGATCATATACGTCGGTGGAAGGCACCAGTTCAGAGTCATTGTCACTGACAGGCCGGGGGTGACCTAAATCGTCAGCTTCTTCCTGCAACAGATAAAATTCCAGTTCGGTAGCACACACAGCCTTGTAGCCGAGCTGCCCAAGTCGTCGAACCACTTTCTGTAGCTGCGCCCGCGGGTCCGCATACAACACTGAGCCATCCGCCTCAAACAATTGCATGTGCAGTTGGGCAGTCTGTTCGCGATGCCAGGGCGCCATACAAATCGGCGATACCGGCTGGCAGACGCCGTCGCTATCACCACTGGCGAATACCAGCGGACTGTTTTCTATATCCCTGCCCCAGATATCCAGGCTCACCGCGCTGCGCGGCATCTGCAATCCGCCGCCGAGTAATTTGTGAGCGGAGTCGGCCGGCAGCCACTTACCCCGCGGCACCCCATTGATGTCAAAGGCAAAGCCTTCAATCCACTTGAGGTCGGGGTGGTCCTGAAGGAAGCTTTCCGAAACCCGCAGAAGTTCCGGGGACGGCTGATATTCTTGTTCTACTGCCATAAATCCGATTCACATTAAATTAGGTGGGTACGCCCCGACAACAATAATGACGGCCGCGGGGCGTAACACCGAGTTTACGCCAAGGCTCTGGCGGTATCATCCAGAGCGCGATGCGCTTTTTCCACCAGCTCATCAACCTGCGCCGTGGTGATAATCAGCGGCGGTGCGATGATCATGGTGTCGCCGGTAGCGCGCATCACCAGACCATTCTTGATACTGAGGTCCCGACATACGCCGCCAGCGGTGCACTTATCGTCGAAACGGGCACGGCTACCCTTGTCCTTCACCAGTTCCAGAGCCCCCACCAATCCGAGACTGCGCGCCTCGCCGACGATCGGGTGGTCGGCCAGCTCTGCCCAGCGCTTGGCCAGATATGGCGCGGTGACTTCACGTACGTTATCGATGATTTTTTCATCGCGCAGGATATTCAGCGTGGCGAGGCCCGCAGCGCAGGCCGCCGGGTGCGCGGAATAGGTATATCCGTGAGTGAACTCTCCACCCTTGGATTTGATCACTTCCGCCACGCGATCGCTGACCATGGTTCCCCCAAGTGGGAAATAACCATTGGTGACCGCTTTGGCGAAGGTCATCAGGTCCGGCTTCACCCCATAGTAATCCGCACCAAACCACTGTCCGGTGCGACCGAAACCAAAAATCACCTCGTCCATCACAAACAGAATGTCGTAGTGATCCAGTATTTTCTTCACTTCCGGCCAGTAGGTTTCCGGAGGGATGATCACACCGCCGGCGCCCTGAATGGGCTCGGCGATAAAGGCAGCGACATTTTCCGGGCCCAGCTGCAGGATTTTTTCCTCCAGACAGCGGGCGGCGTAGACACCGAACTCCTCCGGCGACATATCGCCGCCCTCACCAAACCAGTAGGGCTGCTGAATATGCTCAATGTAATCCAGTTTCTGGAACTGCTTGTGCATACCGCTCATTCCACCCAGGCTGGCGCCACCGATGGTGGAACCGTGATAGCCGTTCAGGCGGGAGATCACGATGCGTTTTTCCGGCTGCTCCTTGAGATCCCAGTAGCGGCGGATAATACGCAGATTGGTATCGTTGGCTTCACTGCCAGAACCGGTAAAGAACACATTGTTCATGTGTGCAGGCGTCACTTCCGAGAGAAGATCGGCCAGTTCGATGGCAGGCACCGTGGTGCATTGGAAAAAGCTGTTGTAGAACGGCAGTTTGTTCAGCTGCTCGTAGATGGCTTCAGTGATTTCCCGGCGGCTGTACCCCAGGTTGCAACACCACAGACCAGACATACCATCGAGCATTTGATGGCCGTCGATATCGGTGATGTAGGCGCCTTCGGCACTGGTAATCACCCGCGTACCCTGCTGCCCCAGGTCGTGAAAATCGGTAAACGGGTGTAGCAGGTGCTCGCGGTCATGTTGTTGTAGCTGATTCTTGTTCATGAACTGACTCCTGATTCTGAATTCGCCTGCTGAAGCGCCAATGGAGCGGCACCCCAAAATGTGATCACATTCTAGAGTGATCCCCAGCAATAACGCAACTGCCTTCCTCGATACGATCAACGTCTTCCAGGCAATCATCCAGCGGGAGACGATAGCCCTATGGGGAACCTCGAGCCCTAGAACATGGAGTAAGGCGCGATAACACTATGAACAATGACGAACAATATAGTCACGAACGGACTGCCACCCTGCTAGCAACCTGAGGTAAAGCAGACGACATTCAAAAATTGGGAAAAGCCAGCGATGGCAAAAAAGCGGATTTGAGATGGGGGACGCGCCCCCGGGTGAACGCATTCACCCCGGAGAAGCTTATCCACAAAGCGCGGGCCCACCGTCAGGCCCGGGATAACAGCGGTCAAAAACCGCAATCGATCGCGTCCAGCAGCATATGACTGACCAGACCAATACCGAGCCAGCGTACCGGCTTCCAGGGCAGGAACATCATGGCGCCGTAAAAAGAAATGGGAAACATGGTGTGCAGCGGGTGGAAATTGATGCTGCAGCGGTTGGGGTCGTATACCGGCGAAGCCAGCAGGTGGTCCAGGTCCACCAGATTGGCGGCCAGCATAAACAACGCGGCCTTTTTCCACTCGCTGCGAAAGAAAAACCAGGCAATCGCCAGCGGAACCAGCAGATGCAAAACAATATGGATATAACTGAACATCAGGTCGGCAACAACTCTTCTGCGGAAATGGACCCCAGGCCCTCTTCGATATCCTGGCGGATAGCAGCGCGCACCCCCAGCTCATCCTTGCTGGCGATGGCCTCGATAAGATCGCGATGGCGATCCGGCAGTTCCTGCACCCCGAAGCGCTGGAACACCAAATGCTGTAATGGCGCTGTCTGCAGCCACAGGCTCTCGATCAGTGACAGGATGATATGGGGACGGCCGAGGCGGTAGAGGGTGAAATGAAACTCCAGGTTAGCGGCGACATATTCCTGGATATCCTTGCGTTCCAGTGCAACGGTGACTCGATCATCCAGCCCCTGCAGGGCCGCCAATTCGTCATCCCCGACAAACGGTAACGCCTGCACAGCCGCCTGACACTCCAGAGCCACCCGCGCCGCGCAGATTTCGTCCAGTTTTTCCCGGGTCATACTGGGCACGGTTACCCGCCGTGTATCCGAGAGTTCCAGCGCGCGTTCCGACGTCAGCCGGCGCAGAGCCTCGCGCACAGGCATCGGACTGCAATCCAGCTCTGCCGCCAGGCCGCGGATCGTGATGGCTCGCCCCGGCAAAAACTGGCCCCGCAGGATGGCGTCGCGCACCTGGTAGTACACCCGCTCCTGGGTAGTGCGGAACTCCTCCTGCGGCTCGATAAACTCGGCGTCTTTCATAAGCTTGTATGGCCGGATGCTACGTATAATTCTGTCCGCTCGGGGCTCTCTTGGGGCTCGCTAAAGGACCCTCCCCCCATCAGGCAGACATCGCCAGGGCCAATTTATGTGGCGCCTGATTGCCATTGACGGTAATTAGTTCGTCGGCAATTGCGCCAGTTTGCCACATTTCGAAGAAATCCTCCGCTACCTGTTTACCCGCTTCGGTCACCCCGTTCCAGTAGCGCAACCGCTCTTCTGCAGAAAGCTTGATAAAGTCGTCGCGGTCCGGGATCTTGCCGTAGGGCAGCCTGGCAACCCAGGCAGGCGACGGCGCGACCAGAATCACATTCTCCATGGCGCCACCGCGTACCCAGCGCCAGCGGAAGCTCTTGTCGAACCAGCCAGGCACCATATAAGGGAAGAAATGGGGATACAGGACCAGTCCCTCCGGGTGTTCAAAGCCCAGATCAAAGTGGTAGTCGGTGATGCCCCCGTCCCGGTAATTCCCCTGCGGCGCCCCGGCGGGGGTCGGCACCCCGGCCATCACCAGCGGGATGGAACCGCTGGCCAGCACCGCCGGGCAGACATTGTCAGCGCACAGCGGCGTGTTGACGGTTGAGAGATTGCGAAAAGACACGGATGGCGCATTGCCAGCGTGGAACACCACCCGATCCCAGAATGCCCGTAGGCTGCGGCGGCTGACCGCGTTGGCCAGTGCCGATGCCAACAGCGCCGGCGCCAACAGCGCCTTTTTCTCACTGGCAAGCGGACCGCGCCCGCGCACCGTGACGAAGTGACTGCGCCACACCGGATTTTCGGCAACCTCCTCCGCCCCACGCTCTCCCAAAACTTGCAGCAGAATCTGCTCGCCTTTGGCAGTTATTTCCGCAGGTGTGGGCTTATCCGTCGCGTAGGTCTGATTGATATAGCCGTATTCCAGGGTTTCCAGCGCCGCCATGGGATTGGCTGTGGCATAACACATATTACGGAAGCTGCCGATAGACGATCCCAGGGTTGCGATGGGACTGGTTCGACCGCGGAAGAACTCACCAATCAACACCCGGTCCAGCTGGCTGATGGCCAGCCATTTCGGCCCACCGGACGCGCCGACCAGAGTGGAAATCATCTCCTGACGGAGGCCTTCCTCCCTCACCCGGCGCGCGGCATTGGCGCCGGCGAGAATCACACAACTTCTGTTTTTTTTCACAGCCACAGCTTCACTCACCCGTCTTTTACCACTCGCCCGTGTTTTCCATTGACGCCCAGGGTTCCTGCGGCGCGAGTGCATCACCCTTCTGCAACAATTCGATGGAGATATTATCCGGAGAGCGTACAAACGCCATATGTCCGTCCCGCGGCGGGCGGTTGATGATTACCCCCATGTCCATCAGGCGCTGACAGGTTTCATAGATATTGTCCACCCGATACGCGAGATGGCCGAAGTTACGGCCGCCGGTGTAGGCCTCGGGATCCCAGTTATAGGTCAATTCCAGGCACGGCCGCGCGTCGCTGTCGGCACTACCGGAATCGCCCGGAGCGGCGAGGAAGACCAGCGTGAAACGACCTTTCTCATAGTCGTTGCGACGGACCTCGTACAGGCCCAGCTTGTCACAATAAAACGCCAGAGATTCCTCAAGATCGGTGACTCGCACCATCGTGTGCAAATATTCCACTGCAACGCCTCCTTAGCGGGATTACAATCCCGGTACACCAATAATTCGATGACCACTTTAGTCATCTCAGAAAAAGTTACCAGAGCGAAATGTATCAAAAATACTATCGACAATTTTTACAGGCTGCTCAAAAAGCGGCCTCTGTGGGCTGCGACCTGCCGGTTCTGCACATGGCCTGCCACTCCCATCACTACTGGGCTGACGTAACCCGGGATGCAATAAACGAATACTGGCTGGACGCCGCGCAACTCGCAGACAACAAATGGGACAAAATTTTCGCGGAAAAGATACCCGCCTTCCAGCGCTCTATCGCCCGAGCCCTCAGTTTACCCGCACCAGAACAAATCGCCCTCGCCCCCAATACCCATGAGCTGGTATATCGACTGATCAGCAGCTTCGACCTGTGCCAGCCCCTGCGCATTCTGACCACGGATGGCGAATTTTACAGTGCTGCCCGCCAACTGCTGCGACTGGAAGAGCTTGAGACCGTTGAAGTAACCCGCATCCCTACCCAACCTTTCGACACCCTGGCGCAACGATTCGAGCAGCAGCTGCAAACCGGGCACTATCAGCTGGCCTACGCCAGCCAGGTCTTCTTCGACTCCGGTGTCGCCTTCCCGGGACTACTCGAGCTGGCCGCTCGCAAACCAGAGCATACCCAGATGGTGATCGACGGCTATCACGCCTTCTTCGCCCGCCCCACCGACCTGAGCGCCATCGCCGACAAGGTGTTTTACACGGCGGGCAGCTACAAGTATCTGGGTGCTGGCGAGGGCATGTGCTTTATGTCCATTCCCCGAGGCTGCAAGCTGCGCCCTCTGAACACCGGCTGGTTTGCGGAGATGGCAGAGCTGGAAAACCGCGCGGAAGGTGTGGGTTTTGGCAACGACTGGCTGCGCTTCGCCGGCGCTACCATGGACTTCTCCCCCCTGTATAAAGCGCTGGCGGTCTTGTCACTGTATGAGCGTGAAGGCATTACCGTGGAGACAATTCACGAATACGTGCAGGACAACCAGCAGCGCTTCCTCGCCGCCATGGATTCCGCTCAGCATCCACTGCTGAACAGAGACAACCTGATTTACCACGATCTCCGCGATGGTCACGGCCACTTTTTCACCTTCCGTTGTGGTAGCGCTGAAAACGCAGAAAAACTGCAGGTCGAACTGCGCAACAAAAATGTCCTGTGCGATCGCCGTCAGCAACTACTGCGTCTGGGCTTTTCCCTGTACCACCCACAACAGCAAACCTTCAGCCGCCTGTTCACCTGAAGTTCATGTTCAACCGTCAACAATGACTACAGATGTACCACTGGCAATATAAGGATTCGCCATGCATAAATCACTGAAACTATTTTCTGCCAGCCTGCTCGCAGGTCTGCTTGCCTTTACCAGCGGCTGCGGAAACGACGCAGATACGCATTCATCCGGCACACTGATTTCCATCTCGGCCCAGGGCGAGGCCAGTCAGGCACCGGATATTGCCAATATATCCGCAGGTGTAGTCACCGAAGCCAGCGAGAGCAATGCCGCCATGCAAGCCAATGCGGTACAGATGGAAAAATTGATGAAGGCCATCAAGCGCGCCGGAATCGATGATAAGGATGTACAGACCAGCGGCATCAACCTGATGCCCCGCTATGAGTACCAGCCAAATCGAGCTCGAGAGATCACTGGCTATCAAGCGCATAACACCGTGAATATCACTGTGCGCAAGCTGGATGAACTGAGCAACGTCATCGATGCTCTCGCGGCAGAAGGCGCAAACCAGATACACGGCCCCAGTTTTTCCATTGGTGAGCCAGAACCGCTATTGGCAGAAGCCCGTCAGAAAGCGCTGAAAATGGCGCAGGCACGTGCAGAATCCTATGCGGATGCCCTCGGCACAAAGGTGCTCAGAATCGTCAGTATTTCCGAAGGTAGTCACGGCGGCATGCCGCGACCGATGATGCGCGCAGAAATGTCTGCGGCCAAAGACAGTGCCAGTACCCCGGTCGCGCCCGGTGAAACATCGGTTTCGGTCAATCTCGAGCTGGTTTTCGAGCTGGCAAAATAAACCCCAAAGGCGTATCACCGCAGAACCCGCGCACTGCGCCGACTCTGCGGTGATACAACAATCACAACCCTCACTAATCCCCATCCGATACGATGTGCCACAGGATCGAATCTAGTTCGGTTGCTTGTACACCTTGCCGCCCTTCATCACAAACCGCACCCTTTCCAACGCGGTAATATCCTCCAGTGGATTGCCTATCACCGCCACCAGGTCCGCCCATTTACCCGGTGAGACACTACCCAGCTCATCCTGGGCATTTAGCAGTTGTGCCGCATTCCAGGTTGCGGAGCGGATAGCATCAGCCGGCGTCATACCACCCTGCACCATCAGCGAAAACTCTTTCCCGTTATCACCGTGGCGACTGACTCCGGTATCGGTACCGAAAGCAATCTTTACCCCCTTGCGATGCGCCCGACTAAAGGTGTCCTGAATCAACGGCCCAATTTTGGCTGCTTTGGTGCGCACCATGTCCGGGAAAAAACCATCCACCGTGGCCTTCTGGGTAACCCAGTCCCCGGCCATCAGGGTCGGGACATACCAGGTACCATGCTCCAGCATCAGCGCCATGGTTTTCTCATCCATATAGGTACCGTGCTCAATGGAATTTACTCCCGCACGAATCGCCCGCTCCATACCCTCCTTGCCGTGGGCGTGAACCGCCACGGTAAAACCGTAGTCTTTTGCGGTGGCCACGATAGCCTCCAGCTCGTCCGCCATAAACTGAGGATTCTCGCCACTTTTTGCCACACTCAATACACCGCCAGTCGCCGTGATTTTGATGAGGTCAACGCCGTCCTTATAGCGCTGCCGCACCGCCTCGCGCGCACTGGCCGCACCGTTGACCACACCCTCTGCCGGACCCGGGCTGCCCATCAGTGCATGGCGGTAGCCGTTAGTAGGGTCTGCGTGGCCGCCAGTGGTGGCAATGGACTTACCCGCGGTAAATACGCGCGGTCCGACAATGTCCCCACGGTTGATGGCATTGCGCAGACTCACGGTCACATTCGCGTTATCGCCGAGATCACGCACAGTGGTAAACCCGGCCAGTAGGGTACGCTCGGCAGTATTGACTGCGCGCAGCGTGTAATCCGCCGGGTTCCAGGTAAAGGTTTCGGTGTAGGTACGCGGACCGTATTCGTACGCCAGGTGGGTATGCATATCCATCAGCCCCGGCAACACCGAAAAAGCACTTAGATCAATAACCCGCTCGCCAGCACGCCGGGTAAACCCGCGCTCCACGGATTCCACCTTGCCATCAACGATATGTACAGTGCGCTTTTCCAGCAGTCGACCGTTTTCGCTATCGAACAACCAGCCGGCGTGTACGGCGATATCCTCTGCCGCAACCCTGGCAGAGGTCACAAGCAGAAAAATTGTCAGTAAGGCGTGGGCGAGAACCACGCTTCGTGAAGTGAGCTTCGGTAATGCAAACATGACAGATCCAGCGTATTGGCCCGGCGAAAGCGCGCAGCCCTTGTTATTGATAGTTTTTTGACCACGTCAATTTACCCTAATCCCGGCCCATAAAAAAAGCCCGGTTACAGAACCAGGCTTTTTCAGGTTGAGCTAGCGCGGTTTATTGCTTGCTGGGCAAGACCTCCACCGGACCAATATCCAGTGCTTCTATTTCTTTCTGTATCTGCTCGAGATCACCGACCACCAACCAGGTAAATTGGTCGGGAGCGAGATATTCCTTCGCTGCCGCCTCCACGGCATCTCGGGTCAGGGCACTTACCCGTTGCGGATAATCGGCAATGTATTCCGCTGGCAACCCCTTCTCCACTTGCCAGCTGATACTTGAAAGCAACTGTCCTTTGGTCTGAAAACGTGCACTTTGCTTCAGTATTTCGTCGTCCTTGTAGTCTGCAAGCTCCACCTCCTCGATGGGGCGGCTGCCGAGATATGCCCGGTACTCTTTTAACAATTCGGCCATAGAAGCGGCGGTTTTGTCGGTCTGTACCGGTGCAAACACGATATACGGGCGTTGTGCTTCAGTATCCATCGAGACTGCGCGGGCACCATAGGACCAGTGTTTTTCTTCCCGCAAATTCATATTGATGCGGGAAGTGAATTTGCCGGCGATGGCCGAAGCCATCGCATCGAAGGCCTCCGCCCCTTCTGGCTTCCAGGGCGGCATAACCAGTCCCGCCATGATATAGCTCTGCTCGGCACCGGGACGATCCAGCAGATAGATCCGCGCTTTTTGCGGACGCTCTACCGTGGGTATCGCCAATTCGGGCAAAGACTCTTTCGGTGCATGCCAGTGACCCAGAGTTTGATTCAACAGCGGCTGGATTTCCTCTTTGGTCACATCCCCAACCACGACGAGCTCGGCATTGTCCGGGCGCAGCCAGGTCTTGTGAAAATTCACCAGGTGATCGCGGGTGATCGATTCAATGGCCTCTGGTGTACCTGAGCCGGTGAGTGGCGCACCGTAAGGGTGATCCTTGCCAAACAGCAGTGGCGGCAATTCTCGAAGAGCCAGCCCCTGGGGCTGGGCCTCTTCCTGCTTGATTGAGTCAAGCCAGTTGGACTTGACCCGTTTCAGATCTTCTTCGGAAAACAGCGGGTCGGAAATGACATCGCGGAAAAGTTCCAGGGAGGGTTCCAATTGTGTTTTCAGCGCGGAGAAACTGAGGGAATTGAAATCAAGTCCACTGCCGGCACTAATGCTCGCACCCAGCTCCTCCTCGCGGGCACTGAACGCCAGGCTGTCATATCGCCCCGCCCCCTCGCTCAGCATACGTGCTACCACCGAAGCCAAACCGGGCAGGTCGCCGTCCGCAGAAGCCCCGCTTCGGTATTGCAGAGTCATAAATACTGCCGGTGTATCGTGCCGTTCCGCCAGTACCACTTTGAGTCCATTTCCCAGTGTAAATGTCTGCTGCTTCGGCAACTCCAGTTCTACTGTTTTATCCACTGCCGGTAGCTTGTTGCGATCAACGGGTTTCCCGCTCACCTCAAACTTTTCTTTGGGGCGGATGACCAGGGTAAAATGCTCAGGCTTCAGCCACTTGCCCGCCACTTCCTGCACATCCCTTTCCGACACATCGGCATATTCGTCGAGCGACTTGAGTAATGCCCCTGGATCACCGTAATAGAATTCGGAACGCGCCAGGAGATCGGTTTTCCCACCAAAGCCACCGATTTTCTCCAACCCTTTTACCAAACTGGCAAACTCGCTTTGCTTGATCCTGCGCAGTTCATCGGCACTGACACCGGTGTGGGCAAACTCGCGCAACTCTTCATCCAGCAGTTTTTCGACCTTTTCAACGGAATGTCCCGGTTTGACATCCACCATCACAAATAACTGCCCGGCAAGCTGGCGACCGTAGTAGAAAGCGCTCACGCTGGTAGCGACCTGTTCATCACGTACCAACCGCCGGTATAGCAGTGAATTTTTGCGATTGGCCAGCAGTGAAGTCATTAAATCCAGGGCATTTTCTTCCTCACCGCCAACCGCCGGTACATTCCACACCTTGTAGATCCGGGTTTGCGGCACCTGGTCGGTCATTTCCACACGCTTGTTGACTTGCGTGGGCAGCTCCCAGTTTTTCAGTTCTTCAGGTACTGAGGTACTGGGTATATCACCGAAATACTGCCGCGCCTTGGCCATAGCCTTTTTTACGGAAATATCACCGGCGATGACCAGAATTGCATTGGCGGGTTGGTAATAATCGGTGAACCACTGTTTTACATCCTCCAGACTGGCCTGATCCAGATCGTCCATGGAGCCGATAGTGGTCCAGGAATAGGGATGGTCTGAAGGAAAGGTACTGGTGGCGATCACATCAAAGGCTTTACCGTACGGCGCATTCTCCCCCTGGCGCTTTTCGTTTTTTACCACATCGCGCTGCTCATCCAGTTTTTCCTGGCTGATGGCGCCCTTGAAATGCCCCATCCGGTCAGACTCCATCCACAGCGCCATATCCAGCGCTCCGACAGGGACTGTCTCAAAATAATTGGTGCGGTCATTATTCGTAGTGCCGTTCATGTCCGTGGCACCGGAACGCTGGAACGGTTCGAAATATTCTCCCGGGAAGTTTTCCGACCCATTGAACATCAGGTGTTCAAACAAATGCGCAAACCCGGTCTTGCCTCGACTCTCATCCTTGGAGCCCACCTTGTACCAGATATTAATCGCCACCACCGGCGCTTTGTGGTCTTCATGAACGATTACGGTAAGGCCATTTTTGAGTGTTTCTTTGTGAAATGGCAGCCCAATTTTTGGCGCCTCTACATAGGCCTCGTTGCCGTGTGCCGCCTCTTTACTACTGGCGGCAGCTTCTTTGTCAACCATGAGTGCTTTGTGGTGCTCTTCGTGCCCCACCTGGTTGTCATTTTTTTCACAGCCCGCTAAAAATCCGGAAAATATCAGGGCCGCCAGGGCCAAGCGTCCCGACGCCAGTTTCAAATCCATTTTCACTAATCCTGATCTTTTGTTTGTTCACCCGCCTGCCTGGCGGATTGCGCGTACATATCTGCTTCGCGGAGAAAATTTGTTCACAATTTTCACGGCCGTAATGAGCGATGAAATACCCAGATAAAATACACTGCAGCTCCTGCCGGCTTAGTTTAGGCAAAAAAAACGGGCGCCGTAGCGCCCGAGGTAATTGGCTTGCTCTCCACTGTATTAGGCAGCGGCAGAGTTCGTCGAATTCAGCGTATCTTTGTGGCCAAAACGCTCTTCGGCAATACGGTCCGCCACGAGAGCGGTGGTTTCGCCAGATTGGTCCGCGCGCTCAAAAACTTCCTGCAGCGTAGTGCCGATGGTTTCAATATGGGCCTTCACCTGATCCGCGTTGTATTCGCCCAGCTGCTGATAATACACATCGATGATACCGCCGGCATTGATCACATAGTCAGGCGCATAAAGAATGCCCTTGTCTTTCAACATCTGCGCGTGGCGCGCCTCCGCCAGCTGGTTGTTGGCGGCACCGGCAATCGCACCCACTTTCAGGCGGCTGATCGTGTCATCGTTGAGGATGGCGCCCATAGCACAGGGCGCAAAGAGGTCAACGTCCAGGTCAAAGATCTCGTCCGCAGAAACCGCGGTAGCGCCCAGCTCGTTGACTACGCGATCCACGTTGTCCTGAAAAATATCGGTTACAAACAGTTCTGCACCGGCGTGTTTGAGCAGTTTTGCCAGGCGGAAACCGACGTTGCCCACCCCCTGTATGGAAACTTTGAGGCCATTCAGGTCAGTGCGTCCCCAGCGGTGCGCTACCGCGGCCTTCAGCCCCACAAATACACCATATGCGGTGGAGGGAGACGGATCACCGCCATGCTCCTGGCCGGCAATGACGCCGGAAACATATTCACTGCGCTCGCCGATGATTTTCATATCGGCAACGCTGGTACCCGAATCCTCCGCAGTGATATAGCGTCCTCCCAACGTATTGAGAAAGTCGCCCATGGCGCGCAGCAGCTCCGGAGTCTTCTGCTTGCGGGGATCGCCGATTATGACCGACTTGCCGCCACCCAGCTTCAGACCGGCCATAGCTGACTTGTAAGTCATACCTCGCGATAAACGCAGCACGTCATTTAGAGCCTCGGCATCATCCGCGTAGGGCCACATGCGGCAACCGCCGAGGGATGGCCCCAGATTGGTATTGTGTACCGCGATAATCGCTTTCAAGCCGCTTTTGGCGTCGTGATAGAAAGCAACTTCTTCGTGATTATCGTAAGCGGGATGGGAAAAAACACTCATAAACATTCCTCTCCGGAGGCCGGTTGTTCCTCGGTGCCAGACGCGGCCGATTTTGTCGGCTCTATCCGCGACCGTGCTTTATTCTAGATCCCGTAGCATATAGCCACTCGTGACATATGAACATTGCGTTCTTTGCGCAGACCCGCAACACAACAACCATTTTATCCCATCTAAAATAAAATATTAGGATAAAACAACCAACGAACCCCGCTTCCCTTCCTGATCCCCCATAGCCGCCCTCTTTGCCCATCCCAATTTCTGGCGCCTGCCAGCCCCGCAGGCAGTTTCAAACTGGTCTGTAATCTGACGTCTGGTAGAATCCGCGCCCAAATCGATCTCCACCCGTGTTTCTCAGAGAACCCTTCATGCTTAATGCCGATGCCCTCAAACAGCTTTCCCAGCTGAAATCCGATATCCGCTCCACCAAAGAATTTGCCGAAGGCCGCGTGCGCGGCAGCAGCGGAAAATTCGGATTCGTGGTGCTGGATGACGGCCGCGAGGCATTCCTGCCACCGGCAGAGATGGATCGGGTATTCCCCGGCGACCGGGTGCGCGCAAGCCTGACGGAAGAGGAAAACGGCAAGCTGTCCGCGGAGCTGGATTCGCTGATTGAATCAGACCTCAAGTACCTGGTAGGTCAGTACATTCAGCGCGGCCAGGGTCACTTTATCCAGCCCAGTGACAACGCCCTGTCTCGCTGGATTTTTTTGCCACCCAAAGCCCGTAGCTCCGCTCAACCCGGCGATTTCATCGCCTGCAGTGTGACCCGCCACCCGTTCAAGGACGGCAAATCCCAGGCAAAGGTCGAGAGCGTTATCGGCAAACCGGACCTGGCGGGCATCGAGCACGCCTTTGTGGTCGCCCAGTACCGTTTGCCCAACCAGTTCAGCAAGGCCGCCCTGGAACAGGCGCAACAGATTCCCGAACAACTGGAAAGCCTGTGTGGCGACCGCAAAGACCTGTCCTCCCTGGGCTTTGTGACCATTGATGCGGAATCCACCCGGGATATGGACGATGCGCTGGCAGTTAGCGAGTCCGAAAATGGCTGGACCCTGCATATTGCGGTCGCCGACCCTTCGAGCCTGATCGCCACCGGCACTGCCCTCGATAAAGACGCCTACCAGCGAGCCAACAGCGTTTACCTGGCCGGCGAAACCCTGCCCATGTTGCCTGCGAATCTGTGCGAAAACAGCTTTTCCCTGCTGCCCGGAGAACTGCGCCCGGCACTGGTGATGCATGTTGCGGTGGGCAAAGACGGCGCCCTGAATGGTTTCGAGTACGAGTTCGCCGCGATCCGCTCGCAACATAAACTGAGCTACCAGCAGGTAGCCGCATTTATCGAAGGTAACGACAGCGCCGTGCCAGCAGAGCAGCAGGAACAGCTCCGCAGCCTGGGTGCACTCAGCAAAGCGCGCGCCGAGTACCGCGCCGGTCACTCCCTGATCATGGAGGACCGACCGGATTACGAGCTGATCCTCAACACACAGCGCAAAATCGAGCGCATTGAAAAGCAACCCCGCACCGCGGCCCAGCGGATGGTGGAAGAAGCCATGCTGGCGGCCAATTTCAGTGCCGGCGAAAAACTCGCGCAACTCGGCGCTGGCTGCTTTTCCGTACACCTGGGGTTCCGCGACGAGCGTATGGCCGAGATCCGCGCGCTGCTGAAAGAGGTGCTGCCAGAGTTCGCCGAGCAGGATCTGCACCAACTTGATGTTTACCTGAAACTGGTAAAACAGCTGGAGTCCCACAGCGATACTGCCATGCACAATGTGCTCGCTGTACTTAAGCGCATGTTGCGCCCGGGAGAGTTGAGTCACAGTGCCGCGGCCCACCTGGGACTGGGCATTGCACATTACGCTACCGTCACCTCCCCGATCCGCAAATTCAACGATCTGCACAACCATCGCGTTTTGCGCGCAGCACTGGAAGGTAATGATCTCCCGGCGCTGAATGAATCTGCCAGCGGCGAACTGCAACAGAGTGTCAGCACTGGTCGCCAGGCGGACAGAGCACTACAGCAATGGCTGTATTGCCAGTACCTGGAAAGCAAGGTGGGTGAAATATTCAGCGGCCAGATCACCCTGGTGAACGGTGCCGGTATCGGCGTGCGCCTGGAAGACAATGGCATCAACGGTTTTGTGCGCTTCAACAGCAAAAAGCAGCCGTTCGAGTTCGACGGCAAACACCTGCGCATTACTCGCGGTGAAGAGTCCTTCCAGCTGGAGCAGCAGGTACAGGTAAAGCTCAGTGCCGTGGATACCGAAAAACGTCGCATTGCTTTTGAGCTGGTGACGGATGAACTGGCAACTGAAGCTGCACCTGCCACCAACGAATAAACGAATAAAAGCTCAGGCGCGGAACCTCCGCGCCGAACTATTTCCAGACTAAACTTCCAGCCGCAGCGCCAAAAGCCTGCGGCCGTTTCCGGCCCTGACCCTAGGCCCTGTTGCAAGGAAAAACCATGTCAAGTATTGCTGAACTGAACCCTGCCCCGCTGTGGAAACACTTCGCCAAACTGTGTGAAATCCCTCGCCCGTCCAAGCACGAAGACAAGGTGGTGGCTTACATTGTCGACTTCGCCCAAAAGCGCGGGCTCGACGCCAAGCTGGACCAGATCGGCAATATCATCATCAAAAAGCCCGCAACCCCGGGTATGGAAAATCGCAAAACCCTGGCCATGCAAAGTCATGTGGACATGGTGCCGCAGAAAAATGCCGACACCGAGCACGACTTCCTGACCGATTCCATCAAGCCCTACATCGACGGCGAATGGGTCACCGCTGAAGGCACCACCTTGGGGGCGGACAACGGCATCGGTGTTGCGGCCATCCTGGCGCTGCTGGAATCCACAGATATTCCCCACCCCGCCCTCGAAGCCCTGCTGACGATCGACGAAGAGGCCGGCATGACCGGCGCCAAACACCTGCAACCGGGCCACTTTGAAGCGGACCTGCTGCTAAACCTGGACACCGAGGACGAAGGTGAACTCTACGTGGGCTGTGCTGGCGGCGTGGACGTGAACGCCGCCCTGCCCTATGTCCCGGAACCGGTGCCCGCCGACCACCGAGCGTTCAAGCTGAGCGTGCGCGGCCTGCGTGGTGGCCACTCCGGTCTGGATATCGACAAGGGCCGCGGCAACGCCAACAAGATTGCCAACCGTATTATCGACACAGCCCTCGATGAAATTCCCGAATTGCGTATCGCAAGCCTCGACGGCGGCAGCCTGCGCAATGCCATTCCCCGCGAGTCATTCACCGTGATCACGGTACCCGCGGACACGACGACACACCTGCTGGAAATTGCCACTCAGGCCATCGGCGCGGTCAAAGCTGAACTGGATAACGAAGAGCGACTGGATATTGCCCTGGAAGAAACAGAGGCGCCGTCGACAGCTATCGACCGGGACAGCCAGCTGAAACTGATTCGGGTCATTCGCTGCTGCCCGAACGGCGTGGAACGTATGAGCAGCGCACTGGAAGGAATCGCCGATACGTCCAACAACCTGGCACGGGTGGTAACCGAAGAGGTAGATGGCAAACACCAGATTCGTATTCAGTGCCTGGTACGCAGCCTCTCCGACAGTGCCCGCGATCAGCACGGACGCAACGTGGCCGCTGCCTTCCAGCTGGCAGGCGCAGAAGCTTCGCTGGACAATGCCTACCCCGGCTGGACGCCCAATATGCAGTCGCCGCTGCTGGCACTGATGAAGGACGTATACCGCGAAATGGAGGGCGTTGAGCCCGAAGTCAAAGTGATCCATGCGGGCCTGGAGTGCGGCCTGCTGGCGAAACCCTACCCCAACTGGGATATGGTCTCCTTCGGCCCCACCATCCGCCGGGCGCATTCGCCGGAAGAGCGGGTGCACATACAGAGCGTGGCGAATTTCTGGGACTATTTCATCAGGGTGGTTGCGGCAATTCCCTGACGACTAACCGCTGTTACGCGTTTTCATATCGAAAAGGCCCGACAGTATTGTCAGGCCTTTTTTGTAATTCCGTCACAATCGGGGGAGAATATCTGAAACCTGACAGGAACATTGGGCATGACTCCCGCCATCAATTGCGCCAGCAAAGCGAAAATTACCTATCGCATCCACGAATACGCCCACGATCCGTCGGCGGAGTCCTACGGATTGGAAGCGGCAGAAAAACTTGGGCTGGATCCCCAAAAGGTATTCAAGACGTTGGTAGTCACACTGGATGGAAAATCCCTGGTGGTGGCCATCCTGCCAGTAGAAAGCCAGCTCAACATGAAACTTATCGCCCGGGCTGCAGGTGCAAAAAAAGCGGCCATGGCGGACAAAAATGAGGTCATGCGCTCGTCCGGCTATGTACTCGGGGGTGTAAGCCCTCTGGGGCAAAAAAAACTTCTGCCAACATTTCTGCACATTTCCGCAGAAGCGGAGCGGACAGTCTTTGTCAGCGCCGGTCGGCGTGGGCTGGAAATTGAACTGGCTCCCCGGGACCTGCTGCAACTGACCCGGGGCCAGTTTGCAGAGCTGGTGCTTTAACGCATTTTCATCAAGGATTTGCAGGCGAAATCGAGGAGAAAAATATTGGCCGACTACGAATGGCTGCTGTTTGACCTGGACGGCACACTGAGCGACCCCGCCGAGGGTTTCATCAACTCCATGAACCACGCCCTCGAGTTTCACGAATTTGCCCCTCGCCCCGCCCGTGAACTCACGCCTCACATTGGCCCACCATTGGAAGATTCCATGGCCCACCTGAGCGGCAGTAGTAACCAGGTGCTGATTCGCTCGATGGTGGACAAATACCGTGAACGCTACGGCGAGACCGGTTACGCAGAAAATGCGCTCTACCCCGGCATCACCGAAATGCTGGAGCACCTGAGCCGCAACGACAGTATTCGCCTCGGTGTCTGCACATCCAAGCGTGCGGATTTTGCCAGCAGAATTCTCAAGCAGTTCAATCTGCACCACTATTTCGAGTTTGTCAGTGGTGGCGACGTGGGCATCACCAAGGGGCAGCAGCTGGCACAGCTACTCGCGGAAAGTCGCATCAGCACCCAGGCCCTGATGGTTGGCGACCGCCACTTCGACCTGAGCGCTGCACACACAAATGGCCTCCACGCCGCGGGGGTGCTCTGGGGGTACGGCTCCCGGCAGGAACTGGAGGCACATAAGCCCGCCTACCTGTTTTCCGATCCCTCGGAGATCAGCGCACAGTTTTGAGGGGGCACCGGACAGAGCGGGAACAGCGAAGATGACTACCTGTTCCCATTCGACTGCTCCGTCACTGGCCCATCCCCGGCGGTTGCCGCATAATGCGCGCCCGCTTCAACGATCCCGATAAATCCGACAACAAACGGCCTGCTGTATGTGGTTTAAAAACCTGCGCGTCTATCGCCTCACTCGCGAATTCACTCTCTCTGCTGAAGAACTGAACGAACTGCTGGAACCCGATACCTTCGTCCCCTGCGGCAGCCAGGATATGGCCCGTTACGGCTGGGTAGCGCCACTGGGCCGACACGGCAGTGCGCTGGTGCACGCGGCCAATGGCTACCTGATGGTGTGCGCGAAAAAGCAGGAAAAGGTCATTCCCGCAGCGGTGGTGAACGAAAAGGTCGAGGAAATGGCCCTGGCCATCGCCGACAAAGAGGCTCGCAGTGTGGGTCGCAAGGAGCGGCAGAACCTGAAGGACGAAGTACTGCTGGAAATGCGCCCCAAAGCCTTCGCCCGCTCGCGCCTGCAGTACGCCTACATCGACCCCAAAGACGGCTGGATTGTGGTCAACGCCTCATCTGCGAAGGCTGCGGAGGAACTGCTGGAAAACCTGCGCGAAGCGATCAGCAGCCTGTCAGTGGTACCGCTCACCGCGAAAAATATTCCCCAGCAATCCATGACCCACTGGCTCACCGCACCGGAAGCGCCGGCCAATTTCGAGTTCGGCCACGAGTGTGAACTGAAAGACCCGCAGGAGTCCGGCAGTGTCATCCGTTGCAAGAACCAAGACCTGTGCGCGGAAGAAATTCACAATCACCTGGTCGCCGGCATGCAGGTGCACAAGTTGGGGCTGGTCTGGCGCGATGGCGTTGAACTGATGGTTGACGACCAGTTGTCGATCAAGCGCCTCAAGTTCAGCGATGCGGTGACAGAGAAAGCCGATAACGTGGACGCTGACAGTGCGGCGCAACGCTTTGATATCGAATTTTCGGTGATGACCCTGGAAATTGCCGCACTGCTGAAAGACCTGTTGCAGGCTTTCGGCGGGCTGAATACCGACACTGCCAGCGTCGACGAAATTGTCGCCCGCGCAACGCAGAGCGAGCGCGATCAACAGCTGGCAGCGGAAGTCGAGGAAATTTGATGGACATTGGGAGCCTGCTCCCCTGATCACAAAAAAGGCCGCGATTTCGCGGCCTTTTTATTTTTACATTTCTCAGACCTTCTTAATTGGTCGCGCGGCTTCGCCCCAGAGCACGTGGTACTTCTCCTGCTCCGGTCGATCCACCCGTGAGAAGGTGTGCGCGCCGAAGAAATCCCGCTGCGCCTGCAGTAGATTGGCCGGCAGTGATTCACGGCGGAAGGCGTCGTAGTAGCTGAGTGCCGAAGACAGCGCCGGTACCGGGATACCACCGATGCTGGCATCCGCTACCGCTCGGCGCCAGTTACCCTGATGGCTGGCAATCTGCTCCACAAAAAAATCATCCAGCAGCAGATTGGATAGTTTTGTATCACGCTCATAAGCGTCGCTAATGGACTGCAGGAACACCGCGCGGATAATACAGCCCGCACGCCAGATACGCGCGATTTCCGCAAATTTCAGTTCCCAACCCTGCTCGCGGGCGGCGAGCTTCATCAGGTCAAAGCCCTGCGCGTACACACAGATTTTTGCGCAGTAGAGCGCATCGTGCAGTTGCGCAATGACTTCGTCGCGTTTGTCTTTGGCCACTGGTACCACGTCAGGTCCCACCAGTTTTTGCGCCGCACGGGTACGCAACACCTTGCGCGTCGACAGAGCGCGGGCAAACACCGCCTCGGCAATACTCGGCGCCGGACAGCCCAGTTTCAGGGCGTCCACGGCGGTCCACAAACCAGTACCTTTCTGGCCGGCGCGATCGAGAATCATATCCACCAGCGGTTTGCCGGTGACAGAATCCGGGGTATCCAGCACTTCCGCACTGATGTCGATCAGGTAGCTGTTGAGAACCCCCTTGTTCCACTCGCGGAATACTGACGCAATTTCCGTTGGCGTCATTTCCAGGGCGCTGCGCATCACGTCGTACACTTCGCAGATCATCTGCATATCCGCGTATTCGATACCGTTGTGCACCATTTTCACGAAATGACCGGATCCTATCGGGCCGATATACGCGGCACAGGGCTCACCTTCGGTAACCGGATTGCCAGGTTCAAAACGCTCGATGGGCTGACCACTGACCGGGTCCACCTTGGCGGCAATGGCGTGCCACACAGGCTCGATTCGCGCCCACGCATAGCGGTCCCCGCTGGGCATGAGCGACGGTCCGAAACGGGCCCCCACTTCACCGCCAGATACCGCAGTGGTGAAGAAGATCAGCTTGCCTTCGTAGCGCTTGCAGCGCTCCACGGAATCGGTCCACAGACTGTTGCCGGTATCGATCACGATGTCGTCGGCCTGCAGGCCTGCGTCCAGCAGTTTGTTGCACACGTCATCCACCGGCGCGCCTGCGGGTACCGAGAGAATCACCAGATGCGGCGCCTTCACTCGCGACAGCAGCTCGGTGTATGAATTGCACACTTCCACCCGCGCCGGCTGCTCGCCCCGCTCTTTGGCGTCCTGCTCCAGCAGCGCGTCGAGGCGCGCGCAATCCAGGTCAAACGCGCATACGCGGTATCCGTTGTCCGCAAGGTTGAGGATCAGGTTTTTCCCCATGACACCCGCGCCGATAAACCCGATATCGCATAGTGAACTGGACATGTATTTCTCCGAAAGCTGGCACATCTGAAAGCGCGCGGAGTATAGCAACCTACGCCCTTTCCCGGGAGCAAAATGGACAAATTGGCTGGCACAAACCGCGCACATTACCATCCATACACTTACCTGTTTTGTGCCGGGGTGCGGACGCGATATGGCTTCGAAACAACGAAAAATAGCGGATATCACCGACGAACCCCACCGTGGAGCCATTGGAGACCTCAGGGTGCTGCAGCAGCCGGGGCTGGAGACCTTCAGAAAATTCACGCACCAGGAATTACCCGCACCCCCGGTGTGGCGCCTTACCGGTATCCAGGCCACCGAAGTCGGTCTCGGCTCAGCGACCTTTTCGATGCCAGTTACCCCCTGGCTCGAGGATTTTGTCGGTGTCTACTGGGGCGGGCTCTACGCACTGTTTGCGGATTCACCACTGGCGGCGGCCATCTGGACCACCCTTCCCCAGGGAAAAGCACTCTCCACCTCCGAACTTACCCTCTGCTATGTGCGGCCCATGAGCGCTGAAACACCAAACATCATCGGCCGTGCGAAAACCGTACATTCGGGCAGCCAGGTCGGACTGTCCAGCGTGGAAATTCTCGATCATCAGGGACGGATGCTGGCGTTTGGTAGCTCGCGCTGCCTGATCAGCGACTTTCCCGTCGACAAAGATGCGACGTTTCCAGAGCCTGACCTGGGGCCCACCAACGGTCCCGACCCCTATCAGCGCCCGCCGCCAGAGGCGCATGTGGAGGACCTGGCAGGGTTTGGTACCGTCACCCCGATCCAGTGTCAGCGGGACACCATTCAGGGAGGCGGCACGCACCCGGTGTGGCATTTCACTGGCTACCGGGTACGGGCCGTCGAAGATGGCTACTGTGAGGCCGCACTGCCCTCTTCACCCTGGTTTTCCAACGGTAATATCGTGATTTACGGAGGAATGCTGGCCTGGGCCGCGGATTTCACCATGGGCGCCGCGGTGTACTCGACGCTGCCTGCCGGTGATATTTTCGCCACCCTGGACCTGCATATCCGCTTTATGCGACCAGCGGCGTTAGACGATGGCGATATCATACTCATCGGTCGCGTACATCATCGCGGCAAACAGCTGCGAGTAGCCTCCTGCGATATTGTGAATGCACAGGGAAAACGCCTCGCCATGGCTACCGCCTCGGCCCTGTTGATCCCCGATGGTGCAAGGCAGATCAGTCAGGGGCTGCCAGCGGAACGCATCATTGCCCACGCCACGGAATCCATGGTGCGACAATACGGCCAGCGAACGAGCAGTCATTAATTCTGCCGTCTGGGTTACAATCTACGCAATCAATCCCTGCAAACAATGTCACCGAAAAATAACTCCAGAAACTCCGGTTACCCACTCAGAAACCATGCCGAACAATCCGTCCAAGCAACCGTCCAAGCCATCATCCCACGCACCGAATGTTGTTCCCGCCGTCAGGTTTTCCGCGCCCTGGGGCCGGCAGCTCAAACTAATCACGCTGCTGGTCAGTATGGTGCTGTTTGGGGTCAGCGCACTGCTGATTGCCAAGGCACCGGAGCACCCGCCAACCATGTATCAAATCGGGATTTTGATACCGCCGCTTACTTTTATTTTGTCCGCCCTGTTTACCGTGCGGGGGTATGAGCTGCAGAACGACCGACTGCGAATACGCCGGCTGGGTTGGAGCAACCGTATCTCACTTCAGGATTTTTCCAGCGCGACCTATGAACCAGAGGCCACAGCGGGATCCATCCGCCTGTTCGGAAATGGCGGCCTGTTCAGTGTTACCGGGCTGTTTCGAAACCAGAAGCTCGGGCGCTATCAGGCCTTCGTGACTGACCCGGCGCAGTCTGTTGTCATTCGCCTCAAAACCAGAACCCTGGTGGTAACGCCTGACCGGCCACAGCAATTTGTGAGCGCGCTCGCGCCTTACACCGATACTGACCGGTAACCAGCAGGCCACCTAAAGGAAATAAAAAGGAATTTGCCCCAATGGAAATTCATTCTGTGCGGATTCATCCCCGCAGCATCCGGAAGCTCGCTGCCGCCTTATTGTCCGCGGCCTTTTTGTCTGTATTCACCATTCCGACCATTGCCGCCGACTGCGTGATCCTGCTGCATGGGCTGGCGAAATCCGACGACTCCATGAAAAATCTGGCAAGGGCCATCGGCGATGCGAAGTTCACCACAGTCAATGTCGATTACCCCTCTACGGAGCTGCCCATCGAAAAGCTCGCGGGCCCTGCAATTGCACCGGCGCTGGATCGCTGCGCGACACTGCGAACAGAAGAAACGGACCAGGTGCATTTCGTCACCCATTCCATGGGTGGCATTCTGGTGCGCCAGTATCTGAGCAAGGTGAGCATCCCGAACCTCGGGAGAGTGGTGATGTTGGGTCCGCCCAATCAGGGTAGCGAAGTGGTGGACAAGTTGGGGCAATTCCCCGGCTTCCACTTTATTTTCGGCGATGCCGGGATGCAGCTGGGCACCGGTAACCTGAGCATCCCCAACCAACTGGGCGCCGCCACTTTTGACGTGGGGATCATCGCTGGCACCAGGAGTATTAACCCCCTGCTTTCAACCCTGCTACCGAGCACCGATGATGGCAAGGTCACGGTCGCTCGTACCCGCCTCGAAGGAATGAACGACCATTTGGAAATGCCGGTGACCCACGTATTCATGATGAAAAACCCGGGGGTCATTGAGCAGGCGATTCACTATCTGCACCACGGCTATTTCAAGCGAAAAGTGGACGAGACTGCCGAATGACGGATCTGGTGCACTCGAGCCTACACTGGAAAGCCGGTTCAATCAGGTTTCCAGAGAGTTTCCCGTGCAGACGCCCTATTGGCTGATATTCTCACTATTGTGGCTCCTCGCCATCGGCTGGCAGACAGCGGTTCACAGCGCTGAATTGGAGGCACAGGTACGCGTCCAAAACCCCGACAATCACCACGGCGTGCGGGTAACCGCTACCATTAGTGGCCAGCAGACCATCGAATATCTGATCGACGCAAAAACCGGGCAATCCCTGGCTCTGGACATACTTAGTAACAATGCCCGGGCGGCCTACCGGATTACCGCTCCAGCCGCGCCCCGCGCGCTCCACAAAGGCCACGGCCAACAATCCAGCTATTCCGTTACCCTGCCCCGGGACGGAACATATCGTGTGTTGATTTATTTGCAGGACAGTGCCGCGTCGGCAGGGGAAAGTGCGGAGTTTGCGTTGAGTTTTCAACTACGCAACCCAGGGTGAGAAAAAAACGCCTGGGTCGCGCCGCTTTAACAAGCAGGGGGTGATCAGCCGATCTTGCGAATGCCAACGGCCTCGCGCAGCTTGGCCAGGAAAGGCCTGGAATAAGTCCGCGCCTTCTCCGCACCTTTTTCCAGTTCTACCTCGATCTGGGCGGGATTCGCCAGCAGTTCGTTGTAGCGCTCGCGAGCCTCACCAATCTGGCCGTTGATCAATTCAAACAACTGCTTCTTGGCTTCGCCCCAGGCGATTCCCTGTTCAAAGGCGGTGCGCATTTCTGCGGTCTGCGCTGGAGTAGCAAAGGCCTGCCAGATCTGGAATACGGTTGAGGTATCCGGATCTTTCGGCTCACCGGGTTCCAGCAGGTTAGTCTTGATCTTGTTGATATGCTTTTTCAGCTGCTTTTCCGGCAGGAACAACGGAATGGTATTGCCGTAGCTCTTGCTCATCTTGCGGCCGTCCAGTCCCTGCAGCACCGACACATGCTCGTCAACCACGGCTTCCGGCAGTGCGAAATGCTCTCCGTAGTGATGGTTGAAACGCTGGGCGATATCCCTGGCCATTTCGATGTGCTGTACCTGGTCCCGTCCGACCGGCACCTTGTTGGCATTAAACATCAGGATGTCCGCCGCCATCAGGATAGGGTAACTGTACAAGCCCATGGTCACACCAAAGTCCGAATCCTCACCGTCGGCACGGTTGGCATCCACCGCCGCCTTGTAGGCGTGGGCGCGATTCATCAGCCCCTTGGCGGTTTGACAGGTCAACAGCCAGGTCAGCTCCGGAATTTCCACAATATCGGACTGACGATAGAACACGACATTGTCCGTGTTCAGCCCCAGAGCGAGCCAGGTCGCGGCAATTTCGAGCGTTGACTGGTGCACCAGAGCAGGGTCCTGACACTTGATCAGCGCGTGATAATCCGCCAGAAAATAAAAAGAAAGATTGTTCTCTTCCTGACTGGCCGCGATGGCCGGGCGGATAGCGCCCACATAGTTACCCAGGTGGGGAGTGCCGGTGGTGGTAATACCGGTAAGTACGCGCTGCTTGCTCATAAATCCTTGCTGTTCCGTTCTTGGCTAATTTGGCGATCTACTTGCAGTTGCTGAACAGGTTCGACCACCCGTTTCAGCACCCTGCCTGGACCCCGGAGATGTTCGGGGCGAATGATACCTTGTTCCCGCCAGAGGTTGTACGTTCAGGCCGGGGTGGCGCACTGTACCAGTGCATCGCGGTACTCCGTGCGCATCCGCGACCAGGTCATATGAGATACATCCGGTAGCGGACGTTCGCTACCCGCCTGTACCCGCTTCGCACACTGCACCATTGCCGCGCTCAGGTTGGCCGCACAGGACTCCACATCGTCGGAGTAGCGCCAGCCGGTGCGTCCGAACCATTCCGGATAGGCCAGGTTATCCGGCACCAGCGGCTGACACCCTGCGGCTACGGCCTCCAGCACTGCCAGTCCCTGAAAATCATGACGCGCGGTAGAAATCACCCCATGGCTCTGGCCCAAAAGACGTCGGTAGTCCGCCAGACTTTCCTGATATCCCCAGGCACCCATTGCCCCCAGTTTTCCGAGCAACTTGCGGATATGGGCGAATTCCGAAGGTTGACGGCGAAACTGCTGGCCCACCATGTGTACCGTAAAGGGAATACCCTGCTTGCCAAAACGCCGTAGCGCCGCCAGTAAAATGTCCGGCCCCTTGTCATATTCCCAGCGATGGTTCCAGATAAAGGTCGGATGGGAACTTCTTTCCTGGGACACATCGAACGCCGCATTTTCCAATGGCACCGGCAGTACCCGGGATTTGTGCGCAATCTCCGCACAAATCCCCTTCGGCACAAAGTCCGGCAGGCGATGCAGCAAATCCGCGGCCCCCTCCAACAAGCTGGTGCGGTTGTACTCGGAGTTGAACAGCAAAAGGTCACCACACAGTGCGGTATAGATGTTCAGCAACTGAGGTTCTACCGAATCCACCGCTTCTTCACTGCGCGGGTAATCAAACTGGTTTTCGTGAAAATAGACAACCGTCGGTACCCGTGCCAGCTCCGGTACCAGGCCGCGCAGGGATGACAGGTCCGTCATTGAGGTAGTAACGACCAGATCCCAGGACTGACGTAGTACCGAGGCCGATTCGCCCCGCCCCCAGCTGAGGCTATTGCCGCGCACCCGCCAGCTGAAATAGCGGGGCGGCAGCGTCAAGACGGTCCATTGCCATTCAGGAATAGCGGCCACCAGGCCGCGCCGCCAGCGCTTGTGGCTGTCGGCATCGTAAGCGGAAAGCAAAAGCACTTTCACGGAAATTTACCTGCAAAAGTTATTTGCCCGGCCCAAGCGGAAAGTTCGGGTGGGAAATAAAGCACATAAGTGACGGGTTGTTGGTGATGAGCTTACGGACCTACGCCGTAAACCCAAGTGACAAGAAAATTGCGAATTACGTGAAATCCCTGACGTTGGTAAGCCGGGCAAACAGACTGGAGGTATCCCAGCGCCCACCACCCAGCGCCTGTACTTCACTGTAAAACTGGTCTACCAGTGCAGTCACTGGCAGCAGTGCGCCATTGCGCTGGGCCTCATCGAGAACGATAGCCAGGTCCTTGCGCATCCAGTCCACCGCAAAACCGTGGTTGTATTCGCCGGCAAGCATGGTTTGGTAGCGGTTTTCCATCTGCCAGCTTTGCGCCGCTCCTTTGGAAACCACCTCAACGACCTGCTCCGGATCAAGCCCTGCGGCACGGGCAAAATGCAGGCCTTCTGCGAGCCCCTGCACCACCCCGGCAATACAAATCTGGTTGACCATTTTGCACAGCTGACCACTTCCCACTGGCCCCAGCAGGTTAACGGCGCGGGCGTAACACGCCAGCAATGGACGGGCACGGTCGTAAACCGCCTGCTCGCCGCCGACCATAACGGTCAGCATTCCTTTCTCGGCACCGGCTTGCCCGCCAGAAACCGGTGCATCCAGAAAACCGCAGCCGCGCTCCGCGGCGACACCTGCCAGTTCCCGGGCAACGTCCGCAGACGCGGTAGTGTGGTCCACGAACAGGCTGCCCGCCGCCATGCCTTCGAAGGCGCCGTCACTTCCCAGCGTCACCTGGCGCAGGTCGTCGTCGTTACCGACACAGGCAAACACGAAGTCCGCCCCGCTGGCGGCTTCTGCAGGAGTCCCAAACGCTTCTCCGGCGTATTGCTGCAGCCACTCGGTGGCGCGGCTGGCGGTGCGGTTATAGACCCGCACCTCATGGCCTGCACGGGAAAGGTATCCTGCCATCGGAAAGCCCATCACGCCAAGACCGATAAATGCCACTGTGCTCGCCATGATCAAACCTCATCAAACCGTTTCAAGTTTCGCCACTTCAGGCAGTTTTGGATATTACCTGGCAAATATCATCCAGATCAGGGCACCACCCAACAGCAGGCGGTAGATGGCGAACGGGGCCATGCCAATGCGGCTGATAAACTGCAGGAAAAAATGGATACACAAATAAGCGCTGATACCAGACAGAACAACGCCGAGAATAATATCGCCCCAAACAACCGAGTCAGTACCCAGCAATTCCAGGGTCAGCAGCAGAGCGCTGAGGGCAATGACCGGGATCGACATCAAAAACGAAAAACGGGCCGCCGCCTCACGCTTCATGCCCAGCATCAACGCGGCGGTCATGGTTATACCGGAACGCGAAGTGCCAGGAATCAGCGCCAACGCCTGAGCGCCACCAATCATCAGGGCCTTTTTCCAGTTGAGCTTGCCAAGTTCATCCCGGCGCTTCCCGCCGACATCCGCCCACCAGAGCAACACGCCGAAAACTATCGTGGTTGTTGCGATGACTGCCGATGATCGCAGGTGTGTCTCGACAAAATCCTTGAACACCAATCCCGCGAGCCCCGCCGGTATCGTTGCCAGCACAATCAGCCACGCCAGTCGGCCCTCGTCGCTGAACTGGCCGGTTTTGAAGCCGCCGAGACCATCTCGTATCAAGTGCCAGACATCCTTGCGGAAATACAGAATCACTGCGATCAGGGATCCAAAGTGGACGGCCACATCGAATGCCAGTCCCTGATCC
Organism: Microbulbifer bruguierae; assembly: GCF_029869925.1. Classification (NCBI taxonomy): domain Bacteria; kingdom Pseudomonadati; phylum Pseudomonadota; class Gammaproteobacteria; order Cellvibrionales; family Microbulbiferaceae; genus Microbulbifer; species Microbulbifer bruguierae. The sequence continues at coordinate 27,379 of NZ_CP118605.1, read as the reverse complement.
GGCCATCCCAGTACCTGAGTAGGTAGAATCAGGTGGGCGGAGCTGGAGATCGGCAGGAACTCGGTGATTCCCTGAATCAGGGACAGAAAAACAATCTGAAGAATATCCATACTGCGTACTATCTAATGGTCAGGCGGCACTATCGGAGCTTGTCCGGACCGCCAATAGTTATCGTTTTTTATTAGCCCTGGCGAATGCGCTGGCGCTTCTTCCAGGTAATTTCGTTGCGCAGATAGGCCGGCTCGAGATCCTGAGCACTGACGCATTCACCCGCTTGCCACAAGTCTGCGGCCAGAACTGCGATATCCTGCGCGTGCACCGCCAGCTCAAGGTCCAAATCCAGGGGGTTCAGTCCCGCCAACTGCGGGTAGTGCCAGCCGGGGCCAGCCGCATATACTCCCGCTCCCACTCCTTTGGCGGGGGCACTCAGGCTGCTGACGTAGCCCGCATTCTCAAGCGCGGACACTACCTGCTCCGGCGCAGAAACCGCATCGTCGAGCAGCGCGCGTCCGGGCTGGTCAGCAGTATAAAGCCCCCAATAGACCTCCTGCATCCGCGCGTCCAGTGCCGCGAGCACCGGTGCCCCCCGCCACTGCGGGTGGATACGTACCGCGCCGGCCGCCATGGCAGCGAGACTGGAAACCGGTACCACGGGTTTGTCCGCCGCGAATGCCAACCCTTGCACACAGCTGATTGCAATACGCAGGCCAGTAAAGGAACCGGGGCCGGAACTGACCGCCAGCGTATCCAGTTGCGCCAATGTGCACTGCCCTTTCGCCAGCACCGCATCCACCATGGGGAGCAGGCGACGGGTGTGATCCCGTTCCGCGCGCACAAACTCCTCATGCACCCGCCCATGGTCATAGAGCGCGACAGAGCAGGCACCGGAAGTCGTATCAATAGCGAGAAGTTTCAACGATCAGGATCCTTGAAAAGAAAACGAGGCGGCCAAACTGGCCCCGGACCGGGTGGGATCTGGAGTGACCTGGAGAGACCTGGAGAAATCGGGGCGAATTGTCGCATGCCCAGCGGCAAACGCAACCGGACCAACCGGGAATACGCCCGAATTTCAGACAAACAAAAGCCCCGGCAAACTGCCGGGGCTCGGTCAAATCCGATCGGGAAGACGCCTGGAGCTTTCCGCTCAGGCCTTTTTCGGTGGCCGACCGCGGCGGGCGCTGGCCTTGCTGGTCACCGCCTTTGGCGGACGCCCTCGGCGTGCGGACTTCTTGGGCGCTGCTTTCTTGGCTGCTGCTTTCTTGGCTGTTGTTTTCTTCGGCGTTGCTTTCTCGGCCTTGGTGGCTGCTTTTTTGGCTGGGGCTTTTTTTACTACTGATTTCTTGACCGCGGCCTTCTTGGGGCGACCCGGGGACTTCTTCGTCGCGGCCTTCTTCACGGCTTTTTTCTTCGCCGCCTGTTTCGCAGCTTTTTTGGCTTCTGCCTTGGCCTTGGCTACGGCTTTCTTTTCCAGGGATTTGGCGTTGGCAGCGGCTTTCTTCGCCGCAGCCTTCACTTTCGCACTGGCCTTTTTCTCCGCGGCTTTTACTTTTTTGGTATCCACCTTGGCGCGAGCTTTTTTCCAGCGGCTTTCAAAAGCCTTCAGGGCGCTGGCAAGATCCTTGTCCGCTTTGTTAGACAGCTTGGCCGCCATATCCGCCACGGTTTTTTTGGCGACCTCTTCTGCATTGCGCACCGCGTCCATGGCACTGGCCTTGGCCAATCCCAATTTTGCTTCCGCTAATTTAACCCGTAGCTCCCTGAGCTTGGCATTCGCTCCGGTCAATGACTGTTTGGCGGCTGCGCTACCGGTTTTCTGAACCCTGGCGCGGGCTTTACCTACCCGATCCAGCTGCGCATCCAGGGCCTTCGCCGCCGAATCAACCGCTTTTTGGGCCTTGCCAACAATTGGCGAAGCTCCGCTTTCAACTTTGGCTGCAGGCGCAGTTTTCACAACGCGCTTGGCCTTTACCTTGGCCTTTACCTTGGCTTTTTTCTTTGCCACTCGTGCCATCCCTTGTCTCCTCTTTCTCTATAAAAGAAGTCACCCTGATACTGTACCCACCAACAATCCGGCAATACCGGTTTGAATGCTGCCGGGAATTGCGACAGTCCTGAATTCTCGCACTTCAGATTGCATGTCAGAAAGGGTCCGGGCCAGCATGATTCCGCGACCCGGACCCCCAACTCTATCTGCATATCCATCGAAAGCGATCGCTATCAAATTAGAGAATCAGGAACAGCCCAGCCATAAAAAATGACACGGCTGTATCAAAGTTAATAAAAAAAGGAGGGTTTGCAAGAAAAACGGGTAAAAAAACACAATTTTTTTAAAAAACATCCATATTTTTATACCCGCAGTAATTTTCCCGTGGAATTTAACCAGAAGCAGCAATCAATTCGGCGATTTTTCGCATCCCTGTTCTGTCCGCATATATGAGCGGGCAATAGCTTCAATCGCCGCGATATGATCTTCACGCGCATTCAACGCGGGGATATATCGATATTCCTTCCCCCCCGCCTCAATAAAATTAGCGCGATTCTCCACCGCGATTTCTTCCAGGGTTTCCAGGCAGTCGGCGGCAAAAGCCGGGCAAATCACATCGACACTGGAAACCCCACTCTGCCCCCACTCCACCAGAGTTTTATCTGTGTAGGGCTGTAGCCACTCCGCCTTGCCGAACCGGGACTGAAAGGTGAGCTCCCACTTGTCCCGCGACAACTTCAGAGCCTCAGCCAAACGTTCAGCCGTTCCAACACACTGCTGGTAATAGGGATCCCCTTTACGGATATTGGCCTTGGGAATACCGTGAAATGACATTAATAGCTTTTCCGCCGCACCGCTTTTCTGCCAGTGTTCCCGCACTGAGTTTGCCAGCGCTTCAATATATAGCGGGTGCTGCCAGTAATCATGCACCACATTGATCTCGGGCACATCGCGTTCTTTCAGGAAAACTTTTGCCACCTGGCTGTAGATAGCGCCGGTAGTTGTCGCTGAATATTGGGGATAAAGCGGCAACACCGTAAAGTGCATTGCACCCTCGGTACGCAAACGCGCCACAGTATCCTCAAGACTTGGAGCACCATAAGTCATGGCGTAAGTGACGACCACATTTTCGCCCACAGCGGGATCCCCTGCGCTTTGTAACCGCTGCCGGAGCCGTTCCACCTGACGCTGGGTATAGTAGGTGATAGGTGAACCGGTAACGGCTTCACCATCCAGCCCATGGTTCCAGATTTCGGCATATGCGGGCGCGATTCGCTTTGGCCGCATCGGCAGTACAAACAGGTTGAGAATCAGTTGCCACAGCGGCCGGGGAATTTCCACTACTCGAGGATCAGATAAAAACTCCCTGAGAAAGCTACGCACGGCGCGCGGCGTTGGCTCTGCAGGTGTTCCCAGATTCATCAGAATAACTGCATGAGACATAGTGCAACTGACTCCTACTGAACTAAAGAAAGGATCACATATGTTGGCATCGCTCGTGCCAATTTGAAAATCAGCCCATCCGGACACCGAACAGAGTATTTCAGATACTTCGCTAAAAGTATCTAAAGGCGTTTCTATACGGAGAGATAGACCAGATCAATGACAAAAATCGCAGTGTGCATCACGGCGCCCCGTTATTGATCCAACCGACATTCACTCAACGCTCAATCTACCTATATCCCGGCAAAAAAAATGGCTCCAACAGGAGCCATTTTTCAAAAGGTCTTTTGAGCGCTGCGATCAGCTCAGGGCTGCCAGCACCTTCGCCCGGATATCATCCATGGAACCCACGCCCTCTACCTTGCTGTAGCTAGGCGCTGTTTCCGGCGCACGCTGCCCCAGCTCGCGGTAAAAGCCAACCAGCGGCTCAGTCTGCTCGTGATAAACGGACAGGCGGTTGCGCACGGTTTCCTCGCTGTCATCCGTGCGCTGCACCAGCGCTTCGCCGGTAACATCGTCCACACCTTCGACCTTCGGGGGATTGTAAATCACATGGTACACACGGCCGGATCCCTCATGTACCCGGCGGCCAGACAGGCGCTTAACGATTTCTTCATCATCAACCGCAATTTCCAGCACGTGATCGATACCAACATCCGCATCCAGCAGTGCCTGGGCCTGTGGAATGGTACGGGGAAAGCCATCAAACAGGAAACCATTGGCGCAATCGGCCTGAGCAATACGCTCTTTTACCAGGGCGATAATCAGATCGTCGGATACCAGCTGGCCAGCGGCCATGACGTCTTTTGCCTGCAATCCCAGAGGAGTGCCGGCCTTGACCGCCGCACGCAGCATGTCACCGGTGGAAATCTGGGGAATTCCGAACTTTTCTGTGATGAACTGGGCCTGGGTGCCCTTACCGGCGCCAGGTGCGCCCAGAAGAATTATTCGCATAGACAGAAAGTCTCCAGATCATGCCGACGCGGCACCGGGGAATGGCCCGCCGCTAAAAAGAGCGCTACCTTACACTTTGCCCATGAACAGGACAAGTCCGAGGCCAACGGCCGGGGGTTTTCTCGTAATAAATCCGGAGAAAACAGCCGGGGTACGTATGCTTGGTCATCCAGAGGTTACAACTTTTGGTAATCCAAAGTGGTAATACCAAGCGGTCACCAAAATTAAATTCCGCTCGAAGCGATCTACACTTCCCCCAGCGATTCCCAATACAGCCAGCAATACCACATACAGCCAAATACCACCCGCTCAACCAAAGGATCTGCCAATCCAATACTGGCAGTGCGCCATCTATGCTTGCGCGCGAGCGGTATCAGTCCCGGATTTTCTCGTCTGCCTTGGCAGCATCCCATAACCGGTCCAACTCATCCAAAGAAGCATCTGCCAGCTTCTTGCCTGTGGCCTCAAGCCTGGATTCTACCGCCCCAAAACGACGCTCGAATTTGCGATTGCACTGCCGCAAAGCAACTTCGGGGTCCACTTGCAGGTGCCTGGCCCCGTTGACACAGGCAAAGAACAAATCGCCCAACTCTTCCCGAGCATGCTCCATATTGCCGGACGCTACCGCCTCCCGCAGCTCCTGCACTTCCTCTGCAATTTTATCCAGCACCCCTTCGATATCGGGCCAGTCGAACCCCACCTGGGCGGCCCTTTTTTGCAATTTCATTGCCCGCGTCAGCGCCGGAAGACCGACCGCTACACCACCGAGGGTCCCTACCTCGCCTTTCGCTGCGCGTTCGGAAGCTTTTATCGTTTCCCAATTCTGCTTGATTTGCGCTTCATCTATGCCGGTATTGACGTTTTCAGCATAGAGGTCCCCGGATGGGAATACGTGAGGATGCCGGCGCACCAGTTTGCGCACCAGGGCATCGACAATCTGGGAGAAGTCGAAATGACCCTCCTCCCGCCCCAGCTGCGCATAGAAGATTACTTGAAACAACAGGTCACCCAGCTCTTCACTCAAATGCCCGAAGTCTGCCCGCTCAATGGCTTCAGCCACTTCGTAAGCTTCTTCAATGGTAGACGGGACAATAGACGCAAAGCTCTGCTTCAAATCCCACGGGCAGCCCCCATCGGGGTTGCGTAGCTGCGACATCAAGTATTGCAGGTCATCTACGGTGTAGCGCTCTTTCATACTTTTTCCTTAATGCATTTGTTGAAAAACGGTTTCAACAAACGGCCACTGCACAGGGTGTCAATGCAGGACCCGACGTTTGGCCGAAGCCACGTTGGGCAACTGATTGATACGATGCAGCACCTGGCTCAACTCCTCGAAATTGTGGATTTCGGCGGTAATCACCATATCTACCGTATGTTTGTGCTTGTTGGAGCGAGTCTGCATGGCGGTAATGTTGATACGCTGGCTGTCGAGCATTGCTGTAATGTCCCGCAACAGCCCGTGGCGATCGTAGGCCTCTACCATGATCTCCACCGAATAGAGTTCCGCGGGTTTTTCAGACCACTCTACCTGCAGAATACGTTCCGGCTCATCCGACTGCATACGCAGCATATTTGCGCAGTCTTTGCGGTGAATGGAGACGCCACGTCCCAGGGTGATATATCCCATGATTTCGTCGCCGGGCACCGGGTTACAGCAGCGCGCAATGTGCGTGAGCAGGTTACCCACCCCGTCGATATACACATCTGCCTGACCTTCCCGGGCGACCGGCGCAGTGAGCGAAAGGACCGGCTCGCCCTGCTCCACTTTCACCATCCGCTGCGCGGCATTCAGCACCTGACCGACACCTATGTCTCCAGCACCAACCGCTGCGTAGAGGTCATCCAGGGAATGCATGTTCAGTTTTTTGGTCAGTTTCTCAAAGTCGAAATCCGCCAGTGCCAGCTGTTTGAATTCGCCGTCAAGAATGGTGCGGCCTTCCGCCATATTCTGGTCCCGCGCCTGCTGCTTGAACCAGTGGATGACCTTGGCGCGGGCGCGGGATGTGGTGATATAGCCCATATTGCGGGAAATCCAGTCGCGACTGGGGGCTTCCCGCTTGCCAGTGAGAATTTCCACCTGATTGGCGGTTTGCAATTCGTGGTTCAGGGGTACGATGCGGCCATCCACCTTCGCACCGCGACAGCGATGACCGATCTCGGTATGGATTTTATAGGCAAAGTCCAGCGGGGTAGCGCCCCGGGGCAGATCCACTACATGGCCGTCCGGGGTAAACACGTAAATGCGGGTATCAACATCACTTGCCTGCAGATCGTCCTCAAGGGGGTTGCCGCCCACCTCTTCGTGCCAGTCGAGCACCTGCCGCAGCCAGGAAATTTTCTGCTCGTAACCGTCCTGACCTTCCAGTTGCCCGGACTTTTTATCGGTACCCTTGTAACGCCAATGCGCACAGACACCATACTCTGCCTCCTCGTGCATGGCGAAGGTTCGAATCTGAACTTCAAGCACTTTGCGGTCCGGGCCAATGACCGCGGTATGCAGCGAGCGGTAGCCGTTGTCTTTGGGGGAGGCAATGTAATCGTCGAATTCGTTGGGTATATTGCGCCACAGGTTGTGCACAATCCCCAGCACCGCATAGCAGTCCCGCACCGTGGGCACCAGAATACGCACCGCGCGAATATCATAGACTTGGGAAAAGCCGATATTTTTCCGGCGCATTTTCCGCCAGATACTGTAAATGTGTTTTGCGCGTCCGAAGACTTCTCCCTCAATGTCCGCCTTGCCCAGCTCGTCCCGCAACAGGCTCAGGACATCATCGATATATTCCTGCCGAGCAAGACGTTTTTCGTCCAGCAGACCGGCAATCCGCATGTAGTCCTCAGGTTCGAGATAGCGGAACGAGAGATCTTCCAGTTCCCATTTGATATGCCCGATACCCAGACGGTGCGCCAGCGGCGCATAGACATCCGCCACTTCCCGCGCAACCCGCCGGCGCTTGGCCTCATCGGCTTTTTTTGCCGCGCGAATTGCGCAGGTACGTTCGGCCAGCTTGATCAGTGCGACCCGCACATCGTCTACCAGCGCCACCAGCATGCGGCGTATATTTTCCGAGTGCTCTTCGACCGCACTACTCTGGTTTTCTTCTCCCGTCGCCGCACTGCGACTGCGGATGACCGCCATTTGCAATACACCGCGGATCAGCTTGGCGATGGTTTCTCCCATCTCCGCTTCCACGGTCTTCAACGGCAGGCGCTTTTCCCGCACTGCCCGATACAACATGGCCGCGCAGAGTGCTTCGCCGTCGATCTGCAGGTCCGCAAGGATTTCCACCATTTCCAGGCCGGTGAGAAAACTGCTGGTGCCCTCGACCCAGATGTTTTCCGCCTCAATGGCTTTCTGTTCCGCCGCCTCGCTCATTTCGATGGCTTTTCGCAGGGTGACCAGACTGCCACCATCCAGCTTAGCCAGCGCCTGAATATGCCGTAGCCAGGCCTCCCGATCCAGGGTGCCATCGGCCAGTCGCGGATAATTTTTTCTGACTTGTACCACGGTATTAACTCACGGCCAGAATGAATGGAATGTTGTTATTGTGCAGGCTGCGGAATTTATCTTTACAGCCTGATAACCCGAATTGAAATAAGGTCGAGATCGAAAGCGCGAGGCTAAAGCGACCACAAAAACCGTTTTCAGTATTTTTTATCTTCGCCGCCCTAGATCGGGGTTGTGACATTGAATAGTCCAGAGGACAGATAGCGATCGCCCCGATCACAAACAATGGCCACGATGGTAGCATTCTCCACTTCTGCAGAGATTTTCAGCGCTCCCGCAACCGCGCCGCCGGATGAGACACCGCAAAAAATCCCCTCTTCCCGAGCCAGCCGCCGGGTCATGGCCTCGGCTTCCTGTTGACTGATATCCATGATTCTGTCCACTTCTTCCGGAACGAATATTTTGGGCAGGTATGCCTCGGGCCAGCGGCGAATTCCCGGAATCGCGGACCCCTCTGTCGGCTGCAGGCCAATGATCTGGACATCCGGATTCTGCTGTTTCAGGTAGCGGCCACAACCCATAATGGTCCCCGTCGTCCCCATGGAGGAGACAAAATGGGTGATCTGCCCACCGGTCTGCCGCCAGATCTCGGGACCGGTGGTTTCAATATGAGCCACCGGATTATCGAGATTGGAGAACTGGTCCAGCACCAACCCCTGACCTTCCGCTTGCATTTGCAATGCCAGATCGCGCGCCCCCTCCATCCCCTGGGCCGCGGATACCAGAATCAGCTCAGCCCCGTACGCCGTCATGGCCGCCTTGCGTTCATCAGTGGCGGACTCGGGCATGATCAGGATTAGCCGGTAGCCCTTGATCGCAGCGGCCATCGCCAGGGCAATGCCGGTATTGCCGCTGGTCGCTTCAATCAGGGTATCACCGGGGGTAATCTGGCCGCGGGCTTCTGCGTGGCTGATCATGGACAGGGCCGGGCGATCTTTTACCGAGCCCGCGGGATTGTTCCCTTCCAGTTTGAGCAAAATGGTATTGGAGGTCTGCCCCTGCAGGCGCTGCAAGCGCACCAGAGGTGTATTGCCCACGCAATCGGCAATCGTCGGGTATTCCATAGTCAAACTTCTGATCCATCCGGGTATACGGGCGCACATTCTACCCCCGACCCGGCTTGGCTGCGAATGCTTCACGTTCACGGGCCACGCTCTGGGCAGAATTTCTACACCTTTTTACCGGACGTTTGGGGTGCCTTCTACCGCTCAAGGGGGTAAAATCGGATAAAAATAACACAGTCCACGGTTGCCATGACCCACTCTGACAAACAGCCCCAGCAGGAGTCACCTACCGATGTACCACAAATGGAAGCCCCGGAATCACCTCCCGTGAAGCCCCCGGAGCGTCGCAAATCCTCATACCGCTCCCGCCGGCGGGTCAGCCTGCGTACAATCCTGTTTCGCTACACCCTGGCCCCAGCGCTGATCCTCGCTGTACTCCTGTGCCTCATTTTTACCCTGCAACAGATGAGCGATCGCCGTGACCTTCTGCTAAGTCATGGCCACGCGAGTGCTCAACAGCTGGTAGAACTCATCGAACTGAGTGATAACCATCCGTTTGAAGTCCGTATCGAGTGGCTGAATAAAAGCCTGATGGCATTGATGCTCGAACGGGACATGATCCGATCTGTGCAACTTTACCGGGCAGTGCGCAATAACACCGGCGCGGAAGAATTGACGCTGATATCCAGCGTTGGCCCTCGCCCCAGGGCCAACCTGAAAGCGTCCGACCTACAGGGCCGAGGCGGCCACGTGTACGAGGACCTCCACAGCCTGCAGGTAATACAACCCTTACTGGATGCGGAGGCCCACTGCTGGCTGGCTATTGAACTGCACCGCCCCTATTTCCTTGTGGGCACTTATCAGGTGGCGCTGGTCGGGCTGCTGGGATTGATCGTCTGCGCCCTGACTGCACTGGTGTGGGCCGTGATTCTTGCCGAGCGGGCCACCCGCAGCCTGGACCGTTTCAAAGAGACCCTGCGCGCTATCGGCCAGGGCAAGCTGACCGCGCGCGCAGCCAGCTCCCGCAATCTGGAACTTTCCCAGCTGGCGGAGGAGATCAATCTGATGGCCGCGAATCTGACGGATTACCAGCGGGATTATCAGGAAAGCCTGCACCAGACGATGGAAGATCTGCGCCAGTCAATGGATGCCATGGAAGAACAGAATATCGAGCTGGAGCTCTCGCGAAAAAAAGCGGTGGAGTACAGCCGTTTAAGATCCACCTTCCTCACCAACACCACTCACGAAATTCGTACACCACTCAACGGTATTATCGGTTTCACCAACCTGCTGTTGAAAACCGAGGTAGACCAGCTACAACGGGACTACCTCCAGACCATTCTGCGATCTTCCGAAAGCCTGCTGACGTCAATCAACGATATTCTGGATTTCTCCCGCATTGAGTCCGGCAATCTGGTGCTCGACCACAGCCCCATGAACATCGGACAGGTCGTCGAAGAAACCCTGCAGATTCTGGCTCCCTATGGCTATGAGCACGGGCTGGAACTGGTGCCGTTTATCGACCCACTATTGCCACCATCCCAGATTGGCGATCCCCTGCGCATCAAGCAGATTCTTACCAATCTGGTCAGCACTGCGATTCGCTCCTCAGAAAACGGCAATATTCCCGTAACGGTTACCGTACAGAGCGGTAAAGAGTCCGAGTTGATGGTGCGCGTCAATATCATCGACAACGGTGCGCGCTGTGATGAGCAAACCCACCGGGAACTCAAGCACATCATCAATAGCAGTTTGCCGCATCAGGAACTCAGCAATAACGGCCTGGGCCTCAGTATCGCGCGTAGCCTTATCGAAACCATGCAGGGCGAGATGGGCCTTGACGACAACGAGCAAGGTGGATGTACTTTCTGGATCAACCTCCCCCTCGCCATCGACCGCAACCGCGTACCTACGACTCGCGAACAATTCCCCGGCTGCCATCTATTGCTGGCAGACCCCAACCCGATGACCCGCCGGCAAATAGAGCAGCAATTGCGGCACTGGCAGGCCGAACCGCTGGAGCACGGCGATGGCCAAAGCCTGGTGCCGACCGTCGAACAGATGTGGCGCCACGATGCCATGCCCGACGCGCTCATCATCGACACCGCCAATGCCGCGGGGGACTTCGAGTCATTCATTGGAACCGTGCAGCAGCTGGTGGATACCTTCCAGTGCCGCGTCGTGGTTCAGGGGTCCCCCGCAGATCTGCGCCGTTGCTACGACGCTCTGCGCTCACGGGTGCTGGCATTCCTCGGTAAACCGGTCAGTCGCGAGGGCTTACTGCGTGCGCTGAAACGCGCCCTGCCGCACCACGCACAGTCACGCCCTGTGACCGGCAGCTTCCCCCCGCTGCCCTGGCCCAACAAGCCCCGGATACTGGTCGTGGACGACTATGAAGCCAATCGCCTGCTCATGAGTGAATTGCTGCGGGGGCAACATATCGAAGTTCAAGTGGCGGCCAGCGGTCGCGAAGCACTGGCGATGTGGCGAGAACAACAGTTCGACATGATATTCATGGATATCCAGATGCCGGAAATGGATGGCATTGCCACCACCGGCAAAATCCGTCAGGAGGAGTCAGGCCATAGGACACCGATCATCGCCCTCACCGCACACGCGGGTACCGAGGAGAAGTCGCGCCTGTTGAGCGCCGGCCTTGACGACTACCTGAGTAAACCTGTCAGCGAAACCCAGCTGTCACAGACCGTAAAACGCTGGCTGCAGGTCTACGCCAGCACTCACTTTGAACCGCCGGCCGCACTTGTGGAATCAAGATTAGTGGATATCACTGAAAGCCTGGACCTGGCGAACCAGGACCCAAGCCTCGCCCGCGACCTGCTGCGCATGCTACTGAAGAGTCTGCACGACGAGGAGCGGGAAATCTCCCGCTATTACGGAGCTGGCGATCACAAGGCGCTGTTCGAATGTGTCCACCGGTTACATGGCGGTTGTTGTTACTGCGGCGTTCCTCGCTTGCGAGCGGCCACCGAACAGTTGCAGGAGTACCTGCGACCACTACAGGAACAGGAGCAAGCGGATATCGATGCCAGTGCTTACGAGTTACTGACAAAAGAAATCCGCAGCCTGCGGGACTGGGCCGCAGAGCAGGATCTGGATGCCCTGTTCGGCCTAGAGCAGATCGGAAAAATCGGAATTTCAGGTATGGAAATTGCTGAAGAAGCAAGCACTAGTGATGGAAGCCCCCACTGACAAGCGCACTAGGGTGCCCCGTAGACCTGGCGAAATAACTCACGACTCTTGAGAGGACGATGACCAAGCAGGGGGGCCAGTAACTGTCGGGCGAGTCGCTTGGCTGCGCTCAATATCTCTGCCATCCCCACCGCCAGCTCGTCGTCCCCGGATTCCATCAAGGCTGCCAGCCCCAACAGCTGCGCCCCCGGGAAATCAGTGGCGCGGAGCGAGGAGCCTGGCGGCACCATTACCGGTGCGAAGCCCTCTTCCGGTGTCAGACGATAAATTGCATCCGCGCCAATCGGGGCATTCGCCAGCGGGCTGAAATTCAGCTCCGGGCAACTTCCCAAGGCCTGCAGCAAACCCAGTTCGAACCGCCGCAGGGGCAACTCCAATTCCCCACTCTGTTCACCACCAAGTGTCGCCAGCTGCGCCAGCAACTGTTGGTAGGCGGCGAACACCGCAACCTGACTCTCGCCCTCCGGCAACAGACGCACCAGCAGTTCGTTGGCGTAGAGACCACCATAGACCGCACGCCCCTTTAACCACAGGGGTTGGCCGGCGTTCTCGAGCGGGCCGAGCGTCTTCAGGTCATGGCGCCCCAGCAGGGTCACCAACAAGGGAGCAAAAGGTTGCAGGGCCCGCTGCCGACGCTGCTTGTCGCGGCGAGCCCCTTTGGCAATACAGGCGATACGCCCGTAGTCCGGCGTCAGCAGCTCCAGTATCAGACTGGAATCCCGAAATGGCCGAGAATGCAGAATATAGGCCGGTTGCGGGGGAAGCTGCTGCACGGTACGAAGTGATATTACTGTTTGTCGACGTAGCCGAGGCTGCGCAGGGCGCGCTCGTCGTCGGACCAGCCGGATTTCACTTTCACCCACAGGTTGAGCATCACCTTGCTGTCGAACAGGCGCTCCATATCCAGGCGCGCCTGCTGTCCGATCTGCTTGATACGCTCACCCTTGGTGCCGATCAGAATGCGTTTTTGCCCATTGCGCTCCACCAGAATCGCAGCGCTGATATGCAGTACCTTGCCTTCCTGGGCAAACTCTTCCACTTCCACAGTCACCGCATAGGGAATCTCTGCACCCAGTTGACGCATCACTTTCTCGCGCACGATTTCGGCGGCGAGAAAGCGGGAGCTGCGGTCGGTAATCTGGTCTTCTTCGAAAAAGTGCACACCTTCAGGGAGGCGCTCCACAATCACTTTTTCCAATGCGTCCAGATTGGAGTCGCGCAGAGCTGAGACCGGCACTATCTCGGCATCGGGGAAACGTTCGGAAAGCGCCTGCAGCTGCGGCAGCATTTCACCTTTCTCCTCCAGCTGATCCACTTTGTTGACGGCCACGATCAGCGGGCACTTTAGTCCCCGCAGTTTTTGCGCCACCAGCTCGTCACCCTCGGTCCAGCGCGCGCGCTCGATCACAAACACCACCACATCCACATCCCGGGTAGAGCTGATGGCCGCGCGATTCATATATCGGTTGATGGCTTTCTCTTCGCCCGCGTGCAGGCCAGGGGTATCCACAAAAATAATCTGGTTCGGCCCCTCGGTCTTGATACCGAGCATATTGTGCCGGGTGGTCTGGGGCTTTCGGGAAGTAATACAGATCTTCTGACCGAGAATATGGTTCAGCAATGTGGATTTGCCGACGTTCGGTCGGCCGACGATGGCCACATATCCGCAGCGGGTGGGTTGTTCGCTCAAGGGGGGTCTCCGAGCCTGAGGCTGCCCGCGAGGTCTACCGCGGACGCACCTGAGAAATTGGGCAATTGATAATGAAGCAGATTATAGGGTCATTTCGGGTGTCAGCCCTGCCCGGTCAGTCGCGCATAGGCGGTCGTTGCCGCGGCCTTTTCCGCCGCGCGCCGGTTACTGGCAGATCCACGCACCGGGTCTTTGAGTCCATCTACACGGCATTCCACCACGAACTCCTGGGAGTGTTCCTCACCACCGATCTCCACCACTTTGTACTCCGGCAGCGGCTTCTGACGGGCCTGCAGCCATTCCTGCAAGCGGGTTTTAGGGTCTTTGGCGGTTTCCAGCGAGAGGTTCTGCAAACGCGGGCCAAACCAGGTCAGTACCCGCTCCCGTGCCGCATCGAGTCCGGCATCCAGGTAGATGGCGCCGATGATCGCCTCCACGGCATCCGCCAGGATGGAGGCACGGCGGTGGCCGCCACTTTTCATTTCGCCCTCTCCAAGGCGCAGGCATTCGCCCAACTCCAGCTCCCGCGCCACCTTGGCCAGGGTCTCACCGCTGACCAGCTGGGCACGCAGCCGGCTCATCTGCCCTTCGCGGCCTTCGGGAAACTGTTCAAACAAAGCAGCACTGATGGTGAGCCCGAGGATGGAGTCGCCAAGAAATTCCAGCCGCTCGTTATTGCGACTGCCGTGTGATCTGTGAGTCAACGCCAGGGAAAGTAGCTCAACCTGCGTAAATTGATGGCCCAGGCGATTGCTGAGCCGCTGGAGTAAAAGGTCTGTCACCGTTTGTATTTCGTCTTTCGCTGTGCGCTCAATCTTCGCGTTGGAATTGCTTCAGGTCCACCAATGGGTCACAGCAGAGCTCTGGCTTCGCGGTATTGAGCTGTTTGTCGAACTTCATCACCACGTCCACATTCTTGAACAAGGGCTCTCGGAGTTCGTATTTGATACTGACCAGGGTGCTATCAGCCCCGCGAATAATTTTTACCGCTTTGGTAGGCACTCCGCTCACGCCATTTAGTGTAAAAAATTTGTCCAGATCACGTTTGATCTCGGTATTACTCATGTCCCGAATATTGTCATTTTGAGACAGAGAACGAAGCCCCAACTCAACGTAATGAGCTTCGTTATAGGGGCCAGCCATTTTGGATACAATCGTCACACCAAAGCCAAAAACGGCGATGATGAGTAACCAGCCCCAGTAACTCATGCCCCGCTGGGCAATCAGTGGTGACGGAAAATAATTTTGCAGAGCCATGGGTTTGTACCGAATTAATCTTGTTTTATCGTTGTTTCGAATACCGACCTTCCGTGGGTCACCTCAAAGCAGCCTCGTTCCGGTTCTGCTCGCTTCCAGCGTTACTCGATTCCACCTACCCGCTCAAAACTGGGCAGACTCAGTAGTTTGTCCCAATGCATCCAGATTGCAAAGGCTTTACCGACAATGTCTTTTTCCGGTACGAATCCCCATTCGCGACTGTCGAGACTGTTGTCCCGGTTGTCGCCCATCATGAAGTAGTGTCCCTCGGGCACCGTCAGTGTGCGGATAGTGCCATAGCGGGTGGGCGCTACCATTTTTGCCATCAGGTGGCGGTGGCCGTCAATTTCTTCCCACAGAAACTCTTTTTTCGGGTTACCTGGCGGCAGCGCCTGAATCAATTCCTGGGGCGCAGCCTTGCCATTGATGTACAGCTGATTGTTTTCCACACGAATCTCGTCGCCAGGCAGACCGATCACCCGCTTGATGTAGTAGGTGTCATTCATGTGCGGAGGAAAGAACACCATCACATCGCCGCGCTTGGGCTCGCCAATATCCAGTACCTTGGTGCGGGTCACCGGGAGGCGCAGGCCGTAGGCATACTTGTTCACCAGTATGAAATCCCCAACCCGCAGGGTGGGATCCATGGAGGCGGAAGGAATCTGGAAGGGCTCCACCAGAAAAGAGCGCAACACGAACACAATTGCCAGTACGGGAAAGAACGACTTGGCGTACTCCACCGCTACCGGCTCTTGAGGCTGCTGCCCTTTGGCCACCCGGGCCTTGCGGCCAGAAGCCAGAAACAGTGCGTCGAACAGCCAGATTGCCCCGGTTACCACCACCAGCAACAGCAAAATAAGGGGGAAATTGATATCCATTCCAAAGTCTCTTTCTGACTGATTCTTTCTACCGGTTCTAACTACCGGTTCTTATCTACTGCGCGCGCCTACACCCCAGCGTTGCCGATGAGCAGGCGGGCCCGAAAAAATGTTTAGCTGTCGACTTTCAACACAGCCAGGAACGCGTCCTGGGGCACTTCTACCCGACCCAGCTGCTTCATGCGGCGCTTACCGGCCTTCTGTTTCTCCAGCAGCTTTTTCTTACGGGTCACGTCACCACCATAACATTTGGCGGTTACGTTCTTGCGTAACGCCTTTACGGTGGTTCGGGCAATAACCTGCCCACCAATAGCGGCCTGAATGGCCACATCGAACATCTGCCGCGGAATCAGTTCTTTCATTTTTTCCGCCAGCGCACGTCCGCGCTGCTGGGCGTTGTCCCGGTGCAGGACCACCGCCAGAGCGTCTACCCGCTCGCCGTTGATGAGGATATCAAGGCGCACCAGTTTCGCCGGGTCAAAGCGCACAAAGTTGTAATCCAGCGAGGCAAAACCGCGACTGACGGACTTCAGGCGGTCGAAGAAATCCATCACTACTTCACTCATGGGCAGCTCGTAGCGCAAGGATACCTGACCACCCACGTATTGCATGTCTTTCTGGATACCGCGCTTTTCCACACACAGGGTGATTACATTGCCCAGGTAGTCCTGGGGCACCAGAATATTGGCCTCGACAATGGGCTCGCGCATTTCTTCGATCATACCCAGGTCCGGCATGCGCGAGGGGTTGTCCATGTTGACCACTTCGCCATTGGTCAGTTGCACCTCGTACACCACCGTCGGCGCCGTAGTAATCAGGTCGAGGTTGTACTCCCGCTCCAGGCGTTCCTGAATGATCTCCATGTGCAGCATTCCCAGGAAGCCACAGCGAAAACCGAAGCCCAGGGCGTCAGAGGTTTCCGGCTCATAGAACAGGGAGGCGTCGTTCAGGGAAAGCTTGTCCAGCGCATCGCGGAAGGCTTCATAATCGTCAGAGCTGACCGGGAACAGACCGGCATAAACCTGCGGTTTTACCTTCTGGAAACCCGGCAGCATGGCCACCTCTTCCGCGCCCTTGGCGTGCGTCAGGGTATCGCCCACCGGCGCGCCGTGAATATCTTTGACACCAGCAACCACAAAGCCCACTTCACCGGCTCTGAGCACGCCGGTTTCCTTGCGCTTGGGTGTAAACACGCCCACGCTGTCAACGACATGCGGGCGACCGATAGACTTGGTCACTATCTTGTCTTTGATGCGCAGGGTGCCCTGCACCACCCGCACCAGCGACACAACACCCAGATAGCTATCGAACCAGGAGTCGATAATCAGCGCTTGCAGCGGCGCATCAACATCGCCCTTGGGTGGCGGCACCAGGCGCACCAGATCTTCCAGCACATCTTCCACGCCGAGACCGGACTTGGCGCTGCAGCGAGTAGCCTCGGTCGCATCGATCCCGATGATGTCCTCAATTTCTTCCGCCACCTTTTCCGGTTCCGCCTGGGGCAGATCCATCTTGTTCAGCACCGGAATCACTTCCAGGCCCTGCTCGATAGCGGTGTAGCAGTTGGCCACAGATTGGGCCTCTACCCCCTGCGCCGCATCCACCACCAGCAGCGCGCCTTCACACGCCGCCAGAGAGCGAGACACCTCGTAGGAAAAATCCACATGTCCTGGGGTATCAATAAAGTTCAACTGGTAGGTTTTACCGTCGCGGGCGGTGTAGTCCAGAGTCACACTCTGGGCCTTGATGGTAATACCCCGCTCACGCTCAATGTCCATGCTGTCGAGCACCTGCTCGGCCATTTCACGATCGGACAGGCCACCACAGACCTGAATAAAGCGGTCGGCAAGGGTCGATTTTCCGTGGTCGATATGGGCAATGATGGAAAAGTTGCGGATATGGGAGAGATCAGTGGCCACTGCGAGGGTAAAACCTTTTAAAAATCAGTGAGTTAATGGGCGGACCGGGCCGCGCTGTGGGCGCAAGTCTAACAGGTTGCAGGAAAAGTGCATCCAGTCTGCGCGCAGCCCCGAAAAACCCGGGACTGCGCGCCTAGTTCAACACCACTGCAAGACAGCTTCGACATCGCGTCCATCTTGGTGCGCCTTGGTGCGGCCTCCGGCAATGCCGCCGGACGCCCAACCTCACTCAGTTCAATCCTCGTCGATCTGGATGGTGCGGAAGGTAGGCTGGCCACCGCGGAAGAAGCGGATCGGAAGCAACTCACCCTTGGGCAGTTTCTTCACGATCTTCGTGTAATCCTGCAAAGTGTCCACCGCGTCAAAGCCGAGCTGGGCAATGATATCGCCACCGCGCAAGCCGGCGTTGGCGCCAGCCTTGCCAGGAACGACCTGCTTCACCAGCACGCCACTCTCCACCCCCAAGCGCTGTTTCAGGTTGTCGGGGATGTCGTCTACCACCAGCCCCAGACGACCACCCACATCGGTAGATGCCGGCCCACTGGTCTGCTGCTGACCGCCATCTTCACCGGGCAATGAACCAACCCGGACCTTCAGTTTGCGCTCTTTGCCCTCGCGCATCAGCACTACCGGAACCTCGGTACCCGGGGCGATCTGACCAACCACGTGCGGTAAATCGCCGTGGGTCACGATTTTGTGGTCGCCAAAGCGGGTGATGATATCGCCCACCAGAATACCGGCGTCAGCCGCAGGGGATCCCGCCTCAATCTGCCCCACCAGCGCACCGGCGGGCTTACCCAGACCCATAGCCGTTGCCAGCTTGCGATCTACATCCTGGATACCCACGCCCAGCCACCCGCGGTCTACACGCCCCTTCTCTTTCAGTTGCGCCACCACATCCTGGGCAAGACTGGCCGGGATGGCGAAGGACAGACCGATAGAGCCGCCACTGCGGGTATAAATCTGGGAGTTGATACCAACAACTTCGCCATTCATATTGAACAGTGGGCCGCCAGAGTTACCCGGATTAATGGCCACATCCGTCTGGATAAAGGGCACATAGTTTTCCCGGCTTTCATTGGGAATACTGCGTCCCATGGCACTGACGATGCCAGCACTGGCGGAATAGTCCAGGCCGAAAGGGGAGCCGATCGCCACAACCCACTCACCGACCTTGATCTTCTCAGAGTCTCCCCAGCGCACCGTGGGCAGTCCCCGGGCCTCTACTTTGAGCAACGCCAGATCGGAGCGTGAGTCCGTACCGATCACTTTTGCCTCGTACTCGCGGCGATCGGTCAAGGTGACCGTCACTTCGTCTGCACCCTCGACCACATGGTTGTTGGTGACCACATAGCCGTCTTCCGACACGATAAATCCGGACCCCATACTGGCAACCGGCCGCCGCTGCCCCTGCGGGGGCTCCAACAGATGACGGAAGATATCCGGAATATCCTGCTGATACTGCGGCGGTATTGCGTTGCGGGAAGCCTGACTGCGCTCCACGGTATTGATCTTCACGACCGCAGGAGAATTCTGCTCGATCAGATCGGTCAATTCCGGCAGCCCGCGGGCGCAGACGGCCGTTGAAACAAAAATACAAAGCGCAAGCAAAAACTGCGTATAGCGTGCAACCATATTTGTCACCCCTGATAAGCCTTTCTACTAATATGCAAAAAATCTACAGTGAAATTCGGATTGCGCGGTGCCCACGATAACTTATCCATTATGGGCGCCTCGACAGCGCGCCGGTGACTGGAGATTCCTCGCCACCGGCAACACTCTGTTAGTCGGAATTTTCGTGAGAAAGTTCTCACCCCCAGTGTAAAACAGTGTTAAGAACTTCATGACCCATTCGTACGAGTCCATCCAGATGCGTCCTCGCCCACAACGCGGTTTGTTTCACCACCAGCGACAGCAATACGGGCAGACAGCGCTCGGCGCCCCCCTTCTGTACTTTCCTGCCGAGATTCGCGATGAGCACACCGGTATGGTGATGGCTGGCACCCACGGCGACGAAGCCGCTGCCGTGGTATCCCTCTCCTGCGCCCTGCGCACCCTGGCACCGGGGCAATTGCGTCACCATGTCATCCTGGCGGTGAATCCTGACGGCAGCCAGCTGGGTGTCAGGTCCAACGCTCGCGGCGTGGACCTCAACCGCAATTTCGCCACCAGTAACTGGCAGGCCGGCGGCACCGTGTATCGCTGGAATAGCGCGGCCGATGACCGGGACGTCTATCTTTCCAGTGGTGAAACTGCCGGGTCAGAGCCGGAAACCCAGGCACTGTGCCGCCTGATAGAAGACCTGAAACCCGCCTGGATGGTTTCCATTCACGAACCACTGGCCTGTGTTGAAGATCCCTCACAAAGCCCGCTGGGACACTGGCTGGCGGAGCGTATCGAACTGCCGCTGGTGACCGACGTGGGTTACCAGACTCCGGGCTCTTTCGGCACCTGGTGCGCCGAGCATCAATACCCCTGTATAACCCTTGAATACCCACCGATCTCCGCCGATGCCGCCAGCGAAGAATACCTGTCCGTACTGACGGAACTACTGTGTTACCGGCCTTAGCAGATCGCTCACAAGTCAGACCCAATAGACCCGTCCATCAGCAAATCGCAGCGGATTAATATCTTTCGCCAACCAGGTGGGTCCGTCGAGATCTACAAATTGCGCGTACTTGCCCAGCGGCCAGGCTGCCCGCACCGCGCGGGAGGTACAGAGCATGCATCCCAGCATTAACTGAAACCCCTGCGCCCTTGCCTCTTCCGCCAGTGCCAGCGCTTCACCAATACCGCCGGTCTTGTCCAGCTTGATGTTCAACATCTCATACCGCCCTTTCAGGCGCGGAAGGTCTGCTCGAGTGTGACAGCTCTCGTCGGCACAGATCGGCAACGGGTGCTGGAACTTCGCCAGCAGACTGTCCTCTCCCGCGGGCAACGGTTGCTCCAGCATGGCCACCCCGAGTGCCGCCAGCTCATCACATAGTGCCGGCAACCCGCTGACTGACCAGGCTTCATTCGCATCGATTATCAGCTGGCAATCTGGTGCCGCAGCACGCACCGCGCCCACCCGTTCGAGAACAAGCTGCTTATCCAGTTTGAGCTTGAGGACCCTCACCCCAAGAGCCGCGGCGTTTTGCGCCGCCACTCCCATGGCCTCCGGTTCGTCAATGCCAAGGGTCTGCACGGTTGGTAGCCACTGGGGTTCGACGACCTGATTTCCGGCCCGCTTGTGCTCCCAGTCCGCCAGTGCGCAGTCCACCGCATTGCGGGCGGCACCTGCAGGCATTACCTCCTGCAACTGCAACCGGGTCACCCCCTGTTGCAGCGAAGGCAGCACAGAAGATATTTCAGCCAGCACCGACTGCACACTTTCCCCATAGCGCGGGTAAGGCGTGCATTCCCCAATTCCACAGATACCCTCGGCCACCACCTCTACCACTACGACCCGCGCTTCGGTGCGGGCACCGCGGGAAATGACAAAAGCAGTTCGCAGCGGCCAGCTTTCGGCATAGCAACGGCCTTCAAACATCCCGACTCTCCTTTTGTCCTTTTGATGCCCGCCCGCGCTGTACTGCACCGAAAAACACAGCGCCAATACAGATCAGCATTCAGTGTAGGAAGGAATTCAGGAAAAGAAATTCAGGAAGGCAGTAACCAGACACCGGCACCACCCGACAAGTCGATAGCGATCGGGATGGAACGGCAATGTCGGAGGGGATACAAAAGAAAAGTTTCTGAAAATTCAGGGTATTCAACGAGGAGATGTCAAGAAAGCGTAACGGTCTCAACCACGCACGGACGCCCCCTTTCCAGCCGCAAGAATTGCGGCACCATCGCAGGATTGTGGCGATTGGCATGACTGAACAGACGAACGCACAGTGCACCCACAGACAAACCAACCACTGCACCAATAATGGCCCAGTGCTCCGCACCCAGCGCCTGCCCCGCAAGGGCTCCCAAAACCAGAGCCACCAGGGGCAACAGGTAAACGATCAACGCGCTGGTGGCCAGGGTATTTTCTGCTATGCCAATGACAACCGTGTCATACAAGTGGATGGCGTTGAGGTCCGCGGGTGGCACAGGAACCTTTACTCTGGAAGCACTGGCCCAGAAATCGCCCAGTAGCCCGGTGCCACATCCGGATTTCGCCGCACAACTGTGGCAACCACTGCGCTGCACCGTTTCCACCCAAACTGCAGAGTCCCGAACAGCCGCCGCCACGACCCTGCCACGCTCTTCGATCACGATTGCCTCCGCAGTGAAATGGATGCCGAATTTGAAACTGCGTCACTGGCAGCTGGGCTCACTCGCATCATTCCTACACTCAGTGTCCAGTTTGTACCGATTTGGCCACCAGCTCGGCGGTACCGTCGGGGATCTCTCCCACCACTGTGACTGTATAACGCGTGTCATTTACCTGAATATGGTCCATATAGGCTACAGTGGCGCCACGCACAGCGCGCCCCCTGTAACTCATATTCGGACCCAGAGATTGCACAAATACGGTGAACGCGTTGAGGCCATCGCTATACACCAGCATCTCGCCGTCAGCAAGCTCGCGAGTGGCAACGGCCTTGAAGCCATTGGGAACCCATCCCAGTCGCCAGCGGCTGACCAGACTGCCACAGTGACCTGCGCCCTCAGCTTCGCGGGCATCGGCGGATTGTGGCTGCAAATCTTCGTCTTTTACCGGTGACAGATCGAGCTCAACGAACTGGAAGCGCTCCAACGCCCGCCCGTGCGGCGTGATCAGTACGGATTTAAGCGGTAGACCGGTTTCTTTATCGATGCTGATGACCAGCCCGAACCGGTGCTGGTCCCGCGGGCGCACATCCACTACCACCGCGTCCCGGTCGGCGACACGCTCTTCACCACGCAGAAGAAAGTGATAATTTTCCTGTACATTCTGCAGCCCTGTAGCGCTCCAAAGACCAGCGCGGGAGAGCGGACTGCCCTCACGCCGACACTGCGCATCCAACCCCCGGCTCACCAGTTCTCGTGGCGCACCGGTAAGGTAGCGCACCCGCTCCACCTGCTCGCCATTGCGAATCCCGTGTACCACTTCCAGGGTTTCCATCGCCCCCACATGCTCGAAGGTCACCAGCCCGCGGTATTCGCGATTGGCAACGGCATCCGCCAGCTTGGTCAGCCAAGCCTGCGCCTCGACGCTGGCAGCCGACGGTGCGGTCTGAGCAGTTTCGTCCTGGGCCGTTAATTGCGAGGAAACCGTTTGTTGCGGTACGGGCGCGCTGTCACCCGCCACCATGCCTTGAACGGCTGTATTAGCCTCTTCGGGCGCAGCTGTCTCTGCGCAGAGACTGGCAGAAAACGGAACTGCCAACAGCAAAAAAGCCAACAGCGGACTGTTGGCTTTTGCGGCAGAAAATTGAAAAAAACTCACCATGATCTTTCTTTATTGGGAATTGATCTGCCAACGGTGCCTGTAGTGGCACCGCACTTATTCCGCCGGGCGCTCACCGTATGTAGCGCGCGCAAAGGGTACCATACCCTGGCTGCCGACTCGGGCCGCCTGCTCGGAATGCTCAAGCATAACCCGATTCAGGTGACGCATCAGCTCCGGGGACGGCACCACCTGCCCCTGATAGGCAGGGCTGACGCCTACGCGGGGCTCCGGTACCAACTGGGGCGCGGTACTTACCGCACGGGTGTTCAGAGCGGGCGTTACAAAACCACTGGACTGAGGCATCGGCTGCACCGGCTGCTGTACCGGACGCTCGACTTCCGCCACCAGCTCGGTACCCGGTTGTGGTGCCTGCATCTGCTGCACACCAAGAATCGCCGCAAAGGCCACGGTTGCCGCCACCGCACCGCGCGACAGCGACTTGAGCCAGCGGTTGCCTCCGCTACTGTCGCCACCATCATTCGCAGACTGAGGCTCAGCAGGCTGAGACAGCGGTGGCTCATCGGCGATCGCAGCGGAAATACTCGCCGCAAGCCCGAGATCTACCGGAGCAACCTTCTCACCCCGCATGACACTGGCAGCCAGCTGATAGCGCGACCATCGCTGATTGAGATCCTCCGCGGAAACACCGCCGTTGACCTCACTCTCTTTCAGCAGACGCTGGAGCTCCAGTTCATTGGCCTCGCCATCCATTAACGCGGATAGCGACTCGTGCAGACGTTGCTGATGATTCCCGTGTGACATACGGGTCAACCCTCTTTCAATGCAATCCTGTAGGTGCTGAATCGGCACCCTGTTTTGTTGCTTGTTATGACCGGAGTTCGCCAGAAAAGTTTTACCTGGCAGACAAAATTTGTGTGAAATCTTCAGATTTTTAACTGTCGTTCCGGTCAACATTGCGCCTTAGCGCAAAAATCCTCTAAAACTGATTTGAATAAAACAAAATCAGCTATCGCACTGACCAAAGAATAGCCACTCATCCGCGACCTCCCACCGGTTCCGGCTCCCCCGCCATCGCCGCCTGAACGGCGCGATCAATGGCTTCACGGGCACGAAAAATCCGCGAGCGCACGGTACCCACGGGGCAGCCCATCACCTCGGCGATTTCCTCGTAACTCAACCCTTCCATCTCTCGCAGAGTGACCGCCGAACGGAGATCTTCCGGCAACTCGCGGATGGAGCGGTGCACCACCGCCTCCAACTCGTCGCGGAACAGTTGATTTTCCGGGGTTTCATTGTCCCGCAGCAGGTCTGCACCGGAGTAGTATTCAGCGTCTTCAAGGTCAACATCGAAAGACGGCGGCCGGCGACTGCGGGACACCAAGTGATTCTTGGCTGTGTTGATGGCGATGCGATACATCCAGGTATAGAAAGCGCTTTCGCCACGGAAATTACCCAGCGCCCGGTAGGCTTTGATAAAAGCCTCCTGCACCACATCGTGTACTTCCGCGTGATCATTGATATAGCGGCTGACCACGGCCATGATCTTGTGCTGATACTTCAGCACCAACAGATCGAAGGCGCGCTTGTCTCCCTTCTGGACCCGCTCTACCAGTTGGCGGTCACTTGGTGACGCCTGTTGCCCTGTCATCCCCTACTCCCAACGGCGGCGCCGGGACGAAACCGCCCAGCACCTAGGATTATTCTGCTGTGTCCAAGACACCCAAACCTGGTCATAAGTTCCTGACAAATCGGTAAATTTTGAAGATAGCGTATACTACGCGCCACTCAGCACTATTAAAACTCCATAAGAGAGAAGGCAAACGGACTTTGAACAACTACGATGTTCTCGTTATCGGCAGTGGCGCCGCAGGTCTCACTCTGGCGCTTCATTTGGCCGCCCGCCACCGGGTAGCCCTATTATCCAAACAGCGCCTGCAGGACGGCTCCACCTGGTTTGCCCAGGGCGGCATTGCCGGTGTACTGGATGAGGCTGACTCGGTAGACGCCCATATAGCCGATACCTTAGATGCGGGAGCCGGACTCTGCCACCCCGACGCAGTGCGCTTTACCGTGGAAAACAGTCGCGATGCCATTGAATGGCTGATCCAGCAGGGGGTCGCATTCACCCGCGAGGAGGACGGGGAATATCACCTGACCAAAGAAGGCGGCCACAGTCACCGTCGTATTATTCACAGCGCTGACGCCACTGGGCGCGCCGTGCACAGCACCCTGATCGAGCAGGTGCGCAACAGTCCCAACATTGACTGTTTCGAACACCATATCGCACTGGACCTGATCCGCCAGCCGGACACCGCAACCAGCCGCTTTCGCTGCGCCGGCTGCTACGTCTACAACAAGCAAACGGAAGAAGTGGAAGTATTCCAGGGGCGTGCGGTAGTACTGGCGACCGGCGGCGCCGCCAAGGCCTACCTCTATACCAGTAATCCGGACGGCGCCAGCGGCGACGGTATCGCCATGGCCTGGCGCGCCGGCTGCCGGGTGGCAAACATGGAGTTCAACCAGTTTCACCCGACCTGTCTGTACCATCCGAAGGCCAAGTCGATGCTGATCACCGAAGCCCTGCGGGGCGAAGGTGCCGTGCTCAAACTGCCCAATGGCGAACGCTTCATGCAGCGCTTTGACAAACGCGGTGAACTCGCCCCCCGGGACATCGTCGCCCGCGCCATCGACCACGAAATGAAACGCCTCGGAGCCGACTGTGTCTATCTGGACATTTCCCACAAAGACCCGGAGTTCGTACGCGACCACTTCCCAACCGTGTACAAAAGCTGCCTGCAATACGGTATCGACATCACCAAGGAAGCCATCCCGGTAGTACCTGCTGCCCACTATACCTGTGGCGGCGTCATGGTCGACCAGCACGGGCGCACGGATCTGGATCAGCTATACGCCATTGGAGAAACCACGTTTACCGGCCTGCACGGTGCCAACCGCCTCGCCAGTAATTCCCTGCTGGAGTGTGTTGTCTACGCCCGCTCCGCCGCCATGCACATCGACCAAACTCTCGACCGGGTACTGCCACCGCGTCCGGCACTGGCATGGGATGCCTCCAGGGTAACCGACTCTGATGAGGACGTAGTGATATCCCACAACTGGGACGAGCTGCGGCGCTTTATGTGGGACTTTGTCGGCATCGTGCGCACCCGCAAGCGCCTGCTGAGGGCCGAGCACCGCGTGGCACTGCTGCAGCAGGAGATCCGGGAGTTCTACGCCAACTACAAGATCACCAGCGACCTGATTGAGTTGCGCAACCTGGCGGTCGTCTCGGAACTGATCATCCGCTCGGCACTGGATCGACGGGAAAGCCGTGGCCTGCACTACTCCCTCGACTATCCCGGTCTGCGGGAACTGGCCATGGACACCATTCTTGTGCCGGAAAACTATGCAGCTCAGCAACCCTTTATCTGCGCTGCAGACCAGGGCAATTAGCCAGGGGCTCGCCAGCACACTCAACGGGAATAGCGCAACGCCACCTGTAACCGCCGCCAGTCGTCGGCGTGGGCGCTGTCGCGAGCCAGCACCAGGCGCAATCTGCGACCTTCCAGGTCGCGGCCATTGATCACAATCAGCCAGCGCCACAGGGTGAGCTCACCACTGAACTGGAACTCTTTTCTGGAACCACCTTTTACCTGCCAAAACCAGCGCCGCTCTGCGGTGGACAGGCGCCCGACAAAAAGGGACAACCTGGTCCATTCGTACCAGCTACAGACCACCACGGCGGCGGCCATGAATACCACCGCAACCCAGGGTAATCGGGAAAAAACCAGCATCAGCAGGGTCTGCAGCACAGCGGCCAGCAGCAAGAATTTCAACAGGCGGGATGGCGCCAGATCACAGACCAATCTGGCGCTACGCTCGGCACCAGCACTAGTGACTGACGCTGTCCGAGCGGAGACCTCAGTCCTGAAGGCCGGTATTGTCACGGATGATCTGTACTATGTGCTTCAGATCCGGGTCCTCTGGATCTTCCCTACGCAGGAACCAGGCGAACAGATCCTGATCCTGTTCATCCAGCAACCTGATATAACGCTGCTTGTCTTCCTCAGACAATGTCTCGTAAACATTGTCCAGAAACGGCAGCAGTACCAGGTCCAGCTCCAACATGCCTCGACGGCTGGCCCAAAACAGGCGGTTGCGATCCAT